>NZ_JBIAJD010000003.1:507001-790402 GCF_042871765.1 Micromonospora sp. NPDC005553 | reverse complement strand
CACCCCCCCATGAACCCGGCCCGCGGCCGGGGGGCGGGTTCGCGAAAAAACCCCCCCCCCCCCCCCCCCCCCCCCCCGGGGCGCCCCGGGGGGGGGGGGGGGGGGGGGGGGGCCCGCCCCCCCCCCCCACCCCCGTTGCCAGGTCGGGAGTGGTGACACCGCTGCGGTAGCCCTGTCGGGTGGCCGACAACAGGTGGGAAGGGCTGTGGAAAACTCGTGAAATCCTGTGGATAGCGCTGGATAGCGGCCTGACCGCCTGTGGACAACGATCGACCGAACGCGAAGATGCGGTCACGATTCGTGACCATGAGCCGCACCGTACTGCCCCGCCCCACCCTGCTGCCCGGCCTCAACCGGCTCTGGCGGGACCGACACACCCTCCAGCTCGGCGTCGGCCCCGGGCCGGCCGCCCTACTGGAGTTGGCCAACCCCCGCGCCGCCCACCTGCTCGACCTGCTCGACGGCACCCGCAGCGAGCGGACCGTGCTGATCCAGGCGGCTTCCGCCCAGGTCAGCGTCGACGACGCGCGTACCCTGCTCGACACCCTGCGGGCAGCCGGCCTGTTGGTGGCCGCGCACAGCCTGCTCCCCCGCGACCTGACCGGCCCGGTCCGCGCCCGGCTCGCGGCGGAGGCCGGCGCGCTGGCCCTGGCCGCCGCCCGACTGCCCGGCACCCCCGCGCAGGTCCTGCGTAGGCGGCGGGCGGCCCGCGTCCTGCTCACCGGTGCCGGGGCGCTCGGCGGGCCGCTGACCGTGGCACTGGCCCAGTCCGGCGTGGGGCAGGTGATTCCCCAGCTCACCGGCTCGGTACGCCCCGTCGATCTGGTCGGCACGGGCATCCCCGCCGCCGAACTGGGTCGGCCGCTCGCACCGGCCGTGCGGGCCGCGGTCAACCGCGTCGCACCCGGCACCGGCACCCGTCCGAGCCGCGCCGGGCGGATCGACCTGGTGATCCAGCTCGGCACGGACCGGCCCCCGGCGCTGCTGGCAGCCGGTCTCGCCCAGCGCCGGCAGCCGCACCTGCTGGTCACACTGCGCGAGGGCGTACCGGTGATCGGGCCGTTGGTCCGCCCACCCGCCGGGCCCTGCCTGCACTGCGTCGAGCTGCACCGGGCCGACCGCGACCCGGACTGGCCCCGGCTCGCCGCGCAACTCGCCGCCGCCGAGCCGGTGGCCGCCGCCACGACTGGCACGCTGCTCGTCGCCTGCGGGTACGCCCTGGCCGAGGTGCTGACGCAGCTGGACGGCGGCCACCCGGAGACGCTGGGCAGCGCCATGGAGATCACCGGCGCCGGCCGTTTCCGTCGTCGGGGCTGGCCGCCACACCCGGCGTGTGCGTGCTCGCGAGGGCGAGTGTCCGCACCAGCCCAGCCGCAGAGCAGCAGCGGGGCCCTCCGGTCGGTAACAATGACCGGGTGACCGACATCCCGCGCCGCGCCGTGTCCCGCACCGCCAAGCTCGCCGCCCTGCCGCTCGGCTTCGCCGGCCGGACCGTTCTCGGGATGGGCAAGCGCGTCACCGGGCTGGCCTCCGACGTGATCTCCGCGGAGATCCAGCAGCGCACCGCCGAGCAGCTGTTCAGCGTGCTGGGCCAGCTCAAGGGCGGGGCGATGAAGTTCGGCCAGGCGCTGTCGGTCTTCGAGGCCGCCTTGCCGGAGGAGATCGCCGCGCCCTACCGGCAGGCGCTGACGAAGTTGCAGGAGGCGGCGCCACCACTGCCGGCCGCCAGCGTGCACAAGGTGCTGGCCGAGCAGCTCGGCCCCGACTGGCGGGACCTGTTCGTCGAGTTCAACGACGTCCCGGCCGCCGCCGCGAGCATCGGTCAGGTGCACCGGGCGCGGTGGCGCGAGCCGGGCTTCGACGAGTCGGGCGAACCGAACAGCCGCGACGTGGCGGTCAAGATCCAGTATCCGGGGGCCGGCGACGCTCTGCTCGCCGACCTCAAGCAGCTCTCCCGACTGGGCGGAATGTTCCGGGCCATCCAGCCCGGCCTGGACGTCAAGCCGCTCCTGGCCGAGCTTCGCGAACGGATCACCGAGGAGTTGGACTACGAGTTGGAGGCCGAGTCGCAGCGCACCTTCGCCGCCGCGTACGCCGACGACCCGGAGATCTACATCCCGGAGGTGATCAATGCCTCGCCCCGGGTGCTGGTCACCGAATGGGTGACCGGCACCCCGCTGGCCGACATCATCCGCGAGGGCACCGAGGAGGATCGGGACGAGGCGGGTCGGTTGATGGCCACCCTGCATCTCTCCGCACCGCAACGGGCTGGGCTGCTGCACGCCGACCCGCACCCGGGAAACTTCCGGCTGCTGCCCGACGGGCGACTCGGGGTGATCGACTTCGGCGCGGTGGCCCGGATGCCGGAGGGCACCCCGGAGCCGATCGGTCGTATCGCCGCGACGGCGCTGCGCGGCGATGCCGACGAGGTCGTGGCGGGGCTGCGGTCGGAGGGGTTCATCGGCTCGGCCGAGGAGATCGACGCCGAGGGGGTGCTCGACTTCATCCGCCCCATGCTGGAGCCCATAGCGGCGGACGGTTTCCGGTTCACCCGGGCCTGGCTACGGGCCGAGGCGGGTCGACTGGCCAGCCCTCGCTCCCCCACGTACCAGCTGAGCAGGCAGCTCAACCTGCCACCGTCGTACCTGCTGATCCACCGGGTGACGCTCGGGTCGATCGGGGTGCTCTGCCAGTTGGAGGCGAAGGCGCCGTACCGAAGCATCCTGGAGCGCTGGCTGCCCGGTTTCGCCCCGGTCGCCTGACCGTCGAGGCCCGGGGCGGCTGATCACGTCGAGGCCCCGGGCGGCTGATCACATGGGGAAGGGCGGGTGCCGGTCGGCACCCGCCCTTCTGCGTGGGGTGGTACTAGAGAACGCCCAGGTCGCGGGCCGCCTTGTTGCGGCTGTTCATGGCGACGGTACGGGCGGATCGGGTTGCCTCAGTGCTCGTGGTGGTACGACCGGCCTGAGGCCGACGCATTCGAGCCCGGGACAACGCTTCGTGGAGTAGTTGCATCTCGAAGGCTCCACTCGGAACGTTCAACATCGTTTTCTCACTCACTGCCGGTGTGCCACCGGCGTAGTTGGAACGGGTCGGGAACATGTCAGGCTGCCAGCCGGACCGCGCCACGCACCTCGGACAGCCCACTGGCCGCCAGGCGCGCCTCGGCCTCGACCCGAAGCTCGGCGTCACGGGCGACGTCCTCCTTACGCGGACGGCCACGGGGCCGCTTACGCGGGACAACCGCGCCACGCTCGAAGATCTCGCCGCCCCAGACGCCCCACGGCTCCGCTCGCTCAACGGCTCCGGCCAGGCATTCGACACGCAGCGGGCAGTCCCCGCAGAGTGACTTGGCCAGCTCGAGCTCGGTGGGCGAGTCGGAGAACCACAGGTCGGGGTCGAACTTCCGGCAGGGCAGGTTCGCCTCCATCTCGACGCTCATGTCGAGGGGGGCCAACGCCAGACTCATCTCCCGGTCACCTCTCTCTCACTTCGATCTCGTGGATCGCATTCCGACGTACTTACGGCGGGCAAAAAACTGAGGCCGCGGATCCCGGTAAGCGGGTTCCGCGGCCTCGAGGTGAGCCGGAGTCTGATGGTCAGACCGGTTTACCTCGAGGTGGAACGCCGCGGACATCCATGCGCTTCTTGGCGACCCGGATGCCATTGCCCGTGAAGCCACTGGTCCCCTCGACTCCAACGGGCGCGACGGTCAGGGTCAGCTCGGCCTGAACCTGGTGCACCTGTGGAACCGACGGTCGTGCAGCCGCAAGGGCCACCCGGACAGCCGACAGCGGAGCGCAGACAGACGGCATCGCCGCCAGACGCTCATAGGTGAAGATCTTCACGGGTGCCACCTCCCTCACGTTCCTCGAATCGACTGGACCGACCTCGTGAGCAGCCGGAATGGCGCCGCTCGCGTGGTGTGTTCTGAGGCTATTCCTCGCGCCGGGGCGAGGGCAAACGAATTTACGACGAGATTTCGAAAGTTTTCTCCGGGCAGACATCGTCCACCCCGGCGCCGGCTACGAGGGCCAGCACCGACTCCCCGTAGAGGCCCAGCTTGCGAGGACCGATACCGGCGATGGCGATCAGCTCCTCCGACCGGCCCGGTCGCCGCTCGGCCAGGGCGACGAGCGTCGCGTCGGTGAAGACCACGTAGGCCGGGACCTTCTGCGCACCGGCCACCCGCTGCCGCCACTCGCGCAGCCGTTCGTGCAGCTCATCGTCTATGTCGGACGGGCAGGTGGGGCAGCGGCCGAGCTTGCGGTCCGGGCCGGCGAGCAGGGTGGCGCCGCAGATCCGGCAGGAGACGATCTGGGTTCGCCGTCGCTCGGGACCTCGGGCCGGACCGGTGCCGCTGCTCGCCCGTTCCGTGCCACCGGAGCGGTCCAGTTGGGGCAGGAACCGCGACGGCCGCCGGGCTCGTCCGCCCGGCGAACGCGCCGAGGCGTACGACAGCCAGAGCCATTCCCGGGCGCGGGTGATCCCGACGTAGAGCAGCCGGCGCTCCTCCTCGACCTGTTCGACGGTCTTGGCGTAGGTGGTGGGCAGGGTGCCCTCGGCGAGCCCGACCAGGAAGACGGCGTCCCACTCCAGCCCCTTGGCCGAGTGCAGGGACGCCAGCGTCACGCCGTCCACAGTCGGCACGTGCTGCTGGGCGGCCCGGCGCGCCAACTCCTCGGTGAAGTCGGTGAGGGTGACCGGGCGCTCCACCGAGGCGGCCTCGCCGATCGGCACGACCTCGGGGGTGGCCGCGTACTCCTCGGCGAGCTGGACCAGCGCGGACAGCGCCTCCCATCGCTCGCGGGCGGCGCCGCCGGCCGGGGGCGCGTCCGGGGCCCAGCCGACGGCGGTGAGCGCCTCGACGACGGCGGCCGGCAGCGGTGTCTCCCCCGGGATCGAGCGGGTGGACGCCCGCAGCGCCACCATCGCCTGGCGCACCTCGGTCCGTTCGAAGAACCGCTCGGCGCCCTGCACGACGTACGGCACCTCGGCCTCGGTCAGCGCCTTCTCGTACGCCTCGGACTGCGCGTTGACGCGGAACAGCACGGCGATCTCCTTCGCCGGTGTGCCCGCGTCGATCAGCGACCGGCAGCGCGCGGCCACCGCGTTCGCCTCGGCCGGCTCGTCGGTGAAGATCCGCAGGTCCGGCTCGGGGCCGGGTGGGCGTTGCCCGATCAACTCCAGCCGCAGGCGCGCCTCGGTGCCCCGGGCCTGGGAGATCACCGCGTTGGCCAGCCCGACCACCTGCGGGGTGGAGCGGTAGTCACGGACCAGCCGGACCACTGTGGCGTTGCGGTGCCGGCGGGGAAAGTCGACCAGGTACGCCGAGGTCGCCCCGGTGAACGAGTAGATCGTCTGGCTGGCGTCGCCGACCACGGTCAGGTCGTTGCGGCCGGCCAACCAGGCGTCCAGCAGCCGCTGCTGGAGTGGGTTGACGTCCTGGTACTCGTCGACCACGAAGTGCCGGTACTGGCTGCGGATCTGCTCGCCGACGTCCGGGTGCTCCTCGATGCCCCACACCGCGGCCCGCAGCATGTCCTCGAAGTCGATCACGCCGTTCGACCGTTTGAGCTGCTCGTACGCGGTGAACACGTCGGCGACCTTCGTCGGCTCGTGCGGTGTGTCGCGCAGGGCCCGGGCCGCGGCCACCACGTACTCGGTCGGCTCGACCAGCGACGACTTCGCCCACTCGATCTCGCCGGCCAGGTCGCGGGCGGCGGCCCGGTCGGTACGCAGGCCCACCCGCGCGGCGGCGAGGGTGACCAGTCGCACCTTGCTGTCCAGCAGTTCGGGCATGGCGCGGCCGGCCAGCAGCCGGGGGGCGAAGTACCGCACCTGGCGCAGCGCGGCCGCGTGGAACGTCCGCGCCTGGACACCCTGCGCCCCGAGCAGAGTGAGACGGTGTCGCATCTCGGCGGCGGCCCGGGCGGTGAAGGTGACAGCGAGCACGTGGCGGGGGGAGATCTCCCCCGAGAGAGCCCGGTGGGCGATTCGGGAGGTGACCGCCCGGGTCTTGCCGGTGCCGGCGCCGGCCAGGATGCAGACCGGACCCGCAGGTGCGGTCACGGCGGCGCGTTGCTCCGGGTCCAGCCCGGCGAGCACCTGTTCCGACGCTGAGTGAACCACCACAACCAGGAATCATCTCAGCTCCTCCCAGCGTTGCAGCGAACAGCCTCGGCTTGATCCCCAAGTCGCGGCCGGAGGAGTTGGAGGATCCGACCATGCTGACGATGTATTCCACCCCCTGGTGCGGCTATTGCCACCGGCTGAAGTCGCAGCTCGACCGGGAGGGCATCGGGTACGAGGTGGTCGACATCGAGCAGGACCCGAAGGCCGCGGACTTCGTGATGAGCGTCAACGGCGGCAACCAGACGGTGCCGACGCTGCGTTTCGCCGACGGCAGCGCCCTGACGAATCCCTCGATCACCCAGGTGAAGCAGCACCTGGAGACGCTCAACGCCTGATCCGCCGGTTCATTCTCGGTGCGCGGCCGCCCCACCCGGGGCGGCCGCTCGTCGTGTTCGGGAACGGGTCACGGTGACCACTGTCGGTGGGTGCCGCAAGCCCGGGCCGGTCGGCGTCCTCGGCGGGACGACGGGGTGCCGGGAGCCCTGGTCGGTCGGTGTCCTCGGCCGGACGGCGGGGTGCCGGGAGCGTCGGGCGGGTGGGCGGCGTCGGCGGGCTGGCCCCGGCCGGGGCGCTCAGGTGCCGGCCCCGCCACAGGTAGCTGCCGGCGGCCAGGGTGGCCACCCCGACCAGCGCGAACAGCAGCCGGTAGTCAAGGAACCCGACCAGCAGGGCCCCCGCCCCGATGGAGACCGCCTGCGGCCCGCGGACCACCGCCTGGGTGGCGGCGGCGACCCGGCCGACAAGCGAAGGCGGCGTGCGGCGCTGGATCAGCGTGTGCAGACCCACCATCGTCAGCGGAAGCGAGACCCCGGCCAGCAGCACCGCCGCGAACCCGAGCCACAGATTGGGGAACGCGAGCGCGAGCGCGGCCGGAGAGAAGAAGGCGACCCCGGCGGCCAGCGTGCCGACCTCTCCGAGCCGGCGGACCAGCGTCGGTGAGCAGAGTCCACCGAGCAACCCACCGATGCCCTGCACTGTGAACAGCACCCCCACGAACGCGGCATCCCGGTTCAGCCCCTGGTCGACGTAGGCGAAGATGAGCGACTCGCTGAAGCCCATCACCAGTGACCCGAGCCCGTAGCCGAGCAGGGCCCGCCGCAGGGCCGGCTCGTCGGCCAGGTGCCGCAGACCGGCACCCAGTTCGGCCGGCCACCGCAGCCGGACTGCCGGTGGTCGCTGTTGCGGAGTGGGCAGCGCGGTGACCACCGCCGCCGCGATCAGAAATCCGACCATGCCGATCCCGGCCAGCGCCCATCCGCCGAGCGCCGCGTAGAGCGCCGCGCCCACCAGCGGGCCGACAAGTCGAATTCCCTGACGTACGGTCTGCAGGACGCCGTTCGCCTCCGCCAGCAGCTCGATCGGCACCATCTCGCGGATGAGCCCACTGAGCGCCGCGCCGAGCGTGATGGACGAGAGTCCGTACAGGGCCGCCACCAGATAGACGATCCAGACGTCGCCCGCGTCGCGGACGGTGAACAACGGGGCGAGCAGGGCTGCGGTGAACACGTTCGCGGCCACGAAGAACGGTCGGCGCGGGTAACGGTCGACAACCCAGCCGACCAGCGGCGCCATCGTCATCGGAGCGATGACCGCGAAGATCGTGGCACCGGCCAACCCGTTCGAGCCAGTCAGATCCTTGACCCAGATGGCGAGTGCGAGCAGCAGGATCGACTCGGCGGTCATGCTGGCCAGCAGACCGCCGAAGAGCAGGCGGAAGTCGGGTCGGCGCAGGATCGTGCGCATGGGTCCCTCCGGCGGAATGGCGTGCCCGGGTGGGCGAGGTCGACGGGCGCGACCGCGGGTCCGTCGTCATCCGGCATTCCCGTGGTGCGATTTTCGCAAGACACGCCCTCGCCGGAACCTCCGACACCGGTCGCGCCGTCCATACTGACCGTGGGGGGCGAATTTCATACAGTTACCGTCGCGTCTGCGTCGGTCGACGGGAAAGAGGACACTGTGCCTCCTGCCGCACCCAGCCCGATCCTGCGTCGTCGCCGGTTGGGCATCGAACTGCGCCGCCTACGTGAGGCCGCGGGCCTCACCGGCGATCAGGTCATCGAGCGTATCGGTTGGGCCTCCGCGTCCAAACTGTCCCGCCTTGAGAACGGCCGCAGCCGACCGGACCCGCAGGACGTCGGCGACCTGCTCGACCTCTACGGCGCCGACCAGGCACTGCACGACGAGTTGCTGGGCATCACCAACGAGGCCGGCGACATGCGCGGCTGGTTGAAGAACTTCCCGGTGATGACGCAGCAACAGCGCGGTTGGGCCGAGTTGGAGGCGGGCTGCGCGGAGATCTCCGAGTACAACCCGGTGCTGGTGCCGGGCCTGTTGCAGACCCCCGGTTACGCCCAGCTCCGGATCGTGTCGGCCCGGCAGGTGAACGCGGGCGCGGGCGAGCCGGAGCCCGGCGACGAGCCGGAGACCGAGGTGCAGGCGCGGCTGGCCCGCCAGTCGCTGCTGACCCGCGAGCCGCACGCTCCCCGCTACACGGCCGTGTTGGAGGAGGCGGCCCTCGGCCGCCGGGCCGGACCGCCGGAGGTGCTGCACGAACAGCTGCTCCAGCTCTGCGAGTTGGCGCTGCTGCCGAACGTGGCCCTGCACGTGCTACCCCGGGACACCCAGATCGGCGATTGGTACCTCCCGCCGACCGCCTTCTCGGTCTATCGGTTCGCCGATCCCCTCGATCCGGAGACATTGGCCATCGAAGGTGGCTTCACCGACGTCATGTCGACCGAGGCAATCACGCTAAATCGCTATAAAGTGGTGTTCGAGTGGCTATGCAAGGCGGCACTTGACGCCTCGGACACCCTCTCCTGGCTGATCGAGGCGACGGGACGGCTGACCGAGGCGGCGCCCCCATCCACAGTGGCGTTCGGTCCGGCAACGGCGCCGACCCAACGCCGCCGGGAATCGGGGCGACTGACGGACCGGTGATCCACGGGGGACCTGCCGTCGGGACGTGCGGCACCACTCGTCCCATCGGATCGCTGCACACCAGGAGCAGAACCATGAACGAAATCCGCAACACGCCGTCCGTCTCCGCCCACTCGTTGGCGGACGCCCCGTGGCGTACCAGCACACGCAGTCAGACCTCCAACTGCGTGGAGGTCGCCCCGCTGGCCGCCGGCCCGTCGGCGGTCGCCCTGCGCGACAGCAAGGACCGGGGCGGCCCGGTGCTGCTGTTCAACCGCGCGGGATGGCTCGGCTTCATCACCGGGGCGAAGAAGGGCCAGTTCGATCTGAACTGATCCGGTGACTGGTACGGGGCCGTCGGCGCACTGCCGGCGGCCCCGTCGCGTCGTACCCGCAGGCTCGGTCGCTCCGCGACCCGCGACCCTGCTGAGCAGGCATCCGCCGATCGGACGAGGCTCGAAACCGATAGGCGCGTTTCAGTTGCTGCGACGAACACGGGGCGTAACATGGCCTCGAGTACGTGGAACTTCCACACTGGCTCATCCGTCGCGGTTCATCCGGAGACCCTCATGCGGTTCCTGATCGTTCGCACCGACATCCGCGCCGTCGCTGACGGGGACATCGCCGCCGCCTGGGCGGACGGCCACCGACTTCGCGACGAGACGACCACGCCCGAGCCGCGCCGGCAGACCGTGCACGCCGAGAACCGGGACGCCGCGCTGCAACTGGCCCGCGCCCTGGCCACCGTCGGCGCGGTCCGCGCCGGCAAGCAACGGGTCAAGGTCCTTCCGCTGATCGAGTCGCGGCCAGCCTTCCGACACAGACCGGGCCGTACCGGCACCTGATTCCACAGGTCGTCCGTCGTGGTCGGACCGGCTCCCCCGCCGCGTTTGATCGCACCCGCTGACCACGACGGCCCGTGTTCCCGGCCCGTGACCGCCGCGGCAACGGCGGCCACGGGTCGGGACCGTGCTCAGCTGTCGGCGTCCGTCCAGCCGTCCAGCCAGCGGTGGATGAGAAACAGCGCTATCGACGACGGAGGCGGCAGGATCAGCCGGGCACCGTCGCCCACGTCCACCGTCTGCCCGGCCAACGCCGCCCCGATCTCCCGGCGGGAGAACCACCGGGCGTACGCGATCTCGGACGGGTCGACCCGCACCGGCTCGGCCGGGTCGGCGGTGGCCAGGAAGCCCAGCATCAGCGAACCGGGGAACGGCCAGGCCTGGCTGCCCACGTACCCGATGCGCTCGACGCCGATGCCCACCTCCTCGCGGACCTCGCGCAGCACAGCCGCCTCCGCCGACTCCCCTGGCTCGACGTAGCCGGCCAGGCAGGAGTAGCGGCGACCACCCGGGGTGCCCTGCCAGCCGGCGTTGTTGCCGAGTAGGCAGTGGCCGTCCGGGCCGTCCACGCCGTCGTGAACGAGCACGATCATCGCCGGGTCGGTACGCGGCCAGATCCGCCCACCGTTGCGGTCCACCCGGGACCAACCCGCCTCGTCCATCGCGGTCGGCGCGCCGGTACTCGTCGAGTAACCGTGTCGAGTGTGCCAGTTGACCAGCGCCAACGCGGTGGTGAAGATGCCGGCCTCCCGGTCGGCGAGCAGGTGACCCACCTCCCGGAGGTGGACCGCCCGGGTTCCCGGGATCGCCGGAAGAGGCGCGTCGACAGCGAAGACCGGCACCCCGTCCGGCTCGACACCCAGGAACATCGCCACCGACTCCGACCCGGCGGGCACGTCGGCCGCCCCGAACAGCACCAACGTCGGAGGCGACGTCTCGGTGCGGGCCAGGGTCCGACCCTCGTCGGTCGAGTCGAGCAGCAGCACCCGGGCGCGCAACCACGCCTCGGTCAACCACTGCTGGTCACCGCGCCGGTGCGCGGCCCGATCCAGCGTGGACCGCGCCAACGGCGGCGCCGCTTCCCCGCTCACGCCAGCGCCCCGCTGCTGAGCCCCATTGCCTGCTCGCTCACGCCTGCTGCTCGGTCTGCACCGTGGTCAGCGCGGCCAGCCCCGGGGTGACCCGCTCCGCGTCGCCGAGCACCACGATCGCCGCCCGGGCCGGGGCCAGGTAGCGGGCCGCCGCCTGCGCGACGTCGTCGATGCTCGCCTTCGCCAACCTCGCCGCGTACTCGGCGAGGAAGTCCAGGCGCAGGCCGTTGCCGGCGTACGCGCTGGTCAACGCCGCCAACCCGGCCTGGGTGGACATGCCGAGCTGGAGGGTGCCCAGGGCGTACTGCCGGGCCTGCTCCAACTCCTCGGGCTTCGGCGGCAGCGACGCCAACCGACCCAGCTCGTACGTCGTCTCCAGCAACGCCGGGCCGGTGACCTCGGTGGCCACGTCGGCCGCGGCGACCAGCACCGACCCGGCGACGGAGTGCTCGATCCCCGAGTGCGGGCCGTACGTGTAGCCCTTGTCCTCGCGGATGTTCTCCACCCACCGGGAGGAGAAGTAGCCGCCGAAGATCAGGTTGGCCAGTTGCAGCGGGGCGTGGTCCGGGTCGGTGCGCGACACAGCCGGCAGCGCGATCCGCAGCGAGGACTGCACCGAGCCCGGCCGGTCGACCAGCAGCAGCGGCCCCGGCTCCAGTGGCGGGGTCGCCGGCAGTTCGGCCACCCGCCCGGCACCCGACCAGCCACCGAGCGCCCGCTCGGCCGCGTCCAGTGCCTTCTCCGGCTGGACGTCACCGACCAGCACCAACTGCGCGCCGGTCGGGTGGACCCGCTCCGAGTGCAGGGTGCGCAGCGCCGCCGGTCGGACGGCACGGATCTGGCCGGGCTCCGGCGTCTGCGTCGCGTACGGGTGCCGGCCGTAGATCCGCTTGAGCAGCGCCTCCCGGGCCAGGTGCGAAGGCTGACTCTGTGCCACCTGGATCCGGTCGACGAGTCGGTCCCGTTCGGTGGCCACCTCGTCACCGGGGTAGCTGGCACCGGTCAGCACCTCGGCCAGCAGCTCCAGCATCCGGTCCAGACCGGTGACCAGGCCGGCGCCGGAGAGCATCAGCCGGTCCGGGTCGACGCCCGCGGAGAGCCCGCCGCCCACCTTCTGCAACTCGGCGGCGATCTGCACGCTGGACATCGACTCGGTGCCGGAGAGCATGGTCTGCGAGAGCATCGCGCCGCGGGCCAGGTGGACCCGGCCGAACGGCACCCAGAGCCGCAGTTCGACAAGGGGTACGGCGGGCCGGCGTACGGCGATCACGGTGAGCCCGTTGCGCAGTGTGCGCTCGGCCTGCTTGGGCACCTTGAGCTTGCGGTTCGGCCCGAGCGGCGGCAGCGTACGCGGGCCGGCAGGAGAAGTAGCGATACTCACTGTGTCACCTTCGTTCGCGACTGTGGGGCTCGCAGAACCGGCTCACTCCTCGCGCTCACCGAACGCCTCCGGCGATGACCTCGATGGCGGCCCGGCGCTCCGGGCGCAGGGTGGCCGCGGCGGCCCGGACCTGCTCCTCGGTGACCTCGCCGACCAGCCGGGGCAGTTCGTTGAGCAGACCCGGTTCGCCGCGTTGCTGCTCCAGCACTGCCATGCGTAGCGCCCGACCGAGCACCGCGTCGGTGTCCCGCAGCAGGTGGGTCGCCATCCGCGCCTGGGTGCGGGCCAGCTCGCCGTCGGTCAGCCCGTCGGTGGCCAGCCGGTCCAGTTCCTCGTCGATGGTGCGCAGCACCTTGTCCACGTCGCCACCGGGCGGCAGGTGCGCCTGCAACAGCAGCGCGGTGGGGTCGCGGACGTCGAACGGGTCGCCCATGAAACCGAGGTATCCGCCGAGGCTGGTCACCGTGCGGTCCCGCTGCACCAGTCGTTCGACCAGCCGCGACGCGTCGCCGTCGGTGAGCACCTCGGCCAGCACCACGTACGGCAGGTAGCCGTCGAAGTCGGTGACCGGGTCGGGCACGCGCCAGGCGCCGGCCACCGCCGGCAGCGGCGCCAGGGCGTCGGTGTACGAGGTGCGCCGCTCGGCGGTCAGGTCGGGCTCGGTGAAGTCGGGCCGTTGCGGTGCCGGCCGGGCCGGCACGTCGCCGAAGTGCCGGGTGACCAGTTCGGTCGCCTCGGCCACGTCGATGTCCCCGCTGACGGCCAGCACGGCGTTGCCGCTGGCGTAGTAGCGGCGGAAGAAGTCCGCGGCGTCGGCGACGGTCGCCGACTCCAGGTCGTCAAAGGAGCCGTAGCCGTCGTGGGCGTTGGGGAAGGTGTCGAACATGACCGGAGGCAGGGTCAGCCAGGGGAAGCCGCCGTACGGCCGGTTGAGCACGTTGACCCGGATCTCCTCCTTGACCACGTCGACCTGGTTACGCAGGTTCTCCTCGGTCAGCCGGGGGCCCCGCATCCGGTCCGCCTCCAGGAACAGCGCGCGTTCCAGCGCGTTGCTCGGCAGCGTCTCGAAGTAGTCGGTGTAGTCCAGGTGGGTGGAGCCGTTGAAGGTGCCGCCCGCCCCCTGCACGTGCCGGAAGTGGGCCAGCTTCTCCAGGTTCTCCGAGCCCTGGAACATCAGGTGCTCGAAGAGGTGGGCGAAGCCGGTACGCCCCTCCGGCTCCGAGCGGATGCCCACGTCGTAGACCACCGCCACCCCGATAACCGGGGCACTGCGATCGGGGGTGAGCACCACCCGCAGGCCGTTGTCGAGGGTGAACCGCTCGACCGGATACTTCGTCGCTGGAATTCTGGATCTCCGCGCCGCCACGGAGTCGACCCTAGCGCGTCGACACCTCCGCCACCCGCGACCTTCCCGGAGCCGCCGCGACCGGGGCTGTCACCAGGGGCAGCACCTCGCCGCCGACCCGCTCGGCCTCCTCGCGGTGCGGCCAGCCGGAGAGGATGAACTCGTCGACGCCGAGCGCGGCGTACTCGTCGATTCGGGCCGCGACCTCGGCGTAGCTGCCGACCAGCGCGGTGCCGGCGCCCTCGCGGACCAGGCCGACGCCGGCCCAGAGGTTCGGTGCGACGGTGAGCCCGTCGGTGCGGCCGGCGTTCAGCGCGGCCATCCGGGTCTGACCGACCGAGTCCATCCGACGGAACCGGGCCTGGGCGGCGGCGATCCGCTCCGGGCTCATCCCGGCCAGCAGCCGGTCGGCCTCGGCCCACGCCTCGGCGCTGGTCGGACGGGCGATGACGTGCAGCCGGAGGCCCGTGCGCAGGGTGCGGCAGTGCTCGGCGGCGAGCGCCCGGACCCGGGCGACCCGAGCCGCGATCGACGTTGGTGGTTCACCCCACATCAGGTACACGTCGGCCTGCCGGGCGGCCACCGTCTCGGCAGCCGGGGACGCGCCGCCGAAGTAGACCGGCGGCGGCGCGGCGAGTGGGGTGGCCAGGCCGCCGCCGTCGACCCGGTAGTGCTGTCCGGCGTAGTCGAACGGCCGGCCGGCCCAGGCACGGCGAAGCACCTCGACGAACTCGCCGGTGCGCGCGTAGCGGTCGTCGTGCCCGAGGAAGTCGCCGTACGCCCGCTGCTCGGCCGGGTCGCCCCCGGTCACGATGTTGAGCGAGAGCCGGCCGCCCGAGACGGCCTGGAACGCCTCGGCCTGCTGCGCGATCAGGGTGGGCAGCGCGAAACCGGCCCGGACCGCGACCAGCATGCCGAGCCGTTCGGTGTGCTGGGCGACCGCCGCGCAGACGATCCACGGGTCGGGGCAGCCGGCGCCCACCGGGGTGAGGACGGCGGTGAACCCGTTCGTCTCGGCCGCCCGGCCAACCGCGGCCAGGTAGGCCACCGTCGCGGCCCGGTCGTGCCTGGCGGCACCCGCGGTGACGGTGGCGGCACCGACCTGGTCGCCGTCGCCGGAGGTGGGCAGGAACCAGTGGAAGGTCATCGCGAAGTCGTCTCTCTGCCGGTGACCGAACGCCGATTACCCTAGCAAGCTGGTAGGAAATACCGACATAATTGAGATGCGCCATCCCGCCATGTGGATGGGCCTTGACGCTGACCGCAGCCTGGCCCACTCTTCCTACCAACTAAGTAGGAATACTGCGGATTGGATGGACGATGAGACGGCTCCCCCTGCGCCGGTTGGTCACCCTGGCCACCCTCGCCGTGGTCGGCGCGGCGACCCTGGGCAGCACCGCCGCGTGCGGCGACGACAGCGAGGGCGCGGGCGGCAGCTCCGGCCCGGTGACGCTGCGCCTCGGCTACTTCCCCAACATCACCCACGCGCCGGCCGTCGTCGGCGTGGAGAAGGGCATCTTCACGGAGAAGCTCGGCACCAACGTCAAGCTGGACCCGAAGACCTTCAACGCCGGCCCGGCCGCCATCGAGGCGGTCTTCTCCGGTGCGCTGGACGCCACCTACATCGGTCCGAACCCGACGGTGAACGCCTTCTCCAAGTCCAAGGGCGAGGCCGTCCGGGTCATCTCCGGCGCGGCCTCCGGCGGCGTGGCGCTGGTGGTCAAGCCCACCATCACCGGCGCGCAGGACCTCAAGGGCAAGAAGATCGCCACTCCGCAGCTGGGCAACACCCAGGACGTGGCGATCCGGTACTGGCTCAAGCAGCAGGGCCTCACCACCACCAAGGAGGGCGGCGGCGACGTCAAGATCGTGCCGCAGGAGAACGCCCAGACCATCGAGACGTTCAACAGCGGCGCGATCGACGGCGCCTGGGTGCCCGAGCCGTTCGTCTCCCGCCTGGTCAACGCCGGCGGCAAGGTGCTCGTCGACGAGCGCGACCTGTGGCCGGACAAGAAGTTCGTCATCACCAACCTGCTGGTGAGCACCAAGTTCCTCAAGGCGCACCCGGACGTGGTGCAGAGGCTGGTCGACGGTCAGGTGGCCGCCAACGAGTTCGTCAACACCAAGCCGGACGAGGCGCAGCAGGCCATCTCCGACGCGATCGGCAAGATCACCGGAAAGCCGCTCGACTTGAAGCTCATCAAGCAGGCGTGGCCGACGTTGGAGTTCACCAACGACCCGATCTCGTCCTCCCTGAAGGCCGGGCTCGACCACGCCGTCGATGTCGGCCTGACCGAACCGGTCGACCTCAAGGGCCTGTACGACCTGAAGTACCTCAACAACGCGCTCAAGGCGCAGGGCAAGCCCGAGGTCGTCCAGCCATGACGTCGACCACGACGACGCCGCAGAGCGCGACCACAGCGGTCGCGCTCTCCGGCGTGACAAAGGTGTACGGGCGCGGGGCGAACGCCGTCCTGGCCCTGGACGGAGTGTCGCTGGACGTCGCACCCGGCGAGTTCGTCTGTCTGGTCGGCGCGTCCGGCTGCGGCAAGAGCACCCTGCTCAACCTGGTGGCCGGGCTGGACCGGGTCAGCGGCGGGCAGATCACCCTGGGCGGCGACGTCAATCCGGGCCTGATGTTCCAGGAGCCGGCGCTCTTCCCGTGGCTGACCGTCGACGCCAATGTGGAGGTGCCCCTCAAGCTTCGTCGACTGCCCCGGGCCCAGCGTCGCGAGCGGGTGGCCGAGCTGCTGCGCACCGTCCACCTGGCCGACTTCGGCCGTAAGCGCCCGCACGAGCTCTCCGGCGGGATGCGGCAGCGTGTCGCGCTCGCCCGCACGCTGGCCCTGGACACTCCGGTGCTGCTGATGGACGAGCCGTTCGGCGCGCTGGACGCGATGACCCGCGACATCCTGCACGACGAGCTGGAACGGATCTGGTCCGAGCGCAAGCTCTCGGTGCTCTTCGTGACGCACAACGTCCGCGAGGCGGCCCGGCTGGCCGACCGGATCATCCTGCTCTCCAGCCGACCCGGCCGGATCATCTACTCCACCGAGGTGAACATCCCGCGCCCTCGCCGGATCGACTCCCCCGAGGTCGCCGCCATCGCCGCCGAGGTCACCGAGCGGCTCCGTACGGAGGTGGGCCGCCATGGCCAGTGACACCCTCACCAGCTCGGCGCGTACCGACGCGGAGATCACCGGCCTCGACGCGCTGGAGATCGCCGGTCGGGACAAGGAGGTCTCCCGGGGCACCCGGATCTGGGCGGCCACCTGGCCCAAGCTCGCCGCACTGGCCATCGCCATCGCCGCCTGGCAACTAGTGGTCCTTTCGGGTTGGAAGCCCCCGTACTCGCTGCCGGGTCCAATGGAGGTCGGCCGTGAGCTGATCACCCAGGCCCAGGGTCCGCAGTTGTGGGACGGCCTGCTCACCACGTTGCGCCGAGCCGCCCTCGGGTACGTCTTCTCGGTCGCCGTCGGCCTGCTGCTGGGCCTCGCGGTGGCGCGGTCCACGGTGCTGCGCGCCGCCATCGGCTCGATGATCACAGCATTGCAGACGATGCCGTCGATCGCGTGGTTCCCACTGGCCATCCTGCTCTTCGAGCTGAGCGAGAAGGCGATCTTCTTCGTGGTGGTGCTCGGTGCGGCGCCGTCCATCGCCAACGGGGTGATCTCCGGGGTGGACTATGTGCCGCCACTGCTGAAGCGCGCCGGCCGCAACCTGGGCGCCCGAGGGCTCAACCTCTACCGGTACGTCATCGCACCGGCCGCCCTCCCGGCGATCATCGCCGGGCTCAAGCAGGGCTGGGCGTTCTCCTGGCGCAGCCTGATGGCAGGTGAGCTGCTCGTGGTCGGCATCTCGCAGACCTCGCTCGGCGCCCAGCTCACCTACTCCCGCGAGTTGTCCGACTCACCCTGGCTGCTCTCCACGATGATCGTCATCCTGGTCGTCGGCCTCGTCGTGGACGCCGCGTTCGGTGCTGCGGACAAGGCGATCCGGCGCCGCTGGGGCGTACTGGACCAGGCTGGTCAGTGACGTGTTCGTCTCCGCGCGCAGCGACTACGCGCTCCGGGCGATGCTCGCCGTCGCCGCCGCCGGTGGTGGCGGCGACGGCGACCGGGTCGGCGAGTTGGCGAAGGCGGCCAGCCTGGCCGAGGTGCAGGACATCCCGCTCAGCTTCCTGCAGGGCATCCTGCTCGATCTGCGCCGGGCCGGTCTGCTGCACAGCCATCGCGGTGCCGACGGCGGGTACGCGCTGACCCGCCCGCCCGACGAGATCACCGTCGGAGACGTGCTGCGTGCGGTCGGCGGGTCGCTCACCACGGTGCGCGGTCTGCCGGCCGAGCGGGCCGGCTATCACGGAGTGGCCGCCGGGCTCACCGACGTCTGGCTGGCGGTGCACGGGGCGATCGCCACTGTGGTCGACAGCACCACCCTGGCCGACCTGCTCACCCACGCCCCCGTCAGCCCCATCCCCACACCCCCCGCCTGACCCCACCCCACCCGGCCTCGCCCGGCCTCGCCTCGCCTCGCCTCGCCTCGCCTCGCCTCGCCTCGCGATCTTGCACTTTCTGTCGTGACGTAGGGGGCGTAACGGCCCATACCGGCAACAGAAACTGCAAGATCGGCGCGGTGGGTGTGGGGTGTGGGGTGTGGGGTGTGGGGCGATGTGGTCGGGTCGGTGCCCCGCCGACCCGACCACATCTCGATACCGATCCTCACCGGGCCTGCCCCTCCGCCGGCACCGGTAGGCCGGTTGCTGCTCAGCCCACGTGTGCGGTCGACGGGCCGAGGCCCGGGTCGCCAGGACTGCGCAGCTCCACCAGAACGGCGGGAGCGTTACCCGCCGGGGTGGCATGCCAGGGCGCGAAGGCCGCAACCATGGCGAGCAACAATCCGGCGAGCGCGACGGCGACCACCAGGATCAGTTCACGCAGCGCACCCGAGCCGGCTTCGCCCGCCATGGTCACCCCTCCCGAGCCGGGCCCCCCGCCCGACTTCCCCCCGTCGGTCAGCCTTGACCACGACCGACCGGGGCGCAGTCGGCCAGCCGACCCGGGAAAGGCTGATTACCGACTCAGCCGAGGGGCCACCCGGCGCGGCCGGCTGACCGGTCGGGCCGCGCCGACAGCCAACCGGCCGGGGTCACCGCACAGAAAAAACCGACCCACCCCGCCGAAGCGGGACGGGTCGGTCGACGCGCAGAGGATCAGACGGTACGGGGGCGACGCGGCCGACGGGACCGGCCCGACGCGCGGTGCGCCGGACGGGCGCCACCGTCGGTGGCCGAGCCGCCGGAGGTACGGGGCCGAGAGGCGGGTGCCGGCGGAGCGACGATGGTCACCGGCACACCGGACGGCTCGCGGGCACCGGTCACCCGGGCCAGCGATCCGTCACCCGCGCGCACCTGGACCGACTCGGGCCGGATACCGGCGGTGGCCATCAGGCGGGACACGTCCCGGCGCTGCTCCGGCAGGACCAGGGTGACCACGGAACCCGACTCGCCGGCCCGGGCGGTACGGCCGCCGCGGTGCAGGTAGTCCTTCGCCTCGGTCGGCGGGTCCACGTTGACCACCATGTCCAGGCCGTCCACGTGGATGCCCCGGGCTGCCACGTCGGTGGCGACCAGGGCGGTCACCTGACCGTTGCGGAACTGCTCCAGGATCCGGGTGCGCTGCGGCTGGGACTTGCCGCCGTGCAGCGCCGCCGCGCGTACGCCCTTGGAGAGCAGCTGGCGGGCCAGCCGGTCGGCGCGGTGCTTGGTGCCCATGAACAGGATGGTGCGGCCCTCACGGGCGGCGATCCGGGTCAGCGCGTCGGGCTTGTCCAGCGCGTCGACGTGCAGCACATGGTGGGTCATCGCGGTGACGGTGGCGGTGCCCGGGTCGACCGAGTGGGTGACCGGGTTGCTCAGGAAGCGGCGGACCAGCCGGTCCACGCCACCGTCCAGGGTGGCGGAGAAGAGCATCCGCTGCCCCTGCGGCGCGACCTGCTCCAGCAGCTTGGTGACCTGCGGGAGGAAGCCCATGTCGGCCATCTGGTCGGCCTCGTCCAGCACGGTGATCTCGACCTGGTCGAGCCGGGCGTCGCCGCGGTTGATCAGGTCGTGCAGCCGGCCGGGGGTGGCGACGACCACCTCGGCGCCGGCGCGCAGAGCGTCGGCCTGCCGCTGCAACGACAGCCCGCCGACGACGGTGGTGCAGCGCAGCCCGACGGCGCGGGCGTACGGGGCCAGCGCGGTGGTGACCTGCTGGGCCAGTTCGCGGGTCGGCACCAGCACCAGGGCGAGCGGGCGACCGGGCCGGGCCTTACGGCCGGCGGTGCGGGACAGCAGCGGAAGCCCGAAGGCGAGGGTCTTGCCGGAGCCGGTACGACCCCGGCCCAGCACGTCCCGGCCGGCGAGCGAGTCGGGCAGCGTCGCCGTCTGGATCGGGAACGGCTCGTTGATGCCCTGCGCGGTCAACGCGGTGAGCAGCGCCGGTGCCAGCCCGGTAAGAGCGAACGAAGGAATAACTGTGGTCATGCGAAAGCCTTCCTCGACGCGGAACGTGTCGAGGGAGGGCGCCGAAGTCGGCGCTGTCAACCGGCGGCGCAAGGCAGCCAGGACTCACAAGCACGAACCGATTGGAGTACGGGCCGGCCCGCCGCCGGGCCGCCGCCTGCTTGCGCAGGCGACAGCGGGGCGGGCCGGTCCCGTCACCGTCACACCCGGAGGGCGGGACAGGTAATGCTGACCGATCCGAAGATCAGAGCGGGCGGATGTTCTCCGCCTGCGGGCCCTTCTGGCCCTGGGTCACCTCGAACTCGACCCGCTGGTTCTCGTCCAGGCTCCGGTAGCCGGAGGACTGGATCGCCGAGAAGTGGGCGAAGACGTCAGCGCCGCCGCCGTCGGGGGTGATGAAGCCGAAGCCCTTGTCAGCGTTGAACCACTTCACGGTGCCAATAGCCATGTGTTTCGTCTCCTTGACGGAACGTCGGACACGCACTTGTTGCGTGCCCGAAGAGGAGCGCTCCGCGCGGGGATGCGCGAATCGCCTGTCGCTTCTGGTCGCCCCGCCCGGAGAACTCCGGACACAACAAAGAGCGCCTGGGGCCACAATCCCGCCAGGCGCACACAGAGTCTCTGGTAACCAAAACTGCAACCCGGATAAGCTACCACGGTTTTCCCCGCAGTGGTCAATGTTGGCCAGAATCTTCGGGCAACTGGGCGATCAAAGCCGTGAGGCCCGTCACATCCAGCAGGTCGGCGGGCCGGACGGTGACCCCGTGGCGGACGTAGTGGAACGCCGCGCCCACCCGCTCGACCGGCACGCCGGCCAACTCCGCCCAGGCCAGCCGGTACACCGCCAGCTGCACGGCGGCCACGTCGGCTGCCGGCCCGGTGGGCTGCGCACCGGTCTTCCAGTCGACCACGTCGAACCGGCCACCCGGCCGGGCGAAGACCGCGTCCATCCGGCCCCGCACCACCACTGAAGCGATCACCGTGGCGAAGGGCACCTCGACCTCCACCGGTGACCGGTCGGCCCACTCGCTGGCCAGGAACCGCTCCTGAAGCTCGACCAGCGCCTCGTCGGGTGCGGCATCGGCGTCGGCCGCGCCGGGCAGCTCGTCCAGGTCCAACAGGCGGTCGGCGCCGAAGCGCTGCTCCAACCAGGCGTGGAAGGCGGTGCCTCGACGGGCGTACGGGTTGGGTTCGGACGGCACCGGGCGACGCAGCGTACGCGCCAGCGCCGCCGGATCACGCCGCAGCGCTACCAGCTGGGTGACGCTCAGCGCCCCGGGCAGCGCCACCTCGACCGCACCGGAGAGCCGCGTCAGCTCGGCGCGCTCCGCCAACAGCAGGTCCGCCTCGCGCTGCCAGCGCGCCACCTCCGGATCCACCTCCGGCTCGACCTGCTCGACCTGCTCGACCTGCTCGCCTGACTCGACCGTCGAGCCGATCGGCGTGACCGGCCCGGCGAGCACCGGCCCGGCCGGCACAGGAAGCACCGGCCCGACCGGCACAGGGAGCACCGGCCCGACCGGCCCGGGGAGCGCCGCCGCCGGGCCGTCGGCCATCAGGCGACGCACCAGCCCGGCCGCCTCGGCCAACGCCGGCCGGCGACCGCCCAGCGGGTCGGCCGGCCACTCCGCGCGGAGCACGACCTCGGCCGTGGGGTTCGTCGCGTCCGGGGTCGGCTCGGGCGCCCACGCGTCGATCAGGTGCCCCGGCCCGCCGTCGAGGCAGGCGTCGTACACCTCACGAAGGAAGACCGACGGACCTCGCGGTCGCTTCGTGCCCTCTCCCCACCAGTAACCGGAGCAGAGCAGCAGCCGGCGCGGCCGGGTGACCGCCACGTACGTCAGCCGGCGTTCCTCCCGCTCGTCGTGGGCACGCCACGCGTCGGTGAAGTCGGTCACCGCCCGCGCCACGGCCCGCTGGTCGCCCGCCTCGTCGAGCGCCAACTCGGGCAACCCGTCGGCGTCGCCGCGCAGCGGGAACGGCAGCACGCCCAGCCCACCCAACCAGTGGTCGGAGTTGCGGACCGGCCCCGGCCACAGCCCACGACTGAGCCCGGCCACCGCCACGACGTCCCACTCCAGGCCCTTGGCGGCGTGCGCGGTGACCACCTGCACCGCGCCCTCCACCACCTCGACCTCGCCCGGCGCCAGACCGCGCTCCTCGTCCTCGGCGGCGGCCAGGTAGGACAGGAACCCGGACAGGGTCGCGCCGGGCGTCTCCCCGCTGAACCGGGCCGCCACGTCGCCGAGCGCGTCCAGATGCCCCCGGGCCAGGCCCGCGTCGCCGGCGCCGTCCCGGCCGGCCCGCACCGCGACCTCCACGTCCAGGCCGATGGTCCGCTCGATGTCCGCGATGAGGTCCGGCAGCGCCTGGTCCAGCCGGTAGCGCAGCAGCGCCAACTCCCGGCCGTACGCGCGCAGCCGCGCGAAACCCTCGGCCGAGTACGCCTGCGCCGGCCCGAGGTCGGCCAACGCCTCCACCAGGGTCGCCTCGTCCAACAGGTCGGGGCTGATCTCCGAGGCCTCGTCGGCGGCCACCTGTCGCCGGGCGTTCGCGATGGCCCGGGCTCGCCGGTGCAACGCCACCAGGTCACGTGGCCCGATCCGCCAACGGGCGCCGGTGAGCAACCGCAGCAGCGCGGCGCCATCGGTCGGGTCGGCCAGGACCCGCAGCGTGCAGACCACGTCACGTACCTCGGGGGTGTCCAGCAGGCCACCCAGCCCCACCACCTCGACAGGTAGGCCCCGCTCACGCAGCGCCGATTCGATCGCCGGAATCTGGCTGCGCACCCGGACCAGCACGGCCGTCGTCGGACGGCGCTCCACCGGGATGTGTTCAGGGGCGGCGCCCGGCATCCCGGCCGCGCCACGCCAGGCGGCGAGCACGCTGTCGGCGATCCAGGCGGCCTCGTCGGCGTACGTGGGCAGCATCGCGCAGTGCACGGTGCCGCCGGCTGCGCCGCCCGGGCTGCGGTGCGGGATCGGGTCCCGGACGGTCAACGCGGAACGCAGCTCCGGCACCCGGGCACCCGCCGCCCGCAGCGGGGTGGAGAGCGCGTTCGCCACTCGGAGGATCTCCGGGCGGTTGCGCCAACTCGTGGTGAGGCCCAGCGCCGGGGCCGGCTCACCGTTGGCGCGGGCGAACTCGGTGGGGAACCGGTCCAGGGTGCCCGCGCTGGCCCCCCGCCAGCCGTAGATCGACTGGCACGGGTCGCCCACCGCGGTCACCGGGTGCCCGCCACCGAACAGCGCGTTGAGCAACACCACCTGTGCGTGGCTGGTGTCCTGGTACTCGTCGAGCAGCACCACCCGGAAGCGGTCCCGCTCGATCACGCCGACCCCCGGGTGGTCCCGGGCCACCCGGGCCGCCCGGGCGAGCTGGTCGGCGAAGTCCATCGCCTCGAAGTCCTCCTTGCGCCGGGCGTACGCCCGCACCAGCGGCAACAGGCGCAACCGGGTCTGCTGGAGGGTGAGCGCCTTACGCACGTCGGCGTACACCCGACCCGGCCGGGACTGCACCTCGGCGAAGAACCGACCGGTCCAGGCCGCCAGGTCGTCCGGCGCGACCAGATGCTCGTCCAACTCCCCGGCCAGCGCCAGCACCGCGTCGGTGATGGTGCTCGGCATCCGGTCCACAGCGGACATGTCGCCGTCGTAGTTGCGCACCAGCAGGTCGACCAACTGCCAGCGGGACGCCTCGGTGAGCAGCCGGGTGGACGGCTCGTAGCCGGCCCGCAGCCCGTGCTCGGTGACGATCCGCCCCGCGTACGAGTGGTAGGTGGAGACGGTGGGTTCACCCGCGAGCGGGTCGTCCAGCGGGTCCCGCCCCTGCCTGCCGAGTCGGCGGATCAGCTGGTCGAGCCGGGTTCGTACCCGATGGGCCAGCTCGCCGGCCGCCTTGCGGGTGAAGGTCAGCCCGAGGATCTGCTCCGGCCGCACGTACGAGTTGGCCACCAGCCAGACCACCCGGGCGGCCATCGTCTCGGTCTTGCCCGACCCGGCGCCCGCGACCACCAGCAGCGGTTCCACCGGGGCGGCGATGATCGCGGCCTGCTCCCGGGTGGGCGCCGGCAACCGCAGCAGCTTGGCCAGCTCCACCGGTGTGTACCGGGGGCCGGAGTCCGCGAGTCGGGGCGTCGGCGCGGGACCCGCGCCGAACAGGGTGGGCTGACTCACCGTGCCGTCTCAGTTCCCAACACCGGCGCACTCCTCGCCCTCACGGGTGCCGTCCCAGGTCGCGACTGGGTTCGCACGCTCACTCCTCGCCCTCGCCTGCGCGTCGGACGGTGGGCGGCTCGACGACCTGGCGGCCCTGCCCGGAGACCGGGCAGCTGGTGCGCACTGGGCAGACCCGGCACTTCGAGTTGGCCACCGCGGCGAACGTGGCGGCTGCCATCGTATCGGCGGTCCGTCGCACCAGCGCTGTCGCCCAACCGGCAGCCGGCCCCTCGCTGGCGGCCGGCTGATTCTGCTCCCTGGCGTCCTTGGCGGAGGTCCCGAGCTGCACCAGCGCGGCGCCCCCGGACTCGTCACCGAACTCGGCGAACGCCCCTGCCTCCACCGCCGCCTGGTAGGCGCCGAGCTGCGGGTGCTCGGCAAGGTCGGTGCCGGTGACAGCTGTGGACTTACCGGTCTTCAGGTCGATCACCACGAGCCGCCCGGCCTCGTCGACCTCCAGCCGGTCGACCCGACCGGTCAGGTCGACCGGCCGGTTCGGGTCGTCCAGGCGGACGGCGAACTCGTGCTCGATGGCGAGCAACCGGCGCGGATTGGTGGCCAGCCAGCGCAGCAGCTTGTCGACCATCGCCTCGGCGCGTTCCCGCTCCGGCCCGGCCATCCACCGGGCCGCCAGCTCGATCGCGTCGAACCGGGCGGCCACGTAGTCGAGCAGCGCGCCACGGTCGGCGCTGGCGTCCTCGGCGAGCATCGCGGCGGCGTGCACCAGGTTGCCCACCCCCTGCGCGGTGCTGGTCGGGCCGCTACCGCCGTGCCGTTCCAGCAGCCAGCGCAGGCTGCACCGCAGCGCACTCTCCATGGCCGACGGGGTGACCCGCACCGGGTCGCCGTCGTCGACGAGCGGCCGGTCGTCGGAGAGAACCCGCAACCCCCACCAGTCGTCGGGGTGCGCGCCGGGCACCCCGGCGGCGGCGAGACGGGCCAGCTCGGCCGCCGCGGCGCGCCGCCGGGCCGCCGGGGCGGCCGGGTCGGTGATGGCGGTACGGAGTTCCGCGACCAACGCCGGCAGGGTGAGCGCCCGGGGTGGACGGGTCACCGGCAGCGCCCCGGGGCGGTCCGGCTCCTCGTCGCCGGTCTCGCCCGCCGCAGCGCCCCCATTGCCGCCGGACGACGGCTCGGTGCGGGGACCGGGCGGGGTCGGTGGGGCCGGAGGCGGCGCGCTCGGCGGGGTGGGCGGGGTCGGTGGCGTGGTCGGCGGGGTCGGTGGCGGGATGCTCGGGCCCAGCTCGTGCAGGAACCGGCTGGGTTGCTCCTCGTGGTCGTCCCCGCCGACGGCGGCCGACGCCACGGCGCTGACCAGCAGCCGGTGGCGGGCCCGACTGATGGCGACGTGGAAGAGCCGACGCTCCTCGTCCAGCAGAGCCGAGGTCTGACCCACCACGTTCGCCGCGGTCGCCCCGTCGACCGACCGGCCGGCCAGCACGTCGACCAGTCGCTCGGAGCCGAGCAGGCTGCCGCGCAACCGCAGGTCCGGCCAGATGCCCTCCTGCACACCGGCCACCGCGACCAGGTCCCATTCCAGGCCCTTCGCGGCGTGCGCCGTCAGCAGGCGTACCGCCGCTCCCCGGTCGGCGGTCGGGGCGATGGTGTCGGCCGGCAGGTCCTGGGCGAGCACGTGGTCGAGGAAGACCTCGGTGCGGGCACCGGGCAGCCGGTCGGTGAACCGGGCCGCCGCGTCGAAGAGGACCAGCACGGCGTCCAGGTCGCGGTCGGCAGCCTCGGCCCGCCGACGCCGGGCCAGGTCGCCCTCACCGGCCTCCGGACGCCCCTGGTTGATCGCGCCGGCCCACCGCTCGGCGAGGCCACTGGCGTGCCAGACGGCCCAGAGCACCTCCTCGGCGGTCGCGCCCGGCCGGGCAGCGACCTCGCGCGCGATGGCCAGCAGCCCGGCCACCGCCTGCGCCGGCTCCGCCCAGTGTCGCTCGATGCCGGCCAACTCCTCCGGATCCTGCAGTGCCTCGACGATCAGCTCCCCGGAGGGACGGCGGTCACCGCCGGCCAACGCGAGCGCGCGAAGGCCCTGCCGCAGCCGCCGTTCGGCCAGCGGGTCGGCCCCGCCGAGCGACGAGTGCAGCAGCGCGACCGCCGCCTCCTCGTCGAGTCTTTCCGGCTCCAGCGCGCAGCGCAGCAGGAGCAGCAGCGGTGCGACCGCCGGTTGCAGGTGCAGGGGCAGATCCTCACCGTGCACCACTGTGGGTACGCCGGCAGCGTGCAGCGCCCGTCGCAGGGTGGGCAGCTGCAACGCGGTGGACCGCACCAGCACCGCCATCCGTGACCACGGCACGCCGTCGAGCAGGTGTGCCGAGCGCAGCGCGTGGGCCAGCCAGGCGGCCTCGCTGGTCGCCGAGCGGAAGGTGTGCACCTCGACCACGCCGGGCGGCGCGTCCGGCAGGGGGTGCAGCCGGCGGTGCGCGGCCGGGCCCCGCAGCCGGCGACCCAGCCGGGCGATCGCCGTGAGCAGACCCGGCCCGGCCCGGTACGACGTGGTCAGCAGCACCTGCGCGGCCGGCGCACCGGATGCCGTCCGGAACCGGTGCGGGAACGTCGCCACCCCGGCCGGGTCGGCGCCCCGGAACGCGTACGTGGAGGAATCCGGGTCGGCGAACGCGACGAGCGACTTGCCACCGCCGGCGATGACCGAGAGCAGCTCCAGTTGGGCGGGGTCGGTGTCGGCCAGCTCGTCGAGGTAGACGTACGCGAGCCGACGACGCTCGGCGGCCAGCAACTCCTCGTCGTCGCGCAGTAGCCCGGTGGCCGCCCGGACCAGCTCCGCTGGGTCGTACGCGATGGAGCCCCGGTTGCTGACGTCGCGCAACGCGAGCACGGCGACGTACTCCCGCAGGAAGCGGGCGGCGGCCGGCCAGTCGGCGCGGCCGAGCTTCTCACCCAGCCGGGCCAGGTGGATCGGGCCCACACCGCGTTCGGCGGCGCGCATGAGCAGGTCGCGCAGTTGGCCGGCGAACGCCCGGGTGCGCAGGGCGGGGCGCAGGTCGGTGGGCCAGCCGACCGGGTCGTCCTCGGGCTCCTCGCCCACCACGTCCAGCAGCTCACGGATGATCAGATCCTGTTCGGGGCCGGTGAGCAGCCGGGGCAACGGTTCGCCCCGCTCGGCGGCGGCGCGGCGGAGCAACCCGAAGGCGTACGCCGGGAAGGTGCGCACCAACGGCTCGCGCAGCACCCGGTGGCCGTCCTGGGCGATCCGAGCCTCGATGCGTTGTCGCAGTGCGGTGGCGCCTCGGCGGCCGAAGGTCAGCACCAGGATCCGTTCGGGGTCGGCCCCCTCGGCCACCCGGGCGGCGACCGCCTCGACCAGCGTGCTGGTCTTGCCGGTGCCCGGGCCGCCGAGCACGAGCATCGGCCCGTCGGTGTGCCCGACCACCTCGGCCTGCACCGGATCGGCCCGCCAGCCGCCGCCGACGGCCAGCTCGGCCCCGGCCACGCGATCGGGCCCACCCGACGTGCCGACACCGCCCACTGACGTGCCGTCGCTGGCGAGCACGGAAGCGCTGTCAGGCGTCGCCCCGTCCCCCCGCGCCGGCCCTCCGGGCCGCCGCACCAACCGGTACGCCTGCATCAGCTCATCCCATCAGACCCATACGACAACCAACCCGACCCCTACCCCCACACCCCACCCCACCCCCATCTACCCCTGTCGATCATGAAGTTAGCGGCGCGACACGCCGACGGACACGCCGCTAACTTCATGATCACCGGGGGTGGGCCGAGGGCCGGGCGGGCCGAGGGCGGGCGGGGGTGGGGGGTGGGGGGTGGGGGGTGGGGTGGTCAGGTCAGGTGGGATTCCAGGACGTCGAGGGCCTCGGTGACGGTGGTGGTGACCGTCAGGAGGTCGCGACCGGCGGGCTTGAGGAAGGTCTGGTCGGCCAGCGCGTCGAGCCAGTCCAGCAGGGGGCGGTAGAACCCGTCGGTGTCGATCAGCACCATCGGCTTGGTGTGCTGGGCGAGGGTGGCGGTGGTCCAGACCTCGAACAACTCGTCCAGGGTGCCCAGCCCGCCGGGCAGGGTGAGGAAGGCGTCCGACTTGTCGATCATCAGGGTCTTGCGGCTGGCCATCGAGTCGGTCACCAGCAGCTCGTCCGAGGCCAGGTCGGCGACCTCCAGGTCGACCAGCGACTGCGGGATCACGCCGACGGTGCGCCCGCCGGCCGATCGGGCGCCGTCCGCCAGCGCGCCCATCATGCCGACGCAGCCACCACCGCTGACCAGCGTGTGCCCGCGCCGGGCCAGCTCCGCGCCGGTCTCGGCGGCCAGGTCCAACCAGCGCTGATCGAGGGTACGAGAGGAGGCGCAGAAGACGCAGATCGCCGCCATCAGTCGTGGTCCCGAGCCTGTTCGGCTGCCGCCTGCTGGTCTGCGCCGGCGCGGGCGACGGCCTCCTCGCGGACCGCCTCCTGCTCGGCGGAGAGAGCGGCCTCCGACGCGACGATGTACCGGACCGCCTCGTTGACGTCGTCGGTGAGGCAGATCAGGTCCAGGTCCACCGGCCCGATCTTGCCGGTGGCGGCCATCGTGTCGCGCAGCCAGTCCAGCAGGCCCTGCCAGTAGGCGACGCCCATGAGCACCACCGGGAACCGGGTGACCTTGCCGGTCTGCACCAGGGTGAGCGCCTCGAACAACTCGTCCATCGTGCCGAACCCGCCGGGCAGTACGACGAACGCCTGGGCGTACTTGACGAACATCGTCTTGCGGGCGAAGAAGTAGCGGAAGTCGATGGCCAGGTCGACCCAGTCGTTGATGCCCTGCTCGAACGGAAGCTCGATGCCGAGCCCCACGGAGAGCCCATTGGCCTCGCTGGCGCCCCGGTTGGCGGCCTCCATCACGCCGGGCCCACCTCCGGTGATCACCGCGTAGCCGGCTCGGGCCAGCGCACCGCCCAACTGCTCGGCCAACTGGCACTCGGCGCTGTCCGGCGCGCTGCGCGCCGAGCCGAAGACGCTGACCGCTGACGGCACGTCGGCGAGGGTGTCGAAACCCTCGACGAACTCGGCGAGGATGCGCAGCGCGCGCCAGGCGTCCTTGGTCTTCCAGTCGCCGCGCCCCCGTGAATCAAGCAGTCGCTGGTCGGCGGTGCTGCTCGGGATCGCCCCTCTACGCAGGGTGACCGCACCGCGATGCCGCTCCTGTCCGGGACCGCGACCGGCCTCCCGCCCGTTGCTCTGGCTCATGGGGCAACCGTAGTGGAGCAGCACCGCCCGGGTGCGCGGGGCGGGGACGCCGAGAAATTGTTCGGGATCATGGGCAACTATTCGGCGCTCCCGTACGTCTTACTATTCACATACCGGGTATGCCCCGGCGCGCGCCTTCGGGGGAGGAGACAGCGTGATCAGTAACAGCGAGATGATCCGGATTCGTCGCCAGATGCAGCGACGGATCCGAGACGTGGTGGCCGAACGCCGCCGCACCCGCCAGCAGAACCCGATCCCCATCTCCCCCACCCCGTCCGGAGCCGATCAAGAGGTTTGCGTCGCCGACAACGGGCCAGGCTGACGCAAACCTCTTGATCACCGGGCGCTCCGGCGGGACCGGGGCAGGATCGGGGCAGGGGCAGGGCGGGTCAGGCTGGGGCTAGCCAGCGGTGCAGGGTTGCCGCGCCATCGCGGATCTTGCTGATCTCGACGTGCTCGTCGGGGTGGTGGGCGAGGTTCGGGTCGCCCGGGCCGAAGTTCAGCGCGGGAATGCCCATCGCCGCGAACCGGGCCACGTCGGTCCAGCCCAGCTTGCCGATCGGCGCGGCGCCGACCGCCGCCAGGAACTCCTTCGCGGGGGCCGCGTCGAGCCCGGGCGCGGCACCGGCAGCAGTGTCGGTGACTTTCAGCTCGAAGCCGGCGAACACCTCACGCAGGTGCGCCTCCGCCTCGGCCGGGGTGCGGTCCGGGGCGAACCGGTAGTTGACCTCGACCTCACACAGGTCGGGGACCACGTTGCCGGCCACCCCACCGTTGATCCGCACCGCGTTCATGCCCTCGCGGTAGTCGCAGCCGTCGATGGTGACCCGGCGCGCCTCGTACGTCTGGAGGCGTCGCAGCACCTCGCCGGCGGCGTGGATGGCGTTGACCCCGTGCCAGGAGCGCGCCGAGTGGGCGCGTACGCCGGTCGTGGTGACCACCGAGCGCATGGTGCCCTGGCAGCCCGCCTCGACGATGCCGTACGTCGGCTCCAGCAGCACGGCGAAGTCCGCCTGCAACCACTCCGGGAATGCCTGGGCGACGAGGTTGAGCCCGTTGTACTTGGACTCGATCTCCTCGGCCTCGTAGAAGAAGTACGTCACGTCGTAGCGCGGCTCGGGCAGCGTCACCGCCAGGTGCAGCGCGTACGCGGTGCCGGACTTCATGTCGGAGGTGCCGCAGCCGTACATCAGGTCGCCGCGCATCGTCGACGGGAAGTTGTTGTTCAACGGCACCGTGTCGAGGTGCCCGGCCAGCACGACACGCTGCGACCGACCGAGGTCGGTACGGGCCATCACCGTGTTGCCGTGCCGGTGGGTGGTCAGGTGCGGTACGGCCCGCAGCACCTCTTCGACACAGTCGGCGATGGCCTTCTCGTTGAGGGACACGGACTCTATGTCGACCAGAGCGCGGGTCAGCTGCACCGGATCGGCGAGGACCTCGGGGGTCAGCGGGTTCTCCATGGTTCGCACGGTACCTTCAGGTCTGTCAGCGCGAGGAGCGAGCCGAGGTCAGCCCGGCCGTGACCGAGAGGTGTAACAGTGACGTCCGCAGATTCCGCCTGGGGCATCGGCCTGGCTACGGTCACCGCAGACGAGCAGGTGCTCGACACCTGGTACCCGACCGGCAAGCTGGGCCTGGGCGAGCTGCCGCTGGTCGCCGGCGAGGACAAGGCGGACGTGCTCGACCTGCCGCCGGCCGCGCTCGGTGACCGGCCCCTGCCTGGCCTGCGTACCGTGCAGGTCGTGACCTTGATCGGCTCGTTGGACGACCCGATCAAGGACGCCTCCGACGCGTACCTCCGGTTGCACCTGCTCTCGCACCGCCTGGTGCGACCCAACCAGCTCAACCTGGACGGCATCTTCGGCAAGCTGGCCAACGTGGCCTGGACGTCCGCCGGGCCGTGCCCCCCGGAGCGGGTGGACGAGCTGCGGGTGATCGAGCGGGCTGCCGGCCGGCACCTGGCGGTGTACGGGGTCGACAAGTTCCCGCGGATGACCGATTACGTGGTGCCCTCCGGTGTGCGGATCGCCGACGCCGACCGGGTCCGTCTCGGCGCGCACCTGGCCGCCGGCACCACGGTGATGCACGAGGGCTTCGTGAACTTCAACGCCGGCACCGTCGGCACCTCGATGGTCGAGGGGCGGATCGTGCAGGGCGTGCTGGTCGGCGACGGTTCCGACATCGGTGGCGGGGCCTCCATCATGGGCACCCTCTCCGGCGGCGGCACCGACAAGATCAGCATCGGTGAGCGCAGCCTGGTCGGTGCGAACGCCGGCGTCGGGATCTCGCTCGGCGACGACTGCGTGGTCGAGGCCGGCTGCTACATCACCGCCGCGTCGAAGATCACGCTCCCTGACGGCCGGTTGGTCAAGGCTCGGGAGCTGTCCGGCGTCGACGGCCTGCTGTTCTGGCGCAACTCGGTCACCGGTGGGCTGGAGGCCCGGCCGCGCACCGGGCGGGGCATCGAGCTGAACGCGGCCCTGCACGCCAACGACTGACGGCCCCGCCGGGTCCGCGGCGCTCGGCCGCGGACCCGGACGGGGTACGCCTCAGCGCAACCGGTACGCCTGGATGATCCGTTGGGTCACCGTGTTGCCGGCGGTGTCCCGGGCGGTGGCCCGCAGCGACACGTGGCCGGCGCCGGCCGGATGCCGCAACAGGGCCGACCAGCCGTCGGTCGAGGTGCGGACCAGCTTCGCCCTGCTCCAGGTCTTCCCGCCGTCGTAGGAGACGTCGACGGTGAGCTTCTCCACCCGGCTGGCCGCTGCGCCAGGCTGCCGCTGCACCCGTACCGGTACGACGAAGCCCTGACCGGCCGGAGCACTGTTGTCGACCCGCAACGGCGGCGCGAAGCGCACCGCCGACAGGGGCAGCCGGGCCGGCGTCTCACCGGCGACGTGCCTCGACCGGAAGGTCCAGCTGGATTCCACATCGGTGCTCAGGTCGGTGAAGCTCCGCTTCGCCGACGTGACGAGCCGGTAGTCCGCAGCACCCGGTGGCACTGTGAACTCCCCGTAGCCGGCGTACTCGCTCTCCCCGACCAGCTTGCCGTTGCGCCAGAGCTTGGTGTGCTCGCTGTCGGTCAGCGAGGCGCCGGGGTGCCCGGCCGCGTCGCTGTACATCGGCACGTCGGCCAGGATGGTGTCGCCGACCCGGGAGACGCTCTGGTGCGGCCAGCGCGGTTTCGGGAAGGACGGTGAGTACGGCGCCTGGTTCCAGATCTCCTGGACCGTCCGGCCGGCCCGGTAGGCGGTGGGGACGGAGAAGAGCGCCGCGTTCGGGTTCAACCAGCCTTCCTCGTCCACCGTTCCGATGTAGATTTCGGATTCCCACTTCACGTTCCTGGTGTTGTAGTACTCGACCCGCTGGCCGGGCACGACGGTGGGCAGGACCACAGCGGAATAGCCGACGTTGTACTCCAGCTCGGGGAACACGAGCCGCTCGGCCACCGTGCCCGGGTGGCCACCGCGGAACTTGTGCACGACGGTGGCCAGGTCCCGCCGGGTGTAGTCGCGGACGAACCCGGTGGGCATCCGGCCAGGGATCGCCTCGGCCAACGCGTACAGGTACGGGCTCTTGTCCGCCTCCGGCGTGGTCCAGTTGCTGCTGACGGTTGCGACGAACTTGTCGGCGCTGACCGGCTTGCCGATCTGACCGCTGGTCAGGCCGGTGAACGTCTCCGCCCAGAGCCCGACCCCGTACCCACTGCCGTCGTCGGCGGTGAAGTTGCCGCTGAGGTCGATCAGTTGCGGGACGGCGGTCCGGTCCGGAACGGTCGTCCGCACCGGCCTGGCCCGGCGAGCGTCCACGACGATCCGAGTGTCCTGATCGACAGTCAGTTCGGGCTGCGCCAACAGGGACATCCCGCGCTGCTCATCTTCCGGCCCAGGCTCGAAGACGAGGCCGGTCAGGCCGTAGTGGCCCTTGGGCACCCGCACGGTGGCCACCCCGTCGGAACTGACGACGTCCCAGAAGCCGAAGGTGTCCAATCCCACCAGTGACGTCCAGTGGTCCGCGGTACGCGCGCCGGCACGGTTCAGGTGCTCCACTGTGAGCGTGTAGCTCTCCACCTCCCGGTTCACGGCCAGCGGAGTGACAGCTACCGCAGCACCGGAACGGGCCACGATCCGCCCGGTCCAGTAACCGTCGGCGTCGCCGACCCGGGTGTCAGTGGTGACGGTCGTGGCGGCCGTGCCACCTGCCGGCACTGTGAGTTGGTCGGCGCCCAACTGGAAGAGGCCGACCGGCAGCGCCCGACCGCCGGGGCCGGCGCCCTCGATGCTCAGGTCCACGGTGACCGGGGCCGGACCGTCGTTGCGCCAGGTCACCGTGCGGGTGATCGGAACGTCGTCAGTGTGCGGCCAGAGCGTGCGCCCGAACGAGACGCTCACCGGGTCGGTGGTGAGCTGCTGGGTGATGGCGTGTGCGACATCGACCCGCCCGGCACCCTGCTGGTAGGCGGTCTGGTCCGGGTGCGGCTTGGCGGCTGCCATCAGGGTGGCCTTGAGCCGGTCAGCGCGCCATCCGGGGTGCTGCTGGGCCAGCAGCGCGGCCGACCCGGCCACGTGCGGGGTGGCCATCGAGGTGCCGGAGAGCGTGACGTAGCGGTCCCCCACCGGATCACCGATGACGCCGTTGGCGGACCGGGCGGCGACGATGTCGACGCCGGGCGCGGTGATGTCCGGCTTCAGCGCGTCGTCGCCGACTCGCGGACCCCGGCTGGAAAAGTCGGCCAGTTCGTCGTCGCGGTCCACCGCGCCCACTGCGAGCCCGGCGTCGGCGCTGGCCGGGGAGCCGACCGAGCCGTCCGAGCCGTCGTTGCCCGCGGCGAGAACGAAGAGCGTGCCGGTCTGCGCGGTCAGGGTCTGCACCGCCTCCTCCAGCGGGTCGACCTCCGGGGTGTCCCAGCCGCCGAGGCTCATGTTGATCACTGCGGCCTTCTTCTCGACAGCGGCCCACTGCATGCCGGCGAGGATCGCCGAGTCGGGGCAGCCGTTGTCCTCGCAGACCTTGCCGTCCAACAGCGTCGCGTCCGGTGCCACGCCCCGGTACTTGCCGTCGGAGGCCGCGCCGGAGCCCGCGATCGTCGAGGCCACGTGGGTGCCGTGGCCGACAGTGTCGCGAGCGTCGGTGGCCTCCGTGAAGTTGCGCGCCTCGGCCACCTTGCCGGCCAGGTCCGGGTGGGTCGCGTCGACGCCGGTGTCCAGCACCGCGACTGACACTCCGGCGCCGGTGAACCCGGCCGCCCAGGCGGCGGGCGCGCCGATCTGCGGCACGCTGTGGTCGAGGCTTACCTGTCGACGCCCGTCCAGCCAGATCCGCTCGACGCCCCCCGCCGCGTCGAGCCGGGCCCCAGCGGGACCGGTGGCGAGAGTCGCCCACACCGCGCCGAGGGACGACTTGTCGCTGTTCAGGGCGGCACCGCGGATCACCGGCAGGTCGCGGGTCAGCCGCGTGCCGGGCAGGGCGGCCGGGGCACGCCGGGCGGTCCCCGTCGAGCCGTACGACACCAGCAGCGGCAGGGTGCTGCGCCTGGTGTCGTCGTAACCCGCCTCGACCAGCCCGGTGATGTCGAAGAGTCGCCGGTCCACCCGGCCGGAGCGCAGCAACGGCAGCGCGTCCGTCGGCGTCACGGTGAGGCGTCCGCGCTCGCGCTGGACCAGGAACTGCACGTCCTCGCGGCCGGCGCCGCGCCGGACCGAGGCACCGGACGCGGTGACTGTGACCCGGTCACCGGTGATCAGCGTGACGGTGGTCGAGCGGTTGGCGATGGGTCCACCCGGAGTGGACTGTTTGTCGGTGCCGCCCGGTGGGGCGGGCGCGGCGGCAGTGGCTGAGGCGGGAGCCGGCGCGGAGAGCGCCAGCGCGAACACGAGGCCGAGAGCGGCCAATCTTCTTCCCTGGTGCAACGGATCCTCCTGGTCAAGCGTCTTGATGGATGGAGTCACATTGACAACCCAGAATTGCATACCGAGTATGTAAAAAGAAGGCCAGAAAGTGACGGACCCGCCACGAGCCGACGAACCGGCCGGCATGATCGGGCGGTGACCTCCATGAAGGACAGGATGCTCGTCGGCGAGCCATACATCGCCGACGATCCCGAAATCATCGCGGATCTGGACCGGGCCGCCCGGCTGATGGAGCGCTTCAACACCACTCCCGCGGCCGATCCGCAGGCCCGGATCGCGGCTCTGCGTGAACTCCTCGGCGAACTCGGCGAGGACACCTGGATCCGCCCACCGTTCTACTGCGACTACGGCTGGCAGATCCGGATCGGCCCCCGCAGCTTCGTCAACTACCAGTGCGTCTTCCTCGACGTCGCACCGATCACCATCGGCGCCGACGTCCAGATCGGACCGAACGTCCAACTGCTCACCCCGACGCATCCGGTCGAGCCCGGTCCGCGACGGGACAAGTGGGAGGCGGCCAAGCCGATCACCATCGGCGACAACGTGTGGCTCGGCGGTGGCGCGATCGTGCTGGCCGGCGTGACGATCGGCGCGAACACCGTCGTCGGCGCGGGCGCGGTGGTCACCCGGGACCTACCGGCCAACGTGGTCGCGGTCGGCAACCCGGCCCGGCCGGTCCGCGAACTGGACTGACTGCGGCGGCCCTCGACGGCCGGTCAAGCCGAGTCCGGCCCGGACGCTCAGGCCGCGCCGACGGGTCAGGCCGCCGGGGGCTCCGACAGGCGGACCACCAGATCGGCCCGGTCGGCGGTGGGGGTGATGAGGGCCGCGTTCGACTCGTCGCTGCCCAACGCCCAGGCCCGCGCCTGCTCCGGTGATCGACCGTACGCCTCGTGCCGGGCCGTCAACCGGCGCTGGCGCAGCTCGGCGTCCAGGTCCAGGAACCACGCCTCGTGCAGCAGCGGCCGGATCTCCTGCCACGGGTCGTCCGGCAGCAGCAGGTAGTTGCCCTCGGTCACCACCAGCCGCACCGACGGCGGCACCTCGATCGCCCCGGCCACCGGTTCCTCCAGCTCACGCCGGAACTCCGGCGCATGGACCGAGGTCGGCTCCAGGCGGCGTAACCGGCGCAGCATCGAGACGTAGCCATTGGCGTCGAAGGTGTCCACCGCGCCCTTACGGTCGGCGCGGCCCAGCCGGTCCAGCTGCGACTGGGCCAGGTGGAAGCCGTCCATCGGCACCAGGCGGGCGGTCGGCCCGACCTCGCGCACGATCAACTCGGCCAGCGTGGACTTCCCCGCGCCGGGCGCCCCGGCGATGCCGAGCAGTTGCCGTGGGCCGGCCTCAGCCAGCAACAACGCCCGTCCCACCAGCTCGTCGACGGACAGCACCTCGGCCGGTGGCATCAGTCGAGGACCGGATCGCTGATGGTGAACCGCGCCTGCACCGCCGCCTGCACTGTCTGCGGCTGCGGGTCCAGCTCGAGCTCCGGCGGGCCGCCACCCGCGCCGCCACCCCCGGCGAACGCCGCACGGGCGAACATCGGCCGGTCCGCCGGGCCGGTGTCGGCCAGCTCGATCAGAGCGGTGACCCGGGCGCCGAGCGCCTCCGCGTACTCCCGGGCCCGCAGCAGTGCGTCGCGGATCGCGGCGTGTCGCGCCTCGCGGTGCGCGGGGCTGTCCGGACGAAGCTCCCACCACGGACCGCTCACCGAGACCTGGTCCTGGTCGGCCAGCCGGAGCATCAGCTCACCGAGGGCGGTGAAGTCGGTGACCGTGACCGTCGTGGTGACGCTGCCGAGCCATCCCACCACACGCTCGCCCGAGCGCTTGGTCTGCGGCCGGACCCACAGATCGCCGGTCTCCCGCCGGGCCACCGCCGGCTCGGAACCGTCCAACAGCACCCGGACGGCAGCGGCCCGCTCGGCGAGCTGAGTCAACGTCGCCTCCCGATCCCGATCACGGGCCGTCACCGTGACCGCGAACCGGGCCAGCTCGGGTGGCACCTCCCGGGTCACCTCGCCGCGCACCTGCACCACCGGGCCGTCCATCGCCATGCCTGTCAGCCTAGTCAGCCACGGGGAGCCACGCGGTGTAGGAAACCGTCCCGGAGTCGACCTGACACCCGGTCAGGTGCCCGCCGACCTCGCCCAACCCGCGCAGCCAGGTCACCTCGACGTCGTGGTCGCCGTCGACAGCGAACTCCCGGGTCTGACCGGCCAACCGCCGACCCGACAGCGCCGACCGGGCCGCTCTCGCCTCGGCGTACCGGGCGATGAGCGCGGGCGCGTCGTCGGCCCGCAGGGCGGCGGCCAGCCCGTCCAGGAAGGCGCGGACCTCGTCCAACTCGTGCAGGACCCGGTCGCGGTTGCCGAGCAGCATGTTCGCGGTCCGCTCCGCCGGTGTGCCGGCGACCCGCGTGCCGTCGGAGAAACTGCCAGCCGCCAGCGTCAGCACCGCGTCGCGCAGCGGCGCCCGCTGCGTCGCCCCGGCCAGCGCGCCGGCCAGCAGGTGCGGCACGTGCGAGGCGAGCGCGGCCGCCGAGTCGTGCGCCGACGCGGACATCGGCACGACCCGGGCTCCGAACAGCTCCACCAGCAGCCCGGTCAGCCAGCGGAAGGCGTCGGTCGCGGTGCCCGGCGCCGGGCAGAGCACCCAGGCGGCACCCGCCAGCAGGGTCGGCGAGGCGGCGGTCAGACCGGCGGACTCCGCACCGGCCATGGGGTGCCCGGGGACGAACCGGTCGGTGAGCCCGAGTCGGTCGGCCGCCTCGGCCACCTCGACCTTGGTGCTACCGACGTCGGTGAGCACGCAGCCGGGCGCGGTCAGCTCGGCCACCAGGGCCAGGGTGCCCGCAAGAGTGGGCAGCGGGCCGCAGAGGAACACCACGTCCCGCCCGGCCACGGCCTGCTCGATCGTGGCCGGGGCGACCACTCCCCGGTCCTGGGCCCGCTCCCGGGTCGACGGGTCGGGATCCCATCCGACGACGTCCAGGCCGGCCTCGGCCAGGCGTAACAGCGCCGAACCGCCGATCAGGCCAGTACCGATCACCGCTGCTCGCACCCCGGCGTACCGCCCGGTCGTGCCGTCGGTCATCGCCGGCCGCCCGGGGTCAGGCCCGCAGCCGGCCGGCGACCGCCGCGACATGCTCGTCGGACTCGGTCAGCGCAACGCGGACGTGCTGCCCGGCGGTGGGGCCGTAGAAGATGCCGGCGGCGACCAGGATGCCCCGCCGAGCCAGCCAGTCGACCGTGTCCCAGCAGTCCTCACCTCGGGTGAGCCAGAGGTAGAGGCCCGCCTCGGAGTGTTCGACGGTGAACCCGGCACCGGTGAACGCCGCCGCGAGCACCTCCCGCCGGGCGCGGTAACGCTCCCGCTGCTCCTCGGCGTGTCGCTCGTCCCCCAGCGCGGCGACCATGGCCGCCTGCACCGGCGCGGGCACGATCATGCCGGCGTGCTTGCGGACCTTCAGCAGCTCGGCGACGAGCGCCTGGTCACCGGCGACGAAACCGGCCCGGTAGCCGGCCAGGTTGGAACGCTTGGATAGCGAGTGCACAGCGAGCACACCGGCGTAACTGCCGCCGCTGACCTGCGGAGACAACACCGAGACCGGCTCGGCCGACCAGCCCAGCGGCAGGTAGCACTCGTCGCTGGCGACCACCGCGCCGCGTTCCCGCGCCCAGTCGACCACCTTCTTGAGGTGCGCCGCGGGCAGCACCCGGCCGGTCGGGTTGCCGGGCGAGTTGACCCAGACCAGGCGAACCCGCGAGGTCGGCCCGACCGCCGTGAGCGAGTCGGCACGAACGACTGTGGCACCGGCCAGCCGGGCGCCATCCTCGTAGGTGGGGTACGCGACCGACGGCACCACCACCACGTCACCCGGGCCGATGCCGAGCAGCGTGGGCAGCCAGGCCACCAGCTCCTTCGAGCCGATGGTCGGCAGCACACCGAGACCGTCGACGCCGGCGCCACAGGCCCGGGACACCCACGCCGCGATGGCGGCCCGCAACGCCGGGGTGCCGGCGGTCAGCGGGTAACCGGGAGCGTCGGACGCGTCAGCCAACGCCCGCCGGATCACCTCGGGCACCGGGTCGACCGGCGTACCCATGGAGAGGTTGATCAGGCCCTCCGGATGCGCCGCGGCCAACGTGGCCGCGGCGTCCAGGGTGTCCCAGGTGAACTCGGGCAGCCGCGACGAGACCGGCGCGGGCCGGTTCAGTGGCCCTCGCCGCGCGGCGGCTGCGCGGCGACGAAGGTGGCGTCCTTCTCCACCTTGCCGACCTTCGAGGCGCCACCGGGCGAGCCCAGGTCCTCGAAGAACTCGTAGTTCGCGCCGGTGTAGTCCTTCCACTGCTCCGGGACGTCGTCCTCGTAGAAGATCGCCTCTACAGGGCAGACGGGCTCACAGGCACCACAGTCGACGCACTCGTCGGGGTGGATGTAGAGCATCCGATTGCCCTCGTAAATGCAGTCGACCGGGCACTCCTCGATGCATGCCTTGTCGAGCACATCTACGCACGGCTCGGCGATGATGTAGGTCACCGGTCTTCTCCTCCGCAAGACTCGCCGCGATCTCCCGCGACGGTAAGAGCCTAGTATCTCGCCGGGGAGGGGGTCGATCGTGCTCCGACAGCAGGATGTGGGACACCGAATCGTGGTCCGCCGGATTGTGGGGATTCGCGAGGGCCGCCCGCAATTTTCCGATGCCCTCGGCGAGCTGGTCGAGCTGAGCGAGACTCATCTCACGCTGGCCACCGCGCAGGGGCCGCTTCGGGTCCCGGTGGCGCAGGTCCACCGCGCCAAACGCGTCCCGCCGACCCGTCGGCCGACCGCCGCGGCGGTCGTGGCGCTGGAACGGGCCGCCGACGAGGCCTGGCCCGCACCGATCCGGGGCCGACTGGGCGACTGGCTGCTCCGGTCGGCCGAGGGCTGGACCGGGCGCGCCAACTCGGCGCTGCCGATCGGCGACCCGGACCGACCACTGGCCGCCGCGGTCGACGCGGTGGAGCGCTGGTACGCCGAGCGAGGGCAACCCGCCTTGATCAACACGCCGCTGCCCCTCGCCGCTCCGGTCGGCGCCGAACTGGACGACCGCGGCTGGGGCACCCGCCCGCCGACGCTGGTGCAGACCGCGCCGCTGCCAATGCCGGCGTCGACGCCCGCCAGCGGCCAGGCCGACGGGTGGGGCAGTGCGGTCGTCGAGCTGGCCACCGCGCCCAGCGACGAGTGGCTGGCCATCGCCGCCGGCCGCAAGGGCGGCCTGCCGGACGCCGCCCGACACGTCCTCACCGCCGTGGGCCAGGTCCGCTTCGCCCACGTGTACGCCGACAACGCCCTGGTGGCCGTCGGCCGCGGCACCGTGACCGGCCAGGGGCGCTGGTTGGGCCTCAGCCTGATCGAGGTGGTACCGGCGGCCCGCCGTCAGGGGTTGGCCCACCGCGTGGTCCACGAGCTGGCCAGCTGGGGCGTGTCAGGTGGCGCGACGCACACGTTCCTCCAGGTCGAGCAGCGCAACGCGGCGGCGGTCGCGCTCTACCAGCGGCTCGGCTTCGTCACCCACCACACCTACCTGACCCGGGTCGCCCCGAACTGACTCGCGAGGCGCGTCGAGCCGGCGGTGTCAGCGGCGGACGACCCGGCGGGGCTTCGCGGCCTTGACCTCGGCGTACCGCTTGAGCTGCTGAGAGCGGTAGTCACGGCCGAGCGCGGTGAGCACCAGATAGCCGATCAGCAAGCCGGCGCCGCTGGCGAGCAGGTAGAGCCAGATCTGGGCGAAGAACGTCCCCGCGCCGCCGGCGAACGGGTCGTGACCGACCAGCAGGGGCCCGACCAGCACTGTCAGCAGCAACGCCACCGGCACCACGAGGGCCATGTCGGCGGCCCAGCCCGCCAGCGGTCGGCGACGACCCCAACGGAAGGCGACCACGGCCAGGATCAGGCCGATCACCGTGAACATCGCCAGCGACACCCGGTCGGCGGCGGTGTCGTCACCGTCGAAGCCGAGCCGGATGATCAGTCGGGCGACCACGTTGACCGCGAACAGCGCTGCAACGAGCACCCCGAGGTCACGCCACCGCTTGTCCATCGTCGGACCCTCCTGCCGTACGCCCCGTCGCGGGGTTCGCATCCCTGGCAGGAATATCTACCACTCTTACCTGGGAGCCGTCATCACCCCGCAGCGGCCGGAACCAACCCGGCGTCAGCCGCCGAGCATGGTCGGCTGTGGGGCGAGGATCTGCCGGAAGCCCATCACCGCGAAGGTCATCGCGCCGGCCACGATCATGGCCAGCCCGACCCAGTTGTCGCCGGCCAGCAACAGGTCGCCCTCGTTGGTTCGGATGGCGGCGACCGCCATCAGCGCGAACCACGGCACCGCCGGCAGCGCCACCGCCCAGCGACGGCCGACCGCCTCGTACGCGAACCAGCTCAGCAGGATGTTGGCGCCGATGGCGAGGAGCACCGACACGCCGACCAGTTGCCCGCCGACGCGGAGCGTGGCGAGCAGCAGCTCCAGTACGCCGGTCAGCACACCAGCGAGGACCACGACGATCCCACCGACCAGCCGGACGCCCAGGTCCAGCAGGCGCGGCGGTGGCCCCGCCGGGGGCGGGGCTTCCTGGTCCTCCACGACCGTCATCGGTGCGGCCGGCAGGGTCACCGGGAACCCGCCGCCGCGACCGGGGACCGGTCCGGGGCGGTCTCCGCGGGCAGGCCGGCGAAGAGGTCGTCCTCCCAGCCGTACGGCCCGGCGCCGGGGCCCTTCTCACCCAGCGCGAGGGTGAAGAACTCCACGCCCATGAACTCGCCACCGAAGTTGCCGGCGATCGAGTAGAGCCACGAGTTGGCCGGGATCTGGGTGGCGTGCGCCCGCATCGCGGCCTCCTTGGCCGTGTGCTGGTCGGTGCCGTCGATCCGGGCGGCGATCTGGGCGTCCGGGGTGCCGAAGGGCAGATCGGCGATGTCCTCGATGCCGCCGAACGGATTGTCGGACGACTCGGCGAAATGCGTCATGCCGGCCTCCAGGACGCTGAGCGGCAGGGCCGTCCAGTAGACCTTGAGCGGGGCGCAGCCCTCCGCGGCGGCCAGCTCGACGGCGCGCATGGCCACCCGGTGCGCCTGGATGTGGTCGGGGTGGCCGTAGAAGCCGTTCGGGTCGTACGTGACGAGCACCTGCGGGCGTACCTCTCGCAGGATCTCCACGAGGTGCCCGGCGGCCTCGTCGAGGTCGGCCTGCCAGAACGCCCGGGGGTGCTCGTTCGTCGCGAGCCCCATCATCCCGGAGTCACGGTAGCGGCCGGCGCCGCCGAGGAAACGGTGGTCGCTGACGCCGAGCGCGGCGCACGCGGCGGCCAGCTCGGCCAACCGGTACCCGCCGAGCTGGTCGGCCTCGGCGGCGGCGAGCTGCGCCAGCGCTGGCACGTGGATCTCGCCCTCCTCGCCGAGCGTGCAGGTCACCAGCGTGACGTGCGCGCCGTCGGCGGCGTAGTGGGCCATCGTCGAGCCGGTGCCGATCGACTCGTCGTCGGGGTGCGCGTGGACCAGCAGCAGGCGGCGGTCGGGCAGCATCGTCACGACGGTCACTCTAACTGGCGGTTCGGCCCAGCCAACGCTGACGCGTCCGCCCAGGTCGGCCACATCACCCCCGCTCCCGCTCTACGATTTGGCGTGTGGACTTTCCGGAGCTGGCCGCCCGCACCCGCCGGTTCAGCCACGGCGCGCCACGCGCTGTCTCGGTGGCTGAGGACGGCTCCCGGGTGATCTTCCTGCGCTCCGCCGGCCCCGAGGATCCGGCGGACGCGCTCTGGCTGTTGGACGTGGGCACCGGCGAGGAGCGGCTGGTCGCCGATCCGGCGACCCTGCTGGGCGAGGGCGGGGACGTCCGCTCCCTCTCCCCCGGCGAACGCGCGCTCCGCGAACGGCTGCGGCTCAGCGCCGCCGGCATCGGCTCGTACGCGTTGGACGCGGCCGGCCGGGTTGCGGTGTTCGCGCTGGCCGGGCGGTTGTTCCGGGCCGATCTGGTGCACGGCGACGTGGTGGAGGTGGCGACCGTCGGTCCGGTGCTGGACCCACGTCCGGACCCGAGCGGGCAGCGGCTGGCGTACGTGACGGACGCCGCCGAAGGGGTGCGTCGGGGCGAACTGCGGGTGATCGACCCCGACGGCACCGACACCCTGCTGGCCGGCGAGGACGCCGGGGTGAGCTGGGGGCTGGCCGAGCACATCGCGGCGGAGGAGTTCGGCCGGTTCCGGGGGTACTGGTGGTCGCCGGACAGCCGTTCGGTGCTCGCCGCCCGGGTCGACGAGTCGCGCCTGGAGCGGTGGCACCTGCACGACCCGGCCGAGCCGGCGAGCCCGCCGACAGCCGTCGCGTACCCCCGGGCCGGTGGGCCGAACGCGGAGGTCAGCCTGCACCTGCTGGACCTGGACGACGGCTGGGTCGACGTGCACTGGGACCGGGAGACCTACCCGTACCTGACCGGGGTGAGCTGGGGTGAGGGCACTCCGTTGATCACCGTGCTGCGCCGTTCGCAGCAGCACGGCCTGGTGCTGGCGGTCGACCCGCGCACAGGTGAGACGCAGGTGCACGCCGAGCTGGCCGATCCGCGCTGGGTCGAACCGATCGCCGGCACCCCCGCGCACCTGCCGGACGGCCGCGTACTGGTCGGTGGGGAACTGGCCCACGACGGGTACGACGCCCGGTGCCTGTTCGCGGACGGCACCCTGCTCACCCCGCCGTCGCTGTACGTACGACGGGTGGTGGGTCGGCTGCCGGCCGCCACCGGCCCGGCCGACCTGCTGGTGGAGGCGAGCGACGGCGAGCCGAGCGAGCGGCACCTGTTCCGGGTCCGCACCACCATCGGCGGTGGGGTGGACGCGCGTCGAATCACCACCGACTCCGGCTGGTACACCGCCGCCGTCGGCGGGGACGTGCTGGCCGTCGGGGTCGCGTCGCTTGATCACGCCGGGGTGCGCTGGACGGTGCGTCGCGGCGATCAGGAGATCGCGGAGTTGCGCTCGTTCGCCGCCGCCCCGCCGTATTCTCCGCTGCCGCTGCTCGAACGGGTGACCGACCGGCGGCTGCCGGCGGCGGTGCTCTACCCGGACAACCACGTGACGGGCCGGCGGCTGCCGGTGCTGTTGGACATCTACGGCGGGCCGGGGCACCAGGAGGTCGTGGCGGCTCGGGCCGCGTGGTTGGAGCGGCAGTGGTGGGCCGACGCCGGGTTCGCGGTGGTCACCATCGACAACCGGGGTACGCCGGGCGTCGCGCCGTCGTTCGAGAAGGCGATCCACCGGCGGGTCGCCGACGTGATCCTGACCGACCAGATCGACGCGCTCACCGCGCTCGCCGGCAAGCACCCGGACCTGGACCTGGGACGGGTGGGCGTGCGCGGTTGGTCGTTCGGCGGGTGGCTGGCCGGCTTGGCGGTGCTGCGTCACCCGGAGCTGTTCCGCTGCGGGATCGCGGGTGCCCCGGTGACCGACTGGGCGCTGTACGACACCGCGTACACCGAGCGTTATCTGGGGTTGCCGGAAGACGGCCAGGACATCTACGCGCACCATTCGCTGGTCGAGTTGGCCGCCGAGCCGGTCACCAGCCCGGACCACGCCCGCCCGTTGCTGCTGGTGCACGGCATGGCGGACGACAACGTGGTGGCCGCGCACACCCTCCGGCTCTCGGCTGCCCTGTTGAGCACCGGCCGACCGCACGCCGTGCTGCCGCTGACCGGGGCTACGCACATGGCCGCGAACGGCACCGCCGAGCGGCTACTCCCCCTGGAGCTGGAGTTCCTCCGCACCCACCTGCTGTAACTGCCACGATCACCAACGCTCCACGAGGTGTTCCCGGCCCGGTGGCGGATCGTACGGTTCCGGCCAGTAGTCGATGATCTTGCTGATCAGCCCCTGCTCGGACATCTCAAGCCAGACGCACGCGTCCTGCTGCTCGCCGCCGACGCGAACGTCGAGCAGCAGGGCAGCGAGACGACCATCGGCGATCACCCGTCGCGGCCGCAGGTGCCAGTCACCGGGATACTCGCTGTTGAACCGCAGGTACGCGTCCTTGCCGCGAACGCGCTCCCGAGTCTGCGGCATCTCGTAGACCACGTCATCGGTGAGCAGGGCGGCCAACCCGGACCAGTCGCGGCGCTCCACGAGATCAACGTAGGCGTGGGCGGTCTGCCGGGCCGTCGAGGTGTCGTCCACGGCGCGAACCCTAGCCGCCGCCAGCGACAAATCTGGCGAGCCGTCGGTGCATCAACGGCCCCACCAGACCGATGTCCGGTGAGGCCGTGGCCGTGGCCGTGGCGGCCCGCACCAGGCAGCTCCAGGCGGACGGGTTGCGGCGGTTTCTGACGCAATCGGCGTCGCGGGATCTCAGGCGCGTGCGTCGTATCGGGTCCGGGCTTCGAAGACGCGGTCCATGTGCGACTCGGCCCAGTCCTTGATCGCGATCATGACCGGGAACAGTTCATGGCCGAGCGGGGTGAGCTCGTAGTCGACACGGACCGGCACCGAAGCGGTGACGGTGCGGGTGACCAGTCCGTCACGCTCCAAAGTGCGCAGGGTCTGGGTGAGCATCTTCTGGCTGACGCCGGCGATGCGCTGGGCGAGCTCGCCGTGCCGCTGCGGGCCGTGGACGAGCGCTGGGATCACCAGGGCGACCCACTTGTCGGTGAGTCTGCTCAGCAGCTCACGGGTCGGGCACTGGTCAAGGAACGCGTCGTAGTCACGTTTCGCCTGGTCACGGCGTTGCGCCGCGGTCGACGTCGCCATCTTTCCCCCTTTGGTGCCCTAGGCACTTTAAGGTACCTACTTTCTCACAGTGCTGATGATTCGTACGGTCGTGGTGAGAACGAAATCCACGAAGGAGCCGGCGATGCGCGCAGTCAGCTATGCACAGTTCGGAGGACCGGAGGTCCTGCACGTGGCCGAGATGCCGGTGCCCGAGCCCGGGCCGGGGCAGGTACGGGTGCGGGTCGCGGCGTCGGTCGTCCATCCGGTCGATCTGATGGTCCGCTCCGGTCGGTTCCCGGCCCCGTTGCCGACCAGCCTGCCGTACACGCCCGGTTGGGACGTTGCCGGCAGCATCGACGCGGTCGGCCCATCGGTCGACGAGTACGCGATCGGCGACGAGGTCATCGGCTTCTCGCCATGGCTGCAGACCACGGCCGGCGCCCACGCCGAATACGTGGTGCTCGACGCCGCCTGGCTGACCTCCGCGCCCGCCGGTGTCCCGGCCACCGAGGCGGCGACCCTGCCTACCAACGGCCTCGCCGCCGCCCAGGCACTCGACCTGCTCGCGCTCCCCGCGGGTTCGAAAGTGCTCGTCACCGGCGCCGCCGGGCAGGTCGGTGGGTTCGTTCTGGCGCTCGCCCGGTCGACCGGTCTGCACGCCACAGGACTCGCCGGGGCCAACGACCGCGAGTTCGTCGAGTCGCTGGGTGCGGCGTTCCTGTCCCGCACCGACGACCCGACGGGCACGTTCGACGCGGTCATCGACCTGGCGGTGATCGGCTCCTCGCTGCTGGACCTCGTTCGGGACGGCGGCGGCTACGTGGCCGCGTCACCCCCGCTCCGCCCGGAGCCGGTACGCGGAATCCGGACCTTCGCGCTGGAGGTGCTACCGGACGGAACCCGGCTCGGCGAACTGGTCAAACTCGTCACCAGCGGCGACATCCCGCTCCGGGTCGCTGACGTGTACCCCTTCGCCGACGCGGCGAGCGCCCACGAGCGGCTGGCCCAGGGCGGGGTGCGCGGCGGCGTGGTGATCGTCCCCTGATCCGGGGCGAAAGCGCGGCTGTTACGCCCCGGTTGGCCTACCTGGCGGTGCGGGCGAGTCGGGCGGAGTGGCCGGTTGGGTGCTCCTCTGGCTGGCAGGCCAGCCGCGTCCGCTCCCGTCGAGGATGTACGGGGTCAGGAGACCGAGGGCGGCCAGCGGTGTCGGCGCCACTCGTGCCATGTCGCGAAACCAGCAGGTGGGTCATCGACAGGCTCGCTGCCGTCCAGCTCGCCGGGCGTCGGGATGTCGATGCCGGCAGCCCATTCGGCGAGTTCCGCGTCGGACATCGGCCACGTGGTGTGCGGCGCTTCGGCCTGCCGCCGATCCAGTCGCCGGCGCTGCTCGGCTGGACTGACCTCGAAGTAGCGCAGCTCCACGAGCGCGCCCAGGTCTGCTGCCGCCTGGCGCAGGGCGGAGCGCTCGTCCCGACTCCAGAGGCCAAAGTCGATCACCACGTTGTTGCCGAGCTCGAGCGCCCGCAGCCCGATTTCGATGAGTCGTCCCTCGATCACGTCCTGAGCCGACGAGGGATTTTCAGGCCCGTAGAGAGCCTTCACCCATTCGTCCTTCGTGAGACGAAGTGCCGCTGACTCGATCTCGATGCGCCGAGCGGCGGTGGTCTTCCCGGTGCACGGCAGCCCTACCGTCAGGAACAGTGTTGGTCGCGTCATCGACGCCCCTTCCGTTCGAACACCCATCGCTGGCCTTCGCGCGACTCGGCCACCCGCTCCGGCTCTCCGGGACGCTATGGGATCGGCGGTGCCGGCCGCGCCGCGTCATACGCCCGTACGGCGGTGGACGAGACGGCGGCCAGGTGCGGACGGGGCGGCAGCCAGACGGTCTGGATGCCGAGTTGCTCGTTCATCGCGGCGAGCTGGTACTCGTAGCGGAGGTCCGCGGCGGTGCGCACGCCGCGAACGATGACCGTGGCACCTCGACGCGCGCAGTAGGCAGCGGTCAGCCCGGTCGAGGTGTCCACCTCGACATTGCCCCAGGCCGCCGGCATGGCGTCACGTACGCGGGCCGCCCTGGCCGTGGCCTCGGCGGTTGGCTGCTTGTCGGCGTTCACCGCCAGCAACACGATGACCAGGTCGAACATCATCCGGGCACGCGCCACCAGGTCGCCGTGGCCGGGGGTGAACGGATCGAATGTGCCGGGATAGACCGCCAGCGAACCGCGCACCGGCAGCACCGGCACAGCCGTCACCGCGACTCCAACCGCATGGCCCCGATCATCCCAGCCGTACCGGCCCCGACCCAACTCTGACTCGGCGCTCACCGCCGACAAGCTGCCGACGCCGAGCCCCATCGACCACCTTTACGCGAGGAAATGGTTGGTGGCTTCGATGAGCAGGCTGCGGGTGCCAGGTTCGGAGCCGCTGTGGCCCGCATCCTCCACGATGTGGAACGTCGCCTCAGGCCAGACCCGATGCAGGTCCCAGGCTTGGTTCGGTGGCGTCTTGATGTCGTACCGGCCGTTCACGATCACCGTCGGGATGTGTCGAATGCGGTCGACGCCCGCCAGGAGACCTTCCGGCGGGAGGAAGCCGCCATTGCTGATGTAGTGATGTGTGATGCGGGCGAACGCCAGCAGGCTGGTGTCGTCGATGCCGGGCGGCGCCATCGGCAGCAGGGTGTTGGCCGAGAGCTCCCAGCTCATCCAGGCGCGGGCCGCCGGGTTGTGGACAGCGGGGTCGGGGTCGGAAATGCGGCGGCCATAGGCGCCGACAAGGTCGTCCTGTTCGGAGACGGGGATCGCAGCACGGAACGCGGCCCACTCGGCGGGAAACAGGTGCGCCGCGCCCGCCGGGGTGAACCCCCATGCCTCGTCTGACCTGCGAACCAACCACACGCCACGGAGCACGAGCTCGGTGACCCGCTCGGGATGGGCCTGCGCGTAGGCCAGGCCGAGGGTGCTGCCCCAACTGCCGCCGAAGACGAGCCACCGCTCGATCCCCAAGTGCTCGCGTAGCCGCTCGATGTCCGCCACCAGGTGCGGGGTGGTGTTGTGTTCCAGTGACGTCTTCGGGTCGCCCGCGAAGGGCCGGCTGCGACCGCAGTTTCGCTGGTCGAACAGCACGACCCGGTAGCCGGACGGGTCGAAGTACCGCCGATTGTCCGGGAGCAGGCCACCGCCGGGGCCGCCGTGCAGGAACACCGCGGGTTTGCCGCCGGGGTTTCCACACAGTTCCCAGTACAGCTCGTTACCGTGCCCGACGCTGAGCATCCCGGAGTCGTACGGCTCGATGGGCGGGTACCAGTCCATGACAGCAGGGTCCCCTTCCGACGACGTTGTCGGAAGGGGACCCTGCTGGTCTGCGGTGTGACTTACGGCTTGACGTGCGCGTTCACGAACGACGGGTAGCCGAAGACGCTGGAGATGAAGATCCCGCCGGCCTTGGATCCGTGCACGTTGTAGGCCACGTCGACGTAGAACGGCACCACCGGTGCGTGCTCCTTCATGATCCGCTCGTCGAGCTTGGCCCACTCCGGTCCCTGGTCGGCCGGGGGCATGGCCAGGATGCGGTCCATCTCTGCGTTGATCGTCGGGTCGTTGAAGTAGGACTGGTTGCTGTTGCCCTCGGCCTTGATGGTCCGGCCGTCGTAGAGCACCGGCAGGATCGAGGCCCCGCTGGGCCAGTCCGCCGCCCAGTTACCGATGTACAGGTCCCAGGGGTTGTTCTTCTTCTTGATCTCGTCGAGCTTCGCGTCGTCCGAGATGTTCCGGACGGTGATCTTGAAGCCGGCCCGCTCCAGGTTCGCCTTGAGCTGGGCACCCTGCTGCTGCTCGGTCGAGTTGTCGGCCACACCGAGAACCAGCTCCGGCGTCTTGCCGCCGAGCAGCTCCTTGACCTTGTCGACGTTGCCGTTGGCGCCCGCCGGGTACGCGTCGTATGCCTTGTAGCCGATGGTGGCCGGCGGCATCAGCGTGGTCAGCGGCGCGGCGACGGTCTGACCGCCGAGCGCCTTGATCATGCCTTCGCGATCGATGGCGTAGTTCAGCGCCTGACGCACCTTCAGGTCGGTGACCCGCTGGTTGTTGATGACGAGCTGGTTTGCGCTCGGAGTCGGCGAGAGGAGCGTCCGGGACTTCAGCGACGCGTCCCCGGCCACCTTGGCGACCAGCGAGGCGGGCACGGTGTTGAAGGCGAGCGCGCTCTGGTCGGCGCCGTTGTCGGCGATCACCCGGTTGTTGGCGGCGTCCGCCGTGGGGCCGAAGGTCCAGACGAACTGGTCCGGATACTGGTGCCGGACCGGATCGGTCTTCGGGTCCCAGTTGGGGTTGCGGTCCAGGGTGATCTGCACGCCGACCTGGTTCTTGGCGACCTTGTACGGGCCGGACGAGAACGGCTGCTTGTCCAGGTCGACGCCGGTGTCCTTGTCGGCGGGCAGCGGCGCGGTGGTCGGCAGCGAGACAGCGAACGGCAGGTCACAGCGGGGCTTGGCGAACTCGAAGCGCAGCGTCCTGGCATCCGGCGTGCTCAGGCCGGGGGGCAGCGACGTCTTGTTCTTCTTGAAGTCCCACTTGGTGTCGAACTGCGCGGTGTCGGCCAGCCACTCCTGGATGTAGGTCGGGCCGCCGGACAGGTCCGGGTCGAAGGAGCGAGCAATGCCGTACGCGATCTCCTTGGAGGTGATCGGCCGGCCGTCCTCGAACTTCACCCCGTCCTTGATCGTGAATTCCCAGACCTTGCAGTCGTTGTTGACGTTCTTGCCCGGCGTCTCGGCCAGGTCGCCCACCAGGACCAGGCCGCCCTTGCCGTCGTCCTTCCAGGTGGTCAGGTAGCGCGACCAGAGGGGGTTGGCCATCAGACCGGCGAATGAATACGTCCGCTGCGGGTCCAGGTGGGAGATCGGGGACTCCCGGATGACGCTGAACGTGCCACCCTTCTGGGCGCCACTCACCTCGGCCGCCGGCCCCTGCGAGTCCTTGGGGTCGGTCGCGATGACCCCGGTCTGCTTCCGCTCGCTGTCCACAGTGGTGCCCTCGCCCGTGTTCTTCGAGCACGCACCCAATGCCACAACCAGAGCGATCGCGCCGCCTGCGGCAGCCACCACGCGTGGTCTCATGAAGTACCCCCTTCACCCATGTGCCGTGCGGTTTCGTCGGGGCGAGAACCGCCGACGTCCCGAGGATCGTAAGGAAGAAAACCTACGAGTTGTGTAACAGTTGTCGATAACTTTCGCCACCGGCCGCGCGCTGGTCACCGATGGCTCAGCGCAACCGCACCCGTGGGTCGATGGCCGCGTAGAGCAGGTCCACCAGTACGTTCGCCAACACCACGAAGACCGCGGCGATCAGCACGGTGGCCATGATGGTGGGCAGATCACCCGAGCGCACCGCGTCCACCGCCGTACGCCCCAACCCCTGGATGCCGAACGTCGTCTCGGTGATCACCGTCCCGCCCAGCGCCCCGCCCACGTCCAGCCCGGCGATGGTCACCACCGGAGTGATCGCCGCGCGCAGCGCGTGTCGCCCGTACACAGTGGGTTTGGCCAGGCCCTTGGCCCGCGCGGTCCGGACGAAGTCCTCGGACAGCGTCTCCAACATCTGCGCCCGCGACAACCGGGCATAGATGGCCGAGAAGAGGAAGGCCAGCGCCACCCAGGCCAGCACCAGCCCGCTGGCCCACTTCGCCGGGTTGTCGAATATCGAGGTGTAGCTGGGCACCGGCAACAGCCGCAGGTTGTAGACGAACACCAGCAGCAGCACCGCGCCCACGAAGTACAGCTGCAACGAGGCGCCGGTCAGCGAGAAGCCGATGGCCAGCCGGTCCAGCCAGGTGCCCCGACGCAGCGCGGACACCATGCCGAGCCCCACGCCGAGCAGCAACCAGAGGATGGCCGCCGGGATCACGATGCTCAGCGTCACCGGCAGCACCCGGGCGATGGTGTCCGAGACGGCCTCGTTGGTGACGTACGACCAGCCCAGGCAGGGTGCGTCGCACCGGCCGCCCTGGGCGCTGCCCAGGTCCCGACCGGTCACGATGCCCTTCATGTAACCGGCGTACTGGCTGATCAGCGGATCGTTCAGGCCCAGGTCGTCGCGGACCCGCTCCAGCCGCTCCGGGTTGCAGTTCTTCGAGCAGATGCTGCTGACCGGGTCGCGCGGCAGGGCGAAGAACATCAGGAAGGTCAACACGCTCACCGCGAAGAGGGTCAGCGTGGCGGAGAAGAGTCGCTTGAGCAGAAATCGCGCCATGATTTTGACCCCTACCGGGACGACTTCGGGTCGAGCGCGTCCCGCAACGCGTCGCCGAAGAGGTTGAAGGCGAACACCAGCGCGAAGATCGTGATGCCCGGAAAGAACACGTACGCCGGGTCGGTCTGAAGGAAGTCCAGACTGCGGTAGATCATTCGGCCGAAGCTCGGCGTCTCGTCGCTAAGGCCGACGCCGATGAACGACAGCGCCGCCTCGCTGGTGATGAACTGCGGCACCGCCAGGGAGAAGGACACCAGGATCGGCGCCCAGATGTTCGGCAGCAACTGCCGGAAGAGCATGTGCCCCAACCCGGCCCCGCTGGCCCGGGCCGCCTCCACGAACTCCCGCTCGCGCAGCGCGATCACCTGCCCGCGAACCAGCCGGGCCGTGCTGGTCCAGCCGAAGATGGCGAAGACGGCGATCAGCACGCCCACCCCGAAGGCGGACGACACCTGCCCACGCTCACCGTAGAAGCGCAGCGTGATGGTGGGCGTGAGTGCCAGCGCGATGATCAGGAAGGGCATGGCCAGGGTCAGGTCGGTGATCCAGTTGATCACCGCGTCGAGCCAGCCGCCGAGGTAGCCGGCGAGCGCCCCCAGCACGATCCCGATCGTCGCGGTGATCAGGGCCGCCGCGAACGCGATGAACAGCGAGGTCCGCAGCCCGTAGATCAGCCGGATGAAGATGTCCCGGCCCAGCCCCGGCTCCAGACCGAACCAGTGCTCGCCACTGACCCCGCCGGCGTACCCCAGCGGCATGCCGAAGCCGTCCAGCATGTTCTGGAACTGCTCCCGCGGGCCGACCCCGTAGACCATCTCGATCAGCGGAGCGGCCAACCCCAACAACAGGAAGAAGACCAGGAGTACGCCGCTGATCACCGCCGTCCGGTCGCGGCGCAGCCGCAGCCAGGCGAGCTGACCGGGCGAACGGCCCACGACGCCCTTGGTCGCGGCTCCGCCCTCGTCGCCACCGGACTCGATCTCGGCCAGCGCCACACCCTCCACCGGGGACAGGCTCACGACGACACCTCCTCGACGTTAGCGTCTGCCCGTGCGGGGCCCGCTTCCCCTTCGGGGCCCGTGCTGGCCGCTTCCCCTTCCGGGCCCGTGCTGGCCGCTTCCCCTTCTGGGAAGTGACACGCGGTGGCCTGGTTGCCGCCGTCACGCGGGATCAGCGCGGGCTCCTCGGTGGCGCAGATGTCCTGCGCCTTCCAGCACCGGGTGCGGAACCGACAGCCCGACGGCGGGTCCAGCGGGGTGGGTACGTCACCGGTCAGCCGGATCCGCCCCGCCGGGCCGAGCTGGGTGACGTCCGGGATCGCCGAGAGCAAGGCCCGGGTGTACGGGTGCTGTGGGCGCTCGTAGATGTCCGCCCGGTCGCCGATCTCCACGATCCGCCCCAGGTACATGACCGCGACCCGCTGGCAGAAGTGCCGGACCACGGCCAGGTCGTGTGCGATGAACACGAAGGCCAGGCCAAGCTCGCGTTGCAGGTCGCGCAGCAGATTGACGACCTGCGCCTGGATCGAGACGTCCAGCGCGCTCACCGGCTCGTCCGCGACGATCAGCTTCGGCCGCAGGGCCAGCGCGCGGGCGATGCCGATGCGCTGGCGTTGACCACCGGAGAACTCGTGCGGATACCGGTTGTAGTGCTCCGGGTTCAGCCCGACCAGCTCCAGCAACTCCTGCACACGGGCCTTGATGCCACCCGGCGGCTTGATTCCGTTGACCTGTAGCGGCATCGCCACGATCCGGCCCACCGTGTGTCGAGGGTTCAGCGAGGCGTACGGGTCCTGGAAGATGATCTGGAGTTCCTGGCGCAGTGGGCGCAACTCCCGGCGGCCGGCGTGCGTGATGTCCCGCCCGTCGAACTCGATGCTGCCGCTCGTCGGTTCCAGCAACCGCACCAGCATCCGACCGGTGGTGGTCTTGCCGCAGCCCGACTCCCCCACCAGGCCGAGCGTCCCGCCCGGGCGCACGTCGAAGTCGAGCCCGTCGACCGCCCGCACCAGACCGGTGGCGCGCAGCCCCTGGCGTACCGGGAAGTGCTTGCTCAGACCGCGTACCCGCAGCAGTGGTTCGTCGGTCATCGGGCCACCCCCACGGATGCGACGTCCTCGGCGTAGAACGCGGCGCGCTCCTCGGCGCTCAGGTGGCAGGCGACCAGGTGGCCATCGGCCCCGGCTGGGCGCAGCTCGGGCACCTCGGTGCGGGAGCGGCTGCCGGCGCGGTCCGCGTACCGGCAGCGTGGGTGGAACGCGCAGCCCGACGGCAGGTTGATCAGGCTGGGCGGGTTGCCGGGGATGGGCACCAGGTCCGCGTCCGCGTCGCCGTGCAGCGACGGCACGCTGGAGAGCAACCCCCAGGTGTACGGATGCTGCGGCGCACGGAGCACCTGCTCGACGCTGCCCCGCTCGACGGCCCGCCCGCCGTACATGACCAGCACGTCGTCGGCGACCTGGCCGACCACGCCGAGGTCGTGGGTGATCAGGATGATCGCGGAGTGGAACTCGGCCTGGAGGTCGGCGAGCAGGTCCAGGATCTGCGCCTGCACTGTGACGTCCAACGCGGTGGTCGGCTCGTCGGCGATCAGCAGCGCCGGGTCGTTGACCAGGGACATCGCGATCATCGCCCGCTGGCGCATGCCGCCGGAGAACTCGTGCGCGTACTGGTCGAAGCGACGCGCCGGCTGCGGGATGCCGACCCGGTCCAGCATGTCGACAGCACGCTGGCGGGCCTCGCGCCGGTTGGCCTTCGGGTGGTGCACCCGGTACGCCTCGGCGATCTGCCGGCCCACCGTGTAGTACGGGTGCAGAGCCGACAGTGGATCCTGGAAGATCATCGCCATGTCCCGGCCGCGCAGCCGGCGTACCTCCTCGTCGGCGAGGCCGACCACCTGCCGGCCACCCACGGAGATCTCCCCCGTGATGGTGGTCCGTTTCGGGTCGTGCAGGCCGAGGATCGCCAGCGAGGTGACGCTCTTGCCGGAGCCGGACTCACCCACGATGCCGAGGGTGCGGCCCCGCTCGACGGCGAACGACAGCCCGTCGACCGCGCGCACCACGCCGTCCTCGGTGTCGAACCGGACCCGAAGATCACGCACCCGCAGGTAGGCGTCCTGGTCGGAGCGCTGTGCCGGCACGGCGGGACGGTCGTCCGGGTTCCCGGACGGCGAGGGTTCCGAGCTGTCCACGGCCACCTCCCTCAGTGACGAAGAGAACTTACAGCAAAGTCCCGAGGGTGAAAATAAGCTACAAAGCCGGCACGTGTCAGCGGGCCCGAGCGTAACGAGTCGGCATCGGCCCCGCACCCCCGTCACCTCGCCATCCACACCCGTTCATCCCGCGCCCCGCGCCAAGATCTGCGCAACTTCCCCGATGTTGCTGCCTCCGACACGCGAGGAGGCAGCAACATCTCCGATACTGCGCGGATCTCGACAACGAACCACCGCCCCTGAGAGCAGGAGCGGGGTTTGGTACGCCCACCGCCGCCAAGGTCACGCTCGAACCAGGATCCAGTGGCATCGCCGACGCGCCGACACCACTACAACCAGGATGTTGCGCGATCTTGCCCTCCGCGGAGCGCCGGGAACGCCTACATCTGCGTAGAGCTCGATCTTTGGCGACTCAGCCTTGACGGTAACCCCTTTCTGACCGGGCAATTCATCCTGTGCTCGCACGTCAGGTGCGACCTGGGCGATCCGGAATGAACTGCACTGAACAGATGATTCCCGCCAGCATCTTTGGCCACGCGCTGCCATGGACCGAGTCGGACTACCTCGCCCTCGGTGAGACAGCCCAGCGGATCGAACTCCTCGACGGCAGCCTGCTCATCGGACCACCGCCGTCCGTCCGACACCAGGTGTTCGTCCGTGGTCTGACGGCCGCGTTGGAACCCGGCTGCGTGGCGGCGGATCGCACTCTGCTTCCGGTGATCAACCTACGACTGAGCGGCACGCGGATCCTCAACCCCGACCTTGTGGTGACGGCGGAGCTGGATCTCACGGCCGACTGCGTGCCGGCGGACCCGGTCCTGCTGGTCGGGGAGGTCACCGCACCACACACCGCCACCATCGACCGGGTGCTGAAGCCGCACCTGTACGCCACAGCCGGGATCGAGTGGTATCTCCTCGTTGAGCAAGAAAGCCTGAGCGTGAACCTCTACCAGCTACAGGGGGCCCACTACGTAGAGCGGTCGACCACCAGGATCGGCGAGGTGTTGGAGCTGACTGAGCCGGTGAAGGCCACCATCCGGCCGGAGGAACTGCTCCCCTGACGGGTGTCGGTCCGCTGGCCTAGGGTCGGTCCATGACCGAGTTCGACGCGGCCGCCGCCGCCGTCCAGGCCGCCCTCGACGCGGGCGCCCGGTACGCCGACGCCCGGGTGATGCACCGCCGCTACGAGTCGATGACCGCGCGCAACGGTGACGTGGAGGAACTGACCCAGGACGAGAGCATCGGGCTCGGGGTCAGAGCGCTGGTCGGGGCGAGTTGGGGCTTCCACGCCGTACCCGATCTGTCGGACGCCGCCGCCCGCGACGCCGGCCGGCGCGCGACGCGGACCGCCATGGCGAGCGCGCGGGTGCCAGGCCCTTCGGTCGACCTGGTGCCGGTCCAGGCTGTGACCGCGAGCTGGGCCTCCGGCTGCCAGATCGACCCGCTCGGGGTGCCGCTGTCCGACAAGGGCGATCTGCTCGTCGACGCCACGCGCACGATGGCCGAGCACGGCGCGGACCTGGCCGAGGGCCTGTACCAGATCTGGGACACCGCGAAGTGGTTCGTCTCCAGCGAGGGCCACCGGATCGACCAGCGCATCCGCGAGTGCGGCGGCGGCATCTCGGCCACCTCGATCGGCGACGGCGAGACGCAGCGCCGCTCCTGGCCGAGCTACCGCGGCCAGTACGGCACCACCGGGTGGGAGCTGGTCGAGTCGCTGGATCTGGCCGCGCACGCCGCGCAGATCGCCGAGGAGTCCCGGGCGCTGCTCACCGCGCCGGCCTGCCCGGCCGGCGAGACAGACCTGATCCTCGGCGGCGAGCAGTTGGCCCTGCAGATCCACGAGTCGGTCGGGCACGCCATCGAACTGGACCGGATCCTCGGCTGGGAGGCGGCCTTCGCCGGCACGTCCTGGCTGGACCTGGCGCAGCTCGGCTCGCTGCGTTACGGCTCGGAGCTGATGAACATCACCATCGACCCGACGATCCCGGGTGCGCTGGGCAGCTTCGGTTTCGACGACGAGGGCTCCCCGGCGGTCAAGCGGGACGCGGTCCGGGACGGCCGTTGGGTGGGTGTGCTCGCCGGCCGCGACTCCGCAGCCATGGCGAGCCTCGACTACGGCGGCAGCGTACGGGCCGACGGGTGGGCCCGGCTGCCGATGGTGCGGATGACCAACGTCGGCCTGGAACCCGGCCCGCACACGCTGGAGGAGATCATCGCGGCCACCGACGACGGCGTGTTGATGGACCTCAACCGGTCCTGGTCGATCGACGACAAGCGGCTCAACTTCCAGTTCGGCTGCGAGGTCGGCTGGGAGATCAAGAAGGGGCGGCGGGGGCGGATGCTGCGCAACCCCACGTACACCGGGATCGGCCCGCTTTTCTGGCGCTCGATGGACATGCTCTCCAGCGAGACGGTCTCCTGGGGCACGCCCAACTGCGGTAAGGGCCAGCCCGGCCAGATCGGGCACACCGGCCACCCGGCCGCGCCGGCCCGGTTCCGCAACGTCCGGGTGGGGGTTTCAGCATGACCGAGTTGGAGCTGGCCGGGCAGGTTGTCGAGCTGGTTCGGCGTCTTGGCGGGCCGGCCGCGCAGGCCGAGGCGGTGGTGACGCGGGCGGACCTGGCGCTGACCCGGTTCGCCAACTCGGGCATCCACCAGAACGTCTCCGAGTCCACCGTCGGGGTCCGGCTGCGGGTGCACGTCGACGGTCGGACGGCTGCCGGTGGCGGCAGCGTGGTCACCGCCGACGGGTTGTCCGATCTGGTGGAGCGCACCCTGGCCGCGGCGCGGCTCTGCCCGCCCGACCCGGGTTGGCCGGGGCTGACCCCTCCCACGCCCACGCCGGACGCCCCGCCCGTCGACGAGGCCACCGCGCACGCTGAGCCGGATCAACGGGCCGATCGGGTGGGGGCGTTCGTGGCCGCCGCCGGGGGCCTCAGCACCGCCGGTTACTGCCGCACCGCGCACCGCTCGTCGGCGTTCGCCAACTCGGCCGGGCACTCGGCGTACGGCCGCTCGGTGGAGGCGGCGATGGACGGCATCGCCCGCCTCGACGGCGCCGACGGGGTGGCCCGGCGCAGCGCCGACCGGCTGTCCGACCTCGACGGCGCCGAGTTGGGCGCGCAGGCGGCCGCGAAGGTGCGGGCGGCGGCCGACCCGGTCGAGCTGCCGCCGGGGCACTACGAGGTGGTGTTCGAGCCGGCCGCGGTGGCGGACCTCCTGCAGAACCTGTCCTTCTTCGGCTTCAACGGCAAGCGGTACGCCGAGCGGCAGTCGTTCGCCGAGCCGGGCGCGGCCCAGTTCGACAGGGCGGTGACAGTGGTGGACGACCCGCTGGGCGGGTCCGGGTTGCCGTTCGACGCGGAGGGCACCGGCCGACGGGCGCTGACGCTCGTCGAGGCGGGCACCACCCGGGCGGTGGCGCACGATCGCCGGACCGCCGCCGAGGCGGGCGCGCAGTCCACCGGGCACGCGGTCGCGGGGGGTGCCACCTGGGGCCCGATGCCCCGCAACCTGCGGCTGACCGGCGCGGTGGCGGGTCCGGCCAGTGCAGTGGGCCGGAGCACCACCGGCGCGGCGGCCGGGGCGGTCGTCGACGCGGACACCGCCGCGTTGGTGGCCGGTGTACGCCGAGGGCTGCTGGTCACCGATCTCTGGTACACCCGGGTGCTCGACCCGAAGAGTCTCGTCGTCACCGGCTTGACCCGCAACGGCGTCTGGCTGATCGAGGACGGCACTGTCGTCCGGGCGGTCCGTGACCTGCGGTTCACCGAGTCGTACCCGCGGGCGCTCGGGCCTGGGGCGGTGCTCGGGCTCGGCGCGCGGGCGGTGCGCCAACCGGACCGGGTGGACGGTGCCTGGTGGGCGGCGCCGTCGCTGCGGCTGGCGTCGTGGCACTTCACCGGAGGAGCATCCGGCTGACGTTGTCGGCCACGCTCGCTGATGGTCGACGACGCGCGCCAAACCGGCGCGTCGAGGGCTTTTCCGCAGGCCAGACACACGGGACACTCCCTTGCGCGGACGGCTCGCGGAGATCGGCGTAACGTGTGTCACTTAGCTGCGTCGGTCGATCCGGCGTGGTCGTTGGTGTGCGCATGACGTGGCAGCGGGTGCGGGTTCGCCGGTCCGCGTGCCGACCGGAGAGAGACCAGCCCGCCCGTACGGGCCCGTCGAGGAGACGACTCGAATGACTTCAACGGCAACGAGGCCGAAGGGGGCGCGGGCGCGCGCCGCCATCGCGGCGAAGACGTTGCGTACCGACCGATGGTGGTTCGCCCCGCTGATCACCGTGATCGGGCTCAGCGCCTGGGTCGCGTACGCGACGGTCCGGGTCTTCATGCACAAGTGGTACTGGGTGGACCAGTTCCACTACCTGACCCCGTTCTACTCCCCGTGCGTGACCGACCGGTGTGTCGAGGAAGCCTCGCACTTCGGCCGGTTCCTGCCCGGCTGGTGGATCATCCCGGACGCCGCGCTGACCCTGCCGTTCCTGCTGCTGTTCCGGCTCACCTGCTACTACTACCGCAAGGCGTACTACCGGTCGTTCTGGCTGTCGCCGCCGGCCTGCGCGGTCCCGGACGGGCACAAGGAGTACGGCGGTGAGACCCGTTTCCCGCTGCTCGGGCAGAACCTGCACCGCTACTTCTTCTACGCCGCCGCGATCATCTCGCTGATCAACACCTGGGACGCGATTCTCGCCTTCCACTCGCCGAAGGGCTTCGGCTTCGGGCTGGGCAACATCATCCTGCTGCTCAACGTGGTGATGCTCTGGGCGTACACGATCTCCTGCCACTCCTGCCGGCACATCATCGGCGGCCGGCTCAAGCACTTCTCCAAGCACCCGGTGCGGTACAAGGCCTGGACCTTCGTCTCGGCGTTGAACGTCCGGCACATGCAGCTCGCCTGGATCACCCTCGGCACCCTGGCGCTGGCCGACTTCTACATCATGGCGCTCGCTGCCGGCTGGTTCTCCGACCTGCGGTTCATCAACTAAAGGGCCCCTGACATGACCACAACCACTCGCATCGAACGACACCACTACGACGTCGTCGTCATCGGGGCCGGCGGCGCCGGTCTGCGCGCGGCGATCGAGGCCCGACTGGCCGGCAAGAAGACCGCGATCATCTCCAAGTCGCTGTTCGGCAAGGCGCACACGGTGATGGCCGAGGGCGGCGCCGCCGCCGCGATGGGCAATGTGAACAGCCGGGACAACTGGCAGGTGCACTTCCGCGACACCATGCGCGGTGGCAAGTTCCTCAACAACTTCCGGATGGCCGAGCTGCACGCGAAGGAGTCGCCGCAGCGGATCTGGGAGCTGGAGACGTACGGTGCGCTCTTCGACCGCACCAAGGACGGCAAGATCTCGCAGCGCAACTTCGGTGGCCACGAGTACCCGCGCCTGGCGCACGTTGGTGACCGGACCGGGCTGGAGCTGATCCGCACCCTCCAGCAGAAGATCGTCTCGCTTCAGCAGGAGGACCAGCGGGAGTTCGGCTCGTACGACGCCCGGATCAGGGTGTTCTCCGAGACGACCATCACCGAGCTGCTGCTCGACGGTGACCGGGTGGCCGGCGCGTTCGGCTACTACCGCGAGTCGGGCGAGTTCATCCTCTTCGAGGCGCCGGCGGTCGTGCTTGCCACCGGCGGCGTCGGGCGCTCGTACAAGGTCACCTCGAACTCCTGGGAGTACACCGGGGACGGGCACGCGCTGGCGCTGCGCGCTGGGGCGACGCTGATCAACATGGAGTTCCTCCAGTTCCACCCGACCGGCATGGTCTGGCCGCCCTCGGTGAAGGGCATCCTGGTCACCGAGTCGGTGCGCGGTGACGGCGGCGTCCTGAAGAACTCCGAGGGCAAGCGGTTCATGTTCGACTACGTCCCCGACGTCTTCCGCAAGCAGTACGCGGAGACCGAGGAGGAGGCGGACCGCTGGTACACCGACCCGGACAACAACCGACGCCCGCCGGAGCTGCTGCCCCGCGACGAGGTGGCCCGGGCCATCAACAGCGAGGTCAAGGCCGGCCGGGGCTCCCCCGCCGGTGGCGTCTTCCTGGACATCGCGAGCCGACGTTCCGCCGACGAGATCCGCCGCCGGCTGCCGTCGATGTACCACCAGTTCAAGGAGCTGGCCGACGTCGACATCACGGCCGAGCCGATGGAGGTCGGCCCGACCTGCCACTACGTGATGGGCGGCGTCGAGGTCGATCCGGACTCGGGTGCTGCCTTCGGCCACGTACGCGGGCTGTTCGCCGCCGGTGAGGTCTCCGGTGGCATGCACGGCTCCAACCGCCTCGGTGGTAACTCCCTGTCCGACCTGCTGGTCTTCGGCAAGCGGGCGGGCGGGCACGCGGCCAGCTACGCCGACGGGCTGACCGCCCGACCGAAGGTGGCCGTGAACGAGGTCGAGGCGGCCGTGGAGACCGCCCTCGCGCCGCTGCAACGGGACACCGGCGAGAACCCGTACACCCTTCAGCAGGACCTCCAGGCGGTGATGGGGGATCTGGTGGGCATCATCCGCCGGGAGGGTGAGCTGGCCGACGCGCTGGTCCGGCTCGCCGAGCTGCGTGAGCGGGTGGCCAAGGTGAGCGCGGCCGGCGGCCGACGCTACAACCCGGGCTGGCACCTGGCCCTGGACCTGCGCAACATGCTGGTGGTCTCGGAGTGCACCGCGAAGGCGGCGCTGGAGCGGCAGGAGTCGCGCGGCGGGCACACCCGCGAGGACTACCCGACGATGGAGCCGAAGTGGCGGCAGGTCAACCTGGTCTGCGCGCTGGACGGCGACACCGTGCAGCTGACCCGCAAGCCGCTGCCGAAGATGCGGTCGGAGCTGATCGGCCTCTTCGACCGGGCCGAGCTGGCCAAGTACCTCACCGACGAGGAGCTCGCCGACTTCGACGCCCTCGTTGACGACGCTGGAGAGGCGGACAACCGATGAGCGGCAAGCGTCAGTTCCGGATCTGGCGGGGCGACGAGAGCGGCGGCGACCTCCAGGACTACATGGTGGAGGTGAACGAGGGCGAGGTCGTCCTCGACGTCATCCACCGCCTGCAAGCCACCGATGCGCCCGACCTGGCCTGCCGGTGGAACTGCAAGGCCGGCAAGTGCGGCTCCTGCTCGATGGAGATCAACGGCAAGCCGCGGCTGGGTTGTATGACGCGGATGTCGACCTTCGGCGACGACGAGACCGTCACTGTCACCCCGCTGCGCACCTTCCCGGTCATCCGGGACCTGGTCACCGACGTCTCGTTCAACTACGAGAAGGCACGGGAGACCCCGGCGTTCGCCCCTCCGACGGACGTGGCTCCGGGCGACTACCGGATGCAGCAGGTCGACGTGGAGCGCTCGCAGGAGTTCCGCAAGTGCATCGAGTGCTTCCTGTGCCAGACGGTCTGCCACGTGATCCGCGATCACGAGGAGAACAAGCAGGCGTTCTCCGGTCCGCGGTACTTCATCCGGGCGGCCGAGCTGGACATGCACCCGCTGGACGCCCGGACCGACCGCAAGGAGTACGCGCAGGCCGAACAGGGCCTCGGCTTCTGCAACATCACCAAGTGCTGCACCGAGGTCTGCCCCGAGCACATCAAGATCACCGACAACGGGATCATCCCCATGAAGGAACGGGTCGTCGACCGCAGGTACGATCCCCTTGTGTGGCTTGGTAGCAAGATCTTCCGTCGGGGCGAGACGCCCCAGACCAGCGTGACCACCGCCCGTCAGGGCTCGGCGACGCCGGGCTCCGCCCGGGGTGGGGTGCACTCGCACGCGGGTGGCTCCCACGACTCGGGGGCTGAGGCGCAGGCACAGAGCGGCGTCAACTGGCACCGGGAGGTGCCCCACCCGACCGCTCCGGCGGTCGACGACCGGGGCAAGCTGCCGCTGACCGAGCTCACCTTCGACCGGGCCGCCGCGCCGTCGCCCTTCGGCGACGACGTGACCTTCCCGCTGCCGCGGGCCCCCCTCAACTCCGCACCCCGGGACCTGCAAAACACCCAGTCCCCCCCTCAACACCCCGGGGGGCGGGGCCGGGGCCCCCGCCCCCCGCCCCACTTCCCAACCCCCGCCCCCGGCCCCCGGCCCCCCGCCCCCGCCCCCGCCCCCGCCCCCGCCCCCGCCCCCGCCCCCGCCCCCGTTGATCATGAAGTTATTGCCCTCCTGCGCGGCGTGTCATGGCAATAACTTCATGATCAACGAGGGTTGCGCAGGAGGAGGGGGCGGAGGGCGGCCACGATGGGGGCGTCGGCGGGGAGCCAGGTGACCGAGTCCAGTTCGTCGGCCGTGAGCCAGCGGAGCGCCTCGTGTTCCAGCGCCTGTGGCTGGTCGCCGCCGAGCAGGCGGGCCGCGTACACCTTGAGCACCGAGCGGCCGTGCGCCATCCGTACGTTGCGGCCGACCCGTGCGCCGATCTCGACGCGTACGGCCAACTCCTCGGCGCACTCCCGGATCAACGCGTCGGTCTCGGCCTCCCCCGGCTCGACCTTTCCGCCCGGAAACTCCCACATGCCCGCTACTTCGGGTGGGGCGGAACGCGCACAGGCGAGCACCCGCCCATCCCGGATGATCGCCGCACCGACGATCACCTTCAGGTCCCGTCGTTCGGCCTGCCCGCCATCATTCGCCCGTTCGGTCCGCACGGGCGTCCAGGGTGCCAGATCAATCGGCGGTTTGGGTACCGTAGCCGTCCGCTAGGCCAGCAAGACACGGAAGTGTGGGCGTGGACACCCCCTCCGAGCAGCGGGAGACTAGGGGGCACCGACAAGACACGGGATGGCGACGATTTGGCCACAAGCCGGCAACGGCGCTTGGGGGGTGCGGTGATGCGCGTGCTGTTCAACAGCAGGGCCAAGCACGACTACCTTTCCGACGCGTTGACCTTGCTATCTGGTTGGACGCGCGAGGGCGAGCAGATCCGACGGACGCTCGTGATCGACGATACCCAACACGCCGCACTAACTGAACGGGTCAAGGTCGTCGCGGATGCGCTGCATCTGCGACCCGAGATCAGCCGCCGGGCCGACAGCACCCAGATCCGGGTCGGGCACGGCAGCGGCGAGCCGCTGACCGAGGGCGAGGTGCTGTTGGCCGCGCGCATCGAGGACGCCTACCGGGCGGTCACCGAGGCCTGACGACCGTCTCCGCATCCGACCCGGCGTCCTGGGGGTACCAGCGCAGCTCCACCGAGTTGCCGTCCGGGTCCCGTACGTAGATCGAGGTCGCCGAACCGCGGGCGCCGAACCGGCTGACCGGCCCGGTCAGCACCGCGAAGACCCCCGACTCGATCACCTGCTCCCATTCCAGTGGAGCCACCACGAGGCAGAAGTGGTCGACGTTCGCGCCCTGCGGCTCACCGCGGACGAGGTCGATGATGCTGTCGGGGCTGATCCGCACCGACGGGAACGGGACGGTGCCCGCACGCCACTCGTCGACCCGTACCGGTGCCAGCCCGAGCCGGTCGCAGTAGAAGCTCAGGGAGCGTTCCACGTCGGCGACGGTCAGCACCAGGTGGTCGAAACCGGTTACCCGCACCGCGCTCACGCCGGCCAGGTAGTCGTCAATGCTCATGTCGGAGCCTTTCGCTCGGTCTTCCCTGCCGCGTTCACGATCCCCGGACGAGGTGCGCCGACCAAGACCTGATGCCGCTACGATCGTTGCCCACAGGTCAACGATGGGATTGGTGTGCTGGAGCGGTACGAGGTCGAGACGTTCCTGACCCTCGCGGACGAACTGCACTTCGGCCGGACCGCCGAGCGTTTGACCCTCAGCACCGGCCGGGTGAGCCGCATCGTGAAGAAGCTGGAGCGCCAGATCGGCGCACCGCTGTTCGCCCGCACCAGTCGGGTCGTCCGGCTCACCCCGATCGGCCGACAGCTCGCCGACGAGTTGGCCCCGCTGGTGGCAGGCATGGACGAGGCCGTCCGCCGCGCGACCGACGCCGCCCGGGGCGTGACCGGGACGCTGCGGGTGGCGTTCCTCGGCGAGTGGACCGCGCCGGTGCTGCTCCGGGCGGTGGCCCTGTTCGGTGAACGGCACCCCGACTGTCGGGTGGAGGTGCACGAGGCGCGGTTGTCCACCACCCGGTCCGGGCTGCTCGACGGCTCGACCGACGTGTTGATCGCCTCGTACCCGTTCGACGGCATGGCCACCGGCCCGGCGCTGCTCTGCGAGGACCGCGTGCTGGCGGTGGCGGCGGGTCACCCGCTCACCCGGGAACGGTCGGTGTCGTTGGAGGTGCTCGCCGACCACCCCGTGGTGCAGTACCCGACAGTGACCTCGGTGGAGTTCAAGCGGGACCGCACCCCGGAGCGCACCCCGTCCGGCCGGACGGTGCCGAGGGGGCCCGCCGGGAACACCTTCTCCGAGATGCTGTCCCTGGTCGCGCTGGGCCGGGGAGTCCTGCCGGTGGGCGAGCACACGCGGCGCTACTACCCGCGCCCCGACGTGGCGTACGTGCCCATCCACGACGCGCCACCGATCGAACGAGGGCCGGTCTGGCTGCCCAGCAACACCACCACCCGGGTACGCGAGTTCGTCCGCGCCGCGACCGACGCGAACCCCCGGTGAGGCACGCCGAGTTCCGCCACCACCGGCTGGTCCCGGTGTACGACGCGGAGTGCCGGTGGGGGCCGGACGACGACTTCTTCCAGGCGGTGGTCGACGAGACCCCGGCCGCCCGGGTGCTCGACCTCGGCTGCGGCACCGGCCGGCTGACCGTTGCCCTCGCCATTGCCGGCCACACCGTCACCGGGGTGGACCCGGCCGGCGCGTCAGTGGCCGCCGCCCGCGCCAGACCGGGTGGTGATCAGGTGACCTGGATCGAGGGCACCTCGGCGCTACTGCCGGAGCGGGCGTTCGACGTGGCGGTGCTGACCAGCCACGTCGCGCAGTTCTTCGTGAACGATGCGGAGTGGGCGCGTACCCTCGCCGACCTGGCCCGGGCGCTCGTGCCCGGCGGCCGGCTGGTGTTCGACGCCCGCGACCCGGCGGACCGTCGCTGGGAGCGGTGGAACCCGGTGGATTCGCACCGTGTGGTCACGCTGCCCGACGGCGGCGAGGTCCGCGCGTGGACCACTGTCACCGGGGTACGCGGCGGAGTGGTCGACTTCACGCACCACTACCACTTCGATGACGGGGAAGAACTGCTCAGCTCGGCGAGCCTGCGCTTCCGCACCGAGGCCGAGCTGCGCACCTCGCTGACCAGGGCGGGCTTTGTCGTGGACCGTATTCACGGGGGCTGGCACGGCGAGCCCGTCGGCCTCGGTGACGGCGAGTTCGTGGTCGTCGCCCGGGTGGGCGCGTTGGCGCCGGTTTCCTAACCTGGGGCACATGGCGAACATCGCGTACGACCGCAAAGAGCAGGTCCAGCAGATCGAGAGTGGCCTCCTCGAAGGCGAGCAGATCATCGCCGTCTACGACGCCGTCGGCACCGGTACCGGGTTCATCGGGCTGACCGACCGGCGCGTGATCATCCAGGACCGCTCGTTCGTCGGCAAGCGGTTCGCGATCACGAGCATCCCGTACTCGAAGATCACCAGCGTGAGCGTGGTCAGCAACAAGTCGTGGGGTGGTTCGTTCTTCTCCACCGGCGCCATCGCCATCCACGTCGGCACGCACACCTACGAGGTGGAGTTCCGTGGCGCGCAGAAGAGCCACCACGTGCACAACGTGATCCTTCACCACATCTCCTGACCGCACGTCCCGTCGTGGGCCCGGCTGGCGTAATTGCCTTGCCGGGCCCACGACGTGTCTGGTGTCCTCGGTCGACAGTCACGCGAAGGGAGCAGCCACCATGCCCAACACGACGAAGTCCCCCGAACCAACCGTCATCCGACCCGACGAATCGAGACTTCGTGAGCAGGACTGTTTCCCCGGCGCTGCTGAGCGCCGCTGACTTCAACCCCGGAGGCCGCTGATGTCGGTCTTCGACGATCCCGGCCTCTTCGGCCGTCTCTGGGCCGCCGACTACGACGGCCCGGGCAACCCCGACCCCGCGCCAGCGGTGGACTTCCTGGCCGACCTGGCCGACGGGGGTCCGGTTCTCGAACTGGCGATCGGCACCGGCCGGGTCGCGCTGCCGCTGGCCGAACGCGGCCTCGCCGTGCAGGGCGTCGAGGCGTCCGAGGAGATGGTCGCGCAGCTGCGGGCGAAACCCGGGGGCGACCAGATCCCGGTGGTCGTCGCCGACATGGCGGACGTGCCAGTGGCCGGTGAGTTCCGGCTCGCGTACCTGGTGTTCAACACCCTGTTCAACCTGGTGGACGCCGAGCGGCAGGCGGACTGCTTCCGCAACGTCGCCCGGGTGCTGTCGCCCGGCGGCGCGTTCGTCATCGAGACGTTCGTGCCCGACCCGCGCGACTTCGACCAGGACGAGCAGGTGCAGGTACGTGCCGTGACCGAGGACTCCGCGACGATCCGACTGCACAAGTACGACCGGCCGGCGCAGCGGTTCATCCGGCAGACGATCACGTTCGACGCGGACGGTGTGCATCTGAAGCCGTTCGCCATGCGGTACGCGTGGCCGCACCAGATCGACGAGATGGCGCAGCGGGCCGGGCTCCGGCTCACCGAGCGGTACGCCGACTGGCACCGGCGACCGTTCCAGGCCGACAGCCCGTCGCACATCTCGGTCTACCGCACTCAGTAGCGGTTTGATCGGCTCGGGTTCCGGAAAGTCGAGCAGTCATCGCCCCGACGTCAAGGAACCCGAGCCGATCTCCCGCCGACCGAGAGTGAGATGCCGTCATGAGCAGACGAGCCATCCAGGTGGTCCTGGCCCTGTCGGTCGTCCTCATGGTCACCGGCATCGTCCTCAGGGTGACCGGGGACGGCGCGGCCGACACGGCCGGCACTGTGGCGGTGTCGCTCGCCTCGGTGGGTTCGATCGTGGCGAGCATCGGCTCGTCCTTCCGCGCTGCCCGCCGAAACGACGGCCCGAAGCGGTGACCCGGCCTTTCACCCTCGGCTGATTCTGCTGCCAGCAGCCAGGGATTGATCCGCAGGTCGTTCGCCGGGTGTGCTGACTGCATGCCGGACGCCTCCCGATTCCCGCGCTCCTCCCCGTACTGGCCGGTGGTCAGTCACCCTCAACTCCGACGCGTTCTACCCGGGCTGGCCGTCTCCGCGTTGGGCGACGGCCTGGCGGTGGTCGCGGTGACCTGGCTCGCCATCCAACTCGCCCCGCACGGTCAGCGGGGCACCTGGATCGCGCTGGCCATGGCGGCGTACACACTGCCCAGCGCGGCCGGGACCGTCGTCTTCGGTCGGCTGCTGCGCGGGCGAAGCGGCGCGCAACTCGCCGGGTGGGACGCCATCCTGCGGGCCAGCGCGCTCGCGGCGATCCCCCTCGCCCACCTCGCCGGCGTGCTCACCATCGGGCTGTACGTGGTTCTGCTGGCCGCGTCGGCGCTGCTGCACTCGTGGGGTGCCGCTGGCCGATTCACCCTGATCGCCGAACTGCTGCCGCAGCGACACCATTTGCCGGCCAATGCCGTGGTCAGCACCATCGGAGGGTTCGCCATAATCGTCGGCCCGCCACTGGCGGGCATCCTGATCGGCTGGGTGGGGCCGGTCTGGGTCATCGCCATCGACGCCGCAACCTTCGCCGCGCTGGCCCTCACGTACCGTCTCGCCCTTTCCACCAACGACGGACCCGCACGGTCCGAGAGCGGCGCTTCGCGAGCGGCCGGCTTCGCGGTCATCCGCCAGAACCCGGCCCTGCTGGGCCTGCTGGTGCTGAGCCTCGGGTTCTTCTTCCTCTTCGGACCGGTGTACGTGGCGATGCCCATTCACATCACCGACGACCTGCACGCCTCCGCGACGCTGCTCGGCGCCTACTACACCGCGTTCGGCGTCGGCGGTCTCGCCGGGGGTCTGGTCGCCGGTTACCTCCGCCGCTGGCCACTGCGAGCCACCACCATCGGCATCGTCGTCGCGTTCGGCGTTGCCATGCTGCCGCTCGGCCTGGGCGTACCGGTCGGCGTGTCGTTGCCGGCGTTCGCCCTGGCGGGCTTCATCTGGGCGCCGTACATGTCCACGTCGATGGCGCTGTTCCAGCGCAGCACGTCGACCGCCCGACTGCCCGCGGTGCTCGCCGCGAACGGTGCCATCCTCGTGCTGGCGGTGCCGCTGGGCACCATGCTGGGCGGGCCGCTGGTGGGTGCCATCGGCCCCCGCCCGACGCTGCTGCTCTGCGCAGTGGCGATCGTGGCCCTCGGCCTGGTCGCCGGAGCAATCGCGATCTCCAGGCGGGGTTCGCGATTGCCCGGCGATGCAGCCGTCACCGAGGTCAGTGCCAGTCGCTGATCCGCACGTCGTCCGGGGCCGGTCGGCCGTGGCCGGTCTCCACCTGCTCCTTGAGGCTGATCAGGAACAGCGCCCACTTGGTGCTGCAGTGGTGCATGAACTCGACCGGCTCGCGCCAGCCCCGATGTGCGAACTGGACGATCGTGTACTCGCCGCGCTGGTCGAGACGCCAGTCGACCTCGGTGCCGACCCACTCCTCTGGGCCGTCGACGACGCGCCACCGCACCCGCCCTGCGGGGTTCAACTCCAGGACCTCCATGTCGAAGCCGCCGGCATCGCCGAACCGGAACGCCAACTGTCCACCGACCTCGCTCTTGCCCACCGTGTCGGTGGTCCACCAGGCTGCGAGGCCCTCCGGCGTGGCCACCGCTCGGTAGACGTCGTCGAGCGGAGCGACGACGCCGACCCGGTGCAGGATGTCGACCATTCTCAATCTCCTTCGTCGTTGGTGCGGGTGCGTTCGATCGCCTCGGCGATCCGCTTGATCCGGCGGAGTCGGGCGTCCCAGGTGGAGCCGACCGCCGACAGCTGGGCGACCGCGCGGGAGAGTTGCGCCTCGTCCACCTGGTAATGGCGCTCGCGACCGGCCGGTTCGGCGTGGATCAGCCCAACCCGGTCGAGGACCGCAAGGTGCTTCGAGACGGCCTGACGGGTGACGGGTAGCCGCCTGCTCAACGAGGTGGCCGTGCCGGGCCCGTCGGCGAGAAGAAGATCGATCATCGTACGACGGATCGGGTCGCCGATCGCCGACCACAGCTCGTCGTCGACCACCGCGCTCATGGGGTCGCGACCAGCCGCGCGACGTACTCCCCCAGCCGGGGCATGTAGTGATTCCATCCGTTCTCGTGGTCGCGGTACTGCTCTTCCAGGACAGCGATCTCCCAACCCAGCTCGCGGAATCCGGTCTCGGTCATCCGGATCAGCGTCCCGGTGCCGCTGGGCACCAGGTCGAAGGTGACGAACAGCGCCTGCCCGCTCCGGTCCGGCTCGGTGAAGCACCACCGGAAGGAGAACCGCTTCGGCGGGTCGACCTCGACGACGGCGAGCGCGACGGTCTTCGTCTCGCCGGTGTCGGCGTCGCGCCAGATCAGCTCGCCGGGCGCACCGGCGACGGATTCGAACCGCGCATCGTCGGGCCACCACTCCCGCATGTGCTGGGGTTGGCTGACCACCTCGAAGACGACCTCGGGGGACGCGTCGACGTGGATGTCGCGTTCGATCGTTCCCTGTTCCATGCCCACAACCTTTCGCAACCTTTGGTTGCACTTAACCTACGACAGCCGGCACCCATCACGCAACCTTTCGTTGCGCTTCGGGGTTTCGTCGTACCCGGGGTGCACGATCGGCGCATGTCTGAGCCATCGCCACACCGACACCACGCCATCGACTACGTCGAGCTCACGGTGACCGACCTCGCCGCGGCCAAGCGCTTCTACGCCGACGCGTTCGGTTGGCAGTTCAACGACTACGGGCCGGAGTACGCCGGCATCCGCAGCCCACACGGCGACGCCGCGCCCGAGGTCGGCGGTCTCCGTCTGGACGCGGAGGTTCGGGCGGGCGGCCCACTCGTGCTGCTCTACTCCACCGACCTGGACCGGTCGGTGCAGGCCGTCAAGGAGGCCGGCGGCCAGGTGGTGAACGGGCCGTACGAGTTCCCCGGTGGCCGGCGGTTCCACTTCACCGACCCCAGCGGCAACGAACTGGGTGCCTGGGCCGAGCAGTAGGGCGAGATCCGGCGAGGGCGACGACCTGGCCGATCACCTCCCGGCTTATGTGCCCACTCTGGACAAGCGACCTCACCGTCCGTCCGAGGGACACCGGAGATCCGCGCGGACCCGTGGCGCGCCGTGACGGGCGGTTTTTGCCCCGGCCCTTGGAGCGCCGCAACCACCCGCAGGTCAGCGCTCGCGCAGGTCGTAGGTGTGCTGATTGCGCTCGATGTCCGGGTTGTGTTCGACAGCCCACTCGGCGAGGGTCACTGCGGGCCCGATCAGCGTGCGGCCGGTGTCGGTGAGCTGGTACTCGACGCGCGGAGGCACCTCGGCGAAGACGTGCCGGGAGACGAGGCCGTCGCGTTCCAGGTGCCGAAGGGTCCGGGTCAGCATGCGCTGAGAAACCTCCGGGATGCGCTGCTGCAGCTCGCTGAAGCGCATGCGTTCGCCGTCGAGGGTAGCCACGACCAGCAGGCTCCACTTGTCGCCGATCCGGTTGAGGATGCCGCGAATGGCACGGCCGCCGTCGCCACGGATCAGACACGACTTCCCGTACTTCGACATGACCCCTCGATGTGGGTAGGGCACAGCGATGTGCCTTTTGTAGAGCCCTCGATCATGCCCCAGGATCTGGTTACTTACTACTCGCGACCACGGGGGACTGATGGAGATCGCGTACTGGATCGTCGGCGGGCTGCTCGCGCTGTTCTACCTGTACTCAGGCGGTATGAAGGTGGTCCGGAGCCGGGCGCAGCTCGCACCGATGATGGCGTGGGCAGGCACCGCGGTCCCGATGGCCGGCGTACGCGCCATCGGCCTGTTGGAGGTGCTCGGAGGCGTCGGCCTCATCCTGCCGCCGCTCACGGGAATCGCACCCGTCCTCGCCGTCGCGGCAGCCGCCGGGCTGACGATCCTGCAGGTCCTCGCGGCCGGGTTCCACCTCTTCCGAGGCGAACGGAAGGACGTCTGGCTGAACCTGGTTCTGGTCGTCGTCGGCGCGATCGTCACCTGGATCGCGGCCGCCCTCTGAGCGCCCACCGAGTTTGCTGTCGAACTCCTTGTCCTTCGCCGATAACAGACCCACCAGAGCCACCTCGGCGCCTGCCAGCACAGCTTCCAATGCCCCGCCCGGCCGTCAGCTCCGGCGGGCGCGCAGCACGCCGGTCAGCATCGGCAGCGTGAACTCGCCGTGGGCGGTTTCGGGTCGGCTCCCGAGGAAGCGACGGATCCGGCCGAGGGTGGCCTCTCGCTCGTCTTCCGGCATGACCAGCATCCCAGCCCGGGTCGCCAGCGTCGCGACGAGCGAGTCGGCCGTGCGGCGCTGCCCGTGTGGGAACTCGACCTGCTCCGCCGATTCGAACCGGGCGACCAGGCCAGCACTCGGAACGAGCATGCCCGCCGTCGCGGCGCGCCAACTGCTCAACGTGTCACGCGGGCCGATCGCCGCACTCCCGCTGACCCGTTCGAGCCCGGCAACCCAGTCGACCCGGTCGTCCATGATGTTCCACAGACCGGCCAGGACACCGCCGGGCGCGAGGACCCGGGCAATCTCCGCCCCCGCGACGGTCATGTCGAACCAGTGCAGGGCGTTGCCGGCGAGCACGGCATCGACGGACCCGTCCGGCAACGGGATGGCCTCGGCGCTGCCCGGCAGGGCACGGACGGTCGGCACCGCACGGCGCAGCTCGGCGAGCATCGCCGGGTCGGGTTCGACAGCCACGACGTCCGCGCCCACCGCCGCCAGCGTCGCGGACAGCTTGCCGGTGCCAGCGCCCAGGTCGAGCACGCGTAGGCCGGGGGCGGGCTCCACCGCCCACCGCACCGCGGCCTGCGCGTAATCCGGGCGGTGTTCCGCGTACGCGGTCGCCGCCGCACCGAACGACGACCGGAGCATCTGTTCCGTCATCCGATCAACATACCGCCGCTCGTCGACATCGACTGCCACCATGGCCACCGTGCAGATCCTGCGAAGCTGGTGGCGCGTCCGCTACCCCTTCTACGCGCTCGGCCTCGTGATCGGGATGGTCATGATGTGGCTGCCCTTCAAGACCTTTCAGGACAACGACGCCTGGGAGAGCCGACTGCGGGTCCATGGTGTGCCAGCCCAGGCAGTCGTCGATGAACTAGTGCACAAGCGGCGAGAGACGATGCACCTGAGCTACGAATTCGCCGGTGCTCAGCGTCAGGCCGAGGTTGGCTGCTGGGAGGTCTGCCTGGCGGCCGGCAGCGCGGTGCGGATCTGGGTCAACCCCAACGACCCGGATGACTTCGTGACCGACTTCGGCATCCTCAGCGGGCATCGAGGCCGGCTGCAAGGGGTGGTCGGGGCGGCAGGCCTGGTTCTGTCCGGGTGGATGGCGCTGGCCGTGATCGCCCACCTCTATCAGCAACGACGCGGCCACCGGCGACAGGACTGGCAGCGGCAGCAACGAGATCAGCGCCAACGACAGTTCGCAAACGTCAGGGCCGGGAGAAAACGCAAGCCGAGTGGGCCACGAACGCCGTTCAAGTGATCGACATCGCCGGTCGGCAGCTGTCGCTGATCGTCCTGGGCACCAGCCGTTGGCTCACATTGGGCAGCATGTGCGGATTGGTTGCGTCCAGAGACATGAGGCCACGATCGGCGCGCATCAGCTCGACGGTCTTTCTGGCAACAACCTTGTAGCTGTCGTGAAGCCTGACAGGCACGTCGAGTCCATCCGCTCCTTCCGAGATGGGAAGTACGGCGTCCACTTCGGAGACGAACCTCGACATGAGGTCGCAGCATTCACGGGCAGAGTCTCGGACCGGCGCGGAGGCCGAAAGCTCCAGTTCCGCCATGATGCCCACGGCTTTGACGCTGGCATCGTAGATTTCCTGGGTGTCGATAATGAACAGATGACCCATGCGGTCTTCGATCATCTGCCTGATGTCGGCCGCCCTTCGACCCCAGTTCCAGATGGTCTGCATGAACTGTTTGTAGGTCTCTTCGCGGGACTCGCGATGCCGAAGCTCATCCTCTCGCTGCCACTGCGCCGCTCGGTCCTGGCGCTCCCGCTCCCAGCGTTCCTGCTCTCGTTCGCGCTCCAGGTTCCACCGGCGGTCCTCGCGGCGAGTGGTAAGGAACTGGGTCGAAATAGCGGCCCCGAGGGTACCGGTGACACCAAGCGCCGCGACGAGAAGAACCGGCCAGATCTGGTTCATGCCGAGAGTATCCAGCCTCGATGCAGCCGTAACAGCGCGCCCCGCCGTTGACAGGCCGGATTCAGACGTTGACGCGCAACTTGGAGGGGCATCTCCGAGACCTCCGAACGCTGAACGGGTGCTGCTGAGGGCATCGTTCGGGTCCTCGTCGTGGCGCGCTGGTTGACGACGTTCCACGCTGTCCTGTGCCCCAGCACTGCGCGCCCGCCTCCTAAACCGACGACGGGCGCGCGAGGGCGCAAAGGTCAGCAGCAGCTTGAAGCGGCCCCGTTGCTGGCCGGCTCCGTCCCGGCGGCTGGGGTGCAGCACGCGCTGTCGGTGGCCTTGTCCAACTGCGGGGAGTCGGCCTTGACTGTGTAGACCTCCCACGGCTCATTGCCGGGGCCGTGCACCCACACCTTGTCCTGGAGGGCGTAGCAGCACTCGGTGTTGTTCTCTTCCAGCGTGATCAGGCCGGAGTCGGTGAGGCGCCTGGTGGCGCCGTTGACATCGTCGGTGCTGGCGACCTCAACGCCGAGGTGGTCCATGACGGTGGGCTGGTCGGCCTCGCCCTCCAGGAGGACGAGCTTGAGCGGCGGGTTCTCGACGGCGAAGTTCGCGTAGCCGGGGCGGCGCTTGGCCGGCTCGACGCCGAACAGTTTCGAGTAGAAGGCCACGGAGCCTTCGAGGTCGGACACGCGCAGGGCGAGCTGGATACGGGACACGGCCATCTCCTTGTCTAGATGCTTATCGAAGCAAGACCTACGTTGCACCCTGTTTCGAGATCTGTCAAGGTAGAAGCATGTCGAAACAAGAGCTGCCGGTGGTGGACCTCAACGCCGTGGCCTGCTGCCCCCCGCTCGCGGTCCGCCCCATGGACGCCGAGCAGGCCGCGATGGTCGCACCGCTGTTCAAGGCCCTGGGGGATCCGATCCGGCTGCGGCTGATGTCGATGATCGCCTCGGTGCCGGAGATGTGCGTCTGCGACCTGACCCCGGCGTTCGACCTGTCCGGGCCGACCATCTCTCACCACCTCAAGGTGCTGCGTGAGGCGGGCCTGGTCGACTCGGAGCGGCGCGGCACCTGGGTCTGGTACCGGGTGAAACCGGAAGCGTTCCGGCAACTTGAGGCGCTCCTGGACATCTCCGCCGCCCCGGCCGCCAGCAGCACCGCGTGAGCCTTGCCCTGCCACGGCGAGCCTCGGCGGAGTTCGCCGGCACCGCGCTGCTGGTCGCCGCCGTGGTCGGCTCCGGGATCGCCGCCGCCCGGCTCTCCCCCACCGACGTCGGTCTCCAACTCCTGGAAAACGCGATCGCCACCGCCCTGGCCCTGGGCGCGCTGATCCTGACCTTCGGCCCGGTGTCCGGCGCACACTTCAACCCGGTCGTCTCAGCCGTCGACTGGTGGCTCGGCCGCCGCTCCGGCACCGGCCTGACCGGGCGGGACCTCGCCGCCTACGCCGCCGCCCAGTCCGGCGGCGCGATCACCGGCGCGGTCCTGGCTGACGTGATGTTCGGCCTGCCGGCGGTGGCCTGGTCCCGCACCGAACGGACCGGGGGGAACCTGTGGCTGGCCGAGGTGGTCGCCACCGCCGGACTGGTCGTCCTGGTCTTCGCCCTCGCCCGCTCCGGCCGCACCACAGCCGCTCCGGCGGCTGTGGGCGCCTATATCGGCGCGGCCTACTGGTTCACCTCGTCGACGTCGTTCGCGAATCCCGCCGTCACCATCGGCCGGGCCTTCACCGACACCTTCGCCGGTATCGCTCCAACCTCGCTACCCGGTTTCATCGCCGCCCAGCTCGTCGGCGGCCTGGTCGCCGTCGCAGCCCTCGCCGCCTGGTACCCCCACGCCGCCGACACGGCCGACGCCGTCGTCGTGCCCCACCTCACCCGGGAGACCGAAGCTCGATGAGCAGCAAGCCCACCGTCCTGTTCGTCTGCGTCCACAACGCCGGCCGCTCCCAGATGGCCGCCGGCTGGCTGCGCCACCTCGCCGGCGACACCGTTGAGGTCCGCTCCGCAGGCAGTGAACCCGCCAACGAGATCAACCCCGTCGCAGTCGAAGCCATGCGCGAGGTCGGCATCGACATCATCGGCCAGATCCCTGCCAAGCTCACCTGGGACACGGCCGAAGCCAGCGACGTCATCATCACCATGGGCTGCGGCGACGCCTGTCCCATCTTTCCCGGCAAACGCTACGAAGACTGGAAGCTCACCGACCCGGCCGGCCGGCCTCTCGCCGTCGTCCGCCAGGTACGCGACGACATCCGCGCCCGGGTTCAGAAGCTCGTCGACACGCTCCGCACCTAGCGCTGGAACGTTTCGGACTCAGACGTTGAAGCGGGAACTTAGACGGGCTCGTTCGCGACCTGCGGCGACCTGGTCGGCACGCTGGTCGCGCCCCGTCGTGGCTTGCCGCCGCTGCTCGCTGGTTGCCGACGTTTGACGGCGTCTTGTGCCCCCTGTGTGCCCCGAGCCGGTTCGTCGCAGCCAGCCGTGCTCGGTGTTCAACGCACACGGCTTAGGAAGGGATTAGCGACCACCGGCGCGTCCCGTGTCATAGCAGGGGGTTCACCGAACACCTCGGCGGTGACTGCTTGATCATTCCGCACATGTTCCGGATCTAGCTTGATGTCCTGGCAGGGGCGATCTCAGTGCAGCTTGCGTCGCTCCCAAGCGCAAGGCTGGAGTGGAGGGCGATGACGAGTGCTCGCCCTCCACCGACCCCGCCGTTGCCGCTAAAGGTTGATCAATCGCGAGACCTCAGCCACGAAGGCTGCCATTGCGGCCAAGCACGCCGTGAGAGCGCCCAGCAGGGCAACCCATTGAGCAAGCGACCATCTCTTCCGCTCGCCCTCGCGGCGGTCCGGCCGACGACTCTTCCGTCTCACTCTCGTTACAGTCATTAGACCTGCGCTCCTACCTAGTGGCCAGTGCAGGTTGGGGGCGGCACCCCGGGCCCGCGAAGCCATCGGTGCCGCCCCTTCCCATGCGCGGTTGCCCGCTCAGACACAAACGACTCAGGCCGCACAAGGACACCTCTCGCAATTCCCACGCAAGCCCCTATTTGTGCGTCGAATTCTGTCCGCTAAGCAATGGAATGTCCGTTAGTGACGGACACCTTGTGCGATTGAATGCGGAATGCAAGTTGCAGAAAGCAAAACTTTTGCCCGGATTTAGAACGATTTAAGTTCGCGAGTTCCGGGTAGATCGGACCAGTTGTGTGCCTAGTTGAACTTGACTGACAACGATTGGGGGTGTGCGAGACGTAAGTCACAGTTCAGCTTCGGCAGAATCTGGGGCGTTCCGAGCCTGCTGGGTGAGACCAGCCAGGCTGGGACTTGAACCCCTAACCCGAGACGTAAGGGAGAAGCTGGCTAAGACGGACGTACCGGTGCGCTGGCCTGGTCAGCATCCCTCGGTAACTCTCGACGTTTCACACGCGCTCTCACTGTCGACTGTGCCGAATCTGTGCCCGATGATCTTCAACTGGTGTCTGGTATCGGGAAAGCCGGGTTGCCCGCCCTGGCTAGGATCTCGGGCGTGGGCGATCTGAGACGTTTCGATTGGAAGCCAGAACGCGAGCTGGCCAGCGAACTACTGGAAAAGATAGGGATTCCTGTCGCACCATTCATGCGGTACGCCGAGGCAGTTGTCGAACGTCGCGCACGTCGCGCCGGCCTTGTCCTTGCCGAGGCTTCGGAACGTAGCGGACGATCTCAGGAAGATATCCTGTTGCTGGCTGAAGACGACCTCTTTGGCGATCTCCTTACTGAGACGCTTCAGGCCGCGTCAACGGCTAGGTCTGACGCTCACCTTCATGCACTAGCTCTTGTCTTGGCGAACGCTGTTGCAGGCACGGACGGTGCTCTCGTCGACCATCTACACGAGGTAGTCCGCGTGCTGGCACGACTCTCCCCCCTAGACATTCGGGCGTTGCACGCTTTAGAGGCGACGGGACCACTTCCGAGCGAGGCAATCCACGACACACAGGATCCACTGGCTGTCATTCAAAGGGAATTCGGTTCTGCCGTGCTGTCATCGCCTATCGCGAAGAAGTTCGACGATCTCGCGTTGGTCAATCGCGGCATTGGGTACGACGAAGGTCAGGTGCACATCGTCACCCCGTTTGGCCGAGAGGTTCTTGGATATTTGAGAAGCGTCTTGGATCAGGATGAGGTAGACGGCACCTAGCCTCAGCTCAGGAAGCCTGACGAGGGTGGCTACGATCCCGATGCTCCTATGGGATGTCAACCCACGACCCTTTGACCCCCAGGCAACCTACACGGAGGGTTGGCCTGCCTTTCACGGGCGTTGAACTGCTGGAACCGTCCGTCAGTATCCCTCCTCGTCCGCTGGCGTCCGTCGTGGTCGTCACTCAGCTAGTCGCCCGCTCGGGGTGGGCATCCTCTCCGCCGCTGGCGTCTTCCTCCTGGGGCGTAGAGAGGGCCTGGTAGATCGGATCCAGAATTTCTTTGTACTGGCCTAGGACTTCTTCGACAAACTCGTTGTCTATTACTGCCCTTTGATGCTCGCGCTTCCGATAAATCCGGCCCCGCAATCTCGAATATGGGCGGAAATACATGTCTCCTGCCAATTCAGCCTGCACCTGACGCAAAACTATTCTTGCCGCCCGCGTAGCACTCCGAATGGCAGCCGCTTCTGCGGCATGGAGACGGTCTAAGTCGCTGTCGTCAAACCGAATTTCAGGGAACGGACTGCGGTCTTCAGTTAAGAGTTCAACCGTCTGAATTGTTATCTTCACGAGATGTGCCTGGCTCCTTGCATGACTCCAAGACGTAACTGTCAGCGGCAGCATCGGCCCTCCGAATGTCAGCAGTTGAGCCTCAACGAGAGTGTCTATTGGCGTAGCAAGACCGTCGGGCGGCTGATCGTCGCCAGCTTTGGAGTGCGTTTGTTCGCGCCCCAGAACCTCATCTGCCGGTATCATGCCGAATCGACGCCCGTCCTGATGCTCACGTTCGGCAACAAATTGAATCAGTCGAACGTAGGCATCTAATCGCGTCTCAGCCCGCCGCATTTCAAGAGCCACTCTTCGTTCGTGGAGCCTGTTCGTCCGCGCCACAATCATCTGGAATCCGCCTCCAAGGAAGACACCAAGCAAGCCGACGAGAGGAACCAGGAGCGGCGAGGTCAAGCTCATGGAACCGAGGCTATCGAGGCAACTCAACCTGCCATCCCGTCTGCCGCCGACCCGCCCTATGGGGAGCGGGCCGCCGCCCGGCCCGCCACGTCAAGCGGACCTTGACGTACGGTCGGACGTTGGCGGGCCGGGTGGCGGTCTGCTCGGCTCGCCCGGGTCGTCGGCTGGCGGGGTGGCCCTGCGCAACCACCCACGACCGCGACGCGCCGACGGACCCCCGGCCATCTCGGAGTCGTTGCGCCCCCGCCGGAGGCGCGGTTACCGCGACCAGCCCGCCGCCTCGACCCGCCGCACGGACCCGGCGTGCCCTTCCCTGCGCCGCGCCGATCGGGCGCGGCCCGGCCGGCTGCCGGCCCACCAAACATCAACGACCCTCGGCACCACCGTCAGCGGCGGCCCCCGGGCTTCCCGCTCTCCGCGCCAGCCGCCGGGCGTTCTGCGTGGCCGGAGTCGGAGCGCCAGCGGAGCGACGGACGCGCGCCCAGGCGGCGGCGCGTGCGGCCCGTTCAGGGCCGCCTTGAAGACGTACAGAAACTTTGCACAACATCGCCGGCAGTCCGGCCGGCACTTGAACACGGGATGGCGCGCGGACCCGCTGGCTCCGTACCCTGGGGTAATGGCCGCCCTCGTCGACACCGCCCGGGAAGTTGCGCGACAACTGCTGGAGACACCGCTACCCCGTCGATGGAGTCACGTCCAGGCCGTCGCTGCCAAGGCGGACCGGATCAGCGGAGCAGTCCCGATCGAGGATCGCGACGTGCTCGTAGCCTCGGCCTGGCTACACGACGTGGGTTACAGCCCAGACCTGATCGACACCGGCTTTCACTCGCTCGATGGTGGCCGCTGGCTGCGTCGTGAGCGCTTCAACGAGCGGATTGCCGCCCTGGTCGCTCATCACTCCTGCGCCTGGTTGGAAGCCGACGAACGTGGCCTCGGTGAGGCCCTGGCGGCCGAGTTCCCTCGGGAGGAAACGGCGGTAACCGACGCCATCTGCTGCGCCGACATGACTACCGGACCAGATGGCCAAGACTTCGAGGTGCTGGACCGGCTGGCGGAGATTCGGTCCCGGTATGGGCCGGAGCACCTGGTGACCCGATTCATCGGCAGAGCAGAACCGGAAATGGTCGCTGCCGTACAGCGGACGCAGCGCAGGCTCACCGGCGTCCGTCAGCCGATGTAGGGCTTGCGGCGTTCCTCGTAGCCGTGGGTGATGCGGAGCAGAGTCGACGGGTGGATATCGAGCGACTCCAGATCGTCGTGGGCTACCCACCGGACGTCATGTGATTCGTCGCTCGGGGTCGGAGTACCGCTGACGGGTTTGGCCTGGAAGCAGAGCGAGAACTGTTGCCGCACCTCGCCGTCCGAGTACTCGATGACATGACCGGGGTCGGAGTAGACGCCGACCATCCCGATCACCTCGACACTGATGCCGGTCTCCTCGCGGGTCTCTCGGGCTGCCGTCTCTGCGACTGATTCGCCGATCTCCTGGCCACCGCCGGGCAAGGACCACAGACCGTTGTCGGTGCGCTGGATAAGCAGCACCCTGCCGTGCTCGTCCCGAACGAAGACAGAGACGGCGACGACGAGGCTGTTGGCCTTCGGCGCGTTCGGGTCGTGGTAGTGCTCGGTTCTCGCCATGTCTCTAGGCTGCCACCTCGTCGCCTTGCCGGGGCTTTGAGACATCGAGGACCCGGTCAAAGCTGTCGGAGTAGGTGCGGAAGAGGTCACCACCGTTGAGCTTGCGTAGGTGCATCACGGGCGCATGCGGCGCCGGAAAGCCGAGGACGTGCATGTTCACCAACATCTCGTCATCGAAGCGGTAGATCGAGTTGTACAGCGTCGTGTCGTGGTAGAGAACCTTCACTCCGGGCGCACCATCAAGGCGGTTGTAGGAGTGCTGAACCTGCCGGATCTTCGCGGCCATGACACCGGGCGCACTTTCCTCGACACTCCTCCGCTCGATCGCGGCGCTGGCCGGATCACCGAGCAGGATATTGACCGGTACACCGTCAATACCCTTTTGACGCAGGACGTCGACAAGCCTTGGATCCTGTTCTAGAAGGAAGAGTCCGGCATAGGCAAGCACGTCGATGCGCTTCGTGGCGCGTTCGATCAGCCGACGCCACAGGTCGTACGGCACCGACGATCGCCGCGAGTAGAGCTGAATCATCTCGCTCTGCCCGATCTGCGATGCCTTCTCCGGCGTCACCGCGTCGGGCCACAGGTAGGGCACGTCTTCCCGGACTATCGCCGCGATCGCGTGCCGGTGACGCGGGTAGGGCGTCCGATCCTGCGTGATCCACCGCTCCACGGTCTTCGCGTCGACCCCGATTTTCTCGGCCACAACGACCGGGGTCAGGCCGTTACGCAGGATCGCATCACGTAGCCGCTCATTTGGCATCCGACACTCCTCAAGGGACGACTAGGGACGTGTTCACGGTAACGCAGACGTCCCCTAGTCGTCTAGCTCATCGGATGGGTCGTCCTCCGGGAAGCGGGAGCCTTATCCGCAGAGGCCACGAGCAACAGTCCACCCGGGACTAGCTCAAGACCTGGCCCAAGACACAGGAGGTTTGTTGTGAAGCTGTACGTGGACACCACGAGCAAGCAGGTGACGGCGTCGAAGGACCCGGAGCCGAAGAACGACCAGAACGGCAATCAGAAGTCCGAGAAGAACACGGGCCGGCTCATGTGGTCCACCCAGGTCTTCGTGCTCGACGAGAACGGCGGGGAGGTCATCACCATCACCACGGCGGGAGAGAAGCCGGGCGTGAAGGTGGGCGACTTCCTGGCTGTCGAGCAGTTGGAGGCCATTCCGTGGGCGACCAACGGGCGTAACGGCGTCGCGTTCCGGGCGGTCTCGCTGAAGCCGAAGACTGGTTCTCCGGCCAAGTAGGTCCCTCGCACGGCGTGCTGTGTGTGCTCCTGGTGTCTCCAGCGACTGAGTTTCGCTGATCTGCTCAATCCCTGCGGTCCGGGAGTGTTTCTGGCTCCTACGTTCCCGGCCCGGCAACCCATCCGGTTGCCAACCATGAATGGCGCGGGGCCGGTACTGGCTCTCATGCCTGCCGGCCTCGTTGCCGGTTCTTCCCAATCCCTCCGGCCTGGTGGCCGGTTCCACGAGGAGGAGCACCATGTTCCGCTACATGATCTCGTTCACCTACACGGCCCCTCAGGGCATCGGTTTCATGTCCGTCGAATGGCCCTGCAAGCGGCACATCCGCTCCATGGCCGACATCATCAAGATTACGAACGACTTGCGTAGCAACGGCTACATCGAGGCAGTCGTGCTCAGCTTCTCGCTCTTCGCCGACACCGCCGCCACCACGGGCGGCAAGAACGGCTGACCAACTCGCCGAAAAAGCGTGGGGTCGGTACTGGCTCCTACACCTGCCGACCCCACGCCCTGCAACCCATCCACCCCAATCACCTTGGGAGGACGTGTCATGTCCAAGTCTAGCCCTCGCCGGTTCTCCGGCAGGTCAACCGGAACGGTGACGGTCATCGAGGCCAAGGTCCACCGTTCCTCCGCGCGTAACGCCCGGATGGCGTTCATCCTCACGGCGGTCATCGTCGGCCTTCTCGCGGCCGTGGTGGTCGCTTCCTCCATTCACCCGATCCTCGCCGTCTTCGTCGGCGCGCTGATCGGCGTTCCGACCGGCGGCCTCGTCTGGGTGCTCGTCCGGATCTGGCCGGTGATCCGGCTGCTGTGGTGGTGGACCCCGGAAACCATCCTCGGTGTCTTGCTGCTCACCGCATGGGTGCAGCTGGCCAACCACACCCCGACCCTGGTGACCCTGATCGTCGTCGCCCTGGTCGTCGGCGTCCCCGCCGCCATCCGCCCGGTCCGCCGCCAGGTCAAAGCCTGGACCTGGTGCCTCGTGGTGCGCCATCGGCTGCGGGTGTGCTTCTCGCAGTTCATCATCGCCAACCAGTCCGGTTCACTGCCGCTGATCCTGTGGGCACGTCCCACCCCGGTCGGCGAACGGGTCTGGGTCTACCTGCGTCCCGGCCTGTCCGAGAAGGACTTGGAAGGTCGCCTGGACAAGATCGCGGTGACCTGTCACGCCTCCACTGTTCTCATCGAGCGTGCTTCGGAGAACAACGCCGCCTACCTGCGGTTTGACATCAAGCGGCGTGAGGTGCTGACCGCGCACGTCGGTTCCCCGCTGGTCGACGTGATCGACCCGACCGCCCCCGTCTCGGCGTCGCCGCTGACGGTCCCCACCGCCCTGGACCTACCGGACGTTCACATGCCGACGGTCACCCTCCCGGCCCAGGGCAAACCCGCCGGCAAGAAGCCGGCCCCGGCTACTACGGCCAACGGCAGCAAGCCCGCGGCTTCGTCTGCGTCGTCCGTGGAAGACGACGACACCTCCGACTGGATCTAACCCCAACCCAACCCGGGACGCGAGGAGCCATGGCGGCTCGTTCGTGTGGTTCCTCGCGCCCCCAACGCCCAGGAGGGCACCTCATGACCACCACGATTCCCACCACCGCAGCAGTGGTGCCGGTGGGTCCTGGCCTGTCGATGTTCGACCCGATCTTCATCGGGATCGACGAGTTCGGCCAACCCGTCTACCTCGACGTCATCTACCGCAACCTGCTCACCGCAGGCGAACCCGGCGGCGGCAAATCCGGCCTCATCAACAACATCTGCGGCCACGCCGCCCTGTGCGACAACACCCGCCTCGTGCTCTTCGACGCCAAACTCGTCGAACTCGGCCCCTGGCGCGACCTCGCCGACGCCTTCATCGGCCCCGACATCGACCAAGCCATCGACGTCCTACGTCGCCTCCTGGTCGTCGCCACCAACCGCTACACGTGGCTCCTCGCCAACCGGCGCCGCAAGCTCGCCGACGGCGACGGCATGTCCGTCATCGTCACCATCATCGACGAACTCGCCATGTTCTCCACCGTCCTCGGCACCAAGGCACAGCAGGAAGAGTTCTCCACCCTCCTACGAGGGCTCGTCTCCCTCGGCCGGGCCTGCGGTATGCCCGTCGTCGCCGCCACCCAACGCCCAAGTTGGGACATCATCCCCGCCAGTCTGCGGGACCTGTTCGGCTACCGGGCCGCGTTCCGGTGCACCTCGCTGAACAGCTCGAACATCATCCTCGGTCAGGGCTGGGCCGAGCAGGGCTACACCGCCTCCGACATCTCGCCCACCAACCAAGGCGCGGCCTACCTCCTGGCCGAAGGCGGCGTTCCCCGCCGCATCAAGGCCGCCTACCTCACCGACACCGACATCTACAACATCGCCGACTACGCCGCTTGGACCCGCCGCCCCGTCGGCACCAGCGCCAGCACCCCGGCGGTCAACTCGACCGAGTGGGAGATGGCGGCATGACCACCCGCGAGCGCACCTACGCCAAGGCCAACAACCAACGCGCCGCGCAATTCACCGAGATGTGGATCGTCGGTTCACCCGAAGACCTGGCCGCGATGCTCCACGCCGCCGCCCAGACCGGGCGACTCGTCTACGTCTCCGCCCCGCGCCTCATGGGCGGCGATGACACCCGCCACCGCCGCTACCTGCGGCTGCGCACTCACTGATCGGCCGACAGGACCGGATCTGCCTCGCAAGCTCGCCGGTCCTGCCGACCTCCAACCGACAGCCCGGAAAGGACGTGGTTGCCATGAAGGCTACCCAAAACCCACCCACCCCCGCGCTGGTCACACCCGCTGACCTGCTGCGGATGGCTGCCCTCTACCTGCGCCGGCACGGCTGGCACCAGGGCACCTACTACGCCCACACCACCGACACCCTTACCCCGCCGGCCTGCGCCGCCGGGGCCATCGGCATCGCCTGCGCCGGACACACCGTCGAGCACTTCTCGCAGCTCGACCCCGACGCCCTCGCCGACTACCTGAGCGCCTTGGGCGTGTTCGTCGACTACCTCGACACCACCGCTCCGGTCTTCTTCGTCGACGAGGACGGCTACCTGCTCGACGAGCACACCTCGCCCTACTCGTGGAACGACGACCCGGCCCGCACCGCCGAGCAGGTCATCACCGCCCTCACGGCGGCTGCCACCGAGTGGGACTCCCTCCGCACCACCGGAGGTGAGATCCGATGAACACCGTCAAGAAGTCCTTGACGCCCAACCTGCCCCGGCAACGACGTCGGGACGTCGTCGAGAACGACGAGTTCGCCGGCTTCGCTCGGCGCATCATCCGCGCTCACGGCCGCCGCGTCGCCACCGGCGATGTGGAAGCACTCCGCGACCTGATCGCCCTCTCCAGCGTCATTGACGACGCGATCGGTGAAGCCGTGATCGGCCTGCGGGCGTTCGGCTACTCCTGGGCCGAGATCGGCTCCCGCCTCGGCATCTCCCGCCAAGCCGCCCAACAGCGCTGGGGCGGTGACAAGCCATGACCGACCTGCGCAGCAGTGACCTCGACAACCTGGCCGACCGGACCGGTATCCGGGTCGAGTTCTACGACCCGCTCGGCACCCGCTACGGGTTCCCCACCTTCCCCTACCACTGCGCCCCTGACGGCCTGGCCACGGTGCGTCAACTCCGCTCCGCTGGCCTTCGTCCTGGAGGACATGACCCGGTCGCGCAGATCTATTGGCGGCACCGCACCAACCGGCGGGTCGCCTACCTCTACCGCCTCGATTTGGCCGCACCGAAGCGCACTGCCACGCCCGCCCAACGCGAGGCCATCGCGAAGGCGCTTCGTGCGCGCCGGACCTGCCGTGTCTGCGAGCAGGTCAAGCCCTACTACATTCCCCGCCGATTCGGCGAATGTCTCGACTGCCACGGAGGCACCCGATGACTGATCCCAGCGCTGTCACCGAGCAGTTCGCCGCCGAGTACGCCCGCGAAGCCGTGCCCACAATGCTCAAGGCAATCACATCGATCAAGCGGTACAACCGGTTCGTTCTGCTGGCTGCGCTGCTGACCAGCTACCTCCACCAGGCCCACTACCTGTGGACCCAGAACGCCGGCTACTTCGCCTACCTCGTGCCGCTGATCTTCGACGCCGCGATGGTGTCGATGCTAACCGTCGTCCGTACGAGCGGCATCGCCAAGGACGCCAAACGCGGAGCCCTGATCGTCTTCGCCTGCGCCGCACTGCTGTCGGCCACCATCAACTTCGCCTCCCCGGGCAGCCTCGGCCTACGCCTGGTCTTCGCCCTGGTCGTCGTCCTCGTCATCGGCGTCGAACTCGTCGCCGGACGCATCCGCCCCGACTTCGCCGCCATCCAAGCCGAAGCCGCCGCACTCCTCGCCGCCGTCAACGACCTCAACCAAACGGCACCGGCCACCCAGCCGGCCGACACCCCGGCCACCACGTCGACCGTCGACACCACTGCGGCACCCGCTCCGGCCGTTGACACCCCGCCGGCACCAGTCCCGGCCGCCATCACGGCACCCACCTTCACCCCGATCCCGGTCGCCCGGCCCGAGGTCCCGGCGCACCTGATGCCCACCGCCCGGTTCGTCATCGGACGCCACGAACAGAGCACCGGCCGACCCATCACCACCGAGGAACTCGCCGACCTGCTCTCTGTCACCCCGGACATCGCCCGGGAACTGCTGCACACCATCACCGGCCACACCCCGGCCATCGTGAACGGCACCCCCGTCGGTGGTGCCCGATGACCATCCACGTCGTCGACATCGAGCAGGTCACCCACACCTGCCCGGCCTTCGCCGAGCCACACGTCTACGACACCCGACGCACCGTCATCGACGTCATCCCCGGCGGTCCCTGCCGGACCCCGGTCACGATCCGCTGCGGCGACACGACCGCCATCATCGCGTGTCACCGGCACGAACCGGGCGACCGCCAGTGCGGCGCCTGCCGCATCATCGTCACCCAACACACCATCACCACCCGGCACCTCACCGAGGCTGCCTGATGGTTTCGACGCTGGACCTCACACCCCGCGCTTCGGCCCGGGGTGTGGGCTCGAACGCCGACACCACCCCCTACGTCGGCTACACCGCCGCCGGCTCCGCGTTCACCCGCGCCCAGCAACCCGACTACTTCGGCTGGCTCGAACACGTCCGCGCCGCCGCCGCCTGCACCCGCCCCATCCGCCTCGCCGGGCAGCTGCTCACCGTCGAACCCGCCACCGGCCGACTCCTCGACGCCCGGCACACCGACCACATGCCCGACGCTGCGATCTACAAGGCGTGCGGCAACCGCCGTGCGACGGTCTGTCCCGCCTGCGCGCAGACCTACCAACGCGATGCCTTTCAGGTGCTGCGCGCCGGTCTCCTCGGCGGTAAAGGCATCCCCGAAACAGTCGCCGCACACCCGGCGGTGTTCGCGACGTTCACCGCACCGTCCTTCGGCACCGTGCACAACCGGTCGGTCAAGCGGCACACCTGCGCCAACCGCAAACGCTGCGACTGCCGGGCCGAACCGTGCCACGCCCGCCGCAGCACCGACCGCAGCGCCGGACTCTGCGCCCACAACCGCCCCGCCGTCTGCTGGGCACGCCACGAAACCGGCGACACGGTGATCGGACGGCCGCTGTGCCTGGACTGCTACGACCACGACCACCAGGTCGTCTGGAACCTGTTCTCCGGCAAGCTATGGCACCGCACCAAGCAAGCCGCGGAACGCCACCTCGCCCACCTCGCCCGGCAACGCGGCATCCCCTCCGTAGAGTTGGTCACCCCCTCCGGAAAGGTCCGCAAGGTCGCCCCGGTCCGGCTCTCACCCGGCAAGGTCGCAGAACTTCAAGCTCGGGCAGCGGTCCACTTCCATGCCATCGCCCGCCTCGACGGCGTCAACCCCACCGACCCAGACGCGATCGTCCCCCCACCGCCCGGTTTCACCGTCGACGACCTGGTCGACGCGCTGCGCCACGCCGCCACACAGATCACCTACACCACCCCACCACACCCCGACCGAGCCGACGGCTGGTCGATCACCTGGGGCGCACAACTCGACCTGGAACCCATCACCACCAGCGGCACGGGAGAGGTCACCGACAGCCTCGTCGCCGGCTACCTTGCCAAGTACGCCACCAAGAGCACCGAGGTAACCGGGCACCGCTCCGTCAGGCTCGACGCCGACAGCATCGGCGACTACGCCGACCCCGACGGCGACCACACCGCCCGCCTCATCGACGCCTGCTGGCGACTCGGCCGACCCACCACCACACCCATCCCGCTCTCGCAGCGGCCCCGGGACCACCGGCCCACACCCGGCTTCGTAAAGCGCTGGGAATGCCCCGACTGCGGCACCCACACCCGCTACGCCGCCTGCCCCGTCTGCGTCGCCGACCGTCAAGCCGCCCTTGACGCCGAACCCACGAAACCAGTCACGGGCAACCCCTACGCCCGGCTGCGCCGATGGGCACACATGCTCGGCTACGGCGGCCACTTCCTCACCAAATCTCGCCGCTACTCCGTCACCTTCCAACTCCTGCGCGACACCCGCGTCGCCTTCCGCCGACACGAGCACCAGGACCAGGCCGACGAGCAACCCGCCGCGCTGCGCGCCGTCGACCACCTCGACGACACCACCACCCTCATCGTCGGCACCCTCACCTTCGCCGGCGTCGGCTGGCACACCACCGGAGACGCACTCCTCGCCAACACCGCCGCCGCCATGGCCCGCGCCCAACACGCCACCGGACGCGAAGAACTCGCCCACGAACTCGGCACCACCCCCGCCGGTCTGTCGCCGGCCGCCTAGAAAGCACCGACAAGGAGGACTGACATTGGCAAGCCGAGCAACAACGAGCATGGATGATCTGTGGTCGATCGAGGACGTGTCTGCGTTCCTCCGGGTTCCGGTGGGCACGCTTTACCAGTGGCGTTACCGCCGGACCGGTCCACGCGCCTTCAAGGTTGGCCGGCACCTGCGGTACGACCCGGTTGACGTCCGGTCCTGGCTCGCCGGACAGGCGGCCTGACATGGGCAGCGTCGAAAAACGTAACCGCGACGGCAAGGTCAGCTACCTTGCCCGTTGGCGGGACGATGCTCGCCGGCAGCGGAAGCGTTCTTTCACTCGAAAGGTCGACGCTGACCGATTCCTTGCCCAGGTCGAAGGCGACATCCTCCGTGGCCAGTACGTCGACCCATCCGACAAGACAACCGTCGTCGAGTACGCCCGACGTTGGGCCGCTGGCCGCGCCCACCGGCCGACGACCGCCCGCCGGGTGTCCGGGCTGATCGAAACGCACATCGCCGCCGCCCCGCTCGGCTCTCGCCGCCTGGCGGCTGTGGTGCCGTCTGAGGTGCAAGCGTGGGCGGCCGACCGATCCAAGGTGCTCGCCCCGTCGACTCTTCGCAACCTCGTCGGGCTGCTGCGGTCTGTCTACGCGGCTGCGGTGTTGGATAGGCTTGTCGGCCGCTCTCCGGTGGTGAGAATTAGCCTGCCGTCAGCCCACCGAGAACGCATCGTGCCACTCACCGTCGACCAGGTGCGCGACCTCGCCGCCTCGATGCCCGTTCGCAATCAGGCCATGGTGATCGTGCAAGCCGGTCTCGGACTTCGCCTCGGTGAGCTGCTTGCACTGCGCGTCCAGGATGTCGACTACGTCGCCCGGACCGTTCGGATCGAATGGCAGTTCGCTCCGCAATCCAAGGTGCGCACCGAGCCGAAGACTCGCCGATCGCGCCGAACCATCCCGCTCCCTCAGGTGGTGGCGACTGCCATCCGCGAGCACTCGGCGCAGTTCCCGCCGGCTGCTGACGGCACCATCTTCACCACCCGTTTCGCCGGCCCGTACCGGCACGACTACTACGGCTCCTTGATTTTCTCGGCGGCCGTCGAGCGTGCCGGGCTACCCAAGGGCACCACGAGTCACGACCTGCGGCACCACTATGCGTCGGTCCTGCTGATGCAGAGCGAGTCGGTCATCGTGGTCGCTGAACGGCTGGGGCACGAGAACGCGACCTTGGTCCTGTCGACCTACGGCCACCTGATGCCGGACTCGGAAGAACGCACCCGTCGCGCCGTCGATGACGCGTGGGGTTGTGCCCCCGATGTGCCCCCGGGGGACGACTCAACTGCCTGACCTGCGGTAACGGGTCGGATTCAGACGTTGAAGCGGAACTCCACCACGTCGCCGTCCTGCATGACGTACTCCTTGCCCTCGATGCGGACCTTGCCCGCCGCCTTGGCCGACGCCATCGAACCGTGCTCGACCAGGTCGTGGTAGGAGACCACCTCGGCCTTGATGAAGCCGCGCTGGAAGTCGCTGTGGATCACACCCGCGGCCTCCGGGGCGGTGGCGCCGACCGGGACGGTCCAGGCGCGCGCTTCCTTGGGGCCGGCCGTGAGGTACGTCTGGAGGCCGAGGGTGCGGAAGCCGACCCGGACGAGCTGGTTGAGGCCGGGCTCGTTCTGCCCGATCGACTCCAGCAGCTCGCGGGCCTCGTCCTCGGGCAGGTCCACCAGCTCAGATTCGATCTTGGCGTCCATGAAGATGGCCTCGGCGGGGGCGACCAGGGCGCGCAGCTCGTCGAGGAACGTCTCGTTGGCCAGCTCGGCCTCGTCGACGTTGAAGACGTACAGGAAGGGCTTGGTGGTGAGCAGGTGCAGCTCGCGCAGGTGCTCCAGCTCGATCTTGGCGGCGGCGGCCCCGGAGTAGAGCGTGGTGCCACCGTCGAGCACCTCGATCGCGGCCTTCGCGGCGGCGACAGCGGCGGCCCGGTCCTTGCGGAGCTTGGCCTCCTTCTCCAACCGGGGCAGCGCCTTGTCCAGGGTCTGCAGGTCGGCGAGGATCAGCTCGGTGTTGATCGTCTCGATGTCGTCGGCCGGGGAGACCTTGCCGTCGACGTGCACCACGTTCGGGTCGGAGAAGGCCCGGACGACCTGGCAGATCGCCGATGCGTCCCGGATGTTGGCCAGGAAGGCGTTGCCCCGGCCCTGCCCCTTCGACGCGCCGCGGACCAGGCCGGCGATGTCGACGAACGACACCGGCGCCGGCAGCACCTTCTGCGAGGAGAAGATCTCGGCCAGCTTGCCCAGCCGCTCGTCGGGAAGCCCGACCACGCCGACGTTGGGCTCGATGGTGGCGAACGGGTAGTTCGCCGCCAGCACGTCGTTCTTGGTCAACGCGTTGAACAGCGTGCTCTTGCCGACGTTGGGCAGGCCGACGATGCCGATGGTGAGACTCACGACGGGCCAGCTTACGCCGGTCCCGGCCGGGCCGGTCCACGCGGCTCCGATTCGTCGCCGCGCCGCTGGTCGATCGTCGCTCCCACCGCGCCCCGTCAGGCGTTGCTAATCTCCCGGTTCGACGTTCCGCTGCTGGAGGTGGGATGACCTCGACGTTGCCCGAGCTTTTCATCGCCGTCGATGTGGAGGCGGACGGGCCGATCCCCGGGCCGTACAGCATGATCTCGCTGGGCATGGCCGTGGCCGGCCGCCCGGACCTCACCTTCTACACCGAGCTGCGTCCCATCTCCGACGAGTTCGTCCCGGCGGCGTTGGCCGTCTCCGGCCTGGACCGGGACCGGTTGCTGCGGGAGGCACCCACCGCGCAGGAGGCGATGTCCGCCGCGGCGGCCTGGGTCGACGGGCTGCGCCGGGTCGGCCGTCCGGTCTTCCTCGCCGCCCCGGCCGTCTGGGACGGCATGTTCGTGCACTGGTACTTCGTCCGCTTCGTCGGGCACAGCCCGTTCGGTGCGACCGGCTCCGGTGTTGATCTCCGCAGCTACTGGATGGGGCTGACCGGCAGCGACTGGGCCAAGACCCACCAGGACACGATCAAGCAAGAGTTGGGCCTGCACGACATGCCGCACACGCACCACGCCGGGGAGGACGCCGCCGAGCTGGCCCAGGTCTTCGACGCGGTGTTGCGCAGCCGACAGCCGGCCGAGGAGGCGTGACGCTCAGCCGAGCCGGCGGGGGGCGATGACCGCCTCCCGGACGCTGCCGTCCGCGCCGCGGCTGACCTCGTACGCCGAAACGCCCTCGCGGTCCGCGATTGCCTCGACCAGCCGGGTGCCCCGGTAGACCAGGCCGACGCCGTCGTCGGTGCAGTGGCTGGTGGGAAGCGTGCCGTCACCGACCAGCTCGTGCATCAGCGGGCGGCGCTGGCCCTCGCTGTCGTAGTGCACCCCGTTGCCGTACGGCAGCCAGGCCAGGCCCTCGGTGAAGCCGCGCAGCTTGAGGCCGAAGCTGTCGGTGGCACCGCCGACATGCCAGCAGATCGAGCCGGCGGAGACGCCGGCCAGCACCACGCCGGCCTGCCAGCACTCGTGCAGGATCTCGTCGAGCCCGTGCACCCGCCACACGGCGACCAGGTTGGCGACGCTGCCTCCGCCGACCCAGATCACGTCCTGGGCGAGCAGGTGGGCGCGGATGTCCTCGACGTTCGGCATCGGGAACAGGGCGAGGTGTGACAGCCGGAACCGGGTGTCGGCGAACGCGCCGTAGACGGCGGTCAGCGAGGTGGGCTGGTCGCCGACGGCCTGCCCGAGGTAGCAGACCCGCGGTTGCGGACCGGCTTCGGCCAACTCGGCCGCCAGCTCGAAGACCGGACTGGGGCGCAGGTCGTACGGCCCGCGGTCGCCCCGGAAGAAGCCCATGCTGGTGGCGATGATGGTCGGTTCGCTGGCGGGCATCGGAGCGTCCTTCCGTCGAGGGCGGTGCGGCGTCCATCCTGCCGTAGCCGGTCTCCGGCGCGCTGGGTGTGGGGCCGACCGCCAGCCGCGGGTGGCGGTCGGACCTCGCCATGATCAACTAAGCTGGTCGGGCCGCCGCTGGCGGGGCACCTCGGCCTCGGGCCAGTGACCCAGGGCCCGACGGTCGGCCAGGGACAGTTGCCCGGCGGCGGCGCGGGGCAGTGTGAACCGGTCGGCGGCGGCCGGCCCGGCCGAGACCGACTCCCGCAACATCCAACGCACCTCGTCGGCCATCCAGCCCAGCCCAGGCCGCGCGGCGATCTCGCGGATCAACCGCCGGCCAACGCTCGTGTCGTCGTCGTAGAAGCGCATGCACCAGTGGTGCGTCCACATCCCGAGGGCCCGCAGGCCCGCGTCGTCGAGTGAGCCGGCCAACCGGCCGCAGGCCGTGTCGGGGAAGCTCTGCTCGCGGTCGCCCGCCCGGTCCCGTTCGATGGCGCCCACGGCGGCCGGCGCGACGGCCCGCATCCGGCGGTAGAAGGACTGCGCCACCGCGCGGGGCAGCGGCGGAAACGCACCCGGTGTCGACGCCGCCGCCCAACCCGCCACGCTCGTCATCCGCCGCACCCCTTCTTCAGTTGGTGGCCGGACGCTACCCGGCACGACCGACACTTTCGGGCCGAAAAACCCCACCGATGGTGGATAGCGACGATGACCTGGGACGTCTGTATCTGTGACAACGAAACGGGGGTGGTGGGTGGACGAGGACGAGCGCGCGCGGCTGGCCGAGTTCGTCGGCAGCCGGACTCCGGCGCTGATGCGGGTCGCGTACCTGCTGACCGGGGACCGCAACGCCGCCGAGGACCTGTTCCAGTCGGCGTTGGCGCGGACCATCCCGAAGTGGGGAACCATTCGCCACGCCGACCCCGAGGGCTACCTGCGCGTGGTGATGTACCGCGAGCAGATCAGCTGGTGGCGGCGACTTCGCCGGTGGCGGGAGACACCGCTCAACCCGGCGGACGAACCGGTCGGCGGCGACCCGAGCGGCGGCTCCGACGTGCGGTTGGCGATGCGGGCCGCGCTGCGCCACCTGCCACCGACGCAGCGGGCGGTGGTGGTCCTGCGCTACTACGAGGACCTCCCCGAAGCCCGGGTGGCCGAGTTGCTGGGCTGCTCGGTGGGCACCGTGCGCAGCCGTACCCATCGAGCGGTGAAGCGACTGCGCGACCTGCTGCCGGACGTCGACATGCTGGAGGTACGGCGATGACCGAACCCTTCGAGCACCTCATCCGCTCCACCCTCACCGACCTGGCCGAGGAGGCACCGATCGTGCATGACCAGTTGAGCCGAGCGGAACGGCGGGTGCGCAACAGACGTCGCGCCACTGTGGCAGTGGGGGCGGTGAGCACCCTGGCGGCGATCCTGATCGCGACTCCGCTCGCCCTCGCCGCGACCGGCTCGGACGGGCCTCCCCCGGCCGTGCCCAGTCCGGCCGGTCCGGCAGCCGTGCCCAGCCCACCCGTGCCAACCCCGTCCGCACCCACCGCTGTGCCGACGGTCGAGCCGAGCCCCGGTGGCGCGGTCGCGAATCCGTCTGGCCCGCCCGGCGTACCGGAACGGCCGACGGTCTCGCCGACCCCGTCGGCTCCGCCGGGCGTGCCAGGCAAGCCGGGGGCACCGGGTGCGCCGGCCGGACCGACCGCCTCACCAAGCCCGTCGAATCCGCCGGGCCCGCCCGGTGTGCCGGGCCGACCGACGGTGTCGCCGACCCCGTTGCGCTGACCAGGACCGGTCCGGTCGGTGGTTTCCTCGCGCCGGCCGGACCGGCCGTCCCACTGTCATCGCCGGTCACGGTGGTGCCGGGCACGCCACTGGCCTCCCGAGCCGGGGGCGGGGAACCGGTCCGAGATTCCGGTCACCCTCTCGCGCCACTCCCCGGCCCCGGCGAGCGTCACGCCCGGCGGTGACCAGCGGGCACCGGTCCACCGAATTTGTCGAGGCCGGCAGGCCCGCTCATCCTTGGGCCATGACCGATCCCGGACGCCCGAGGCGCGAGCTGCGGGGGCGACGATGAGCACCGCCATGGCCCGGGTGCCCGACTCCCTCCGGGGGCAGATCGTCACGCCCGGCGACCGCCGGTACGCGCAACTGCGCTCGACGTACACCAGGTCGGCGTCTCCGGCCGCGGTCCTGCTGCCCAAGACGCCAGAGCAGGTCGTCGACGCGCTGCGCTACGCGCGGGAGCAGCGGCTGCCCATCGCGGTCCGCAGCGGGGGGCACGGCCTCTCCGGAGCCTCGTCCAACAACGGTGGGGTCGTCATCGACCTGTCGATGCTCAACCGGGTTCAGGTGATCGACGAACGGGCTGGGCTGGTCCGGGTCGAGGCCGGTGCCCGCTGGGCGAACGTGGCGAAGGCGCTGGCCCCGTACGGCCTGGTGATCAGCTCGGGTGACTACGGCGGCGTCGGCGTCGGTGGCCTGGCCACCGGCGGTGGTGTCGGCTGGCTGGTCCGCGCCCACGGTCTCACCATCGACCGGGTCCGCGCCGTCGAGGTGGTGCTGGCGGACGGGACGCTGGTACGAGCGGACGCCGACCACGAGCCGGAGCTGTTCTGGTTGGTCCGCGGCGCCGGGGCCGGCGCGGGCATCGTGGTGGCCTTCGAGATCGAGGCGGTCGAGCAGCGCAACGTCGGCGTCGCGCAGCTGGTCGTCGAGGCGCATCCGGACGGCCGCACCGTCCGGGAGTGGACGAGCTACCTCGCCCAGGCGCCACGGGAGCTGTCGGCGGCCGCCGTGGTGTTCGCCGAGGGTCGATCGGTCCTCATGTCCATCACCGCGGTGGTCGCCGCCGAGAGCCTGCGCCGGGCCCGACCGGCGGTGGAGCCGCTGCTCGCCATCGGCAAGGTGCTCGAACACCGGACCGACCTGCTGCCCTACCCGACGCTGGTGCCGACCGCGCACCTCAACCCCAACGTCGGGCAGCAGCGTGGCACGACCACGAACGGTCTGTTCACCTCGCTGGACGACGCCGGGGCGCGGGCCGTGACTCGGGCGGTGACCGGGCCGGGACGGGCGGTGATCCAGCTCCGCTCGTTGGGCGGCGCTGTCAACGACGTCGCCTCCGACGCGACCGCGTACCCGCATCGCCACCAGGACACGCTGATCGTGGCCTCGGTGTTTCCGCCGCAGGCCGACGCCGCGTTGAACGCCGCCTGGCGGGCGGCCGGGGCCCGCGCCGACGGCGCGTACGTCAACTTCGAGGGCCGGCCGGACCCCGCCGCGTTCGCCCGGATCTACCCGGGCGAGACCGGGGCCCGGGTCCGGCGGCTGTGGAAGCGGTACGACCCGGACGGTGTGTTCCGATCGGCCCTGCTGACCGGCCAGCCACACCGCGCCACCCAGCCGAGCCGAGCCGCACAGCCGAGCCAGTCGAGCCGATCCGGCCAGCCGAGCCCATCTGGCCAGCCGAGCCCATCCGGCCAGGCGGGCCGATCGGGCCAGCCGCACCGGCGGCGTCGACGCCCCCGTTGACCGGCTCTCCGCGCACCGGCACACCCAGGTCCGATTCCCGCCAGCCGATGACCGGCCGAGCGGGGCATCATCGGTGACATGGAGATGGACTTCGAGCGGTGTTACCGGGCCGTCGACAGCCGTGACCAGCGGTTCGACGGCTGGTTCTACACCGGTGTGACGTCCACCGGGATCTACTGCCGGCCGTCCTGCCCGGCGATCACGCCCAAGCGGCAGAACGTCCGGTTCTTCCCGTCCGCCGCCGCCGCGCAGGGCGCCGGGCTGCGCGCCTGCCGCCGCTGCCGGCCGGACGCCGCGCCCGGCTCACCGCTCTGGGACGTCCGCGCGGACGTGGTCGGTCGGGCGATGCGGCTGATCGCCGACGGGGTTGTCGACCGGGACGGCGTACCGGGGTTGGCCTCCCGGCTGGGCTACACCGAGCGGCACCTGCACCGGATGCTGCGCGCCGAGATGGGTGCCGGGCCGCTCGCGCTGGCCCGGGCCCAACGCGCCCAGACCGCCCGGATCCTGATCGAGACGACCGACCTGGCGATGGCCGAGATCGCGTTCGCCGCCGGCTTCGGCAGCGTGCGGCAGTTCAACGACACGCTTCGCGAGGTGTACGCGAGCGCACCGTCGGACCTGCGCACTGCCCGTGGTCGCCAACAGGCGCCGGCCGGGGCGGGGACCATCTCGCTCCGGCTGGCGTACCGCCCGCCGCTGCACGCCCGGGCGCTGCTGGACTTCCTCGCGGTGCGGGCGTTGCCCGGCGTGGAGGCGGTCCGCGACGGGACGTACCACCGGGGTCTGCGGTTGCCGCACGGCACCGGCCAGGTGGCGCTGACCCCGACGGACGGGCACGTGGCGGCGACGTTGCGGCTGGCCGACCTGCGCGACCTGGCGCCGGCGGTGGCCCGCTGCCGCCGGTTGCTCGACCTGGACGCGGACCCGGCGGCCATCGACGGCACGCTGGCCGCCGACCCGGCGCTGGCCCCGGCGATCACCGCCGAACCCGGCATCCGCGTCCCCCGTGCCGTCGACGGCTTCGAGCAGGCCGTCCGCGCCATCATCGGCCAGCAGGTCTCGGTGACGTCGGCAAGAACAACCCTCACCCGCCTCCTCGCCGCCCACGCTCGCGTTGATCATGAGGTTGACGAGGTCGAAGAAGATCGAACCCCAGGTCAACCTCATGATCAACGAGGTGAGCTGCGGGGGTTCTTGGGCGCGGAGGAGCTGTTGGCCCTGCCGGACCCGGGGTTCGGGATGCCGGTCGGGCGGCGGGAGGCTCTGCGGGGGTTGGCTCGGGCCGTGCTGGACGGATCCGTCGACCTCGCCGCGGGGGTGGATCGGGAGGAGGCCGTTCGGCGGCTGCTCGCGCTGCCCGGCATCGGCCCGTGGACCGCCAACTACCTGGCCATGCGCGCCTTCGGCGACCCGGACGTCCTGCTCAGCTCCGACCTCGCGGTCCGGCGCGGCGCCGCGGCGCTCGGCCTGCCCGACACCCCACAAACCCTCGACAGGTACGCCGAGCGTTGGCGTCCCTGGCGGTCCTACGCCACGATCAGACTCTGGAGAGCGGCATGAACATCGACAGCACCGTTCTGAGCACACCGGCCGGCCCACTGAGCATCCTCGCCGGCCCCGACGGTGACGTACGTGCGGCCGGCTTCACCCCGGATCCGGCGGTGCTGCTGCCCCTGGTCCATCCGGCCCTGCGGGCACCGCTACGGGAGCGGGCCGACCTCGGCCCGGTCAGTGCGGCGGTCCACTCCTACCTGGACGGTGACCTCGCCGCCATCGACACGGTGCCGGTGCGTCAACGCACCGGTGGCGAGTTCATGGCGCACGCCTGGCAGGTGCTGCGCGAGGTCCCGCCGGGCACCCCGGTCACCTACACCGGGTACGCCGCGCTGGCCGGTCGACCACCGGCGGTCCGAGCCGCTGCGGCTGCCTGCGCCCGGAACGCGGCAGCCCTCTTCGTGCCCTGCCACCGGGTTCTTCGCACCGACGGCACGCTCGGCGGCTACCGCTGGGGGCTGGACGTGAAGAAGTGGCTTCTCGGTCATGAGCGACGCTTGACAACAAGCTGACAGGAGCACCGACACTCATTGACGCTACCGTCTGGTAGTGCCTGTGGAGAGCGACGGCGACCCGGCCGCCCGGGCCGCCGCGGGCACCCACCCCGTGCACAACCTCTGGCGGCTTCGCCCCTACCTGCGCCCGTACGCCGCCGAGTTCGCCTGGCTGCTCGTCGCGGGCCTCGCCGGCACCGCGGCCGGGATCGCCGTACCGCTGGTCGTGCAGCGGGTCGTGGACGGGCCGGTGGCCCGACACGAACCGGCCGGGCTGCTCCAGCTCGGGGGCCTGGCGCTGCTGCTCGGCGTGGTCGAGGCGGTGCTCATCTTCATCCGCCGGTGGGTCCAGTCGTCCTCGGCGGTTGGCATGGAGGCGGCGCTGCGCGCCGACGTCTACGCCCACCTGCAACGGCTGCCGACCAACTTCCACGACCGCTGGCAGTCCGGCCAGTTGCTCTCCCGGATCACCAGCGACCTGTCGGTGATCCGCCGGTTCCTCTCCTTCGGCGTCTTCTTCCTGGTGCTCAACCTGACCACGTACGTGGTCGTGGTGGTGCTGCTGATCAACCTGCACGCGGCGCTCGGGGTGCTGGTCGCGGCCAGCGCGGTGCCGCTGCTGCTGATCAGCCGCCGGTTCGGCCGGCACTACCACGCCGCGTCCCGCCGGATGCAGGATCAGCAGGGCGACGTGGCGACGCTGGTCGAGGAGACCGCGCAGGGCCTGCGCACCATGAAGGCGTACGGGCGGGGGCCCGAGCTGGCCGCTCGCTTCGCCGGTGCGGCCCGGCGGCTGCACGACACGGGCGTCGGCAAGGGGCGGCTGCTGGCGAACACCTCGGCGCTGCTCGACCTGGTACCCAACGTGACCCTGGGGGTGGTGCTGGCGGCCGGGGCGGCCGCCGCCGCGCACGGCGCGCTCACCATCGGCGAGCTGGTCGCGTTCGTCAGCCTCCAACTGATGCTCATCTGGCCGGTGCAGTCACTGGGCTGGATCATCGCCAACGGTCAGGAGGCGGCTACCGCCGCCGACCGCATCCAGGAGGTGCTGGACACTCCACCGGAGATAGTGGATTCCGCCGGCGCTGTCGCGTTGCCGCGCAGCGCGGTGCACGGTCGGTTGCGCTTCGAGCGGGTCGCGTTCAGCTATCCGGGTGCCACCACCGGGGTGCTCCGCGAGATCGACCTGACCATCGAGCCGGGCGAGACGCTGGCGCTGGTCGGCGCCACCGGCTCCGGCAAGAGCACGCTGCTCTCCCTGGTGCCCCGGCTGCACGACGTGACCACCGGCCGGATCACCCTGGACGGGCACGACCTGCGCGAGCTGCGGCTGGCCTCGCTGCGTCGGCTGGTCGGGGTGGCGTTCGAGGAGCCGACGCTCTTCTCCATGTCGGTGCGGGAGAACCTCACCCTGGGTCGCCCGGACGCCGGCGACGACGAGATCCGTGCGGCCCTCGCGCTGGCCCAGGCCGACTTCGCGTACGACCTGCCCTGGGGATTGGCGACCCGGGTGGGCGAGCAGGGGTTGTCCCTCTCCGGCGGGCAACGGCAACGGCTCGCGTTGGCACGGGCCGTGCTCGGACGACCGGCGGTGCTGGTGCTGGACGATCCGCTCTCCGCTCTCGACGTGCACACCGAGGCCCTGGTCGAAGCGGCGCTGCGGCGGGTCCTGCGCGACAGCACCGCGCTGCTGGTGGTGCACCGGCCGTCGACGATCGCGCTGGCCGACCGGGTCGCCCTGCTGGAGGACGGACGGATCACGGCGACCGGCCGGCACTCCGACCTGCTGGCCACCGTCCCGGCGTACCGGGCGCTGCTGGCCGCCGAGCCGCCCGGCGGGCATCCACCCCCGGCCGGGGCCAGCGGCCCGAGTTCGTCGCCGTCGGACGGGTGGGGGCTGGTGCGCTCGTGAGGGTGCCGGAGCAGGCCGACCCCCCTCCCGAGGAGGAGCCCGAGCTTGCCCGCTGGCGCGGAACCGCCACCGACCCGGAGGCCGACCGCAGTCGAGCTGAGGACACCAGCCCCGAGGCGGTGGCCCGGCTACGCCGGCTCAGCCGAACCCTGCTGGGCGACCTGCTCCGCCCGCATCGGCGGCGTCTCGCCGCGGCGGTCACCCTGCTGCTGGCCCAGAACGCCGCCGCGATGGCCGGCCCGTACCTGGTCATGATCGGCATCGACCGGGCCATCCCGCCGTTGCGCGCCGGCGACGCCGGCCCGCTGGTCACCGTCGCCGGGGCGTTCGCGGTGGCCGCGGTGACCGAGTACGCGGCCCGCCGCGGCTTCCTCACCCTCTCCGCCCGGATCGGCCAGGCCGTCCTGCTCGACCTGCGGCAGCGGGTGTTCGGGCACTTCCTGCGGCTGTCGGTGGGCTTCCACGAGCGGTACACCTCCGGCCGGATGGTCTCCCGGCTCACCAGTGACCTGGACTCCATCGCCGAGTTGGTCGACGGTGGGATCGACAGCCTGGTGCTGGCCGGGCTCTCCATCCTGTCGGTGGCCGCCATCCTGCTCTGGCTGGACCTGCCGCTGGCGGCCGTGACGCTGCTCGCCTTCCCTTTCCTGTTCTGCCTCTCCCGCTGGTTCGCCCGGTCGTCGGCCAGCGCGTACCGACGGACCCGGGACGCGGTCGCGCTGGTCATCGTGCACTTCGTCGAGTCGATGCGGGGCATCCGGGCGGTGCAGGCGTTCCGCCGGGAGCCTCGCAACCAACGGATCTTCGTGGCGCTCGGCGACGACTACCGGCGGAGCAGCCTGCATGCGTTCCGGCTGATCGCCACATACTCGCCAGCGATCAAGCTGATCGGCAACGTCACAGTGGCGGCGGTGCTCTGCTACGGCGGTTGGCGGGTGCTCGGCGGGCAGACCGAGATCGGTGTGCTCGCCGCGTTCCTGCTCTACCTACGCCGCTTCTTCGAGCCGATGCAGGAGCTGAGCCAGTTCTACAACTCGTTGCAGTCGGCCACCGCCGCACTGGAGAAGCTGGCCGGGGTGCTCGACGAACGACCGGCCGTCGCCGAACCGGCCCGGCCCACACCGCTGCCGACCGGCCCCGGCCGCGGTGAGTTGATCTTCTGCTCGGTCGGCTTCGGCTACCGGGCCGACACCCCGATTCTCTGCCGGCTGGAGCTGACGGTGCCGGCCGGGCAGACCGTGGCGCTGATCGGCCCCACCGGGGCGGGCAAGTCGACGATCGCCAAGCTGGTCGCCCGGTTCCACGACCCCGACACCGGCACGGTCCGGCTGGACGGGGTCGACCTGCGTGACGTACGCGACGCCGACCTGCGCCGCGCGGTGGTGCTGGTGACGCAGGAGAACCACCTGTTCAGCGGGACCGTCGCGGAGAACATCAGGTTCGGTCGCCCGGGGGCCGACGACGCCGCCGTCCAGGCCGCCGCGCGGGCGATCGGCGCGCACGACTTCATCGCCGCACTACCCGAGGGGTACGCCACTCAGGTGCACCGGCGCGGCGGCCGGCTCTCCGCCGGCCAGCGGCAGCTGGTCGCGTTCGCCCGCGCATTCCTGGCCGACCCGACAGTGCTGATCCTGGACGAGGCGACGTCGTCGCTGGACGTGCCGACGGAACGTCTGGTGCAGCGGGCACTCGGCACCATCCTGCGCGACCGCACCGCGCTGGTGATCGCACATCGTCTGTCCACTGTGGAAACCGCCGACCGGGTGCTCGTCCTCGACGGCGGAACTGTCGTCGAGGACGGCCCGCCGGCAGTGCTCGCCGAGGCCGACGGCCGGTACGCCGCCCTGCACCGCCAGTGGCGTGACTCGCTGATCTGACCGGGCCGCCCCAGCGAGGCCACGACCGCCGGCCGGTGTGTTCGGTCGCAACTCCGTCGCTCCGCAGCCGGTAGGTGCCTACGATCGCAGGATGACCGATACGGCGAGGACGGCCCGCGCCGGCGTTCCCGAGCGTCCGACCCTGGACGGGCTCGAGGAGAGCTGGGCACGCCGCTGGCAGGAGGAAGGCACGTACGCGTTCGACCGCTCGAAGCAGCGGAGCGACGTGTTCTCGATCGACACCCCACCGCCGACCGTATCGGGCGAGTTGCACATGGGGCACGTCTTCTCGTACACGCACACCGACACCACGGCGCGGTACCAGCGGATGCGCGGCAAGGCCGTCTTCTACCCGATGGGCTGGGACGACAACGGCCTGCCCACCGAGCGTCGGGCGCAGAACGTCTACGGGGTGCGCTGCGATCCGGCGCTGCCGTACGACCCGGTGTGGCGGCCACCGGCGGCTCCGGTCGACGACGCGGCCCGCCGCGACCCCACCCCGATCTCCCGGCGCAACTTCATCGAGCTGTGCGAACGGTTGACGGTCACCGACGAGCAGGCCTTCGAGGCGCTGTGGCGACGGCTCGGGCTGTCGGTGGACTGGTCCCTGACGTACACGACCATCGGCCGGATCGCCCGGACCACCAGCCAACGGGCGTTCGTTCGCAACCTGCGCCGCGGCGAGGCGTACCAGTCGGAGGCGCCGACCCTGTGGGATGTCGGCTTCGCCACCGCTGTCGCCCAGGCGGAGTTGGAGGACCGGGAGCGCCCCGGCGCCTACCACCGGCTGCGGTTCACCGCGGCCGACGGGCGGGAGGTGCTCATCGACACCACCCGGCCGGAGCTGCTACCGGCCTGCGTGGCGCTGGTCTGCCACCCCGACGACGAGCGGTACGCCGACCTGGTGGGCACCACCGTGCGCAGTCCGCTGTTCGACGTCGACGTGCCGGTGTACGCCCATCCCCTCGCCGAACCCGGCAAGGGCACCGGTGTCGCGATGGTCTGCACGTTCGGTGACCTGACCGACGTGACCTGGTGGCGTGAGCTGGGGCTGGACACCCGGGTGGTCATCGGCCGGGACGGTCGGTTGCTCCCCGAGCCGCCGCACGGGGTGCCGGCCCAGCCGTACGCGGCGCTGGCCGGGCAGACCGTCAACGCCGCCCGTCGGGAGATCGTCGGGATGCTTGCCGACGCCGGTGACCTGATCGGCGAGCCGCGTCCGATCACCCACCCGGTCAAGTTCTACGAACGCGGCGACCGGCCACTGGAGATCGTGTCGACTCGACAGTGGTATCTGCGCAACGGCGGCCGGGACGCGGCGCTGCGAGCCACGCTGCTGGGCAGGGGCGAGCAGCTGCACTGGGTGCCGACGCACATGAAACACCGCTACGACAACTGGGTGGGCGGCCTCAACGGGGACTGGCTGGTCAGCCGTCAACGCTTCTTCGGCGTGCCGGTGCCGGTGTGGTACCGGCTCGACGACACTGGCGAGCCGGACTGGACCCACCCTCTCACGCCGGACGAGTCCGCGCTGCCAGTCGACCCGTCGAGCGATCCGGCGCCCGGTTACGACGAGTCGCAACGCGGCCGACCGGGCGGCTTCATCGGCGACCCGGACGTTCTGGACACCTGGGCCACGTCCTCGGTGACGCCACAGATCATCGGTGGCTGGGAGACCGACCCGGACCTGTTCGCCCGGGTCTTCCCGATGGACCTCCGCCCGCAGGGGCAGGAGATCATCCGGACCTGGCTCTTCGACACGGTGGTCCGCTCGCACTTCGAGCACGGGGTGCTGCCCTGGCGGGACACCGTGCTCTCGGGCTGGATCCTCGACCCGGACCACAAGAAGATGGCCAAGTCCAAGGGCAACGTGGTCACCCCGCTGGCGCTGCTGGAGCAGCACGGCTCCGACGCGGTGCGTTACTGGGCGGCCAGCGGCAAGCCCGGCATGGACCTGGCCTTCGACCCGGCGCAGATCAAGGTCGGCCGGCGACTGGCTACCAAACTGCTCAACGCGTCCAAGTTCGCGCTCGGGCTGGGCGCCGCTGACGCGTTGCGCGCCCCGACGACCGCACCACTGGACCGGGCCATGCTCGCCGAACTGGCCACCGTGGTCACCGCTGCCGGCACCGCCTTCGACTCGTACGACCACACGGCGGCCCTGCAGGTCACCGAGGCGTTCTTCTGGCGGTTCTGCGACGACTACATCGAGCTGGTCAAGGAGCGGGCCTACGGCACCGGCCCGGCGGCGGACTCCGCACGGGCGGCGCTGGCCTCGGCGCTGTCGGTGCAGTTGCGGTTGTTCGCCCCGGTGCTGCCGTACGTGACCGAGGAGGTCTGGTCGTGGTGGCGGTACGGCTCGGTGCACCAGGCGCCGTGGCCCACCACCTACGAGGTGGCCCGGACGATCGAGGGCTCGGGTGACCCGGCGCTGCTGCGGCTCGCCGGTGACGCGTTGAGCCAGGTGCGACGGGCCAAATCCGAGCGGAAGCTGTCGATGAAGGCGGAGGTGCCGTTGGCGGAGGCGCTCGGCCCGGCGGCGCTGCTGGAGCAGCTCACGCTGGTCGCCGACGACCTACGGGCGGCGGGCCGGATCGGCAAACTCGACCTGCTCCCGGACCGTACCCCGGAGTTGGTCATCGCCTGCGCCTTCTGACCTGCCGGTCCGCCGCCGCCCGCTCGGGCAGCGGCGGACCGGTGCGTCACCAGCCGCGCAGGAAGCGCAGCCCGAGCAGGAACGCGATCACGGCGGGCCCCACCAGCAGGGTGATCGCCTGGAGGCGGTACGGCATCCGGTGCCGGGTCAGCTCCCCCGCGTTGCCCAGCACGATGGCCCCGGCCAACATCAGGAAAGCGCCCCACCAACCGGTCTTCAGGTGAATCAGATCCACCCGGATCAGTTGCAGGGTCAGGCCGAGCAGCGCGCCGGTCAGCGCGAGCAGGGCCACCGCCCGGTGCAGGCCGCGGGCGAGCGGGTGGGCCGCCCGCCACCAGTAGGTGCCGGCCACCGCCAGGCAGGGCAGCACCACCAGGAGCGGCCAGCCTCGCCCCATCACGCCGAACATCAGCAGCGCGCCGACCGCGAAGACGATCGTGCCGACGCAGGCGAGCATGTACCCGGCGAAGGCCCGGCCGCCGCCGCGAACCAGCAACGGCCCACCGCTGGCCGCGATCAACGCGGCCGGGATCAGGATGAAGACCGCCCACCAGTGGAACTGGCCGCTGCCCTGAGCCGCCGTGGCGACTGTGGCACAGGCCAGCCCGGCGACGGCCAGGCTGGTCAGCCACGGGCGGCTGCTCCGGGAGTACGGCTCAGCCAACGACGTCCGCTCCGCTTCGACGCTCACGCCCACCAGCCTGGCCCGAGGTGGCCCGACCGGTCCATCCGGCCAGCCCTACCGCCGCGCGGGGGCTGGCCGGAACAGCGGCTCGCACCGTTGTCAGCTCGTCTCGCCGGCCACGCTGAACGAGCGCAGGCGGTCGATGGCGAGCACCGTGAAGCCGACGCTGACCAGCGCGGTCATCACCGACGCCACCGGCACCGACACGCTGGTCTCCAGCAGCCCGGTGGGAGCGATGCGATCAGCGAGGGCGATCACGTACTGCTGGATGGAGAGCACCTTGGTGCCGCTGACGAAGTTGCCCAGCAGCCCCTCCCAGATCAGCACGTAGACCAGCCCGAGCAGCACCGGCCGCCTGGTGACCAGGCTGAGCGCGAGGAACAACGCCGAGTACGCCAGCGCGCCGAGCGCCGCCGAGACCGCCAGCGCCAGTCCGAGGCGTACCGAGTCGGCGAGCACGCCTGCGACGTAGAGCGGCACCGCCACGGTGACCGCGGTGACCCCGGCGGCCACCGCGAGCTTCGGCAGCACGATCTGCCAGCGCGGCAGCGGCTTGGTCAGGATGTGCACCACAGTGCCGTCGTCGATCTCGGCGCCCAGCACGCCCGTGCCGATGATCAGCGCAACCACCGGCAGCACCACGGCCAGCCCGAGGCCGACCAGCACCGGCGGCCCCCACTGGCCCGGGTCCACCCCCAGCGACCGGCAGAGCACGGCCAGCCCGAGCAGCACCAACGGCAGCGGCAGCAGCAGCAGGAACCGCCGTCGGCCGAACAACCCGCGCGCGGTGATCCAGGTAACTGTCGACATGTCAGGCCTCCACCAGGTAGGAGAAGACGCTCTCCAGGGACTCGTCGGACGGCACCAGCTGACGTACCCGGATGCCCTTGTTCAGCGCGATCCGGGGCAGCGCCCGGGTGAACGCGCCGTAGTCACCGGCCCGCACGGTCAACCCGGTCGGGTCCAACTCGACCCCACTCACCGACGCCTCGGCGATCAGCGCGACGGCCAGCGCCCGGTCGTCGGTGGAGCGCACCGCGAAGACGTGCGGGCGGTTGGTCATCAACCGGCGGATGGTCCGGAAGTCGCCGGAGGCGGCCAACCGGCCGGCCACCATCACCTGCACCGTCCCGGAGACCTGTTCGACCTCCTCCAGGATGTGCGAGCTGAACAGGATCGTCCGGCCAGCGTCACCAAGGGTGTGCAGCAGCTGCATCATGTGCAGCCGCTGGCGCGGGTCCATGCCGTTGAACGGCTCGTCGAGCAGCAGCACCTGCGGGTCGTGCACCAACGCGGCGGCCACCCGGGCGCGCTGGCGCATGCCCTTGGAGTACGTGCCGATCCGGCGGTCCTGCGCCGACTCCAGCTCCACCAGATCGATCGCCCGTCGGGCCGCGGCCGCCGGATCGGGCAGCCGGTGCAGCTTCGCGCTGGCCAGCACGAACTCGTAGGCGGTGAGAAAACCCTGCACCGCCTCCCGCTCGCTGACCAACCCCAGCCGCCGGTAGACGTCGGGGTTGCGCCAGGTCGGCTCGTCGTCGAGGGTGACGGTGCCGCGCGACGGGGAGAGGAACCCGGCCATCATGTGCAGCAGCGTGGTCTTGCCGGCGCCGTTCGGGCCGAGCAGCCCGGTCACGCCCGGGCCGAGGACCATGCTGATGTCGTTGACAGCGACCACGTTGCCGTACCACCGGGACACCCCGGTCAGGCTCAGCGTGCTCATCAGGAGGCGACCTTCCGGTAGCGGGCCAGCAGGAGGGCGGTCGCGCCGGCGACCAGCAGCACCGCGGCCAGGGCGTAGACCGGGCCGAACCCGCCGATCATCATCTCGCCCGGATCGCCCTCGACCAGCAGGTCACCCAGGGACCAGATGCCCACCCCCTGGACCAGGGTCGAGGGTGAGGCGAGCCCGGCCAGCTCGTTGGCGGCACGCGACGGCAGAATGCTCAGCACGCCCACGATCGGGGTGGTCATCAGGAAGACCGCGACCACACCGCCGGCGGCGAAGGCGCGCTTGCCGGTCAGCGACGCGACCAGCAGGCCGACCGAGGCGAAGACCACCGCCCACAGCCCGGCGTAGAGCAGCCCGGGGAGCAGGTCGAGCAGCTCGTTCCACACCCCGCGCATGCCCTGCTTGGTGGTGAACGCGGCACCCAGGAACATCAGCAGCTGCGGCCCGCCGAGCAGCAGCCAGAGGGCGGTGACCAGCGCCAGCAACTTGGCCAACGCGTAGTCGGTGCGCGGCAGCGGCCGGGAGAAGTACAGCGGCAGCACGCCGCTGCGCAGATCCCGGGAGACCAGCTCCGGAGCGACGACAGCGACGAAGAAGATGACCAGCCAGCTCATCGCGTCGGCGAACTGGGCGTACGTGGCCACCGGCTCGCCGATCTGGCTGCGTATTGCGGCCAGGGCCACCGCCACCAGGGAGACGATGCCGACCACCAGCCACGGGAAGATCTTGGCCTTGGCGCTGCGGCCGAGACCGAACGCGGTGCGCAGACCGTGCCCGTAGAGCGCGCCGAAGACCTGCCGGCGGCCGAGCCTCGGGCCCTCGTAGCGTTGGTAACCGATGTCGTGGATGACGCCAGTCGGCGTGGAGCGCACGGCGGCGGTGGACGGCTCAGGCATGTGTGAGCTCCCTCGTGGCGAAGAGTTCGGCCACCCGGTGCCGGCGTTGGTCCAGTCGGTGCAGTGGCAGGTCCAGTTCGGCGACCGCACCGAGGATCAGGTCGTAGGTGCCGTCATCGGCGAGCGGCACGAGGAGCAGTCGCCCGTCCCGGGCGACCGGCAGTTTCAGCTCGGCGAGTCGGGCGGCGAGTTCCTCGGTGCCCTCGCTGACCTCCACGGCGAGCACGTCGGTGGCCGTGGTCATCGCGGAGATGTTGTCGGCGCGCAGCAGCCGGCCGCCGTCGATGGCGATCAGCGTGTCGCAGATCCGCTCCACCTCCCCGAGCAGGTGCGAACAGACCAGCACGGAGATGCCGAACTCGGTGCCGATCCGATGCACCAGGGCCAGCATGGCGTCGCGGCCGGCCGGGTCCAGGCCGTTGGTCGGTTCGTCCAGCAACAGCAGGTCGGGGTCGTGAACCAGCGCCTGGGCCAGCTTGACGCGCTGCTTCATGCCGGTCGAGTAGCCACCGACCGGGCGGTAGCGCTCCTCGTAGAGCCCGACGTGCCGCAGCGCCTCCGAGGCCCGCTCGCGAGCCGCGGTGCGGGGAAGGCCGCTCATCCGACCGAGGTGGGTGACCAGCTCGGCGGCGGACAGGTCCGGTGGGAGGCAGTCGTGTTCCGGCATGTAGCCGACGCGGCTGCGGACAGCCGCCGGATCTGCGGTCGGGTCGATGCCGAGCACCGAGACCTGACCGCTGGTTGGTGCGATCAGGCCGAGCAGAATCTTGATCAACGTGGATTTGCCGGCGCCGTTCGCGCCCACCAGGCCGATGATCCCGGGCTCGACGGCGACGGTGAGGTCGGCCAACGCGGTGACCCGACCTCCGTACGTCTTGGTGAGCGACTGGGTCGCGATCAGTGTCACGGGCCCAGCGTAGGGAGTCGATGCCCAGCTGGGACACCGGCACGCCCCCGGCACTCCCCTGATCCTTTTCCCGCCGGACCCCTAAGGTCCCCCGCCGCGGCTCCCGCGACGTTTGCGCCGGTCCCGCGTTCGACGCGACCCCGCCTTGGGAAAGACCCGTCCCGGGTGACACCATTCACCTCCCGTTCACCAGGCATCGACCCGCCCGGTGATCGACCGACGACGCGGGAGGAATCCTGATGGCCGAGGTGGGCGTCCCCAAGGTGAGCGTCGTGGTGCCGGCGTACAACAGCGGCCGACACATCGAGAAGCTCGCTGCCTCGCTGCTGCGCCAGTCACTGCCCGCCGACGAGTTCGAAGCCGTCTTCGTCGACGACGGCTCGACCGACGACACCGCGGAGCGCCTGGACCAGCTGGCCGCCGAGCACCCACACATCAGGGTGCTGCACATCGAGAACTCCGGTTGGCCGTCGCGTCCGCGCAACCTCGGGGTCGAACACGCCCGCGGCGAGTACGTCTTCTTCGCCGACGACGACGACTGGTTCGCCGACGAGGCACTGGAGCGGCTCTACGCCTGCGCGAAGGCCAACGACGCCGACATCGTGGTGGGGAAGATGGCCGGGTACGGACGCCCGGTGCCGCGGGAGCTGTTCCGCAAGAACCGCTTCGACGCCACCCTGGCGAACGCGCCCCTGATCGACAGCCTGACCTGTCACAAGCTGTTCCGGCGCGCCTTCCTCAACGAGCACGACCTGCGGTTTCCGGAGGGCGGAAAGCGTCGGCTGGAGGACCACGCGATGGTCGTGCGGGCCTACTTCCTGAGCCGGCACACCTCGGTGCTGTCCGACTACGTCTGCTACCACCACGTCCACCGGACCGACGCGCGCAACGTCACCGCGGGCCGGCTGGAGCCGTCGAGCTACTACCGGGCCGTGCGGGAGGCGCTGGACATCGTCGACGCGCACACCGAGCCCGGTCCGCTACGGGACCGGTTGCACCGGCGCTGGCTGCGCAACGAGATGATCAGCCGACTGCGCGGCAAGCGGCTGCTGGAGGCCGACGAGGCGTGGCTGGAGCAGGTCGCGCTGGAGACCCAGAAGATCATCCAGGACCGCTTCGCCCCTGGTGTCGCCGCCGGGTTGCCACCCATGCTGCGGGCCGTGGCATACCTGGCGGAGCGGGGCCGCGTCGCGGACCTGCGCAAGCTGGCCCGCTGGGAGGCGGGCATCGCCGCGCACGGCACGATCGACGAACTCCAGCGCGCGGACCACGCCGTCACGGTGACCCTCGCCGCCGAGCTGCGCTCGGAGAACCAGCCGGTCGGCTTCCGCACCGACGATGGCCGCGACGTGCTGGTGCTCCCGATGGACGAGATCGCCCCCGAGGTGCTCGACGCCACCGCGCAGGTGCGCAAGGCCCGACTGGACCTGGTGGCCCGTCACCGGGAGACCGGCGCCGAGATCTTTCTTCCGAACACCTTCCAGACCGAGCGGATCACCGGTACGACCGGAGCGGACACCGTCCACCTGGTGCACCGGGCCACCGCCACGATCGACTTCGCCGCCCTCAACGGGGGCCGGACCAGAGGCAGCTGGCAGCTCAAGGCCCGGATCACGAACGTGGGCTGGACCGAGGACGCACGACTGCCGCTGGTGTTCATCTGCCGGGCCGACGGCTCGCGACCCCGGATCCGCGACCAGCGGAAGATGTGGAACCGGCTGCGGTCGGCGGTAGGCCGGCGGATCAAGCGCTGATCCGCCCGCGTGGGTCTTGGAGTGGCGCCCTCGACCGATGGGCGGTCGGCTGCGAAACTGTGTGCCGGTCAGCGAGTGGGGGGTGTGGATGAGCAACGGCTGGGTGCTGCCCGACGAGGTGCTGCGTGACGCACCGGCGTACACGCCACGTCCCGGTGAGCTCGCGGATCTGGAGCTGCTGCTGACCGGCGCGTACGCCCCGCTGACCGGCTTCATGACCCGCGCCGACCTGGTCTCGGTCAGCCGACGCTCCCGGCTGGCGGACGGCACACCGTGGCAGGTCGCGGTCGTTCTCCAGGTGCCGGCCGCCCTGGCGCAGAGCTTCGATCCGCGCGACCCGGCCCGCCGGGCGCTCGTGCTGACCGACGGGGAGGGCGCCCCGGCGGCCGCCCTGGACGTGGCCGACGTCTGGCCGGTCCGCGACGGCGTGGCGGGAGTGGGCGGCCAGGTCCGGCGGCTGGGCGACGGCGGGCACGGCCCGTTCCAGCGACTGCGGCGCAACCCCGAGGAGGTCCGTGCGCTGCTGCCCCCGGGCCGGGTGCTCGGTGTGATCGCCGATCGGCCGCTGCATCGTCCACAGCTCGCCCAGATCGCTCACGCCGCCCGCACCCTGGCCGCTCATCTGCTCGTGATGATCCCGGTCGGCGAGGGCGGCGCAGACGGGCTCCCACCGGAGGCGCTGGTCCGTTCGATCTTCGCCGCGCGGGACCGGATGCCGCCCGCCACCCTGATCGCGGTGCCGCTGTCGCACCGACGCGAGGAGATCAGCGACGCGTTGCTGCGCGCCCGGGTCTCGGCCGCGTACGGGGTCACCCATCTGCTCTCCACCGGGGAGATGCTCTCCGGCGCCGGGCTGCGGGTGCTGGTGCCGCGCGAACTCGCCTACGACAACCGCGACGGGCAGTGGCGTTGGCGGGAGGACATCCCGCCGCGCAACCGCCGGCTCGCGCTGACCCAGCCGGAGATCGACGACCTGCTCGACCGGGGTTTCCCGCTACCGGAGTGGCACACGCCGCCCGCCGTGGCACGGGAGTTGGCCCGGGCCCGGCCGCCGCGTCGGCAGCGAGGGCTGGTGGTCTTCCTGACCGGTCTCTCCGGCTCCGGCAAGTCGACGATCGCCCGAGGGCTGGCGGACGCGTTACGGGAGAGCGGCGACCGCACGGTGACCCTGCTCGACGGGGACGTGGTGCGTCGGGAACTCTCCGCCGGGCTGGGCTTCAGCAAGACCGACCGGGATCTCAACGTCCGGCGGATCGGCTGGGTGGCCGCCGAGATCGCCCGGCACCGTGGGGTGGGCATCTGCTGTCCGATCGCCCCGTACGCGGCGGCCCGGGCCACCGCCCGGGAGATGGCTCTCGCCGCCGGATCGGGTTTCGTGCTGGTGCACGTGGCCACTCCGCTGGAGGTGTGTGAGCGGCGGGACCGCAAGGGCCTGTACGCGCGGGCGCGAGCTGGCCTGCTCACCGGGATGACGGGCATCGACGACCCGTACGAGGAGCCGTCCGACGCCGATCTGGTGCTCGACACCACCGACCTGAGCGTGGCGGACGCGGTGCAGGCCGTGCTGCACCATCTGACCGAGACCGGCTGGGTGGAGCTGAAGATCGCCACCGCCTGAGGCGTCGCCGTACCCGTTTCTTTCACCGCTGAGCGACACGCGCTAGTGTTCATCTTTGTTGGAACACGTTTGACCGCGTGAGGGTACGTGGACGCTCGGGGAGGCACGGCTGATGCTCGCTCAGCAGCGGCAGGCGGCCATCCTGGAGCGGGTCCGCACGATCGGCGGCGTCCGGGTCAGCGAGTTGGCAGGCGAGTTCGGCGTCTCCGACATGACCATCCGGCGTGACCTCGACGCGCTGCACGAGCGCGGCCTGCTGGCCAAGGTGCACGGCGGCGCCACCACGACCGGGCCAAGCTCGACCGACGAGCCGGGCTTCCGCGCCAAGTCGGTCCGCCAACTGCCGGAGAAGGCCGCCATCGCCGACCGGGCGGCTCAACTGGTCCGGCCGGGAGCAGCGGTCGCGCTCTCCGCCGGCACCACCACCGCCGAACTGGCCCGCCGGCTGCTGGACGTGCCCGAGCTGACAGTGGTGACCAACTCGCTGCCGGTGGCCGAGATCATGCACGCCGGTGGCCGCCCGGACCAGACGGTGGTGCTCACCGGCGGCGTACGCACACCGTCGGACGCGCTGGTCGGTCCGCTCGCGGTCGGGGCCGTCCGCTCACTGCACCTGGATCTGCTCTTCCTGGGCGTCCACGGCATCACCGAGCGGGCCGGCTTCACCACGCCGAACCTGATGGAGGCGGAGACCGATCGGGCGCTCGTGGCGGCGGCGGACCAGCTGGTGGTGCTCGCCGACCACACCAAGTGGGGCACCGTCGGCATCTCCTCGATCGTCGGGTTGACGGCGGCCCACGTACTGGTCAGCGACGACCGGTTGCCTCCACCCGCACGACGGGTACTCGGCGAACAGGTGGGCGAACTGATCATGGTCAAGGCGAGAGGGGCGGGCCGCGTGACGCGCACGCCGACAACTGAGGGGACGGCGCCGTGAAGCGCACCGCGATCGACCTGGCCGACGGCCGGGAGCTGATCTACTTCGACGAGCGCGACGACGCGGTCCGCGACCAGCCGGACCGCCGGGACCTGCCGCCGCCTCCCCCCGCGTCGCAGCTGCGCTACGACCCGTTGACCGACGAGTGGGTGGCGGTCGCCGTGCACCGGCAGACCCGCACCTTCCTCCCGCCGGCGAACGAGTGCCCTCTCGACCCGTCGGTGGGCGACCGGCTGACCGAGATCCCCGCACCCGACTACGACGTGGTGGTCTTCGAGAACCGGTTCCCGTCGCTGAGCGGTCGGGTGGCCGAGGAGCCCGGCGAGATCACCCCGTTCACACCGGTCCGGCCGGGCCTCGGCAGGTGCGAGGTGGTCTGCTTCACGTCGGACCACAACGCCTCCTTCGCCAGCCTGCCCCCGCGCCGGGTCCGCACCGTGCTGGACGCCCTCGCCGACCGCACCGAGGTGCTCGGCGCGCTGCCCGGCGTCGAGCAGATCTTCTGCTTCGAGAACCGGGGCGTTGAAATCGGTGTCACGCTGCACCATCCGCACGGCCAGATCTACGCGTACCCCTTCGTGACGCCACGCACCCGCGCGCTGCTGGCCGCGGCACGCCGGCACGCCGAGCGAACCGGCGGGGGCAACCTGTACGCGGACGTGCTGGCCGCCGAGCGAGCCACCGGTGACCGGGTGGTCACCGAGAACGAACACTGGACGGCGTTCGTCCCGGCGGCCGCCCGCTGGCCGTTCGAGGTGCACGTCGCGCCGCACCGCGTGGTGCCGGACATCCCGGCGCTCAGCGACAGCGAGCGGGAAGCCTTCGGGCCGCTCTACCTGGATCTACTGCGCCGCTTCGACGGCCTGTTCGACATGCCAATGCCGTACATCTCGGCCTGGCACCAGGCTCCCGTACGGGTCGACCGCGAGCTGGGCCACCTGCACCTGCAGCTGTTCAGCATCCGGCGGGCCACTGACAAGCTGAAATACCTGGCGGGCTCCGAATCCGGGATGGGCGTCTTCATCAACGACATCGCTCCGGAACGCGCCGCCGACCTGCTACGCGCCGCCTGAGCAGCCCTGCTGTGCGCGGGGCCTGAGCTCGGCACGGCACAGCTCGGCACGGCACGGCACGGCACAGCGCGGCTTGGCACGGCGCTGTGCGGCATTGGCTTGGCGGGAAACAGGGCGCGGGGGGCCCGGGACAGGGCCCCCCGCAGGGAAGGGACGGCTGGCTGTGCACGGCACAGCCGGGAAGGCTGGCTGATCGGCGCACGGGTGCCGCGGGTCGACCGTGGTCAACCTTCCTGGACGCGACTGGCATCTCGTCCATCCTGGTCAACGAGGCGCGCCGGGGGCAGTGACGCCGACCGGCGCGGCGGCGCCGAACACGCCGAAGCCCGCCGGCTGAGACGCCGGCGGGCTCCGATGACGCGGTACGCCTGGATCAGGCAGCGATCTTGCGAGCCAGGTTCTCGTCGAGCGCGTTCATGAACTCGTCGGTGGTCAGCCACGGGGCGTCCCGCGAGATGAGCAGCGAGAGGTCCTTGGTCATCTGGCCGCCTTCGACGGTGTCGACGATGACCTGCTCCAGGGTGTTGGCGAACTCGGTGACCGCCGGGGTGCCGTCCAGCTTGCCCCGGTGGGCCAGGCCCCGGGTCCAGGCGTAGATCGACGCGATCGGGTTGGTCGACGTCTTCTCACCCTTCTGGTACTGCCGGTAGTGCCGGGTGACAGTGCCGTGGGCGGCCTCGGCCTCGACGGTACGACCGTCCGGGGAGAGCAGGACGGAGGTCATCAGACCCAGCGAGCCGAAGCCCTGCGCGACGGTGTCGGACTGCACGTCACCGTCGTAGTTCTTGCAGGCCCAGACGTAGCCGCCCTCCCACTTGAGCGCGGCGGCGACCATGTCGTCGATCAGCCGGTGCTCGTAGGTGATGCCGGCGGCGGCGAACTCGTCCTTGAACTCGGCCTCGAACACCTCGGCGAAGAGGTCCTTGAACCGACCGTCGTACGCCTTGAGAATGGTGTTCTTGGTGGACAGGTAGACCGGGTAGTTGCGGTCCAGTCCGTACCGGAACGACGCCCGGGCGAAGTCCCGGATCGACTCGTCGTAGTTGTACATGCCCATGGCGATGCCGCCGCCGGGGAAGTTGGCGACCTCCATCTCCATCGGCGCGCCGCCGTCGGCCGGGGTGTAGGTGATGGTCACCGTGCCCGGGCCGGGGACGACGAAGTCGGTGGCCTTGTACTGGTCACCGTGGGCGTGCCGGCCGATGATGATCGGCTTGGTCCAGCCGGGGACCAGCCGCGGCACGTTGGACATGATGATCGGCTCACGGAAGACGACGCCGCCGAGGATGTTGCGGATGGTGCCGTTGGGCGACCGCCACATCTTCTTCAGGCCGAACTCCTCGACCCGGGCCTCGTCCGGGGTGATGGTCGCGCACTTGACGCCGACGCCGTGCTCCTTGATGGCGTTGGCGGCGTCGATCGTGACCTGGTCGTCGGTCTCGTCGCGGTGCTGGATCGACAGGTCGTAGTAGTGCAGGTCGACGTCGAGGTAGGGCAGGATCAGCTGCTCCCGGATCTGCTTCCAGATGATCCGGGTCATCTCGTCGCCGTCGAGTTCTACGACCGGGTTGTTTACCTTGATCTTCGCCATCGGCCGGCGCTCCTCTCGGGGGACACGTGCTCAAGCAGTACGAGCGTACTGCAATTGGGCGGGCAGCCCCCAGCCGGCCTCGACCGGCCGGCGAAACCGGGCTGCGCGGAACAGGAATGCCCTGGAATCATCGTCCGATGCCACTGAGCCGCACCCTCGGGTCTATCACGGTCACCGCACTCACCGACGGTGAGGGTGACTTCTTCCAGCCCCGCGCGGAGGCATTTCCGCAGGCCACGGCGGCGCACTGGGCGGAAACCGACCGGCGCGACCCCGGCTCGGTGACCGCCGACGGGCAATGGTGGCTGCCGTTCCGCAGCTTCGCGATCCGCGCCGGAGACGGGCCGGTCACGCTTGTCGACGCCGGGATCGGCCCAGCCGACGCGCCCGCCGCGAGCTGGGCGCCAGTGCCGGGGCGGATGCCCGCCGAGTTGGCTGCGGCAGGCATCGACCCCGCCGATGTCGACACTGTCGTCCTGACCCACCTACACAGCGACCACATCGGCTGGGCGGTCACCGGCACGCCGGGGCGGCCGTACTTCCCGAACGCGAGCTACCTGCTCCAGCGCGCCGAGATCGACGCGGCGGAGACGCTCAACCCGGGGCTGCCGGCCGGGCTCATCGCGCCCCTGCGCGCCGCCGGCCAGCTCCGGGTGGTCGACGGCGAGACCGCCCTCACCCCAGCGGTACGTCTGCTGCCCACCCCCGGTCACACGCCCGGTCACCAGTCGGTGCTCCTGACCTCGGCGGACGAACGGATGCTGCTCACCGGGGACCTGCTGGTGCACATGGTGCAACTCGTCGACCCCGAGCTGGTGTACGCCCACGAGGAAGACCCGGAACTCGCCCGCACCTCCCGGCTGACCGCCCTGCGCACCCACTCCCCCACCGTCCTGGCCACCCCCCACCTCGGAACCCCCTTCACCAGCCCTCTCCCCACACCCCGTTGATCATGAAGTTATTGCCACGACACGCCGATCCGGATGGCAATAACTTCATGATCGAAGGGGTGTGGGGGCGGGATCACCCATCGGAGCGGTCGAGCAAGCCCCTCGATCCTGGATAGAGGGGTAACGCGAGCTCGGGAGACCACTACAACCAGGATCGAGCACGATCTCGATGGAAGATCCGCGCAACATCACCGAAACTTCTTGATCAACTGGGGGCCAGGGCCGGGGGTGGGGGCGGGGTGGACGGCGAAGGGCGCGCCGGCTTTGCCGGCGCGCCCTTCGCTGATGCTGTGGTTCGGGGAAACTACATGCTGGAGATGTCGCCCTGCTTGGCGCGGACGGCTTCGGCAGCCTCCAGGAGGCTGGCGCGCTCGTCGGCGTCCAGGTCGGTCTCGACGACCCGCTTGACGCCCTCGGCGCCGATCTCGGCCTCGACACCCAGGTAGACACCGGAGATGCCGTACTCGCCGTCGACCCAGGCGCAGACCGGCATGACCTCGCCGGAGTCCTCGGCGACGGCCTTCGCCATCCGCGCCGCGGCGGCGGACGGGGCGTAGTAGGCCGAACCGGTCTTGAGCAGCGCGACCACCTCGGCGCCACCGTTGCGGGTCTTGACGACCAGCTCCTCGATCTGCTCGGCCGGCATGGCGTCGCGCAGCGGCTTGCCGTTGACGGTGCTCTTCGACGGCACCGGGACCATGGTGTCGCCGTGCGAGCCCAGGGTCAGGGTGCGTACCGAGGCCACCGGCACGTTCAGCGCCTCGGCGACGAAGTTGCTGAACCGGGCGGTGTCGAGCATGCCGGCCTGGCCGAGCACCCGGTTCTTCGGGAACTGGGTGGCGAGCTGGGCCAGCGCGGTCATCTCGTCCAGCGGGTTGGAGACCACGATGACGACGGCGTTCGGGGCGTACTTGGCGACGTTCTCGGCGACCTGGCGGACGATCTTGGCGTTGGTCTCCAGCAGGTCCATCCGGCTCATGCCGGGCTTGCGCGGCAGACCAGCGGTGATCACGACGACGTCAGAGCCCTCGATGCTCTCGTAGCCCTCACCGTTGGGGCCGGTGGTCACGCCGACCACCTTGGTCTCGAAGCCCTCGATGGCCCGGGACTGGTTGAGGTCGAGCGCGAGGCCTGCGGGCTTGCCCTCCACGATGTCGGTGATCACTACGGTGTCGAAGACGTCGTACTCGGCCAGGCGCTGTGCGGTGGTGGAGCCGTAGAAGCCAGCCCCGACGACAGTGACCTTCTTACCCATGGTCGTCCCACTCCCTGATACCAGTCGGTTTTCCGGACCGTATCAGTCATCCTGGCACCGAACAGGGCAGGGGCGGCGGCCGTCGCCGGGATGGGTCGAACGTCACCGGCGTCGCCGACGTCCGGTTCAGCCGCGCTCGGCGCGCTCGACGACGTTGGTGAGCAGCATGGCCCGGGTCATCGGGCCCACGCCGCCGGGCATGGGGACCAGCGCGCCGGCCGTCTCGGCCACCTCCGGGTCCACGTCGCCGGTGTAGCGGCCCTTGCCGTCCGCTCCGATGACGCGGGTGATGCCGACGTCCACCACCACAGCGCCGGGGTTGATCATGTCGGCGGTGAGCAGACCCGGTACGCCGGCCGCGACGATGACGATGTCGGCGGCGCGGGTGTGCGAGGCGAGGTCGAGGGTGCCGGTGTGGCACAGGGTGACAGTGGCGTTCTCGCTGCGCCTGGTGAGCAGCAGGCCGAGCGGCCGGCCAACCGTGTTGCCGCGACCGACCACCGCGACGGTGGCCCCGCGCAGCGCCACGTCGTGCCGGCGGAGCAGCTCGACGATGCCGCGCGGCGTGCACGGCAGCGGACCGTCGTAGCCGAGCACGAGCCGACCCAGGTTGACCGGGTGCAGGCCGTCGGCGTCCTTGTCCGGGTCGATCAACTCCAGCACCCGCTGGGTGTCGAGGTGGGCCGGCAGCGGCAGCTGGACGATGTAGCCGTGGCACGCCGGGTCGGCGTTCAGCTCAGCCAGTACGTCATCGACCTGCCGTTGGGTGGCGTCGGCCGGCAGTTCGCGGCGGATCGAGGCGATGCCCACCTCGGCGCAGTCGCGGTGCTTGCCGTTGACGTACGCCTGGCTGCCCGGATCCGCCCCGACCAGGACCGTGCCGAGCCCGGGGGTGATTCCGCGTTCCGCCAGTGCCTTCACCCGGATACGCAGCTCGTCCTTGATCTCCGCTGCGGTTGCCTTGCCGTCCAGAAGCGTCGCCGTCACGACCAGATCGTCTCACGGCCACCGCCCGCGGATCAGACGACCTCGCTCCGGGCCGTCCGCCGCCCCACTGCGGTGGGGCGGCCACCGGACGAGCCGCTGGAGTAACCGTGTGTGAGGTGTTGCTAGTCACTTTCAGTGACGATCTGTGGATTCGATCACTGTCGAACCAGACAGGCCGGGCCTGATCCACGAAGAAGGGACGGCGAACCCAGGCGGAACCGACCCGACCAGGCGGGGCCGAACGCAACGTCAAACGCCGGGATTTAAGCAGGCCACCGGCGCTGAGTCCGGTTTGGGGTAGCAGATTCACTCGCCTCCGACAACTGAATCAACCCCGGACCGTTACCCACCCGCAACCGCGTCGTTGTCGAAGGCCCGTAACCGACCTACCGTTACCGCTTGTTGCGCAGCGTAAACCCAGCGTCGGGCCTGACTGCGCAGCGTGAGGAGATGAGGAGGCTCAATGCGAGTTCGTAGACTCGCCGCCTGGACCGCCCTCCCGCTCGCGGTGACGCTGGGCCTCGCGGCCTGCGGCAGCGGCGGAGACGGTGGATCCGGTGGCAGCGACAGTTCGGTGGTCAGCATCCAGATCGCCGAGCCGAAGCACCTGGTTCCCACAAACACCACCGAGACGTCCGGGTCGCAGGTGATCGCCGGCCTGTTCAGCCCGCTCGTCGACTACGACGCCCAGAACAAGCCGTACGAGGTCGCCGCTCAGTCGATCACCTCGTCCGACAACAAGGTCTGGACGATCAAGATCAAGGACGGCTTCACCTTCCACAACGGTGAGAAGGTCACGTCCCAGAACTACATCAACGCCTGGAACTACGGCGCGTACGCCCCGAACGGTCAGGACACCAACCCCTTCTTCGAGAAGATCGCTGGTTACGCCGACCTGCAGGGCAAGGCGCCGAAGGCCAAGGAGATGTCCGGCCTGAAGAAGGTCGACGACCTCACCTACACCGTGACGTTGTCCGAGCCGTACATCGACTTCAAGACGACGCTGGGCTACAACGCGTTCTTCCCGATGCCGGACGCCGCGTTCTCGGCTCCGGGCGTGCTCAAGGACTCCTACGAGCAGGCGCCGATCGGGCAGGGCCCCTTCAAGATGAAGGGCACCTGGCAGCACGACAGCAAGATCGACGTCGAGCGCTACGACGCGTACCCGGGCGAGAAGCCCAAGGTCAAGAACATCGAGTTCCGGATCTACCAGCAGCTCACCGCGGCCTACGCGGACGTCCTGGCGGACAACCTGGACGTGCTGCCCACGATCCCGACCGAGAGCCTGAGCACCGCGCCGAGCGACCTGGGCGACCGGTACAAGACCAGCCCGATGTCGTCGTTCCAGTTCCTCGCGTTCCCGACGTTCGACAAGGACTACAGCAACCCGGACGTGCGCAAGGCCATCTCGATGGCGATCGACCGTGACGAGATCACCAAGTCGGTCTTCAAGGGCTCGCAGACGTCGGCGCGCTCCTTCGTCGCGCCGGTCCTGCCGGGCTACCGGGAGGACACCGCGGGCAAGGCCGCCGAGTTCAACCCGACCGAGGCCAAGAAGCTCTACCAGGCCGCCGGCGGTCCGTCGAAGATCGTCATCTCGTACAACGGCGACGGCGGGCACAAGGACTGGGTCGACGCCACCGTCAACCAGCTCAAGACCAACCTGGGCGTGGACGCGGTCGGCTCGGTCGAGCCGAAGTTCGCCGACCTGCTGACCAAGGTCGAGAAGAAGACGCCGGTGGGTGCGTTCCGGATGGGTTGGGTCATGGACTACCCGACCATGGAGGACTACCTCGGCCCGCTGTACAGCACGAACGGCTCGTCGAACTACTACGGCTACAGCAACCCGGAGTTCGACAAGCTGGTCAAGGAGGGTTCCGCCGCCAAGACGCAGGACGAGGCGATCGCCAAGTACCAGCAGGCGGAGGACATCCTGGCCAAGGACATGCCGGTGATCCCGCTCCGCTTCGGCGAGAACGTGTTCGGCCACTCGTCCAAGGTCAAGAACGTGGAGATGGACCTGTTCCAGCGGGTCAACCTCGTCAAGATCGAAGCAGCCAGCTGAGCTGACCATGGTGCGGGCCACCCGGGCGACGATGCCCGGGTGGCCCCGACCGCGCCACCGGAGCCGGGCCGCAGCAGCGGACCCGGCGCCGGTGGCGCCGGCTCCCCCGGGCCGGACGGAACGTCTCGGATATTTCGGGTACGACCAGAGATGCCGTCCTGCGACCCTTTCGCACATTTCCGGAGAGACTGCTAAGCATGTTCCGCTACATCCTGCGGCGCCTACTGCAGATGGTCCTGGCGTTCTTCGGGACCACCCTGATCGTCTACGCGCTGACATTCGCCGGGCAGGGCGACCCGATCCAGGCGCTCGCCGGCGAACGACCGGTGACGCCAGCCCAGCGGGCCTACCTCACCGAGAAGTACAACCTGGATCAGACGGGCGTCGGTGGCTTCTTCTACCGCTACTTCGACTACGTGAAGGACCTGCTCCAGGGCAACCTGGGCGAGTCGCTCACCGGTCGGAGCATCGGTGACATCCTCCAGCAGGCTTGGCCGGTCACCGTGCGGCTCGCGCTCATCGCGCTCGCCGTGGCGATCATCTTCGGTGTCACCGCCGGGGTCCTCGCCGGCATCCGCCGGGCCAGCATCTTCGACAACTCGACGCTGGTGTTGACCCTGCTGGTGCTGGGCATCCCGACGATCGTGCTGGCACCGCTGGCGCAGTACTTCCTGGGCGTCAAGTGGCAGCTCTTCCCACCCACCGCCGGCTCCGACCCGACGTTCTACGCGCTCCTGCTGCCAGGCATCGTGCTCGGCTCGCTGTCGCTGGCCACCGCCCTACGACTCACCCGGGCCTCGGTGGCGGAGAACCTGCGCGCGGACTACGTCCGGACCGCCCGGTCCAAGGGCCTGGTCAAGCGGCGCATCGTCATCGTCCACGTGCTGCGTAACTCGCTGATCCCGGTGGTCACCTTCCTCGGTGTGGAACTGGGCAACCTGATGAGCGGCGCGATCATCACCGAGGGCGTCTTCAACATCCCCGGCGTGGGCTTCAACCTCTTCCGCGGCATCCGCACCGAGGACGGCCCCCTGGTGGTGGGCATCGTCAGCGTGCTCGTCGTGGTCTACCTGGTCTCGAACCTGGTGGTGGACGTCCTGTACGCCGTACTCGACCCGAGGATCCGCTATGAGTGAGCGCAGCGAACGAATCATCAGCGCAGCGTGCCTGGGCCCTCATGCCGGCGCCGAGCGCAGCGAGGTGCAGGCATGAGTGACTTTGAGACTGTGGCGGCCACCGAGAACCAGGCCGCGCGACGTGGCCCCTCGGGAGAGCCGGGCACGCCCAACCAGATCGGCGCCGCGAACAAGCCCCGCAGCCTGGCCGGGGACGCCTGGCGCGACCTACGCCGCAACCCGATCTTCTGGATCTCGCTGGCGCTGGTCGTCATCTTCACCCTGATGGCGCTCCTGCCCGGGGTCTTCACTGCCAACAACCCGAACGACTGCCTGCTCTCCCGGCAGCACGCCGGGCCGTCCGGCGGGGCCATCTTCGGGTACGACTTCCAGGGCTGCGACACGTACTCCCGGGCGGTGTACGGCACCCGGGCGTCGCTGCTGGTCGGCGCGCTCGCCGCGCTCGGCACCGGCATCATCGCGCTGGTGGTCGGCATGCTGGCCGGTTACTTCGGCCGCTGGGTCGACGCTGTGCTCTCCCGGGTGATCGACGTGGTGCTCGGCATCCCGCTGCTGCTGGCCGCGATCGTGCTGCTCAAGCGGGTGTCCAGTGACAACCAGTGGGCTCGGATCGGCGCTGTCGTCTTCGTGTTGGCCCTCCTCGGCTGGACCACCGCCGCCCGCGTGGTCCGGTCCTCGGTGATCACCGCGAAGGAGCAGGACTACGTCGCGGCGGCCCGGATGCTCGGCGCCGGCAACAGCCGGATCATGTGGCGGCACATTCTGCCGAACTCGCTGGCCCCGGCGATCGTCGTGCTGACCATCGCGCTCGGCTCGTTCATCGCGGCCGAGGCGACGCTCTCCTTCCTCGGCATCGGCCTGAAAGCGCCCACCATCTCGTGGGGGCAGGACATCGACACCGGCCGGATCCACATGCGGGAGGCGGCCACCCCGTTGATCGTCCCGTCGGCCTTCCTGGCGCTGACCGTGCTGGCGTTCATCATGCTCGGCGATGCGATCCGTGACGCCTTCGACCCGAAGCTGCGGTGACTCATGCGAGCGCGAGGAGTGAGCGAAGCGAGCCCCGCAGTCGCGAGCGAAAGGCAGGCACAGCCATGACCGTTCAACCGACGCCCGCCTCCGCCACACCCGAGGGCGGTCACCTGCTGGAGTTGCGGGACCTGCACGTCGAGTTCCGCACCAACGAAGGTGTCGCCCGGGTGATCAACGGGGTGTCGTACCACCTGGACGCCGGCGAGACCCTTGCCGTGCTCGGCGAATCCGGCTCGGGAAAGTCGGTGACCGCCCAGGCGATCATGGGCATCCTGGACACCCCGCCCGCGTTCGTCCGCTCTGGCCAGATCCTCTACCAGGGTGAGGACCTGCTCACCCGCTCCGAGGAGCAGCGCCGGCAGGTACGCGGCAAGGAGATCGCGATGATCTTCCAGGATGCGCTCTCCGCCCTCAACCCGGTCTTCCCGGTCGGCTGGCAGATCGGTGAGACGCTGCGCCAGCGCGCCGGCATGTCCCGAGCCGACGCTCGACGGCGTGCCGTCGAGCTGATGGATCTGGTCAAGATCCCAGGCGCCGCCAAGCGGATCGGCGACTACCCGCACCAGTTCTCCGGCGGCATGCGGCAGCGCGTCATGATCGCCATGGCGTTGGCGCTGGACCCGAAGGTGCTGATCGCCGACGAGCCCACCACGGCCCTCGACGTGACAGTGCAGGCCCAGATCATGGACCTGCTGGCCGACCTGCGCCGGGAACTCAACATGGCGATGATCCTGATCACCCACGACCTGGGTGTGGTCGCCGGTGTCGCGGACCGGATCGCGGTCATGTACGCCGGCCGGATCGTCGAACACGCCGACGTCCGCTCGCTCTACAAGGCGCCCGCCCACCCGTACACAAAGGGTTTGTTGGAGTCGATTCCACGCCTGGACGTTCGCGGCCAGGAACTGTCGACGATCAAGGGGTTGCCGCCGAACCTGATGCGCATCCCGTCCGGCTGCCCGTTCCACCCCCGGTGCCCGTACGTCCAGCAGGTCTGCGTGGACGAGGTGCCGCACGACCTGGTCCTCGGCGACGGCCGGACCAGCGCTTGCCACTTCGCGCAGGAGGTCCGTGATGACAGCGTCGCCCGCTAACCCCACGAAGGTCCGCGGCGAGACGATTCTCTCCGTCGACAACCTGGTGAAGCACTTCCCGATCACCCAGGGCGTGCTGTTCCAGCGGCAGATCGGGGCGGTGAAGGCCGTCGACGGGGTGAGCTTCGAGCTGCGTCGGGGCGAGACGCTCGGCGTCGTCGGCGAGTCCGGCTGCGGCAAGTCCACCCTCGCCCGGCTGCTGATGCGGTTGGAGACGCCCACCTCCGGGCGCGCCACCCTGGAGGGCAAGGACCTGTTCAAGGCTTCCGGGGGTGAGCTGCGCCGGCTGCGCCGCAACATGCAGATGGTGATGCAGGACCCGTACACCTCGCTGAACCCGCGGATGACCGTCGGCGACATCATCGGCGAGCCATTCGAGATTCACCCGGATGCCGCGCCGAAGGGCAGCAAGGCCAAGCGGGTCCAGGAGCTCTTGGACCTGGTCGGGCTCAACCCGGAGCACATCAACAGGTACCCGCACCAGTTCTCCGGCGGTCAGCGTCAGCGCATCGGCATCGCCCGCGCCCTCGCGCTGAAGCCCGAGGTGATCGTGTGCGACGAGCCGGTGTCGGCGCTCGACGTCTCCATCCAGGCCCAGGTGATCAACCTGCTCAAGCAGCTGCAGGGCGAGCTGGGGCTCTCGTACATCTTCATCGCGCACGACCTGTCGGTGGTGCGGCACATCGCCGACCGCGTCGCGGTGATGTACCTCGGTCGGATCGTCGAGATCGGCACCGAGGACGAGATCTACGAGCGGGCCACCCACCCGTACACCCAGGCTCTGCTCTCCGCGGTGCCGGTGCCGGACCCGGAGGCCCGCGACCAGCGCAACATGATCCGGCTGGTCGGCGACGTGCCCAGCCCGGCCGACCCGCCCAGCGGGTGCCACTTCCGGACGCGCTGCTGGAAGGCCCAGGACATCTGCGCCGTGGAGGACCCGGCGACGGTGCCGAGGGCAGCGGACCCCCACCCGTCCGCCTGCCACTTCGCCGAACTCCGCCCCACCCCCACAGCCTGACCCAAGCCCGACCCCAGCCGTTGATCATGAAGTTATTGCCCTGCACATCGGCGTGTCAGGGCAATAACTTCATGATCGACGAGGTCGAAGCCAGCTGATCGAAGCGTCAGTGGAAGAAGTGGCGGGTTCCGGTCAGGTACATCGTTACGTTTGCCTTCTTGGCCGCTTCGATGACTTCCTCGTCGCGGATGGAGCCGCCGGGCTGCACGATGGCGCGGACGCCGGCGTCGATGAGGATCTGCGGGCCGTCGGCGAACGGGAAGAACGCGTCCGAGGCGGCGACCGAGCCGCGGGCCCGGTCGGCGCCGGCGCGGGTGACAGCGAGCTGCGCCGAGTCGACCCGGTTGACCTGACCCATGCCGACACCGACGGTGGCGCCGTCCTTGGCGAGCAGGATCGCGTTGCTCTTCACCGCGCGGACCGCCCGCCAGGCGAACGCGAGGTCCCGCAGCAGCTCCTCGTCGGCGGCCTCGCCGGTCGCCAACCGCCAACTGGCCGGGTCGTCGCCGGGGGCGTCCACCCGGTCGGCGACCTGGGCCAGCACGCCGCCGGTCACCGGCCGCAACTCCACCAGCGCCGGCGTCCAGGCCGGTGCCCGCAGCAGCCGGATGTTCTTCTTGCCCTGCAACACCTCGACCGCGCCCTCGTCGAAGCCGGGGGCGACCACCACCTCGGTGAAGATCTCGGCGACCTGCCGGGCCATCTCGACCGAGACCGGCCGGTTGACCGCGATGACACCGCCGAACGCCGACACCGGGTCGCAGGCGTGCGCCCTGCGGTGCGCCTCGGCGACGTCCGCGCCGATCGCGATGCCGCACGGGTTCGCGTGCTTGATGATCGCCACCGCCGGCTGGTCGGCGAAGTCGTTCGCGGCCCGCCAGGCGGCGTCGGCGTCGACGTAGTTGTTGTACGACATCTCCTTGCCGTGCAGCTGTTCGGCCTGAGCCAGCCCGGCCGGGGCGTCCGGGTCGCTGTAGAGCGCGGCGGGCTGGTGCGGGTTCTCGCCGTAGCGCAGCGCTGTCGACTTGCGCAGCGCCAGCCCCGCGAACTGCGGCCACGAGTCGTCGGCGGGTGCCAGCACCTGCGCGAACCATTGGGCCACCGCCACGTCGTACTCGGCGATGTCGGCGAACGCCCGGGCGGCCAGCGCGCGGCGCTGGGCCACTGTGAAGCCACCCTCGGCGAGCGCGCCGAGCAGCGCCGGGTAAGCGGCCGGGTCGGTGACCACGGCGATTGAGGCGTGGTTCTTGGCGGCGGCGCGCACCATGGCCGGGCCGCCGATGTCGATCTGCTCCACGCACTCCTCGACGTCGGCGCCGGAGGCGACGGTCTCCTGGAACGGGTACAGGTTGGAGACCAGCAGGTCGAACGCCGCCACGCCCAGCTCGTCGAGCTGCGCCACGTGGGTGTCCTTCCGCAGGTCCGCGAGGAGACCCGCGTGCACCTTCGGGTGCAGGGTCTTCACCCGGCCGTCGAGCACCTCGGGGAACCCGGTCACCGTCTCCACCGGCGTCACCGGCACCCCGGCGGCGGCGATGGTGCCCGCCGTGCTGCCGGTGGACACAATCTCCACACCGGCCGCGTGCAGGGCCTGAGCCAGCTCGGCCAGCCCGGTCTTGTCGTAGACGCTGACCAGCGCCCGCCTGATCGGGCGGCGCCCGTCCTGAGTGGGACTCACGGAACCGTGACCTTCCTTCCGGTGATGGTCCAGCCTTCGCGGACCAGCCGACCGACCTGCTCGACGAGCTGGCGTCGCTCGGCTTCCTTGATGCGCTCGGTGAGCGTGTCGACGTCGTCGTCGTCCAGCACCGGCACCGCGACCTGCGCGACGATCGGCCCGGTGTCCATGCCGGCGTCGACGAAGAAGAGGGTGGCTCCGGTGAGCTTCACGCCGTAGGCGAGAGCGTCACGCGGACCGTGGATGCCGGGAAACGCCGGCAGCAGCGTGTTGTGGGTGTTCAGGTAGCGGTCGCCGAAGGCGGCGAGGAAGTGCGGGCCGACCAGCTTGAGGAAACCGGCGGAGATGACCAGGTCGGGTTGGTGCTTCGCGACGTGCGCGGTGAGCGCGCGGTCCCAGTCCTCCCGGGTGTCGTGGTCGCGGACCCGCTCGACGAAGGTGGGCACCCCCGCCGCGTCGGCCCGGTCCAGGCCCGCGATGCCGTCGCGGTCCGCGCCGACCGCGACGACCTGTGCGCCGTACGCGGGGTCGGCGGCGGCATCCAGCAGCGACTGAAGGTTGCTCCCGGAGCCGGAGATGAGGACGACGATGCGGGCGACAGGCGCGGGCTCGGTCACCGGGCCACCCTATCGGGCAGGTCAGAGACGCCCTTCGACTGGGCGGCACGCCGATCTTCGACAGTGCCGACGTGCGTCGACCCGGTACGCTGCCGGTCGCTCGGGCCGAACGCCGCACCGGCCCACACACCGCCCCTGATCCGGCACGCGAAGCGGTCGACTAGGAGCTTTTTGCCTGCTTTGGGAGACATGTCGTCCTGTTGCTGTACTGGGCTTTGGGAGGACTGACCGCGATCATGGATGGAAATAAGAGCACCAACTGACGGAACCAGTCCAAGGAGCTTCTCGAATGCAGCCCGGTAACCCCGGTCAGGACCCGTACGGCCAGCAGCCCAACCAGGACCCGACCGCTCCCCAGCCGCCGGCCGCCCCGTACGGCCAGCAGCCCACCTCCGGCCAGCCGTACGGCCAGCAGCCGAACGACCCGTACGCCGCGCCGCAGGCCCCGTACGGCCAGCAGCCCACCTCGGGCCAGCCGTACGGTCAGCAGCCGAACGACCCGTACGCGCAGCAGCAGCCCCCGTACGGCGCCGGCCCGACCTACCCGAACGCCGGGTACCCGCAGGCGCAGGGGCAGAACAACACCCTCGGCCTGGTGTCGATGATCCTCGGTATCGCGTCGATCCCGCTGGTCTGCTGCCTGTACCTGGGCATCCCGGTCGGCATCGCGGGCATCGTGACCGGCTACCTCGCCAAGCAGAAGGTGGCCCAGGGTCAGGCCAACAACGCCGGCCAGGCCAAGGCCGGTCTGATCTGCGGCGCGGTCGGCGTCGGGCTGGGCATCCTGCTGCTCATCCTGAGCGTGGTGGCGCAGGTCAACCTGCCCACCCAGCCCTGACGGGTTCGGATTCGACGGGGCGCTCCGGTTTCACCGGGGCGCCCCGCGCTCGTCTACTGCGCGGGCCCGCGGGTCAGCGCCCGGGTGGCGGCGGCGCCGACCAGCGCGCCGACCGCTATGACACCGGCCGCCACCGCCCCGACCTGCCAACCCACCGGGCCGACCTGGGACAGCCGGCCGGCACCGAGCGGCCCACCGGAGACCGCCGCGGCCGCACCGAGCACCACACCGGCCACCGGCCCGGCCAGCACCGCCGGCGTCAGCAACACGGCCCAGCGCTGCGCAGCCCGCTCCGGCCCGGCTAGTCGAGCCACCCGCCGGGCGAGCAGCCAACCGGCGACCATCCCGGCGAGCACCGGCACTGCGAGCAGCAGGGCGCCGAAGCCGTCCACCGGGCCGCGCGGCAGGCCAGCGAGCAGCGGCACGGCCGGCAGCGCGCCGACCGACACCTCGCTGGTGCGGACCGCGGTGTCAGTTCCGACCGCGAACCCCGGCCCGAGCAGGTAACTGGTCGACCAGACCGCCGCGTTGGGCGCGTACGCGGCGCTGACCAGGGTGATGCCGGCCTGCCCGGCGACTCCGGTCCGGTACGCCCCGATCATGTCGGCCGCGTCGCCGCCACCGGTGGCCACCGCCAGGCCGGCCGCTCCCGCGCCCGCGCCGAGAAGCAGCAGCCCGGCCACCAGGCCGGTGCGAACGCCGTCGCGCACCGGGCTCGGGAGCCGCGAGACGAGCAGCCGGGTCACGGCGGTGATCCGGACCGCGCCGACCAGCGCGGCGAGTGTGCCGACCGCCGCGAACGAGGCGCCCGCCCGGATCAGCGACACACTCGGCCCGCCGGTGCCGACCAGCACCGCCGCGAGCGCGCCGAGCAGCGCGTACGCAATGCCGACAGCTACCGCGGCGAGCAGTGCCCGGCGCGGTGAGCGGGTGTCGCGGGCACCGATCGCGCGGCTCACGTGTACGCCTGCGCGGCTCAGCCGCCAGAGTGCGAGCACTGTCAGCGCCAGCGGGGCGAGCCCGAGCGGCCCGGTCTCGGTGTGCAACGGCACGCCGTGCCCGAGCAGCCAGCCGGCCAGCGCGGTGCGCAGGGTGCCGGTCACTGTGGTGCCATCCGCGCCGAGCTGCACCAGGCCGAGCACGATGGCGACCGGCAGGTACGAGGTGACGGCGGCCCAGCAGGCGGCCACCCCGGCGGCGACGGGCAGCGGCGCCCGCCCGCGCGGCGACCCACCAGCGCGAGGCGCGGGCACCCGCCGGGCCGGTGCGGCACGGTCGACCGGCCGGTCGTCGGCGCTCACACCGCCGGGACGGCTGGGACGGTCAGGGGTGACGGGGGACATCCGCTCTACTCTGGCACGTCGCGCGGGCGGTGGCAGTCCGTTAACCCCTCCTAAGGTCGGCGAGTTCACCGAACCGACGTCCTGCCCACCCGGGCCGGTCTAGCCTCGGCCCTGAGGGGGCGCGAGTCGCCGCCACCCGGGACGGGCCCGCCGGTCGCGGTCCGGGCCGGCACGTCGCCCATTACCGCTCGGAGGAAGCTGTGACGACACCATACCCGCCTCCCCCACCACCACCGGCCCAGGGACGCGACCGAACCACCCTCTGGGGCGTGCTGGGCATCGTGCTGGGGCTGATCTGCTGCGGCATCTTCGGCATCGTCTTCGGCTACCTGTCCATCCGCGACGCCCGGCGGTACGGGCAGTCGCCGCTGCTCGGTTACCTCGCCATCGCGTTCGGCGTGATCAACATCATCGGCGGGGCGATCCTGCGCTCGACCGGCAACTACCCGTTCTGGAACAACGACTGACGCGTACGGCGGAGGGGGTCGACCGTGACCGGTCGACCCCCTCCGTGCTGCCTGACCGGCTCAGGGCGTGTTTCGGAAGTGCTGGCCGGCCTGCGCCGGGCCCAGCCGCCGCCCGGCGGCGTTGTCGCGGTGTCCGGATACAACACCGGTATCCGGACACCGCTCCGCCTTGCCGGACGACGCCTGGACTCCAGCTCGGCTCGACCGACACTCCCGAAACACGCCCTAGTTGCCGGACATGATCTCCCGCATCAGCTTCGCGGTCTCGGTCGGCGTCTTGCCGACCTTGACACCGACGGCCTCCAGCGCGGCCTGCTTCGCCTCGGCGGTGCCGGCGGACCCGGAGATGATCGCCCCGGCGTGACCCATGGTCTTGCCGGGCGGAGCGGTGAAGCCGGCGATGTAGCCGACCACCGGCTTGGTGACGTTCGCCTTGATGAACTCGGCGGCCCGCTCCTCGGCGTCGCCACCGATCTCACCGATCATGACGATGGCGTCGGTCTCCGGGTCGGCCTCGAACGCCGCGAGGGCGTCGATGTGGGTGGTCCCGATGATCGGGTCACCCCCGATGCCGACGCAGGTGGAGAACCCGATGTCGCGCAGCTCGTACATCATCTGGTAGGTCAGCGTGCCGCTCTTGCTGACCAGGCCGATCCGGCCGGAGCCGGTGATGTCGGCCGGGATGATGCCGGCGTTGGACGCGCCCGGCGAGGCGATGCCCGGGCAGTTCGGCCCGATGATCCGGGTCCGCTCGCCCTGCGAGACGTTGTACGCCCAGAACGACGCGGTGTCGTGCACCGGGACGCCCTCGGTGATCACCACGGCCAGGTCGATCGCGGCGTCGATCGCCTCGACCACGGCGGCCTTGGTGAACTGCGGCGGGACGAAGATGACAGTGACGTCGGCCCCGGTCTGCGCCATCGCGTCCGCGACGGACGCGAAGACCGGCAGCTCAGTGCCGTCGAAGTCGACAGTCTGGCCCGCCTTGCGCGGGTTGACGCCACCGACGACGTTGGTACCGGCGGCCAGCATCCGCCGGGTGTGCTTGGAACCCTCGGAACCGGTCATCCCCTGGACGATGACCTTCGAGTCCTTGGTCAGCCAGATAGCCATGATCAGACCCCCGCAGCTGCCAGCTCGGCGGCCCGCTCGGCCGCACCGTCCATGGTGTCCACCCGCTGCACGAGCGGGTTGTTCGCGCTGTCCAGGATCGCCCGGCCAGCCTCGGCGTTGTTGCCGTCGAGACGGACGACGAGCGGCTTGGTGACCTGCTCGCCGCGCTGCTCCAGCAGGGCCAGCGCCTGGATGATGCCGTTCGCGACCTCGTCGCAGGCGGTGATGCCGCCGAAGACGTTGACGAAGACGCTCTTCACGGCCGGGTCGGAGAGCACGATCTCCAGCCCGTTCGCCATCACCGCGGCGCTCGCGCCGCCGCCGATGTCGAGGAAGTTGGCCGGCTTGACGTTGCCGTGCCGCTCACCGGCGTACGCGACCACGTCGAGGGTCGACATGACCAGTCCCGCGCCGTTGCCGATGATGCCGACCTCGCCGTCGAGCTTGACGTAGTTGAGGTCCTTGGCCTTGGCGGCCTGCTCCAGCGGGTCCACAGCGGCCTGGTCGACGAGCGCCTCGTGGTCCGGGTGCCGGAACGCCGCGTTCTCGTCCAGGCTGATCTTGGCGTCGAGCAGCAGCATCCGGCCGTCGCCGTTCTTGGCGAGCGGGTTGACCTCGACCAGGGTGGCGTCCTCGGCGACGAACGCCTGCCACAGGCCGACGGCGATCTCGACCACCTGGTCGGCGACCTCGGCCGGGAAGCCGGCGGCGGTCACGATCTCGCGGGCCTTGGCCTCGTCCACGCCCTTCACGGCGTCGATCGGGGCCTTCACGACCTTGTCGGGGGTCTCGGCGGCGACCTGCTCGATGTCCATGCCGCCGGCGACGCTGGCGATGCAGAGGAAGGTGCGGTTCGCCCGGTCGAGCAGGTACGAGAAGTAGTACTCCTCGGCCACGTCCGCGGTCACCGTAATCATGACCTTGTGGACGGTGTGACCCTTGATGTCCATGCCGAGGATGTCGGTGGCCCGGGCCACCGCCTCATCCGGGCCCTCGGCCAGCTTGACGCCGCCGGCCTTACCTCGGCCGCCGACCTTTACCTGCGCCTTGACGACCACACGGCCGCCAAGGCGTTCGGCGATCGCGCGGGCCTCTTCCGGGGTAGTGGCGACGCCGCCGGCCAGCACGGGCAAGCCGTGCCGCTCGAACAGGTCCCGCCCCTGGTACTCGTACAGGTCCACGATTGCGCGTCCCGTCCCGTCTCCGCGGCGCGCCGTCGCGCCGCCACCAGCGTTCAGAAAACAGCTTGACGCCTGTCATCAGTTGAAACAGGCCATTGGCCGCAGCCTAGCGAGGTCGGCACCACCGGCAACCGAGCGGGTGCACGGTGTGCGGTAATGCACAACCGAACATCAGGTGTGGCCGGTTTCCGGCCACAACTCCGGTGGCATCCACCGTCCGGGCGATGTTGTCCGGCTTGCGTAACCCTGCCGTGGGGGCGTCGTTGAGTCAGATGTCGGAGCGCTGAACAGCGCAAAGACGGGATACGGCCGATGCCCTGTCGGTCGAGGGGTGGCGGCGGGGCATCGTGCATAGAGGGGCCGGACGTGTGAGGGGTGCGTCCGGCCCCTCCCCCGTGCCCAAAATCGGTGGGGCAGCAGTTCGGCGTTCCTCAGGAAACCGGCTGGGCCACGTTCTCTCGGACCCACTCGACAATCGCCTGGGTGGTAGCGCCCGGTGTGAAGATCTTTGCGACGCCCAGCTTCTCCAACTCGGGGATGTCGCCGTTCGGAATGATGCCGCCACCGAACACGACGATGTCGCGTGCGTCCCGCTCACCGAGCAGTTCCAGCACCCGCCGGAAGAGCGTCATGTGCGCGCCGGAGAGCACGGACAGGCCGACCGCGTCGGCGTCCTCCTGGATGGCGGTCTCCACGATCTGCTCGGGAGTCTGGTGCAGGCCGGTGTAGACGACCTCCATCCCGGCGTCCCGCAGGGCGCGCGCGACGACCTTTGCGCCCCGATCGTGGCCGTCCAGGCCGGGCTTCGCGACGACGACCCGAATCCGAGAGCTCATCAGCGCACACCTTTCACCGGCTTGACCGCCTTCACCTTAACGAACGGTAACCCGGCGGGCCCGGCCCGGGAAATCCGGGCTCCGTCACCGGCCGTTACCCGACGCATCCACCGCGCAACCCGGAGGCGCCCGACCCGGAGGCGTCCCGGCTTCGCGACAGCCACGCCGCTGGCAGGGCCGGACACCATTCCCGGCGCCGGCCGGAGTCAAGCCGGACGACTCCGCCGGAACGGTCACGCTCGGCGACGAACGGGCAGCGACAGGGGCACCGTTCAGCGGCGCGATGCGTGACAATCATGGACGCAAACGGACAGATCGACACGCCAATTTTTCGGTCTAGCTTGTGACTCGCCTGGCGGTTGGCTAACGTGTCCACGGTTGTCATCAGGTCCATGGACGGGTGACGACGCGGTCAGCGGACGTCTCACTGGAGTCTCAGGGGACGCCCACCGGCCGCTTCGGAACCCCGACAACGGAGGGTGTGCGTGCGCCAGCGCCTGTCGTCTGAGCCCGATCGATATCGCGGTCGCCGCCGCGTGCCCACCCCACCCCGCAGCCGGTACGCCGCTGTCGTCACCACCGCGTTCGTCGGTGCCGGCATCGTGGCTCTCGGCGCGAGCGCCCTGCCGGACGCCAAGGACGTCAGCCCGACGGTCCTCGACGAGCTCAAGCAGGCGTCGGTCACCAGCCAGGACGCCGCGGCCCGTGCGGACAACGCCGACCGCGCCTCCCGGGACAGCCGCAGCAAGGACAGCGCCGAGCAAGAGGTCTGGCTGCTGCCGCTGCAGGGCTACGACTTCAACTCCCCGTACGGCGTCCGCTGGGGCAAGATGCACACCGGCGTGGACCTGGTCGCCGCCGAGGGCACGCCCTACGTGGCGATCCACGACGGCCTGGTCACCAAGGCCGGCTGGTTCGGTGGGTACGGCAACGCCGTGATCGTCCAGCACGCCGACGGCAGCGAGGCCATCTACGGCCACTCCTCCGCGGTCAGCGTCAAGGAAGGCCAGCAGGTCAAGGCGGGCGACCAGCTCGGCCTCGTGGGCCAGACCGGCCACGCGTACGGCACGCACCTGCACCTGGAGATCCATGTCAAGGGGCAGCCGGAAGACCCGGTCCCGTTCCTCCAGGAGCGCGGAGTGGACATCAAGCTGCAAGTTGAGGCAATCTACAGCGACGTAGCCGCATCCTGACGGCGTGTAACGACCGTTGACCGCCCGGATCTGTCGATCCGGGCGGTTTTTCATGACGCGGTCCTGGCGGATGTATCCCGGGTCACAGTGCCGGATGTGACCGACGGCACCCACCCGCATGATCACTTTTCCGGATGTAGCGCCGCAGAGCGGGGCATATCCGGGCAGCCGACCATCCGCTCTCCGTCCGAGGGTTCGGTCCCCCCGCCTGCCCCACCTCGGCCCGACACCAGTATTTCGAGGTCAAGTGCCCCTCGACTGTGAAGGTCCGCCGTGCAGGAAGACAGCCCCGTCCAGAACGAGAACACCCCCGACACCAGCCAGACCGCGCCGTCCCAGCGCACCGGCCGACGCAACCGCCTCATAGTGCTCGCGGCCGCCGCCCTGGTAGCCCTCGGCCTCGGCGGTGTCGCCGTCGCCACCAGCGGCACCGACCACCCGGCACCCGCCGCCGTCTCCCTCGACGCCCAGGCGCGGGCCGAGGCCGCGAGCCGGGCCGACCGCTCGGTCCGTGAATCGAGCACCCCGGTCGACCCCTCGCTCAGCCCGACGCCCAGCCCGTCGGCGGTCAGCGCCAGCCCGACCCCCACGAAGACGGCCGCCGCGAAGGCCAAGCCGAAGCCGAAGAAGACCACCAGGCCCACGCCCGCCTGGGTCGACCCGATGCCGGGCGCAGCCGTCACGTCCTGCTACGGGCAGCGCTGGGGCACCCTGCACGCCGGTATCGACCTGGCGCTGCCCTCCGGTACGCCGATCCGCGCAGCGGCCGCCGGCACCGTGACCCAGGCCGGCGACGCCTCCGACGGGTACGGCAACTCCGTCTTCATCGACCACGGCAACGGCTACCTGACCCACTACGCCCACCAGAGCCGCATCGCGGTCACAGTCGGTCAGAAGGTCAAGGCCGGCCAGGTCATCGGCTACGAGGGCGCCACCGGCGATGCCACAGGCCCGCACCTGCACTTCGAGGTGCACCAGGGCATGTGGAACCAGATCGACCCGGCCCCGTTCATGCGGGCCCACGGCGTCGACCTGGGCTGCTGAGGCGACGTCCTCTCAGCCGCGCCGATCTTGCACTTTCTGCCCCGACGAAAAGGGTAGGACCGCCCATACCGGCGACCAAAAGTGCAAGATCGGCGCGGTGGGGGTTCGGGGGCGCGGTGGGGTGGGGTGGGGTGGGTCAGAGCTTGTCGACCGGGGCGTGCCGGAGCACCAGCCACATGGTCTGGTCGCCGAAGTCGATCTGCGCGCGGGCACCCGGGCCGTGCCCCTCGACGGCGAGCACCCGCCCCAACCCGTACCGCTGATGGTTGACCCGGTCACCCGCGGACACCTTCGGCCCCTGCGGCAGCTCGCTGGCAGTGGTCAGCCGGCTCGCGTCCACCCCGAGCCGCTGGGCCAGCTGCGCCGCCTTCGGCGTACCCCCCGTGAAGTTGCCACGCGCGCCGGGCGCGCGGTCCGCGCGGCCACCGACGCCGCCGCCCCCGCCAGCCCACGAGGTGTACGACCCCTCGGTGCGCTCCCAGTGCACCAACTCGGTGGGCAGCTCCTCCAGAAAGCGCGACGGCGGGTTGTAGGACGGCTGCCCCCAGGCCGAGCGGGTCACCGCCCGGGACAGGTAGAGCCGCTGTCGGGCGCGGGTGATGCCGACGTACGCCAGTCGGCGCTCCTCCTCCAACTCACGGGTGTCGCCCAGCGAACGCAGGTGCGGGAAGACGCCGTCCTCCAGCCCGGACAGGAAGACCACCGGGAATTCCAACCCCTTGGCGGTGTGCAGCGTCATCAGGGTGACCACGCCCTGGTGGTCGGGGTCGTCGGAGGGGATCTGGTCGGCGTCGGCGACCAGCGCCACCTGCTCCAGGAAGCCGGCCAGGGTGGCCCGCTCCCCCTCTTCGCCCAGCGCCTCGATCCGCTCGGTGTACTCGCGGGCGACGCTGACCAGCTCCTGGAGGTTGTCCACCCGGCCGGCGTCCTGCGGGTCCAGGCTCTCCTCCAGCTCGGTGAGGTAGCCGGAACGGGTCAGCAGCGCCTCCAGCACCTCCTCCGGGGTGCCGGTCTCGGCCAGCTCGCGGGCGCCGTCGAGCAGCGCCACGAAGTCCGCGATGCCGTTGGCCGCCCGGCTGGAGATGCCCGGCGCCTCCCGGGCCCGGCGCAGCGCCGCGCCGAAGGAGATCCGGTCGCGGCTGGAGAGCGCCTCGACACACGCCTCCGCGCGGTCGCCGATGCCCCGGCGGGGGGTGTTGAGCACTCGCCGCAGGCTCACCGTGTCGTCGTCGTTGACCACCGAACGCAGGTACGCCAGGGCGTCGCGGACCTCCTTGCGCTCGTAGAAGCGCACCCCGCCGACCACCTTGTAGGGCAGGCCGACCCGGATGAACACCTCCTCGAAGACGCGGGACTGGGCGTTGGTGCGATAGAACACGGCGACGTCGCCGGGGCGGGTCTCGTCGGCGTCGACCAGCCGGTCGATCTCCCGGGCCACCCAGTCGGCCTCGGCGTGCTCGGTGTCGGCGACGTAGCCGACGATCTGCTCGCCGGCGCCGGCCTCGCTCCACAGTCGCTTGGGTTTGCGGGAGGTGTTGCGGTCGATCACCGCGTTGGCCGCGTTGAGGATGGTCTGGGTGGAGCGGTAGTTCTGCTCCAGCAGGATCGTCCGCGCGTCGGTGAAGTCCCGTTCGAACTCCAGGATGTTGCGGATCGTCGCACCCCGGAACGCGTAGATCGACTGGTCGGCGTCGCCGACCACGCACAGCTCGGCGGGCTCCAGCCCGTCGGTGCCGGAGACCAGCTCCTTGATCAGGACGTACTGGGCGTGGTTGGTGTCCTGGTACTCGTCCACCAGCACGTGCCGGAACCGCCGGCGGTAGCTCTCCGCGACGTGCGGGTGGGACTGGAGCAGGTGCACCGTGGTCATGATCAGGTCGTCGAAGTCCAGTGCGTGTGCCTCACGCAGCCGACGCTGGTAGAGCGTGTACGCCTCGGCCAGCGCCCGCTCGTTGGGGCCGGTGGCCCGCGCCGCGAACTGCTCCGGGTCGACCAGCTCGTTCTTGAGGTTGGAGACCTGGGCGGCCAGACCACGCGCCGGGTAGCGCTTCGGGTCGAGATCCAACTCGCGGGTGACCAGCTGCATCAACCGGCGGGAGTCGTCCGCGTCGTAGATCGAGAACGTCGACTTGAGGCCGGCGTGCTCGTGCTCGGCACGCAGGATCCGCACGCAGGCCGAGTGGAACGTCGACACCCACATCAGGCGGGCCCGGGGGCCCACCAACGCGGCGACGCGCTCCTTCATCTCACCGGCGGCCTTGTTGGTGAAGGTGATCGCGATGATCTCACCGGGGTGCACGTCCCGGGCGGCGAGCAGATAGGCGATCCGGTGCGCGAGCACCCGGGTCTTGCCGGACCCGGCGCCGGCCACGATCAGCAGCGGCGAGCCGGCATGGCTGACGGCGTCGCGCTGCGGCCCGTTCAGCCCGGCGAGCAGCTGCTGCGGATCGAGACGCGCGGCGGCCGCCCCGGGTCGGTGCGGGCGGGCCGGCGCGGACTCCGGCGCAGGCGGGGACGCGGGGATGTCGAAGAGAGGATGCATCGCCGGACAAGTCTATGCCGCGGGCCGGACACTGCGCCGCCGGCGCTCAGCAGCTCGTGCCCGACGGCGCGCACCACCACCCGGCACCGCCACCGGCGGGACATGCGCCCTTCGCGACGCGGAATGCTTGCGCACCCGGTAACGACGTGGGCATACTCGACGGCGTGATCGCTGCGCGCTTCTACTTTTACTATGGCACCGGGAGTCCGGCTGCCGTAGGTCGCGCCTGATCGATTCAGACCTGCTAAAGCCCCGGGCTCCTGGAGTCCGGGGCTTTTTCCGTCCCAGGTTCCGGGCACCGGGCACCACAGTGCGAGAGGTACCCGATGATGGCAGACGTGATGGAGCAGAGCGGCAGCCCGATCCGAGCGGGGCAGCCCGCCGCCCAGGGGGCTGAGCCGGCGGTGGCCGCACCACCGACGGGTGCGGACGCCGAGCCGGCCGAGCAGCAGACCGGCACCCAGGAGCCGTCCGCCTCGGCGCGGATCGTGCAGATCAGGGAACGGATCGACGAGATCGACAACGCGTTGATCACGCTCTGGCAGGAGCGGGCCGCGTTGTCCCAGGAGGTCGGGGCGACCAGGATGGCGTCCGGCGGCACCCGCCTGGTGCTCTCCCGGGAACGGGAGATCCTGGAGCGGTTCCGGGTCGCGCTCGGTGCCGACGGCACCCAGCTGGCCCTGCTGCTGCTCCGCGCGGGCCGCGGCCCGCTGTGAGCCTCCTCAGCCCGGGCCGAACCGGGCCAGGGCTACCTGGGCGACAGCCGGTTGGCTGACGTCGCTCTCCGACGCCGCGTGACCGGTTCGGTCATCACCTGAAAAGACGAAAACCGCCTGCCGTCGTCGTGGGGACGGCGGCAGGCGGTTTCGGTGACTCACACCTCGTGGGTGGCGACGATCTCGCGCTTCTCCGCGAAGTGGCAGGCGCTCGGGTGGTCCGAGTCCCGACGGATCTCCAGCAGCGGGACCTGCTCGGCGCAGACGTCCTGCGCCTTCCAGCAGCGGGTCCGGAACCGGCAGCCCGACGGCGGGCTGATCGGCGACGGCACGTCACCGGTGAGCCGGATGATCGTCTTGTTGTTCCGCTGGGTCGGGTCCGGCACCGGCACCGCGGAGAGCAGAGCCTGGGTGTACGGGTGGGTCGGTCGCTCGTAGATCTCGTCCTCGGTGCCGATCTCGACGATCTTGCCGAGGTACATCACCGCGACCCGGTCCGACAGGTGGCGGACCACCGACAGGTCGTGCGCGATGAAGACGTACGAGAGGCCGAACTCGCCCTGCAACTGCTCCAGCAGGTTCATGACCTGGGCCTGGATGGAGACGTCCAGCGCCGACACCGGCTCGTCACAGACGATGATCTCGGGCCGCAGCGCGAGCGCGCGGGCGATGCCGATGCGCTGACGCTGACCGCCGGAGAACTGGTGCGGGTACCTGTTGATGTGCTCCGGGTTGAGCCCGACCAGGTCGAGCAGCTCGCGGACCTTGGCCCGGCGGCTGCCCTTCGGCGCCACCTCCGGGTGGATCTCGAACGGCTCACCGAGCAGGTCACCGACGGTCATCCGCGGGTTCAGCGAGGTGTACGGGTCCTGCATGACCAGCTGGATCTGCCGGCGCAGACGCCGCAACGCCCCACCGGACAGCTTGGAGATGTCCTGGCCCTTGTAGACCACCTTGCCCGCGGTCGGCTTCTCCAGGTTCATCAGCACCCGGGCGAGCGTCGACTTGCCGCAGCCCGACTCGCCGACCACACCGAGCGTCTCGCCGGCGCGCAGACCGAACGAGACCCCGTCGACCGCCTTGACCTGACCGACGGTCTTCTTGAACACCACACCCTGCGTGACGGGGTAGTGCTTGACCAGGTCATTGACCTCGAGGATGTTCTCAGACACGGTTCACCAGCTCCTCGGCGAAGTGGCAGGCGCTGGCCCGGGCGGGGCCGACCTGCAGCAGCGGCGGGACCTTCTCCCGACACACCGGCTGAGCCATCGGGCACCGCGGGTTGAACGGGCAGCCCGGCGGGATGTTCATCAGGTTCGGCGGGAGGCCCTTGATCGTCCGGAGCTGCTGCCCCTTCTCGTCGAGGCGCGGGATCGAGTCGATCAGACCCAGCGTGTACGGGTGCGCCGGCTTGGCGTACAGCTCGTACACGTCGGCTTCCTCGACGATCCGGCCCGCGTACATGACCGCGATCCGGTCCGCGACGTCGGCGACCACGCCGAGGTCGTGGGTGATCAGGATCATGCCCATCTGCCGCTCGCGCTGGAGCTCGGCCAGCAGGTCCATGATCTGGGCCTGCACTGTCACGTCGAGGGCAGTGGTCGGCTCGTCCGCGATCAGCACCTCGGGGTCGAGCGCCAGCGACATCGCGATCATCGCGCGCTGCCGCATACCACCGGAGAACTGGTGCGGGTAGTTGTTGAACCGGCCCTTGGCGTTCGGGATCTTGACCTGGTCGAGCATGTCGATCGCGCGCTTCTTGGCCTCCGCGCGGCCCATGCCTCGCCGGACCCGGAACTGCTCGGCGATCTGGAACCCGACGGTGAAGACGGGGTTCAGCGCGGAGAGCGCGTCCTGGAAGATCATCGCGATGCCCTCGCCGCGGATGCGGCGGCGCTCCTCGTCGGACATGCGGAGCATGTCCTTGCCGTGGAAGCGGACCTGCCCACCGGTGACGAAGCCGGGCGGCGTGTCGAGGATGCCCATGATGGTCTGCGCGGTGACGCTCTTACCGGAGCCGGACTCGCCGAGCACGGCGAGGGTCTCCCCCGCGTCGACGTGGTACGTGACCCCGTTGATGACCTTTGCGACGCCGTCCCGGGTGCGGAACTCCACCCGCAGGTCGTCGACCTCGAGCAGGCGGCCGGAGGGACGCCCGGACCCGCCGGGTCCCGGCGCTGACTGCTCGGAAACGAGAATGTCGGACACTGGATCTCCCCTAGCGGAGTTTCGGATCGAGGGCCTCGCGGACCGACTCACCGAGCATCACGAAGCTCAGCACTGCGGTGACGAGGAACGCGGCGGGGAAGAACACCAGCCCTGGCGCGACCCGGACGAAATTCTGCCCGTCACTGATCATGATGCCCCAGGACACCACCGGCGACTTCAGACCGACGCCCAGGAACGACAGGGTGGCCTCGGCGCCGATGAACGAGCCGACCATGATCGTGCCGTAGACCAGCAGCGGAGCCAGGCAGTTCGGCAGCAGGTGCTTGAGGATGATCCGGCCGGTGCCGGCACCCAGCGCGCGGGCCGCCACGATGTAGTCGGCCTCCTTGGTGGCGAGCACCGAGGAACGCATCAGCCGCATCACGACCGGCCAGCTCAGCACGATCAGGGACGCGGTCACCAGGCCCATGATCTGGGCCTTGCTGTTGCCGGCGCCCGATCCGTTGAAGGTGGTCAGGATGACGATCGCGCCGAGCACGAACGGCAGACCGAAGAAGACGTCGGCGATCCGGCTGAGCAGCGCGTCCACCCAGCCACCGCGGTAACCGGAGATGATGCCCATGGTTCCGCCGATGAGCAGGGTGCCCAGCACGGAGAGCACGGCGACCACGATGGAGGCCCGTGCGCCGTAGATGACCCGTGCGTAGACGTCGCGGCCCTGCACGTCGTAGCCGAACCAGCCATTGGCGGACGGCTTGTCGAGGCTGCGGGACAGCGAGCCGTTGACCGCGTCGCCCGGGGCGAACAGCGCCGGGAAGGCCGCCATCAGCAGGAAGATCACGATCAGCGTGGCCGAGATCCAGAACAGCGGCTTGCGCCGCAGGTCCCGCCAGGCGTCGCCGAGCAGGCCGCGCGGCTTCTCGTTGCTCTGCGGCTGGCCCGCGGTGGCGGGGGCGGCGGAGTCGGTGGGGTGTGCGCCAGGGGTACTGACGATCGATGCGGTACTCGGGTCACTCATAACGGATCCTCGGGTCCAGGGCGGCGTAGAGCAGGTCAACCAGCAGGTTCATCACGAGATAGACCAGCACCAGGACGACCACGATTCCTACCACCGTGGCGCTTTCCTTGGTGATGATCGCCCGGAACACCTGGCGGCCGATCCCGTTGATGCCGAAGATTCCCTCGGTGACGATCGCGCCACCCATCAGGGCACCCAGGTCGGTGCCGAGCAGGGTCACCACCGGGATGAGCGAGTTACGCAGCAGGTGCACACCGACCACCCGGCGCATGGGCAGGCCCTTGGCGATGGCCGTGCGCACGTAGTCCGCGCGACGGTTCTCCGCGATGCTCGTTCTCGCTACCCGGGCGATGTACGCCACTGATGCGCTGCCCAGCACGAAGCCCGGCACGATCAACTCGGACCACCGCATCTCGGAGGAGACGGTCGGCTTGATGATGCCCCACTGCACACCCAGCAGCCACTGCAGCACGAAGCCGACCACGAAGACCGGCAGCGCGATCAGGAACAGGGTGGAAACCAGGACCAGGTTGTCCAGGAAGCCGTTACGCCGCAGACCGCTCAGCACGCCGGCACCGAGGCCGATGATCGCCTCGATGGCGAGCGCCACCACGGCCAGCTTCAGGGTGTTCGGGTACGAAGTCAGGATGATGTCGCTGATCTCGCGCTGCGAGAACGTCTGACCGAAGTCGCCCTGGAGCAGGTTCTTCATGTAGTTCGCGTACTGCACGAAGACGTTCTGGTCGAGGTGGTACTTCTCGGTCATGAAGGCGATGTACTGGTCCGGGCAGCGACGCTCGCCGCACTTGCCGGCGAACGGATCGCCCGGAACGGCCCAGACGAGCCAGTAGATCAGGAACGTCGTACCGATGAAGACCGGCACGAGTTGGAGCAGCCGTCTCAACAGATAACGGCCCATGGGGTGGTCCTCCAGACAGGGGGCGCGTCGGACGGCCGACACGGTGGTGACAACGTGCGAGTGGAGTGTTGTAACACCCAATCGCGGAACGGCCCCGGGTCGGGCTCACCGGATGTGGCGAGCCCGACCCGGGGTCAGACCGTTCGGATCAGAGCTCGACCGAGGTGATGTCGATCTCGCCGACGTTGTTCAGCTCGAGCTTCTTGATCTTCTCCGAGTGGCCGGACTGCTGACCGTAGAAGTAGACCGGGATGCTCGGAACGTCCTGGTCGACCTTCTCGACCGCCTTGGCGAACGCCTCGTGCGAGGCCTCCAGGCTCGGAGCGCCGCTGGCCTGCTTGGCAAGGGCGTCGACCTCGGGGTTGCTGTAGAGGCCGTCGTTCGAGGAGCCGTTGGTGATGAACAGCGGGTTCACCCAGTTCTCGACGTCCGGGTAGTCCTGCTGCCAGGCGGCACGGTACGGGCCGCTCATCTTGTGGGCGTTGATGTTCTGACGGAACACCGCGAAGGTCGGCACACCCTCGGCCCGAGCGTTGATGTTGAGGTTGGTCTTGACCTGCTGCGCGACGGCGTCCATCCAGTCCTTGTGGGCGGAGTCCGCGTTGTAGTAGAAGACCATCTCACCGGTGAAGCCACCGGCCTCGGCGAGCAGCGTCTTGGCCGTCTCCGGGTCGAACTTGCAGGCGGTGCAGTTACCCGGCTTGGCGCCCGGGGTCAGCGGGTTCGCCCAGCTGTCGGCCGGCTTGCGGGTACCGAAGAAGATCTTGTCCGAGATCTCCTGCCGGTTGACGGCCAGCGACACCGCACGACGCAGCTTCGGGTTCGCGAAGCGCTTGTCGTAGATCGGGAACGCGATGAACGCGGTCGACGGCGTGACGGTGGAGCGGCCCCGGTCACCGAGGTCGGTCTTCCACTTGTCACCGGCGAGCGCCGAGGTGGGGACAACCTCCATGAAGTCGAGGTTGTTGGCCAGCAGATCGGCGTAGGCGGCGTTGTCGTCCTGGTACAGCTTGACGTCGACGTCCTTGACCTTCATCTTGTCGCGAAGGTTGTAGTCGTCGAAGCGCGTCAGCTTGATGAGGGAGTTGTCCTCCCAGGACACGAACTTCACCGGGCCGTTGCCGATCGGCTTCGTCTTGCCGAACTCTTCCGGCTTCATGGTGAAGAAGACGTCCGGCAGCGGCATGAACGCGCTGTAGCCGAGCTTGGTCGGGAAGACCGCGGTCGGCGCCGCCAGGGTGACCTCGAAGGTCTGGTCGTCGATGACCTTCAGGCCGGACAGCTTCTCAGCCGTCGGCGCCGGGGCCTTCTTCGGGCCGTCCGCGCCATCCGGGTCCGTGGTGTAGGTCTGGTCGAAGCCCGCGATGTCCGCGAAGAAGGTGCCGTTCTGCGCACCGTTCGGCGAGTAGGCGGCCCAGTTCCAGGCGTCGACGAAGTTCTTCGCCTTGACCTCGGTACCGTCGTGGAACTTGGTACCGGCCTTGATCTTGATCGTGAAGACCTTGGAGTCCGTGGTGTTGATGGACTCCGCCAGCGCGTTACGCGGGGCCCCACCGTCGTTCGGGTACTCGACCAGGCCGGTCCACATCCAGTCGATGATCTTGCCGCCACCGGTCTCCGTGGTGTTCGACGGGACCAGCGGGTTCTCCGGCTGGACGCCGTGAACAACGATCGAGCCATCCGCGCTGGCGGCAGTGTCGTCACTGCCGCCGCTCGAGCAACCGCTCGCGACAAGCGCGGCAGCCGCGCTGAGCGCGATGGCGCTCGTCGCCCGCTTCGAGACTCTCATTCCGAGGGGCCTCCTCTTTCTAACCAGGTTCCGTCGTGGGTTTCACGCACGTTTGGGGGTGACACCGCCCGACCACCCCGGGGCGCGGGTCGCCGGGACCACAGGGAAGTTGGGGACACCCCTGATGTTCCGATCCGCCGGGCTCCCCCACCACAGAGGCGTGACACGACGCAATCGACACAGCCACGGGCCGCCGAGATCGGCGAAATCGTGGTCGTGGGGCGTACGGAGTGCCACACACCGATGGTGAGGTGCTGCCACTGTGACACCCACTGGCCTCTTCCGTGAAGGTGCCGTTATCAAGCCGTTAGTTGCTTGCCACGTTGCCGATACTTGAAAAATGATCATAAAACGGTCGGCGCAGGCTGCACTGAGCAGGAAATACGTTGCGCCCGCCCGGCAACCCGCCCTGAGCCGGTGCGCGCGCCGCGAAGCCACCCAGCCCGATGGGACGTGCGTCACCACTCATGTTTCGACCCATCCGGATGAGGGCCCCTACGGCTACCCGGACACGATCACCGGCTGGGCGTACGAGGGCGCGCCGGCGGTTTCTCTGATCCTCGCCGGTGTCGACGCGCCGTCACACGAGCCGGCGGTCCGCCGCCCAGCGGGAGAGCTCGTAGCGATTGGACATCTGAAGCTTGCGCAACACGTTCGACACGTGCGTCTCCACGGTCTTGATGGAGATGAACAGCTCCTTGGCGATCTCCTTGTACGCGTACCCCCGGGCCAGCAGCCGCAGCACCTCCCGCTCACGGTTGGTGAGCTGGTCCAGCTCCGGGTCGGCCACCGGCGCGTCCGGGCGGGCCGCGAAGGCGTCCAGCACGAACCCGGCCAGCCGTGGGCTGAACACCGCGTCCCCGTCGGCCACGCGCCGGATCGCGGCAGCCAGCTCGTCCGGGGAGATGGTCTTGGTGACGTACCCGCGGGCACCGGCACGGATCAGCCCGATCACGTCCTCCGCCGCGTCGGAGACGCTCAACGCGAGGAACTTGACCTGCGGGTGCGTACGCCGCATCGCCTCCAGCACCGCGCGACCGCCGCCGTCGGGCATGTGCACGTCGAGCAGCACCACGTCCGGGCCGACGGCGGCGATCCGGGTGACCGCCTCGGCCACCGTGCTCGCCTCGCCCACCACCTCGACGTGGGCGCCCAACTCCGCGCGCACCCCGGCACGGAACATGGCGTGGTCGTCCACCAGGAACACCCGCAGCCGCTCGGGGCGGGCATCCGCCGGGTCGAGGTGCTCGGTCGACTGCTCGGCCATGGTCATCTGTTCCTCTCCGCTGCGGACGAGTCCCGGGAGATCGGCAGGATCAACCGGACCTCGGTCCCCTCCCCCGGGCCGGACCGGATCTCGGCCCGTCCGCCGTGCCGCTTCATTCGCCCGATGATCGAGCCGCTGACGCCGTGCCGGTGGTCCTCCACCGTATCGGGGTCGAAGCCCTTGCCACGGTCCCGGACGAAGACGCTTACCTGATCCGGCTCCACCTCCGCGTAGAGCGACACGGTCTGCACACCGGCGTGCCGGGCGGCGTTCACCAACGCCTCCCGCGCAGCCGCGACCAGCGCCCCGACCTTCTCGTCGGTCTCCCGGTCCCCCACCACAACCGTCTCCACGCTGATCGCGAAGGTGTCCTCCACCTCGGCCGCGGCCTGCTCCAGAGCGGCGGCGAAGCGCTCGCTCGGCGAAGCGGTCGGCTTGTAGAGCCAGTTGCGCAGCGAACGCTCCTGCCCTCGGGCCAGCCGCTGCACCGTTTTGACGTCAGCTGCGTTGCGCTGGATCAGGGCCAACGTGTGCAGCACCTGGTCGTGCACCATCGCGGCCAACTCGGCCCGCTCCTGCTCGCGGATGCGCCCCTCGCGCTCCGAGCGGAGCTGGCTGTACGTCCGCCAGAGCACCGGCGCGGCGACCACGCCGACGCCCGCCAACCCGACCAACGCGAAGATGACGCCATTGATCACCGCGTCGAAGTTCTGTGCCGGGGAGTAGACGGCCGCAACGCCGATGATGCCGACCGCGACCAGCACTCCCCCGCCGATGAACCGCAGCACGAAGGCCCGCCGGTCGCTCTCCTCGACGACCGCGCCGAGCCAGGGCACCGGCATCGCGTCGCCCCACTGTCGCCGCCGCTCGGGCGCGGACTGGTGCCAGATGACCCCGGCGCCGACCGCGATGATGGCCACCAACCAACCGGCGGTGCCCGCCGCGCCGACCGAGTCGAAGACCATCACCTGGATCAACAGGACACCGAGCCCGATCCCCACGAACGGCAGGAGTTGGGCGACGTCCCGCCGGGGCGGCACCGCTGTGTCACCGGGGCGCAGCGGCACCACCGCCCAGAAGGCCGCGTAGAGCAGCAGGCCGAGCCCGCTCAGCCCGAGCAGGACCATGAACGCGACGCGCACCCGCAGCACCGAGATGCCGAGATGGTCGGCGATACCGGCGGCGACGCCGGCGGCCATCCGGTGCTCCGGGGCGCGGTACAGGCGCGGGGGCGAGGTCACGGTGCTGATCGGAGGCTCCCTGGTCACGGTGGCGTACAGGTCGAGGTCGGTGACTCGATCGTCACACGCTGCGGCGTCCGCGACCACGGGGACGCCCCCGACATTCCGGCCGCCGGATCTCAGGGTGGGGTCAGGGTCGGGTCCTGAGGTCGTTCGGGTGGACCGGGCAGCAGGATCGAAGCATGACCGAGGAAGCTGCCCCGCCACCCCGACCGGGGTCGGCACAGCCGGGCGGTTCAGCACCGCCCCCGCCCACCACCACGCCCGCCGAGTGGACCGAGCCCATCACGTTCGGTCCGCACGCTGGCACCGACGCGACCGCCGGCACCGTGCCCGGCGAGCCGGCCGACGGCTACGCGCCGCCCACGGCGGGCCACGGCCCAGGCCCGGGGTTCGCGGCAGGCACCGGCTACGGCCCGGGCGGCACGCCGCCAGGGCCGGGTGGTCCCGGTCCGTCCGCACCGCCACCGCCACTGGGCGGCACCGGCTTCACCTCGCGGTACGGGCTGGTCCGCCCGCGCGAGGGGCGGTACCTGGCCGGTGTCTGCGCGGCGATCGGACGCGCCACCAACACCGACCCGGTGCTCTGGCGGGTGCTGCTCGCGGTGCTCGGGTTCTTCGGGGGCATCGGCATCCTGGTGTACGTCGCCGCCTGGCTGATCATCCCGAACGAGGGCGACACCGCGTCCCCCGTCGAGTCCATGCTCGGTCGTGGTCGCTCCAGCATGTCCCCGGTGACGGTGATCGTCCTGGGCATCCTGGTCGCGGCCAGCTTCGCGTACATCGTCACCGACGCCTTCCGCGCGGTGCTGCTCGGCGCGGCCATCCTGGTCGCCGGCGCGCTCCTGCTCAACCGGGACGGCCGCAACCCACGGCCCGGCACCCCCGGTGGTCCGCCGCCCGCCTCCGGCAACCCGGCCGGTCCGGTCGTCCCACCGGTGACCTGGCCCGCACCGTCGTATGGCCCGGCGCCGTCGACCAGCCCAGCTGCGACGCCGCCGATGTTCAGCACCGGTCCGGGGTACGCCACCGCGACGACGGGGGCGGCGCCCACAGTCACCATCCCGGCGTACGACGCGCCGCCGACCAGCGCGACACAGCCGGTGTCCGGGGTCGGCCCGACATCCGGGCAACCGGCCGGCACGACGGCTGCCCAGCCCGGCTGGCCGAGTACCGCCATGCCCAGCGCCGGCTGGCCGTCGGCGCCGGTGAGCAGCACGCCCGCTGCCCCGGCCGGCTATCCGACCGCCCCGCCGCCCTCCGGTTACCGCCCTCCGTTCGCGCCGCACGGCCCGTACGCTTCGCCGACCCCGCCCGCACCTCGTCCGCCCAAGCCACCGAAGCCGCCGAAGCGCCCAAAGGAGCGATCGCCGCTCGGTGCGGTGACCTTCTCGCTGATCTTCCTGGTACTCGGTCTGGTCGCCCTGCTCGACCTGCTCGACGTCTTCGCCGTCAGAGCCTCGGCGTACTTCGCAGCCGCGCTGGCCACGATCGCGCTGGGCCTGCTGGTCGGCACGTGGTTCGGGCGGGCGCGCTGGCTCATCGCACTCGGTCTGGTGACCGCGGCGGCGCTGGGCACGGCGACCGTCGCCGAGTCCTACGACCGGATCCGGGGGGTCGACGGCGCGGTGACCTGGGCGCCCACCGACCACCGCGACCTGGCGGACCGGTACGAGAACAGCTTCGGTGACGCCGTGCTCGACCTACGCGGGATCAACTTCGCGAAACGGGACAGCCAGGTGACAGTGGCCGTCAACTTCGGCCAGGCGACTGTGGTCGTGCCGCCGAACGTTGACGTCACCACAGCGGCCGACGTCAACGCGGGCGACGCCAACATCTTCGGCAACCGCTCCGGCGGGCTGGACGGCCGCCTGCGGGAATCCACCGACGTCGGCGCGGACGGGCCCGGCGGCGGGACCCTGCGCCTCTACATCCATGTCAATGCCGGCAACCTGGAGGTGACCCGGTGAAGGCTCACCGCACGGATCTGGTGTCGTTCGCCTTCGGGCTCGTGTTCCTGGCGCTGTCAGCCTGGTGGCTGCTCGCCCAACTGCTCGGGCTCGCACTGCCGCCGGTCGGCTGGTTCCTGGCCGGCGCACTCATCCTGATCGGGGTCTTCGGCCTGGTCGGCGCGCTGCGCTCGAGTCGACCGAACCAGCCGGAACCCATTGCCGAGACCGGCGCCACCGAGGCGGTCGCGCCCGTCTCCGGCACGTCCGTCTCAGGCGGACCCGTCTCAGGCGGACCCGTCTCCGGCGCACCCGTCTCCGGTGCCGCCACGTCGACGTCCGGCGCGGCCCTGCCGGTCTGGGAAGCCGAGCGGTCCACCTGGGACTCTCCCTCCTCGGACCCGACGCTCATCTCGGACCCGACGCTCATCTCGGACCCGACGTTGGAGACGCCGACGACCGAGGTGCGGGCGCAGGACGTGCCGAGCGCCGACGTGATCCACCCGGCCTGGCTGGCACATCCGCCGTCGGAGCCGTCAACCGAGCCCGTCCCCGGCCGACCCGACAACGGAGACGACGAGCCGACCACCGGGAACCTCGCCCGCCCTGCCTCGTCCGAGGGGGACGAGCCGACCCGCTCCGACCAACCGGTCGGGGCCACCGGCGACCAGCCGGGTGACGAGCACGAGGGTCCGCGCAGGCAAGCCTGACCTCGGACGGCCGTCCGCGTCGGTCCACCGCATCCCCACGGCGGTGCGGCCGGCGCGGACGGACGCATATGCTGGCTGGTGGAGATCTCGCCTCCGCCGGCCGGCCCGTCCCGCCCATGGCGGTCCCGCCGCGATTCCCGTCTCTACCCCCGTCAGGAGCCCGCCCGACATGACCCAGTCCCCCGCCGTGCGTACCACCGGCCGGTCCGGTCCGGTCCGCATCGGCGAGCGAGCCGCCCGTACCCTCGTCGCCGAGCTGGCCCGGATCAACGACCCCAAGGCCGCCCTGCTGGTCGGGGTGACCCCGGACTCCGCGGTGCTGGCCGCGGCGGTGGATGCACTGCTCCCCGGTGACCGGCTCACCGTGGTGCCCGCCGAGCCGTTCGGCGCTGCCGCGCTCAGCGAGCACGTCACAGCCCAGGGTCGCTGGGTGGCCGACCGGGTGAGCGTCGTCGACTCACTGGCCGAGGCCGAGGCCGCCGAGGTCGTGATCGCCGCTGAGGCGTTCACCGGCACCGCCGAGGCCACCCGCAGCGGGGTCGAGGGGTTGGTCAAGTACCTGACCGACGGGGCGGTGCTGAGCGTGGCGACCGTCGCCACCCCCGGCCGGACCGAGGGCGCCGCCGCCGAACTGGCCCGACAGGACGCCCTCTATGGCGTCGGTGCCGATCTGGTGCTGCGCAACTCGCCACCGGTGCGGGTCTACCGACTGCGGTTCACCCCGGCCACCCCGGCCGCTGCCGACAGCCTGGCCCCCGCGTACCGGCCGTCGAGCGTGCCGGTGACCCGGGGCATGCACATCGACTCCAACGGCGTGGCGGCGGCGGGCATCGCACTGGGCCTCGCGGCGCTGGCCCGGGTGGCGCGCCCGTCGTCCAAGCTGTGGCTGCTGCCGGCCCTGGCCGCCGGGCCGGTCGCCGCGTTCTTCCGGGACCCCGAACGGGACGTGCCGGAGGACCCGAGCGCCGTGGTCGCCAGCGCGGACGGGAAGGTCCTGTCGGTGCAGCGGCTACACGACGAGCGCTTCGGCGACGGCGAGTGGCTACGGATCGCGGTCTTCCTGTCGGTGCTGGACGTGCACGTCAACCGCGCTCCGGTCGCCGGCAAGGTGGTGGACTACTTCGTCGCCGACGGCGGCTTCGTCAACGCGATGAAGCCGGACGCCGAGCACAACGTGGCCGCGTACACCGTGCTGGACACCGCTCGCGGCACCGTGGTGGTCGCGCAGCGGACCGGGCTGATCGCCCGCCGGATCGTGCAGCGCGCGCCGATCGGCGCGCTGCTGGCCAAGGGCGAGCGCTTCGGGCTGATCCGGTTCGGCTCCCGGACCGACGTCTACCTGCCCGCCGAGGCCGCCGACCCGCTGGTCGGGCCGGGCGACAAGGTGGTCGGCGGGTCCACCGTCATCGCCCGCTGGCGCTGACACGCAGACGAAGAACGGGGCGCCGCTGACCGCGGCGCCCCGTTCTGTCTGTTCAAATCAGGCGGTACGACGTTGCCGCAGCCAGAGAACCGGCCCGCTGACCAGGTAGCCCACCACGATCAGGGCGAACGTGAGCCGGATGTCGACCAGCGCGCCGATCACCGGGGCCAGCCAGAGCCACGGCGGCAGCTTCACCAGGCGGGCGAGCTTGGCGTACGGGAAGCTCGACACCATCGCGAAGGCCAGCAGCGCCACACCGGCGACGAGCACGGCACCGGGCACCGGCAGGCCGATCGCCACTGTCACGGCGAGGACCGCGGCCGCCATGGTGGTGGGCACCCCGCAGAAGAACCGGCCGTCCTTCGGCGAGACGTTGAAGCGGGCCAGTCGAATCGCGGCGCAGGCCGCGACCAGGGCGCACGCCAACGCCGCCGCCGCCGTGGAGACGGAACCGGCGAGCGAGGCGTAGACCACCACCGGCGCGGCGAGACCGAACGAGCACATGTCGGCCAGTGAGTCCATCTGCGCGCCGAACGGGCTGGCCACCCCGAGCCGTCGGGCCAGCGCGCCGTCCAGACCGTCGAAGCCGACGCACGCGATCAGGCAGAGCGCCGCGATGCGCACCTCGCCCTGCATGGCCAGGAAGATGGCCAGCATGCCGAGCATCAGGCTGGCCAACGTGCAGGCGTTTACCAGGCCGAACTTCATCCGGCGCGCGATGGTGCGCTCGCCGGGAAGCAGGGGGATCGTGTGGGCCTCGTCGGTCTGCGTCATCGGCGGCATCGCCGGACTGACCGGCATGACCGCCTCGACGTCGGCTCGGTCCAGGCTGAGTGTCGGGTCCACGCCCAGTGTCGGTCGGCTGAGCCGGTCCAGGCCGTAGCGACGGCGCTGCCGATCGGCGTACCGGTGCTCGGTCGGGGCCAGGTCGGTCGGGTGCAGGTCGCCATCACGGCGACCGACCCGGACCAACAGCACCTGGCGGGCGAACGTGCTGCTGCGGCGCAACCGGCCCGCCCAGCGACGCCCTGCGGGGCGCGGACTGTCAGTAGTACGACGCCGGCGCCATGGGGCTCTCGGCACGTTTCCTCCATCACCGGATCTGCTGACCGCCAAGTGGCGGGTGTCCGGCTGTCTCGTGCCGGACCTTGCATGGCCCGGCAGCCGTTTTGCGGAGTACACCATCGCATAGGGGAACTGGGCTTGGCGATAGCTGCCGGCGGTACTTGTATCTGGCTTAAACCGCTCGAACCGCTCGCTTGTTCCCATCCCGGGCTTCTTCGCCCTTTTCCTCCATCATTCCCGCCTTTGACTGTACCGGAGGGTCACCAACTCGGCTCGTCGGGCGGTGTGCTATCGACCACTCTGTCCGATTGCCACGGCAGCGATGTCGCTCAACGGCAGGTCAGTCGCCTCCTCCCGGGTGAACCACCCCGCCCCCGACGTCGACCCCCCGGCGGACTCGGTGACCACCGCGTCGGTAGGTACGTCCACCAGCACCCGATAGATCACCCGTACGCCATGCCAGTCCAGAGGTCGACCCTCAGGGCCCAGTGCGGCGGGATTGTGCAGATTGTTGACGCCGAGAAGCTCCACGACCCGGCCCACCTGCCCGCCCTCCTCGACCAACTCCCGCAGCAACCCGGTGGTCGGCTGCTCGCCGTGATCGGTGCCCCCGCCAGGCAGATGCCACAGACCGGCCCCCGGGTAGCCCTCCGCGATCTGGGTGAGCAGAATCCGCCCAGCGGGGTCGGTGACCAGCCCGTACGCCCCGAAGCGCAGCCGACGGTCGGGGTGCTGCGGCGGCAACAGGTCCCGCGACCGGTGCGCCGCCGGCGGCAGTGGGGTGACCGGCAGGCCGAGCGCCTCGGCGGTGAACGGGGTCAGCGGCAACTGCGCCACCTCCGCCAGCGGAAGCCAGGAAGCCTGATCGACCAGACCAGCCCCGACGCCGCGCGACCCGCCCTCGGGCCGCGCACTCTCACGCTCCGCGCCGTCAGGCAGCGCGTCGTGGGGCGTGCTGAGGTCGAACAGCAGCCGGTCGGTGTGCAGCGCAGCCTTGTCCTCCGAAAAGGTGGCCATATCGGCAACCACCGCGAGTAGTCGCGTCACCGCAACCGTCAACCCGACCTGCTCGTCGACCTGGCGGATCACGGCGCGCTCCGGGTCCTCGGCATGCCTGACGGCGCCGCCGGGCAACCGCCAGACCCCGGGAAACTCGCCCTCCACCCCGTCCCGAACCACCAGGACCCGGCCCGCGTCTCGCAGAAGTCCATAAGCCCCGACTCGCCGCGCGAATTGCACCTTCGCTCGCCCCCGCTTCCGCACCCACAACTGTTGATCATCAAGTTACCGTCGTCCAACTCGCGTTCAGACAATAACTTCATGATCAATGCGAGGCAGGGCACGGGAAACCCGCAGAGCTCGGCGAACCGGCACGTACAGACCGAGGTCGCCGGCCCTTGACGACGACCGATCAGCCCCGTAGACCCCTAAGCCCGTTAGGCGACCCGGTCCGCGTCACTCCATCAGCCCGCATTGTGGAGTCCATTCGCGTTGCCGGAGTCGAGACTGACGGTGATCCACTCGGGTTCACGGAAGGCGCGGTATTCCAGTGCCCGGGATGCCGCGTTTTCAAGGAACCCGAGTGGATCACAGGCTGGGGGCATGGACCTACCGAAGCCGGACGACCCCCAGGCAGCGCCGAGGACCCGAGGACGCCCCGCCCGGAGCGTCCGGGCGTAAGCCCTCAGCGGGGTGTGCCCGCGCTCAAGATCGCGCAATATCCAGGATGTAGTGGCATCGGCGCGTGGGTGAAGCCACTACATCCTGGTTCGAGCACGATCTTGCGCGGGGCGCGGGGCGCGGGGCACGAGGCACGGGACGCGGGCGGACGCCCAAGGCACGACCCCCAAGGCACGACCCCAAGGCGCGAAGCCCAAGGCCCGACCCCCAAGGCCCGGTGCGCCGCTGGCTCCTCGCGGATCGGTCGGGGATCAGGTGAGTTGGGCGGCCTGGACTGCTTCGGCGGTCACCTCGGTGAGGCGGTCGGTGGGGAGGGCGCCCAACTCCTCGCGGCCGAACCAGCGGGCCTCGCAGGTGGAGCCGCCCACGTCGGCCACGGTCAGCGGGTTGGGCTGGTCGACGACCACCCGGTAGAAGGCGCGTACGCCGTGCCAGTCGATCGGGTAACCCTCGGGGCCGAGTGAGGCGGCGTCGCGGTGACTCGCGACGCCGAGCAGCTCGACGAGGCGGCCGGCCTGGCCGGTTTCCTCGATCAGCTCCCGGATGAGTGCCGCGCCGGGCTGTTCGCCGTAGTCGGTGCCGCCTCCGGGTAGGTGCCAGCAGCCGGCGCCGGGGTAGCCGTCGGAGATGCGGGTGAGCAGCACTCGGCCGGCGGGGTCGGTGCAGACCGCGTACGCGGCGAAGCGCTGGGCCCGGTGCAGCCCGTCGGGGCCGGGCACGGCGTAGAAGGAGGGGAACTCGGGTGCCTCGTCGGGCACCACGTCGGCAGAGGAGGCGGGCAGCCCGAGGGCGCGTGCGGTGAACGAGCGCAGCGGCAGCTCACGCGCCTCGTCGAGGGTGTACCACCGGGCCAGGTCGGTGGGGCGCTCGCCGACCCGGTCGGCGAGGGTGCCACCGCGCACGGCAACGCGGTAGATCAGCCGGTCGGTGTGGATGGTGATGCCGCGGTCGGGAAGTGCCCGCATGTCGGCGAGCACGTCGGCCAGGCCGGAGACGGCGACGGAGAGACCGGTTTCGGCGGCGGTCTCGCGGACGACCGTGTGGTTCGGGTCTTCGCCGTGGTCGACCGCCCCTCCGGGCAGCGACCACGTGCCGGGGGTGCCGGAGCGCTCCGATGCGCGGACCAGCAGGACTCGGCCGCTTGAATCAGCACAAACTGCGTATGCCGCGATCCTGCGGAGCGGCTTGAGCAAAGTGGTCACGGGAGCAAATTCTCCCCGGGCCGGGTTACCGGAACGGAAAAGAGTCGGATTCCTGACTATCTGGCCCCGGTCAGGGATTGGTCAGGGTAAGGATCCGGGCGGTCACCGAGGGCGGGCCGGGCGCCAGCGCGGACTGTGGGGGTATGACATCGACCACCGCTCCCCACGCCCCGTACAAGCAGCTCCGGCGACCCACCACCGACCGCATGGTCGCCGGGGTCGCCAGCGGCGTCGGCCGCTACTTCGCCGTCGATCCCACACTGGTCCGGGTGATCTTCGCGGTCACCGGTCTGCTCACCGGCGGGCTCGCGCTGTTCGCGTACCCGATCATGTGGTTCCTGATGCCGGAGGAGCCCAGCGGCGCGCCGGCCTGGCCGCACGCCGCGGGCGTCGCGCCGCAGAACGGCCCGCCGCCCACCGCCGGGCCCGCGCCCGGCGGACCACCGCAGGGGTACGCCTCGACGCCGCCCTACCCGCCGACGACCCCGCTCTACCCGCCGACGACGCCGTCCAGCCCGCCGACGGCGGCCTGAGCGGCGCTCACTCCCACTCGATGGTGCCCGGCGGCTTGCTGGTGACGTCCAGGACCACCCGGTTGACCTCGGCGACCTCGTTGGTGATCCGGGTGGAGATCCGGGCCACGATGTCGTAGGGCAGTCGGGACCAGTCGGCGGTCATCGCGTCCTCGCTGGAGACCGGGCGCAGCACGACGGGGTGCCCGTAGCTGCGCCCGTCTCCCTGCACACCGACGCTGCGCACGTCGGCGAGCAGCACCACGGGGAACTGCCAGACACCCCGGTCGAGGCCGGCGGCGGTCAGCTCCTCGCGGGCGATCAGGTCGGCCTGGCGGAGCAGGTCGAGCCGCTCCTGGTCGACCGCGCCGATGATCCGGATGGCCAGACCGGGGCCGGGGAACGGGTGCCGCCAGACCATCGCCTCGGGCAGGCCCAACTGGAGGCCGAGCGTGCGGACCTCGTCCTTGAACAGGGTGCGCAGCGGCTCGACCAGCGCGAACTTGAGGTCTTCCGGGAGACCGCCGACGTTGTGGTGGCTCTTGATGTTGGCGGTGCCGGTGCCGCCGCCGGACTCCACCACGTCGGGGTAGAGGGTGCCCTGGACGAGGAACTCGACGTCGCCGTGTGCGGCGATCTCGCGGGCCGCGGCCTCGAAGACCCGGATGAACTCCCGACCGATGATCTTGCGCTTCTGCTCCGGGTCGGTCACCCCGGCGAGCGCGCCGAGGAACCGGTCGGTGGCGTCGACCACCTTCAGCTTGATGCCGGTGGCACTGACGTAGTCCTTCTCGACCTGCTCGGCCTCGCCGGCGCGCAGCAGGCCGTGATCGACGAAGACGCAGGTGAGCTGGTCACCGACGGCCTTGTGCACGAGCGCCGCGGCGACCGCCGAGTCGACTCCGCCGGAGAGGCCGCAGATGACCTCCTTGTCGCCGATCTGGGCGCGGATCCGGGCGACCTGCTCGTCGATGATGTTCTCGGGAGTCCAGGTCGGCTCGATGCCGGCGATGTCGTAGAGGAAGCGGGTCAGCATCTCCTGACCGTGCGCGGTGTGGCCGACCTCCGGGTGGAACTGCACGCCGGCCCGTCGACCGGCCAGGTCCTCGAAGGCGGCGACCGGCGCGCCCGCCGACTCGGCGGTCACTGTGAAGCCCTCGGGCGCCTCGGTGACGCAGTCGCCGTGGCTCATCCAGACCGGCAGGTCCGCCGGCAGGTCACGCAGCAGCACACCGGGGTCGAGGAGGCGGGGGCGCAGCGGGGTGCCACCGTACTCACGGTTGCCGGTCCTGGTGACGGTGCCGCCGAGCGCCTGGGCCATCGCCTGGAAGCCGTAGCAGATGCCGAAGACCGGCACGTCGGCGCTGAACACGCCCGCGTCGATCTGCGGCGCGTCCGGGGCGTAGACGCTGGACGGGCCACCCGACAGGATGATCGCGGCCGGGTTCTTCGCCAGCATCTCGGCGATCGGCATCGAGTGCGGCACGATCTCGGAGTAGACCTTCGCCTCACGGACCCGGCGGGCGATGAGCTGGGCGTACTGGGCTCCGAAGTCCACCACGAGGACTGGGCGAGGCAGGCTCATGTGCACGAAGCCTACCGACAGTCACGGCCGCTGCCGGCACCGGCTCGCCGGCAATCCACTCTCCCGGCGATCTTGCACTTTCTGCCCCGACAAAGGCCACGAATGCCGCGTAACGGCGACCGAAAGTGCAAGATCGCGGAGGTGGCGGGTCACTGTCGCAGCGCGCCCGGGGCGTGCGGCGGGACCGCCGGGTTTTGCGGGGGTACGGGTGCGAGGCGGTGGTACGGGGAGCCGAGCGGCGGGCGGAAATCCTCGTCGCCCTTGTTGGGCCAGAAGGACATCGCCCGTTCCGCCTGTGCGGTGATCGTCAGGGACGGGTTCACGCCCAGGTTGGCCGAGACGGCCGCCCCGTCGACCACGTGCAGCCCGACGTGCCCGTACACCCGGTGCCAGGGGTCGATCACCCCGTCGGCCGGGGTGGCGCCGATGACCGCCCCGCCCAGGATGTGCGCGGTCATCGGGATGTCGAACGGTTCGGTGAGTGAGCCGCCGGGGGTGCCGCCGATCTCGTCGGCGAGCATTCGGGCGGCGGTGTTGCCAGCGGGAATCCAGGTGGGGCTGGGCGCGCCGTGGCCCGGGCCGGTGACCAACCTGCTGCCGAGCGGGCCACGCCGCCACCGGGTGGTCAGCGAGTTGTCCACGGACTGCATGACCAGAGCGATCACCGTCCGTTCCGACCAGCCGCGTACCGACAGCATCCGCGCCGCCAACCGGGGCTGCCGCACGATGCTGCCCAGCCAGCGGCGCACCCGGTGTGGGCCGCCGTCGACCAGCAGCGACTGGAGCAGCCCCATCGCGTTCGAGCCCCGTCCGTAGCGGACCGGCTCGACGTGTGTCTGCGGGTCCGGGTGGAACGAACTGGTGATGGCCACCCCCTCGGTGTAGTCCAACCGCTCGGAGCGGGCCCGTCGACGGGGCACCGAGGCGCCGAGGATCGCCTCCGAGTTGGTCCGGGTCAGCTCGCCGAGGCGGGGCGAGAGCCCGGGTAGCGCACCGTCGGCCCGCATCCCGTGCAGCAGTCGCTGGGTGCCGAGCGCCCCGGCGGCGAAGACCACCTGGTCGGCGTGGATGACCTGCCGACCCTTGCGCAGCCAGGCGCCGGTGCGTTCGGTGTGCACCTCGTACCCGCCGCCGTCGGCGGGCCGGACGGCGGTCACCGTGGTCAACTGACGGACCGTGACCCCGAGCCTTTCGGCGAGCCAGAGGTAGTTCTTGACGAGGGTGTTCTTCGCCCCGTGCCGGCAGCCGGTCATGCACGAACCGCAGTGCAGGCAGCCGGTGCGTTCCGGGCCGGCACCGCCGAAGTACGGGTCGGCGATCCGCTGGCCGGGCCGGCCGATGTGCACACCCACCGGGGTGGCGTGGAAGGTGTGCCCCACCCCCATCCGCTCGGCCACCGCGCGCATGGCGCGGTCCGCGCCGGTGTGCACCGGGTACGTGGTGACGCCGAGCATCCGTTTCGCCTGGTCGTAGTGGTGGGCCAACTCGTCGCGCCAGTCGGTGATGTCCCGCCACTGCGGGTCGTCGTAAAAGGCCGGCAGCGGTTCGTAGAGGGTGTTCGCGTAGACCAGCGAACCGCCGCCCACCCCGGCGCCGGAGAGCACCAGCACTCCGCCGCCGGATCGTCGACCGGCCGGGCGGAGCAGGGTGAGCCGTTGGATGCCGTAGCAGCCCAGCTTCGGTGCCCAGAGGAACCGGCGGAGCCGCCAGGACGTCTGCGGGAACTCGTCGTCGGCGAAGCGGCGGCCGGCTTCCAGCACCGCGACCGAGTAGCCCTTCTCGGCCAGTCGGAGCGCGGTGACGCTGCCACCGAAGCCGGACCCGATGACGAGCACGTCGTACCGCATGCAGGCATCATTACTCGCGAGTAGCGCTCGCGCCAGCGCCCGTTTTTGCGCGATCATGCTCCGGCCGACCGCCCCGGCGTCTCCCGGCCGCAACCCGGAGCACCCGTCGGAGCGTTGTTCACCAGACGGGTGGAAGGAAACTAGATGGTTCTCGGGTCGATGGCGCCGCGCCGACGGTGGCTGCTGCTGGGGTTGGCGGCCCTCGCCGTCGTCGCGCTGATCGCGGCCGGCACCGTGGTGATCACCCGGCTGACCGGCGACAACAAGCCGGGGGGCGCTCCGGTGGCCGGCTCACCGACCCCGTCGCCGGTCGGCACGCCGACCCCGAGCCCCAGCGGTCCGCCGCCGGGCGCGGACATCACGGGCCCGCTCAACCTGCTGCTGGTCGGTGTGGACACCCGGGTCAGCGTGCCCGGATGGGAGCCGCACTCCGACGCCGTTCTGGTGCTGCACGTACCCAAGGGGTTGGATCGGGCGTACATCTTCTCGCTCCCCCGCGACCTGCTGGTGGACATCCCGGCGTTCCCGAAGGCCGGCTACAAGGGCGGCAAGACCAAACTCACGCACGCCATGAGCTTCGGCAGCCGGGTGCCGGGCAAACCCAAACAACCCAGCACGGCCCAGGGGTACGAGCTGCTGCGCAGCACTGTCAGCGGCTACACCGGGCTGCGCATCGACGCTGGCGCGGTGCTCACCTTCAACGGGTTCGACCGGCTGGTCAACGCCCTGGGTGGGGTGGACATCTACATCGACCAGCGGGTCGAGTCACTGCACCGCCGACCGGACGGCAAGTACCGGGAGAGCGCGCCGGGCGGCTACAAGGGGCCGCAGCAGGTCTACGAGAAGGGCGAGATGCACCTCAACGGCTGGCAGGCGCTGGACTACGCGCGGCAGCGCTACATCACCGGCGGTGACTACGCCCGGCAGCGCCACCAGCAGCAGCTGATCCGGGCGATGACCCGCAAGATCCTGGACGAGGGCCTGGCCAAGCAACCCGAGCGCGTCGACCAGGTGGTCTCCGCGCTGGGCGACACGCTCGTCTACGTGGGCGGACGCCGGATCGTCGACATCGCGTACGCCCTCAGTGGCCTGCCGGAGAACCGTTTCACGCTGGTCGGGCTACCCGGTTCCGGCGTCGGCAAGGGCAGCGCCTACCGGGGTGAACAGCTCACCACCGAGGGCCGGAAGTTCCTCACCGAACTCCGCGCCGGCCGCGCCGACGCCTACCTGGCCGCCCACCCCAAGCTTGTCGTGAAGAACTGACCGCGGCTCAGAGCCGCTTGGGCTGGGCGGGCTTCTTCGTGCCGTAGAGCCAGGCGTCGAAGAGCGCGTCGAGCTGCTTGCCGGAGATCCGCTCGGCCAGGGCCACGAACTCGGCAGTGGTGGCGGTGCCGTCGCGCTTCTCCGCCGCCCAGGTCTTGATGATCTCGAAGAACGCCTTGTCGCCGACGGCCACCCGCAGGGCGTGCAGTGTCATGCCGCCGCGCTGGTACACCGACTCGCTGAACAGCTTCTCCGCGCCCGGCTTGCCCGGCGGTGTCTGCCACACCCGCGCGGACATCTCGACGTACCGCCTGTTGAACGCCTCCTTGGCGGTGTACGCGTCGGTGTGCTCGGCCCAGAGCCACTCCGCGTACGTCGCGAAGCCCTCGTTGAGCCAGATGTCCTCCCACCTGGCCAACGCGACGCTGTCGCCGAACCACTGGTGGGCCAGCTCGTGGGCGACGACCTCGGTGTTCTCGCCCCGCCGGAAGAAGCTCGCCGCGTACACCGGTCGGCTCTGCGTCTCCAGGGCGTAGGAGATCCGGCTGTCGGAGATCACCACACCGCCGTACGCGTCGAACGGGTACGGCCCGAACACACTCTCCAGGTAGTCGGCCACCGCGACGGTCTGCGCCATCGACGCGTCCGCGTTCCCCTTGGGCTCGGTGGTGGTGACCGCGTTGTAGACCGGGCGGCCCTTGTGCTCACCGGTGGTGATCCGGAACTTGCCGATCACCAGCGTGCTCAGATAGCTGGCCATCGGCGACTTCTCCGACCACTTCCAGGTGGTCCAACCGCCCGTGCTGGTGTTCCCGCCGGGAACGCCGTTGCTGATCGCGGTGAGACCGTCCGGAACGGTGACCTCGAAGTCGTAGGCCGCCTTGTCCGACGGGTGGTCGTTGACCGGGAACCAGGTGCTGGCCGACTCGGGCTGGCCCAGCGCGATGGCACCGTCGGCGGTGTGCAGGAAGCCACCGTCACCGAGCGCCTCGTTCTTCAGCGGCTTCGGCTTGCCCGCGTAGGTGACCTCGGCGACGAACCCGTTGCCGTTGATCAGCCCGGAAGCCGGCTTGATCACCAGCTCGTTCCGCTTGCGGCTGTGGGTCGCCGGTGCGCCGTCCACAGTGACCGCGCTGACGGTCAGGCCGGCCAGGTCGAGGTTGAACGACGACAGGTCGGTGGTCGCGGTGGCCCGCACCGTTGTCGTACCCGTCAACTGGTCCTTGGTCGGGTCGTAGCGCACCTTCACCGTGTACCGCCCGACGTCGTAGCCGCCGTTGCCGTAGGTCGGGAAGTAGGCGTCACCGACCCCGTCGGCGCCCGCGGCGAACGTCCGCGCCGGAGTGGGGGACGCGCTCGGTGACGGGACCGCCTCCGGGCCCGCCGAGTCGCATCCGGACAGTGTGAGCGCACCGGTCACCAGCAGGCCGGCAGCCACTCGCAGTCTGTGCCGCGTCCCGCGCATCCCACACCCTCTCCGCACGGTGGCCGGTCAGGGCCTCCGCAGTTCCACGCGAACCGGCGCCTACCCGCCGTTCGCAGGCGGCAGCATATCGACCGGGCGGCGGGGCCGGATCACGGCAGTGTGGGAGCCGACCCACCCACCAACCAGGCGTCGAAGAGCGGACGCAGTTGCCGCCCGGCGACCCGCTCGGCCAGCGCGACGAGGTCCGCCGTGGTCGCGTTGCCCGCCGCCCGCTCGGTGGTCCAGGTACGCAGGATGCGGAAGAAGAGGTCGTCACCGACGGTCCGGCGCAAGGCGTGCACGGCGAGCGCCCCGCGCTTGTAGACGGCAGTGCCGAACATCTGCTCCCGGCCCGGCTCGACCGACGGCTGCGTCCAGTCGGTCGCCGCGTACTGGATCTCGAAGTTGCGCTGGGCGGTCCGGCCGCCGTCGTGCTCCTCCCACAACCACTCGGCGTAGCTGGCGAAACCCTCGTTGAGCCAGATGTCGCTCCACCTGGTCAGCGACACGCTGTCGCCGAACCACTGGTGCGCCAGTTCGTGCGCGACGACGCTCGGGTTCAGCCGGTCGTCCGCGAAGAAGCCAGGCCCGTAGACCGGCCGGGACTGGGTCTCCAGCGCGTACCCGATCCGGTCGTCGGCGATCACGATCCCCCCGTACGAGTCGAACGGGTACGGGCCGAAGCGGCTGGCCAGGAAGTCGACGATCGCGCCGGTGCGGGCCAGCGAGGTGGCCGCGCCGCCGGTCTCCGGCAGGCTCGCGGCCACCGCCGTGACCATCGGTCGACCCGCGTGCGTGCCGGTCACCACCCGGTAGTCGCCGATCACGAGCGTGCTCAGATAGCTGGCCATCGGGGCGCGCTCCGACCAGCGCCAGGTGGTCCAACCGTCGGCGCTGCTCTTCGGCCCGGGTACGCCGTTGCTCAGCGCGGCCAGGCCGTCCGGGACGGTCACCGCCAGGTCGTAGGTGGCCTTGTCCGACGGGTGGTCGTTGACCGGGAACCAGGTGGCGGCCGAGTCGGGCTGGCCGAGCGCCACAGCGCCGTCGGCGGTGTGCAGGAAACCACCGCTGCCAAGCGCCCCGTCGTCGACGGCCGAGGGGACTCCCGCGTACTCGACAGTCACTGTGAACTGCCGGCCGCGCGGCAGTCCGTCGCGGGGGGTCACGACCAACTCGCCGTCGCCGCGCCGGTGCTCGGCCGCCGCGTCACCCACGCTGACCGCGCGGACCTCCAGGCCGACCAGATCCAGGTTGAACCGGGACAGGTCCTGGGTGGCGGTGGCGGTGATGACGGCTCGACCGGTCAGCCGGTCGGTCGACGGGTCGTAGCGCACGTCGAGGCCGTAGTGCCCGACGTCGTAACCGCCGTTGCCGTGCCCCGGCACGTACGGGTCGCTGACGTCGGCGGCACCGGGCCGGAAGCCGTCGCGGTCGTCGCCGGTACAACCGGTAACTGCCAGCCCGATCGCGCAGGTCAGCGCGGCGACGCGCAATCTGCGTCCGGTCCGGACCATGCCCACTCCTCCTGCGGCCCCCGGCCTCCTGCGGCGTTGCGGCCCTCCGCGGCGATGCGGTCAGGACGAGCGTAGTCAGCATCGAGGGCCGCGCGGCCGGTATCGACGATCATCAGTGACTTTCGTCGAATCAAACAAAAGCTGCCGTCGATCGAACCTATCTTTCGACTTAGACCGACGTTAGTGTCTGTCTCCGACCACCGTCGCGAAAGGTGGAACCATGCCAGACCACACCGCCCCCGACGCCACCCCCACCGGCCGGCTCAGCCGCCGATCCCTGCTCGCCGCCTCCGCCGGCGCCGCCGCCGCGATCGGCGCGGCCGGCCTACCCGTCCTCGCCACCGGCACCCCCGCGCTCGCCAACCCCGGCAACGCGAGCAAGCTACGGGTGGAGCCGCTGATCCCGGCCAGAAACCGCGGCATCATCCTCTACAGCGTCCGCGACCGGATCACCGCCGCGCCCGACGACAGCGGGGTGCCGTACGGCTTCGAGCGCGTCCTCGCCCGACTCGCCGAGATCGGTTACAAGGAGATCGAGTTCGCCGGCTACACCCAGAGCACCGAGATCCTGGGCCGGCAGATCACCCCCGCCGAGATCCGCAAGATCCTCGACGACAACGGCCTGGTGGCCAACGGCACCCACGCCTCGATCCAGCCAACCACCTTCCAGCAACAGCTGGACATCGCCGAGGAACTCGGCATGAAGAACATCGGCACCGGCAGCGACCCGACCAGCAGCGCGTACAAGGCAGAGTGGGACGCCGCCGCGGACATCTGGAACGAGTTGGGCCGGCAGGCCAAGGCCCGGGGCATGCGGCTCTACACGCACAACCACGACGCCGCGTACAACTTCCTGATCGACCGGGGCCCACGCGACGAGCAGGGCCGGCAGACCCGGTCCTCCGGCATCCGCCGACTGGAGTACTTCTTCGAGATCACCGACCCGAGGTACGTCTTCTTCGAGCTGGACATCTACTGGGCCTACGTAGCCCGTTACAAGCACCAGAAGTACGTCAATCCGGCCGGCCAGGAGGTGACCGACCTGTTCGACCCGATCCTCACCGTGGCCGACCGGACCACCCGGTTCCCGCTCTTCCACGCGAAGGACGGCGATCGGGACACCAGCGTTCCCAACGGGTACCAGATGACCCCGCTGGGCGACGGCGACCTCAACTTCCAGCAGTTCTTCCAGACCATCGGCGAGCGCAACTTCCACCACGCCAACTGGGAGATGGACACCGCCCCCGGCGGCGCGGACAACAAGGGCCAGTCGCTCGACTTCGCGGCGACCAGCTACCGCAACATGTCCGACCTGACCATCTACGTGGAGAAGTGACAGCCGACTGAACACGACGAAGGCCGGCCCGTACGCGGGCCGGCCTTCGTTCGTGGTCTTGGACGGGTCAGCGGTCGAGGACCATACCGACCTTCTGGAACTCCTTCAGGTCGCGGTAACCGCACTTGGCCATCGCCCGACGCAGCCCACCGAACAGGTTGAGCTGGCCGTCGGCCTCGTCCGCCGGCCCGAAGAGCAACTGCTCCATCGACCCGAGCGGCTCACCGGAAACCTCGAAGGCACCCCGGGGCAGCGACGGGTGACTCGCCGCCGAGTGCCACCAGGCGCCACCGGCCGGGGCCTCGTCGCAGAGCGACAGCGGCTCACCGAGCATCACCGCGTCCGCGCCGCAGCCGAGCGCCTTGGCGATGTCGCCCGACGTCTGGATGTCACCGTCGGCGATCAGGTGCACGTACCGGCCACCGGTCTCGTCCAGGTAGTCACGGCGGGCCGCCGCTGCGTCGGCGATCGCGGTGGCCATCGGCACCCGGATGCCCAGCACCGACTCGGTGGTCGACCACTCGTCGCCACCGATGCCCACGATCACGCCGGCCGCGCCGGTACGCATCAGGTGCAGCGCCGTCTTGTAGTCCGTGCAGCCACCGACGATCACCGGCAGATCGAGGTCGGCGATGAACTCCTTGAGGTTCAGCGGCTCATCGGTGGTCGACACGTGCTCGGCCGAGACGATGGTGCCCTGGATGACCAGGATGTCCACCCCGGCGTCCAGGATCACCGGCGCCAGCGCGAGGGTGTGCTGCGGGGAGACCCGCACCGCCACGGTGCCGCCACCGGCGCGCAGCTCACGGACCCGCTCGGCGATCAGGTCCGGGCGGATCGGCTCGGCGTACACCTCCTGGAGCCGCTTGGTGGCGCGGGCCTCCTCGTCGAGGCCGGCCAGCTCGTCCAGCACCTTGGTCGGGTTCTCGTAGCGGGTCCAGAGCCCCTCGACGTTGAGCACGCCGAGGCCGCCGAGCTGACCGAGCCGCACCGCGGAGGCCGGGCTCATGGTGGCGTCGGAGGGGTGGCCGACGCACGGAATGCCGAACGGGTACGCGTCGAGCTGCCACGAAGTCGAGACGTCGTCGACGTCCCGGGTACGGCGGCTCGGCACGATGGCGATGTCGTCCAGGTGGTAGCCGCGCTGCGCGGTCTTGCCCAGCCCGATCTCGACCACGTCACGCATGGGGGACTCCAGGTGGTTGGGGGTGTTGGATCAGCGGGTGTGGTAGTTGGGCGCCTCGACGGTCATCTGGATGTCGTGCGGGTGGCTCTCCTTCAGACCAGCCGCGGTGATCCGGATGAGCTGGCCACGGCGGTGCAGATCGGGGATGTTCTCCGCACCGGCGTACCCCATCGCCAGCCGCAGCCCGCCGACCAGCTGGTGGGCGACCCGGGACAGCGGCCCCCGGTAGGGCACCTGGCCCTCCACGCCCTCGGGAACCAGCTTGTCGTCGCTGAGCACGTCCTGCTGGAAGTAACGGTCCTTGCTGTACGACTTGGCCTGACCCCGGGACTGCATCGCGCCGAGCGACCCCATCCCGCGGTACGTCTTGAACTGCTTGCCGTTGACGAAGATCAGCTCGCCGGGGCTCTCCTCGCAACCGGCCAGCAGGCTGCCGAGCATCACCGTGTCCGCGCCGGCCACCAGGGCCTTGGCGATATCGCCGGAATACTGGATGCCGCCGTCGCCGATCACCGGCACACCGGCCGGGCGGGCGGCCCGGGCCGCCTCCATGATCGCGGTCACCTGCGGCACGCCGACCCCGGCGACGATGCGGGTGGTGCAGATCGCGCCCGGCCCCACGCCCACCTTGACGCCGTCGGCGCCAGCGTCGACAAGCGCCTTAGCACCCGCGTACGTGGCCACGTTGCCGCCCATGATGTCGACCGTCACGTCGGCCTTGAGCCGGCGGACCATGTCCAGCACGGCCCGCTGGTGACCGTGCGCGGTGTCCACGATCAGCACGTCGACGCCCGCGTCGACAAGGGCACGGGCCCGCTTGTACGCGTCCTCGCCCACACCGATGGCGGCGGCGACCCGCAGCCGGCCGGCGTCGTCCTTGCTGGCGTCCGGGTACTGCTCGCTCTTGGTGAAGTCCTTGACGGTGATCAGGCCACGCAGCCGGCCCGAGTCGTCGACGATCGGCAGCTTCTCGACCTTGTGCTGACGCAGCAGCGCCAGCGCCTCGTCCTTGCTCACCCCGACCCGCGCGGTGACCAGCGGGGTGTGGGTCATGATCTCGCGAACCGGAGTGTTCGGCTCGGAGACGAAACGCATGTCCCGGTTGGTGACGATGCCGACCAGCTGGCCGTCGCCGTCCACCACCGGAACACCGGAGATGCGGTAACGCCCGCACAGCTCGTCGACCTCACGCAGCGTGTCGTCCGGGCTCGCGGTCACCGGGTTGGTGATCATGCCGGACTCCGAGCGCTTCACCAGGTCGACCTGGTGTGCCTGGTCCTCCAGCGAGAGGTTGCGGTGCAACACGCCGATGCCGCCCTGGCGGGCCATGGCGATCGCCATCCGGGCCTCGGTCACCGTGTCCATCGCGCTGGACAGCAGCGGAATGGACAACTCGATGTTGCGGGTGAGCTTCGTCCGGGTATTCACACGACTGGGCACCACGTCCGACTCGCCCGGCTGAAGCAGCACGTCATCGAAGGTGAGGCCGAGCGGAACCACCCGGGCGGAGCCGGCCGGCAGCTCGGGCAGGTGGCCGCCCAGGTCGGCGTGCTCGCCGCCGGCCGGAAGATCGGTGCTGGGCGAATTTTCCACGATTGCTCTCCTGAGCTGCTCGGATGGGCTTCAGCGAGGTGGCGCGGGCGGGCACCGGAGCGCGCCACGAAGCCGGCACGTCGCCTCATCGTACCCAGTGAGCTGGGCGACCCGTCCGTGGCAGGCCGGGCCGGCGCGGAGACCGGGGGGCGGACGTTCGCGCCGCGTTGGGTCTACGGTGAGGGGGTGCACGACGAGCCCATCGACCCGTTCAACGGCGACCCGGCCGATCCCACTGCGGGTCTGGATGACCCGGGCGATGACGCGACGCCGGATCCGCTGACCGACGTCGAGCGGCAGGATGTGCTGGAAGACCTCGCTGACCTGGAGATCTACCAGGCCCTGCTGGCCCCGATCGGGGTTCGCGGGCTCGTGATCGAATGCGAGGACTGTCGCGAACCGCACTACTTCGACTGGGACCTGCTCCGCGGCAACCTGCGGCACCTGCTCAACTCGGGTCGGCCCCGGGTGCACGAACCCGCCTACGACCCCGACCCGGACCACTACGTGACCTGGGACTACGCCCGGGGGTACGCGGACGGGGTGCACGACACCCTGTCCGAGGGCACCGAGGACGAGCCGGACACCCCGACCGCCACCAAGTAACGCCGCCGGGCGGCTGCGCGGCGTACCCCTGCTGTCGTGTGGCCCGCCGTCCGCTGACCCGTCGGATGCTCCGCTACCGCGTGGCGCGCCCTGCTACCGCGCGGCGTGCCCCGACTGCATGGCGTGCCCCGACTGCATGGCGTGCCCCGACTGCATGGCGTGCCCCGACTGCGCGGCGTGCTCGCTTCCGCGCGGCGTGCTCGCTTCCGCGCGGCGTGCTCGCTTCCGCGCGGCGTGCCGTGCGGCGGCGTTGCTCGGGTGTCAGGCCACCAGCCCGGCGCGGAAGCCCGCCGCCACCGCGTGGGCCCGGTCCCGGGCGCCAAGCTTGCGGAACAGCCGGCGGGCGTGTGTCTTGACGGTGTCCTCCGAGACGAACAGTTCCCGGCCGATCTCCGCGTTGCTCTTGCCCTCGGCCATGCCCAGCAGCACCTGAAGCTCACGCTCGGTGAGGCCGATCGACGCCCGACTGGGTCGGGCGTTCGGGGCGGGACGGCCCGGGTCGGTCTGCGCCGGCGACTCGCCGGTCCCCGCCTCCGCCTCGTCGTCGCCCCGCTGCACCGGCACCGACGCCACCCCGGCCGGCCCGTCGGCTGCTGTGGCCGTCCAGCCGGGCTCGCCGGAACCGCGCGGCGACGGCCCGGAACGGCCGGAACCACCCACCGCCGCCGCGTCACGGGCCGGATCGGTGATCCGCTGCCGGGAGGCTCGGCCAGGCGCGGTGAGCAGCAGGAGCGCCTTCGCCACCGCGCTGGTCAGATCATGATCGACATTCTGGATGAGCCCCCGGGCGCCGGCGCTGATGGTGGCCGCCGCGGCCTCGGACTCCTCGGTGCCGAGCAGCAGCACCGCCGCCTGCGGCGCACGCGCCAACACCCGGCGGACGAAGCCGGCGCTGTCCGGCCGGGTGAGGGCCGTGTCGGCCAGCACCACGTCGGCCGGTCGCTCAGCCAGCCGCAGCATCACCTCGGGATCAGAGACGGCGGTACGAACGATCGCGGACAACCCCAGCCGCGCGGCAGCAGAAGTAAGGTGCTGGGCCGCGAGTGGTGTCCGAACGCACACAAGAACGGTACGCACTGTGGTCTCCTCTCCGCCAACGAGCAGACCATGACGCGGTCGGCTGGGGAGGGGGTTCCGGGCAATCCTTCGAACTTTTCCGACAGATGGGGCAAAAGCCGCAATTTCTCGGACGTTTTCGATCACACACGTGTGAGTTGACGACAGCCCGGGTACCGGGAGATCCAGGCCGGGAACGGTGCGCCTGCGCGGCCCGCCGCCCGGATGCCGGCCATAAGGATTCTCGCGGAGCCGCGCGGGAGGAGGGGTGCTGATGTCGAACGTACGTAGACTGCCCGGACCCATCGTCGATCTCTGGGACTGGCAGCGACTCGGTGCCTGCCGAGGGCGCGACAGCGCCCAGTTCTTCCACCCCGACGGTGAGCGTGGTTCTTCCCGGCTGCGTCGCGAGTCCACTGCCAAGTCGGTCTGCCGCGCCTGCCCGGTACGCGCCGAGTGCGCCGCTCACGCCCTGTCGGTACGAGAGCCTTACGGCGTGTGGGGCGGCTTCAGCGAGTCGGAGCGCCTGCGACTCCTCGCCGTCGGCTGGGAGGACCTGGCAGACCGCCGGCACGCCCGGGTCGACGTCGCACGACTGGAGGCCCGCCTGGGTCGCCCGCACAAGTCGACCGTCCCGGCCCAACGCAACGTCGCCTGACCCGAGGCGTCCCCAACTCCGCGAAACCGCGCCCTCCGCCCGGGGGGCGCGGTTTCGTGCCGTCCATGCGGGGGCGCGGTTTCGTGCCGTCCATGCGGGGGCGCGGTTTCGTGCCGTCTATGCGGGGGCGCGGTTTCGTGCCGTCTATGCGGGGGCGCGGTTTCGTGCCGTCCATGCGGGGGCGCGGTTTCGTGCCGTCCATGCGGTTCCGAGCGACCAGGGCCCGCCGCCGCCGGCAGGGCCGTGATCAACACGGGTTCCTTGATGTCGGGGCATCCCGCCGGCCCGGACACCCCGATTTCAATGACCCCGAGTGGATCAAGCTGAGTGTCGGGTCGCGAGGCGTAAAACAGTGACGGCCCCTTGGGAGATTCGTCCCGTCTGGGGCATTCAGGCGGTGCGCCGGGGTTAGGCTGCTGCGAGGTACGCGGCTTTTGTCCGGTGACCGGGCGCACCCGTGGGCCGGAATCATGGCCGGGGCGGGGTCGTTACATACCCTGACGATCGCAGCACCACCGACCCGCCGCCCGACCCCTTGAAAGGCTTGGTCGCGCAGGTCGGAATGCCAACCTCCACCCGGTCGTTACAGTCCCCACGACCAACCGCAGGCACCGCCTCGATGAGGGTGCCGATGGATGGGCCAACCCCGGAATCACCCCGGCCCCCCGGTCGTTACAACCCCCACGACCGCTGGCACCGCCGCGATGAGGGTGCCGATGGACGGGCCACCCCGGAATGACCCCGGCCCCCCGGTCGTTACACAGGGTCCCGGCGCCACGAGCCCCCCGCTCGCCAGGCCGCCGACCCCGACGCCCGATCAGGCGTCACCCCCTCGACTTTTCCCCTTTGTAGGTGCAGCGCCGGACGAGGTGCTCACACCCTGCCGCCGCCCCCTTTTGGCGGTCGGGGTGTCCTACCCCCGAAGGAGCTACCCCTCATGAACACCATCATTCGTAAGAGCATGTTGTCTGTTGCTGGTCTCGCGTTCGCCGGTGGTGTGTTCGCCGGTCCGATCGCCGCCCACGCCAACCCGGTCGACGCCAAGCCCGTCGCCGTGGCCGTCCAATCGGCCGCACCGAAGCCGCAGGGCGACCAGTCCCGGATCAGCCTCAACGACGAGCAGACCGCCAACGTCAAGGCGATCATCGCCGCCACGAAGAAGGCCGGTCTGCCGGAGCGGGCCGCGGTCATCTCGATCGCGACGAGCCTGCAGGAGTCGAAGCTGGAGAACCTCGGCCACCTGGGCGACGCCAACGACCACGACTCGCTGGGCCTGTTCCAGCAGCGCCCGACCAGTGGTTGGGGCACGCCGGAGCAGATCACCAATCCCGAGTACTCCACCACCGCGTTCCTGAAGGGTCTGAAGCAGGTCGACGGGTGGCAGGACATGGCGCTGACCGACGCCGCGCAGACGGTACAGGTCTCGGCTTACCCGGACGCCTACGCCCAGTGGGAGCAGCAGGCCACCGACCTCGTCACCCAGCACTGGAACAGCTGACCCCGCAACAAAAGAGCAGGGTGACACCCCGCACCACCGCACCACCGCACCAGGACACCGACCGCTGGCCGGCACCCGCAACCCGGGGTGCCGGCCAGCGGCCTTCCTGCTGCCACCGATCGTGGACCGCCACCCCGCTGCCGCTGACGCTGACCGCCGTACCCACACCACCGGCCCCCGGCGATGGGTGCAGCCGCCGGGAACGCCGACCGCAGGCCGCTGCCGCTGCAGAAGCGCCGCAAGCGGCTGAGGAAGCCAGCCGCGGGCTGGGGCCGGAGGGCGGAGAGTGCCGAACTGGCCCCAACGGAGACAACTGGCGCCGACCGACCGACTTGGCCCGCAGATCTTGGACACTTTCCGTTCCGTAGGCGGGCCGTACTGACGGAAACTGTCCAAGATCTGCATGCGCTCCCGGATATGACCGGTCAGTCAGCGGGCCCGCCGGCCCATGGACAGTCTCGGGAGCCGGCAGGGCAGCCGCAGACACAGCCCCGCCGGCCGCACAGAGCACGCCGCCGACACGGCCCGCCGATTTGGGGGCGCACCCGCGCGGGCGACGTCGTGCCGTGGATCAGCGGACGGTGACCGTGACCGTGTGCCAGCCGGTGGCGCCGTCCGGGACGACGTCCTGCGTACGTTCCGTTTGGGTTTCACCTGTCGCGTCCGTCGCGCGGACCTGGAGCCGGTGCTCGCCCGGTGTGGCGTCCCAGCGCCAGGACCATTGCACCCAGGTGTCCACCGAAACGCTGGGTGCCAGCGCGGCTTCCTGCCACGGGCCGTCGTCGACGCGTACCTCGACTCGGCGGATGCCCCGGTGCTGCGCCCAGGCCACCCCGGCGACGGTCACCGGGCCGGCGGTCAGCCGGTTACGTCCCCTGGGCGTGTCGATCCGGGACTGGGTCTTGATCGGCCCCTGGGGGGACCAGCCGCGCGGCACCCAGTACGCGTCGAAGTCGGCGAACCGGGTCAGCTCCAGCTCGGTCACCCATTTGCAGGCCGACACGTAGCCGTAGAGGCCCGGCACCACCACTCGCACCGGGAAGCCGTGCTCGACCGGCAGTGGCTCGCCGTTCATCCCGACGGCCAGCAGCGCGTCCCGTCCGTCGCGCAGCGCGGCGGTGGGGGTGCCGCAGGTCCAGCCGTCGACCGACCGGCCGACGACCTGGTCGGCGTCGTCGTCCGGCTCGACCTCGTCCAGCAGTTCTCGCAGGGGTACGCCGAGCCACAGGGCATTGCCGATCAGGTCCCCGCCCACCTCGTTGGAGACGCAGGCCAGCGTGACGTACCGCTCGACCAGTGGTCGGGCCAGCAGATCCGCGTAGCTGTAGGTGCGTTCCCTGCCGACCCGTCCGTGGATCCGCAGCCGCCAGGTGTCCGGGTCGACCTGGGGCACCACCAGCGCGGTGTCGATCCGGTAGAACCCGAAGTTGGGGGTGACGTACGGCGCGAGCTGCGTCAGTGAGAGGTCCGCGCCTGCCGGTACGGCCGGTGCGGGGGCGACCGGGGCGGGCAGGCGGATCGCGTCGCGGGCTGCGGACACGCCGCGCCGCCCTGCCAGCCACCGCCCACCGAGGCCGGCCACCACGGCCGTGCCGAGCAGTACTCCGCTGCCGGTGAGGAACCGTCGCCGCGACTCCGGGTCCACTTCGGCAGGCCCGACCGCTTCGACCGCCGTCGTCGGCCCGGCGGGAGTCACCGGCACCGGCCCTGCCGGGGACACCGGCACCGACTCTCCGGGCGACCCTGACCCCGAACCAGCCTGCGACCCGGGACCAGCATGCGACTCCGGACCAGCCTGCGACCCCGGACCAGCCTGCGACCCCGGACCAGCCTGCGACCCCGGACCAGCCTGCGACCCCGGACCGGCCTGTGACACCGGACCAGCGGGCGGCGTGGGTGATGACCAGGACCAGGGGTCCAGCTCGAACGGTCCGCCGATGAACAGCCAGAGCACCAGGGCGCCGAGGCCGGCGCCGACCAGGGACGGCAGCGCGTCGGCGAGGTCAGCACCGGAGCGGGTCAACGCGGCTGCCACGCCGATGGCGCCGAACGCGGCGATGCCGGCCAGGCCGAGTGCCAGTCGGCGGACCGCCAGTACGCCGAAGAGGGCGGCGAAGCCTCCCAGCAACACGGCCGTGCCGACCAGCAGCGCGATCTTGTCGGCGGTGCCGAAGAGGTCGATGGCGAGTTGCTTCAGCGATTCGGGGACGGCGTCGACGACGACCCCGCCGACCGCGACCAGGGGCGCCGACCGGGGACCGGTCAACACCGCGACCGGTTCGGCGATCCCGATCGCGACGGCGGCGGCGGTGATTCCGGCCAACGCGGCGTACCGCCGTGACGTGGTGCTCATCGGCCCAGTGTGCGCGATCATCTCGCCCGGTCGCCAACAACGTCAGCGTTCGGTAATGACCTGGCAGCCCGCAGGAACGAGCCCGGGGCGCACCGCCTGACGGCGGTGCGCCCCGGAACGGGTGTCGCTACCGGATCAGAAGCCCGGACCGTGCTGGTGGCCGTGACCGTGGCCGTGCCCGCCGCCGGCGGCCGGCTCGGCCTGCTCCGGCTTCTCCACCACGAGGCTCTCCGTGGTGAGCAGCAGACCGGCGATCGAGGCGGCGTTGGTGACCGCGTTGCGGGTCACCTTCACCGGGTCGATGATGCCGGCCTTGACCAGGTCGACGTACTCGCCCTTGGCGGCGTCGAGGCCGTTGCCCCACTTGAGGTCGGCGACCTTCTGCGTCACGACGTAGCCGTCGTGACCGGCGTTCTGGGCGATCCAGCGCAGCGGCTCGACGAGCGCCTTGCGCACGACCGAGACACCGACCTTCTCGTCACCGGTGAAGCCCAGGTCGTCGTCGAGCACCGAGCGGATCTGCACCAGGGCGGCGCCGCCGCCGGGCACAGTGCCCTCCTCGACCGCAGCCTTGGTCGCCGCGATGGCGTCCTCGATGCGGTGCTTGCGCTCCTTCATCTCGACCTCGGTCGCCGCGCCGGCCTTGATGACGGCGATGCCACCGGAGAGCTTCGCCAGCCGCTCGGCCAGCTTCTCCCGGTCCCAGTCGGAGTCGGAGGCCTCGATCTCCTTGCGGATCTGGGAGACCCGGTCGGTGACGTCGGCCTTCTGGCCACCGCCGTCGACGATCGTGGTGTTCTCCTTGTCGACCACGACGCGCCGGGCGGTGCCGAGCACCTCCAGGCCGACCTGGTCGAGCTTGTAGCCCAGCTCCGGGGCGACCAGCTCGGCGCCCGTGGAGATCGCGATGTCCTGGAGCATTGCCTTGCGCCGGTCACCGAAGCCCGGGGCCTTGACCGCGCAGACCTTGAGGGTCTTGCGCAGCGAGTTGACCACCAGGGTGGAGAGCGCCTGACCGTCCACGTCCTCGGCGATGATCAGCAGGGGCTTGCTGTTCTGCAGGATCTTCTCCAGCAGCGGCAGCAGCTCTTCGATCGCCGAGATCTTCTGGGTGGTGACCAGGATGTACGCGTCCTCAAGGACGGACTCCTGGCTCTCCAGGTCGGTGACGAAGTTCGGCGAGATGAAGCCCTTGTCGAACTGGAGACCCTCGGTCACGTCCAGTTCGGTGGTGAGCATGGAGCCTTCCTCGACGGTGATGACACCGTCGCGGCCGACCCGCTCCATCGCCTCGGCGATCAGGTCGCCGATCGTGGCGTCCTGCGCGGAGATCGTCGCCACGTTCGCGATCGACTCCTTGCTGGTGACCTCGGCGGCCTTGCCGAGCAGCGCCTCGGAGACCTTGGCGGCCGCCGCGTCGATGCCCCGCTTGAGGCCGGCCGGGTTGGTCCCGGCGGTCACGTTGCGCAGACCCTCGCGAACCATCGCCTGGGCCAGCACGGTCGCGGTGGTGGTGCCGTCACCGGCGACGTCGTTGGTCTTGGTCGCCACCTCCTTGACAAGCTGCGCGCCAAGGTTCTCGTACGGGTTGGTGAGCTCGATCTCCTTGGCGATGGTCACACCATCGTTGGTGATCGTCGGCGCACCGAATTTCTTGTCCAGGACGACGTTGCGCCCGCGCGGGCCGAGGGTGACCTTGACCACGTCCGCGAGGGCGTTGACACCGTGCTCCAGCAGGTGCCGGGCGTCGTCCGAAAAGCTCAGGATCTTCGCCATTAATGTCCCTTCGAAGTGCCACTGCCCCGGCCCGGCGAGCCGGACCGGGGCAGTGGCACTGATCGGTTGCTTACTTCTCGATGACCGCGAGGACGTCGCGGGCGGAGAGCACCAGGTACTCCTCGCCGGCGTACTTGACCTCGGTGCCGCCGTACTTCGAGTAAAGGACGGTGTCGCCGACCTGCACGTCAACCGGAACCCGGTTGCCGTTGTCGTCGACGCGGCCCGGGCCGACAGCGAGGACAGTGCCCTCCTGCGGCTTCTCCTTGGCGGTGTCGGGGATCACGATGCCCGACGCCGTGGTGGTCTCAGCCTCGTTCGCCTGGACCACGATGCGGTCCTCGAGCGGCTTGATAGCAACCTTGGTCGCGGTAGTCACGGGCATACCCTCCTGGGGTACTGGTTTCGTTGCTGGCCAGCGGGGCTGACCATCGTCAATCTGCCTCATGCCACCGGGCGGGGCCGTCGTCGCGGGTGCCGGTCCGCCTGGCGTGCGCACCCGGGTCGTGAGACCCGGAAGCTGGCACCCTCAGGGCGAGAGTGCTAATCGCAGGTTATTCCGTGGCTAGCACTCCGTCAAGGAGAGTGCCAGCGCGTCGCGCCCCGCCAGCCAAGTTTTCCGAGTCGGACGGGACAATGGCTGGGTGGATCTCGATCAGCTGGCGGCGCTGCGTACCCCTGAGGGGTCGGCCGCGCTCACCGCGGCGGCCGACCTGGCCGGCGGTGATCCACTGGTCGCGGCGTCGGCCCTGCGCGCGACCGGGGTGCCGCCGACGTTGGCCGCGGCGGCGTTGACCCAGGCCGAGTTGCGCCACCGGGCGGTCGGCAAGTTCGGCTCGGCCGCCGCTGGGATGTTCCTCACCCGCCCCGGCCTGGAGCAGGCAACCCGCCGGGTGGTCGCCGACCGTCGAGCCGCCCGGTTGCACGCGGCCGGCGTGCGGACCCTGGCCGATCTCGGGTGCGGGCTCGGGGCCGACGCGCTGGCCGCCGCCCGCGCCGGCATCCGGGTGTACGGGGTGGAGGCCGACCCGGTGACCGCGGCGATGGCCGCCGCCAACGCCGAGGCGGCCGGGCTGGCCGAGCTGTTCACCGTCGAGTGCGGCGACGCGACCGGGTTCGACGTGTCACTGGTCGACGGGGTCTTCTGCGATCCGGCCCGCCGCACCACCGGCACCGGGCGGCGGATCTTCGACCCGCGCGCCTACTCGCCACCGTGGGACTTCGTGACCGGGTTGGCCGAGCGGGTGCCGCGCACCGTGGTGAAGGTCGCGCCGGGCCTCGACCACGCGCTCATCCCGGCCGGGGCGGAGGCCGAGTGGGTCGGCGTGGACGGCGACCTGGTCGAGGCCGCGCTCTGGTGCGGTGAGCTGGCGGAGGTGCCCCGTCGCGCCACCCTCTACCGCCAGCGGGGCGCCGAGGCCCACAGCCACCAGCTCACCGGCTCGGGCGCCGCCGAGGCACCGGTCGGGCCGCCGCGTCGCTACCTGTACGACCCGGACCCGGCGGTGGTGCGCGCGCACCTTGTGGCCGAACTGGCCAGCGAACTGGACGCCAACCTGGGCGATCCGAGCATCGCCTACCTCTACGCCGACCAGCCGGTCCGCACCCCGTACGCGCGCTGCCTGGAGATCACCGACGTGTTGCCGTTCTCGCTCAAGCGCCTGCGGGCGCTGCTGCGCGACCGCCGGGTGGGCCGGGTGGAGATCCTGAAGCGGGGTTCGGCGCTCACCCCGGAGCAGCTCCGGCGGGACCTGCGGCTGGCTGGGGACGCGGCGGCGAGTCTGGTGCTCACCCGGGTCGGCGGCGCACCGACGGTGCTGATCGGCCGGCCGGTCGACTAGCGTCGTCGCCGTGGCGGGACAGGGCACGCCGGCAACGGCACTGTTGGTCAAGCGCGGCATCGCGCATCGCACCCATCCGTACCGGGTGGCGCCGGACGCCCCGAACTACGGCGCGTTGGTGGCGGTGGCGCTCGGCGTGGCACCGGAGCGCGTGTTCAAGTCTCTGGTGACCGACGTCGACGGCGCGCTCACCGTGGCGGTCGTTCCGGTCACCGGCGAGTTGGATCTGAAGGCTCTCGCAGCTGCGGTCGGCGGTAAGCGGGCGGCGTTGGCCGACCGGGCGGTCGCCGAGCGGGCCACCGGTTACGTACGCGGTGGGATCAGCCCGCTCGGGCAGCGTCGACGGTTGCCCATCGTGCTGGACGAATCCGCGCTGGATCTCCCGACGATCTACGTCTCGGCTGGTCGGCGCGGTCTGCAACTCGAACTGGCCGCGGCGGATCTGGTGGCGCTGACCGACGCCCGCACCGCGCCGTTGCAGACCCACTGACGACAGTCGTTACGTCGACTCCCCCGTGGGATACCCGCGGAGTAACAGTCGCGTTGCTGAATTGTTATCGCTCCCAACAAACTATGCACCTGCGCGGTCTTGTGGAGCCGGTGTGACGCGAAATACGTTGCCGGACACAACAAAACAACACCTCCCCCACCTCCGAAAGGACCCTGCACATGCGTAAGGGGATCCTCACCATCGCCGCCGTGGGCCTGCTCGCGACCGGCGGCTTGACCGCCTGTGGCGACGACTCCGGCACCGGCTCGACCGACTCCAAAAAGACCCCCAAGATCGGCGTGATCCTTCCGGACAGCAAGTCCTCCCCCCGCTGGGAGACGGCGGACCGCCGCTTCCTGGAGGAGGCGTTCAAGGCCGCCGGCGTCCAGTCCGACATTCAGAACGCCCAGAACGACAAGGCCGCCTTCCAGACCATCGCCGACCAGATGATCACCGGCGGCGTCACCGCCCTGATGATCGTCAACCTGGACTCCGGCACCGGCAAGGCCGTGCTCGACAAGGCCAAGTCGCAGGGCATCGCCACCATCGACTACGACCGGCTCACCCTCGGCGGCTCCGCCCAGTACTACGTCAGCTTCGACAACGAGACCGTCGGCAAGCTCCAGGGCGAGGGTCTGGCGAAGTGCCTGACCGAGAAGAACGCCAAGAACCCGGTCGTGGCATACCTGAACGGCTCCCCCACCGACAACAACGCCACCCTGTTCAAGGCCGGATACGACTCGGTGCTCAAGCCGAAGTTCGACTCCAAGGAATACACCAAGGGCCCGGACGACGCCGTGCCGGGCTGGGACGGCCCCACCGCCGCGACCATCTTCGAGCAGCAGCTCACCGCGACCAAGGGCAAGATCGACGGTGTGCTGGCCGCCAACGACACTCTCGGCAACGCCGCCATCTCGATCCTGAAGAAGAACAAGATCAACGGCAAGGTGCCGGTGACCGGGCAGGACGCCAGCGTGGAGGGCCTGCAGAACATCCTCGCCGGTGACCAGTGCATGACCGTCTACAAGGCAGTCCGGGAAGAGGCCAAGGCCGCCGCGGACCTGGCCATCGCGCTGGCCAAGGGCGAGAAGAAGGACACCGGCCAGTCGGTGAAGGACGGTGACCGCGACGTCCCCTCGGTGCTGCTCACCCCGAAGGCCATCTACAAGGACAACGTCAAGGACGTCATCGCCGACGGCTACGCGACCAAGGAGCAGGTCTGCACCGCGGCGTACGCCAAGTTCTGCGCCGAAGCCGGCATCAGCTGACCGACGCCGCAGTACCCGCCGGAACGACCACCGCCGCCCGGCACGGGAGCACCCTCCCGTGCCGGGCGGCGCCCGCCGGACGGGCCCCGACCCTCCCTTAAGAAGGAGACCCCCGTGTCCGCGACCCCCCTGCTGGAACTCCGCGGGATCGACAAGAGCTTCGGTCCCGTCCAGGTGCTCCGCGACGTCGCACTGACCGTCCACCCAGGCGAGGTGACCGCACTGGTCGGCGACAACGGCGCCGGCAAGTCGACCCTGGTGAAGTGCATCAGCGGCATCCACCCCACCGACGCCGGAGAGTTCCTGTTCAACGGTGAACCGGTGCACATCGGCAGCCCCCGCGACGCCGCCGCCCTCGGCATCGAGGTCGTCTACCAGGACCTCGCGCTCTGCGACAACCTGGACATCGTGCAGAACATGTTCCTCGGTCGGGAGAGGCGCAGCGGCATCGTCCTCGACGAGCCGACAATGGAACAGCTCGCCGCCGAAACCCTGGCAGGGCTCTCCATCCGCACCGTCACCTCACTTCGTCAGCACGTGTCCAGCCTCTCCGGCGGGCAGCGCCAGACCGTGGCCATCGCCAAGGCGGTGCTCTGGAACAGCAAGCTCGTCATCCTGGACGAGCCGACCGCGGCGCTCGGCGTGGCACAGACCGCCCAGGTGCTCGAACTGGTCCGCCGCCTCGCCGACAACGGCCTGGCCGTGGTGCTCATCTCGCACAACATGAACGACGTCTTCGCCGTCTCCGACCGGATCGCCGCGCTGTACCTCGGCCAGATGGTCGCCCAGGTGAAGACCACCGACATCACCCACGCCCAGGTGGTCGAGCTGATCACCGCCGGGCGCTCGGGCGGGCTCGGCCTCGCCACCGACCCGGGCAGCAACGGCGACGGCCCGCAGGCGGCCGACTCGATCTCAGGAGGCGTCCGATGACCACCACCGCCGTGCGGAAGGACGGCCCCGCGGCCGTCACACCCCCGCCGACCGTCGGAGGCCACGTCCGCAACTACCTGAGTCGCGTGCGCGGTGGCGACGTCGGCGCGCTGCCAGCCGTGCTCGGCCTGATCGTGCTCTGCACCGTCTTCGGGATCATGCGGCCGTCGTCGTTTCTGTCGGCCGGCAACTTCGCCAACCTCTTCACCCAGGGCGCGGCGGTCACGCTGATCGCGATGGGCCTGGTCTTCGTGCTGCTGCTCGGCGAGATCGACCTCTCCGCCGGCTTCGCCAGCGGCGTCTGTGCTGCGGTGCTGGCCAATGTGGTCACAGTGCTCGGCTACCCCTGGTGGGTCGCGGTGCTCGCCGCGGTCGCCACCGGCGTGGTCATCGGCACCACGCTCGGCATGCTCGTCGCGAAGATCGGCATTCCGTCCTTCGTGGTCACCCTCGCCGGCTTCCTCGCCTTCCAGGGCGTCGTGTTGATGCTCGTGCAGGAGGGCACCAACATCTCCGTCCGCGACGAGGTGCTGGTCGCCATCGCCAACCGCAACCTCGCCCCCGCGCTGGGCTGGGCGCTGACCGCCGTCGCCGTCGTGGGCTACGCGGCGGTGCAACTGCTACGCCACCGCAACCGGGCGGCACGTGGTCTGATCACCGACCCGCTCGCGGTGGTGGCGCTGCGGATCGGCGGGCTCGCCGTCATCCTCGGCACCGCTGTGTACGTGCTCAACCTGGAGCGCAGCCGCAACGTCCTCATCGTCTCGCTCAAGGGTGTGCCGATCGTGGTGCCGATCATCGCGGTGCTGCTGGTCATCTGGACCTTCGTGCTGCAGCGCACCAGCTACGGCCGGCACATCTACGCCGTGGGCGGCAACCGGGAAGCCGCCCGCCGAGCCGGCATCGGCGTCGACCGGATCCGGATCTCGGTCTTCGTGATCTGCTCGTCCATGGCCGCCATTGGTGGCATCGTGGCGGCCAGCCGGGCCAACTCGGTCGACCCGAACACCGGGGGCAGTAACGTACTGCTCTACGCGGTGGGCGCAGCGGTGATCGGCGGCACCAGCCTGTTCGGTGGCAAGGGCCGCGTCTTCGACGCCGTGCTCGGCGGCGCGGTGGTCGCTGTCATCGAGAACGGAATGGGCCTGATGGGATACACCGCGGGAGTCAAGTACGTGGTCACCGGTGTCGTACTGCTGCTCGCGGCCAGCGTCGACGCGCTCTCCCGCCGCCGCGCGGCAGCCACCGGCACCCGCTGACCGCGCGGGAGGTGGCACCAGCATGCGCCCAGGACCGAGCCAGGATGACGTACGACGGCAGAACCTCGGTGCCCTGCTGCGACACGTGCACGTCCACGGGGCGACCACCCGTGCCGAACTGACCACCACGCTGGGCCTCAACCGCAGCACCATCGGCGCGCTCACCGCCGACCTGTCCGCAGTAGGGCTGGTCAGCGAAGGGGCACCGAAGGAGACCGGCCGGGCCGGACGACCGTCACTGGTCGTCCGGCCCGAGTCGGCGCGGGTCTACGCGTACGCGTACTCGGTGGAGGTGGACCGGCTGCGCGCCGCCCGGATCGGGCTGGGTGGCGCGGTCCTGGACCGCCGGGACCTGGACCGGCCGCGCGGTCTGCTGGCCGCGGAGGCCGCGCCGCTGCTGGCCGGCGCGGTCAAGGAAATGCAGCAGCTGGTGCCGGCCGACGCGATCTGCGTCGGCGCCGGCGTCGCCGTCTGCGGCATGGTCCGCCGGGACGACGGCCTGGTCCGGCTCGGCCCCACCACCGGCTGGGTGGACGAGCCGATCGGCTCGGCCCTCGCCGACGAGTTGGGCATCGACGTACCGGTCACGGTGGGCAACGTGGCGGACGTCGCCGCGTTCGCCGAGCACGCACGGGGTGTTGCGGCCGGTTGCGACAACGTTCTCTACCTGTACGGTGACGTCGGCGTGGGTGCCGGCATCATCGCCGGTGGACGTCGGCTGACCGGGCACGGTGGGTACGGCGGCGAGGTCGGCCACATGAAGGTGGTCCGCGACGGCCGGCCCTGTGAGTGCGGCTCCCGGGGTTGCTGGGAGACCGAGATCGGCGAGCACGGTCTGCTGCGCGCTGCCGGACGTTCCGACGCCCGGGGTCGCGACGCCCTGCTGGCCGTCTTCGACGCCGCCGACCGGGGCGACGCCCGGGCCCAGACGGCGGTCCGCCAGGCCGGCGACTGGCTCGGCTTCGGCGTCGCCAACCTGGTGAACATCTTCAACCCCGAAATGGTCATCTTCGGCGGCACCATGCGCGACCTCTACCTCGCGGCGGCGGCCCAGATCCGCAGCCGGCTCAACTCCAACGCGCTCGGAGCCTGCCTGGAGCACGTCCGGCTGCGCACGCCCAAGCTGGGCGCGGACGCCCCCCTGATCGGGGCCGCCGAGTTGGCCTTCGAACGACTCCTCGCGGACCCCCTCGACGTGGGCTGATCCGTCCGCTGTCCGGCGTGGGTGTCGACCTGCTCGCTGTCACCCGCTGATCCGGCTCGCTTCGCGATGAACTTATCGCGCGATCAGTCCGTACCAGTGGGCGGACGGGCAACCGGCATGGTACGGCTGCCCGGTCCGAACGCGTTCCGGTCCGGACCGAGGAGGCACCACAGACATGGCACCGCTCAGATCCGCCCATCGCCGACTGGGCACCCGGACCCACCGAGCGGCGATGCTGCTCATCGCGGTCATCGCGGGGGTCGGTGTCCTGCCCGGCGTGGCCGTCGCCGCACCCGCCGGCGGGCGACAGCTCAACGCCGCCGACATGACACTGCTCAACGGGGTGCGGTTGGCCGGGCTGTGGGAGATGCCGGCCGGCCAGATGGCCGCCGAAAAGGGACAGTCGGCCAAGGTACGGGAGATCGGCGCCGGCATCGCCAGCGAGCACCAGCGGCTCGACGAACTCGTCGTGGAGGCGGCCAACAAGCTGGGCGCGAGCATCCCGAGCGAGCCGACAGCCCAACAAAAGGGCTGGCTGACGGAGATGAAGGACGCCTCCGGCGCCCGGTTCGACCAGATCTTCGTGACCCGCCTCCGGGTCGCTCATGGCGGCATTCTCCCGGTGATCAGCGCAGTACGGGCCAGCACCCGGGACGCCACCGTCCGCAAGCTCTGCGAGGACGCCACCGGCTTCGTCACGCATCACATGCAGATGCTGGAGTCCACCGGACTGGTTCGGTGGCCCGAACTGCCGCCGGCCGCGCTGCCCGCCCCCGGCCAGGACGGCCTGCTGGCCGCCGCCGGGGCGAACGCCGGCCCGCAGCCCGGAGTCAGCAGCACCGTCGTGTGGCTGGTCTTCCTCGCCGCGCTGGGCACCGGCGGAATCGCCACCTACCGGATGTTGCGCCGCAGCTGAGCGATCAGCCAGCGGCCTGGATGGTGGCTCGCGTTACCGGTCCACCTGGGTGAAGTCCCAGGAGTGCGGGGCGCGGGCCACCAGCAGGGCTGGCGGGTCCGGCAGCGGGCGAGGGCTGCTGCGCCACTTGGAGATCACCACCACCCGGTGGTCGGTAGAGGAGAAGACCTCGCTGGAGACGTGGAGCGGGTCGTGCTCCAACTCGGGCAGGGCGGTGTCGCACACCCAGGTGATCAGGTCGGCGACTCCGTACGCCTCGGCGCGCGCCTCCCACATCCGCACGATCATGTCCGCCGCCCCCGTCACACGCTGACCGTGGTCAACGGCAGCGCCGAATCGGCTGGCAGGTCCAGTCGGCTCGGAGCGACCCCGGCGGCGACCAGGTGCGAACCGAGCGCGGCCACCATCGCGCCGTTGTCGGTGCACAGCTTCGGCCGGGGTACCCGGACCCGGATGCCGTACTTCTCGGCTCGCTGCTCGGCCATCGCCCGCAGCCGGGAGTTCGCCGCCACTCCCCCGCCGATGACCAGGGTCTCGATGCCCTGCGCCCGGCAGGCGGCGAGCGCCTTGCTGGTCAGGACGTCACAGACCGCCTCCTGGAAGGACGCGGCCACGTCGGCCACCGGAACCGCCTCACCGGCACGTTGACGGGCCTCGACCCACCGGGCCACCGCCGTCTTCAGGCCCGAGAACGAAAAGTCGTACCGGTGGGCGGCGAGATCCTTCGCAGCGGTCAGACCGCGGGGGAAGGCGATCGAGGCGGCATCGCCGGCCCGGGCCTCCCGGTCGATGGGCGGACCTCCCGGGAACGGCAACCCGAGCAGCCGGGCGACCTTGTCGAACGCTTCCCCGGCCGCGTCGTCGATGGTGGCGCCGAGCGGGGTGACACCCCGGGCCAGGTCGTCCACGAGCAGTAGGGACGAGTGCCCGCCGGACACCAGGAGCGCGATGGCGGGTTCGGGCAGTGGGCCGTGCTCAAGGGTGTCCACCGCGACGTGGGCGGCGAGGTGGTTGACGCCGTAGACGGGCTTCTCGGCGGCGACCGCGTACCCCTTGGCGGCAGCGACGCCGACCAGCAACGCACCGGCCAGCCCCGGCCCCGAGGTGACAGCGATCGCGTCGATGTCGGCCAGCGTGACGCCGGCCTCGGTCAGGGCCCGGTCCATGGTCGGCACGATGGCCTCCAGGTGAGCCCGACTGGCCACCTCCGGTACCACACCCCCGAACCGGGCGTGTTCCTCGACGCTGGAGGCGAGCGCGTCGGCCAGCAGGGTGTGCCCCCGCACGATGCCGACACCGGTCTCGTCGCAGGAGGTCTCGATACCCAGGATCAGTGGTTCGTCAGCCATTGTCGTGTGGTCCGTTCCCGGTCGGCTCGGCGTCGCGCCGCATGACCAGCGCGTCTGTGTTGCTCGGTTGGTAGTAGCCGCGCCGCACCCCGATCGGCTCGAAACCGTACGTCGCGTAGAGCCGCTGAGCTGCGGCGTTGTCCACGGCGACCTCCAGCAGGGTGCTGCTGGCGTCGCGCCGGACCGCCTCGGCGAGCAACTCCTCCAGCAGGGCACGGCCTACGCCGCGCCGCTGGGCGTCCCGGCGGACGGCGATGTTCTGTACCCACACCTCGTCCGGCGGAACGCCGGCGAGCCCGGCGTAGCCGAGCACCGACCCGTCCGCGTCGACGGCGACCCGGTAGTGGTGCCCGTTGGCAAGCTCGCTCCAGAACATGGCTGGCGACCACTTCTCAGCGCCGAAGAGGTCCGCCTCGATCGGCAGCACGTCGTCGATGTGCCACCAGCGGAACGGTTCGAGCCGTACCACGGTCATGGCAGGACCGGTTTGCGGCCGGTCGCCGCCACCGCGTCGGGGCGACGCAGGTAGAGCGGAGTGAGCCGCTCACTGGACGCCCCCGCCCGGATCCGCTCGGCGGCGAGCAACGCCAGCACTGTCGCGTCCGGATAGCGCGGCTCGACCCGAACGGGCAGGTCCAGGACGTCTGCGTACCGGTGCGCTCCGTCACCGACCGCGATCGTCGCGCCCAGTTCGCGGGCCCGCGCGGCGGCGACCGCCGGCGCGGACACCTCGGGCCCGACGATCCGCTGGCCGGCGCCGTCGTAGACGGCCCAGTAGAGCTCCTTGCGCCGGGCGTCGCTGGCGGCCAGGACCGGCGTGCCGGATGCCGCCGGGTAACCGATGGCGTCCAGCGAACAGACACCGTACGTGGGGATCCCCAGCACCTGACCCATCGTCGCGGCGGTGACCAGGCCGACCCGTAGCCCGGTGAACGGACCCGGGCCGAGCCCAGCGACGATGGCCGCCAGGTCACGCGGGCGCGCGTCAGCGTCGGCGAGGACCGCATCCACCTGGGGCGCGAGCAGCTCACCGTGCGCGCGGGCATCGACCGTGCACCGGTGCGCCCGCGACGCCACGCCGTCTGCCGAGATCTCCACCAGCGCCGCGGTGACCGCGGGGGTCGAGCTGTCCACCACGAGTACGAGCACGGTAAGCCAGCCTAGCCGCCCCGCCCAGCACCCCGGTCACGCCCCGCCCCGCCACCCCCCTTCGCCCCTCGCCCCGACCTCGCCCGCCCCGCCCTCTCTCGCCCGGACCATGCACCGACCTTGCCCCGCCCCGCCACCCGCCTTCGCCCCCCACCGCCCGCCGCCCGCCGCCCGCCGCCCGGACCTTGTACCGACCTTGCCCCGCCAGCCACCGGCCTGCGCCTCTCGCCCCGACCTCGCCCGCCCGCTCGCTCTCGCCCGGACCTTGCCCCGCCCCGCCGCCCGCGTTCGCCCTTCGTCTCGCGCCGCCCCACGCCGCCTCGCGTCCCACCCCGCCTCGGCTCGCCCCCTGCCGGCCCACCCCGCGCCCGACGGCGAACGCGTCTATCCCACCCTCACCGGCCGCCGCAACGGACCCCTGACCCGCCGAGCGCATGGCCTGGCGGGCTTCACTCCGATGAGCGTGATGTCTGTGAGTCATCGTGATGACTCACAGACGTCACGCTCATCGGGGGAAGTGGTTCCAGCGCTCGTCCCTGGCTAGCCGTTGGGCTTGGCGGCCAACAGCGGCAGGCAGTCTGCGGCGGGGTGGGCAATGTGGGGGCGGCGCGGTCAGCTTCTTGGGGAGCGCGGATCGCGCCGCAAGTCGCCGACCTGCCGCAGCGGGATCGCGGGCATCTCGCCCGTGGTCCACGATGCCGGGATGTCATCGACTCGCCTTGTCACCCTGCTCGGTGCTGCCGCGCGGCATCAGCGACAGCTGCGCGACCTGAGCCAACGTCAGTTGGCCGCGTTGGCCGAGGTCGACCAGGCCGCGGTGGCCCGGTTCGAACGTGGTGAGCGAGCGCCGACGATCCCGGTGCTGGAACGGCTGTTTGCCGCGATGGACGTGCAGTTGGTCGTCGGAGTCGAGCCGTTGGACGCGCACCTCGACGCCCAGATCGACGGCTTGACCGCCCGGCCGATCGCCGAGCGGATCGACGGGTTGGGGCTGGATCGGCTGCTGGACCGGCTCACCGACTTCCCACAGGTGATCACCGGTTGCACAGCGGCGTTACTACAGGGCGCGCCGGTGCCGGTCGACGCGCTGGAGATCGCCCTGCGTTGGCAGGACTCCACACCGTTCACCCGCTGGCTGGAGACGAACTACGGGCAGCGGTGGAACGACCGCTGGGGTGAGTTCGGCGGGGTGTGGTTGGAGCCCGAGGAACCGGGCGAACACCGGTGGTCGACCCGGTACGGGGAGATCAGGGCCACGATGTGCGACGAGCTGCCCGAGACGATCGAGGTGCGCCACGGCGAAAGGATCTACCAGGTGGTGCCGCTCGTCGAGCTGGAACTCAGCGAGCCGCGCGCCGCCGGACTGTTACGCCGCTACCGCAACCGGCAGTTGGCCAGCGACAGCTGAGTCAACTGCCGGCCCGGCGGTGCAACGTTGACGAGCGGCTCAGCCGGCGGTGCGCTCCCAATCGATGGTGGGCAGGCCGGCGTCGGCGAGTGCCTTGTTGGCGGCGCTGAACGGGCGGCTGCCGAGGAAGCCGCGCGGGTTCATCGGGCTGGGGTGACCCGCCTCCAGCACCACGTGCTGCGGGTTGGTGACCAGCGCGGCCTTCTTGCGGGCGTAGCCGCCCCAGAGCAGGAAGACCACCCGGTCCGGTGCCGCGTCCAGTGCCCGGATCGTCGCGTCGGTGAACTCTTCCCAGCCGGCGTTGGCGTGCGAGCCCGGGGTGGCCTGCCGGACGGTCAGCACCGCGTTGAGCAGCAGCACCCCCTGGGCGGCCCACCCGTCGAGGTTGCCGCTGCGCGGCTTGGGGACGCCCACGTCCTCGCCCAGCTCCTTGAAGACGTTGCGCAACGACGGCGGCACCGTCACACCGTCGCGGACGCTGAAGCTCAACCCGTGAGCCTGCCCGGCCCGGTGGTAGGGATCCTGCCCGAGGATGAGCACCCGGGTGCCCTGCGGCGGGCACAGCCGGTATGCCGAGAACAGATCCTCCTGCGGCGGAAAGACCGTCTGCGTCGCGTATTCCCGGGCGACGAACTCGCCAAGCGCGGCGGTGCGTGCCGGGTCGAGGTGCGGGGTGAGCACTGCGCGCCACTGCTCCGGCAGCAGGGCCAGCAGATCCAGGGCGGGGGCGTCGTCGGGCATCGGGAACCTCTCACAGCGCGGGTCGGTCCCCCGCACTCTAGGCATCGGGTACGACAGCCACCGACCTAGCCCAGGTCGGCGAGCCGCCGGGCCCAGTCACCGCCGATCGGGTCCAGCTCGACGATGCGGGTGTCGTCGTCGCGGCGGTCGATGCGAACCCGTAGGTGCGCGTCCACCAACTGCTCCACCAGGCCCTCGCCCCACTCCACCACTGTCACCGAGTCGTCCACCGAGGCGTCGAGGTCCAGGTCGTCGATCTCGGCGCGCGGGTCGGTGGCGTCACCCAACCGGTACGCGTCGGCGTGCACGAGTGCCACCCGGCCGCCCCGGGCCGGATCGGGGCGGTGCACCCGGGCGATCACGAAGGTCGGTGAGGTGATGTCCCCGAGGACACCGAGCCCGGCCCCGACGCCCTGGGTGAGCGCGGTCTTGCCGGCACCCAACGGGCCGGTCAACAGCACCAGGTCGCCGGCGCGCAGCAGCCCGGCCAGCCGCCGGCCGAAGTCCCGAGTGTCTTCGACGGTCGGCAGCTTGACGACGTGACTCACCGTTCCTCCACGCTCTGCAATGACTCCAGGAACCGCGCCAGGGCGGCGTTGACCTCGTCCGCGTGCTCCAACATCACCACGTGACCGCTGTCCTTGATCTTCACGAACTCGGCGTGCGGCAACCGTCGGACGATCTCCTCGGAGTGGGTCACCGGCGTGATCATGTCCTTGTCGCCGACCACCACGAGCACCGGAGTCGCCGCCAGCGCCGCCAGCGCCGGGAAGCGCGAGTGGGTGGCCAGGGTCCGCAGGTAGCGGGTCACCGTGTCGGCCGACGTCCGGGAGTTCATCGTCTCCACGTAGGACACCAGCGACGGGCTGGGCTTGCGGGTGCCGAAGCCGTACTTGCGGGTCAGTAACCAGGCCACGTTCGACGTAGACTTGCGGGCCTTGTCGATCACCGGCCCGCCGTACCGGGTGGCGTTGCTGACCATGTAGAGCACTGGGCCGCCGACCCGGCCGAGCAGCGCGGGCGCGACCAGCTTGGTCTCCGCGATGAGCCCGCCCGACGTGGCCATCAGAACGGTGCCCACCACCCGGTCACCGAACAGCTCTCCGAACAACTCAGCGAACGCCATGATCGTCATGCCGCCCATCGAGTGGCCGACCAGCACCAGCGGCCCGTCTGGTGCGGTTCGGTCGATCACCTGACGCAGCGTTCGGCCGAGCACGGCGAGGTCGTACTCCCCGGTCTCCAGCCGGCCGGACCGGCCGTGACCGGGCTGGTCGTACGCCACGATCCGGTAGTCACCGCGGGCGGCGAGCATCTGGCGCTGGAAGTGGAACGTCCCCATGTCCAGGCAGAAGCCGTGCACCAGCACCACAGTCGGGTGCCCCGGCACCGGCCGGGTGGGCTCGACCACCTCGACGTGGATGTCGGTGCCGTCCGGCAACTCCAGGCGGAACGCCTCGTCGTACCGCTGCTTGTCGAACGTCTCGTGCGCGTAGCGGTCGGCCGGATCGGCCTTGAGCCGACGGACCAGGGTCCGCTCGGTCGCGACGCCAGCCGCCAGACCTGCCGCGGCCACCCCGACCGCCGCGCCGACGATTCCCGCTACCCGGCCCGCAGCCGTCCGCGGACGCGGAATGCGATAACTCATGGTTTCTCGCCGTCGTAGACCCGGGGCACCCGCGTGCCGCCGAACCGCGTCACGATCTCGTAGTTGATCGTGCCGACCGCCTCGGCCCAGTCGTCCGCCGTCGGTTCGCCGTCGACGCCGCTGCCGAAGAGCGTCGCCACGTCGCCGTCGGCCACCGGGTCGTCCCCGCAGTCGAGCACGAACTGGTCCATGCAGACCCGGCCCGATATCGTCCGGCGTACGCCGCCGAGCTGGACCGGGCCGGTGTTGGACGCGTGCCGGGGAACCCCGTCGGCGTACCCGAGCGGCACCACGGCCAGGTTCGCGTCGGCCTGCGTGGTGTAGGCGTGCCCGTAGGAGATACCGGTGCCGGCGGGCACCCGCTTGGTGAGCATCACCCGGGCGCGAGCGGTCATCGCCGGCCGCAACCCGTACGTCTCGCCGGCCACCGGTGACAGCCCGTAGATGGCCAGGCCGGGGCGGACCAGGTCGAAGTGGGTGTCCGGGCGGGTGAGGGTGGCGGCCGAGTTGGCGAGGTGCCGCCAGCGCGGTCGCAGCCCGGCCCGCTCGACCATGGCCAGCGCTTCATGGAAGACGGCCAGTTGGCGGTCGGTGGTGGGGTGGCCGGGCGAGTCCGCGTACACGAAGTGGCTCCACACGCCGACCACCTCGACCAGGCCGTCGGCCTGCGCCTTCGCGGCGGCATCCAGCAGCGCGGGCCAGTCGGCGACTGTCGCACCGCCCCGGGACAGCCCCGTATCGATCTTGAGGTGCAGGCGGGCGGGACGCCCGGCGAGGCGACTCGCCTCGATCATCTCGTCCAGTTGCGTCAGGCTGGCCGCGCCCAGGTCCACCCCGGCGCTGACCCCCTCGTGCAGCGGCAACCCGGGGGCGAGCAGCCAGGCCAGCACCGGCACCGTCACCCCGGCCCGCCGCAGGGTGAGGGCCTCGTCGAGGGTGCAGACACCGAGCCAGTCAGCGCCGGCGTCGAGCGCCGCACGGGCGGCCGGAAGCATGCCGTGGCCGTACCCGTCGGCCTTCACCACTGCCATCAGCTCGGCGGTGGTGCCGGAGCGGAGCCTGCTCACGTTCTCGCGGATGGCGTCAAGATCGACGCGTACCTCGGCCTGCCACATGCACCCAGCCTACTTTCCGCCGTGATCACCGCGGGCGGCGACGCACGTCCCGACGCGGCGATCCGGTCAGCGCGCCCCGAACCGTCCCGTTCAGCCCAGCCGGGCCAGCACCGGACGCAGCGCGGTCGCCACGTCGGGCGCGGTCACCGGGCCACCCCGGGCCGCCTCACGCCCGGCGAGACCATGCAGGTACGCGGCCGAGGCGGCGGCCCGATCGGCGGGTACCCCGGCCGCCAGCAGCGAGCCGAGCAGCCCGGCCAACACGTCGCCGGTGCCGCCGGTGGCCAGCGCCGGGGTGCCGGTCGGGTTGACGTACGCCCGACCGTCCGGCGTGCCGATCACCGTGCGATCGCCCTTGAGCAGCACCACCGCGTTCATCCAGGCGGCCAGCCGCAGCGCGGCGCCGACCCGGTCGGCGCCCGGCTCCTCCCCGCAGAGACGGGTGAACTCGCGGTCGTGCGGGGTGACCACGATGGGCGCGTCCCGACCCCGCAGCCGGTCGGCGAGCGAGCCGTCCACCAGCAGGGTCAGGGCGTCGGCGTCGAGCACCACCGGCACCGGGGCGGCCAGTACGGCGCGCAGCTCAGCCGCCGCGTCGGCGCCGGTGCCCAGCCCGGAGCCGCAGACCCAGGCCTGCACCCGGCCCGCGTCGGCGACCCGCCCGCTGGCGATCACCGACGGGTGCTGGTGCAGCACCTCGGCTCGGGCGCTGCCGGCGTAGCGGACCAGGCCGGTGGGCCCGGCCAGGGCGCCGCCCACGGAGAGCACCGCCGCACCGGGGTAGGTCGCCGAGCCGGTCGCCACCCCCACCACGCCCCGGGTGTACTTCTCCGACGCCGCGCCCAGCTGGGGCCACCAGTCGAGCAGGTCGGACCATTCGGTGACCCGCAGCGCCGGGGTGCCGCGCAGCCACGGCCGCAGCCCGATGTCGACAAGCTCGACCTGCCCGGCCAGCGCGGCGGCCGGGCCGACCACCAGGGCGGGCTTCAGCGCGCCGAAGGCCACCGTCACGTCGGCGCGGACCGCTGTGGGCCGGCCGGACGCGGACAGCGGCACGTGGCCGGTGTCGACCGCGACCCCGCTGGGCACGTCGACCGCCAGCACCGTGGCCCGTCCCCCGTCGCGTCCGCGCAGCTCGCCGAGGCGCTGGACCACCTCGTCCGCGTTCGCCCGTAGCCCACCGGTGCCACCGATGCCGACGATGCCGTCGAGGACCAGGTCGACAGGGCCGGCCGGGTCCTGGACCAGCCGGCCGCCAGCGGCTCGCAACGCGGCCAGGCCGGCGGCGTGCGCCCGCCCGGGGGTGAGCAGCAGGGCGGACACGTGGACACCTCGCCGGGCCAACCGCTCCCCCGCGTACAGCGCGTCGCCGCCGTTGTCACCGGAGCCGACCAGCAGCAGCACCCGGCCCCCGTAGACTCCGCCCCGCTCGGCGAGCAGGAGCGCGGCCCGGCGGGCCAGGCCGGCGGCGGCCCGCTGCATCAGCGTCCCCTCCGGCAGCGTGCCCATCAACCCCGCCTCGGCCGCCCGTACGTCGGCCACCCGCCACACCGCTCTCATGCCACCGTGTCCCATTCAGTTAGCGGGCGGACCTGACCGGCCCTCCCGGCCGACGTCATCGTTCCGCGACCACCATCGCCGACGCGATCCCGCCGTCGTGCGACAACGAGAGATGCCAGTGGTTGACCCCGCGCGCGTCGGCCACCGCCGCGACAGTGCCGGAGACGGCCAGCCAGGGGCGGCCGGCCGGGTCGGGCACGATCTCGCAGTCGTGCCAGTTGAGCCCGGCCGGGGCGCCGAGGGCCTTGGCCACCGCCTCCTTGGCGGCGAACCGGGCGGCGAGCGACTCGGGCGAGCGCGGGCTGCCGGAGCGGGTGTGCCGCTCGGTCTCGGTGAAGAGCCGGTCGGCGAGCAGCGGCGTCCGTGCCAGGGCCCGGGCGAACCGGTCGACCAGGACCACGTCGATGCCGACAGCGACGATCACCACACCACCCTACCGGCGGTCGAGGCCGGAGATTAGCCGTCGGGCTCGCGCTGGGCAACGCCTGTGGACACCCGGGGTACGCCTCGACGTCGGCTGTCCACAGGGCACCGCGCGGGCTCCGGCACGTGCCTAGCGTGAGCGCGTCGATGCCGATCGTCCACGGGGGTGTGGTCATGACCGACGAGCCGTTCGCCGTTCAGCCGGAGGAGTTGCGGGCGGTCGCCGGCCTGCTCGACGACGAGGCGCGCCGGTTGGCGTTGGGCCTCGCGGGGTTGCCCGGGCTGGTGGTGGCGGCGCCCGAATGGCGAGCCGGCGCGGCGCTGGCCGGGTTGGAGGCGGCCGTGCACGCCTGGTTCTGCCGGCTGGGTGACCGGGTCGCGGCGACCTCCGGCGGCGTCCGGGCGGCGGCCGACGCGTACGAGACGGTGGACGACCGGGCCGCCGGCCGGTTCGCCTCCCTACCTCGGTGAGCAGCGTCGGTTACCGACAGCTGTGGGCTGTCGATCCTGGTGCGTGGAGGGCCGCCGGGGCGGCGTGGGCGGGGTTGGCGAGGCCCCTCGATCGGCGCCTCGGCGAGCTGCGGGCGGCCACCGGGCGGTTGCGGGACGGTTGGTCGGGTACGGCCGCCACGGCGGCGGACACTCGCCTCAACGGCCTGCGTGACGAGCTGGCCTCGATCGCACCAGCGCTGATCGAGGTCGACCAGGTGCTGGCGGAGTTGGCCGGTGGGCTGGCGGTGGCGAAGGCGCGGCTCTCCCAGGCGGTCGCCCAGGCCGATGCGGCCGGCCTGCTGGTGGACCGCTCGGGTGCGGTGCGGGTCGATCCGGCCCGGTACCGACCTACCGAGCGGGCCGGGGTCGCCGCGGCTGGAGTGGCCGCGGCCCTGCGGGCCGCGCTCGACGGGGCAGCCGCTGCGGACCGGGTCGCCGCGGACCGGTTGGATGAGCTGGCCAGGGCCGCCGGCACCGGTTGGGCGTCCCCGCCCCCGCCGGGCCGACCGGCTCTCGGTGCCACGCCCACGCTGGTCAGCGCCTGGTGGGCCGGGTTGACGCCGGCGCAGCGACGGTGGCTGATCGTTCGCGAGCCGGCCCTGGTGGGCCGGTTGGACGGGCTGCCGGTGGCCGCCCGGGACCAGGCCAACCGGTTACGGCTCGACGCCTGGCGTACGGAGTTGCTGGCCGAGCGGCGACGGCTGCTGTCCCAGGTGCCGCCGGGGCCCCTCGCGTTGATCCGGTTGCGCGGGGTGGCCGGGCGGCTGGCCGGTCTGGACGCGCTGGTCGGCCGACTGACGGCCGGCGAGGCGCCGCGGGCGTACCTGCTCGGGGTGGACCCGGCGGGTGAGGGCCGGGCGGTGGTGGCGCTCGGCGACCCGGACCACGCCGACCGGGTGCTGACCTACGTGCCGGGGATGACCGCCGGCCTGGACGACGCCTCCGGCGAGCTGGGCAGGGCGGCCCGGGTGCTGGAGCGGTGCGCCGCGCTCGCCCCGGATGAGCGCAGCGCGGCGGTGCTCTGGTTGGACTACGACGCTCCGGATCTGCTGACCGAGGCCGCCTCGGCGGGTCAGGCCCGGGACGCCGGCCCGGCGTTGCACCGCTTCCAGGAAGGGCTGCGCGTCAGCCACGACGGGCCGCCGGCCCGGCAGACGGTGCTCGGGCACAGCTACGGGTCGCTGGTGGTGGGTGTTGCCGCCCGGGAGCACGGCCTGGCCGCCGACGCGCTGGTCTTCGTCGGCTCCCCCGGTGTCGGCGCGTCGCACGCCACCGAGCTGGGCGTGCCGCCCGGCGAGGTCTGGGCGAGCAGCGCCCCGGACGACGTGATCCGGGCGGCCCGGTCACCGGACGAGCTGGGCCGGCGGGCCCTGTTCGGCGCGGCACCACTCGCCGCCGTGCTTAGTTGGCCCGGCCGGACGGGGCACGAGCTGTGGTTCGGTCACGACCCGGCCGATCCCGGCTTCGGCGGGCGGGTGCTCCCCAGCGGCCGCGGCGGGCACACCGGCTACTGGGAGGCGGGAAACCCTGCGCTGGACGGGATGGCCCGTGTCGTGCTGGGCCGGTGACGACGGAACCCCGGCCGCGGCGGAGCGCGGCGACCGGGGTTCCGGAGGTGCGGGGTGCCTACTCGACCGTGACCGACTTGGCCAGGTTGCGGGGCTGGTCCACGTCGTGTCCCCGGGCGGCGGCGATCTCGGCGGCGAGCACCTGCAACGGGACAGTGGTGACGAGCGGGGCCAGCAGGGTGGGCGTACGCGGCACGTAGATCAGGTGGTCGGCGTACCGGACGACCGCCTCGTCGCCCTCCTCCGCGATCACGATGGTCCGCGCGCCCCGCGCCCGTACCTCCTGGATGTTGGAGACGACCTTGTCGTGCAGCATGCCCCGGCCCACCGGCGAGGGCACCACGCAGATGACCGGGGTGCCCTTGTCGATCAGGGCGATCGGGCCGTGCTTCAGCTCACCGGCGGCGAAGCCCTCGGCGTGCATGTACGCCAACTCTTTGAGCTTGAGCGCGCCTTCCAGGGCCACCGGGTAGCCGACGTGCCGGCCGATGAACAGCACCGTCGGCTCGGACTTCAGCTCCCGGGCCAGCTCGCGGACGGGCTCGATCCGGTCGAGCAGCTCACGCAGCTTGCCGGGGATCTCCTGCAGCTGCGCGACCACCGCGCCCACCTCGTCGGCGAACTTGATGCCGCGCACCTGGGCCAGGTGCAGGCCGATGAGATAGCAGGCGACGACCTGGGTCAGGAACGCCTTGGTGGAGGCGACGGCGATCTCCGGCCCACCGTGGGTGTAGAGGACAGCGTCGGACTCGCGGGGGATGGTCGAGCCGTTGGTGTTGCAGATCGCCAGCACCCGGGCCTTCTGCTCCTTGGCGTGGCGCAGTGCCATCAGGGTGTCCATCGTCTCGCCGGACTGCGAGATCACCACGATCAGCGTGGACCGGTCGAGGACCGGGTCGCGATAGCGGAACTCGCTGGCCAGCTCCACCTCGCACGGGATCCGGGTCCAGTGCTCGATGGCGTACTTGGCGACCATGCCGGCGTGGTACGCGGTGCCGCAGGCCACGATGAAGATCTTGTCGACGTCGCGCAGATCCTGGTCGCTGAGGCGGACCTCGTCGAGGGCGATCTCACCGCTCTCGGTGAGCCGGCCCAGCAGCGTGTCGGCGATGGCCTGCGGCTGCTCCTCGATCTCCTTGAGCATGAACCAGTCGTAGCCGCCCTTCTCCGCGGCCGAGGAGTCCCAGTCGATGTGGAAGTCCTGGCCGGCGGCGGGCTGGCCCTCGAAGTCGGTGATCTCGATGCTGTCACCGGTGATCAGCACGATCTGGTCCTGGCCCAGCTCGACCGCTTCCCGGGTGTGCTCGATGAACGCGGCCACATCGCTGGCCAGGTAGTTTTCCCCGTCGCCCCGGCCGACCACCAGCGGCGAGTTGCGTCGGGCGCCGACGACCGCACCGGGCACGGAGGCGTCCACGGCGAGCAGCGTGAACGCGCCCTCCAGGCGCTGGCAGACCACGCGCATGCCGGCGGCGAGCAGTTGCGGGCTGTCCGGCTGGCCGGCGGCGCGCAGGTCGGCCAGCGCGGCGGCGAGCAGGTGCGCGGCGCATTCGGTGTCGGTGTCGCTGGTGAACTGGACGCCGTCGGCCTCCAGCTCGGCGCGGAGCTTGGCGAAGTTCTCGATGATGCCGTTGTGGATCACCGCGACCCGCCCGTCGGGGGCGACGTGCGGGTGGGCGTTGCGGTCGGTCGGGCCGCCGTGGGTGGCCCACCGGGTGTGCCCGATGCCGGTGGTGCCGTCACCGATGCCGATCGGGCTGGCCGCGCAGGAGGTCGGGTCGTCGGCGGCCCGCTCGGACAGCACCTTCTCCAGGTTGGCCAGCTTGCCGGCCTTCTTCTCGGTCAGCAGCTGATCGTCACAGACGATCGCGACGCCTGCCGAGTCGTAGCCACGGTATTCCAGCCGCCGCAGCCCGTCGAGGACGATGCCGAGTGCGGGGCGCGCGCCCGCGTATCCCACGATTCCACACATGGCCCGCAGCCTAACCCAGTTTCACTCACGTTGGTTGCTCGAAAGTCGGGTTATCAATCACGGAATCTGAGCGATCAGTGCCTACGCGGCCGCAACGGGACGAGCGTCACGGGCCCCTCGCGCCCCGCTCCTCAGGGCGGGGTTGCGACACGCCTTCGGGTGCGGAAGTCTCTCGGCGGGTTTGGCGCTCCCGTCCACGGCCCGTTCGTCCCATACCCACTCCCGCCCGGAGCAGCCATGTCCGACGCGACGCCGCCCGACCCGACCCCCTCGTCCGCTCCGGACCCGGCTTCCCAGGCACTTCCGCCGGACCCGACGGCGCCGCCGTCCACGGCTTCGTCTCCGGCCCCCGACCCGCTGGCGCCGGGCCAGCCGTGGGCCCCGCAGGCCCCCTGGGAGCCACCCCCGCCGGCCGCGCCGTGGACGCCGTCGCCGCCCGCCACCCAGTGGACGCCGCAACCGTCCGCGACGCCGTGGTCGCCCGACCCGCAGACACCCCCGTGGTCGCCCGACTCCTCAGGCCCGCCGTCGGCCGGATCGCCACCGCCGATCGGGTGGCCCACGCCCGACGGGCAGCCGCAGACCGCTGGCTGGCCGCCGCCCGGCACCGGCTATCCGCCGCCCGGCTATCCGCCCCCCGGCACCGGCTGGCCGCCGCCCGGTTATCCGCCGCCCTACGCCTACCCCGGGTATCCGCAGGTCCCTGGCAAGACGACCACGAGCAGCGGGCGGATCGTCGGGATCGTCGTCGCGGCCGTCGTGGCACTCGTCCTACTGGTGTGTGGTTGCCTCTGCGTGGCCGGCCTGTGGCTCGACCAGGCAAACCCGGACCCGGTCGCCGAGGAGCCGTGGGTCGTCCCCGACGACGACGGCTGGACGGAGCCCACCACCGGGCCGATCATCCCGGAGCGACCCACCGCCCCGCAGCCGCCCACCACGTCCCCCACCCCCAGCAAGAAGCCGATCACCCGACCGACCTCAGGACCGGCACCCGTGACGGTGGTCTACCAGCTCAGCGGGTCGGGTGTCGTCGACCTGGCGTACTTCGACGCCGAGAGTGACCTCATCCACGTCGACGGCCAGAAACTGCCCTGGCGCACCACCATCCGCACCAACGGCAAGACCAGGGTGATGGTGGAGGCCAGATGGTCCGACGACGAGGGTGAGAGACCACTCGACTGCACCGTCACGGTCACCGGTGCCGGCAAGCCGGTCGTCGACAAGACCCGGGGCTACTGGGCGACCAGTTGCGGGCGCGACTGAGGCTGGGGTCCGAGCCGGGTATGGCCGTAGGCTGGCACAGGTGACGACGAGCACCGATGTCGACCCGCTGGTGGCCCGGATGCGGCCGTTCGGAACGACGATCTTCGCCGAGATGTCCGCCCTCGCCGTACGCACCGGCGCGGTCAACCTCGGCCAGGGGTTTCCCGACACCGACGGCCCACCGGAGATGCTGGCCGCCGCCGCCGAGGCGCTGCGCAACGGGCAGAACCAGTACCCTCCCGGCCCGGGGATCCCCGCCCTGCGCACGGCCGTGGCGGCGCATCAGCGGCGGTTCTACGACCTGGCGTACGACCCGGACAGCGAGATCGTGATCACGGCGGGCGCGACCGAGGCGGTCGCGGCGAGCATCCTCGCGCTCTGCGAACCCGGCGACGAGGTGGTGTGCTTCGAGCCGTACTACGACTCGTACGCCGCCTCGATCGCGTTGGCCGGCGCGGTCCGCCGGCCGGTGACGTTGCGCCCCTCGGCCGATGGCCGGTACGCCTTCGACCCGGCGGCGCTGCGTGCGGCGTTCGGCCCACGTACCCGGCTGGTGCTGCTGAACTCGCCGCACAACCCGACCGGCAAGGTCTTCACCCCTGCCGAGTTGGCGCAGGTCGCCGAGTTGTGTCAGGAGTTCGGCGCGTACGCGGTCACCGACGAGGTGTACGAGCACCTGGTCTTCACCGACGCGTCGAGCCCGCACGTGCCGCTGGCCAGCCTGCCCGGGATGCGGGAGCGGACGCTGCGCATCTCGTCGGCCGGCAAGACGTTCTCCTGCACGGGGTGGAAGGTCGGCTGGGCGAGCGGCCCGGCGGCGCTGGTCTCGGCGCTGCTCCGGGTGAAGCAGTTCCTCACCTATGTCAACGCCGCGCCGCTGCAACCGGCGGTGGCCGTGGCGCTGGCCCTGCCGGACGCCTACTACACCGGCTTCCGGGACGGTCTCCAGCAGCGGCGGGACCAGCTCGTCGGTGGTCTGACCGACGCCGGTTTCGAGGTGCTCGACTCGGAGGGGACGTACTTCGTCACCGCCGACATCACCGCCCTCGGCGGCCGGGACGGGGTGGAGTTCTGCCGCTCGTTGCCGGAGCGCTGCGGTGTGGTGGCGGTGCCCACCCAGGTCTTCTACGACGACGTCGACGCGGGCCGGCGGCTGGTCAGGTTCGCCTTCTGCAAGCGCCCGGAGGTGCTGACCGAGGCGGTCAGCCGGCTGCACGCTCTGGGCCGGAGCCGCTGACCCGCCCCGAGCCGCTGACCCGCCCGGAGCCGGTCGGTCCCGGGTCGGTCGCCGACTGATCGGCTGTCGACGTCGCGAGTCGGCTGAGCAGTTGACCGTCGTCACCGAGCAGCACCGCCTCGGCGTCGTCCACGAACGACAGGTCCGCGCTCACGTGCCGGCTGGCCGCGGTGAGCAGCAACCCGACCACCGGGTCCTCGGCGGCCCGCCGCAGGCCGTCCAGATTGCGCAGCTCGCGCAGCAGGTGGCCACGCTGGTTGCTCAGCACCGCGCGGACCGTGGCTGCGGAGCCGGACCGGGCGGCGGCGGTGACCTTGAGGAAGAAGTCGTCCCGGAATCCGCCGCTGCGCGGGCTCGGCTCCGTCAGCCACCGCGCCAGCTCCGCGCGGCCGGCAGGGGTGATCTCGTAGACCACCCGATCCGGCTTGATCGGCTGCGGTTGCCGTTCGGCGACGACCAGGTCATCCCGGGAGAGCCGGTCGAGGATCTGGTAGAGGTGGCCGATGTTCAGCGGCCCCCACTGCGGGCCGACGGCGGCTTCGAACGCGCCCTTGAGCTGGTAGCCGTGGCTCGGGCCACCAGCGAGCAGGGCGAGGACAGCGTGCTGGATCGCCATGTCACCTCCGGTACGGGTCTTGCATTGTCACAATGTATCGCGCAGAGTGGGTGTCAGCACACGGGGAGGCGCGATGCTCGGCTTCATCTGGAGACAGCTGCGCGGCCGTGCGGGGCGGTCGGTGGCGCTGCTGGTCGGCGTGCTGGTGGCCACCACCGGCTTCGTGGTCCTGACCGGCGCCACCACCACCTCTCGTCTGGACGTCGCGGGCACGGTCGAGCGCAACACCCAGGTCGCCTACGAAATCCTCGTCCGTCCCAAGGGGACCCGCACGCCGCTCGAAGCCGAGCGCGGGCTGGTCCGCCCCAACTATCTCTCCGGACTCTTCGGTGGCATCACCACCGAGCAGTACGAGCAGGTGACGACGGTCCCCGGCATCGAGGTGGCGGCCCCGATCGCGATGCTCGGCTATTCCACCACCCTGCTACCGACGCCGATCGACCTCACCGGCGCCGTCGACCGCTCGTTGGACCAGCAGCTCATCCGGGTCGACCCGACCTTCCACGCCGAACGGGGTCTCTCCAGCGCGCCAGGCAAACCCCGGTACGTGTACGTGACCACGAAGCCGTTGATCTACCCCCGGATCGACTGGGAGACCCTCGGTGACGCCGTGCCGTACTCCGATGGGCGGTCCTACCCCTGGTCGGACACCTGCGGGCCGGTCCCCCGCGAGGTGCAGCCGGACGGGCGCAGCCTTCCCATCTGCGATCCGGGATACGCGCTGCTGGGCAACCCGGGCACCTACTCCGAGCGCGAGGACTGGTCCCTGCACGCCGTCCAACTGCTGCCCGACGGCCGGTTCCAAGCCGACGCCTACGTCCTCGCCACCGACCGGGACGGCTCCGCCACACCCACCGACCGGCTGGTGATGGCGTACGACCTGACAGTGCCGTTCCTCCTGGCCGCTGTGGACCCGGCGGCCGAGGAACAACTCGTCGGGCTCGACGATGCCGTGGTCACCGGTCGAGCCGTCCGCACGGACGACAGGGTCGCCGTCAACCGCCGGGGCTCGGCGGACAACCACGAGGTCCCGGTCCTCGTCACCAACCGTCCCTTCATCGACGAGTCGCTGGCGGCCAGGTTCACCCGGCTCGCGATCAGCCCCGCCGGGGTGGAGGCGATCGACCTGGAGAAGACCTTGAACCGCCCCGGGGGGACTCCCGCCGGGTCCGCTCGGTACGACCTCACCGCCGGGCACCAGGCGATGCTCACCGAGGAGCTCTCCATGGCCGGGTGCTGCCACGGCCAACTTCAGACGGTCGTGCAGTCGACCGAGGTGCAGTACGACCCGCTACCCGACGGCAGCCTGCGGGCCCGCCAGCAACCGCCCGGCGACCCTGAGGTGTACGGCAAGTTGGAGACGTACAACCCGCTGCCCCGACCCTGGCTCGCCGACGACACCGGTTCCCGGTCGATACGGGCGCTGCCGCTAGCTGTGAGCGCGAACACCGCCAATCGTTTCTGGCGGGCTGTCGGTGTCTTCGACCCGGGCCGGCTGGCCGGGTTCAGTGACCTCGGCCAACTGCCGCTGGAGACCTACCAGGCACCGACGGCAGAGGGTGCCGACGACCGCAGCCGGGCAGCGCTGGGCGGCCAGCCGCTGGCACCCAGCGGCAATCCCGCAGGCTATCTCTCCGCGCCGCCGCTGCTGCTCACCAACCTCGGCAGCGTGCCGAAGATCCTGGAGGGTGGCGGCGGGCCACAGGCCAAGGCCCCGATCAGCGCTGTCCGGGTACGGGTGGCCGACGTGGACGGCTACAGCGAGCGGTCGGCCGAGCGGGTCCGACTGGTCGCCGAGCAGATCGCGGCACGTACCGGGCTGGACGTCGACATCACCCTCGGCTCGTCGGGGGCGCCGCAGACAGTGGAGCTGCCCGCCGGCTCGTTCGGCCGGCCGATGCTGCGGTTGACCGAGAACTGGTCGGCGCTCGGTGTGGCCTCGATCATCACCCAGGCGGTGGACCGTAAGAGCCTGGTGCTCTTCGTGCTGGTGCTGGTGGTCTGCGTGCTCTTCCTCGGCAACGCGGTCAGCGCCGCCGTCCGGGACCGGCGCTCCGAGTTGGCGGTGCTGTCCTGTCTCGGCTGGCCGGTCCGCCGCATCGCGGCGCTGATCCTGGGCGAGGTCGCCCTGCTCGGGCTCATCGCGGGTCTGCTCTCGCTGATACTCGCGATCCCGCTCGGAATCGCGCTCGGCATCGACGTCGACTGGCGGCGGTCCGCCCTGGCCGTACCCGTGGCACTGCTGCTCGCGGTGGCCGCGGGCCTGGTGCCGGCGCTGCGGGCCGCGCGCACCCACCCGGCCGCCGCCCTCCGCCCCATCGTCGCTCCGGCCCGCTGGGTACGCCGGCCACGCACCCTCTTCGGGTTGGCGCTGGTGAATCTGGCCCGCACCCCCGGGCGCACGTTCCTCGGCGCCGGCGCGCTGGCCATCGGGGTGGCCGCGCTGACGCTGGTCACCGCCGCCGCGTGGGCGTTCCGGGGCGCGATCGTCGGCAGCGTGCTCGGCGACGTGGTCTCGCTGAGCGTGCGCGGCGCGGACACCGTGGCCGCAGCGGCCACAGTGCTGCTCGGTGCCGCCGCGGTGGCGGACGTGCTCTACCTGAACATCCGCGACCGGGCCGCCGAGTTGGCCACCCTGCGGGCGATCGGCTGGACCGACGCCGCCCTCGGCCGGCTGGTCGGGTACGAGGGGCTGGCGCTGGGGCTCGTCGGTTCGACGACCGGCGCGGTGATCGGCCTGGTCAGCGCGGGTTGGCTGATCGGCGCCCTTCCCGGCGCGCTGGTCCTGGTGGCCGCACTGGTCGCGCTGGCGGGCACGCTGGTGAGCGCCGTCGCCGCGCTGGTGCCCGCCGCCCTGTTGCCGCGCCTACGACCCGCCCGACTTCTGGCAGAGGAGTAGCAGTCATGAGCGAGCAGATCGGTAGCGCGATCTCGGTCGACCACCTGACCCGACGATTCGGCACCGGGGCGGACCAGCTGACCGCTGTCGACGACGTGTCAGTGTCCGTCGCGGCCGGCTCGGTGGTGGCGTTGACCGGGCCGAGCGGATCGGGCAAGTCGACGCTGCTGCATCTCATCGGCGCGATCGAGCAGCCCGACGAGGGCACCGTGACCGTCGACGACGTGGTGGTCAGCGACCTGCGCCGGGCCGCACTGGCCCGCTACCGGCAACGGGTCGGGTTCGTGTTCCAGCGCTACCACCTGCTGCCCGCACTCAGCGTGCTGGACAACGTGATCGCGCCGGTCCTCCCCCGGCGGGGCCGGGCCGACCACGCGACCCGAGCCCGCGAGTTGCTCGACGCGGTCGGCCTGGCCGGGCGGGAGCGCGCCCTGCCCGCGCAGCTCTCCGGCGGCCAGCAGCAACGGGTCGCCATCGCCCGCGCCCTGATGGGGGCGCCGGGCCTACTCCTGGCCGACGAGCCCACCGGCAACCTCGACTCCACCACCGGCGGGCAGATCCTCGACCTGCTGCTCGACCTCCGTGACCGGCACGGCATGACCATCCTGCTCGCCACCCACGAACAGGCCATCGCTGCCCGCTGCGACCGACTGGTCCGACTGACCGACGGACGCGTCACCGAGGACCTCGACCTCACCGACGGCGAGGACCCCGCCGACACGTACGAGCGGGCGGCCCGACTGCGGTTGTGACACCGCCCCGAGGTGGTCTCAGGCGACCGGGCTCGCGGTGCGGACCAGCTCGGCGATCCGCTCGGCGACCTCACGGGCGGTCGCCTCGGTGGCCGCTTCGACCATCACCCGGACCAGCAGTTCGGTGCCCGACGGGCGCAGCAGCACCCGGCCGGTCTCCCCCAGCTCCGCCTCGGCCCGCTCGACCTCGGCGCGTACCGCGGGTGCGGCGGCGCCGACGGTCCGGTCGCCGACCGGCACGTTGATCAGCACCTGGGGCAGCTTGGTGACCACCGAGGCCAACTCGGCGAGGGACTGGCCGGTGGCCGCCATCCGAGCCATCAGGTGCAGGCCGGTCAGCACCCCGTCGCCGGTGGTGGAGTGCGCGGGCATCACGATGTGGCCGCTCTGCTCACCGCCGAGCGCCAGCCCGGAGGCGCGCAGCTCCTCCAGCACGTACCGGTCACCGACCTTGGTCTCGATCAGGCGGATGCCCTGCGCGGACATCGCGAGCCGCAGCCCGAGGTTGCTCATCACGGTGGCCACCAGGGTGTCCTGGGTGAGCGTGCCGGCGTCCCGCATGGCCAGCGCGAGGATCGCCATGACCTGGTCGCCGTCCACCTCGTCGCCGTCGGCGGTGACCGCCAGGCAGCGGTCGGCGTCGCCGTCGTGGGCGATGCCCAGGTGAGCGCCGTGCTCGACCACGGCGGCGCGCAGCGCCTCGATGTGGTTGGAGCCACAGTCGTCGTTGATGTTCAGCCCGTCGGGCTCCGCGTGGATGGCGATGACCTCCGCGCCGGCCTCCCGGTAGGCGACCGGGGCGACCTCGGCGGCTGCGCCGTTGGCGCAGTCGACCACGACCTTGATCCCCTCGAGCCGGTGCGGAACGGTGCCCACCAGGTGCTGGACGTAGTGGTCGGCACCGTCGAGCAGGTCGTGCACCCGGCCGACGCCGGCACCGGTCGGCCGGTCCCAGGCGGTGGTGGCGTTCGTCTCGACGGCCGCCTCGATCTGCATCTCGATCTCGTCGGGCAACTTGTGCCCTCCGGCGGCGAAGAGCTTGATGCCGTTGTCCGGCATCGGGTTGTGCGACGCGGAGAGCATCACACCCAGGTCGGCCTTGGCCTCGGCGGTGAGGAACGCCACCGCCGGGGTGGGCAGCACGCCGACCCGCACCACGTTGGCACCGGCGCTGGTCAGCCCGGCGACCACGGCGGCCTCCAGCATCTCGCCGCTGGCGCGGGTGTCGCGACCGACGACGGCGAGCGGCGGATGACTGCGGTCCGTCTCGGCGAGTGTGTGCGCGGCGGCCACCGCGAGCGCCAGCGCCAATTCCGGGGTGAGATCCGCGTTCGCCCGCCCGCGTACGCCGTCCGTGCCGAACAACCGACCCATACCCGCCAACCTCCGAAAGTGCACTGCCAGTGAGGAGAAAGCGGAACGGCCGACCCACCTCCCCCCAACGAGGGGGAGGCGGACCGGCCGTCCGTCAGAAGTACAACGCGCTGGGAAAGATCAGCGCTTCGAGTACTGGGGAGCCTTACGGGCCTTCTTGAGGCCGTACTTCTTGCTCTCCTTGACCCGGGCGTCACGGGTGAGGAAGCCGGCCTTCTTGAGGGCCGGGCGGTCGTCCGGCTCGTTGATGATCAACGCGCGGGCGATACCCAGCCGGAGCGCACCGGCCTGGCCGGTGGTGCCGCCGCCACGCAGGTTGGCGATCACGTCGAACTGCTCGAGCTTCTCGGCGGTGACCAGCGGGTCCTTGATGAGCTGCTGGTGCACCTTGCTCGGGAAGTAGGACTCGAGGTCCTGGCCGTTGCAGGTGATCTTGCCGGTGCCCGGGATGATGCGGACCCGGACGATGGCCTCCTTGCGGCGGCCCACGGTCTGGATCGGCCGGTCACCACGAGGCGCGCGGGCAACGGGCGCCGGCGCCTCGGTGGCCTCGGGGGCTTCCGGAGCTTCCGGGGCGACCTCGGTCTCGATGATGTCGGTCATGCTGCTTCCTTCGCCCGCGCTCACTGCGCGATCTGCTTGATCTCGAACGGCACCGGCTGCTGCGCGAGGTGCGGGTGCTCGGCACCGGCGTAGACCTTCAGCTTCTTGATCAGCTGACGGCCGAGCTTGTTGTGCGGGAGCATCCCCTTCACAGCCAGCTCGATGGCCCGCTCGGGACGCTTGGTCAGCAGCTCGTCGTAGCCGATCTGCTTCAGACCACCCGGGTAACCCGAGTGGCGGTAAGCGACCTTGGTCTGGCGCTTGTTGCCGGTCAACGCAACCTTGCCCGCGTTCACGATGACGACAAAGTCGCCCGTGTCGACGTGCGGCGCGAAAGTCGGCTTGTGCTTACCACGCAGCAACGTGGCGGCGTGGGTGGCCAGGCGGCCCAGCACGACATCAGAGGCGTCGATGACGTGCCACTGACGCTCGATCTCACCCGGCTTCGGGCTGTACGTACGCACAGGTCTACCTTGTCTCGTCGTCGGTCTGGGGTCGCGCGCCGAGGTGACCAGATCTAGCAGGCCGGACCAGCGCGCACGAACGACCAAGCGTACCTGAAGGGGCACGCCTCTGGATGTCGTACAACAGCAGGCAACGATACCCGGCGCCCGGTCCGCAGGTCAAAACGGGGGTGCCGTCCCGCGCGGCGACGCGCCGAGGGTGTCTCAGCTCACACGTTGGTGAGTCGACCGGCCCTCGGACGGCGGTAGACCACCCAGGTGACCGCGAAGCACAACGCGTACCAGCCAATGAAGGCCAGGTAGGCGGCGTCGGCGTTGCCCGAGCTGAGGAACGACTGGCGGAACGCGATGTTGACCAGCACCCCGCCGAAGGCGCCGATCGCACCCGCGATGCCGATCAACGCGCCGGTCATCCGCCGCGCCCACCGCGCGGCCGCCTCCGGATCACGCTGACCCGTGGCCACCGCGTCCGCCGACCGGGCCCGGAAGATCGCCGGGATCATCTTGTACGTGGAGCCGTTGCCGACGCCGGAGAAGACGAAGAGGGCGAGGAACCCCGCGAGGTAGAGCCCGAACGAACGCTCCCGGGCCGCGTACAGCACTGTGCTCGCGCCGGCCGCCATCGCCACGAAGTTCCAGAAGGTCACCCGTGCCCCGCCCAAGCGGTCGGCGAGGTGCCCACCCAGCGGCCGGATCAGCGAGCCGACCAGCGGGCCCAGGAACGTCAGCCAGGCGGCGTCGACCGGGGTCGGGAACCGCTCGGCGAACTGGAGCTGGAGCACCTGCCCGAAGGCGAACCCGAAGCCGATGAACGAGCCGAAGGTGCCGATGTAGAGCAGCGACATCACCCAGGTGTGCGGGTCGCGGGCCGCCTCCCGCAACGCGCCCGGCTCGTTGCGCGCGCCGGGCACGGTGTCCAACCACCGGGCCGCCGCCAGCGCGGCCAGCACGATCAGCGGCAGGTAGACCGCCGGCACCAACCGGGGGTACGCGGCACCAGCGGTGGCGAGGACGGCCAGGCCGATGAGCTGCACGGCGGGTACGCCCAGGTTGCCACCACCGGCGTTGAGCCCGAGCGCCCGTCCCTTGAGCCGCTGTGGGTAGAACAGGTTGATGTTCGCCATCGAGGAGGCGAAGTTGCCACCGCCGACCCCGGTGAGGCAGGCGAGCACCATCAGGGTGGTGTAGGACACGCCGGGTTCCAGCAGCACCGTCATCGGGACCGCGGGCACCAGCAACAGCAGTGCGCTGATGATCGTCCAGCGTCGTCCGCCAAAGCGGGCCACCGCCAGCGTGTACGGCAGCCGCAGCACCGCGCCCAGGGCGGCCGGCACGGCGGTGAGCAGGAATTTCCCGGCCGGATCGATGCCGTACGCGGGGCCGAGGAAGAGCACGGTGACCGACCAGAGACTCCACACCGAGAAGCCGACGTGCTCCGCGAAGATGGAGACCCAGAGGTTGCGCCGGGCGATCGGCGCGCCGGTGGCCTGCCAGAAGTCCGGGTCCTCGGGGCGCCAGTCGTGCAGCGGCTGCCGACGACCGGTGACGGCGGGCGGCTCGGCGGTGACTACGGTGCTGGTGAGCGTGCTCACGGCGGCTCCTCCTCGTCGATGTGACGAGCAGAAACGCTAGGAACGGCCGGTTACCTGGCAGTGCCCGTCGCGGGTCGGGCCGGAAACGGGGATCGCACCACGGGCCGGCGGCGATGGTGAGCACGCCACCGGGGGCGGCGTGCGCAGAGCTGCCACCCTTGCGGTCAGAGCTGCTGGAGGATGCGCAGCGCCCGACCGACCCGGAGCATGGTGTCGGTGTCGGCGACGTCCACGCACGCGGTGAACCACTTCTTCATGGGCGAGGAGATCCGGTCGGGCATCACCACGTACCGGCCCATCGACACGGCGAGCGGCGAGTCCCGCAGGAGCGATTCCTCGACCACCTCGACCACGATCACGATGGGCACGTCGGTGGAGTTGTAGACGTCCGAGCTGATCACGAGGCCGAGGCGTTCCCGGGCGCCTTCGATGCGCCAGATCTCACCCCTACGCAGCACGCGGCCGTCCGCCGGAGAACAGGTCGTTGACCATGCCCACCTCGCGGGCGTCGGCGAGCGCGGCAGACTCCAGATCCAGGCTGGCGCGGCCCACGGCGGCGGCGTGCGCGGTGAAGACCTCGCGCAGCGCCTTCTCCCGGGCGGCCTGGTCCATCCATGCGGAGAGCGACAGCCCTTCGCGCTTGGCGAACCGCCGCGCTTCCTCGATGGTCTCGTCCGTGAACGAGAGAGTCACCTTGGCAGTCATGCCGAGCAGATTACCCAGAGGTATGACCGACAGTCATCCCCGCGCTCACCGGCTCGTCCCCGGGCGGCGAAACGCACATTCCGCCGGGCTCACCCGGCCCGGCCGCCGAACACCGCGAAGCGCCACTCCTTGAAGTAGCAGTCGACGTCGACCAGGCCCGCCTCGGCGAGCCACCGACACTGGTCGGCCACTGTCGCCGGGCGGTCGTGGCGCATCCGCTCCCGGGAAGCAGCGATCTCGTCGGGGGACGAACCCAGCTCGGTGATCCGTTGCATCCACACCTCGTCGTAGCACCGGTCCAGTTCCGGCGTCGGGCCGGCCACCTGCTCGGCGTTGACGAACACCCCACCCGGTGCCAACGCGGCGGCGGCGCGCCGGTACAGCACGCGCTTGCCGGCGTCGTCCAGGTGGTGGATCGCCAGCGCGCTGACCACCGCGTCGTACCGGCCCGGCGGCAGTTCGTCGGCCAGGTCGGCGTGGACCGTTCGGTGTGGCACGGACCGCGCGTCCAACTGGTCGGTGGCGCGGGCGAGCATCGCCGGCGCTCCGTCCACCAGGGTCAGCCGGACTCCGGGCACCGCCGCGGCGAGCAGCAACGAGAGCAGGCCGGTGCCCGCGCCCAGGTCCAGAACCTGCGGGGTACGCCCGGCGGCGAGCGCGGCCCGCAACGGCGGCGCGGCCACCTGGACGGCGGTGCCGTAGAAGCTGTCGAAGCACGGCACCAGCCGCCTACGCGCCTCGTCGTACGTGCCGGCCACGGCGTCGAAGACGTCCGTCACGCTCATCGCGGACTCCCAACAAGTGAGACGATTTTCCCACATTATAAGCACCGCAGGGGTGAGCGGACCTCATCCTGGACACACGAATGGCCCCCGGTTCCGTGATGTCCAGGACGCCGGGGGCAGTTGGTGCTGCGTTGGTCAGCCGACGGGGCCGATCGCCTTCGCCAGATCGACGAAGCCGGCCCATGCCGCCGGCCCGAAAGTCAGCGTCCCTCCGTCGCGGTCTTTGGTGTCGCGAACGAGAACAACGCCGGGAAGGTTGTCAGCGACCTCGACGCAGTTGCCGCCGTTGCTGCCGCTGCGGATGCTCTTACGCCACTGCACGCCGGTCATGTCCATGCCGCTGCCGCTTTCCTGACGAGATCGAGAGACTGCGCCCTCGGTAGGGCTTCGCCAACTATGCGCGCCCATCGTCGTCCAAGGGTAGCAATTTCCACCGTTTCATCGATGATCTGAGCCCTCACCTGGCCGTCCACATGCGCAACCTGGGTGCCGTCGGGCATCTCGGCCATGGTGAACGGCCCACCAAGGCCGAGATACATCGGCGTGTCAGCGGGCACGACGTGCACCTGCACGTGCGGCAGCTCGGCACACGTCGCGATGTGTTCACACTGCTCGCGCATCAGGTCGGCGCTGCGCCCGGTTCGTCGCAGGAGCACTGCCTCGTCGAGCACGGCGACTACCAGCGGCGGGCGGGAACGGTGCAGGATCGCGTGCCGCAGCATCCGCGCGGACACCTGATCGTCGATCTCTTCGGAGGTCAGCGATTCCATACCGAGTGTCGCCCGCGCATACGCCTCGGTCTGAAGGAGGCCGGGCACCCATGCGAGCTCGAACCATCGCAGCGCAACCGCCTCGCGCTCGATGTCGATCCAAGGCCGGAACCATGCTGGTTCCCGACGGGCAAGGACGTCCGGCCAGAGATCAGCGACCTCCCGGCCGAGTACCCGGGCGACCTCAGCGCGGTGCCGACTGCGCGGAATGCGTCCCGGATTGGCCCATCGTGCGGCGGTCTTCGGATCGACTCCGACCTGACCAGCGAGACTTTCGGCGGTCTCCCCCGCTTCGGCCATCGCCGCGATAAGTACCTGATTCATTCTCGACCCCTCGCCGACGTCCCAGACGTCCCAGAGGAATGCTGCTACGGAGTGTGTGCGTCCCGCAACCCTGAGAAAGAGTGCTCATTAGACGGCGCGGCCGGTAGGGACCTGAGACCCGGCGGGCGCGTTCGTGTCGGGGCGGCCCTCAGCCTGCCGCAGATCTTGGACAGTTTCCGTTACCTGGTAACGGAAACTGTCCAAGATCTCGACGGGTGAGCATCACGGGGCGGCCCCTTCCCACAGTGACGACCAGGGAGAGCGCCGTGCCGGATGAGCCGCCCGATCGGAGACCCGCGCCGAAGCCCACGCCGCGGAAGCCGCACACGGGTGAGGTCCTGCATCTGACCCGCGCGGCGAGCGTGCAGTTCCTGCGCCCGATCTTCGTCCGGGTGATTCGCGTTCTCGACTGGCCGACGTACGACGGGTGGGTGTGGATCGACGGTTACCAGCTCGGCGCGAATGGTGATGCGGTCGCGCGCCGGTCCCTGTTCGTGATGCCGGCGGGCCTGATCTGGTCGGACCCGCCCGCCCCGCCGGCCCGTCGCCCGACCACCCGCACGCCCGTCAGGCGCGGTCCGGTGCGGGTCGGATGAGCCGCCGACCTCGCCCGCACCAGCCGATGCGCCCGGCGTGGCTCTGCCGTACCTGCGCGGCGCCCTGGCCGTGTGCGCCGGCTCAGCTTCACCTCACGACCGAGTTTTACGGCCACTCGATCGCCCTGGCGTTCTACCTGGCGGCGAACATGCAGGACGCGTTCGACGACCTGTACTCCCTGAACCTTCGTCCTGACCCGCGAGCACTGCACGCCCGGTTCCTGGGCTGGCTGTCTCTGACCCGCCGGCCACGCCGGGCCGACCTGCGCTGACCGCCTCCACGGGGTGGAGTGCGCTGTCGCTGTGGAGCTGATGTCGCAAACGAATCGACCACCGATGTCGTCAGCGATTCAGCTCCACAGGCTCCGACCCGCACCCTCCAACGCGCTCGCTGCCCCTGTGCGGTGTGAGCCCCACTTGACAGGACCGAAACAGAAGAGACCCGGACCGGAAACCGCCCGGCGGCACGCTTTCCCGACATGACAGACGGTGCACGGTCGGCAACTGCACCGGGGCTGACGCCCCGGGAAGTGGCGACGCACTGCCCGTACTGCGCACTGCAGTGCGGAATGACACTGCGCGCTGACGACACCGGTGTGACGGTCCACCCGCGCCAGTTCCCCACCAACCGGGGCGGGCTCTGCCAGAAGGGGTGGACCGCCGCCGAACTACTCGACCACCCGGATCGGCTGACCACTCCGCTGGTGCGCGACGCGGCCACCGGCGAGCTGCACCCGGCGAGCTGGGACACCGCACTCGACCGGGTGGTCGCCGGTATCCGCGCCGTTCAGGACGACGCCGGCCGGGATGCGGTCGCCGTCTTCGGCGGTGGTGGCCTGACCAACGAGAAGGCGTACGCGTTGGGGAAGTTCGCCCGGATCGGGCTGCGCACCAGGCACATCGACTACAACGGACGGTTCTGCATGTCCTCGGCGGCAGCCGCCGGGATGCGGGCCTTCGGCATCGACCGCGGGCTGCCGTTCCCCCTCGCCGACCTGGGCCGGGCCGACACCCTGCTGCTGGTCGGAGCGAACCCTGCGGAGACCATGCCACCGCTGGTGCGCTGGCTCACCGAGCAACGCCGCAACGGCGGGAAACTGATCGTCGTCGACCCCCGGGTCACCGCCACCGCCCGCCAGGCTGACCTGCACCTGCAACCGCTGCCCGGCACCGACCTCGCGGTGGCCAACGCGCTGCTGCACATCGCTCTCACCGAAGGCTGGGTCGACCGGGCCTACGTGGCCGACCGCACCACCGGATTCGACGCGGTCCGCCGAGGCGTCGCCGCCTGGTGGCCGGCCCGCGCGGAACAGCTCTCCGGGGTGCCGGTGGCCGACCTGGAGGCGACCGCCCGAGCGCTGGGCACCGGCGGTCGCGTGATCATCCTGACTGCGCGCGGCGCCGAGCAACACGCCAAGGGGGTGGACACCGTCACCGCGTACGTCAATCTCGCTCTCGCCCTCGGTCTGCCCGGCCGCAACGGTTCGGGGTACGGCTGCCTCACCGGCCAGGGCAACGGCCAGGGCGGGCGGGAGCACGGGCAGAAGGCCGACCAGCTCCCCGGCTACCGGCGGATCGACGACCCGGCGGCCCGCGAGCACGTGGCCGGGGTCTGGGGCGTGCCGGCCGACGAACTGCCCGGCCCGGGAGTGCCCGCCTACAAGCTGCTCGACTCGCTCGGCACCCCTGGTGGCCCGCGCGCATTGCTGGTGTTCGGGTCGAACCCGGTGGTCTCGGCACCCCGGGCGGCTCGCATCGAGGGCCGGCTGCGCGACCTCGACCTGCTTGTCGTCGCGGACCTCCTGCTCTCCGAGACGGCCGCGCTGGCGGACGTGGTGCTGCCCACCGCGCAGTGGGCCGAGGAGGACGGCACCATGACCAACCTGGAAGGTCGGGTGCTGCGTCGGCGCGCGCTACGGCCTCCCCCGCCGGGCGTCCGCACCGACCTCGCCATCATCTCCGACCTGGCGGTGCGGCTGGCAGCCGCCGAGGCAACCACCGCCCAACCGGCCGACACGCGACCGGAAGCCGTGGCGGCGGCTCGGTTCCCGGCCGACCCGGCTGTCGTCTTCGCCGAGCTGCGCCGCGCATCCGCCGGCGGGGCCGCCGACTACGCCGGCATCAGCTGGGACCGGATCGACGCCGACGACGGGGTCTACTGGCCGTGTGCGACCGAGGAAGGGCCGGACACGCCCCGACTCTTCGCCAACAGGTTCGCCACCCCGGACGGCCGGGCCCGCTTCCACCCCGTCGACCATCGGCCGGCCGCCGAGGAGGTCTGCGCCACGTACCCGCTGCACTTCACCACCGGTCGGGTGCTGGCGCAGTACCAGTCGGGCACCCAGACCCGACGGGTTGCGGCGCTCCGCCGTGCCGCCCCGGAGGCGTTCGTCGAACTGCACCCCGACCTGGCCACCCGGCTGGGCATCGACGACGGCGACCCGGTGCGGGTCACCTCACGACGAGGTGAGTTCCGCGCGCCGGCCCGGCTCAGCGCCGGGATCCGACCCGACACCGTGTTCGCCCCGTTCCACTACGCGGGGGCGGGACGCGCCAACTCGGTGACGAACGACGCGGTGGACCCGATCTCCGGGATGCCCGAGTTCAAGATCTGCGCGGTCCGGGTGGAGAAGGCATGACCGCGCGGGTGGTCATCGTCGGCAACGGGATGGCGGGCGCACGCCTCGCCGGTGAGCTGCACGCCCGGGAGGGAGACCGGAAGGTCACAGTGCTCGGGGCCGAGCCGCACCGCGCGTACAACCGGATCCTGCTCTCCACCCTGCTGGCCGGCCGGATCGACGAGCCGGACGTGGAGCTGACCGAAGCCGCCGGGCACGGCGTCGACCTGCGCAGCGGAGTACCGGTGACCGCCGTCGACAGGTCCGCCCGGGAGGTCCGCACCGACGACGGCGAACGAATCGGTTACGACCACCTGGTGCTCGCCACCGGCGCCCGTGCGGTGGTGCCGCCACTGCCCGGCCTCGACCCGGCGAACCTTCCGGAGCGGGTGGTGCTCTTCCGGACCCTGGACGACTGCCGGCGGATCCTCGCCGCGGCGGACGGCGCCCGCAGCGCGCTGGTTCTCGGCGGCGGCTTACTCGGCCTGGAGGCGGCCCGAGGGCTGGCCACCCGAGGGCTGGCCACCACGGTCGTGCACCCGCGAGAACACCTGATGGAAAGGCAATTGGACCCGACCGCCGGGGCGGTGCTCGCGGGCACGCTCGCCGGTTTCGGCGTCACCGTCCAACTGGGGGTTTCGGCGACCGGCGTGGTCGCGGACGCCAGCGGCGTCCGCCTCGACCTCGCCGACGGCCGGACGCTCCGCGCCGACCTGCTGGTGCTCTCCTGTGGCGTACGCCCGGACACCACACTCGCGCAGGCCGCCGGCCTGACCGTGCGGCGCGGCGTGGTGGTGGACGACCGGCTGCGCACCAGCGACCGGTCCATCTCGGCGATCGGCGACTGCGCCGAGCACGACGGCGTGCTCACCGGGCTGGTCGCGCCCGCCTGGGCCCAGGCCCAGGTGCTCGCGGACGTGCTGAGCGGCACGGACCCACTGGCCCGGTACCGGCCCCGGCCGGTGGTGACCCGGCTGAAGGCCGCCGGGATCGACCTGGCCTCGATGGGTGACGCGGCCAGTGGCGGACCGGGCGAGGAGTTGACGTTCGCCGACCCGACCCGGGGCACCTACGCCCGGTTGCGGATCCGGGACGAGCGGCTGATCGGCGCGATCCTGCTCGGCGACAACCCGGCGGTCGGCACGGTGATCCAACTCTTCGACCGTGCCCAGCCGGTGCCGAGTGACCGCCGGGCGCTGCTGCTCGGCCGGGCACTCGGCACGGTCGGCGCGACGCCGGCCGCCTCACCGGCGCTGATGCCGGACGCGGCCACGGTCTGTCAGTGCAACACGGTGAGCAAGGGCGCACTGGTCAGAAGCTGGCGCTCCGGCGCCCGGACCGTCGATGCGGTGGTGGCCGCGACCCGGGCCGGCACCGGATGCGGCGGATGCCGGGACGCGGTGAGCGGCATCGTCGACTGGCTGAGCCAGGCGGAATCGGTGGAGGTGACGCGATGAGCGGCGGCGAACTGATCGTCATCGGCAACGGCATGGTCGGGCAGCGTTTCGTGGACGCGCTGCGCGCCCGTGACCCACAGGGCGACTGGCGGGTGACGGTGCTGGCCGAGGAGGGGCGCCCGGCGTACGACCGGGTGCGGCTCTCGGCGTACTTCGACGGGGTCAGTGAGAGCGAACTCAACCTGCACACCCCGCACGACGGGGTGCGGCTGCGCCTCGGCGAGCCGGCCACCGCCGTCGACCGGGACCGCCAGGTGGTGACCACCGCCGTCGGCGAATACCGCTACGACGCGCTGGTGCTCGCCACCGGGTCGTACGCGTTCGTGCCGCCGGTGGCCGGCACGGAGCTGCCCGGGGTCTTCGTCTACCGGACCCTGGACGACCTGGCGGCGATCCGGGCGTACGCGCGGGGTCGACGGGTCGGCGCCGTCATCGGTGGTGGTCTGCTGGGCCTGGAGGCCGCCAATGCCCTGCGACTGCTCGGCCTGAGCACCGACGTGGTCGAGTTCGCGCCCCGGCTGATGCCGGTGCAGGTGGACCAGGCCGGCGGCGCGATGCTCCGCCGCTACGTCGACGAACTGGGCGTACGGACCCATCTCGGGGTGGCGACCACAGCGATCCGGCCCGGCCCGGACGGCGGCGTCGCGGCCCTGGAACTGTCCGACGGCACCGCCCTCGACGCCGAGCTGGTGGTGGTGGCCGCCGGCATCCGGCCCCGGGACCAGTTGGCCCGGGACGCCGGTCTGCCGCTGGGCCCGCGCGGCGGGGTGCTGGTCGACGCGACCTGTCGTACCGCCGACGAGCGGATCTGGGCCGTCGGAGAGTGCGCGGCGGTCGACGGCACCTGCCACGGTCTGGTCGCGCCGGGGTATGCGACGGCCGAGGTGGTGGCCGATCGGCTGGTCGGCGGCGCGGCCACCTTCCCCGGCGCGGACACCGCGACCAAACTCAAGCTGCTCGGGGTCGACGTGGCCTCGTTCGGCGACGCCCACGGCGCGACCGAGGGTTGCCTGGACGTCACGTTCACCGACCCGGCCACCCGGGTCTACGCGAAGCTGGTCCTCTCCGACGACGCGCACACACTGCTCGGCGGGGTGCTGGTGGGTGACGCCAGCGCGTACCCGACGCTGCGGGCCAGTGTGGGCGGCCCGCTGCCGGCCGCGCCGTTGGCGCTGCTCGCCCCGGACGGCGGCGGCGCGGACGCCGGGGCGCTGCCCGCCGCCGCGCAGGTCTGCTCCTGCAACGCCGTGACCCGGGGCGACGTGGACGCCGCCATCGCCGACGGTTGCGCGGACGTACCGGCGTTGAAGGCGTGCACCCGGGCCGGCACCAGTTGCGGCTCCTGCGTGCCGATGCTGAAGCAGCTCCTGGACGCGGCCGGGGTGGCGCAGTCCAGCGCGCTCTGCGAGCACTTCGACGTCAGCCGGCGGGAGCTGTTCGAGATCGTCCGCGTCCGCGGCATCCGCACCTTCTCCCGGCTGGTCGCCGAGCACGGGCGGGGCCGCGGCTGCGACATCTGCAAACCGGTGGTGGCGTCCATCCTCGCCTCGCTGGGCAGCGGGCACGTGCTCGACGGCGAACAGGCGTCGTTGCAGGACACCAACGACCACTTCCTGGCCAACCTGCAACGCGACGGCAGCTACTCGGTGGTGCCCCGGATACCGGGCGGCGAGATCACCCCGGAGAAGCTGATCGTGATCGGCGAGGTCGCCCGGGACTTCCAGCTCTACACGAAGATCACCGGCGGGCAGCGGATCGACCTGTTCGGGGCGCGGGTGGAGCAGCTGCCGCAGATCTGGCGGCGGCTGGTCGACGCCGGCTTCGAGTCCGGGCACGCGTACGGCAAGGCGCTGCGCACTGTGAAGTCGTGCGTGGGCGAGACCTGGTGCCGGTACGGGGTACAGGACTCGGTGGGGCTGGCCGTCGCGCTGGAGCTGCGCTATCGCGGGCTGCGTGCTCCGCACAAGCTGAAGTCGGCTGTCTCCGGTTGCGCCCGGGAGTGCGCCGAGGCACGCAGCAAGGACTTCGGCATCATCGCCACCGAGACCGGCTGGAATCTCTACGTCGGCGGCAACGGCGGTTTCCGACCCCGGCACGCCGACCTGTTCGCCACCGACCTGACCACTGACGCCCTGATCAGGCTGATCGACAGGTTCCTCATCTACTACATCCGCACCGCCGACCGGCTGCAACGCACCGCCGGCTGGATCGAGGCGATGGACGGTGGCCTGGACCATCTGCGCTCGGTGATCGTGGACGACTCGCTCGGGCTCTGCGAGGACCTCGACGCGGCGATGGCCCGACACGTCTCGTCGTACTCCGACGAGTGGCGCGACGTCCTGGACGACCCGGATCGGCTGCGCCGCTACACCTCCTTCGTCAACGCCCCCGACGTACCCGACCCGTCGATCACCTTCATCCGGGAACGCGGCCAGCCGGTTCCCGTACGCGACCAGTCCCCGACCGGATCCGAGGCGACCAACGGTCACCGTCGGCAACCGGTCACCCTCGGCCTACCGGAGGTACGGCGATGACCCAGACCCTCACGCTGACCTGGACCACCGTCTGCCTGCTCGACCGGTTGGAACCGGACCGGGGCGTCGCCGCCCTGGTCGACGGGGTGCAGATCGCTCTCTTCCGGACCGCCGACGAGCTGTTCGCGATCGACAACCGCGATCCGGTCTCCGGGGCGTACGTGCTGTCCCGGGGCATCGTCGGCAGTCGCGGCGGAGTGCCGACCGTCGCGTCACCGCTGCACAAGCAGGTGTACGACCTGCGCAGCGGGCACTGCCTCGACCTGCCGGGGGTGGCGGTGGCTCGGCACGACGCACGGTGCCGCGACGGGCTGGTCGAGGTGCGGCTGCGACAGGAGGGTTGATGCGCGAAGAACTGGCGGGCTTCACCATCGGGGTGACCGCCGACCGGCGGCGCGACGAGTTGGCCGCGCTGCTCGAACGGCGGGGTGCCCGGGTGGTGCTCGCCCCGGCGCTGCGGATCGTGCCGCTGTCCGACGACACCGAGCTGCGCGAGGCGACCCGCGCCTGCCTCGACCAGCCGCCGGACATCCTGATGGCCAACACCGGCATCGGCATGCGCGGCTGGTTGGAGGCGGCCGAGGGCTGGGGGCTGGCCGAGCCACTGCGCTCCGTGCTGGCCAGCTCGTACGTGGTGGCGCGCGGCCCGAAGGCACGCGGTGCGATCCGGGCGGCCGGGCTGCACGACCAGTGGTCACCCGCCTCGGAGAGCTGCGACGAGGTGGTCGAGCACCTGCGTCGGCGTGGCGTCGCCGGGCAGGTCATCGCCATGCAGCTGCACGGCGAGCGGCAGCCCGAGTGCACGCTCGCGTTGGAGGCGGCGGGCGCCACGGTCATCGAGGTGCCGGTCTACCGCTGGGCGCCGCCGACCGATCCGGCGCCGCTGCACCGGCTGATCGACCTGATCGCCGGTCGGCTGGTGGACGCGGTGACGTTCACCTCGGCACCGGCGGCCGAGGCGTTGCTGCGGGCCGCCGGCGACCGTACCGACGCGGTGCTGTCGGCGTTGCGCGGCGACGTGCTGGCCAGCTGCGTCGGGGCGGTGACCGCCGAGCCGCTGCTGCGGCACGGGGTGCCGGTGAGCGCGCCCGGCCGGGCCCGGTTGGGCGCACTGGTGCGGACCATCGTCGACGAGCTGCCCCGCCGGACCGTGACGTTCAAGGCCGGCGGGCACCTGCTCACGTTGCGCGGGCACGCCGCGGTGATCGACGGCGAGCTGCGGCCGCTCGCGCCCGCGCCGATGGCGGTGCTGCGGGCGCTGGCCCAGACCCCGGGTCGGGTGTTGTCCCGCACGGCGTTGCTGAGGACCCTGCCCCGGGGCGCGGACGAGCACGCCGTCGAGATGGCCGTCGCCCGGCTCCGGGCCGGGCTGCGCGCGCCCCGCGTGGTGCAGACCGTGGTCAAGCGCGGCTACCGGCTGCGGGTCGACTAGGGCGTGCGGAGTCCCCGGTCAGGCCGAGGGCACTGCCACACGCCCTGAACACGTCACGGCCGGCCGTAGCGTGCCGGCCGTGACGCGACGTGTCAGCCGACCGGCGTCGGAAAGCCCCGCCCGTGCTCGGACTGAAGCCGGAGCATGGCGTGCTCGACCACCGTCACCAGCACCTGCTTGACCGAGTCCCGCTGCCGGGCGTCGGTCATCACCAGCGGCACCTGCGGCGAGATGGCCAGCGCTTCGCGGACCTCCTCGGCCTCGTACTGCGGTGCGCCGTCGAACTTGTTCAGCGCCACCACGTACGGCAGGTTACGGTTCTCGAAGTAGTCCAGCGGGGCGAAGGCGTCGGTGATCCGGCGGGTGTCCACCAGCACGGCCGCACCCACCGCCCCCCGGATGATCTCGTCCCACATGAACCAGAACCGAGTCTGACCCGGTGTACCGAAGAGGTACAGGATCAGGTCCTGGGCCATTGTGATCCGGCCGAAGTCCATGGCGACCGTGGTGGTCTCCTTGCCCGGCACCTTGGACGGGTCGTCGATACCGACACCCGCCGCGGTCATCAACGCCTCGGTGGTCAGCGGTGTGATCTCGGAGATCGCCCCGACCAGTGTCGTCTTACCGACGCCGAATCCGCCCGCGACGACGATCTTCGCGGAGACGATTCCCCGGCCCGGCCGCCCCCCTGCGGGGTCATAGCCTGCGAAGTCCACTTAGCACCCTTCCAAGCAGTTCCATCCGCTCCTCGAACCCCTCGGCGGGAGCAGCAGTGTGTAACGTCAGCAGGCTCTCGGCCACCATGTCGGCGACCAACACCCGGGCGACGCCCAGCGGCATCCGGGTATACGCGGCGATCTCCGCCAGCGACTGTGCTCGGCCCTCACAGACCGTGGCGATGCGGTGTTTGTCGTGCCCGGCGAAGCGGGACTCGGCGACCTGGGTCGGAGAGGCGGTCAGGACGGCCTCGAGGGCGATGTCCTGCCGGGGCTCGGTACGACCACGGGTGACCGCGTACGGACGCACCAGCGCGCCACGCGGGTCAGCGCGTCGTTGGTCCATTCCCGATCACCTCCTCGTCCCCTGCTGAGCCGGACTGTGCCGTCTCTCGTCCCTGGTCCGGCGCTCGGAACGAGCGCCGGCCTCCGGTGCTAAGAACGCACCGCGTCGCGCGGAAGCGGCACCAACGCGGCACCCACCCGCTCGACCAGCAGCGCCATCTCGTAGCCCACCTGGCCCACGTCGCAGCTCCGCGCGGCCAGCACGGCCATCGAGGAGCCGTCGCTGATCGACATCAGGAAGAGATACCCGCTGTCCATCTCGATGACTGTCTGCAACACCCCGCCCGCGCTGAACATCCGGGCCGCGCCCTCGGTCAGGCTCACCACCCCGGAGGTGATCGCGGCGAGCTGGTCGGCCCGGTCCCCCGGCAGATCCCGGGAGGACGCGAGCAACAGCCCGTCTGCGGACACCGCCACCACGTGGGCGATGCCCGCCACGCTGTCGGCGAAGTTGGTGAGCAGCCAACCCATGTCCTGCATGGCAGCTGGCCTGTTCATCGGCTCTCCTTGGTCGAGGTGCTGTTCAGGTCCGTTCCGGCCGTCCGACCGCGCTGCACACCGCGGTGGTAGGCCGACAGCAGACCACGTACTTCGTCCGGGGTCCGCCGGCTGCGGTCCCGGCCGCTCTTCGGTTCGATGCCACCCGGCACGAGCTGTTGCTGCGGCACCCGCTTGGGCAACCCGGAGCGGGTGGTGCCGGCGGGAGCCGGCTCGGCAGCCCGGCTGGCCCGGGACCAGCCCTCGTCGGCCGCCGTACGCCATGCTGCCGGGTCGGGGGCGGGCGCGGGCGGAGCCGTCGGGGCGGCCGGGGGCGGGGCGTACGTCGGCGGCACCGACGGTCGCGCAGCGAAGCCGTCCATTGTGGCGCCGGGGCCGTCGCCCAGGGTGGCTGTGCCGTCGGTGCCGCCCGGGGTGCGGGTCGGCAGTTTCGGTCGGGCCGGCGAGGCGGCCGGCACCGTCCCGGCGCTCGGCTGGCCGCCGTTGCCGGTGCGCAGGCCGGTGTCGGCCGTTGCGGTGGTGGCGGGCGCGGGCGGCTCGTCGAAGTTGGGCCGGGTGAAGATCGCTGTGGCGTCGTCGCCGTGCGACCGGAACCAGACCGCCTCCATCTCCCGGAAGATCGGAGCCTCGGCCGGGAAGTCGGGCCGGGTGCTGACCGGCGCGGCGGGCACCGACGGAGCGGCTGGCGGCGCCACCGCGCCCGGTCCGGCGACCGGCCCGACCGGGAGGCCCTGGGTGCCACGCCCATCCGCGGTGTCCGGCTTGGAGCCACGCCGAGGCAGTGGGTCGACCGTCGGGTACGCCACTGTCGGGCTGCCCAGCGAGGCGCCCGCACCGCTGCTGTAGGCCGGCCTGGCCGGCGGCAGCGGGGCGGCGGGTGCCGGGGCGGCGGGTGCCGGCGGCATCGTCGAGCGCGGACCGGTGTAGCCACCGGCCTGCACGGCCGGGGTGGTGTCCCGCGAGTCCAGCGGCGACTGCCACTGGGCGGGTGCCGGCGAACTGGTCCGCCACTGGTCGGGCAGCGTCGCCGCCGTCGTGGCAGCACCGGCGAACTGCTCGGCGTGGCCGGCCGAGGAGAGCGGGGCCTGCTCCACTGCCATCGGCTGACGCGGCCGGGTGAGCACCTGCTCGCGGCCCCGGTTGCTGGGCAGCACCACGGTGGCGGCGGGCAACGTCACCTGGGCGACGGTGCCGCCCTCGACGTTGCGGCGCAACTCCACCCGGATGCCGTAGCGGGAGGCGAGCCGGCTCACCACGGCCAGACCCATCAGTCGGAACGCAGCGACGTCCACGCTCGGCGGGGCGGCGAGCCGCCGGTTGAGCGAGTCGAGCTGGTCGTCGGTGAGGCCGAGCCCGCGGTCCTCGATCTGGATCAGCACGTAGTCACGGATCCGGCGACCGTCGGCGACCACCGTGGTGTTCGGCGGTGAGAACCGGGTGGCGTTGTCGAGCAGCTCGGCGACGAGGCGTACCACGTCGTTCACCGCGTGCGCGGCCACCGAGATGTCGGTGTCCACGGTGCCGAACTCGATGCGGTTGTAGAGCTCGACCTCGGACTGGGCGGCGCGTAGCACGTCCACCACCAGCGCGTCGTCGTGACGCGGTGCGGCGGAGTCGGCGCCGGCCAGGACGAGCAGGTTCTCGTCGTTGCGGCGCATTCGAGTGGCCAGGTGGTCCAGTTCGAAGAGCTGCGCGAGCCGCTTCGGGTCCTCCTCGCCGCGCTCGATCGCGTCCAGCTCGCCGATCATCCGGTCGACCAGGGTCTGACTGCGGCGGGCCAGGTTGAGGAACATGGCCGAGACGCTGGTACGCAGTGCCGCCTGCTCGGCGGCGACCCGCACCGCCTCCCGGTGTACGACGTTGAAGGCCAGCGCCACCTGACCGACCTCGTCGCGGCTGTTCAACTGGATCGGGTCCCGGACCTGGCGGACGATCTCGTCCACCCCGCCGTCACCCACGCTGCCCATGTTCTGCAGCCGCTGCACGGCGTCGGGCAGGTCGTGGTTGGCCACCGAGAGCGCGCCCTCGCGCAGTCGGCGCAGCGAGTGGTTGAGCGAGCGGGCCAGCACCACGGCCAGCGACACGGCGATGATCAGGGTCAACAGCACCAGGATCGACTCGACCACTGCCTGCCGGATGACGTCCGAGCGGGCCTGGTCGGCCTGCTGGAGCAGTCGGTCCTGTAGTTGGATCTCAGCCCAGCGCATCAGGTCGTTCACGGCGCCGATCGCCGCGGTGGCGTCCTGGGCGGTGACCAGTGAGCGCTGCCCGACCGAGCGGGTGATGTCGGTGGCCACCCGGTCGGCCAGGCCGACGGCGTCGCCGGACACGGTGCTGTCGACCAGGGCACGCTGCACCGGGTCGGCGGCCAGCGAGAAGGCGACCAGGGCCTCCTGCTGACCGGTCAACGTTGCCACGAAGGAGGAGAACTGCTCCGAGTCGAGCTGGCCGGCCGTCAGCGCGGTGAAGGCGACGGCCTCTTCCTCGGCGACGGAGGCCTTGGCGCGGGCGAAGGCGGCGACCGCGCGGCGGCTGTCCGCCAGGCTCTCCGAGCCGGGCAGCTGGGCCAGACCGTCACCGTACGAGACCAGGTCGGTGAGGATGACTCCGTAACGGAGCACCGCCTCGGCTACCGCCATCTGCCGGCGGTCCAACACCTCCTGACGGGTGCCGTCCAGGGTGGCCAGGTGGTCGTCGATGGCGGCCAGCCGGTCCCGCAGGGCGGCCGGCACGTCGCCGACCCGGCCCCGCTCGGCGCGGTACTCGTCCACCCGCTGCTGCGTCTGGCGGACCCGCAGGTTGTACGCGTCGGCCGGCTGCTGCGGAGCGGCGAGGTAGGCGGCCGCCGCCATCCGTTCGGACTGGAGGTCCTGGGTGAGGGCGCTGACGTCGACGGAGAGGGCCGTCAGTGACCGGGCCTGGGTGGCGTCGAACGCGCCCTCGCCGACGGAGATCAGGCGGACCGTGGCCAGCGCGATCACCGCCGCCACCGGGACGACCAGAATCAACGCCAACTTGGACCGGATCCGGGCGTCACGCAGTCTCGGCATCCGTCGGCGCGCAGGCCGATTGCTATCGCCGAGCGCGGGCAGGGTCGTCGGTCCGGTGCTCACGACATCGCCTCCGTCGTTTCTTCCCCGCCTGAGCCGCCGAGCCATGCCGTAAGCGGAGGGGACCACGCGCGGCACGGCCGCGATTTCATCAGAGATGATCGTGTTTGGGAAGCCGCAGTGAGGTAGGAAACGGTCGGACGGAGCGCATCCCGTGATCCGGGCAACTGATACCTTCATTTCCGCAAGCCCCTGAACAGGGCATGTAACTCCAGAGTGGTCACGCGTGTATGCAAAGTGAGCTTTTGCAAACATTGCGTTACCCCAGCATGTGGGATGGCCGTCCCGAAAATGCTGCCGGGGTCCGCGCTTGACCACAGCGCCGGCCATTGGCAAGGTTTTGCAGGCTTCGCGCACACCGTACGGCAGAGGAGATCCCGTCCTCCACTGAGGACGGATTAGCGGCGGTGACCGGGCAGCGCCCGCGCCCGCACCTGGAGGACTGAGTTGAGCCCCATCCGCTCCGCGACCATCGCGGCGCTCGCATCGGCCGTAGTGGCCACCACGCTCACCGGCTGCCAGTTTGGTGAGGCGGAGAAGGACACGAGTTCGATCGTGATCGCCGCCGATCTCGAACTGTCCGGCGCCGCAGCCACAGTTGGCCGGACATACCAGCGCGCCCTAGAACTCAAGGTCGATCAGTTGAACGCCTCCGGAGCACTGAACGGCCGGAGGATCGACCTGAAGGTGAAGGACAACCGTTCCGACTCGGCCGAGTCACTTCGCAACATCGTCGACTTCAGCAGCGATTCGAAGGTCAGCGCCATCATCATGGGCGGCTGCAACGAATGCGCGGTCGGAGCCGTCGGGACCATCAACGAGAAGCGGATTCCCACCATTGCGCTGGCCGCTTCCGGCGCGATCGCCGCACCGGCCGCTGAACGGCGCTACGTGTTCAAGCTGGGCCCCAACGCCCCGGACAGCGCCGCCGCACTGACCACCGAACTGCGCCGCAACAACATCCGTAAGGTGGGGATGCTGGTCAGCGACGACGACTACGGCCAGGAGGGCGCGACAGCGCTCAAGAGCGAGCTCGACAAGGCCAAGATCACGCTCCGACAGCAGCGGGTCAAGACCACCGACACCGACGTCAGCCAGCAGGTCCAGCAACTCGCGTCGGGCAAGCCCGACGCGATGGTCTTCTGGACCCCGCCGGAGCAGGCGACACTGGCCGCCACCACCGTCCAGCAGACCGTCTTCCGTGGGTCGATCTACTTCGACGCGGCAGCGGCCGGGGACCTCTTTCTCGGCGCTGCGGCCAAGGCGACCGAGAAGGCCACGCTGATCTTCACGCAGACGATGGTGATCGATGACGTGATCGCGACCACGCCGGCCAAGGCGGCGCGGCGGCAGTGGTTCCAGGACTACACGGCCCGCTTCGGTGGCTACAACGGGTCCTCGTCGTTCGCCGCGGACGCCGTCCAGCTCATCGCCGACGCCGAACTGCGCGCCGGTGGTGAGATCGGGAAGGTGGACCGCAACGGCATCCGGGACGTGCTGGAGACGTCCCAGATGGACGGCCTCTCCGGCCCGATCCGCATGACGCCGGACAACCACAGCGGCCTGATGCCGCAGGCGCTCACCACGCTGGTCGCCCGCAACGGGCGCTGGCGGTTGGCTGGGTAGACGCTCGGGCCTCATGTCGTCTGGTCCCGGCGCTCTTCGTCGGGTGCCGGGTGGGGTGTGGCCGACCGTGCCCGGCTCCGGGCGGTCAGGCTTGATCCCTCCGCCGGGCACGGTCGGCCACACCCTCTGCGCCAGCAGCGTCGACGAAAAGGGCCGGTCTCCACTGGGAGGCCGGCCCTTCGCGGTACTGGGATTTGATCTTGGTCTGAGTCCTGGTGCTGGTCGTTGATCTCTTCTGGTGGTTAGCGGCTGCTTGTGGTTTCTCGCACCCAGGGCAGGGCGAACCGCTCGATCAGCAGGAGCGCCGAGTAGAGCAGGATGCTCACCAGCGCCACCAGCATGATCGCCGCCCAGGCGGTGGCGGTGTCGCCGACACCGGCGTACTGCGTGATGACGAAACCTAGGCCGCTCTCGCCGGCCTGGAACTCACCGATCACCGCGCCGATCGCGGCCAGTGGCATGGCGACCTTGAGACCGACGAAGATCTGCGGCAACGCGGCCGGGAAGCGCACCTTGCGGAACGCCTGCCAGCGGGAGGCGTTCCAGGACCGCACCAGTTCGGCCAGGTCAGCCGGCGTGGTGGTCAACCCGGTCGCGGTGGACAGCACGATCGGGAAGAAGCAGAGCAGGAACACCATGGTCAGGATCGGCTTCTGGCCCCAGCCGAGCGCCACCACCAGCAGCGGACCCAGCGTGATCTTCGGCACCGCGTTCACGGCGACCAGCAGTGGCGTGAACATCCGCTCCACAGTGCGGGAACTGGCCAGCGAGAGCCCGATCAGCACACCGGCGGCCACCGAGAGGGCGAACCCGGTCAGGATCTCCAACGTGGTGTCCCAGGTGTGCTCCAGCAGCTGCGCCGGCTTGTCGACGAACGCGGTGAGCACGTCGCCGGGTGGGGGCAGGGCTGCGGGGTGAACCAGCTCCAGCCGGGCGATCAGCCACCACGCCGCCAGCGCGACCAGGATGCCGACCGCGGGCAGCACGGCGTCGGCCCCGGCCCGCAGACCGGCACCTCGACCCGCTCGCCCCACCTCGGGGTCGGCACTCGGGGGCGGAGGTTCCGCCACCGCCGGGTCCGCTGACCGGACGTCGGTCATCTCTGTCCTCCTCGAAATCCCACGGCCCGCCGGGGGCCGACGAGCGACGGGGGTACGCCCCACCGGGATCGGCGGGACGTACCCCCTGATGACGACCGGACGATCAGGCCTTCGGCGCGAGGCTGAAGTCGATGATCTGCTCGGGGGTGATGTTCTGCTTCAGCGCGCCGGCGCCCTGCAGGATGGCGATGCTCTTGGCGACCCGACCACTGTCCAGGGTGCCGATCGCGGTGCCGGTGTTGCCGGAACGGACGTACGCGGCCATCAGCTCCAGCTCGGCGGCGGCGGAGACCGGGTTGGTGGCGTCGACGTTCTTCTTCAGGATGTCGGCGGCCTCCTTGGAGTTCGCCAGGCTGTACTCCAGGCCCTTGAGCAGCGCCGCGGTGAACTTCTTCACCATCTCGGGCTTCTCCTTGGCGATCTTCGAGGAGGTGATCAGCACGTTGCCGTAGAGATCCTGCATCACGTTGCTGTACGGCAGCATGACGGCCTTCTTCTTGGCCACCGCCTCGATGGTCGGCTGACCGACGACGAACTGACCGATGCCGTCCACCGAGCCGGAGGCCAGCGTGCCGATCAGCGCCTGGGCCTCACCGTTGACCCAGGTCACCTTGGTCGCGTCCACACCGGCGAGCCGGGCGTACGTCGGGAACAGGTTGCGGACGACGGAGCCGGGGGTGTCGGCGAGCTTCTTGCCCTCCAGGTCCTTCGGCGAGCTGATGTTCTTGCCCTCGACGGTGGCGATGCCCGCCATGGTGCGCTGCTGGATCGCGGCCACCGCGGTGAAGTCCTTCGCCTGGCCGTTGCCGAGCTGGAGCAGGCCGCCGGTGAGGTCGATCGGGCCGAAGTCGGCCTGGCCGCCGACGACGGTCTGGATCACACCACCGGTGCCCTGACCGGCCTTGATCTCGACGTCGAAACCGGCGTCCTTGAAGAAGCCCTTGTCCTTCGCCACCCAGGCGTAGGAGTCACGGCCGAAGTTACCGAACGAGGTGAGGTAGGTCACCTTCGTCAGCGTCGTCCCGTCGCCGCCCTTGGCATCGTCGGCCGAATCCGACCCGCTGCTGCAGGCGGAGACAAGGGCGAGGGCGGTGGCCAGCGCGGCCGTAGCGACCGTACGGGTCAGCCTTCTCATCAGTGCACCATGTCCTTTCCGACCGGGGCCGGCAGGCCACCGGAGGGGGTTGTCGTGACGGGCCGGCGGGAGGGGTGGAAGCCGGGCGCCGCCGTCGTGGGGGGACTCTTCGCGGGCACAGCGTACGAGAAACCCACAGTTGCGACGCCAGGCGTATCGGGTTGCGGAACGGAAACAACCTGACGACCACCCCAGCCGGTGCGATACCTCGACAGGGCGGCTAGCCTTTGTCGGATTCCTGACCGTCCACTCAGCGGAGGTACGCCGGAGATGATCCGACTGTCCGGGGTGTCCCGTACCTTCGAGGGCCGATCCGGCCGGGTGGAGGCGCTGCGCGGTATCAACCTCGACGTCGCCGAGGGCGAGTTCGTCGCCGTGCTCGGCCGCTCCGGCTGCGGCAAGTCCACACTGCTGCGGCTGATCGCCGGGCTGCTCCCGCTGAGCGCCGGTGAGATCACCGTCGCCGGTACGCCGATCGCCCGCCCCCGCCAGGACATCGCCATGCTGTTCCAGAAGCCGGCGCTGCTGCCCTGGCGCACCGTGCTGGACAACGTCCTGCTGCCGGTGGAGATCTTCGGCTGGAGCCGCGCCAAGCACCGGGAGCGGGCCCGGCAGCTGCTCGACGTGGCCGGGTTGGCCGGCTTCGAGAAGCGGCTGCCGCACGAACTCTCCGGCGGAATGCAGCAGCGGGTGTCGCTGTGCCGGTCGTTGATCGGTGAGCCCCGGGTGATGCTGATGGACGAGCCGTTCTCCGCACTGGACGCGCTCACCCGCGAGGAACTCTCCGGCGAACTCCAGCGGGTGCACATGGAGAACAAGCCGACCATCGTCTTCGTCACCCACTCGATCGACGAGGCGGTGCTGCTCGCCGACCGGGTGGTCGTGCTGAGCCCGCGCCCCGGCCGGATCCGCAAGGTCGTCGACGTGAACATCCCCCGGCCCCGCACCCTGGGCCGCAACGCCCACCTGGCCGACGTCGCCCAGGTCAGCGCCGACCTGCACGAACTGCTGATGGAACGCGAACAGCCGGCCACCGCCGGCGCGGAAGGACACTGACAATGCGGGTGTCGGTCTTCACCGAGCCGAACCGTGGCGCCAGCTACGACACCCAGCTCCGGTTCGCCCGGCTGGTCGAGGCCTGTGGCTACGAAGGTTTCCTCCGCGCCGACCACTACCAGTCGATGGGCGCCGACCCGGGCCTGCCCGGCCCCACCGACGCCTGGCTGACCCTCGCCGCGCTGGCCCGGGAGACCGAGCGGATCCGACTCGGCACCCTGGTGACGTCGGCCACGTTCCGCCTGCCCGGCCCCCTCGCGGTGATGGTCGCGCAGGTCGACCAGATGAGCGGTGGCCGGGTCGACCTCGGCATCGGCGCCGGCTGGTACGAGCGCGAGCACACCTCGTACGGCATCCCGTTCCCGGCGGTCGGCGAGCGTTTCGACCGGCTGGCCGAGCAGCTTGAGGTGATCACCGGGCTGTGGGGAACCCCACCCGGCGAGACCTACAGCTTCATCGGCGACCACTACCGCCTGGTGGACGCTCCCGCCCTGCCCAAGCCGGTGCAGGTGCCCGGCCCGCCGATCATCGTGGGCGGGCGTGGCCCCAAGCGCACACCTGAACTGGCTGCCCGGTACGCCGACGAGTTCAACATGCCGTTCAAGTCCGTGGCCGCCACCGACGCGGCGTACGACCGGGTGCGCGAGACGTGTGAGCGCACCGGACGGACGGAGTCCGGGCGCGCCCCGTTGGTGCTGTCCGCCGGGATCGTCGTCGCCATCGGCCGGACCGACGCGGAGGCCCAGCGTCGGGCCGCCCCTCTGCACGAGAAGAGCGCTCTGCCACCGGAGGACCCGGTGGTCGGCTCCCCCGCGCAGCTCGCGCAGCGGCTCGGCGAGTTCGCCGCGATCGGTACCACCCGGGTCCACCTGCGCCTGATCGACTTCGACGACCTCGACCACCTTGAGCTGATCGCCGCCGAGGTGCTGCCCCAACTGGACGGAGCACGATGACCGACGTGATCGACGGAACCGAACTCGGACCGGTGGGCCAGGAGATCGTGTTCGAGAACGACCGGGTCCGGGTCTGGCACATCCGCCTCGAACCCGGTGAGCGGCAGCCGCTGCACCGGCACGACCACCCGTACCTGGTGGTGGCGATCGAGGGCGCCAAGAACGTCGTACAGACCATCGACGGCACCCTGATCGACGCCGACGAGCCCACCGGTGGAGTCGTCTACCGGGACCCGGGCGCGGTGCACATGCTGACCAATGTCGGGGATACGACTTACCTGGCTCGGCTGGTCGAACTCAAGTAGACCCGCCGATGGCCACCGGCGTGCCGCGCGGCGCGCCGTTGGCTATCGGGTGTACCGGGTGCGTAACGTGCCGGACATGGCCTTTCGGACCTGGGGCAGACTGCTGCTCACGGCGCTCGGGGTGAGCGTGCTGGCCGGAGCCGGCCAGCTCGGCGTCGCGTACGGTTTCGGCATCGTCCGCCTGACCGGCGCATTCACCGGTACGACAGTCAACCAGTGGCCGGCCCAGCTGGTCTGGGTGGGCTGGTTCGCCGCCAACGCAGCCGTCGCCGGCGCCGTCCTGACCGGACGCCTCGCTCGCCGTGACGCTCCGGCGGCCAGCACCGGGCGGCAGTTGGCGGTCGGCGGCGCGGCAGCGCTCGGTGCCACAGTCATCGCCCCGCTCTGCATGCAGCCCGCCCGCGCTGCGGAGCTGATCTCCGTCGACCCGGTCTGGGCGGTGGGCATCTGCGCCATGGTCGGTGCGGTGATCGGGGCGGGCGCGGCGATCGCCGTCCTGTTCCGGCCCGAGCTGGGGTGGAACATGGCGGCCGTGGCCGGCACGGTCTGGCTGCTGGCGCTGATCTCCGTCCTACCGTCGCTCGGCACGGCCGGGCCACTGCCGACCGTCCGGCTCGGCGTACTGGAGCCGAGTTGGCTCGACGACGCCGCCGCACAGCGACTGGCGATGCTCCTGCTGCCCATCGTGGCGCTGCTGGCCGGCGCGGCGACCGCCGGGCTGGCTCGCTCGCGGGGTCAGGCTCCACTGGTCAGCGGAGCCACCGGGGTGGCCGGTCCGGTGCTGGTGGCGTTCGCCTACCTGACCGCCGGTCCGGGCGACGCCGTGGACCGCTACCAGACCGCCCCCTACTACGGCTCGTTGATCGCGATCCTCGCCGGAGCGCTCGGCGCGGCCGCCGCAGCGCTGCTGCGCTGGCCGATGGGCACCCGTACCACCGATCCGCAGGCGATCGAGCCCACCGCCATCCTGCGCCCGCTGTCCACCGGCCCGGCGCTGACCAGCGCGCCGAACGACCAGGACAGCGCGGCGAACGGCGGAGACAGCGCGCCGAACGACACTGACAGCGCCGAGGGCACCGACACGGAGCTGGCCACCCGCACGAAGCCCGCCGGCGTCGTTGCGGGTCCGTGGGCGACGGGCGATCCCGATGCCGTACGCACCGTCCCGCCCCACTGGGACTGGCCGGCGACCACAGCGAGCGGACAGCACGGTCCGGCTCCCGCCACTGCTACCCCCGCCGCACCGGCTACTCCCGCCGCACCGGCTCAGCCCGCGGCCTGGCTGACCGCGCCGACCGGTGAGTTCACCGCCGCCGGGCAGACGCCCACGCGTCAGGATGATGTCCTGGCCACTACCGAGCCCTCGGCCGGCGCGGACGTCAGCATCGTCACCGACGCCACCGCGACCGGCACGACGGCCGGCCGCGCCGACGCCGCGACCCCGACGGGCGGCCGGGCCGTCGATGAGCCGACCAGCAGCACGGCGACGGACCCGAGCGGCAGCACGGCGACTGACCCGAGCGGCAGCACCGCGACCAGTGGCAGGCCGACCGGTGGGCGCACCACCCGCAAGTCCGCCGACACGGCGAGCGCCACGGGCGCACCCGGTTCCGGCCCGACCAGCGCGGGCAGCGGCACCGAGGCGACCAGCACGGCATCGCCTGGCACTGACGCTCCCAGTCCCGACGCCACGGCGTCGACGGGCACGGGGCCAGCCCCGAGCACAGCTGGCACGCCCGACCACGGCACGCCCGAGGCGCCGCCGACGATCAAGCCGCGACGCAGCCGCAAGCCGAAAGCCAACCCGGACGCCACCGCCTCCGACGTGGCCGACGGCACGTCCTCTGCCGGTTCGGCAACCCCCAGCAAGACGACCGCTCGCGAGACGACCACCGACGCGACGACCGTAAGCAAGGCGACCACCGACGCGACGACCACCCCCGAGACGACCACCGGCCGCGCCACGAAGGGCACCCGGTCGGGCAGGTCCGCCGACAGCACCGCCACCGGCACTCTGGCGTCCAGCCAGGGAAGCCTGGGTGAGCTGTCGAGTTCGACCTCCGAGGTCGCCTCGGCTGCTGCCTCCGACACGGCAGCAGACCGGACCACCGCTACCGGCGCGAAGCGAGCACCGGCCACCTCCGCCACCGGCGCAAAGCCAGCACCTGCCACCTCCGCCACCGGCTCGAAGCGAGCACCGGCCGCGTCGACGACCGCCGAAATCGGCGCGACGCAGGTGCCGGCCAACCCGGAGTCCCCCAGCACGCCGACCGACGCCACACAGACCCCGACCACCGGGACCGGGGCGACACCAGCACCGACCACCACTGCCGGCCAGGTTGGCGCGGAAGCCACCCCGCGCGTCCCGAAGGCCGGCACGGGCAGCGAGGCAGCAGCGGCCGACGCGACCAGCGATTCCGCGATCGCCGGGGCTCGTGGCACCGACAGCGCGCGGTCCGACGCCGAGGACGTTCCGGCCGCCGGGTTGTTCGCGGCGACCGCCGCCAATGACCCGGACACGGACCGGTGGACGCCCGCGCCGTCGGCCTGGCCGGTCACCTCGACGTGGACGGTGCCACCGCAGGCCTCCGAGCCGGGGGCAACGGCATCGGCGGGGTCGAGCAGTCCTGACGCGCCGACCGGGCCGAGGCCACGGCATCGGGCACCGTTACCGGACCTGAGCCGGGCCGGCACCTGGAACGCGTTCGACACCTCCCGGCGCCGCGGGTCCGCGGGACCGCAGGACAGCTCGACGACACGGACAGCGCCAACCGAAGCCGGCGAGACCGCTCCGGCCGAACACCCGGGCCGGCCGGAGGGCGCGCCCACCGGTGCGGACACCAACACCAACACCAACACCAACACCAACACCGGCACCGGCACCGGCACCGGCACCGGCACCGGCGATCTGACGCCTACCGACACCACGTCGGCAGAACCGACGCAACCGAAGGTGGCAGGGCAGCCCTCCCGGCGAGGGCGGCTCGGTGGGCTGTTCCGCCGCAACCGCTCCCGCGCCGACGAGGAGAGCCCGAAGACGTCGGATGAGACGGAGCCGCTGGCGTCCCAGGACGAGGAATTCGTCGACTGGGTCGCCGGCCTGAGCAAGCCGGTGTCGGACAACGAGCCCGAGCAGGAGAACAGCCGCCGGTCGTTGCGCTCCACCGGTCGACACCACCGCGACTGACTCCACCACGCAGACGCACCGACCGGTCGTCTGATCGACCCCGCGACATCGCCACGCGCCGGGCCGCGCAGGCCGACACCGGCCAGGCGGGCCGTCCCTGCGTCGCCTCGCAACACAGGGACGGCCTCCGCCCGCGGGGAAGTCAGGCGAGCGGCAGGTAGACCCTGCTCCCGCCGGAGACGAACTCCTCCGACTTGTCCTTCATGCCGCGCGCCGCGTACTCCTTGAGCTCTTGGGTGATCTTCATGGAGCAGAACTTCGGGCCACACATCGAGCAGAAGTGCGCGGTCTTCGCCGGCTCCGCCGGCAGGGTCGCGTCGTGGTACGAGCGCGCGGTCTCCGGATCCAGCGAGAGGTTGAACTGATCCTCCCAGCGGAACTCGAACCGCGCCTTCGACAGGGCGTCGTCCCAGGCCTGCGCGCCCGGGTGCCCCTTGGCCAGGTCCGCCGCGTGTGCCGCGATCTTGTACGCGATCACGCCCGCCTTCACGTCGTCGCGGTCCGGCAGGCCGAGGTGCTCCTTCGGCGTGACGTAGCAGAGCATCGCGGTGCCGAACATGCCGATCATCGCGGCGCCGATCGCCGAGGTGATGTGGTCGTACGCGGGCGCGATGTCGGTGGTCAGCGGACCGAGCGTGTAGAAGGGCGCCTCGTGGCACCACTCCTGCTGAAGGTCCACGTTCTCCTTGATCTTGTGCATCGGTACGTGCCCGGGGCCCTCGATCATCACCTGGACGTCGTACGCCCAGGCGATCTTCGTCAGCTCACCGAGGGTGCGCAGCTCGGCGAACTGCGCCTCGTCGTTGGCGTCGGCGATCGACCCGGGGCGCAGCCCGTCGCCGAGGGAGAACGTCACGTCGTAACGCGCGAGCAGCGCGCAGAGCTCCTCGAAGTTGGTGTAGAGGAAGTTCTCCTCGTGGTGCGCCAGGCACCACGCCGCCATGATCGAACCGCCTCGGGACACGATCCCGGTCACCCGGTCCACGGCCAGCGGCACGTACGGCAGGAGCACCCCGGCGTGCACAGTCATGTAGTCCACGCCCTGCTCGGCCTGCTCGATCACTGTCTCCCGGAACACCTCCCAGCTCAACTTCACCGGGTCGCCGCCGACCTTCTCCAGCGCCTGGTAGATCGGCACCGTCCCGATCGGCACCGGCGAGTTCCGCACGATCGCCTCACGGGTCTCGTGGATCCGCTTACCCGTGGACAGGTCCATCACGGTGTCCGCGCCCCAGCGGGTGGCCCAGGTCAGCTTCTCCACCTCCTCCGCGACCGACGAGCTGACCGCCGAGGTGCCGATGTTGGCGTTCACCTTGACCAGGAACGCCTTACCGATGATCGCCGGCTCGCACTCCGGGTGGTTGACGTTGAGCGGGAGCACCGCCCGACCGGCGGCGATCTCGGCCCGCACGAGTTCCGGTTCGACGTTCTCCCGGATCGCCACGAACTCCATCTCCGGCGTCACCACGCCGGCCCGCGCGTACGCCAACTGCGTGGGCCGGCGATTGTCCACCCCGGCGAGCGGTGTGCCCGCACCCCGCACCGGTGCCACGTCACCCCGCTCGGCGATCCACCGGCCGCGCAGCGCGGGCAACCCCACCAAAGGATCCGATCCCGGGCCGGACGTGTCGTAGAGCCGCACCGGCGGCAGGTCACCGGTCAGCCCCACCTCCGCGAACGGCACCCGGACATCCGGCCGTGAACCCTCGACGTACACCTTGCCTCGTGCGTGCATGACAGCCTCCCTGGTGATCAAGCGGACCAGCCGAAGTGGTTCAGCGGCCCGCGCCCCGCGCCCAGCTCCCAGCCCCGCGCGCCGGTCAGCGCACGGAGCACGTACTCCTTGGCGGCCCCCACGGCGTCCGGCACCGGGTCGCCGAGACCGAGCCGCACCGCGATCGCCGCCGAGAACGAGCACCCGGTGCCGTGTGTGTGCCGGGTGGTCACCCGGGGTGCGCGCAACACAGTGGTGACGCCGCCGCCGTGCAGCACGTCGACCGCCTCGCCCCCCTCCAGGTCACCGCCGGTGACCACCACGTACTCCGGGCCGCCGGCCACCAGGGCCTCGGCGGCCACGACCATCGCGGCCACGTCGCCCACCGGGCGTCCGGTGATCGCCGCGGCCTCCGCGCAGTTCGGGGTCGCCACAGTGGCGTACGGCAGCAGCCGCTCCACAGCACCCACCACGCCGAGCCGGTGACCGCTCGTGGCGACCAGCACCGGGTCGACGACGAGATGGGGCAGCCGGCCGTCCCGGGCGGCCTCGGCCACCACGTCCGCGATCGCCGGGGTGCCGAGCATCCCCGTCTTCACGGCGCAGACTGTGAAATCGGTGAGCACGCTGTCCAACTGCTCGGTGACAGTGCGCGGGGGCAGCGGCAGCACCGCGTCGACACCCCGGGTGTTCTGCGCGGTGACCGCCGTGAGGACGCTGGTGCCGTACGCGCCCAGTGCGGCGAAGACCTTGAGGTCCGCCTGGATGCCGGCGCCGCCGCCGGAGTCCGAGCCGGCAATGGTCAGTAGTGTTCGCGGGGTCATTTGCTCTCTTTGGTTGCGGTTTGGGGCTGCGGCCGACAGTGCCCACTCCGGGCGGTCAGGCTTGATCCCTGCGTGGGCACTGTCGGCCGCAGCCCTGACGTGGGGACCTGGGTGACCCCGCGCCGGGTTCGGGTCAGCACAGGGGTGACCGCCTCGACATAAGCGCTGGTCAGACTCGCCGCTGTTTCGGCGGGGTCTTCTGCTCGCATCAGTGCGCCCAGTACGGCTACTCCGACGACTCCTGCTTGGACGCAGGCGATCACCTGTTCCGGTGTCTCGACTCCGCCGAGGGCCAGCAGGGGCACCGGGCTGGCGCGAACCAGGCTGCCCAGGCCTGCAACGAGCAAGGGTGGGCCGTAACCCGGTTTGGTCCTGGTGGGCCAGACCGGGGAGATGGTGGCGTAGTGCTCGGTGGTCAGGCGGTCCAGCTCGCTGCGGTCGTGGCAGGAGCGGCCTACCAGGGGGTGGGTTGGCGGCGGGTACGGGCCGGCGGCGGGCAGGTGCACGGCGTCACCGCCGAGCGGGTCGGGGCCGGCCACGATGAGGGTTCCGCCGACGTCGGCGAGGATCGCGCGCAGGTCGGCGGCGAGGGCGGCGCGTTCGGCGCGGGGCAGGTCCTTCTCCCGCAGTACCACCCAGCGCACTCCCCCGGCCACGGCTCCCGCCACGACCCGGTCGAGCCCCTCCCGCGCGACGAGCCGGTCGGTCAACACGACAACCCCGGACGGCGGGGTCACAGCTCGGGTCTTCCCTCGTCGGGGGTGGAGGCGAGCGCGTGGAAGCGCCGCTCGATCCGGCCGGCCTGGGCCGCCAGCCGGCCCGCCTCGACGGCGTACCGCATCGCGGTGGCCATCGCCACCGGGTCGGCCGCGCGGGTGACAGCGCTGGCCAGCAGCACCCCGTCACAGCCCAGCTCCATTGCCAGCGCCGCGTCGGACGCGGTGCCGATGCCGGCGTCGAGGATCACCGGCACGTCCACACCCTGCCGGATGAGTCGAATGTGGTGCGGGTTGCCGATGCCGAGCCCCGAGCCGATCGGGGAGCCGGCCGGCATCACCGCCGCGCAGCCCACGTCGGCGAGGCGGCGGGCGAGCACCGGGTCGTCGCTGGTGTACGGCAGCACTGTGAAACCGTCGGCGACCAACTCCTCGGCGGCGCGGAGCAGCTCCACCCCGTCGGGCAGGAGCGTCCGCTCGTCGCCGATCACCTCCAGCTTGACCCAGTCGGTGTCGAACGCGTCCCGGGCCAACCGGGCCACCTTCACCGCCTCGGTCGCGGTGTGACAGCCGGCGGTGTTCGGCAGCAGGCGTACGCCGCACCGGTCCAGCAACTCCAGCAGCCCACCCGTGGAGCCCGGTGCCGTGCCCACCCGGCGCAGCGCCACTGTGACCAGCTCGGTGCCGGACGCCCGGATCGCCTGCTCCAGGACGTACAGGTTCGCGGCACCGCCGGTGCCGAGGATCAGCCGTGAGGTGAAGGTCTCCCCACCCAGCTCGAACGGCACGCCGCTCACCCGCCCTGCGCCGCAGTGAGCACCTCGACCCGGTCACCGTCGCGCAGTGCCCGTGCCGGCCAGCCGGTCCGGGGCACCACCTCGCCGTTGACCGCGACCGCCACCCCACGTGGGTGCGCCACGATGTCGCGGACCAGGTCCGCCACTGACGCGCCGGCGGCGACGCTGCGCCCGGCCCCGTTCACTGTCAACTCCACAGGTCCCCCTCCACACTCGGTTCAGGTCCGCCCGACGCGGCCACCGCGGCACCGCCGAAGCGGTCGGCCCGGAAGGGCGCGAGCATCGGGTCGGGTACGCCGCCCAGCACCAGCTCGGCGATCAGGTCGGCGGTGATCGGGGTGAGCACGATGCCGTGCCGGTGGTGCCCGGTGGCGACCAGGACGTCCGGTCGGTCGGGCAGCGGCCCGAGGATCGGCGCGTTGTCCGGGGTGCCCGGGCGCAGCCCGGCGACCGCCTCGACCAGGTCGTACTCGGCCAGCTCGGGCAGCAGGTCGACCCCGGCGCGCAGCAGCCGTTGCACAGCACCGGCGGTGACAGTGGTGTCCGAGCGCTCCTCGACCGTCGCGCCGAGCACCACCTCACCGTCGGCGCGGGGCACCAGGTAGACGTGCTCGCCGTCGGCGTACCCCCGGATCACGTGCCGGAAGCCCGGCGCGACGCCGTCGGGCGCGCGGAGCCGGAGGATCTGACCTTTCACCGGCCGCACGGGCAGGCCGGTGAGCGCTGTGGCCCCGCAGCCGGCGGCGACCACGGTGACCGTCGCGTCCACATCAGACAGCTTCCGGACCGGCTGCGGCACGAGCACCGCGCCGGCCCGCTGCGCGGCCGTGCGCAGCGCCGGCACCAGCAGCCGGGGGTCGACCTGATGGTCGGTGGGCGCGAGCGCGCCGCCGCGCACCCGTGGGGCGAGCGCCGGTTCGCTGTCGCGCAGCTCGCTCGGGCGCAGCGGCGTCACGGGCAGGCCCAACCCCTGCTGGTACGCCCACAGCCGGCGCGCCTCGGCCAGGTCGTCGCCGGTGAGCCCGACCATCAGGGTGCCCTCGGTCCGGTAGCCGACCTCGACCCCGGTCGCCTCGGTCAACTCGGCGGCGAACGCCGGCCAGCGGGCAGCGGATGCCAACAGCAACCCGGTCAGCTGCCGCTCACCGAAGTGCGCCTCGGCGACCGGAGAGAGCATGCCGGCGGCCACCGCCGACGCCCCCGAGCCGGGTGCCGGATCGTGCACCACCACCCGCAGCCCGCGAGCGGCGCAACGCCAGGCGATGGCCAGCCCGATCGGCCCCGCCCCCACCACTGCCACGTCCGGCCGGACCCGGTCGCTCGACGGCGGTGACGGGGACCGGCCGGTCAGCACGTCAGAGCCTCGATCAGCTCGGCGGTTGCCCGTGCCGGGTCGGCGGCGGAGGAGACGGCGCCGACCACCGCCACCCCGTACGCCCCGGCGGCCCGCAGCGCCGGCACCCGGGCCGCTGTCACTCCGCCGATCGCGATGACCGGAACGTCGACGGCGTCGACGACGGCGCGTACTCCGGCGGGCCCGATGGGGTCCGGCAGGCCGGTCTTGGTGCTGGTGGCGTGACACGGACCGACGCCCAGGTAACTGGCGCCCGCCGCGACGGCCTCGGCCGCCGGGCCCGGCGCGCGAGCGGTGGCGCCCAGCACACCGGTGGGGCCGAGCACCCGGCGGGCGGCGGCGACCGGCAGGTCGTCGACGCCGACGTGCCCACCTGCCGCGCCGAGCGCCAGCGCCACGTGCAACCGGTCGTTGACCAGGCAGGTCGCCCGGTACGGCGCGCAGAGCGCCAACACCCGCCCGGTCAGGTCGTACGCCTCGCGGTCGGTGGCGGAATCCTCGACCCGGACCTGCACCACCAGGTCGGCGTGGGCCACGGTGAGGGCGGCGCGGACCACGGCGAGTGGGTCGCGACCGGGTCGGGTGTCGGTGACGAGATGCAATCGCCCCAGGGACGGCATGGCAACGCTCCTCCCTGCGCCGGCATTATCCGGATCAGGTTCGACGGTCGGGGGCTGTCAGCCCCCCTCTCAGCCCGGTACACCGGGCTCCCGTGGGTTACTTGCGTGTCACCGTACGACAGATCCGGCGGCCTGCCAAGGCGCGGGGTCGGCGGTGGCCGGCCGGGCCGGCGCGTCAAAACGAGCTAGATCCAATGGGGCACTTCATACGGTCCTGTTCGGAATGTCGCCTCCCGTTGCAGAACCGTTACCCGTCCGCATCTTGCCCGACATCGAACCAGCCGAATTAATTTGTTCAGCGATTCGACAAAATGTCGGTGGGGGCACCCTGGCACGGTGTGACCACCGGCTCCATCAGGGACGGCCTTCGGCGAGCCGACTCCCGCGAGCTCTGTCACTACGACACAGGAGGCGGCGTGTCCCGTTCTCGTCGTGCCCGCGTACCAATCACCGCAACCCTGATCTCCCTGGCAATGGCCTCGACCACCCTGTTCGGCGCGCCCGCGCAGGCGGCCGCCCAGGCTCCCCCACGGGATGCGAAAGCCGCAGCCCCGGTCAGCCAGGTGGCGCCGAAGGCGCCAAAGGCCGCGGCCGATCCCTTCTCCGTCCTGATCTTCTCCAAGACCGCCGGCTTCCGGCACGACTCGATCCCCACCGGCGTCGCCGCCATCCAACAGCTCGGCGCCGCCAACGGATTCACAGTGGACAACTCCGAGGACGGCGCAGCATTCAACGACGCCAACCTGGCGAAGTACAAGGCGGTGATCTGGCTCTCCACCACCGGTGACGTGCTCAACGCCGACCAGCAGGCGGCGTTCGAGCGCTATGTGAAGGCCGGCGGCGGCTACGTCGGCATCCACGCCGCGTCGGACACCGAGTACAGCTGGGCCTGGTACGGCGACCTGGTCGGCGCGTACTTCGCCAACCACCCGCAGAACCAGACGGCCACCGTCAAGGTGGAGGACCACGCCCACCCGTCCACGGCCGGATTGCCGGACCGGTGGTCCCGGTTCGACGAGTGGTACAACTACCAGAGCAACCCCCGGCCGGACGTGCACGTGCTGGCCAGCCTGGACGAGAAGAGCTACACCCCCGGCGCCGGCGCGATGGGTGCGGACCACCCGGTCGCCTGGTGTCAGGACTACGACGGTGGCCGCTCCTGGTACACCGGTTTGGGGCACACCCGGGAGTCGTACGCCGAGCCCGAGTTCCTGTCCCACCTGCTCGGCGGCATCCGCACCGCGGCCGGCGTCGAGAACGCCGACTGCGGCGCCTCGAAGACCTCGAACTTCGAGAAGGTCACGCTGGACAGCAACACCAGCAACCCGATGGAGCTGGACATCGCCCCCGACGGGCGGGTCTTCTACATCGAGCGTGACGGTCGCGTGCAGATCGTGAAGCCGGACACCGGCAACACCGTCACCGCCGTCGACCTGGACGTCTTCACCGGCAACGAGGACGGTCTCATCGGCATCCGGCTCGACCCGGACTTCGCCACGAACAACTGGGTGTACCTGTACTACGCCCCGAACGACGGGGTCACCCGCAACCTGCTGTCCCGCTTCACGGTCACCGGCGACACCATCAGCCTGGCCAGCGAGAAGCAGGTGCTCCGGGTCGACACCCAGCGCAACACCTGCTGCCACGCCGGGGGCAGCATGACCTTCGACGGCGACGGCAACCTCTACCTGGCAACCGGTGACAACACCAACCCGTTCGAGTCGAACTCGTACTCGCCGCTCGACGAGCGGGCGGGCCGCCAGGACTACGACGCGCAGCGCACCTCCGCGAACACCAACGACCTGCGCGGCAAGGTGATCCGGATCCACCCGGAGGACGACGGAACGTACACGGTTCCGGCCGGCAACCTCTTCGCGGCGGGCACCGAGAAGACCCGTCCCGAGATCTACGCGATGGGCTTCCGCAACCCGTTCCGGATCGGCACCGACCCGAAGACCAACACGCTGTACGTGGCGGACTACGGGCCGGACGCCAACACCGACAACCCGAACCGCGGCCCCCGCGGTCTGGTCGAGTGGAACATCGTCACCCCGGGCAACTACGGCTGGCCGTACTGCACGGGCACGAACGAGGCGTACAACGACTACACGTTCCCGTCCGGTCCGAGTGGCCCGAAGTTCGACTGCGCCGCACCGGTCAACAACTCGCCGAACAACACCGGCCTGACCAACCTCCCGCCGGTGGTCCCGGCGACCGTCGACTACGGGTACGCCGGTGACGCGCGCTACCCGGAGATCGGCGGCGGCGGCGCCCCGATGGGTGGCCCGGTCTACCGTTACGACGCCGACCTGAACTCGAACCGCAAGTGGCCGGCGTACTACGACGGCAAGGCTCTGCTCGGTGAGTGGAACCAGAACAAGATGTACACCATGCAGGTGACCCCCGACGGCAAGTCGTTGGTGGACATCAACCAGTTGCTCACCGGCATGAGCATGGTCCGGCCGATGGACTTCGAGTTCGGCCCGGACGGCGCGCTGTACCTGATCGAGTGGGGCAGCGGCTTCGGTGGCAACAACGACAACTCCGGCGTCTACCGGATCGACTACACCGCCGGTGACCGTGCGCCCATCGCGGCGGCGTCCGCCAACCCGACCTCGGGCCCGGCGCCGTTGGCTGTCACGTTCTCCAGCGCCGGTTCCCGGGACCCGGACGGTGGCGCGCTCACCTACGCCTGGACGTTCGGCGACGGGCAGACCTCGACCGAGGCCAACCCGACCCACACGTACGCCACGGCGGGCAACTACACCGCCCAGCTCACCGTCACCAACCCCAAGGGTCGTACCGCGGTGGCGAACGTGCCGGTGACGGTCGGCAACACCGCGCCGACGGTCACCATCGAGTTCCCGCCGGACGGTGGCTTCTTCAACTGGGGTGACCAGGTCCGGTACACCATCAAGGTGACCGACCCCGAGGACGGGGAGATCGACTGCGCCCGGGTCGGGCTGCAGGTGCTGCTCGGTCACGACGAGCACGCCCACCCGCTGGAGCAGCACACCGGCTGCACCGGCACCGTCCAGACGTCGCTCGCCTCCGGGCACGGCGCCGAGGCGAACGTCTTCGCGGTCTTCGAGGCCACCTACACCGACGAGGGTGGAGCCGGTGGCTCCGGTGCCCTGACCGGCCGGCAGATCGAGGTCCTCCAGCCGAAGCAGAAGCAGGCCGAGTACTTCACCGCCACCGGGCGCGCCCCGGTGAGCACCGGCGGTGGAGACCCCGGCGTGCAGCGCGAGGCCGGCGCCGACACCGCCGGTGGCGGCCAGAGCATCGCCTTCATCGAGGACGGTGACTGGTGGTCGGTCGCCCCGGCGAACCTGACCAACATCACCGAGATCCGGTTCCGGGCCGCCTCCGCCGCCGCTGGCGGTCGGATCGAGGTGCGCGCCGGTGCTGTCGACGGACCGGTGGTCGCCACGGCCGTCGTACCGTCGACCGGGGCGTGGCAGACGTACACGGACGTGAGCGCGCCGGTCACCGGTGCCGCGAGCGGCTCGCTGTACTTCCTGGCGCGCGATCCGAACGGCGGAAGTGGTTCGCTGTTCAACGTCAACTGGATGGACTTCGTCGGCCGCGGTGTCACCGAGAACGGGCCGCCGGTGGTCAGCGCCACGGCCACCCCGGGCACCGGCACCGCACCGGTCACCGTCGCCTTCGACGGCACGGCCACCGACGCCGAGGGCGACACCCCGCTGACGTACGCCTGGGACTTCGGTGACGGAGGCACGGCGACCACAGTGGACGCCAGCCACACCTACACCACCGCGGGCACCTTCACGGCCACCCTCACGGTGACCGACAGCAAGGGCGCCAAGTCGTACGCCACCGTGCCGGTGCGGGTCGACGCTCCGGACACGTCCTGCTTCGGGGCGCGTTCGGACGACTTCAACGGCAACAGCCTCGACAAGGCCCGCTGGACCAGCGTGATCCGGGAGAACCAGCTCTACTCGCTCAGTGGCGGCGCGCTCCGGCTGCCCACTGGCGTTGGTGACCTCTACGGCGCTCGCAACGACGCCACGAACCTGGTGCTCCAGGCGGCCCCGACCGGCGCGTGGGAGATGACCACCAAGGTCACCCTGCCGGTGACGGCCAACTACCAGCAGGCAGGTCTGCTGGTGTACGGCGACGACGACAACTACGCCAAGGTGGACCTGCTGTACAACGGCAGCCGTCGGGTGGAGTTCATCCGGGAGACGGCGGCGACTCCTCGCAACGAGGCCGCCGACGCCACCAACGCACCTGCCGGTGACACCGTGTACCTGCGGATCACCAGCGACGGGACGAACCTGACCGCGTCCGCCTCGGGCGACGGTCAGACGTTCACCCCGGTGGGCCGTTCGGCCGCGCTCGCCGGCATCACCAACCCGCGGATCGGGGTCTTCGCGCTCAACGGTGGCACTGAGGCACCTGTTGTCGACGCGGCCTTCGACTCGTTCCAGGTGACGCCGGACGCCCCGGCCGGGCCGGTCGACCCGTCGGACGAGTTCACCGGCAGCACGCTCGACAAGTGCCGGTGGGACGCGATCCTTCGGGAGGACCCGAACGGTTACCGGGTCACCGGTGGCGCGTTGCGCATCGACGTGCCCAACGGTGACATCTACGGCACCGACAACACCGGGCCGAAGAACTTCATCCTCCAGACCGCGCCGTCGGGCGACTGGACCCTGGAGACGAAGGTCGACGGCAGTCTGCTGAACGAGCAGTACCAGCAGGCGGGTCTGCTCGTGCAGGCGGACGACGACAACTACCTGAAGCTCGACTTCATCGCGGACAACCAGGCCGGCCAGGCGGTGACGCGGCGGATCGAGTTCCGCAGCGAGATCGCCGGGGTGGTCCAGAACCCGCAGCCCGAGGCGGGCAACCTGACCTCGGCGGTGTGGCACCTGCGGCTGGCCCGCACGGGCGACACGTTCACCGCGTCGTACTCGGCCGACGGCACGGCCTGGACCGCGTTGGAGACGCTGACCAACAGCGCGGTGGGTGCCACCCCGAAGGTCGGGTTGTTCACCCTCGGCGCCAACCAGACGGCGTCGAAGACCGCCTCGTTCGACTACTTCCGGCTCAGCACGGAGGTGGCCGACGAGACGGCACCGGTGACCACTGCGGCGGTTTCCGGTACCCCGACCGACGGGTGGCACACCGGGCCGGTGACGATCACGCTCACCGGTGCCGACGAGGCCGGCGGTAGCGGGCTCGCCGGTACGGAGTACCAGCTGGACGGGGCCACCACCTGGACGGCGTACACCGCTCCGGTGGCGGTCAGCGGGGACGGCGAGCACGAGCTCCGGTTCCGCTCGACGGACAAGGCCGGCAACGTGGAGGCGACCAAGACCGTCTCGGTCAAGATCGACGCCACCGCGCCGGTGACCTCGGCGACGTTCGCTCCGGCGAACGACGCCGGTTGGCACAACGGGAGCATCCCGGTCGTGCTGGCCGCCACCGACGCCGGTTCCGGTGTCAAGACGGTGGAGTGGTCGCTCGACGGTGGCGCGTGGGCGCCGTACTCGACGCCGATCGAGGTGACCGGCGACGGACAGCACGAGCTGCTGTTCCGCTCGGCGGACAAGGCGGGCAACGTCGAGACGCTGAAGTCGGCGGTGCTGCGCATCGACGGCACCAAGCCGACGCTGCTGGTGTCCGGGCTGGCCGACGGCCAGCTCTACGGCGACAGCCAGGACGTCCGGGTGGCCTGGCAGGCCGTTGACCCGACCTCGGGCATCGCCAGCGTGGTCGGTCAGCTCGACGGCCAGGCGTACACCAGTGGCACCCTGCAGGCCATGTACGACCTGTCGCTCGGCCTGCACGAGCTGACCGTGACCGCGACCGACAAGGCGGGCAACAAGACCACCTCGACGGTCCGGTTCTTCGTCACCACCTCGTTCCGGGACATGCAGAGTCTGCTGGACCGGTTCAAGGCGACGGGGCGGCTCTCGACCAAGGCGCACAAGCAGCTGTCGAACAAGCTCGACGCTGTCCGTGCGTCCGAGGCGGCCGGCGACGACAAGGCGGCTGTCCGGCAGCTGACCGCGTTCCGGACGCTCGCCTCCGACACCGCGCTGGTGGGCGAGGCGGAGGTCCGGGACGTCCTGATCCGGGACGCCGATGCCATGATCGTTCGGCTCGGCGGCGCGGCCAGCAAGGCCGGGGTCAAGGCGAACGACGGTGACTCGGTCAAGGGCACCGGACGGCTTGGTGGCGACGCCACCCGGCTGGCACCCGGTCGCCAGCTCTGATCCGACGAGGCCCCTCCTCGGCGCTGCGGCGTCGGGGAGGGGCCTCCCTCATCGGTAGGAAGGGAGATGTCCGTGACCGGTATCCGCAAGGCGTTGGCCGCCGTGTTCGTCGGGCTGGCCCTGACCCTGTCCGCCGCCGCCCCGGCGGCTCAGGCCGCTCAGGCGGCGCAGGCAGCCCAGGCCGCCCCGGCGGCGCAGGCCGACAAGCTCAAACTCACTGTGGCCGGCGACGGGGCTCAGGGAGTCACCATCCAGGCCACCTACGCCGATGGCCGCAGGCTGGAGCAGGTGGTGCGGCTGGTCCTCACCGCCACCGGTCCGGACGGGCAGCGGGTCGGGCCGGTGCAGCTGGAACCGCAGCCCGAGGGGCAGGGTTTCTACAGCAGCGGCCCGGTGCTCTCCACCGGCACGTGGAAGGTGTCGGTGAACTCCCCCGCTCCCCTGGCGGGCAAGGCCACCGCCACGGTGCAGGCCAAGGCGGCGCAGTCGCCGCCGGCGCCCGCGCCGGTCGCGGTGACCACGCCGACGGACGACGCCGGCAGCGCCGCCTGGTGGCCGTTCGCGGCGGCCGGTCTCGTGCTCGTCGCCGCGGCGATGGGGGTGGCCATGCTCTTCGGCCGCCGACGCACCACCTGACCGAACCAGCAGTGCATGACAGGGCCGGGCCGCGACGAGCGGCCCGGCCCTGTGTCGTCTCGGCTTCCGTGAAGTCGGGGCTTCCGCAGACCGCAGATGCCCCGATTTCACGGAACGCGGGTGGATCAGCGACAGCGCGCCGTCAGAGGATGGCGCGCAGCGCCGCCAGATCGTCGTCGCTGGGCTCCCAGACGCCGGCGGCGGCGTTGGCGCGCACCTGCTCGGGCGTTGTGGCACCGGCGATCACCGAGGTCACCGCCGGCTGGGCGGCCAGTCCGCCGATCGCCACCTGGAGCATCGTCAGACCCCGCTCGGCCGCGTACGCCTCGATCGCCTCGATGGTGTCCCAGTCGGCCGCGGCGAGCCGCTCCGCGTACCGGCCACCACCGGAGAGCCGGCTGCCGGCCGGCGGCTGACCCTCCCGCTTGTACTTGCCGGTGAGCAGGCCGTTGGCGAGCGGGAAGAACGGCAGCATGCCGAGGCCGAACCGCTCACACGCCGGGATCACTTCGGCCTCCACGGACCGCTCCACCAGGCTGTAGTGGTTCTGCGCGCTGATGAAGCGGGACCGGCCGTTGGACGAGGCGACCCAGTCCGCGTCGGCGATCTGCCAGCCGGCGAAGTTGGAGTTGCCCAGGTAGCGCACCTTGCCGTCACGGACCAGGTCGTCCAGGGCGGCGAGGGTCTCGTCGATCGGGGTGCCCGGGTCGGGCTCGTGCATCTGGTACAGGTCGATGTGGTCGGTGCCGAGCCGGCGCAGCGACGCCTCCACCGCGCGGGCGATGTAGCGCCGCGCACCCCGCGCGCCGTAGTCCGGTCCGTTGAGCCCGTTCATGTCCATGCCGAACTTGGTGGCCACCACCACGTCGTCCCGGCGGCCCTTGAGCGCCTGCCCGAGCAGTTCCTCGGAGCCGCCCTGCGGCTCGCCGTAGATGTCGGCGGTGTCGAACAGGGTGATCCCGGCGTCCAGGGCCGCGTCCACCACCGCCCGGGTGCCGTCGAGGTCCAACTTGCGGCCGAAGTTGTTGCAGCCGATGCCGACCACGGACACCACGAGCCCGGAGTCGCCCAGCCGGCGATAGGTCATCTGGTCACTCATGAGACACCCTCGTCTCCAATCATGTCGAGGTGCGGAATCAATTCACGTTCGCTGGTTACCGACACAGCGTTGACCACCCCTGAGGTCGCGCCGACAGTTGTGGCGGCAAAGTAGCCGTTGCTCCATATGATTGGCAGTCTGGATTTTCACCTGAACCTCCCCGGCACTATCTGCCGCCGCGCTTATAGTGATTGTTGTGATGGAGGTGGTGCGCTACACCTACCGGCTGCGCCCCGGCGCGACCGCGACGGCCGCACTGCTCGCCGAATGGGGCCGCTGCCGATTTCTATGGAACGAAGCCGTGCACCAGCAGAAGGTTGGCGCGAAGCCCACCTTCGGCAGCCTGTCCAAGATGCTCACCGAAGCCCGCGCCCGAAACGCCTGGCTGCGCTCCGGATCGCAGGTCGCTCAGCAACAGACCCTGCGCACCTTTGCGGCCGCGCTGCGCCACTCGTTCACCGTCCCAGGCCGCGGACGGCCGACGGTGAAAACCCGCAAACGATCGCTGCCCAGCATGGAATACACCCTGCGTGGCTTCACCATCGCCGACACCCGGCTGCGCCTTGCCGGTGGCATCACCACGCCCGTCGTCTGGTCCCGGCACCTGCCGTCTCCGCCGACCAGCGTGCGCGTCTACCAGGACAGCCTCGGGCACTGGTACGCGTCGTTCGTCGTCCGCCGCGAGGCCGCCGCCGCACCCGAGGCGTCCGAGGCGATCGGCGTTGACTGGGGTGTGAAGACCACCGCCACGACCACCGATGCCCGCTTCGATTTGCCGTACCTCGGGCATCGCAAGCGGTGCGCCGCTGAGTTGGCCAGGGCGCAGCGGAAGATGGCCCGCCGACGCCGCCCGAAGGGTCACACGCACTCCAACGGCTACCGCAAAGCCAAGCGCGCGGCGGCGAAGCTGCACAAGACAGCAACCCGGCAAAACACCCACGACTCCCGCCAGTGGGCTAAACGGGTCGTTGACCACCACCAGGTGATCGCCGTGGAAGACTTCAAACCGGCCTTCCTGGCCAGGTCCACGATGGCACGTAAAGCCGCCGACGCCGCGATCGGCGCGGCCAAGCGGGAACTGATCCAGCAGGGCACGCGGGCGGGCCGGAAGGTGGTGATGGTTCCGCCTGCCTACACGACCATGACGTGTTCCTCGTGCGCGGTGAGAGCCAAGCAGCGCATCGGGTTGAACGTCAGAGTTTTCGAGTGCGCGGCCTGCGGCTTCACCGCCTGCCGCGACCTCAACGCCGCGAGGACGATCCTCGCCACGGTAGAGCGCGACCGTGCCGGTGCCGACGACGTAAGACATGCGATCACCTCCCTTCGGGGTGCGGGGTCGAATGCGGTCCGAGCCGGATATCCCCCGGAATCATCCGTCGGGAAGCGTTAAGTCAGTCACGAGATCCACCCTATGCCGGCTCGGTGCGGGCCACCTCGGCGGCGGCTCAGCCGACCACCTCGGTGACCAGCTCACGGGCGGCGTTGATGGTCGCGGCCAGCTCGGCCGGACTGCGGCCGACGCCACCGAGCAGTGCCTGCGCCCGCTGCGCGAAACGCGGAGGCGCCCCCGGCAGCCGCCCCGCTGCGGCGATCATCCCCTTCTCGTTGATCAACCAGCGGCCCGCCCGGGCGTGCAGCACCTGGGCGAGCACTCCGACCGCCCGGAACAGGCAGCCGGCGACGTATCCGCTGTCCCCGCCTGCGGCGGCCTTGGCCGCGCCGGCCAACAGGAACCCGGCCTCCCAGCCGCCGGCCACGAGCGCGTCGGCCAACGCGGGCGGATAGTCCCGGGCCTGCTCCTTCAGCGCGGTCAGCTGGCCGGTCGGGTCCGCCAGCACCTGGCACATCGCCACCTCGCCGACGTAGGCGGACGAGTAGAACCCGAGCGGGTGCCCGGCCTGCACACCGACCTCGTACCGACCGGCCCGGCAGTCCGCCCAGGCGCTGTGCACCCGGTCGAGGTCCCGGTAGATCCAGTCCACGGCGACCCCGCCGATCCGCAGCCAACCACCCCCGTCCACCCAGGGGCCCCAACCACCGGGGGCGGTGAGCGCGACGGCGGTGTCGGCGACCGTCGCTGCCACCGCACGCAGCGCCGGCAGGTCCAGCTCACCCCGGTAGTAGAGACCGAGGTCCCAGTCGGAGTCCGGGCGCTGCTCGCCGCGCGCCCGGCTGCCGCCGAGCGCCACGGCGACCACCCCCTCGACGGCACACAGGCGGTCGGGCAGGTCGGTGGGGATCACCCGACATCCCAGACCGGTTCCGGAGTCTCCACCACCTCGCTGTCGCCTCGGAACAGCACGAACCTGTCGAAGGAGCGGGTGAACCAACGGTCGTGGGTGACAGCGATCACCGTCCCCTCGAAGGCGTTAAGGCCCGTTTCGAGAGCTTCCGCGCTGGCCAGGTCGAGGTTGTCGGTGGGCTCGTCGAGCAGCAGCAGGGTCGCCCCGGACAGCTCCAACAGCAGCACCAGGAACCGGGCCTGCTGCCCGCCGGAGAGCGTGCCGAAGCGCTGGTCGCCCTGCGCGGCCAGCTCGTAGCGACTGAGCACACCCATCGCCGCGTGCCGGTCCATCCCGGTGCGGTGCTCGTCGCCCCGCCAGAGGATCTCGACAAGCGTCTTCGACATCAGCTCCGGCCGGTCGTGAGTCTGGGAGAAGTGCCCGGGGCGGACCCGGGCACCGAGGCGGGCCGACCCCTCGTGCATCACCGGAGCGAGCGCGCCCGCGCCGTCGACCGGGCCGTTCGCCGGGTCCGGGTCGGTGCCGCCGCGGGCCAGCAGCCGCAGGAAGTGCGACTTGCCGGTGCCGTTGGCACCGAGCACCGCCACCCGGTCGCCGTACCAGATCTCCAGGTCGAAGGGGAATGTCAGGCCGTCGAGCTCCAGCTGCTCGCAGACGACCGCGCGCTTGCCGGTCCGCCCGCCGCTGAGCCGCATCCGGATGTCCTGGTCCTTCGGCGGTACGGGCGGCGGCCCGGCCTTCTCGAACTTGCGCAACCGGGTCTGCGCGGCCTGGTAACGCGAGGCCAACCCGTCGTTGTACGCGGCCTTCTGCTTGTACATCAGCACCAGCTCGCGCAGCTTCTGGTGCTCCTCGTCCCAGCGCCGGCGCAGCTCGTCGAGGCGGGCGTGCCGAGCCACCCGAGCCTCGTACCAGCTGGCGAAGCCGCCCGGGTGCACCCAGGCACTGCCACCCTCGACGGCGACCACCCGGTCGGCGCTCTGGGCCAGCAGCTCGCGGTCGTGCGAGACGTAGAGCACCGACTTCGTCGACTCGCGCAGTCGCGCCTCCAGCCAGCGCTTGCCGGGCACGTCGAGGAAGTTGTCAGGTTCGTCGAGCAGCAGCACCTCGTCCGGGCCGCGTAACAGCAACTCCAGGGCGAAGCGCTTCTGCTGGCCGCCGGAGAGGGTACGCACCGGACGGTCCCGTACGGCGTCCCACGGCTTACCGAGCACGATGGTCGCGACGGTGTCGAAGAGCACCTCGGCGTCGTACCCGCCGGCCTCGCCCCAGGCGCCGAGCGCATCGGCGTACGCCAACTGGGCCTTGCCCGCGGCGTTGCTGAACTTGCCGTGGGTCTCAGCCGCCCGCATGGCCGCCTCGGTCTCGCCGAGCCGCCGGCCGGCGTCGCGAAGCGCCGGAGGGGCCAGCGACAACGCCAGGTCGGCGAGGGTCGACTCGTCACCGATCATGCCGATGAACTGGCGCATCACACCCAGCCCGCCGGCCCGCGCGACCACGCCGCTGCGCACCGGCAGGTCGCCGGCGACCATCCTCAGCAGCGTCGTCTTTCCCGCGCCGTTCGGCCCGACCAGGGCGACCTTGCTGCCCTCACCGACCCGGAACGACACGTCGGCGAAGAGTTCCCGACCGTCGGGCAGGATGTGCCCGACCGCTGCCACGTCCACGTATCCCACGCCGGGATCCTGCCCCAGTGAGGGTCGGGGGGTACATCCAATTACCGGGTGACGCGCAGCACCCGGAAGCCTTTCTGGCTGGCGTACCGCTCGACCTGCCAGCTCTGCTCGGTGAGCCAGCGTTGCAGCGAGTCGCCGCCGAGGTGTCGGGCGACGACCAACCAGCCGACGCCGTCCGGGGCGAGTCGGGGCAGCCAGCGCAGCAACAGGTCGTGCAGCCCGTCCTTGCCGATCCGGATGGGCGGGTTCGACCAGATCTGGGCGAAGCGGACGTCGTCCGGAACGTCGTCTGGCGCGCTGACCCGGACCCGGTCGGCGGCACCGACCCGAGCCGCGTTGGCGGCGGTCAGTTCGCGGGCCCGGGCGTTGACGTCGACGGCCCAGATGGTGCTGCTGGGCGCGAGGTCGGCCAGTACGCAGCTGATCGGCCCGAACCCGCAGCCGAGGTCGAGCAGGTCACCGGTGGTGTCGTCGGCGGGCAGCTCGGCCTTGCGCAGCAGCACCGCGGTGCCGGGGTCGAGCCGGCTGGCGGAGAACACCCCGCCGGCCGAGGTGAGCCGGTAGTCGCGGTCGGCGACGGTGAACTCGACCTCGCGCGCCGGGGCGTCGCTGGTGGGCTGAGCGGTGAAGTAGTGGTCGCCGGTCACCCGACAATTCTCGCACCGGTCCGGGGCGGACCTGACGCGGCCCACACGTACATTTCCCCGAAATTACTACCTAAAGGGACAATGACTCCTACTCTGGGCGACATGGTGTATCGGTACCAGTCCGATGAGGACGCTTTCGAGGAGTACCCGGAGCCCGGGTCCGACCTGTCGGTGCTCGGCGCCGGTCCGCCCCCGGCGGCCGGGCCCTCTCCGTCACGCTTCCCCACGCCGTCGCTGCCCCGCCCGAACCAGCTCTCGCTGCCCTCGTCGCAGCCGGCACCGGCTCGCACGGAGGTGCCACAGCTCGGGCCGGCGGCCCACGCCGATGCGCCGCAGGCAGTGCCGACACGCGCCGACATCCCACCCGCACCGCCGCGCAGCCAGATCTACACCTCGGCGACGGCGGCTGAGCCGCCCGCCCGGCGCGGCGGCGGTCGACTGTGGCAGGCACTGATCGGCGGCGCAGCCGTCCTGGTGCTGCTCGCCCTCTGCGGCCTCGGCGCCGCCGCGCTGCTCATCGACCGCGGCGAGCAGCCGCAGAGCAACCCGACGAACCAGCCGAACGCCGCCCCCACGTCGGCGTCGGCGGAACGGCTCGCCCTCGACTCCCGGGACACCGACCAGGCCCCGCTCACCGCCAAGGAACTCTTCCCCGGCAAGGAGCTGAAGCTCACCGACGGCCAGCCGAGCTACCAGGTGCTCAAGACACAGTCCAGCGGCAGTTGCGCCGTAGCCGCCACCGACGAGGTCGCCGACCTGCTGGTCCGGCTCGGCTGCAACCAGATCGTCCGGGCCACCCTCAGTACGCCCGACGACAGCCACCTGGTCACCGCCGGCCTGTTCAACCTCACCGACAAGGTCAGCGCGGAACGAGCCCGAGACCGGCTCCGGCAACTTCTCGACGAGCGGCAGGGCCGTTTCCGTGGCCTCACCGCGAACGACGGCGACGGCACCGATGTCCTGGCCAACGCCCCGGCACGCGTCGGCTGGCAGGTCCGTGGCCACTACCTGGCGTACGCGCTGGTGGTCCGCAAGGACGGCACAGCGGTCAAGGCGGGAGACGCCAAGGTCCGCGAGATCCTGTTCGACATGATCGAGTTGCACCTCAGCCGGGGCGTGCTGCAGAGCCGGGCCGACGGTGGCACCGCCTCGCAACCGACGGCGGCACCTACCGGCAGCAACGCCAACCAGGGCGATCTGCCCGGCGACTGACAGTGCGGACGGTCAACCCTCGATCGGGACCCGCAACCGGCGGGTGAGGGTCGCCCGTTGGGCGTACTCGGACGGATCTGCCGGGTAGCCGACGGCGACCAGGGTCAGCCCGCGCGCGGGGGCCACCGTCACCTCGCTGGACCGCTCCCGCTGGGTGAGCAGAGTCCCCGGCCACTCGACCGGGCGACGGCCGTCCCCGGCCACCAGCATGGCTCCCACCAGGCTGCGCACCATCGCCTGACAGAACGCGTCAGCCTGCACTGTGGCGACCAGGATGCCGTCCGGGTCGCGACGCCAGTCCAGCCGGGTCACCTCGCGCAGTGTGGTGGCGTGCTCCTTGCGCCGGCAGTACGCGGCGAAGTCGTGCTCCCCCACCAGCCCGGTGGCGGCGGCGTTCAGCGCGGCCAGGTCCAACGGCTTCGGCCAGGCCAGCACCTCGTGGCGGCGCAACGGCTCGGCGCCGAAAGGCGCGTCGGTGACCCGGTACTCGTAGCGCCGGAAGGTGGCCGAGAACCGGGCGTCGAAGTCGGCCGGCACCTCGGTCATCGCCCGTACCCGCACGTCCGTGGGGAGCAGCCGGGCCAGCCGACGCAGCAGCCGCCCCTCGTGCTGGCGCCACACGTCCACGGGCAGGTCCACGTGGCACACCTGACCGGTGGCGTGCACTCCCGCGTCGGTCCGCCCGGCCACCGTCAGCCCGGTGGCGGTACCGACGCCGAGAACCAGGTCCAGGGTCTCGACGAGCACCCCCGCGACGGTGCGCCTGGTCGGCTGGGCTGCCCAGCCGGAGAAGTCGGTGCCGTCGTACGAGACGTCCAGCCGCAGCCGGATCCGCTCGTCCACCTCGTACCTCCTGTTACGGGTCGGGCCCGGCACCCCGATGGGGGTGCCGGGCCCGACGATGCCCTTGATCAGGCCTTGTTCTCGGTGGCCTCGTCGCTGTCCTCGCGGGCGGCGTCGGTGTCACCGGACGCCGACACCGGCGCCTCGGAGTCCTGGTCGGCCGGAGCCGACTTCGGGGCCTCGTCGGCCGGGGCGAGCGCCTCGACCTTGTCCTGCTGCGCGGCCTTGCGGGCGGCGGTCTTCTTGTTCGCCTTCGGCTCGGCGACCTGAAGCTCCTCCACCAGCTCGATGATGGCCATCGGCGCGTTGTCACCCTTGCGCGGACCGGTCTTCACGATCCGGGTGTAACCGCCGGGGCGGTTGGAGTACCGGGGCGCGATCTGGTCGAACAGGGCGTAGACCACGTCCTTGTCCTTGACGACACCCAGCACCCGACGCCGCGAGGCGAGGTCACCGCGCTTGGCCTTGGTGATGAGCTGCTCGGCCAGCGGGCGCAGCCGCCGGGCCTTCGTCTCGGTGGTCTGGATCTTCCCGTGCTGGAACAGCGCGGTCGCCAGGTTGGCCAGCATCAGCCGCTCGTGCGAGGGGCTGCCGCCGAGGCGGGGGCCCTTGGTGGGCGTGGGCATTTTTGGTGCTCCTCAGTTGTGGCGGCAGCGCGGACTAGAGCTGCTCGGTCTCGCGGTAGTCGTCGGTGTCGTAGTCGGCCTCGCCGAAGGTGTCCACGACGTGCGCCGGGTCGAAGTTCGGAGCCGAGTCCTTCAGCCCGAGACCCATCCCGGCGAGCTTCATCTTGACCTCGTCGATCGACTTCTGACCGAAGTTGCGAATGTCGAGGAGGTCGGCCTCGGTACGCCCGATGAGCTCACCAACGGAGTTGATGCCCTCGCGCTTGAGGCAGTTGTAGGAGCGGACGGTGAGGTCCAGCTCCTCGATCGGCAGAGCGAGGTCCGCCGCCAGCTGGGCGTCCTGCGGGGACGGCCCGATGTCGATGCCCTCGGCGGTCTCGTCCAGCTCCCGGGCGAGCCCGAACAGCTCCACCAGCGTCGAACCGGCGGAGGCCAGCGCGGTACGCGGACCCATCGACGGCTTGGTCTCGACGTCGATGATCAGCCGGTCGAAGTCGGTGCGCTGCTCGACACGGGTCGCCTCGACGCGGTAGGTCACCTTCAGCACCGGCGAGTAGATCGAGTCGACCGGGATGCGGCCGATCTCGGCGCCGGACTGCTTGTTCTGCGCCGCCGTCACGTAGCCCCGGCCCCGCTCGACGGTCAGCTCCATGTCGAGCCGGCCCTTGCCGTTCAGGGTGGCGAGCTTGAGATCCGGGTTGTGCACCGAGACGCCGGCCGGGGGCTGGATGTCGCCCGCGGTCACATCGCCCGGGCCCTGCTTACGCAGGTACATGCTGACCGGCTCGTCGTGCTCGGAGCTGACGCACAGCTCCTTGATGTTCATGACGAGCTCGACCACGTCCTCCTTGACACCGGGGATCGTGGTGAACTCGTGCAGCACACCGTCGATCTTGATCGAGGTGACGGCCGCGCCCGGGATCGACGACAGCAGCGTACGCCGCAGCGAGTTACCCAGGGTGTAGCCGAAGCCCGGCTCCAGCGGCTCGATGGCGAACCGGGACCGGGTCTCGTTGATCGACTCCTCGGAGAGGGAGGGTCGCTGGCTGATGAGCATCTTTTCTCTTCTCTTCCGGGGCGCCCGCTATTTGACGCCCACGACACAAACTGTTCCGGTGGCCCGCCCCGAAGGGCGGGCCACCGAACGAGCTCGGACTACTTGGAGTAGAGCTCGACGATCAACTGCTCCTGGACCTGCGTGTCGATGACCTGCCGGGCCGGGAGGGAGTGCACGAGCACCTTCATCTGGCTCGGGATGGCCTCAAGCCACGCCGGAACCGTCTTCGAGCCGGCCTGAGCCTGCGCGACGATGAACGGGGTGAGCTCCTTGCTCTTGCCCCGAACCTCGATGATGTCGTGCTCCTTGACGCGGTACGACGGGATGTCGACCTTCTTGCCGTTCACCGTGAAGTGACCGTGCTTGACCAGCTGGCGGGCCATGTCCCGCGAGTGGGCGAAGCCGGCCCGGTAAACGACGTTGTCCAGCCGCGACTCGAGGATCTGCAGGAGGACCTCACCGGTCTTGGCCTGCTTGCCAACGGCTTCCTCGTAGTAACCGCGGAACTGCTTCTCCAGCACGCCGTAAACCCGACGGGCCTTCTGCTTCTCGCGGAGCTGGAGCAGGTACTCCGTCTCCTTCGTGCGGCCGCGGCCGTGCTGCCCGGGCGGGAACGGCCGGGACTCGAACGGGCACTTCGGACCATCGCACTTGCTGCCCTTGAGGAACAGCTTCATCTTCTCCCGCCGGCAACGGCGGCAGTCTGCACCGGTGTAACGAGCCATCTCTCTCTACCTCTCAGACCCGGCGACGCTTCGGCGGACGGCACCCGTTGTGCGGCTGCGGGGTGACGTCGGCGATCTGCCCGACCTCGAGGCCCACTGCCTGCAGCGAACGGATGGCGGTTTCCCGGCCGGAGCCGGGGCCCTTGACGAACACGTCGACCTTGCGCATGCCGTGCTCCATGGCGCGACGCGCGGCAGCCTCGGCGGCCAGCTGCGCAGCGAACGGAGTCGACTTGCGGGAGCCCTTGAAGCCGACCTGGCCAGCGGAGGCCCAGGAGATGACCGCACCGGTCGGGTCCGTGATGGACACGATGGTGTTGTTGAACGTGCTCTTGATGTGCGCCTGCCCGTGGGCGACGTTCTTGCGTTCCTTGCGCCGGACCTTCTTTACAGCGGCTCCGGCACGAGCCTTCGGTGGCATAAGTCTGTGCGCTCCTAGTTGACTTTCCGGACTGGGTTGCGACCCGACCCGCCTCGGCGGCGGCCGATCCCGTCATCCGGTTAAGAACTACTTCTTGCCGGGCTTCTTCTTGCCGGCGACGGTCCGCTTCGGGCCCTTGCGGGTCCGGGCATTGGTCTTGGTCCGCTGGCCACGCACGGGCAGGCCCCGGCGGTGCCGGATGCCGGCGTAGCAGCCGATCTCAACCTTGCGGCGGATGTCAGCGGCGACCTCGCGGCGCAGGTCGCCTTCAACCTTGTAGTTGCCCTCGATGTGGTCGCGGAGCTGCACGAGCTCCTCGTCCGTGAGGTCCCGAGCGCGCTTGTCCGGCGAGATGCCGGTGGCGGCGAGTGTCTCCAGGGCGCGGGTGCGACCGACCCCGAAGATGTAGGTGAGCGCGATCTCCAACCGCTTTTCGCGGGGGAGATCCACGCCGACTAGACGTGCCATGTGCGGGCGTACTCCTCGTGATGTGTGGCGGAGGTGTGGACCCGTCCCACCCCGCTACCGGCCGTCCCGTCCTTCCGACGCGGTGAGCGCCGGCGACCGGGATCGGTCGCTGCCCGAGCGGGCCCCGGCCTCCGACCGGGGGTCAGCCACGCAGAGGTACGTCTGGCGTACCGCTCGCGGCTGGGACGAGCATGTGTGATGTGTGTGTCGCTGGGGATCCGCCTGGACCAACGCCACCCGGCCGTGCTCCGGCCGGACGGGCTGAGTCAGCCCTGGCGCTGCTTGTGGCGCGGGTCGCTGCAGATGACCATGACCCGGCCGTGCCGGCGGATAACCCGGCACTTCTGGCAGATCCTCTTGACGCTCGGCTTGACCTTCACGGTTGCCTTACTTCCCATCTGGCCCGGTTACGCGTTCTGCGCGGCACCGGACGTCGAAGACGGACACGGGACTTCCCGGCCGTCGTCAGGACTACTTGTAGCGGTAGACGATGCGCCCGCGGGTCAGGTCGTACGGCGAGAGTTCGACGACGACCCGGTCCTCCGGAAGGATACGGATGTAGTGCTGCCGCATCTTCCCGCTGATGTGAGCCAACACCTTGTGGCCGTTCGCGAGCTCCACCCGGAACATGGCGTTCGGCAGGGGCTCGATGACCCGACCCTCGATCTCAATGGCTCCGTCTTTTTTCGGCATGTCCTCCGCTGTCCTGACGTCGATTGCACCGGGCGGCCCACAACGTCTTACACGGAAATCTGATCAGAATCAGAAGCCCGCGCCAGCCGCGGCTCCAGCTCCCACCGAAGCGCAGGGTGGGCATGCCGGAGTGGACGCTGTGCGCCGATCTGAAAGTGTACGCCGGCCTGCGGTCCCCCGCCAAACCGGCCACCCACCAACCCGCGCGAGTCCCTCCGAACCCCACCCTCAGGCCCTGTTGATCATGAAGTTGTTGTCACGACACGCCGTATTCGGCAGCAACAACTTCATGATCGACCAACCGCGGCGAGTCCGGTCCGCGGCTTGGAGTCGGTGGGGTTCAGGGGGTTGGTTCGTCGTTGTCGGCTTGAGGGCGCGCTTTGCCTGCTTGCGCTCCCGGCGGCGTTGGCGCTTCACGGCCTGGCGCTGGGGCTCCTTCGCAGCCAGCCCGCTGACCGTGCGGACCACCAGCACCGCGCCCCACGGCCCGGCCACCCAGACCGGCCAGAAGTAGAGCAGGTCCTTGCTGAGCACCGACGTCACCGCCCAGATGGTCACCACGATGGCGATCACCCGCAGGTACGGGAACCACACCTCGGCCAGCCAGCGGGCGGCCACGCCCCTGCTGAAGGCCGGATCGAGCTGGTCACCCAGCGGGCTCATCGTCGACCCGGCGACCGGCGCCAGGCCCGACCGCTGCGCCGGCGTCACCGGCGGCAGATCGGTCAGCAGGCCCTCGAGGTCGGCGTACGTGCGCGCCGCGTAGGCCCGCTGCAACCGCTCGTCGTACTCGTGCAGATCCAGTCGGCCCTCGTCGAGGGCGACCCGCAACCGGTCAGCCACCGCCGCACGGTCCGAGTCCGCGGCTCGCATCCCGTCACGCCCGTCCATGCCGGCAAGCATGCCACCGTCGCGCCACTCACGCCCGCCCCCGACAGCGGTCGATCATGAAGCTGTTGCCCGCCCCACCGGCGTGTCGGGGCTGGAACTTCATGATCAACGGCGCGACGCGGGGCCGGGAGCGTACTAGGGAGTTTTCGTGCCCGCGGGTTGGCGGGCGGTCACCAGGTCGCCCAGGCGGGCCCGGCCACCGTCGAACGCGGTGAGCACCCAGACCCCGTCCGGCAGCAGCGCCATCGAATGCTCGACGTGCGCGGCCACAGAGCCGTCCCGGGTGACGACCGTCCACCCGTCGGCCAACTCGACGGTACGCGGGGACGCCATGGTGATCATCGGCTCGATGGCCAGGGCCATCCCGGTGACCAGTCGCGGACCCTTGCCCGGCCGACCGTGGTTGAGCACGTGTGGGTCCTGGTGCATCTCGGTGCCGATGCCGTGCCCGCCGTAGCCGTCGACGATGCCGTACCGGCCGCCCTTGCGGACAGCGGTCTCCACAGCGTGCGAGATGTCGGTGAGGCGGCCCTTGCCGCTGGCGGCACCACGCGCAGCGGCGGCGATACCGGCCCACATGGCGTCCTCGGCGACCTCGGCCATCTTCAACAGCGCCGGGTCGACGTCACCGACCCCGACCGTGATCGCGGAGTCGCCGTGCCACCCGTCCAGCACCGCGCCGCAGTCGATGGAGATCAGGTCACCGGCCTGGAGCACCTGCTTCGGCGACGGGATGGCGTGCACGATCTGCTCGTTGACCGAGGAGCAGATCGACGCCGGAAAGCCGTGGTAGCCCTTGAACGACGGAACGCCGCCCGCCTCGCGGATGGTCGCCTCCGCGATGGCGTCCAGATCGGCGGTGCTCACACCGGGGGCGACAGCCTCCCGCATCCGACGCAACGCCTCGGCCACCACCAGCCCGGCGGCCCGCATCTTCTCGATCTGGTCAGGGGTCTTCAGCTGGATGTCCAGCTGGGGACGACGCATGGAGCGGTTACCTTTCGTTGCCGAACAGCGGGGCACATAACGCGTACCCCGCTGTTCGCACTCTATCCGCCGTGGCCCGGCCGGACCTCAGCCGCCGTACGACCGCAGCGCGTCGATGGCCCGGGTGGTGACGTCCTCCACCGGCCCGGTGGCGTCGATCCCGACCAGCTTGCCCTGAGCGCCGTAGTAGTCGACCAGGGGCGCGGTCTTCTCGCTGTATTCGCGGAGCCGCGTCGCGATCGTCTCCGGCTTGTCGTCGTCGCGCTGGAACAGCTCGGCGCCGCAGCGGTCACAGATGCCGGGCCGGGTCGTGGCGTCGAACTCGACGTGCCAGATCTTGCCGCAGCCCCGGCAGGTGCGCCTGCCGGAGAGCCGCCGGATCACCTCGTCGTCGTCGACGACCAGCTCCAGGACCAGATCCAGGGCAGTGCCCAGATCGGCCAGGAGCTTGTCCAGAGCGGCAGCCTGCGGAGTCGTCCGCGGGAAGCCGTCGAGCAGGAAACCCTCGCTGGCGTCGGGCTCGGCCAGCCGGTCCCGGACCATGTTGATGGTGACCTCGTCCGGAACCAGCTCGCCCGCATCCATGTACCGCTTCGCCTCGACACCGAGCGGCGTGCCCTGGGTGACGTTCGACCGGAAGATGTCTCCGGTCGAAATCTTCGGCACCGAGAGGTGCGCGGCGATGAACTCGGCCTGCGTGCCCTTGCCCGCGCCCGGCGGGCCAACCAGAACGAGTCTCATCTACCGCAGGAACCCTTCGTAGTTCCGCTGCATGAGTTGGCTCTCGATCTGCTTCACGGTCTCCAGACCGACGCCGACCATGATGAGCACAGCGGTGCCGCCGAACGGGAAGTTCTGGTACTGCTGGTTGTCCAGCCAGATGAAGAAGAAGTTCGGCAGGATCGAGATGATGCCGAGGTAGAGCGCGCCCGGCAGGGTGATCCGGCTGAGGATGAAGTCCAGGTAGTCGGCGGTCGGCTTGCCCGGGCGGATACCCGGCACGAACCCGCCGTACTTCTTCATGTTGTCAGCGACCTCGGTCGGGTTGAACGTGATCGAGACGTAGAAGTACGTGAAGAAGATGATCAGCAGGAAGTAGACCGCGATGTAGATCGGGCTGCTCGGGTTGACCAGGTTGTTCTGGATCCACGACTGGGTCTTGCCCGGGTCGGTCTGGTCGAAGAACTGCAGCGCCAACTGCGGCAGGTAGAGCAGCGACGAACCGAAGATGACCGGGATCACACCAGCCTGGTTGACCTTGAGCGGGATGTAGGTCGAGGTGCCGCCGTACATCCGCCGGCCGATCATCCGCTTGGCGTACTGCACCGGGATCCGGCGCTGCGACTGCTCGATGAAGGTGACAGCGGTGATGACCACCAGGACCAGCGCGATGACCAGGGCGAACATGTCCCAGCCCTTGCTGGTCTTGATCTGCCAGCCCTCGCTGGGCAGCCGCGCCGCGATCGAGGTGAAGATCAGGACGGACATGCCGTTGCCGACGCCGCGGTCGGTGATCAGCTCACCGAGCCACATGACCATGCCGGTGCCGGCGGTCATCGTCATCACCAGGATGGCCAGGGTCAGCCAGTCCGGGATGCCGGTGCCGGTGGGGATGATCGGGAACTGGTCGCAGCGGTTCTGGAACAGCTGGCCCGAGCGGGCCAGCGCCACGAACGCCGAGGCCTGCAGCACACCGAGACCGAGGGTCAGGTAGCGGGTGTACTGGGTGATCTTCGCCTGACCGGCCTGGCCCTCCTTGCGGAGCTGCTCGAGGCGGGGGATCACGACGGTCAGCAGCTGCAGGATGATCGACGCGGTGATGTAGGGCATGATGCCCAGCGCGAAGACCGAGAGCTGCAGCAGCGCTCCGCCGGAGAAGAGGTTGAGAAGGTTCACCACCCCGGTGGTGTCACCCTGGATGGTGTCGAGGCACTTCTGCACGTTGCCGTACGAGACGCCCGGGCTGGGGAGCGTTGCGCCCAGCCGGTAGACCGCGATGATGCCTACTGTGAACAGCAGCTTCTTGCGCAGGTCAGGCGTACGGAACGCACTGAGAAAGGCGGACAGCAACTTCTTCCTCCTGCGCGAGGCGGGCCGCCGGTGATCCCTGGCGGGTCGGGGTGGATCACGGGCGAGTGCCCGCAATCCATGGCTGGGATGGGACTCTAACAGCCTCACCCCGGTCCGGGCAGATGCGCCCGACTACATAAATCGAAACCGATGTTACCGGGCGCTCACGGCCCAGGCAGACCATGGCGCCCGCCAGTTGCTCTCAACTGGACGGGCGCCATGGTCGTACGCCTTACAGCTCGGTGACGGAGCCACCGGCGGCAGCGATCTTCTCCTTGGCCGACGCACTGAACGCGTGCGCGGACACCTGGAGCGCCACACCGCCGAGATCCCCGGTGCCGAGGACCTTGACCGGGTGACCCTTGCGGACCGCACCGGACTCGACGAGCTCCAGCGGGCCGACCTGACCACCATTCGGGAACAGCTCAGCGAGTCGGTCCAGGTTGACAACCTGGAAGACCACCTTGAACTTGTTCTTGAAGCCCTTCATCTTCGGCAGGCGCATGTGGATGGGCATCTGCCCACCCTCGAACGCCGCCGAGATGTTCTTGCGGGCCTTGGAACCCTTGGTACCGCGACCAGCGGTCTTGCCCTTGGAACCCTCACCGCGACCCACACGGGTCTTCGCGGTCTTGGAACCGGGCGCCGGGCGCAGGTGATGCACCTTGATCGTCATTACTCGACCTCCTCGACCTTCACGAGGTGGCTCACAGTGAAGATCATGCCGCGGATCTCGGGCCGGTCCTCCTTGACCACCACGTCGTTGATCCGCTTGAGACCGAGCGAACGCAGCGACTCACGCTGGTTGTGCTTGGTCCCGATACCGGACCGGAGCTGGGTGACCTTCAGGCGTGCCATCAGCGCGCCACCCCCGCACGCGACGCCAGCATGGCGGCCGGCGCGACGTCCTCCACCGGCAGACCACGACGCGCCGCGACCTGCTCGGGGGACTCAAGCCCCTTCAGAGCCGCCACGGTGGCGTGCACGATGTTGATCGGGTTCGACGAACCGAGGCTCTTGGAGAGCACGTCGTGGATCCCAGCGCACTCCAGCACGGCACGCACCGGTCCACCGGCGATGACACCCGTACCGGCCGAGGCCGGCTTGAGCAGCACCACACCAGCGGCGTCCTCACCCGTCACCGGGTGCGGGATCGACTGACCGATCCGCGGGACCTTGAAGAAGTGCTTCTTGGCCTCCTCGACACCCTTGGCGATGGCCGCGGGCACCTCCTTGGCCTTTCCGTAGCCCACGCCGACCGTGCCGTCGCCGTCGCCCACGATCACCAGGGCGGTGAAGCTGAAGCGACGACCACCCTTCACGACCTTGGCGACGCGGTTGATCGCGACGACCCGCTCAAGGTGCGGGGTCTTCTCGACGGGCGCGTTTCCGCGGCCGCCCTCACGGCGGTTGTCGCGGCGACCACCCTCGTTGCCACCGGACCCGCCGCCACGGCGCTGTTGACCTGGCATCAGCAGCCTTCCTTCTCTCTCGTGACGGGGTTGTTAGAACTCGAGCCCGGCTTCGCGGGCGGCGTCGGCAAGCGCGGCGACTCGCCCCGCGTACCGGTTACCGCCGCGGTCGAAGACGACCTTGGAGACGCCGGCGGCCTTCGCCCGCTCGGCGAGCAGAGCGCCCACCTTGCCAGCCAGGGCGCTCTTGTCGCCCTCCGCACCGCGCAGCGAGGCGTCCAGGGTCGACGCCGACGCCAGGGTGTGACCCTTGGTGTCGTCGACGACCTGGGCGACCATGTGCCGCAGCGAGCGGGTGACGACCAGGCGCGGACGCTCGGCCGTACCGCTGACGTTCTTGCGGACGCGGAAGTGTCGACGCGCACGCCCAACGGCGCGCTTGGCGGCGACACCGCGGCGGCGCTTGAGCAGCGTGGCGCTCACTTCTTACCTGCCTTTCCAGCCTTGCGGCGGATGACCTCGCCCTGGTACTTGACGCCCTTGCCCTTGTAGGGCTCCGGCGGGCGGATCTTCCGGATGTTGGCGGCGACCTCACCGACCTGCTGCTTGTCGATGCCAGCCACGTGGAACAGGGTCGGCCGCTCCACCGTGAAGGTGATGCCCGCCGGGGCGGGGACGACCACCGGGTGCGAGAACCCGAGCGCGAACTCGAGGTCCGAACCCTTGGCGGTGACCCGGTAACCGGTGCCGGCGATCTCCAGGCTCTTGCGGTAGCCCTCGGTGACCCCGACGATCATGTTGGCAACCAGCGTACGGCTCAGGCCGTGGAGTTCCTTGGCCTTGCGCTCGTCGTTCGGCCGGTTGACGCTCAGCTGCCCATCCTCTGCCCGCTCGACCGTGATCGGCTCGGCGAGGGTGTGCTGGAGCTGGCCCTTGGGGCCCTTGACCTTGACGGTCTGCCCGTCGATCGTGATGTCGACGCCGGCTGGTACCGGGATCGACTTACGTCCAATTCGCGACATTTCTACCTGTCTCCCGTTACCAGACGAAGGCGAGGACTTCCCCGCCAACACTCCGCTTGCGGGCCTGCCGGTCGGTCAGCAGCCCCTGGGACGTCGAAATGATCGCCACGCCCAGCCCACCGAGCACCCGCGGGAGCCCGTCCGACTTGGCGTACACCCGGAGACCGGGCTTGGACACGCGCTTGATGCCGGCCAGGCTCCGCTCGCGGCTCTGGCCGTACTTCAGCTCGACGACCAGTCGCTTGCCGACGGCGCCCTCCTCGGGCTCCTCGACCGACCAGGTGGCGATGTAACCCTCGGCCTTCAGGACCTCGGCGATGTTCGCCTTGATCTTGGAGTAGGGCATCTTCACCTGATCGTGGTACGCCTGGTTGGCGTTACGCAGACGCGTGAGCATGTCTGCGATCGGGTCGGTCATCGTCATGGATTTCGTCAGCCTTTCTCGCCGGGGTTCCCGGAGCATCAGCTCCGGGCCTACGGCGAAGAGCAATACCTAATCGGTGCAGGAGTTCCCGGCCGACGGCCGGGACGCGGTCGCCCTTACCAGGAAGCCTTGGACACACCCGGCAGCTCACCGCGGTGGGCCATTTCCCGGATGCAGACCCGGCAGAGCCCGAACTTGCGGTAGACCGCCTTCGGACGCCCGCACCGCTGGCAGCGGGTGTACGCGCGAACCGAGAACTTCGGCTTCGCGGCCGCCTTGATGATCAGCGCCTTCTTGGCCATCTCAGTTCTCCTTGAACGGGAAGCCCAGGAGCTTGAGCAGCGCCCGGCCCTCGTCGTCGGTCGTGGCGGTGGTGACCACCGTGATGTCCATGCCCCGCTGGCGATCGATCCGGTCCTGGTCGATCTCATGGAACACAGACTGCTCGGTCAGACCGAACGTGTAGTTGCCGTGCCCGTCCAGCTTGCGCCCGTCAAGGCCGCGGAAGTCGCGGATGCGCGGCAGCGAGATGGAGAGCAGCCGGTCCAGGAACTCCCACATCCGGTCGCCGCGAAGAGTCACCTTCGCGCCGATCGGCATGCCCTCGCGGAGCTTGAACTGCGCGATGGACTTGGTCGCCCGCCGCACCTGCGGCTTCTGGCCGGTGATCGTGGCGAGGTCGCGGACCGCGCCGTCGATCAGCTTGGCGTCGCGAGCAGCCTCGCCGACACCCATGTTGACGACGATCTTGACCAGCCGCGGCACCTGCATGGGGTTGCCGTAGCTGTGCTGCTCACGCAGCTGGGCCACGATCTCGTTGCGGTACCGCTCCTTGAGGCGCGGCAGGGTCTTTTCGGTAGCCGTGGTCATCACAGGTCCTTACCGGTGCTACGCGCGATGCGGACCTTCTGGCCGTTGTCGTCGATCCGGTAACCGACGCGGGTCGGCTTGCCGTCGGAGTCCAGGACCTGCACGTTCGAGACGTGGATCGGGGCCTCCTGAGTGACGATGCCGCCGGTCTTGGCGCCACGCTGGGTGGTGCTGATGCGGGTGTGCTTCTTGACCCGGTTCACGCCCTCGACCAGGACCTTGTCCTGCCGCGGGTAGGCCTGAATGACCTTGCCCTTGGCACCCTTGTCCTTGCCGGCGATGATGACGACCGTGTCGCCCTTCTTGACCTTCACGGTCACAACACCTCCGGCGCGAGGGAAATGATCTTCATGAACCGCTTGTCCCGCAGCTCCCGACCCACCGGGCCGAAGATACGGGTTCCACGCGGGTCCCCGCCGTCCTTGATGATGACGGCGGCGTTCTCGTCGAAGCGGATGTACGAGCCGTCCGGCCGACGCCTCTCCTTGGCCGTGCGAACGATGACCGCCTTGACGACATCGCCCTTCTTCACACCGGCACCCGGGATCGCGTCCTTGACCGTGGCCACGATGACGTCGCCGATGCTCGCGTAGCGCCGACCGGAGCCACCGAGAACCCGGATGCAAAGGATCTCCCGAGCACCCGTGTTGTCGGCGACGCGCAGTCGCGACTCCTGCTGAATCACGTCTATCTCCTATGTCTGCCGGTTCTCCGGCCGCCGTAGCGGCCGGAGCCTGGCGGAACCTACGCCCGACGCAACCGCCGGGCTCGAGCCTTCGCTACTTGGCCTTGTCCAGGATCTCCACGATCCGCCAACGCTTGGTGGCGCTCAGCGGCCGGGTCTCCATGATGAGAACCCGGTCACCGGTGCCAGCGGCGTTCTGCTCGTCGTGCACCTTCAGCTTGCTCGTACGGCGCATGATCTTGCCGTACAGCGCGTGCCGAACCCGGTCCTCGACCTCGACAACGACGGTCTTGTCCATCTTGTCGCTGATCACCAGGCCCTCGCGGACCTTGCGGCGCGACCGCGCGGCGGCGGTGGCGGTCTCTTCGGTCATGATGCAGTCACCTCAGTCGGCGCGGCCGAGAGCCCCAGCTCACGCTCACGCATGATCGTGTAGATCCGGGCAATCTCCCGACGGATGACCTGCAACCGCCGGTTGTTGTCCAGCTGCCCGGTTGCGGCCTGTACGCGGAGGTTGAACAGCTCCGCCTTGGCCTCCCGCAGCTTCGTGACCAGCTCCTCTTCGGAGAGCTCACGCAGCTCGGTCGCCTTAACGCCCGCTGCCATCAGGATTCACCCACTTCGCGCGTAACAATGCGGCACTTCATCGGGAGCTTGTGGATCGCGCGACGCATGGCCTCTCGCGCGGTCTGCTCGTTGGGGAAGGACATCTCGAAGAGAATCCGACCCGGCTTGACGTTGGCGACCCACCACTCGGGCGAGCCCTTGCCGGAACCCATCCGGGTCTCGGCAGGCTTCTTGGTGAGGGCCTGGTCCGGGAAGATCGTGATCCAGACCTTGCCACCACGCTTGATGTGGCGAGTCATCGCGATACGCGCCGACTCGATCTGCCGGTTCGTCACGTACGCCGGCTCGAGAGCCTGGATCCCGAACTCGCCGAACACCACCCGGTTACCACCCTTGGACGCGCCACTGCGGTCCGGGTGGTGCGGCTTGCGGAAGCCCTTCGGGGGCTTGCGCGGCATCAGCATCTGTCAGCCCTCCTGCTGCGTTTCTGCCGGAGCAGCCACGGCGGCGACAGCTGCGCTGTCCACCGGCTCGCCGCTCGGCGTCTCGGCCTGCTGCGCGATGGTGGTCGCAGCAGCCCGACCGGCCTCGGTGCCACCAGCCGTGGTGCCGGACGAACCCGACCGGCCACGACGCGGACGCTCGGGACGGTCGCCACGCTCACCACGACGCGGGCGAGACGGACCGGCCTCGGCCGGAGTCTCCCGGCCCATGACGGCGTCGCCCTTGTAGATCCAGACCTTCACACCGATCCGGCCGAACGTGGTACGGGCCTCGAAGAAGCCGTACTCGATGTTGGCCCGCAGCGTGTGCAGCGGAACCCGGCCCTCACGGTAGAACTCGGTCCGGCTCATCTCGGCGCCGCCGAGGCGACCCGAGACCTGAACCCGGATGCCCTTGCAGACCGGGTTCTTCATCGCCGACTGCATGGCCTTGCGCATCGCCCGACGGAAGCTGACCCGGCTGGACAGCTGCTCGGCCACGCCCTGCGCGACGAGCTGAGCGTCCGACTCGGGGTTCTTCACCTCGATGATGTTCAGCTGAACCTGCTTGCCGGTGAGCTTCTCAAGCTCGCCGCGGATCCGGTCGGCCTCCGCACCCTTACGGCCGATGACGATGCCCGGCCGGGCGGTGTGGATGTCGACCCGGACCCGGTCGCGGGTGCGCTCGATGTCGACCTTGGAAATCCCGGCACGCTCGAGGCCCTTGGACATCATGCGGCGGATCTTGACATCCTCGCCGATGTAGTCCTTGTAGAGCTTGTCCGCGAACCAGCGGGACTTCCAGTCGGTCGAGATGCCGAGCCGGAACCCAGTGGGGTGAACCTTCTGACCCATTACTCGGCGTCCTCCGTCTTGCTCTGCGCTTCGGCCGGTGCGGCCTCCGTGGCCGGGGCGGCCTTCTTCGCCGCGGCCTTCCTCGGCGCTGCCGGCGCGACCGCTTCGACCGCCACGGTGATGTGGCAGGTGCGCTTGCGGATTCGGTACGCCCGACCCTGCGCCCGCGGCTGGAACCGCTTCATCGTCGGGCCCTCGTCCACGAAGGCCTCGCTGACGAGCAGCGCGTCGGGGTCCAGCCGCTCGTTGTTCTCCGCGTTGGCGATCGCGCTAGCGAGCACCTTGTACACCTGCTCGCTCGCAGCCTGCGGCGCGAACTGCAGCACCGTGAGCGCCTCCTTCGCGGGCAGGCCGCGGACGAGGTTGACCACCCGGCGCGCCTTCATCGGCGAGATGCGCACGTGCCGCGCAACCGCCCGCGCGCCCGGAAGCACCGGAGCGTCGCCCTTTCCTGGCATCGCTGTAACCCCTTGTTCCCTCTATCCGTATGCCTGGCGGCGTCAGCGCCGACGGCTCTTCCGGTCGTCCTTCTCGTGACCCTTGAACGTGCGGGTCAGCGCGAACTCGCCGAGCTTGTGCCCGACCATCGCCTCGGTCACGAACACCGGGACGTGCTTGCGTCCGTCGTGCACGGCGATCGTGTGCCCCAGCATCTCGGGGATGATCGTCGAGCGCCGCGACCAGGTCTTGATCACGTTCTTGGAGCCCTTGTCGTTCTGAACTTCCACCTTCTTGAGCAGGTGGTCGTCTACGAACGGGCCCTTCTTCAGGCTGCGAGGCATGTCTTATCTCCCTCAGCCGCGCTTACGCGTGGCGTAGCGGCGGCGGACGATCAGCCGGTCACTCGGCTGGCCCTTACGGCGGGTGCGGCCCTCGGGCTTACCCTGCGGGTTGACCGGGTGGCGACCACCGGAGGTCTTACCCTCACCACCACCGTGCGGGTGGTCGACCGGGTTCATGGCGACACCACGGACGGTCGGGCGCTTGCCCTTCCACCGCATCCGGCCGGCCTTACCCCAGTTGATGTTCGACTGGTCGGCGTTGCCGATCTCGCCGACGCTGGCGCGGCAGCGCACGTCCACCCGCCGGATCTCGCCGGACGGCATACGCAGGGTCGCGTACGCGCCCTCGCGGCCGAGCAGCTGGATGCCGACGCCGGCGGAACGGGCCAGCTTGGCCCCGCCACCCGGACGCAGCTCCACGTTGTGGATCGTGGTACCGACCGGGATGTTGCGCAGCGGCAGGTTGTTACCCGGCTTGATGTCGGCGCCCGGACCGGACTCGACGCGGTCGCCCTGCTTCATGTCCTTCGGCGCGAGGATGTAGCGCTTCTCGCCGTCGGCGTAGTGCAGCAGCGCGATGCGCGCCGTGCGGTTCGGGTCGTACTCGATGTGAGCGACCTTCGCCGGCACGCCGTCCTTGTCGACCCGCTTGAAGTCGATCAGACGGTACTGACGCTTGTGACCGCCACCGTGGTGCCGCGTGGTGATCCGGCCGTGGGCGTTACGCCCGCCCTTCTTCGGCAACGGAGCCAGCAGCGACTTCTCCGGCGTGGACCGGGTGATCTCGGCGAAGTCAGCGACACTCGAGCCACGTCGGCCCGGCGTCGTCGGCTTGTACTTACGGATAGCCATTGTCTACACCCTTCAGCTGACCGGGCCGCCGAAGGCCTCGATGCGGTCACCGTCAGCCAGCTTCACGATCGCCCGCTTGGTCGCCTTGCGCTGACCGAAGCCGGTCTTGGTGCGCTTGCGCTTACCCTGGCGGTTGAGCGTGTTGACCGTCAGGACGCGGACGTTGAAGATCTGCTGGATAGCGATCTTGATCTCGGTCTTGTTCGCGTCCGGGTGCACCAGGAAGGTGTACCAGTTCCGGTTCAGCTCGCTGTAGCTCTTCTCCGAGACGACCGGCGCCACGATGATGTCGCGCGGGTCGGCGATGGTGCTCACTTGCCACCCTCCTCGGTGGTCTCGGCGGGCACACCCAGGAACTCGTCCAGGGCGTCCTTGGTGAAGACCACGTCGTCGGCCACCAGCACGTCGTACGTGTTCAGCTGGCCGGACTCGATCAGGTGCACCCGCGGCTCGTTGCGCAGCGACACCCAGTTCAGCTCGTCGGTGCTGCTCAGCACGACCAGGACCCGACGGGCCTCGGTGAGCTTGGTCAGCGTGGCCAGGGCCGCCTTGGTCGACGGCTTCTCGCCCGAGACGAACGCCTCGACGACGTGCACCTGCCCGGCGCGGGCCCGATCGGAGAGGGCACCCCGCAGCGCGGCGGCCTTCATCTTCTTCGGGGTCCGCTGGCTGTAGTCGCGCGGCACGGGACCGTGCACGACGCCACCGCCGGCGAACTGCGGCGCGCGGATCGAGCCCTGCCGGGCGCGACCGGTGCCCTTCTGCTTGTAAGGCTTCTTGCCGCCACCGGCGACCTCAGCCCGGGTCTTGGTCTTGTGTGTGCCCTGTCGGGCCGCCGCGAGCTGGGCCACCACGACCTGGTGCATCAGCGCGACGTTGGCCTGCACGTCGAAGATGTCCGCCGGCAGCTCCACGGAGCTGCTGGTGGTGCCTTCGACGGTGCGCACGTCAACGGTGGTCACTTGGCCGCACCGCCCTTCTTCACCTTGCTCTTGGCCGCGGTACGGACCAGAACCAGCGCGCCCTTGGGGCCAGGAATGGCACCCCGGACGAGCAGCAGGTTGTTCTCGGTGTCGACCGCCTGGACGGTGAGGTTCTGCACGGTGTAGCGAACGCCACCCATGCGGCCGGCCATCCGGGTGCCCTTGAAGACACGACCCGGAGTGGCGCAGGCGCCGATGGAGCCGGGCGAGCGGTGCTTGCGCTCGACACCGTGGCTGCTGCCCAGACCGTGGAAGCCGTGCCGCTTCATCGGGCCGGCGTAGCCCTTGCCCTTGGTCTTGCCGGTGACGTCGATGGTGACGCCGGCCGGGAACTCCTCGACAGTGATTTCCTGGCCGAGCGAGTATTCCCCAGCGTCAGTGGTGCGCAGCTCGACGATGTGCCGGCGCGGCGCCACGTCCGCCTTGGCGTAGTGCCCGCTGATCGGCTTCTTGACCTTGCGCGGGTCGATGGTGCCGTACGCCAGCTGGACCGCGGAGTAACCGTCCTTCTCGGCGCTACGAACCTGGCTGATGACGCACGGGCCGGCCTCGACCACGGTCACGGGAACAACACGGTTGTTGTCCCAGACCTGGGTCATGCCGAGCTTGGCGCCCAGGATCCCCTTGACTTGCCTGTCCATTGTCCGGTCCCTACAGCTTGATCTCGATGTCGACGCCAGCCGGCAGGTCGAGGCGCATGAGCGAGTCGACCGTCTTCGGGGTCGGGTCGATGATGTCGATCAGCCGCTTGTGCGTGCGCATCTCGAAGTGCTCGCGCGAGTCCTTGTACTTGTGCGGCGAGCGGATAACGCAGAAACGGTTGATCTCCGTGGGCAGCGGCACCGGGCCCGCGACCTGCGCCCCGGTGCGCGTCACCGTCTCGACGATCTTCCGAGCCGAGGAGTCGACGACCTCGTGGTCATAGGCCTTGAGCCGGATGCGGATCTTCTGTCCCGCCATGGTGGCTTCTGTTCCTTCTCTCGATGCCGCTGTGTTGCGGGCGCCTGTACCGGCTGGCACAGGCCCACTTCGCCGACCCCCGCGGTCGGGCGTGTCGCGCCCTCGGGCCGAGCTCCGCCCCTAGGTACCGGAGTGGTGCTGACCGCACGGGGGGTCAAGGCGCCGATCGCATTACCGCGACCTGAACGCCGTGCGAGGGTGGTTGGCGACTGGGCCGCCAACCACCCTACGCTCGACTGCCTCGCCACCCGGAGGTTCAGCGAAAGCCGAACACAGGCGACGAACTGTCGTTACGCAACCTGACTAGTATGCCGCACGACCGGCGGCGGGTCTAATCGGGGTTACCTAGCTCACTTGTTAATCTTGGTGACGAACCCGGCGCCGACGGTGCGGCCACCCTCGCGGATCGCGAACTTGAGGTTCTCCTCCATGGCGATGGGCTGGATCAGCTTCACCGACATGGACGTGTTGTCACCCGGCATGACCATCTCGGTGCCCTCGGGGAGGGTGACGACACCGGTGACGTCCGTGGTCCGGAAGTAGAACTGCGGACGGTAGTTCTGGAAGAACGGGGTGTGACGGCCACCCTCCTCCTTGGAGAGGATGTAGACCGTCGCCTCGAACTCCGTGTGCGGGGTGTTCGAGCCCGGCTTCACGACGACCATGCCGCGCTCGACCTCGTCGCGCTTGGTACCACGCAGCAGCAGGCCGACGTTCTCACCTGCGCGGGCGTCGTCCAGGGTCTTCCGGAACATCTCGATCGCGGTGACCTTGGTCTTGAAGCTCTTCTCCTTGATACCGACGAGCTCAACATCCTCGTTCGGCAGGAGAACGCCGCGCTCCACGCGACCGGTGACGACGGTGCCACGACCGGTGATCGTGAAGACGTCCTCAACGGGCATCAGGAACGGCTTGTCAACCTCGCGCTCCGGCTGCGGGATCGAGGTGTCGACAGCGGTCATCAGGTCCAGCAGCTTGCCGGTCCACTCGGGGTCACCCTCGAGGGCCTTCAGCGCCGAAACCCGAACGACCGGCAGGTCGTCACCCGGGTACTCCTGCGAGGAGAGCAGCTCACGGACCTCGAGCTCGACGAGCTCCAGGAGCTCCTCGTCATCGACCATGTCGCTCTTGTTGAGCGCCACGACGATGTACGGCACACCGACCTGACGGGCCAGCAGCACGTGCTCGCGGGTCTGCGGCATCGGACCGTCGGTCGCCGCGACCACCAGGATCGCGCCGTCCATCTGCGCGGCACCGGTGATCATGTTCTTGATGTAGTCGGCGTGCCCAGGGCAGTCGACGTGCGCGTAGTGCCGCGACTCGGTCTGGTACTCGACGTGCGCGATCGAGATCGTGATACCGCGGGCCTTCTCCTCCGGCGCCTTGTCGATCTCGTCGAACGGCGTGTAGGGGTTCAGGTCCGGGTACTGGTCGTGCAGGACCTTGGTGATGGCCGCCGTCAGCGTCGTCTTACCGTGGTCGATGTGACCAATGGTGCCGATGTTGACGTGCGGCTTAGTCCGCTCGAACTTAGCCTTCGCCACTGGTGTCCTCCTGTGGACTTCTTGGTTCGTACGCCCGGCGCGCCGGTCGGCGCTTAGGACTCTGTCGACAGCCTTTCCGGCCCGAAGGCCGGAGAGCCTTTGTGGGTTCTGCGGCGATGAAGCCTACAGGCCCGGTCTCACGCGATCCGATCGTGGTGGCCGCGGGCGGGTGAACCCTCCCGCGACCAACCACGAATCACCTGCTCAGAGCGCTACTCGCCCGTTGCCTTGGCGATGATCTCCTTCGCGACGCTCTGCGGAACCTCGGCGTAGGAGTCGAACTGCATGCTGTAGCTAGCCCGGCCCTGGGTCTTCGACCGCAGGTCGCCGACGTAGCCGAACATCTCCGACAACGGCACCAGGGCCCGGACGATGCGGGCGCCGCTGCGCTCCTCCATCGCCTGGATGATGCCGCGGCGGGAGTTGAGGTCACCGATGACGTCACCCATGTTCTCCTCAGGAGTGGTGACTTCAACGGCCATCATCGGCTCGAGCAGTGCCGGATCGGCCTTGCGGGCCGCGTCCTTCATCACCATCGAGCCGGCGATCTTGAATGCCATTTCCGACGAGTCGACCTCGTGGTACTGGCCATCCAGCAGGGTCAGCTTCACGCCGACCAGCGGGAAGCCCGCCAGGATGCCGTACTGCAGCGCGTCCTGCGCACCGGCGTCCACCGAGGGGATGAACTCCCGGGGGATGCGGCCGCCGCTGACGGCGTTGGCGAACTCGTAGGTCGGCGAGTCGTTGTCCAGCGGAAGCGGCTCGACGCTCACGATCACGCGGGCGTACTGGCCGGAACCACCGGTCTGCTTCTTGTGGGTGTACTCGACCTTGTCCACCTTGCGGCGGATGGTCTCGCGGTACGCCACCTGCGGCTTGCCGACGTTGGCCTCGACGTTGAACTCGCGGCGCATCCGGTCGACCAGGATGTCCAGGTGCAGCTCACCCATGCCGGAGATGACCGTCTGACCGGTCTCCTCGTCCAGCTGGACGCGGAAGGTCGGGTCTTCCTCGGCCAGGCGCTGGATGGCAGTGCCCAGCTTCTCCTGGTCGGACTTGGTCTTCGGCTCGATCGCCACCGAGATGACCGGCTCCGGGAAGGTCATCGACTCCAGGATGACCGGGTTCGCCGGGTCGGAGAGAGTGTCGCCGGTGGTGGTCTGCTTGAGACCCTGCACGGCGATGATGTCGCCGGCCTGCGCCGACGGACGCTCTTCCCGCTTGTTGGCGTGCATCTGGTAGATCTTGCCGATGCGCTCCTTGCGGTCCTTGGTGGAGTTGACCACCTGGGAACCGGAATCGAGCGTGCCGGAGTAGACCCGCACGTAGGTGAGCTTGCCCAGGTGCTTGTCCGTCTGGATCTTGAAGGCCAGGCCGGAGAAGGGCTCCGAGTTGGACGGCTTTCGCAGCAGCGGGGTCTCGCCGTCGGTGGCCGTACCCTCGATCGCCGGAACGTCCAGCGGCGACGGCAGGAAGTCGACAACGGCGTCCAGCATGGGCTGAACGCCCTTGTTCTTGAACGCCGAGCCGCAGAGCACCGGGTTGGCCTTGCCGGCGATGGTGGCACGCCGGATGGCGGCCTTGATCTCCTCGGCGGAGATCTCCTCGCCCTCCAGGTACTTCTCCATCACCGCGTCGTCGACGTCGGCAAGGGTCTCCATCAGCTTCTCGCGCCACTCGGCAGCGGAGTCGGCCAGCTCGGCCGGGATCTCCTCGACCGCGTAGTCCTCACCCTTCTGGGTCTCCCCGCGCCAGGTGAGCGCGCGCATGCCGATCAGGTCGACGACACCGATGTGGTCACCCTCGAGCCCGATCGGGATCTGGAGCACCAGCGGGGTGGCGTTCAACCGGTCGATCATCATCTGCACGCAGCGGAAGAAGTCGGCGCCGGTCCGGTCGAGCTTGTTGACGAAGCACATACGCGGGACGTTGTACTTGTCGGCCTGCCGCCAGACGTTCTCCGTCTGCGGTTCCACGCCGGCGACACCGTCGTATACCGCTACCGCACCATCCAAGACCCGCAGCGACCGCTCGACCTCGACCGTGAAGTCGACGTGGCCGGGCGTGTCGATGATCTGGATCGTGTGGTCTTTCCACTCACACTTGGTAGCAGCGGAGGTGATGGTGATACCACGCTCCTGCTCCTGCTCCATCCAGTCCATGACGGCAGCGCCCTCGTGGACCTCACCGATCTTGTACGTGATGCCGGTGTAGAACAGGATTCGCTCGGTGGTCGTGGTCTTACCGGCATCGATGTGCGCCATGATGCCGATGTTGCGTACCTTGGCGAGCGCGTCTGCGGCGGCCACTTCAATCCCTACTTATCGTCGTCTCGACACAACTGGTGGCGGTTCCGGCGCCCGGAGGCGCCGGAACCAGGGTGTTACCAGCGGTAGTGCGCGAAGGCCTTGTTCGACTCGGCCATCTTGTGCGTGTCCTCGCGCCGCTTGACGGCGGCACCGAGGCCGTTGCTCGCGTCCAGCAGCTCGTTCATCAGCCGCTCGACCATGGTCTTCTCGCGCCGGGCGCGGGAGTACGTGACCAGCCAGCGCAGGCCCAGGGTGGTCGCCCGGGTCGGGCGGACCTCGACCGGAACCTGGTAGGTGGCGCCACCGACACGACGGCTGCGCACCTCGAGGGTCGGCTTGACGTTGTCCATCGCCCGCTTGAGGGTGACGACCGGGTCGGTGCCGGACTTCTCGCGGCAGCCCTCGAGGGCCGCGTACACGATGGTCTCGGCGAGCTGACGCTTGCCGCGGAGCAGGATCTTGTTCACCAGCTGGGTGACCAGCGGCGAGTTGTACACCGGGTCAGCGACCAGTGGCCGCCGCGGAGCGGGTCCCTTACGCGGCATGTCAGCTCTTCTCCTTCTTCGCGCCGTAACGGCTGCGCGCCTGCTTGCGGTTGCGGACGCCCTGGGTGTCCAGCGAGCCGCGAACGATCTTGTAACGCACGCCGGGGAGGTCCTTCACCCGGCCGCCGCGAACGAGCACGATCGAGTGCTCCTGCAGGTTGTGACCGACGCCGGGGATGTAGGCGGTCACCTCGATCTGGCTGCTGAGCTTCACGCGAGCGACCTTGCGCAGCGCCGAGTTCGGCTTCTTCGGGGTAGTGGTGTACACGCGGGTGCACACGCCGCGCCGCTGAGGGGAACCCTTCAGCGCCGGGGTCTTGGTCTTGGTCGTCTTCGCCTGGCGGCCCTTTCGGACCAGCTGCTGGATCGTGGGCACCGGGTTTCTCCGCTCCCTTCGGCCGCATCCGCGGCCGCGCCGTCTGCTCGTTAGCCGGCCTGATGACCGGCTCTCCTACATTCCGACCAGGGTCGCCTTGCGGAGACCCCGGCACCCGCGGTCGGGCGTGTCGCCCTCGTCACGGCCCCGTTGCGACGCTCTCGCGTTCGTACCGGGTTTTGTCACCGGCGCGCGGGTCGCCCCGCTCCGGATCCCTGGCTTGTCGTGCCGCCGTCCGTAAGCCGGAAACAGCGCACGCACGAGTTGCCCGGGCATGCCCGGGCACAAGGGGAAAGAGTACCTACCACAACCGCCCAGGTCAAAACGGAATGGCCCGGCGACTGTCTCACACCAGCCAGCCGGATCTCGTCCTGCCCCGTCGCCCGCGATGGGCACCTACGAATACAAGTGTACCGGCTTCCCCGCAGAAGCACCCATCGCCCCCGGGGCGACCGGAAGCCTTCCGCGGAAAACCGCCGTCAGGTGCCGGATCTGTCGGTGATGACCCTCAGGTCAGTGTGAGAAGCAGGGCAAGGCCCAGGCCCAGCAGGCTGAGCAGCGCCCCCGCCGCGCCGCAGCTGATCCCGGCCAGCGCCAGCCCGCGACCGGTGAACTGGACCGCGGAGGGGGCGGTCGGCCGCCGGATCTGTCGCCGGCCGAGCAGCCCGATGACGACCGCCGCCCCGCCGGCCAGCACACCCAGCGCGGCGAACGCCCCGGAGGCCCAGGCCCCGCCGTCGTTCTTTAAAGCCACTCCGAAGCAGATCACCAGAAGTGAGACCAGAAGTGAGGCGATCCCCGCCACCAGCGCCCCGATGGCCAGCCCGGAGGTGACCGGTGCCACGTCCAGGTGCACGACGCCGAACGGCGTACCCGAAACCGCCTCCACCCGCTTCGGCGGCCGGCGTTGGTCGTCGGTGGGCGGCGGTACGGAACGCCCCGGCGTGCCACCCCACCCGGGGCCGTGCCCCGGCGGCGGCGGGCCCCAGCCGTACGGCGCACCGGGCCCGGACGACGGCGGGCCCCAGCCGTGCGGCGCAACCGGCCCAGACGGCGACGGGCCCCACCCGGGCGGCGCGGACGGCGCAGACGGGTACGGACCCCAGCCTGGCGGTACACCCGGTGCGGACGAAGACGGGCCCCAGCCGTGGGGCATTCCCGAACCAGCCGGCGGTGGGCCCCAGCCGGGCGGCACACCCGGTCCGGAGGTGGGCGGGCCCCAGCCCTGCGGCGTCGAGGTCGGTGCGCTGGAGACCGGGTACGGCTGGTCCGAGCCGGGCGTCGCGGTGGCGTCCCAGCCGTTCGGACCCCAACCGGGAGGCGGCGTCGCAGGGGCCTGCGGGCCCGGGGCGGACGCCGGCTGGTGGGTCTCGTCGCTCGGGCCGGGGCGCGCCCAGTCGCTCGGCTCGGGTGGCGGAGCCGGCACGTCCGGCGGGCCGGCCGGTTCGTCCGCAGGGGGCCGCGCCGGTTCCGTCACGAGGTCCTCCTGTCGAAAGGCCGCCACCGTCACACGGTGGACATCGGCCAGGCTACCGCCGGCAGCACCGCCGCCCGCGCCGGGCGCGGCCACCGGTGGCTCAGTCCATGTTCGCGGGGTAGTCGTGGCCGAACGGGGCGCCGGCCAACCGGACCACCCCGATGACCACAGCGGCCACGACGCTGACCGCGACCAGCACCAGGCCGGTCCAGGCCATCCACTCCCCCCGCCGCAGCCAGACGCCGCCGGTCAGGAAACCCCCCGAGGCGTACGCTTCCCGGCGCGCCTGCCGGGCCAGCTGCAGGGCCACAGTGGCCGGCACCACGCCACCGATGAACAACCCGGTCAGCATGCCGAGCAGGCCCAGCGCGAAGACCGCCCGTGCCTTCGTGGCGCGGGCCGGGTCCGGGTCAAGCGGGTGGCGCACGCCCTGCTGGGCGACGGACACCTGCCCGGGTGCGGTCGTCATCCCCCCATCATGCCGAACCCGGCGCAAGCGGTGGGTTGGCACGGACACGACGAGGCCCCCGGCTTTCACCGGGGGCCTCGTCGTGTGACTGGTGCTTAGCGGTACGACCCGAAGTCGAAGTCGTCCAGCGGCACGGCCTGCCCGCCGGCCGGCCCGAACCCGTAGTCGGTCTCCGGGTAACCGGTCATCGAGTAGACCTTGGCCTTGGCCTCCTCGGTCGGCTCGACCCGGACGTTGCGGTACTTGCTGATGCCGGTACCGGCCGGGATGAGCTTTCCGATGATCACGTTCTCCTTGAGGCCGACCAGCGAGTCGCTGCGCGAGTTGATCGCAGCGTCGGTTAGCACCCGGGTGGTCTCCTGGAAGGAGGCCGCCGAGAGCCAGGAGTCGGTGGCCAGCGAGGCCTTGGTGATACCCATCAGCACCGGACGACCAGCGGCGGGCTCGCCGCCCTCCGAGACGAGCCGGCGGTTCTCCGACTCGAACAGCGCCCGGTCGACGAGCACACCCGGCAGGAACTCGGTCGAGCCGGAGTCGATGACCGTCACCCGCTTGAGCATCTGGCGGATGATGATCTCGATGTGCTTGTCGTGGATGAGCACACCCTGCGAGCGGTAGACCTCCTGGACCTCACTGGTCAGGTGGACCTGGACCGCCCGCGGACCCATGATCCGCAGCAGCTCGTGCGGGTCGATGGTGCCCTCGGTCAGCTTCTCGCCGACCGCGACGTGACCGCCGTCGTGGGTACGGAGCTTGACGCGCTTCGAGATCTTGTCGTAGACGATCTCTTCGCTGCCGTCGTCCGGCACCACGATGATCTTGCGCGAGCGCTCGCCATCCTCGATCCGGATCTTACCGGGGGTGTCGGCGATGGGCGCCTTACCCTTCGGGACCCGAGCCTCGAAGATTTCCTGCACACGCGGCAGACCCTGGGTGATGTCCTCACCCGCGACACCACCGGTGTGGAAGGTACGCATCGTCAGCTGCGTACCCGGCTCACCGATGGACTGGGCGGCGATGATGCCGACCGCCTCGCCGATGTCGACCGACTTACCGGTCGGCAGCGACCGGCCGTAGCAGGCCGCGCAGACGCCCAGCTTCGACTCGCAGGTGAGCACGCTGCGCACCCGGACCGTCTCCACACCAGCGGCGACGATCTTGTCGACCCCGATGGAGTTGATGTCCTGACCGCGCTCGGCCACCACGGTGCCGTCCGGCCCCTTGATGTCGTCCGCGAGCGTACGGGCGTGCACGCTGGTCTCGGCGTGGGTGTGGACGACGAGCTTGCCGTCCAGCTTCTCGCCGATCTGCATCGGGATCGCCCGGTCGGTGCCGCAGTCCTCTTCGCGGATGATGACGTCCTGGGAGACGTCCACCAGACGACGGGTCAGATAACCCGAGTCGGCGGTCCGCAGCGCGGTGTCGGCGAGACCCTTACGGGCACCGTGCGTGGAGATGAAGTACTCCAGCACGGACAGACCCTCCCGGTAGCTGGCCTTGATCGGCCGCGGGATGATCTCGCCCTTGGGGTTGGCCACCAGACCACGGATCGCCGCGATCTGCCGGAGCTGGAGCAGGTTACCGCGAGCACCCGAGTTGATCATCTTCCACAGCGGGTTCTCCTGCGGCAGCGCGGTGTCCATCTCCTTGGCGACCTCGTTGGTCGCCTTGGTCCAGATCTCGATGAGCTCGCCGCGACGCTCCTCGGCGGTCATCAGACCACGCTGGTACTGCTTGTCGATCTGGTCGGCGTCCTTCTCGTACTTCGCCAGGATCTCCGCCTTACGCGGCGGTGCGATGACGTCCTCCATGCCGATCGTCACGCCGGACCAGGTGGCCCAGTGGAAACCGGCCTCCTTGAGCCCGTCCAGGGTGGCGGCCAGCGCCACCTTGGGGAAGCGCTCGGCGAGGTCGTTGACGATGGCGGAGAGCTGACCCTTGCGGATCTCGTAGTTCACGAAGCGGTAGCCCTGCGGCAGCGTCTCGTTGAACAGCACCCGACCCAGGGTGGTCTCCACGGTCAGCGGGTCACCCTCGACCCAGCCCTCCGGGGCGGTCCACGCCTCGGAGCCGTTGCCGTTGTCGACCCCGACCACGCCGCGCAGGCGGATCCTCACCGGCGCCTGCAGGTGCAGCTCGCCGTTGTCGAAGGCCATCCGCGCCTCGGCGTCCGAGCTGAACGCCCGGCCCTCGCCCTTCTCACCGGCGGTGAGGTGGGTGAGGTGGTACAGACCGATGACCATGTCCTGGGTAGGCATGGTGACCGGCTTACCGTCGGCCGGCTTGAGGATGTTGTTCGACGACAGCATCAGGATCCGCGCCTCGGCCTGAGCCTCGGCGGACAGCGGCACGTGCACCGCCATCTGGTCACCGTCGAAGTCGGCGTTGAACGCGGTGCAGACCAGCGGGTGGATCTGGATCGCCTTGCCCTCGACCAGCTGCGGCTCGAAGGCCTGGATGCCCAGGCGGTGCAGGGTCGGCGCCCGGTTGAGCAGCACCGGGTGCTCGCCGATGACCTCTTCCAGCACGTCCCACACGACCGGGCGCTGACGCTCGACCATCCGCTTGGCGGACTTGATGTTCTGTGCGTGGTTGAGGTCAACGAGCCGCTTCATCACGAAGGGCTTGAACAGCTCCAGCGCCATCTGCTTGGGCAGACCGCACTGGTGCAGCTTCAGCTTCGGGCCGACCACGATGACCGAACGGCCGGAGTAGTCGACGCGCTTGCCCAGCAGGTTCTGGCGGAACCGGCCCTGCTTGCCCTTGAGCATGTCGGACAGCGACTTGAGCGGGCGGTTACCCGGGCCGGTGACCGGCCGGCCGCGACGGCCGTTGTCGAACAGCGCGTCGACGGCCTCCTGGAGCATCCGCTTCTCGTTGTTGACGATGATCTCGGGCGCGCCGAGGTCGATCAGCCGCTTGAGGCGGTTGTTCCGGTTGATCACGCGGCGGTACAGGTCGTTCAGGTCGGAGGTCGCGAAGCGGCCACCGTCGAGCTGCACCATCGGGCGCAGGTCCGGCGGGATGACCGGGACGCAGTCCAGCACCATGCCGAGCGGCGAGTTGCGGGTGTTCAGGAACGCCGCGACGACCTTGAGTCGCTTGAGCGCCCGGATCTTCCGCTGACCCTTGCCGGACCGGATGGTCTCCCGCAGGCTCTCGGCCTCGGCGTCGAGGTCCATGTTCTGGACCAGCGCCTTGATCGCCTCGGCGCCCATGGAACCGGTGAAGTACTCACCGAACCGGTCGCGCAGCTCGCGGTAGAGCAGCTCGTCGGTGACCAGCTGCTTCGGCTCCAGCTTGCGGAAGGTGTCCAGCACCTCGTCCAGGCGGTCGATCTCGCGCTGGGCCCGGTCGCGGATCTGGCGCATCTCGCGCTCTCCGCCCTCCTTGACCTTGCGCCGGACGTCCGCCTTGGCACCCTCGGCCTCCAGCTCGGCCAGGTCGGCCTCGAGCTTGGCGGCCCGCTTCTCGATCTCCGAGTCGCGGCTGTTCTCGGACTGCCGCTTCTCAGCCAGGATCTCGTTCTCGATCGTCGAGAGGTCGCGGTGACGCGACTCCGCGTCCACGCTCGTCACAACGTACGAGGCGAAGTAGATGATCTTTTCGAGGTCCTTGGGAGCGAGGTCCAACAGGTAACCCAGCCGGCTCGGAACGCCCTTGAAGTACCAGATGTGGGTCACCGGAGCGGCGAGCTCGATGTGCCCCATCCGCTCACGGCGGACCTTGGAGCGAGTCACCTCGACGCCGCAGCGCTCACAGATGATGCCCTTGAACCGAACGCGCTTGTACTTACCGCAGTAGCACTCCCAGTCCCGCTGCGGACCGAAGATCTTCTCGCAGAAGAGCCCGTCCTTTTCCGGCTTCAGGGTGCGGTAGTTGATCGTCTCAGGCTTCTTGACCTCGCCGTGCGACCACTGACGGATGTCGTCGGCGGTGGCGAGACCAATGCGCAGCTCGTCGAAGAAGTTGACGTCGAGCACTATGTCCCCTATGTCGTCGTCTGTACTGCTAATTCTCGGGTGGGGTGGGGGGGGGGGGGGGCCCCCCCCCCCCCCCCCCCCCCCCCCCCAAAAAACCCCCCCCCCCCCCCCCCCCCCCCCCCAAAACCCCCCCCCCCCCCCCCCCCCCCCCCCCCCCCCCCCCCCCCCCCCCCCCCCCCCCCCCCCCCCCCCCCCCCCCCCCCCCCCCCCCCCCCCCACG
>NZ_JBIAJD010000003.1:502853-506994 GCF_042871765.1 Micromonospora sp. NPDC005553 | reverse complement strand
GGCCTCCCGACCGGACGGCGCGCAGGTTCTCGGGTGTCTACCGGGGGTGGGGGGGGGGGGGGGGGGGGGCCCCCCCCCCCCCCCCCCGACCGCTCACCTCAGACCTCTTCGACCGAGCTCGGCTCGCGCCGGGACAGGTCGATGCCCAGCTCCTCAGCGGCCCGGAACACCTCGTCGTCGGTCTCGCGCATTTCCAGGGCCACACCGTCGCTGGAGAGCACCTCAACGTTGAGGCACAGCGACTGCAGCTCCTTGAGCAGCACCTTGAACGACTCCGGGATGCCCGGCTCCGGGATGTTCTCGCCCTTGACGATGGCCTCGTAGACCTTCACTCGGCCGAGCACGTCGTCGGACTTGATCGTGAGTAGCTCCTGCAGGGCGTAGGCAGCGCCGTACGCCTGCATCGCCCAGCACTCCATCTCACCGAAACGCTGACCACCGAACTGCGCCTTACCACCCAGCGGCTGCTGCGTGATCATCGAGTACGGGCCGGTCGAGCGAGCGTGGATCTTGTCGTCGACCAGGTGGTTGAGCTTCAGGATGTAGACGTAGCCGACCGCGATCGGGTCCGGCAGAGGCTCACCGGAACGACCGTCGAAGAGCTGCGCCTTGCCGGTACGGCCGATCAGCTGCTTGCCGTCCCGGTTGGGCAGGGTCGACTCGAGCAGACCGGAGATCTCCTCCTCGCGGGCACCGTCGAAGACCGGGGTGGCCACGTTGGTGTCGCCCTCGGACTCGTGCGCGTCGATCGAGCGGAGCTGGCGCTTCCACTCGGTGTCGTCGCCCTCGACCTTCCAACCGGTCTTGGCGACCCAACCGAGGTGGGTCTCCAGCACCTGGCCGATGTTCATCCGGCTCGGCACACCGAGCGGGTTGAGCACGATGTCGACCGGGGTGCCGTCCTCGAGGAACGGCATGTCCTCGACCGGCAGGATCTTCGAGATGACGCCCTTGTTGCCGTGCCGGCCGGCGAGCTTGTCGCCGTCCTGGATCTTGCGCTTCTGGGCGACGTAGACCCGGACCAGCTCGTTGACACCCGGCGGCAACTCGTCGCCGTCCTCGCGGGAGAACGTGCGCACACCGATGACCGTGCCGGTCTCGCCGTGCGGCACCTTCAGCGAGGTGTCCCGAACCTCACGCGCCTTCTCACCGAAGATCGCGCGGAGCAGGCGCTCCTCCGGGGTCAGCTCGGTCTCACCCTTGGGCGTGACCTTGCCGACCAGGATGTCACCGGGGACCACCTCGGCGCCGATCCGGATGATGCCGCGCTCGTCGAGGTCAGCGAGCATTTCCTCGCTGACGTTCGGGATGTCGCGGGTGATCTCCTCCGGACCGAGCTTGGTGTCCCGAGCGTCGACCTCGTGCTCCTCGATGTGGATCGAGGTGAGCACGTCCTGCTGCACGAGGCGCTGCGACAGGATGATCGCGTCCTCGTAGTTGTGGCCCTCCCAGCACATGAACGCCACCAACAGGTTGCGTCCGAGCGCCATCTCGCCCTCGTCGGTACACGGACCGTCGGCGATGACCTGACCGGCCTCGACGCGGTCGCCCTCGAAGACGACCGGCTTCTGGTTGACGCAGGAGCCGGCGTTGGAGCGGCGGAACTTGTGCAGCAGGTACGTCCGGCGGTGGCCGTCATCCTGGTGGATGGTGACGTAGTCGGCGCAGAGATCCTCGATCACACCGCCGACCTCGGCGACCACCACGTCGCCAGCGTCGACAGCGGCCCGGTACTCCATGCCCGTACCCACGAGCGGCGCCTCGGCCTTGACCAGCGGCACCGCCTGGCGCTGCATGTTCGCGCCCATCAGTGCCCGGTTGGCGTCGTCGTGCTCGAGGAACGGGATCATGGCGGTCGCGACCGAGGTCATCTGCCGGGGCGAGACGTCCATGTAGTCGACGGCGCCGGGGACGACGTCCTCGGTCTCGCCGCCCTTACGACGGCAGAGCACCCGGTCCTCGGCGAACGTGCCGTCAGCCTTCAGGCGCGCGTTGGCCTGGGCCTTGACGAACCGGTCCTCCTCGTCCGCGGTCAGGTAGTCGATCTGGTCGGTGACCCGACCCTCGACGACCTTCCGGTACGGCGTCTCGATGAAGCCGAACGGATTGACCCGGGCGAAGGTGGACAGCGCGCCGATCAGGCCGATGTTCGGGCCTTCCGGCGTCTCGATCGGGCACATCCGGCCGTAGTGGGACGGGTGCACGTCGCGGACCTCGAAGCCGGCCCGCTCCCGGGACAGACCACCCGGGCCGAGCGCGCTCAGCCGACGCCGGTGGGTCAGGCCCGCCAGCGGGTTGGTCTGGTCCATGAACTGGGACAGCTGGGACGTCCCGAAGAACTCCTTGATCGCCGCCACCACCGGGCGGATGTTGATCAGGGTCTGCGGGGTGATCGCCTCGACGTCCTGCGTGGTCATCCGCTCGCGGACGACCCGCTCCATCCGGGACAGGCCGACCCGAACCTGGTTCTGGATCAGCTCACCCACGGTACGGAGGCGCCGGTTGCCGAAGTGGTCGATGTCGTCGGCCTCGTAGCCGTCCTCACCGGCGTGCAGCCGGCACAGGTACTCCACGGTGGCGACGATGTCGTCCTCGGTCAGCGTGCCGGTGGTGATCGGCACGCCCACTTCGAGCTTCTTGTTGAACTTGTAGCGCCCGACCTTGGCGACGTCGTACCTCTTCGGGTTGAAGAAGAGGTTGTCGAGCAGGGTCTGGGCGTTCTCGCGCGTCGGCGGCTCGCCAGGGCGCAGCTTGCGGTAGATGTCGAGCAGAGCCTCGTCGGCGCCGGCGATGTGGTCCTTCTCGAGCGTGGTCATCATCAGCTCGGACCAGCCGAACTTCTCACGAATTCGCTCGGCCGACCATCCGATGGCCTTGAGCAGGACGGTGACGGCCTGCCGACGCTTGCGGTCGATGCGTACGCCGACCGTGTCGCGCTTATCGATGTCGAACTCCAGCCAGGCACCCCGACTCGGGATGACCTTGACGCTGGAGAGGTCGCGGTCGGAGGTCTTGTCCGGCTCTTTGGAGAAATACACGCCCGGAGACCGGACGAGCTGACTGACCACGACGCGCTCGGTGCCGTTGATGACGAAGGTGCCCTTGGGCGTCATCATCGGGAAGTCACCCATGAACACCGTCTGGCTCTTGATCTCGCCAGTGGTGTTGTTGGTGAACTCCGCGGTCACGAAGAGCGGAGCGCAGTAGGTCAGGTCCTTCTCCTTGCACTCCTCGATCGAGGCCTTGACCTCGTCGAAGCGCGGCGCAGAGAAGGAAAGTGACATGGTGCCGGAGAAGTCCTCAATGGGACTGATCTCTTCAAGGATCTCCGCGAGACCCGAGCGTGCGTGCGGGTCGTCCGCCGACCGGCCCTGCCAACCCTCGTTGCCGACGAGCCAGTCGAAGGACTCGTTTTGGATGGCAAGGAGGTTGGGGACCTCGAGGTGTTCGGTGATCCTGCCGAATGAAACTCGGCGGGGAGCGAATGCGCTCGACGTACGACTGGTCTTCGCAGGGCGGGAAGCTGCCAAGATGCGTCCTTCCGAGGACCGGTGCTGCAGAACGGCTGGTACGCGTGCACTCCAATGACCCCACCAGAAATATCCGTAAACGGACATTTCCGAGCAGGGGTCAAGTCGGAAGGCAGCGCAAACTAGCAGTGTAGCCGAGAGGCTAACCGCTGTCCAGCCCACCCCGCAGGTTGTTTGCGGAGCGTGCCTCGGCCCCCGTCAACCGGGGTCTGCCGGGCCGCTCAGAACGCAACTCCCCACTGGGCCGCTCGGGTTACAGCGGCTGATGGTGCCGCCGCTGTCATACCCACGTCGTGGCCGTCGCAAGCGCGGTGTCTTGCTGGTGTCAGCGTGCCTGGCAGCCCCGGGCCGCGTCAAGGGCCGGCATCCCGGTTGTCCCCTGTTTCCCACTGGAGGGCGACCCGCCACGCTCGTTCGGCTCAAGGGTACCCATGGTCGGAGCCCAGCTCAGGACCGGTCGCAGCCAGATCCACAAATACGGCGGGGGGGGGGGCGGGGGGGGGGCCCCCCCCCCCCCCCCCCGCGGGGCCCCCCCCCCCCCGCCGGGGGCGCGGTTTTTTGTAGGGAAGTGAATTTGGTGTGTGGGTTTGGGGGGCCCACCACCGGCATTG
>NZ_JBIAJD010000003.1:0-502843 GCF_042871765.1 Micromonospora sp. NPDC005553 | reverse complement strand
GGCCCCCCCCCCCGCCCGCGGGGGGGGGGGCGGGGCCCGGGGGGCCCCCCCCCCCCCCCGCCGCCCCCCCCCCCCCCCGCCCCGGGGGGGGGGGGGGGCGGGGCGCCCCCCCCCCCCCCCCCCCGCGACGCGATGGTGTCCCAGCTCACGAGCCGGGTACGCGTTTGTGGAACGTCAGGTCACTTGAGGGTGACCTTGGCGCCCTCACCCTCGAGCTTGGCCTTCGCCTTCTCGGCGGTCTCCTTGTTGACCTTCTCCAGGATGGCCTTCGGCGCGGCCTCGACCGCGTCCTTGGCCTCCTTGAGGCCCAGGCCGGTCAGCTCACGCACGACCTTGATGACCTGGATCTTCTTGCCACCGTCAGCCTCGAGGATGACGTCGAACTCGTCCTGCTCCGGCTCGGCCTCGGCAGCAGCGCCGCCGCCGCCACCACCCTGGGCGATCGCGACCGGAGCGGCAGCGGTGACCTCGAAGGTCGTCTCGAACTGCTTCACGAACTCAGAGAGCTCGATCAGCGTCATCTCCTTGAACGCGTCGAGCAGCTCGTCGGTGCTGAGCTTCGCCATATCTGGCGTCCTTTCCTGATTCTGTTAAGTAAAGAACTGGTGCGCCGTGGGGGCCTCAGGCCGCCTCGGCGCCCTCCTTCTCGCGCTTGTCCTGCAGTGCAGCCGCCAGACGGGCGGTCTTCGACAGCGGGGCCTGGAACAGGGCCGCGGCCTTGCTCAGGTTGCCCTTCATCGCGCCGGCCAGCTTGGCCAGCAGCACCTCGCGGGACTCCAGGTCGGCAAGCTTCGTGACCTCGGCCGCAGTGATGGCCTTGCCCTCGAAGACACCGCCCTTGATGACGAGCTTCGGGTTGGCCTTCGCGAAGTCGCGAAGCCCCTTCGCCGCCTCGACGACGTCGCCCGAAACGAAAGTCAGCGCGGTAGGACCGGTGAACAGCTCGTCGAGGCCGGTGATGCCCGCGTCCGTCGCAGCACGCTTGGCCAGCGTGTTCTTCGCGACCGTGTAGCTGGTGTCGGCGCCGAGCGAGCGCCGAAGCTGGGTGAGCTGGGAAACCGTCAGACCGCGGTACTCGGTCAGCACGGTGGCGCCCGAGCTGCGGAAGCTCTCGGTCAGCTCAGCGACGGCCGTGGCCTTGTCGGCCCGGATCGGCTTGTCCGCCATGTCCCTCCTCTCTCGTTACTCGAGGCTGGTCCCCGTCTCGGCCGAAGCCGGAACGGGGGCGGAGGCAGCGCGACAACGAAAAAGCCCCGGCGCAGGGCGCACGGGGCGAGGGCCGGCGGATCGTCATGGTCGGCGGACCATGCTCACTGCCGAGTTACGCTTGCCGCCCTACGCGGGTCGCCCGTTGTCGCGGGACCTTCGACCGTGCCGAAGCACGATGACCAGCGGTCTCTGGGTGGTTCCTCATCCATGAGAACACGGATGACGGTCTGAAGAGTACGCGCCCAGCTCACCAGCGCCAAATCGCCCCTGGTGAGCTGGGTCACCGTTCGGGTCAGCCCTGTGCCCGCCGACGCCACAGGTAGCCGCCGACGACCGCGGCGCTCCAGGCCAGCGCCCACCCGCTCAAGCCCAGCACTGTCAGCGCGGCGGCCTCGCCGCCGGTGGTGCGAGCGGCGGCCATGATCGGCGGTGCCAGCCAGGGCGCCACCGAGCCGGTCAGGCCGAACACCACAGCCCCGACCCCGCCGAGGGCCAACACCGCGACGCCGTACCCGGCGCCGCCCACCGACGCCCGGCTGGCCAGCGCCCCAAGAGCAACCGCAGCGGGTACGACCAGCACGTGCGCCCACAATCCCAGCGCGAGCCCGACCGGAATCGACCGGTCCCCCGGGTCGACCGGGCCGGACACCCCGCCGACCAGCCACGGAAAGAGCAGCGCGACGGCCACCGTCACCAGCGCCGCCACCGCGGCGGCGACCAGCCCGGCCAACCGCTCCCGGGCCACTCCGACAGTCACCTGCGCCAGCCGACGCTGCACGTCCGGCTCGACATCCAAGAGGATCTTGGTCTGCCAGGCGAGCACCGGAAAGAGCACCACCGCGGAAACCCCGTACGCCTCCGCCGGCTGGGCGCGGCCACCGCCGTAGAGGGTGCCGAGCGTGATCAGGCCGGCGAGCAATGGCGCCAACGCCCGGCCGGTTCGCAGGAAACCGGCCAACCGCATCCGGACCAGGGCGCTCACCGGGTCTCCCCCGCTGCCGACTCGACAGCCGCGTCGGCGGTGTCCGGCCGGCCCGCTGTCAACTCCCCGGCCATCCCGAGCGACGGCTCGGCGGGTCGGGCGGCACCGGCCGACCGGAGCGGCTCGACGGGTAGGGCCTGGGACGCGGCGGTGGAGGCGTCGGAGCGTACCCGCAGCACCTGATGGCCCTCGGCGCGCAACCGGGCGACGGTGCCGGCGACCCGCGCGGCCGGCACCGCGACCTCGACCACCGCGATCGTCTCGCCCGTCGACGACGTCTCCTCGGAGAGCGAGCCGTCGGCCACCAGCCAGCGGCGCGCGGCCGGGAGCCGGACCGTCTCGCCACGATGGTCGCTGACCAGGACGGACCCGTCGGCGGCGAGCACCTCGGCGATCAGCTCGGGCACCAACTCACGGGTGGCGGCGTCCAGCCCCTCCCACGGCTCGTCGAGCACCAGCAGGCCCGGTGGGCGCAGCAGCGCCTGGGCGAGGCCGACCTTCTGCGCGGTGCCCTTGGACAGCTCCGGCAACCGGACCGAGCGGAAGGCGGACAGCCCGAGCCGGTCCGTCCAGGAGGTCACCGCGTCGTCGGCCGCGGCCCTGCCCAACCCCGCCACCCGGGCCATCCCGGTCAGATAGCGGGTCACCGTGAACGGTTGGTCCGCGGGGAAACGCTCCGGCACCCAGCCCACCCGCGCCGGCCGGCCGGTGACCTGGCCACGGCCCGGGCGAAGGACCCCCGCGGCTATCTGGAGCAGTGTCGACTTGCCCACCCCGTTGCGACCCAGCACGATCGCCACCTCGCCGGGACCGATCCGCGCGTCGATGCCGTGCAGCACCCACGGCCCGCGCCGGTGGTACCGCAACCAGACGTTCTCCAGCCGCATGGCGTCGAGCCTGCCACACCTCGAACGCGCCGGGGCGCCGCCACGGTCGTGGCGGCGCCCCGGTGGAGCGAACTGTCGACTCAGGCGTCGGCCTGGTCCTCCCGAAGGTTCTTCACCAGGTTCGGGTCGACCGGGACGCCCGGGCCCATCGTGGTGGTCAGGATGACCTTGCGGAGGTACTTGCCCTTGGCCGCAGACGGCTTGGCACGCAGCACCTCGTCGAGCACCGCAGCGTAGTTGTCCACCAGCTGGGTCTCCGTGAAGGAGGCCTTGCCGATGATCAGGTGCAGGTTGGAGTGCTTGTCCACCCGGAAGGTGATCTTGCCGCCCTTGATGTCCGACACCGCCTTGGTGACGTCCATGGTCACCGTGCCGGTCTTCGGGTTCGGCATGAGACCGCGCGGGCCCAGGATCCGCGCGATCCGGCCGATCTTGGCCATCTGGTCCGGCGTGGCGATCGCCGCGTCGAAGTCGAGCCAACCACCCTGGATGCGGGCGACCAGCTCATCGGTGCCCACCTCGTCCGCACCCGCGGCGGCGGCCTCTTCGGCCTTCGCGCCGCTGGCGAACACGATCACGCGGGCGGTCTTACCGGTGCCGTGCGGCAGGTTGACCACGCCGCGGACCATCTGGTCCGCCTTGCGGGGGTCGACGCCGAGGCGCATGGCGACCTCGACCGTGGCGTCGAACTTGACGTTGGTGGTCTCCTTGGCCAGCTTCACGGCCTCGGTGGGGGTGTAGAGCTTCGACCGGTCGATGACATCGGCGGCCTTGCGGTAGCTCTTGCTGCGCTGCATTGCTGATTACTCCTGTGGTCTCTGGCGGGCCGCTCGGCGCGAACCCTCCCACGGTCGGAACGAAGGTCGGGGCCGACGTCAGTCGTTGACGGTGATGCCCATCGACCGGGCGGTGCCGGCGATGATCTTCTCGGCCTGGGCGATGTCGTTGGCGTTGAGATCGGCCATCTTCTTCTCGGCGATCTCACGCAGCTGGGCGCGGCTGACCGAGCCGACCTTCTCGGACTGCGGAACACCCGAGCCCTTCTGCACACCGGCGGCCTTGATCAGCAGCCGGGCGGCGGGCGGGGTCTTCAACACGAACGAGAAGGACCGGTCCTCGAACACGCTGATCTCGGCGGGGACGATGTCGCCCCGCTGAGACTCGGTCTGCGCGTTGTAGGACTTGCAGAACTCCATGATGTTGACGCCGTGCTGGCCGAGCGCGGGGCCGACCGGCGGCGCCGGCGTGGCCTGGCCCGCCGGCAACTGAAGCGTGAACGTCTTGACGAGCTTCTTCTTCGGAGGCATGTCACTTCCTGGGGCTTGGAGCTGGGAAAATGCGGCTGTCGCCGCCCTCGGGCGCGCACGGTCAGCGCGGTGCGACAGCGGCGACATTCAAGAGTAGCGCAGGCCGCAGCCCACTCGTCCGCCGAGGTCGAGCGAGAGCGCGTACGCCGACGTCGGCGGCGGGCCGGGCCCGCCGCCGACGACCAATCAGATCTTGGCGACCTGGTTGAAGTTGAGCTCCACCGGAGTCTCACGACCGAAGATCGACACCAGCACCTTGAGCTTCTGCTGGTCGGCGTTGATCTCGCTGATCGTGGCCGGCAGCGACGCGAACGCGCCGTCGGTGACGGTGACGGAGTCGCCCACCTCGAAGTCGAGGACCTTGATCTCCGGCTTCGACTTCTTCTGCTCGGTCTCGACAGCCGGCGCCAGCCACTTCAGCACCTCGTCGAGCGAGAGCGGAGCGGGCCGGTCGGCCCGGTCGGTCGCGCCGACGAAGCCGGTCACACCCGGGGTGTTCCGGACGCAGGAGTACGACTCGGCGGTCAGCTCCATCCGGACCAGGATGTAACCCGGGAAGACCTTGGCCTGGATCTGCGAACGCTTACCGTTCTTGACCTCGATCTCTTCCCGGGTCGGCACCTCGACCTGGTAGATGAAGTCCTCCATGTCGAGGCTCGTGATCCGGGTCTCGAGGTTGGTCTTGACCTTGTTCTCGTAGCCGGCGTACGAGTGCACCACGTACCAGTCACCCGGCGCGTAGCGAAGCTTCTGCCTCAGCTCCGCGACAGGGTCGTAGTCCTCGTCCGGTGCGGGCTCGGTCGTAGGGAACTCCGGCTCGCTGGCGGCCTCGACCGACTCGTCACCAGCCGCCGTCGCGACCGTGGACTGCTCGTCCACCGGTCCGGCGGTCTCGTCGTACTCAGGCACGCTCGCTCACTTCCGTCACTATGGCTGGAGGCAGCCGGTCAGTCCGAGTTGCCAAAGACAAACAACACGACCTTGGCGAAGCCGAAGTCCAGCACACCCACGATCGTCAGCATCACCGCGACGAACGCCACCACCACGGCGGTGTAGGTCAGCAACTCCTTGCGGGTCGGCCAGATGACCTTACGCAGTTCAGCTACGACCTCGCGGAAGAACCGGGCGATGCGGCCGAAGACGCCCACCCGACCCGTTTCCGACCGCGTGGTCGGCCGGCTGTCCGCCGACTCCGCCCGGGCACGGGACCGCGTGGCGGTGCCTCCCCGGGAAACCGGCTCGTCCGCGCCGGAGGCGTCGTCGTCGGCCACGTCGTCGACGACCTCGTCGTCCAGACGATCGTCGCCGTCGTCGTCGCGCCGCTTGTTGTCGGCCACTTCGCCCTCCGTCGCGGAATCTGGGGTCGTACGCCGAGTGGCGCACGCGGCGCTGGTCACGCCGGCCGGACCCAACCGTCCCGCGACGGGCCGCGGCCGGTGGATCACCCGGAGGGCCCCGATTGCCTCGGAGCCACCCCGCCGATGCCACCACCACGGGCCGGACGCCGCCAGGTGGCGGCGCGACCCACGGGAACGGTCAGGCCTGAGGCGCAGGGGTGACAGGACTTGAACCTGCAGCCTGCGGTTTTGGAGACCGCTGCTCTGCCAATTGAGCTACACCCCTATGTGGCAACACTCGCCCCACGCGGCCACAGACGACCGAGCAGGGGTCACTTGCCCCACGGCGGACCAGTGTACGGGTAGCCGCCCGACTTTCCCAACCGGTCTCTCCGCCACGCGTGGCGGGCTCGGTTCAGCCCGCCGTCCGGATGGTCGCCCGCGCCTGCGACAGCACCTTCTCACCCAGGCAGGTGGCGGTCACCTCAAGCCGGGTGAGACCGTCCTCGGTCACCTCGCGGACCCGCGCGGTCACCTCGATCTCGGTCCCCTGGTCATCGTCGGGGACCACCACCGGCCGGGTGAAACGCACGCCGTACTCGACCACCGCGTCCGGCGACCCGGCCCACTCGGTGACCGCCCGCCCGACCAGGGCCATGGTGAACATGCCGTGGGCGATCACCCCGGGCAGACCCACAGTGGTGGCGACCCGGTCGCTCCAGTGGATCGGGTTGAAGTCACCCGAGGCGCCGGCGTAGCGGACCAGGTCCGCGCGGGTCACCTGAAACGTCTGCGCTGGCAAATCCATCTCACGCCTCCCCGCGAATGACATACCTGGCCCAGACCGCCACCACAGGTTCCCCGCCGACGGTGCTCACGTCGGTGCGAGTCGTCAGGAAGCCGTGCCCACCCCTGGTGCTGACGTCCTCGATGGTGTTGGTGCAGACCAGCTCGTCGCCGGCGACCACCGGCCGGGTGTACGCGAACCGCTGGTCACCGTGCACCAGGCGGCTGTAGTCGACACCCAGGGCCGGGTCCTCGATGATCTGGCTGCTCGCGGCCATCGTCACGATCACCGGAAAGGTCGGCGGGGCCACCACGTCGGGGTGGCCCAGCGCCCGCGCGGCCTCCGGGTCGTGGTGGGCCGGGTCGGTGGCGCCGATGGCGCTGGCGAACTCGCGGATCTTTTCTCGGCCCACCTGGTAGGGGGCGGTCGGCGGATACGTCCGGCCGACGAAGGAAGGGTCCAGAGGCATGCCGCGAACCTACACGGAAAGCCCAATCGCCGACCTGATCGGTAGGCGGCGGCGGAGCCGCACCAAACCGGTCAGATCGGCGATCGGAAAGCTTCGACAACGGCCGGCCCTGAGGCCGGCCAGCAGTCAGCGGGTCTCGCGGTGGACCGTGTGCCGACCGTCGCGCGGGCAGAACTTCTTCAGCTCGATGCGGTCGGGGTCGTTGCGCCGGTTCTTGCGCGTGATGTAGTTGCGCTCCTTGCACTCCACACACGCCAAAGTGATCTTCGGCCGGACATCGGTAGCCTTCGCCACGGCGGAGTGCCTTCCTCGCTAACGGAAACAACTACGACGCGCCAGCCTAGACGCTGACAGCGCGGACATGCAAAGTGGGCGCCGGAAGCGCCCATTCTTACGACCACCGGCAACGAGCCCGGAAGACGAGAGTAGCGGTGGCCGGACTTGAACCGGCGACACAGCGATTATGAGCCGCTTGCTCTACCATCTGAGCTACACCGCTGCGATGGGTCCAGCTGAACCCTCGAGCCCCCTTACGGAATCGAACCGTAGACCTTCTCCTTACCATGGAGACGCTCTGCCGACTGAGCTAAGGGGGCCTGCGCGATCTCCCCGTGGGGCGCGCAGGAGTAAGAGTACACGGCCCGGCTCGACAGGTGAAATCGGATCCCCGGTGATCGTCCGTGCCCTGCTCAGGGCACGACACGCAGGCGCGGAAGCTCCCCGTTGGCGACCGTCTCCGGCTCGACCTGGGCACCGAACCAGGCAGCCAGACGCTCGTACGGCAGCGGCCTGCTGAACAGGAAACCCTGCCCGATCTCGCAGCCGATGTCCTGGAGAAGCTCCAGGGTCAGCTCGCTCTCCACCCCCTCGGCCACCACCGCCAGGCCGAACTGCTGGGAGAGGGTGACCACCGCGTTGACGATCGCCAGGTCCCCCGGGTCGGTCGCCATGCCCTGCACGAAGGAGCGGTCCACCTTCACCTCGTGCACCGGCAGCCGGCGCAGGTGCGCCAGGGACGAGTCACCAGTGCCGAAGTCGTCCACCGACAGCCGCACGCCGAGATCCCGCAGCCGTTGCAGAGTGGGGATGGGCCGGTCCGTACCGTCCAGCACCCCCGACTCGGTGATCTCCAGGGTGAGGCGCTGTGCCGGCACCTTGTACTCGGTCAACAGCTCCTGCACCCGGTCAGGGAAGTGCTGGTCGATGAGCGTACGAGCCGAGAGGTTGACCGCGATGGGCAACGGCTGGTCGGCCAGCGCCCAGTCCCGGCTGCGCCGAAGGCCCTCCCGGAGCACCACCTCGGTGAGCCGGCTCAACTGGCCGGTGTGCTCGGCCACCGCCACGAAGTCCTCGGGCGCGACAGTGCCGTGCGCCGGGTGCTCCCAGCGGGCCAGACACTCCACACCCACCAGGCGGCGGTCCCGCAGAGTCACCTTGGGCTGGAAGTAGACCTCCAGCTCGTCCTGGTCCAATGCTCGGCGCAGATCGCCGGCCAGACCCAATCGGCGCAGTGAACGGGACTCCAGCGCGGGATTGAACAGCTGCACGCTGCCTGGCACCAACTTGGCCGCGGTGGCGGCGAGGTCCACCCGAAGCAGCAGGGTCGCCGCGTCGCTGCCATGATCCGGGTGTACGGCCACGCCGACGGCGGTGTCCACGTCGAGGGTGAGCGCGTCGAAGACCATCTCGTCCCGGATCTGGTCGCGCAGTTGGGCGGCCAACTCGACAGCGGCCTCGGCGCTCTCCAACCGCAACGTCACCAGGAACTCGTCGCCGCTCGCACGGCCGACCAGCGCCGACGACGGCGCGTTGGCGCGCAGTCGGCTGGCGACCTCGGCGAGGACCTTGTCCCCCGCGGCGTGGCCCAGCGCCTCGTTCACCTGCCGCAGCCCGTCCACGTCGAAGAGCAGCAGCGCCACCACCTCGCCGGGTGCCCGGATCTTGACCGACTCGTCCAACGCCCCGGTGATGCGCCGTCGGTTGGGCAGGCGCGTCAACGCGTCGTGGTACGCGTCATGACGAAGCCGGTCGACGAGTCGGGAGTTCTCCAACGCCATCGCCGCGTGCGCGGCCACCGTCTCGAAGACCGAGATGTCACGCTGGGTGAAGTAGAGCGGATCGGCCAGCCGGTTGGTGACCTCGAGAGTCCCGATCACCACACCGCCCGAGCGGAGCGGCACGACGACGGTGTCCTTGACCCCCCGCTCGGCGAGGCTGGCCCTGAACTCGGGATCACTGGTCACGCCACGGCCGACCGTCACTGGGCGAGCGGTCTCCAACACCTTCTCCCGCAACGCCGACGGGGTCAGGGACAGATCCAGCAGGCCGGAATCCTCGACTCGCGCGGTGAGCAGAATCTCGGGGTGGCGGCCCTGCGCGGGCAGCCACAGGGTCGCGTACTCAGTCTGCATCAGCGCGCGCACCCGGCCGAGCAGGGCATCGACGAGGGTGCCGTCCTGGCCGCTGGCCGCCACCGCCCTACTCAACTCGTACATGTCGGTGAGCGTGCGGTGCTGGCGGAAGAACTGGGTGTACGAGCGGTAGACCAACCCGAGCCCGGCCGCCAGCGCGGCCAGGGGCACCAACGACCACCAGGACACCTGGATCAGGATCAGGACGACCAGACCGGCGGCCACGTTGATGCCTGCGGTCAGGAGCAGTGAGGGCACCGCGCGGAGCGCTTCGCGACCGCCCTGCCAGCCCTGCAACAGAGTGTGCACCGAGGCGACGGCGGTGAGGCTGACGAGGATCACCACGCTGATCGCGCAGCAGAGACTCACCCAGGTCGTCGGACCGACGCCTGATCTCGGCGGCATCGCCTGGAGGACAAGGGTCGCGAGCGACGTTCCCGCGGCGGCCCGCGCCACGTTGAACCACACCTTGGGCGCCGTGATCCGGTGCCGCAGTTGCGTGACCAGCGACGCGAGCGTGTAGATGACGACGACCGTCAACGGCGGCAGGAAGTAGAGCGCCAACACGAGCGGCAACTCGGTAAGCGTCATGGCCACCGACTGCCGGCGGACGACCAGCACCAGGAGCGGCAGCCCCGCAGCGATCATGGCGACGAGAAGCAGCGCCGCCCAGTGCCAGTCGCCGAACGGACGGTCGGCGACCAGACCGGTGAGCGTTGCGCAGGTGACAGCCAGAAGGATCAGGGGAGCAGTGATGATCCAGGCGTCTTCCGACGACCGGCGCCTCAACTGGTCCCGCGCGATCATTCCGCTCCCTGGCGGTGTGGCGTGTCCCGTGACAAGCAGTGGCCCGTCGGACAGGGGGCCGTCAGACCCAGATGATGTCCCCGAGGTTCAGATCGGCGGGGACACCGTGGTTGCTGATGACCATCGTGGCGACGGCGGCAAGGATGAGGAGCGAGCCATACAGCCGGCCCAACCTACGACCAGACATAAGATTGCTCCTGTCGAAAGGCCTCGTGGGGTAGTGGAGGTTCCACGATCGTGCCACAGCGCGGGCAACCAGAGAAGTGGTGGTCGCCCGACTGGCCCCACCGTCTGTTACTTCCCGCCGTTCGGCCGACCGCCCTCGTCACACTGGGCCAGATCACGAGCTTGCGGGACAGCGCACTGCTTCACGCAGTGTCGAATACGACCTTCAACGCAATTCGGGTCCAGTTGTAAGCACTCGCCACATCCGGTTCGAACGTCACTGTCAGTAAGATCCGGCAGTGAGACCGAACGCACGCCTCAAGTCCGGCCATCGACCACCATACCGGCTCCACGCCATCTGGCTAGTACCTCGTCGGGTTCATTTCAGATGAACGACGCCCCGCACGTCAGCTGACCACTCCCGACGTAGGAGCAGCTCAGTTGCCATGTTCCATCGATCGTGGAAGATGCAGCGCGCGGGCAGGACCGAACGCACAGGGCCCCAGGCTGGTGCGGCAGCGCCAACTGGCTCGACCACAAGAGATCGATCACCGCAACGGGCGAATCACAGCGAAGCGGTAGGCCGGGCTCCAGGACACGGGCACCAACGTTGAAGCCGAAGCTCCGCGGCCCAGGCACCGGGCGACCTCGGTCGATCGAGCTTGGCAGCCGCCACGCAGCCGCGACCCCGTCGAGGAGCAACCGAGGTCGGGGCGGGTGCGAGGCCGGGCAGGGTCGGAGCCGTCACTGGCCCACCCTCACCGCGAGTCGAATGCGGTGGCCTCGGGTGCCGGCCCTCCGGGCCTGTCCGGGCTCGGCAAGATTCCGAGCGGCGAGGTCGAGATGAACAGCGAGGACGGTACGACGGTGCTGTGGCGCCCTACCGGGCCGGAGTTACTCAGCCGCCACCCGGTCCGCCAGGCAGGCGGAAAGACCATTCTGGAGCTGTGGATGCCGGCCGAGGAACTGGACGAGTTCAACGCGCACATCGTCGGACTGATCGAGGTCGCGCGCGAGTTCCGGTAGCCGCAAAATCGAAGAAGCGCGAGAGGCAAGACCCATCTGTCCACAACCAGTCGCCATCGGCTGGACGCAGCAGGACCTGGCCAGACCAACGACAACGGCCCCCGATCAGCATCTCTGCTGGTCGGGGGCCGTGTCTGCACCTGGTGGCGGGTAGAGGATTCGAACCTCTGAAGCTTTCGCGACGGATTTACAGTCCGCTCCCATTGGCCGCTCGGGCAACCCGCCAGGGCACCCCACCGCGTCGTAACGCGGCGGCGGAAGCAAGGATAGCGGCTCCCCCCGGCACCTACGCAACCGGGTACGGTCAGGGGGTCGTGCCGCTGGTCGGCGGCCGACGGCAGGCCCAGACCGCCGGACAGCAGGAGCAGAATCATGGCAGCGAACCCGTCGTTCGACATCGTGAGCAAGGTTGACCGTCAGGAGGTCGACAACGCCCTTCGTCAGGCGGAGAAGGAGCTTGCGACGCGGTTCGACTTCCGCGGCACCGGCGCTGAGATCTCCTGGTCTGGCGAGGAGGCGATCGGCCTTCAGGCGGAGACCGAGGAGCGCGTCCGCGCCGCGCTGGACGTGTTCAAGGAGAAGCTCGTCAAGCGGAACATCTCGCTGAAGTCGCTGGATGCTGGGGAGCCGCGCGCGTCGGGCAAGATCTTCAAGATCGACTGCAAGGTGATCCAGGGCATCGAGACGGACAAGGCCAAGGCCATCAGCAAGAAGATCCGCGAAGAGGGCCCCAAGGGCGTGCAGGCCCAGATTCAGGGCGACCAGCTGCGGGTCACCGGCAAGAAGAGGGACGACCTCCAGGCGGTCATCTCGCTGCTCAAGGGCGAGGACTTCGGCGTCGCCCTCCAGTTCAACAACTACCGCTGACGGCTATACACAGCGATCCGGCCCCCGGCCACAGGGCGTCCAGCTGAGATCGACTCGACTTCCTGAAAGTCGGGGCGTCCGGGCGGATGGGACACCGCGACTTTCAGGAACCCGAGTCGATCAAGGGCAACCCGATTACGACACGAGCCGACCACGACTCGGAGCCGACCAGCCAGAAGACAGCAGGTCAGACGGGGACGGGGTGTTCGGCGCGTACCGCAGTGGTTTCCGCACGGGCGATGGGCCCGGCGGGTAGTGCGGCGACCGCAGCCCCGACGGCGACCGCCGCCCCGGCGAACAGGAACGCCCAGCGGACGCCACCGGCGTGGTCGACGATCACGCCGGCCACCGAGCCGCCGGCGGCGCTCGACGCCACAGCGACGGTGACCACCCAGGTGTACGCCTCGTTCAACATCCCGGTCGGGGCGATCCGGCCGACCAGGGTGTTCTCCAGGGTCAGCGCGGGCGCGATGGTGGCCCCGCCGGCGATCAGCGCGACACCCAGCGCGAGCGGGTTGGGCATCACCGCGAAGACGGCGAAGGTGGCGGCCAGCGCGGCGAGCAGCAGGGCGAACTGTCGGGTCATGTTCGGTGCTGGCTTGCGGACGCCGAACCAGAGCCCGCCGATGGCGCTGCCGATCCCCCAGACGGCGAGCAGGACGCCGGCGAGGCTCTCCGGGTCGCCGGTGGCGTGGTCGCTCGCGAACGCCGGCACGATCACACCGGCGGCCCCGAAGGCGATGCCGAGGCCGGCGACGCAGATCAGCAGGGCCGGGAAGCCGGCGACCCGTAGCGGGCCGAGGCCGCGCGCGTGGTGTTCCTGCGGGTGCGGACGCCAGCCGCGCATGACCTGCCCGAGGGCCACGGTGGTCGTGCCGACCAGGGTGACCACTGCCGCACCGATCAGCGCGGCCGCCGCGTCGGCGACGAGGACGAAGCCGGCGACGAGCAGTGGGCCGAGGACGAAGACGATTTCGAACAGTGTGGTCTCGGCGGCCAGCGCGGTGTTGCGGAGGTGGTATCGGCCGGAGTTGGGGCCGGTCAGGTCGTTCCAGGCGCCTCGGATGGCGGCGCTGAGGGGTGGGTAGGTGGCGCCGGCCACGCCTGCGGCGAGGTAGATGACGGGGAGCGCGTCGTCGCCGGAGCGGCTGGCCAGCAGCAGCCCGATCAGTGCCAGCGGGTGGGCCACGGCGGTGAGCAGCAGGACGGGGCTGGGGCCGACCCGGTCGGCGATCCGTCCGGCGATCGGGCTGAGCGCGGCGCCGGCGAGGGCGTAGATGCCGCCGGCGATGGCGGCCAGCGAGTAGCGCCCGGTCACCTGCTCGACGACCAGGAGCAGCGCCAGCGGGGTCATGCCGATTCCGAGCCGCCCGATGATGCCGAAGATCAGCAGCATGGGCGCGCCGGGGATCCGCCAGACACCCAGGTACTGACGCAGCGCGGTCACCGTGAACCTCCCGAGGATGTAATGAGCGTGAGCCGTTATGACCCTAACGCCATCACTCGGCCGCTAGACAACGGAAATACAGCACTCCGCCCGTACCCGGCGTGGCCGGGTACGGGCGGAGGCGGTGTTTCAGTGGGTCAGCGCTGGAACTGCACCGGCCCCGAGTTGCGGGCCATCTGCTCCAGCCGGGCGACGCGGTCCTCCATCTTGGGGTGGGTGGAGAAGAGCGCCGCCATGCCGCCACCCCGGAACGGGTTGGCGATCATGAGGTGGGCGGTGCTGGTGAGCTGCCCCTGGGCCGGCAACGGCCGACGTCGGGCCACCGCGTCGATCTTGCGGAGCGCGCTGGCCAGGGCCAACGGGTCGCGGCTCAGCTCCGCGCCCGAGGCGTCCGCCTGGAACTCGCGGCTCCGGCTGATCGCCAACTGGATCACAGTGGCCGCGATCGGGCCCAGGATCAGGGTGAGCAGCAGCACAGCCGGGTTGGGTCGATCCTCGTCGTCCCCGCCGCCCAGCGGGATGAAGAAGGCGAGGTTCGCCAGCAGGGTGATGATGCTGGCCAGGCCGGCCGCCACGCTGGAGATCAGGATGTCCCGGTTGTAGACGTGGGACAGCTCGTGCCCGATCACGCCGCGCAGCTCACGGTAGTCGAGGATCTCGGTGATGCCCTGGGTCACGCAGACGGCCGCGTGCTGCGGGTTGCGACCGGTGGCGAACGCGTTGGGCTGCGCGGTGGGGCTGACGTAGAGCCGCGGCATCGGCTGCCGGGCGTCGGTGGCCAACTCCCGGACCATCCGGTACAGCTCGGGGAACTGCGCCTCGGTGACCGGTTGCGCCCCCATCGAGCGCAGTGCGAGTTTGTCGGAGTAGAAGTAGGTGACGCCGTTCATGACCAGAGACACGACGACGGCGATGACCAGGCCGCCGCTGCCGCCGAACCAGTAGCCCACCGCCAGGATCAGGGCGCTGAGCAGGCCAAGCAGCGCTGCGGTCTTCAGACGGTTGTGGTGCACGATGTCTCCTTCGGTGCACGGATCGCCGGGATCCGCTGACCGGTTCAACAACCCGGTACCCGCCAACCATCCGTTACAACGCTGAGAGTTCACTGAGACCGAAGTCGCAGGTCAGGTCAACGGCCGGCCAGGTCGAGCACCAGCTGCGGGGCGACACCCAGCACCACGGCGGCCACCGTCGCCACCGCCAGCACCACACCCACCACACCCACCACGGGTACGGCCGCGGTACCGCCGACGTTCGGGGCGGCGAGGGGCGTCGGTGCCCAGAGCGCGGCGGTCACCCGCAGGTAGTAGGCGAGCCCGATCACGGCGTTCAACGCCACCACCAGCGCCAGCCAGGCGGCGCCACCGTCCAGCAGCGCCCGGACCACTGTCACCTTCGCGAACAGGCCAGCCAGCCCCGGCGGCAGACCGGCCAGACCCACCAGCGCGAGACCGAACGCCGCAGCCCGCCACGGGTGCCGCCGGGCTGCCCCGCGCAGGTCGTCCAGCGTGCCGCCGTCCGCACCCGCCGGCCGCAGCGCGGTCACTCCGGCGAACGCGGCCAGCTCCAACACCACGAAGAAGACGGCGTACGCGATGGCGGCCGCGTACGCGGCGGACCGTGCCTCGTCCGTGCGTCCGGCGGCCAGCGCCAACGCTCCCAACGGGGCGAGGATGTACCCGGCCTGCGCGACGGACGACCAGGCGAGCAGCCGGACGGTCCGCCGCTGACGCAGGGCGACCAGGTTGCCGACGGTCATGGTGAGCACGGCGAGCAGAGCGAGCACCGGACCGGTCTGGTCCGCCGGCAGCGCCCGTTGCACCACGGCGAGCAGGGCGACCAGGCCGCCCAGCTTCGACGCCGTGGACAGGTACGCGGCCACCGGCAGCGGCGCGCCGTCGTAGGTGGCCGGCGCCCAGGCGTGGAACGGCACCGCCGCCACCTTGAAGGCCAGGCCGACCAGCAGCACCGCCACCGCGGCGGTGGTCAACGGCAGGTCCCGCAACTCTGGCTGCTCGGCGATCAACGCGCCGAGCCGGTCCAGGTGCAGCCCACCGGTCACCGCGTACAGCAGGGCCGCGCCGAGCAAGGTCAGAGTGGTAGCCACCACGCTGACCACGAAGAAGGTCAGCGCCGCCTCGGCGCTCGCGAGGCTGCCCCGGCGCAGGCCGACCAGCACGTACAGCGGCAGGGTCAGCGTCTCCAGCGCGACGATCAGCGTGATCAGGTCGCCGGCCGCACCCAGCACCACGCCGCCGGTCATCGAGCAGGCCAACAGGAAGGCGTACTCCCCGACCGGTGACCGCCCGGCCCGTAGCGCGGGCACCGACAGCCCGAGCACACCCACCGTGAGCAGCGCGACCACCACGGCGACCAGGGCAGCCCGACCGCCGAAGATCCAGGAGCAGTCGGCGCCCACGCAGAACGTCCGCCGCTCGGCACCCGCCCCGACCAGCGCGGAGCCGACGGCGGTGCCGAGCGCGCCGAGCGCTGCCACGGCGATGGTGGCCTGTGGCCGGGCCACGAGCAGATCGGTGATGAGCACGAGCACGGCCGTGCCGGCGGCCAGATAGGCCGGCAGCAGCGCGACGCTGTCCACGCTCTGCACGACGTTCATCTGAGCTCGCCTTCGTTCGCGACTGCGGGGCTCCGCTCCGCTGCACTCCTCGCGCTCACCGGAGCTCGCCTTCGTTCGCGACTGCGGGGCTCCGCTCCGCTGCACTCCTCGCGCTCACCGGGAAACCACCCCGATCAGGGCGTCGACGGGAGCCTCGGCGACGCCGAGGACCAGCGTGGGCGCCAGCCCGATGGCCAACGCGAGCAGCACCAGCGGCACCCAGGCGGTCAACTCCGCACCGGCCAGGCCGGGGCCGACCCGACCGACGGCGGGGCTCGGCCGTTTGTGGGTGACCTGGCGCAGCAACCGCAGGAAGTACGCGGCGGTGAGCGCCCCACCGACCGCCGCCAGCACCCCGAGGGTGGTCCAGAGCGGACCGCCCACCTGCACGGCGGCGATCACCGCGAACGCCTCGCCCCAGAAACCGGCCAGGCCGGGCAGGCCCAGCGACGCGATCGCCGCGAACGCGAGCAGACCCGCCAACCGGGGCGAGGTCTCCCGCAGCCCGGACAGCTCGGTGAGGGTGCCCGTGCCGGTACGGTCCTTCACCGCCCCGGCCAGGAAGAACAGCAGGCCGGTGATCACCCCGTGCGCGACGTTGCCGATCAGCGCCGCCTGGATGCCGGTGGCGGTCAGCGTGGCGACGCCCAACAGCACGAAGCCCATGTGCCCCACGCTGGAGTACGCGATGAGTCGCTTGACCTCCGACTGGCCCAGGCAGACCAGCGAACCGATCAGGATCGCGGCGACGGCGAGCACGCCGAGCACCGGCGCTGCCCAACGGGCGCCCTCCGGTGCCACCCCCACGGCGACCCTGATCAGGCCGTACGTGCCCATCTTGAGCAGCACACCGGCCAACACGACGCTGCCCACGGTGGGCGCCTGGGTGTGCGCGTCGGGCAGCCAGGAGTGCAACGGCCACAGCGGGCTCTTCACCGCGAACGCCAACGCGAGCAGAGTGAACGCGGCCAACTGGGTGCCCCGGGACATCCCCGCGCCACCGGTCAGCGTCACCAGGTCGGCGGTGCCGGCGGCGGCGACCACGACGTACACGCCGACCAGCAGCAGCACCGAGCCGAACAGCGTGTAGAGGGCGAACTTCCGGGCCGCCCGACGCCGGTCCGCGCCACCCCAGCCGGCGATGATCGCGTACATCGGCAGCAGGACGACCTCGAAGAAGAGGAAGAACAACACCAGGTCCAGGGCGAGGAAGGTGCCCAGGATGCCCACCTCGACCACCAGCAGCAGCGCGACGAGCGCCCGGCCGCTGCCGCCGTCCGGGACCCGCCACATCGTGTACGCGCAGCAGAGCAACGTGAGCAGCGCGGTCAACACCACCAGCGGCCAGGAGATGCCGTCGACGCCGAGGTGGAAGCGCAACTCCAGACCGGGCACCCAGGGCAGGTCCAGTTGGTGCCACGGGCGCACCGCCGGCTCGTTGCCCGACCAGACGACCCAGCCCCGACGGTCGAACACCAGCGGCACCGCTGCCAGCAGGGTCAACGCCGCCGCGACAGTGCCGACCAGCCGGGCCGCCCGGTCCCGGGGCGTCGCCGCCACCGCGACCGCACCCAGCGCCGGCACCGCCAGCACCGCTACCAGCAACCCCTGCCCGAACATCATCGGTTAACTCCAACCAGGGCGGCGGCCAGGCCGATCAGCAGAGCACCGGCCAGTACGCCGGCGGCGGCCCGGGGCAGCGCCGCGCGGTGCAGCGCGGCCAGCCCCGCGCCCAGACCGGACGCGGCTCGCCCACTGCCCTCGACCGCGCCGTCCACCACCACCTCGTCACCCGTGCGCGCGGCGCGGGCCAGCGCGCGGACGGGACGTACCACGAGGGTGCGCTGCACGTCGTCGAACCGGAACGCGCGGGCGAAGACCGGCCGCAGCGGACCCAGCGCGGCGGCCGGGTCGGCGGCCGGGTCGCGCCGCCAGCCCAGCGTCACCAGCGCGGCGCCGAACAGCAGGAACGCGAGCGGCAGCAGCACCCCCGGCCCCAGGTGGACCAGGCCGTCCTCGGAGCCCGCCACCGGGACCGTGGGGAACCGCAGGCGGTCGGCGAACGCCCCGACGAACCCGACCAGACCGAGCAGCGCGGCCGGCACGGCCAGCAGCAGCACCGGCCAGCGGAGCACGGCCGGCGGGTCGTGCGGCTGAACCAGGGGCAGGCGCGGGGCGCCGAAGAAGGCGCGCAACAGCAGCCGACCCGCGTACCAGGCGGTGACCGCCACGCCGATCAGCCCGGCGATCCAGACGATCCAGCCCACCCAGGACGGGGCCGGCCCGGTGCCCTCCAGCGCGGCCGACTCGGCAACCGTCAGCACGCCGTCCTTGCTCCAGAAACCGGCCAACGGCGGCACCCCGGCCAACGCGCCAAGGCCCACCACGGTGCACCAGAACGTCACCGGCATGCTGCGCCGCAGCCCGCCCATCTCCGACATCAGCGTGGTGCCGACGGCGTGGATCACGGCACCGGCGGCGAGGAACAGCAGCGCCTTGAAGGCGGCATGGGTGAGCAGGTGGAACAGTGCGGCCGACGGTGAACCGACTGCCAGCGCGCCGGTCATGTAACCCAGTTGGGACACCGTCGACCAGGCCAGCACGCGTTTGATGTCGTCCTGGGCGGTGGCGGCGAGCGCGCCGAGCAGCAGCGTGATCGCGCCGAGCACCCCCAGCACCGTCAGCGTCACCGGCGCGGCCGTGAACAGCGGGTAGAGCCGGGCCACCGCGTACACCCCGGCGGCGACCATCGTCGCGGCGTGGATCAGCGCGGAGATCGGGGTCGGGCCGGCCATCGCGTCCGGCAACCAGGTGTGCAGCGGGAACTGCGCGCTCTTGCCGGCCACACCGGCGAGCAGCAGCAGGCCGGCAGCGGTCAATGTCGCGCCGGAATGGTCGTGGGCGAGCACGTCGGCGATCCGGAAGCTGCCCGTCGACACACCCAGCAGCGCGATGCCGAGCAGGAACCCGACGTCACCGACCCGGGTCACCAGGAACGCCTTCATGGCGGCGGCGGGGGCGCCGGCCAGTCGGCGGTCGTGGGCGATGAGCAGGTACGAGCAGAGGCCCATCACCTCCCAGCCGACCAACAGCATGATCAGGTCACCGGCGACCACCACCAGCAGCATGGCACCGGTGAAGAGGCTGATCTGGGCGGCGTAGGGCGGGTAGCGGTGGTCCACGTCGACGTCGTCGTGCGGACCGCGCCGCAGGTAGCCGATCGAGTAGACCTGCACGGCCAGGGCGACAGCGGTGACCGCCACCGCGACCAGTACGGCGGCGCCGTCCAGCCGTACGCCGAGGGTCACCGCCAGCCCGCCGAAGTCGACCCAGGTGGCCGACGTCTCCGTCGGCCCGTCCACGGTGAACAGCAGAGCGACGGCCAACGCCAGCGCGCCGGCCGCACCGGTGACGCCGAGCGTCACGGCGGCCGACCGGGCCCGGTCGCCGCCGGTCGCGCTGTCGCGCCGAGGGGCCGGTGGCAGCAGCAGACCGAGCAGCCCGGCGACCAGCGGTACGGCGGGCAGCAGCGCCCCGAGCAGCCCGGTCACCGGCCGACCTCCGAGTCCGCGACGACCGGCTCACGCCCGGCGGAGGGATCTGGCGACTCGGTGAGCGGCACGTCATCCACCGCGACGGTCGCCCGCAACCGGTAGAGCTGAAGGACGATCGCCAGCCCCACCCCGATCTCGGCGGCGGCGAGGACGATGACGAACAGCGCGAAGACCTGCCCCGAGTGCGGGAGCACAGCGCGGGCCGTGGTGTCCGCAGTGACAAGGATCAGGTTGACAGCGTTGAGCATCAACTCGACAGACATCAGCACCAGCACCGCGTTGCGGCGGCGCAGTACGCCGTACACGCCGAGGCCGAACAGCAGCGCGGCGGTGACGTACGGGATGACCGGCCTCACCGGCGCCCCCCGGGCTCGCTGTCGACCAGGTCGCCTGCGTCGCGTTGCGGGGCGGCGCGGCCGATGTCCGGCCGGGACAGCACGATCGCGCCCACCAGCGCGGAGAGCAGCAGCACCGACAGCACCTCGAACGGCAGCACCCAGGACTGGAAGATCTGCTCGCCCAGCCGCTCGGCGGTGCCGGCGTCAGGCAACGTGACCGTGCTCCACCGGTACGCGTCGACCAGCAGCGCGGCAAGCCCCAGCCCGGCGCCGCCACCGATCAGCGCGGCCGGCCAGCCCGGCCGGTCCAGGTCGTCAGAAGCGCCGATCGGGGCTCGGGTCAGCATCACCGCGAACAGCAGCAGGACCACCACCGCGCCCACGTAGATCAGCACCTGCACCCAGGCCACCAACTCGGCGCTGAGCACCAGGAAGTCACCGGCCAACGCGCCCAGGCACACCACCAGGTAGAGCCCGGCCCGGACCAGGTGTTTCGTGGTCACCACCAGCACGCCCGCGCCGACCGCCACCGCGCCGAGGGCGAGCAGCAGCACGTCCGCGCCGGTCACCGGAGCGCCCTTCCGGCTGGGGCGCTCACGACGCCGGGTCCTGGTCGGCGTCGGAGCGTACCGCCGGCGGAGCGGGACGTGCGGCGGCCGCCTTGCGCGCGGCGGAGGTCTCCTCCTTGGCCGGCTCGCCGTTCGGGTCGTGGGCGGGCGGCGGCGGAACGGTGGCCATCCACTGACCGAGGTGGTCCTTGTCGTGCAGCAGGTCCTTGATGTCGTACTCGGCGTACTCGAACTCCGGTGACCAGTAGAGCGCGTCGAACGGGCAGACCTCGATGCAGATGCCGCAGTACATGCAGAGCGAGAAGTCGATGTCGAACTTGTCGAGCACGTTGCGCTGGCGGGGGCGGGCGGCGCCGGGCACCACCACCTCCTCCTTGTGCGAGTCGATGTAGATGCACCAGTCCGGACACTCCCGGGCGCAGAGCATGCAGACCGTGCAGTTCTCCTCCGACAACGCGATCACGCCACGCGAACGGGGCGGCAGCTCGGGGGCCACATCGGGGTACTGCTGAGTGGTCGACCGGCTGGTCATCGTCTTGAGGGTGACCGCCAGCCCCTTCACCAGGCCCGCGCCGGGGAGGCCGCGCTCGCTGGTGTCGCCGCGCTCGCTGGGGTCGCTCATGTCGACCATCCTGCCCTGTGGCCACTGCGCGCGCGACCACCACCCACAGGTCGAAGGCGGTACCGTGGTCGCGGGGAGAACGAACGCACCTGGAAGGACCTGCCATGACCGCCGCGCTGCAGGCCGACTACCCGCCCGAGAGCGAGTGGACGACCGACGATCTGGATGCGCTGCCTCAGGATGGCCGCCGCCGGGAACTGCTCGATGGAGTGCTGCTGATGTCCCCCTCCCCCACCCGTACCCACCAGACCATCGCCGGCCGGCTGATGGCCGCCCTCGACGAGGACTGTCCGGACGGCTACGACGTGACCCAGGCGGTCGAGGTGCGGATCAACCGCACCCGCTCGTTCATCCCCGACGTCCTGGTCACCACGGCCACCGCGGCGGCTCGCGAACCGTCGAAGTACGAGCCGCACGAGGTGGTCCTGGCCGTCGAGATCGTCTCACCGAGCACCCGCTCGATCGACAGGGTGTTGAAGCCGGCACTGTACGCCCAGGCCGGCATCCCCTTCTACTGGCGGATCGAGACGGAAGGTGGCGATTTGGAGGTCGTGACGTACCGGATCGACGCGGTGAACGAGGTCTACACCGAGACCGGGCGGTGGACGAAGTTCGTCGACACCGGCGAGCCCTTTCCGATCAATCTGCCGATCAGCCGGATCACGCCCCGGGTCCGCTGACGACTGCCGGTGGGAGCATCTCGACACCGAGTTGTTGCAACAACTGGAACAACTCGTTGCAGCTCCACACCTCGACGATCCGGCCCGCGGTGTCGAAGCGCAGGAACGTCGCCCCCGAGTAGCTGACCACCTGCCCGGTCGGCGGCACCGGCCCGAACTGCCCGGCGTGGGTGCCCGCGGCCCGCCAGTGCACCGCCACCCGCTCACCGGCCGCGACCACGTCGACGATCTTGTAGCGGAGGTCCGGGAAGGCCGCCCGACGCTCGCGGTGCCAGGCCAACGTCGCCTCCGGCCCGGTGCCGCCCAGCCCCGGGCACTCCTCGGCGACCAGCTCGTACGCCGACTCCTCCTGGCGGGCATTCCACACATCGGCGATGAACCGCCGGGCCGCCGCCTCCACATCCGTCATGCCGGCAGGGTATCCGGACCACTGTGCGCCGTAGATCCGCGAGGATTGGGTAGAGACAACAGACCAGACCGGGAGGGGCGACGTGGGCGAGGAAAAAGGCGGCAAGTACGTCGAGCCGGGCGGCGAGTTCACCCGCGACCAGCGGTACATCGCCACCCGGATCACCGAGGACGGGCGCGACGGATACCCGGTCGAGCCGGGCCGGTACCGGCTGGCGGTCAGCCGGGCCTGCCCGTGGGCCAACCGACTGATCATCGTGCGGCGGTTGCTCGGTCTGGAGGACGCCCTCTCGATGGCGGTGGCCGGCCCGACCCACGACGCGCGGAGCTGGACCTTCGACCTCGACCCCGGCGGCCGGGACCCGGTACTCGGCATCGAGCGCATCCAGGAGGCGTACTTCAAGCGCTTCCCCGGCTACGAGCGCGGCATCACAGTGCCGGCGATCGTCGACGTGCCGACCGGGCAGGTGGTGACCAACGACTACGCGCAGATGAGCCTGGACCTGTCCACGCAGTGGAGGGCGTACCACCGCGAGGGCGCACCGCAGCTCTACCCCGAGCACCTACGCGAGCAGATCGACGAGGTCAACGCCGTGGTGTTCCGGGACATTAACAACGGCGTCTACCGGTGCGGGTTCGCGGGCAACCAGGAGGCGTACGACAAGGCGTACCACCAGCTCTTCGACCGGCTGGACTGGCTCACCGAGCGGTTGACCGACCAGCGCTACCTGGTCGGCGACACCATCACCGAGGCCGACGTACGGCTGTTCACCACGCTGGTCCGCTTCGACCCGGTCTACCACGGGCACTTCAAGTGCAACCGGCAGAAGCTCAGCGAGATGCCGGTGCTGTGGGCGTACGCCCGGGACCTGTTCCAGACTCCCGGGTTCGGCGACACCGTCGACTTCGACCACATCAAGCGGCACTACTACGAGGTACACCGCGACATCAACCCGACCGGGATCGTGCCGCTCGGCCCGGACCTGTCCAACTGGCTCACCCCACACGATCGGGAAGCGCTGGGTGGCCGCCCGTTCGGCGACGGCACCCCACCCCCACCCCCGGTCGAGCCCGTAGACCCCACCCACACCCCGCTGCCCTGAACAAGCAACCCCGCCCCGCGCCCGCCCCGCCTGCGCCGCCGATCTTGCAGTTCCGGTCGCCGGTTCGAGCAATTTGCCCCTTCTGTCGGCACAGTAAGTGCAAGATCGCGGGTCGGTGACCTCTCGACCCCGTCGATCATGGAGTTGTGGTGCCTGGATTACTCCTGTACGGGCGCTTTGTCACCCACCACAACTCCATGATCGACGCAGCAGGGGCGGCAGGGCAGGGCCGCGCGGCAGGGCCGGGCGGGGCGGGGTTACAGCGCTATGCGGACGGCAGCGGTCAGGACCAGTTGCGCCAGCGCGGCCGGGACCAGGACCAGCCAGCAGAGGCGTTGGAGTTGGTCCTCGCGTAGCCGGGGGTAGGAGACCCGGAGCCAGATGATCACGAAGGAGACCGCGAAGATCTTGAGCAGCGTCCAGAGCCAGCCCAACTGGTCGTCGGCGAACGGGCCCTGCCAACCACCCAGGAACAGCACAGTGGTCAGCGCGGCGATCACCACGATGCCGACGTACTCGGCGAGCAGGAAGAACGCGAACCGCAGACCGGTGTACTCGGTCATGTAGCCGAAGACCAGCTCCGAGTCGGCCACCGGCATGTCGAACGGTGGTCGACGGATCTCGGCCAGCCCGGCGACGAAAAAGATGATCATCGCGGGTGCCTGCCAGAGCAGCCACCACGGCTGCCACGCCTCGACGATGCCCGACAGGCTGAGCGTGCCGGCCGCCATCGCCACCGACGCGGCGGCCAGCACCAGCGGCAGCTCGTAACCGAGCAACTGGGCCGCCCCGCGCAATCCGCCCAGCAGGCTGTACTTGTTGGCCGACGCCCACGCCGACATCAGCACCGCCACCACCCCGACGCCGACCACGGCCAGCACGAAGAAGAGGCCGATGTCCAACGGTTGCCCGACCAGGTCGTTCGGACCGAGCGGAATGACGAGCAACACCAGCAGGTAGGGCACCAGTGCCACCGCCGGTGCCAACCGGAACACCGCCCGGTCCGCCTCGCGCGGGGTGATGTCCTCCTTCTGCACGAACTTGACCCCGTCGGCCACGAGCTGCGCCCAGCCGTGGAAGCCGCCCGCGTACATCGGGCCGAGCCGACCCTGCATGTGCGCCATCACCTTGTGCTCGGCCTGGCCGACAAGCAACGGCAGGGTGAGGAAAGCGACCACCACGCCGCCGATCCGGAGCACCAACTCCACCCAGAGCGGCATCAGGCCGTACCCCCGTCGTGGTCGCTCCGGCCGTCGCGACCCGGCGGGTCCGCGACCGGCTCGCCACCCGGCGCGGCCGAGCCCTCGCCGGGCTTGTCCGGTGCGGCCGCACCGGACGCCGTATGGCCGACCTCGTCGACGCCGGGCACGGGCTCGGCAGCAGGCCCGCCGGACACGGGCTCGGCAGATGTGGCCGCGCCGGACGCGGGCGCGGCAGTCGGGCCGGCGCCAGATTCGTCAGGTGCGGCCGCGTCGGGCGCGGGCTGGTTGGCCGGGCCAACGCCGCGCACGGCCGCGGAGGCCGGGCCGGCGCCAGGTTGGTCAGGTGCGGCCGCGTCTGCGTCGGGCGCGGGCTGGTCGGCAGGGATCGGGCCGTCGGTGGCGCCGACCGGTCGGGGAGTACGCGCCGGACGGGCCCCCGGGGCGGGCCGCGCCGGACGCTCGCGGGCCGGTCTGGCGGGGGTGCCGCCACGCGGGCCCTCCCCCACGCCACCGGCGCCGGCCGGGGTGGGCGTGGGCCCCCACTCGCCCGGAGCGGGAACGCCCGGCGGGCGGATCGGTCGACGCCCGCCGCCGGCCTCGGACTCGCCCGGCTCCTTCGCGCCCGGCCAGGGCTTCGCCACCCGGGAAGCCAGCACGAACTCCTTGCGCAGCGGGTGACCCTCGAACTCCGGCGGCAGCAGCAGCGGCAGCAGCTCCCCATGCCCGGCGAAGTCGATGCCGAACATCTCGTGCGTCTCCCGCTCGTGCCAGGCGGCACCGGGGTAGACGTCGACCACCGAGGCGACAGTTGGCGCGCTTCTCGGCAACCGGGTACGCAGCAGCACGCCGTGCCGCAGTCGCGTCGACCAGAGGTGCGCCACCACGTCGAAGCCCTCGGTCAACTCGTCGACGGCGGAGAGCCAGTCGAAGAAGTCACAGGCCAGCTCGGCGTCGTCGCGGGCGGCCGAAACCGCTGTGAGCCAACTCGTGGGTGGCACGTCGATGGTGGCCCGGGCGAAACGTTGCCCGCCGGAGACCGACGGCGTCGCCTCAGCCGGCGCGAGCAGCGCGACCAGTCGAGCGCCGACCTCTTCGGGAGTCATGCCGCTGATCCTAGTGCCGGCCGAGGCCGCACCTGGCCGCCGCCGATGCCCGGCGATCTGCCGGCTTTGGGCGTGGCGCGCACCTGGGCGGGGAAAGATGAGGACGTGCGCGCTGTGACGGTAAGACCTGGGGTCGCCAACTCGCTGAGCCTCGTCGACGATCAGCCGGAGCCGGCTGCCGAGGAGGGCTCTGTTCTGGTCGAGGCGCTGGCGGTGGGGATCTGCGGCACCGACCACGAGATCATCGCCGGGGAGTACGGCGAGGCGCCGCCGGGTGCCGACCGCCTGGTCATCGGGCACGAGTCACTGGGCCGGGTGATCGAGGACTCCAGCGGCACCCTGCAACCCGGTGACCTGGTGGCCGGCATCGTCAGACACCCCGATCCGGTGCCCTGCCCGAACTGCGCGGTCGGCGAGTGGGACATGTGCCGCAACGATCAGTACACCGAACACGGCATCAAGGCGCTTCCCGGGTTCGCCCGGGACCGCTGGCGGATCGAACCCCAGTTCGCGGTCAAACTCGATCCGACACTTGCCCAGGTCGGCGTGCTGCTGGAGCCGACAAGTGTGGTGGCGAAGGCCTGGGACCACATCGAGCGGATCGGGCACCGGGCCGAGTGGCAGCCGCAGACCGTCCTGGTGACCGGGGCCGGGCCGATCGGTCTGCTGGCCGCGTTGCTCGGCACCCAGCGTGGGCTCACCGTCCACGTGCTGGACCGCAACACCGAGGGGCCGAAGCCGGAGTTGGTCGCCGGGCTGGGCGCCACCTACCACACGGTGCCGGTCAACGACCTGCCCTTCGAGCCGGACGTGGTGATCGAGTGCACCGGTGCTCCCACAGTGGTCCTCGACGTCATGTGCAAGGCGGCCCCCACCGGGATCGTCTGCCTGGCCGGGGTGTCCAGTGGTGGCCGGAGCATCGACTTCGACGCCGGGGCGCTGAACCGGGCGCTGGTGCTGGAGAACAACGTGGTGTTCGGCTCGGTGAACGCCAACCGACGACACTGGACCATGGCCGCGCAGGCGCTCGCCCGCGCCGACCAGGTCTGGCTCGAGTCGCTGATCACGCGGCGGGTGCCGGTGAACCGGTACGCCGACGCGTACACCCCGGGGCCGGACGACATCAAGGTGGTGCTGGAGTTCGCGTCCTGAGCGACGCGGCGCCCGATCAGATGCCCGGCAGTCGACCGTTGCGGAACAGGTCGACGAAGAGCTGGTGGTCCTGGCGGGCGCGCACCCCGTACGCGTGCGCGAAGTCCACCAGGTGGGCGACGAATCCCGACTCGTCGGCGTCCACCGCAGCGACGATCGCCTCCTCGGTGGAGTAGTCCACCAGGTCGTGACTGGATTCGTCGTCGGCGACCGAGTGCATCCGGGCCACCGCCCGACCAAGGTCGACGAGAACGCCGGTCAGTTCCTCCGGCTCGTTCACGTCCGACCAGTCCAGGTCGGCGGCGTACGGGGAGACCTCGGCGACCAGCTGACCGGCCCCGTTCAGCTCGGTGAAGCCCAGCCACGGGTCGGCGTGCGCCTGCAACGCCCGCTGCGACTCGGCGGTCCGGTGCCCCTGGTGCTGGAAGTAGCCGCGGACCGACTCGTCGGTGACGTACCGCGCCACGGCCGGCACCTGCGCCTGCTTCATGTAGATGACGACGTCGTTCTCCAGCGCCTGGGTGTGCCCCTCCAGCAGCAGGTTGTACGACGGCAGCCCGGCCGAGCCGATGCCCACCCCCTTACGCAGCACCACGTCCTTGATCCGCGCCGCCACCGGGCGCAGCTGCGTCGAGGCGGTTGGCAGGGTGCCCAGGTAATCCTGGAAGGCGGCGCTGACCAGGTCCCGGGTGGCGTCGTCGATCTCGAAGACGCCGTCGCCGATGGAGAAACGTCGCTCGTAGTTGTCGATGGTGGTCTGCGCGGCGAGCAGGTCCACGCGGGTGTTGAGCCGGGCCCGTTGGAGCACCCGGCGTAGCACCCCGTCGGCGTTGTCCAGGGTGATCGAACCGATCGCGTCGTCACCGCCGGCGGCGATGGCCCGCAGCTCGGTCAGGTACGACCGGGCGAACCCGGCCACCAGCTCCCCGATTGCCGTGTCGGAGAGCGCCTTGCCGTAGCCGAGCAGCGCCACGCTGGCCGCGAGCCGGCGCAGGTCCCAGGTGAACGGCCCGACGTACGCCTCGTCGAAGTCGTTGACGTTGAAAACGAGCTGTCCGGAGGCGTTCATGTAGGTGCCGAAGTTTTCCGCGTGCAGGTCACCGTGGATCCACACCCGGCTGGTCTGCTCGTCGGAGAACCGGTCGTCGGCGAAGTCGCCGAGCTGGTCGGCGTAGAACAGCGCTGCGCTGCCCCGGTAGAAGGCGAACGGCGACGCCGCCATCTTGCGGAACTTGCGGCGGAAGGCGGCCGGGTCGATAGCCATCGACGCGCCGAACTCCTCGGAGAGCACGTCGACGATGTGGGCGGAGCGCTGGTCCCCTGAGCTGCTCATAGTGCGCAGGCTAGTGCGGCGGGTCCACAACAGGGTGGCGACGCACGCTGTCAGGTCGCGGCTGGTGGGCGTACCGGCGGGGCGGTGAGCGAGTCGACCGAGCGGGGCGCGGCGGCCTCGCGAGGCGGGGCGTCCAGCGGCGCGGCCAGCACGTCCCGTTGCGGCACACCTCCGATGCCGGACTGCTCGGCGGCGATCTTCTCCTGCAGGCGCAGGATGCCGTGCAGCAACGCCTCCGGCCGGGGCGGGCAGCCGGGCACGTACACGTCGACCGGGATGAGCTGGTCGACGCCCTTGGTCACCGAGTACGAATCCCAGTAGGGGCCGCCGCAGTTGGAGCAGGCGCCGAACGAGATGACGTACTTCGGCTCGGGCATCTGGTCGTACAGGCGCTTGATCGCCGGGGCCATCTTGTCGGTCACCGTGCCGGAGACCACCATCAGGTCGGCCTGGCGGGGGCCGTGGGCGAACGGGATCACGCCGAGTCGGATGAAGTCGTGCCGACCCATGCTGGTGGCGATGAACTCGATGGCACAGCAGGCCAGACCGAAGTTGAACACCCAGAGCGAGTAGCGGCGCCCCCAGTTCAGCACGAACCGGATCGGCTCGCCGAGCACTGCCGGCAGCTGCACGACCGCCCCCTCTCCTCACCGACAGTGAATCACAGCCGGCGTCAGTGCGGTCCGGCGGTGATCGGCCCGAGCGGCCCACCAATTGTCCCCGAGCCGACAAAGATCGGCAGCGATTGACGCGCAACCTACCGGTGCGCTCGCTTGTGTGACCGGTGCTGGCGAACACGATGCCGGCAGTCGCCACGGGGAGGACAAGTGCTTGTGACACGAGATGTGCCGGTGGGTGGGCGCCCACCGGACCCACCGGGAGCCGCAACCTCCGCGCCGGCAGAGCTGGTCTTCGACGACTTCTACCACGCCCACTACCGCGGCCTGGTGGTGCAGCTGACCGCGTACACAGGTGACCGGGGGCAGGCACAGGACCTGGTTCAGGAGGCGTTCTGTCGGGCGTACGCCCGCTGGGACCGGCTCGCCGGATACCAGGACCCCCTGGCCTGGGTCCGTCGGGTCGCGTGGAACCTCGGACACAACCGCTGGCGGCGGCTGCGGACCGCCCAGCAGTGGCTGCTGCGGCAGCGCGAGACACACGCCGCGGAGCCGAGCCCCGACCGGGTCGCCGTCGACACCGCGTTGGCGAAGTTGCCGCCGAAACAGCGGCGGGCCGTCGTACTGCACTACCTCGCCGACCTGACGGTCGCGGAGATCGCCGCCCAGGAACAGGTCGCCGAAGGGACCGTCAAGTCCTGGCTGCACCGGGGCCGAACCGCGCTCGCCACTCACCTACGCGACACCAATGAGGAGGTGCGGGATGTCTGAGCAGGAGATTCTTGACCTCGCCGAAGAGTTCGCCCGTTACCGCCGTACCGCGCTGGCGGAGGTCGAGGCGCCGGGGCCCGCCGCCGTTCGACGGACCGTACGAGGCCGCGGCCGACGCCGGCTGGCTGCCACCGCCACGACGGCGCTCGCCCTGTTCGGCGGGTCGGCCGTCGGATACGCGGCGTTGAGCGGCCCGGACCATCGGCCCGGTCCGGTCGACCCGACGCCGAGCATCTCGGCGTCACCGACGCCGACGCCGACGAGTCCGACCCCCAGCCCTGCCGGGACCAGTGCCAGCCCGACCATCGGGGTTCCGGACGGCCGGTTCAGCCGGGCCCAACTGCTGGGGGTGCCGGTGACCCTGCCGGCATGGCGGGCCGGACGAGGCTGCCCGACGTCGCAGACGCGGCTCACCGCCGACGCCCGGGAGGGCGCGAACTGGCTCCTGGCGCTCGACCACGGCGACATCGACGGCGACGGCGCGGTGGAGACAGTGGCTCTCGTGCAGTGCGTGCTCGGCACCCGCGGGCCGATGCAGGTGGTCGCCTTCGACCGCGACGAGGAAGGAAAGGCCACGACTGTCGGCCGGGTGGTCGCGACCACCATCGACAAGCCGGAGTGGCTGTTCGCGCTGGATGTCGTGGGCGACGGCACGGTTCGTGTTCAGGTCGGTGACATCGCTCCCGGGGGTGGCTGGAACGCCAGGTGGTCACAACGGCAGTGGCGGGGCTACCGCTGGAAGGGTGACGCCTTCAGCCAGGTCTCCGGGCCGACGAGCTTCGGTCCGAACCCGAACCTGGCGGACGTCTCCGTCACCACCGGTGACCTCGTGCTGAGAACTGCCGACGACGGCTCCCGGACGGGTACGGCCACGGTACGGATTCGTAACCGGGGCACGGGCCCGGTCGCCCACGTGGTGCTGCGGTTGGGCGTGCCCGCGGCGGTGCGCGCGGACGTCGACGGGTGGGGCACGTGCGCGGGCGTCCACGACAGCGTCGAACCGATCACCTGCCGCCTGGGTCAGCTGGCCGCCGGGGCGGAGATGCGGTTGGACCTGGACTTCCGGGTGCTCGAAGGGATCACGCTGAGCACGAACAAGGCGGACGTGGACGTCCAGCCGATGGACAGCGAACGTGACGTCCTGCCGGACGTCAACAGAGCCGACAACCTGGTTCAGATGACGTTGACCTACGGCTGACGGTCGCCGGCCGCGTCGTACGCCCCCGTGGCGTACGACGCGGCCGCGCTCCGCTCACCACGCGGGCGCTGGCCCCGCGTCCGACCCCGCCTCGCCACTCAGTCCCCCATACGACAGTCGATCCACAGCGTCGGCGGCAACCCCGAGGCCCGTTCCGGGCTTCTACGGGGGTACGGCGCGCCGAGCAGGACCGCCGACAGCGGGGACCACGGAAACGATCCCCGCTGAGCGAGTGGTACGACCGCCTCGGGTACGGGCCCGACGGCGAACGGGGAGGCAGTGACAGTGATGACGGGAACCCGTGCCAACGAGCCACCGGCGGCAATTGCCGCGATGGCCGGAGAGCGCAGCACGACCGAGAGCTTCGACGACTTCTACCACGCGCACTTTCGCAGCGTGACCAGCCAACTGAGTGCCTACGTGGGCGACCTCTCACAGGCCCAGGATTTCGCGCAGGAGGCGTTCTGCCGGGCCCTGACCCGGTGGGACCGGCTGGCCCGGTACGACGACCCGGTCGCCTGGGTCCGGCAGGTCGCCCTGAACCTCGCCCGGAGCCGTTGGCGGCGGCTCCAAACCGCGCGCAACCACCTGCTCCGGCAACGGCGGGTCGAGGCCACGATGGCCGGGCCGACGCCCGATCGGGTGGCGATCGACGCTGCGCTGGCCCAACTGCCCGCCCACCACCGGCGGGCCGTCATCCTGCGCTACCTCGCCGACCTGCCGGTCAATGAGATAGCGAGTCAGGAGGGGGTGGCCGAGGGCACCATCAAGTCCTGGCTGCACCGCGGCCGGACAGCGCTGGCGGAACTGCTCGACGAGAGCATCGAGGAGACGGGCAAGGTCTGACATCGCCCCGCGGCTGCGGGCCCGGCCGACACCGAAGGCCGGGCCCGTTGCCGCACGGTCAGCTCGGCGCCCAGTTGGGGCGTTGCAGCAGACTGACGAATTCCACTAGCAACCGCTCGCGCAGCGCCGATGGCGCGGCGTCGAGCAGTGTGTTCACCAGTGCCATCCGCTCCGGCAGCGGTCCCGCGTCCGACCCCTCCTCGCCACCCAGGCCCAGCCCGGCGGCCAGACCGACGATCAGGTCCGGGGTCAGCGCCTCGGGGGTCAGCGCACCGACCAGTGCCGCCAGCTCGGCGGGCAGCCGCACCGGGCCGGCGGCCCTGGCTGCGGCCACAGCGGCGGTCAGGTCCGGCCCGAACTCGGCGACCCGGGGCGCGACAGCGGCGGTCACCGTGAGGTGCACGCTGGCGGGCAGGCCGTCGTACGACAGCTGGGGTTGGGTGTGCCAGCCCCGCGCGGTCAGCTCGTCGACCAGGACGAACAGGTCGGGGCCACCGTCGGTGGCGGTGAAGCAGACGACCGTCGACTCCGGCTCGGCCATCAACCGCAGCCCGTCGACGGCGCGGACCGCGTCGGCCAGCCCGGCCACCGCGTCCCGGGTGAGGGCGGTCAGCCGCAGGTAACCCTCGTCGCCGAGGTGCCGCAGGGTGGCGTACGCGGCGGCGATCGGGCCGCCCGAGCGGGTGGACGCGATCACCGGGTTGATCATGGTGTAGCCGGGCCAGTCGGCGTACGCGAAGTACTGCGGGGCGCGCAGCGTGGCGTCGCGGTGCAGCAGCACCGACACCCCCTTCGGCGCGTACGCGTACTTGTGCAGGTCGACCGAGATGGAGGTGACCCCGGGCACCGCGAAGTCGAACGGCGGCACCGGCTCCCCGAGCCGACGCAGGTACGGCAGGGTCCAGCCGCCGAAGCAGGCGTCCACGTGGCAGCGAACCCCGGCCTCGGCCGCGGCGGCCGCGATCTGCGTGACCGGGTCCACCACCCCGTGCGCGTACGACGGCGCGGAGCAGGCGACCAGCACCGTCTCCGGGCGGATCGCGGCGGCCATCGCGGCCGGGTCGGGACGCAGCGTCTCCGGGGAGACGGGCACGACGTCCAGCGCCACCCGCAGGTAGTGCGCCGCCTTGGCGAATGCCGCATGTGCGCTCGACGGCACCACGATCCGGGGTTCGGAGATCTCCGGGTGGGCGTCCCGGGCGGTCTTGACGGCGAGGATCAGTGACTCGGTGCCGCCGCTGGTGACGCTGCCGACGACGTCCGGGGCGGTGGTGCCGGGGCCGGCGCCCAGCACCCGGCCGGCGGCGCCGACGAGCGCGTTCTCCATGGCCAGCAGGGACGGGAACGCGGTCGGGTCCAACCCGTTGACGTGCGCGCTCTCCCGGTGGGCGGCGGCGGCCAGCTCGTCCAGTCCCGGGACCGCCGGGTCGTAGACGTACGCGAACAGCCGTCCCCCGTGGGTGGGGGCGTCACCCGCCCGCAGCTTGCGCACCTCTTCCAGAACCTCTTCCGCTTTAACCCCGGTGGCGGAAAGCGCTCCGGCCTCAACCCTGCTCTCGTCGATCATGGGGTAACGGTGCCCTTCTCGTGGCGGTCAACGCTTTCGTCCCCCAGCACAACTCCCTGATCGGCCAGGTCGCTGTGGGCGGTGAGGGTGTACTGGCGGAGCAGGAGGATCGGCGGGGCGATCAGCAGGGCCGGGATCAGCGTGAAGCCGAGGAGAACGCCCAGCCTCGCCGTGTCGGACTGGGCCGCCGCCGAGCCGGTGTCGGAGGACACGTAGCCGGAGAGCTGGAGCACCAGTCCGTAGATGCCCGGGCCGAGCGCCAGGCCGAAGGTCTCACCGGCGGTCCACAGCCCGGTGAAGACGCCCGCCTGCCGTCGGCCGGTGCGCGCCGTCTCGTGCGCGATGCAGTCCGGCAACATCGCCAGTGCGAAGACCTGCTGTCCGGCGTACCCCACGCCGATCAGCGCGACCAGGAGATAGACGGCGACCGCCGGCAGCAGCGGCGCGGCGACCAGGGCGAAGGCCCCGACGGCAAGGATCAGCGAGGCGACCACCAGGGCGGTGCGCTTGCCCAGCCGGGCACCGATGCGGCTCCAGACCGGCATCACCAGCAGCGCCGGCCCGACGAAGCAGACGAAGAGCAGGGTCGGCCCGCTCTCCTCGTCGCGCAGGATCTGCCCCGCGAAGTAGTTGACCCCGGCCAGGATCGTCGCCACCCCGGCGGATTGCACCACGAAGCAGATCAGCAGTGCCCGGAACGGACGGTTGGCGCCGGCCACGGCGAGCTGGGCGCGCAGCGTCGGCTCGCTCTCGCCCACGGTGCCGGTCGGCGCGGACCGGGTGCCCAGGAACGCGCCGAGGGCGCCGAGGGCGATCAGCACCGCCACGAACAGGCCCATCCAGCGGTGCCCGGCCACGCCGTCACCACCGGCGCTGACCACCAGCGGCGCGACCGCGCCGGAGACCAGGATGGCCAGCGCCAGCACCGCGATCCGCCAGGTCATCAACCGGGTTCGCTCGGCGTAGTCGCCGGTCAGCTCCGCCGGCATCGCCACGTACGGCACCTGGAAGAAGGCGAACGCGGTGGCGGTGGCGAGGAAGGCGAACGCCACGTACGCCGCGGCGCCCGAGCCGTTACCGAACGGCGCGGCGAAGATCGACGCGAACAGGACGGCGAGCGCGAGGCCGGCGACGAGCAGGTACGGCCGGCGGGCGCCCCACCGCGACCGGGTGCGGTCGGAGATCCGCCCGGCGACCGGGTTGACCAGCACGTCCCAGGCCTTGGGCAGCAGCACCAGCAGCGCGGCCAGCCCGGCGGCCACGCCCAGCGTGTCGGTCAGGTACGGCAGCAGCAGCAGACCGGGCACTGTGCCGAACGCTCCGGTCGCCAGGGAGCCGAGCGCGTAGCCGGCGTGCACCCGTCGAGGCAGCGAGCCGGGGCCCGGCGGCGTTTTCATGGGGCCGAACATTACTCACGTTGAGTCGGGGGTCACATCCCCTCATCGGGCGACCAGCCCGCCGCCGCGATGTCCACACCCTCGCCGCGCAGCGGCACCCCCTCGGCCCGCAGTCGGGACCGCGCCTCCCGCTCGTGTCCCGGCGGCAGTCGACCACTCGCGGTCACCACCCGATGCCAGGGCACCGAGCCCCCGTGCCGGGCCATGATGCTGCCGACCAACCGGGCCGAGGCGCGGCCCGAGCGCTCGGACAGGGCGTCGGCCACCCCGCCGTACGACATGACCCGGCCCTCCGGGATCCGCTCGACCAGGTCGAGAACCGCCTCGACGTACTCGTCTGGAGTCACAATCCGCCACCATATGGGAACGCCGCCGGGCGGTGCGGCGGTAACCACGCAGAATGGTCGGGTGCGCGACGCAGTCACGACGGCCCGGCGGGTCGTCGTCAAGATCGGATCCTCCTCGTTGACCACCGCCACCGGCGGGCTGGCCGACGAGCGCGTCGACACGCTGGTCGACACCCTCGGTCGACTCACCGCCGAGGGGCGCGAGGTGGTGCTGGTCTCGTCCGGCGCCATCGCCGCCGGGCTCGCCCCGCTGGGGCTGTCCCGACGCCCACGCGACCTGGCCACCCAGCAGGCCGCCGCCAGCGTCGGGCAGGGGCTGCTGATCGGCCGGTACGCGGCCAGCTTCGCCCGGCACGGCCGCACCGTCGGGCAGGTGCTGCTCACCGTCGACGACGTGACCCGGCGAGCGCACTACCGCAACGCGTACCGGACGCTGCGCAAGCTGCTCGACCTGCGGGCGGTGCCGATCGTCAACGAGAACGACACGGTGGCCACCCAGGAGATCCGCTTCGGCGACAACGACCGGCTGGCCGCCCTGGTGGCTGCGCTGGTGCACGCCGACCTGCTGGTGCTCCTCTCCGACGTGGACGCGCTCTGGACCGGTGACCCCACCAACCCGCGCTCGACCCGAATCGCCGAGGTGCGCGACGACACGGACCTCGCCGGCATCACCATCGGCGGGACCGGCCGGTCCGGCGTCGGCACCGGTGGCATGGTGACAAAGGTCGAGGCCGCGCGGATCGCCACCGGCTTCGGCATCCCGGTGGTGCTCACCGCCGCCGACCTGGCCACGCCGGCGCTGGCCGGTGAACCGGTCGGCACGCTCTTCCACCCGCAGCGGCGACGTCCGACGGCCCGGTTGTTCTGGCTGGCCCACGCCACCTCACCCCGGGGCCGGCTGCACCTCGACCCGGGCGCCGTCGCCGCCGTCGTCGGGCGGCGCAAGTCGCTGCTCCCGGCCGGCATCACCGCCGTGGACGGCACGTTCACCGCCGGCGACCCGGTGGACCTGGTGGACACCGCCGGCGCGTCGGTCGCCCGAGGGCTGGTCAACTACGACGCGGTGGAGCTACCCGGGCTGCTCGGCCGCTCCACGTCCGAACTCGCCGCGGCGCTCGGCCCGGCGTACGAACGAGAGGTCGTCCACCGCGACGACCTGGTGCTGCTGTAAGCCAACTGCCCAGCTGAGGAGTAGTCGATGAGCGTCGTCGAGCAGGCGAAGCGGGCGCGGGACGCCGCCGCCGACCTGGCCACTGCCACCCGTACCGTGAAGGACGCCGCGCTCGTGGCGATGGCCGACGCGCTCGTGGCGCGTACCCCGGAGATCCTGAGCGCGAACGAGACGGACCTGGCGGCCGGCCGCGAGGCCGGGCTGAGCGCGGCCGTGCTGGACCGGCTCGCGCTCGACGCGGGTCGGGTCGCCGGGATCGCCGACGCACTGCGGGAGATGGCCGCGTTGCCCGACCCGGTCGGCGAGGTGGTCCGCGGGTCCACCCTGCCCAACGGCCTGGAGCTGCGCCAGATCCGGGTGCCGTTCGGGGTGGTCGGCATCATCTACGAGGCGCGGCCCAACGTGACGGTGGACGCCGCCGGGATCTGCCTCAAGTCCGGCAACGCGGCGCTGCTGCGCGGTTCGTCGTCGGCCGCGCACTCGAACGCCGCGCTGGTCGCGGTGCTGCGTGACGCGGTCGCCGGGGCCGGTCTGCCCGCCGACGCGGTGCAGTTGCTCGACGCCAGCTCCCGTGACTCGGTCAAGGAGCTGATGCGCGCCCGGGGTCTCGTCGACGTGCTCATCCCGCGCGGTGGCGCGTCGCTGATCCGCACAGTGGTCGAGGAGTCGACAGTGCCGGTGATCGAGACCGGGGTGGGCAACTGCCACGTCTACGTCGACGCCGCCGCCGACCTGGCGAAGGCCGTCGCGGTGACGCTGAACGCCAAGACGCAACGCCTGTCCACCTGCAACACGGCCGAGTCGCTGCTCGTGCACGCGGGCATCGCCGACGCGTTCCTGCCGCTGGTGCTGGCCGCGTTCGCCGAGGCGGGGGTGACAGTGCACGGCTCACCCGAGGTGGCCGCCCACTCCGCCGCAGTGGTCCCGGCGACCGATGAGGACTACGCCACCGAGTACCTGTCCGCAGACATCTCGGTGGCGGTGGTGGACTCGCTGGACGCGGCGGTCGCGCACATCCGCCGCTTCGGCACCGGCCACACCGAGGCGATCGTCACCGACTCGGCGAGCGCGGCCCGTGACTTCGTCGCGCGGGTGGACGCGGCGGCGGTGATGGTTAACGCGTCGACCCGGTTCACCGACGGCGGCGAGTTCGGCTTCGGCGCGGAGATCGGCATCTCCACCCAGAAGCTGCACGCTCGCGGCCCGATGGGCCTGCCCGAGCTGACCAGCACCAAGTACGTCGTCACCGGCGACGGTCACGTGCGCTAAGCCCTCGCCCTCCCCCTTCCGCGCCCGCCCGCCCGCCCGCCCGCCCGCCCGCGATCTTGCAGTTGCTGTCCCGGCATAAGGGGCATTTATTCGCAAATACGCGACAGAAACTGCAAGATCGCCGAGGTTGGAGGGCCGGGGCGGGGCCGGGGCGCGGGTGGCTCAGCGGGGTGGCGCGGGGCGGGCCGCCCGGATCGCGGCCAGCGTGGCGTGCACGTCGAACTGGTGGCCGTCGTCGCTCTCCCAGCCGCCGTCGCTGCGCTGGGTCTCGGTCAGCCGACGCAGCGCCCGCACCATGATCCAGTCCTGTGGGTCGACGCCGGCGCGGCGCAACGTGGCCGCCAGCCACGCCACGTCCCCGGGGGACATCTTCGGCATCCGCTCGGCGAGCGCCACCTGGATCCGGGCGGACTCCTGGAACATCTCCTGCCGGTGCAGCACGGCCGCGCTCAGCCAGCCCGCCGCGAGGTACGACGGCCAGCTGCCGTCCGGGCGCAGCCGCGCGGCGAGCGAGTGGGCAGCCGCGTACACCACCCCGGCGTACGCCCCACCGACCCGATGGTCGAGCGGACCGGACGCCCGGGCGTCCAGGCCGGCGACGGTGAGCCAGAAGCCGGCGTTGGCCGACACGAGGAACCCGGCCTCCGGGTCGCCGGGACGGGCCCACTCCGGTGCCGAGTCGGCCAGCGACGCGTCCTCTTCCCAACCGCCGTCGGCCTGCTGCCGGGACGCCAGCCAGTCCAGAGCGCGGCGGGCGGCGGGACGGCCGAGCGCCCCCAGGTCGTCCAGCTCGACGAGCCGGAAGCAGGTGGCGTCGATCGAGGCGACCTCGCCGCCCCAGGTGGCCGGCCAACCGCCGTCCGGTGACTGGCCGACCTCGGCCGTCTCCAGCAACTCGGCGGGCACGGCCGTGCCGTTGCGGAGCCAGGAGAGGCGGGCGCGTTCCACCGCATCCCCGTGCGCCACGACGAACCCGATCGCGGCTTCCAAGTCGACCACGGCGGAGACGCTACCTGCGCAGACGCGATGCCGCCTCGGAGAATCGGCCAGCCCGGGATGGCTGCGTCGCTCCGGCCGGACGGCCGCTCGGCGTCATCTGCGTCGATTCGCCGGGGCGGTCGCGCGGGCCGCCCCGGCGCGGCGGCGTGGCCGCGCCAGGGCCGCGCCGGCTCGATCGGTCAGTACGCGGGCAGCGACGGGTCGATCTGCTTGATCCAGGAGAGCACGCCGCCCTGCAGGTGCACGGCGTCCTTGAAACCGGCCGCCTTGAGCGCGGCGAGCGCCTCCGCCGAGCGGACGCCCGACTTGCAGTGCAGCACGATCTGCCGGTCCTGGGGCAGCTTCGCGAGGGCCTCACCGGAGATGATGTCGCCCTTGGGGATCAGGGTGGCGCCGGGGATCTGGACGATCTCGTACTCGGCCGGCTCGCGTACGTCGACGAGGAAGATGTCCTTGCCGGCGTCCTGCCACTCCTTGAGCTCCAGGGCGGTGATGGTCGAGTCGAGCGTCGCCTCCTGGGCCTCCTCGGAAACCGCGCCGCAGAAGTCCTCGTAGTCTTCCAGCAGGTCGGTGACCGTCGGGTTGTCGCCGCAGAGCGCGCAGTTCGGGTCCTTGCGGACCTTGATCTTGCGGTATTCCATCTCCAGGGCGTCGTAGACCATCAGGCGGCCGACCAGCGGCTCACCGATGCCGGTGAGCAGCTTGATCGCCTCGTTCACCTGGATCGAACCGATCGACGCGCAGAGCACGCCGAGCACGCCGCCCTCGGCGCAGGAGGGAACCATGCCGGGCGGCGGCGGCTCCGGGTAGAGGCAGCGGTAGCAGGGGCCGTGCTCGGCCCAGAACACCGACGCCTGGCCGTCGAAGCGGTAGATCGACCCCCAGACGTACGGCTTACCCAGCAGCACCGCCGCGTCGTTCACCATGTAGCGGGTGGCGAAGTTGTCGGTGCCGTCGACGATCAGGTCGTACTGGGCGAAGATCTCGCGGACGTTCTCCCGGTCCAGCGCGGTGTTGTGGATCTCCACCTTCACCAGGGGGTTGATCTCGCGGATCGACGCGGCGGCCGACTCGGCCTTGGACCGGCCGATGTCGGAGACGCCGTGGATGACCTGGCGCTGGAGGTTCGACTCGTCGACGGTGTCGAAGTCGATGATGCCGAGCGTGCCGACCCCGGCCGCGGCGAGGTACAACAGGGCGGGCGACCCGAGGCCACCGGCGCCGACACAGAGCACCCGGGCGTTCTTCAGCCGCTTCTGGCCGGTCACCCCGACGTCCGGGATGATCAAGTGGCGTGAGTAGCGGCGGATCTCGTCTACGGTCAGCTCGGCGGCGGGCTCGACGAGCGGGGGCAACGACACGGTGGACTCCCCGGGATCGGCGGTGTGAACCGCGCCATTGTTGCTCGCGGGAGCCCTCCTCGGCCATGAGGGACGACACGTGGTCCGGTATGCGGGAGCGGGAATAACCGACGACCCGGCGGATCAGGGGACGATGTCCCCCGCGTAGCGACGGCCGTCGAGGTACGGCCAGGCGTTGGCGACGCAGCCTTGCAGCCCGTACGTCTGCTGCTGCATCACCGGGGCGGGCTCCCCCGGACCCGGACACGCCTCGTGCTCCTTGCCGAACTCGTGGCCCACCTCGTGGTTGATGACGTAGGTCCGGTAGGTGTCCAGCGGGGCGCCGTAGTCGGAGACCGCCTCCATCCAGCGGGCCAGGTTGATGATGACCTGGCCGGGCAGGCGACAGGAGGTGTAGCGCTCGGTGGTCAACCCGCCCTCGGCGCACATCCGCTCGGACGTGACCGGGGTGGCCAGGTAGATGGTGAAGTCGGCGGCCCCGGCGTCGGCCACCCGTTGCACCCGCAGCTCATCGGACGCGATCCAACTGCGCGGGTCGGTCAGCACCTCGTCCACCCGGGAGGCGAACACGTCGGCGTCCTGGCCGGCGCCGCGTTCCACGACGACCCGGTATCGGCGCAGCGGCCCGTCCGTGCCGTACACCGGTGTCTCGCCGTCGGCTGCCGTGAAGCGTCCCGCTCCGACCGACGGATAGCCGGTGGGCGCCGGGTGCGCGGCCGCCCCACCTCCGTGGCCCATTCCGCCCTGCGTGGTGGCCGGAGGCTCGACCGACGGTTCGCCGCCCCGGCTCACAGTCACCCCGATGGCGCCTGCGAGCACGAGGAGACCGAGCAGCATGCTGCGACGACGCCGCCGGTGCATCCGGACGAACGCGGGACGCGCATCCCGCAACGCCGAGCTGGGCTCGGGCGGCCGGGGCGGGCCGTAAGGGGACGACGGCGTCATAGGATCAAGCCTGCCAGATTATTCGGGCATTTCTCCGTTTTCGCCGCTATTGCCGCAAGACGCCTGATGGAGGGGTCAATGGTCGGCGTGTCGTACTCAGAGGGCGGGGCCCGTGTAGCGACGCCCGTTCAGGTACGGCCAGGGGTTGACCCGGCAGCCGTCGAGGAACAGCGTCTGCTGCATCATCACCGGAGCCTGCCGGCCCTTGCCGGGGCAGCGCTCGTGCCGATGCCCGAGCTGGTGACCCACCTCGTGGTTGACCACGTACGTCCGGTAGACCGTCAGCGGCACACCGGCCGAGACGAAGTGCGGCACTGACAACCGCCACCGATCCAGGTTGATGATCACCTGGCCGGGTGCCCGACAGGACGTGTACGGGCGGCCGTTGATCCGGATGTCGACCCCACCCTTCGCGCACATCCGACCCGCGGTGCGGGCGGTGGCCAGGTAGACGGTGAAGTCCCGAGGCGCAGCCCCCGGCACCTGCTGGAGCCGCAACCTGCCGCTGTCGACCCAGCTGCCCGGCCCGGCCAGCGCCGCCTCCACCGCCTCGGCGAACTCGGTGACGTCCTCCGCACTGCCCAACTCCACAGCGACCCGGTAACGCCGCAGCTCACCCGCCCGACCCAGCACCGGGCCGGAACGGGCGTCGTAGCCGAACCCGCCCGTGCCCGCGCTCGGAACCGCGCCCGGCACCCGCAACACCGGGGGCGGGCTCGGCGTGACCGCGCCGGAGGGCGAAGGGGCGGGCGGCAGCGGCCCGGCCACCAGCGGCGGCGGCGCGCTGATCTCCTCGGCGGCCAACCGCTCAGCGCCGGGATGCCCACCCGGCCCTTCGGCGATCACGGTCACCGCCGCGCCGACGGCCACCACCACCGCCACCAGTTGGGCGACCAGCGCGAAGCGTCGCCGACGGCGAGCAGAATGGCGCGCTGAGCTGAGCATCCAGGTCAGCCTGCCAGATCAGACCGCCCCGCGGCGTCCCCCGTTTCGGTGAGCAGACCGACCACCGCGCGGGCGACCAGCCGGGGAACCTCCAACTGCGCCACATGGCCGACGCCCTCGAGCATCATCAATCGGCTGTCCGGAATGAGCCGGGCGGTCTGCGGCCCGACCCGCACGTCGACCAGACGGTCCTGCAGACCACCCACCACAAGGGTCGGCGCGCGTACCGCCTCGGCGAGGCGCCACAGCGACCCCTGCCCCCGCAGGTACGCCCGCAGGAAGCTGGAGACCAGCCCACGGAACGTCCGGACGTACGCGGCGGCGTAGTGCTCGGCCTCGTACCGCACCCGGATCTCCTCCAGCGCCTCCGCCCGGCGCTGATCGCAGATCCGGCTGAGGTCGGCGACGCACGCCTCCAGCACCTGCTGGGCCATCACCTCGGGAGCAAGCTGGGTGAGATGCCGGGCGACCAGCCGCTCACCTCGGGGAATGGCGAGCACCGGCAGCATCCGCCCCTGCAACGAGCGCCGAAAATCCAGGAACGGCAGCGCCGGGGAGATCAGGGTGAGGGTGCGGACCAGATCCGGCCGGAGCGCGGCGACCTGGACCGCGACCGCGCCACCCAGCGAATTGCCGAACAGGTGCACCGGCCCTCGACCGGAATGCTCGATCCAGCGGACGACCAGATTCGCGAAGGCCGGAATCGTGTAGCTCGGGCCCGGCTCGCTACGGCCGAAGCCGGGCAGGTCGATGGCCTGACCGTCCAGCCGGTCGGCGAGCAGTCCGGCCAGGTCGGTCCAGTTCTGCGACGACCCGCCCAACCCGTGCACGTACAACGCCGGCTCCGCCCCGGGGGCGGTGGCCGGGGTGTCCCGGACGTACGTGACCCGGCCGTCGAGGCGGACCTCCCGCCCCGGCCATGGCGGCGGGACGCGGTCGTCCGGGAGCAGGTGGTCCGGCCAGAGGGTGGCGCGTCTCATTGCTCCAGTCTGCCTCGAACCACTCAGGACAGCAGCGCCTCGAGCCGACGGTTGACCGCCGCGAGCGTCGCCCGGACCACCGCCTGACGCGGATCACCCGCGACCAGGGCCGACCCGGCGAGCTGCTCGACCCAGCCCTCACAGACCAGCAGCGCCACAACGGTGGCCACCTCGCAATTGCCGAAGGGCACCACCGCGGCGTGCTCGACGAAACAGCGCCCCCGCTCGGCGTTCTCGGCACCGCGCAGCAACTCGTCCACCGCAGCCGCCGCCGCCACCGCGCAGAGCCGCAACACGTAGCCGTCCACCGCCGGCCCGGTGGCGTACCCGGAGGCGCTGTCGCCCCCGGCCAGCAGCCGGACCTCCACGTTCGCGTCCAGGCCGAAGGTGCTGACCTGCACGTGGTCGATCACCACCCGGGGCCCCGGCGTACCGCCGGTCTCCAGCGGCCGCGACGGCGCCGACTCCGTCGTGGTCACCTGACCACCGGAGTACGACGTACCCAGCGTCGCCGGGCTACCGGTCGCGGCGCCAGCCGGCGCGGACGAGACCGACCCTGGTTCCTCCACCGTGGCGCGCCCGCGGTGCGGAGCGTTCGACCGGCGGCGGCGCGTCGGGTCCGTGCCGGTCCGCTGCTCCGGCCCGGCCGGCAGGGACTCGACCCGACCGCTTGACGGGCGGGCGACCGTCGGCGGCTCGGCCGACCGAACCTCGCCGGGATCGCGCGAAGCCGCGTTTCGAGTCTCCGGGGTACGCCGCTCGGCGGGCTCGGCCGCGCGACGACGAACCGGTGGTGGTGGCGTGCTGGGCAGGCCGGGCACATTCTGCGGGGCCGCGGCCAACCCCATCCGCTCCTGGAGCAGCCGGGCCACCTGCCGGCTCACCTCGGCCGGGTCGGCCCCGTCGGCCAGGTCCAGTCGCAGACTGTGCGCACCCGCCGGAGTGCGGCGCAGGGCCGCGTCGCGGACACCGGCCACCTCCCGGACGGCATCCAGGATCGCGTTGACATCGAACCCCTCGGGGCGCTCGCGCAGTGGGGCTGGTTCGTCGTCCCGGCGCAGGTGAGTGGCGATGCGGGCGAGTTCCGGAGTTTCGGCGGGTGGCTCCACGGCTGGCGGCTCCGGCACGACGGGCACGTCCGGTTCCGCGGGGACGCGCTGCGGCAGCACCACAGCGCTCGCAGCCGATTGCCGGCCATCGTCGGGCGGGGACGTCGGGTCGGGAGCGGATCGGCGCGCCGCGTAGGCGGAGGCGGAGGCGGACGTCGGTGCGGACTGATCGCGGCGGCCGGAACCCTTGTTGTCGGTGGGCAGGACCGCTGCGGTGGAGGGCGGGGTGACGTCAGTCGATGGCAAGCCGTTCACCGGCGCGGCCGGTGTGGGCGGCTCGACGCGTGACGGACCGGGCTCGGGTGTCGCCGGCCGGAGCCGGAACGGCCCGGTCGGTCGGACGTCGGGCCGGGACCGGCCAGGCGTATCGCCTCCGTCGCCCCCACCGGCGCTGGCCGACCGGCTGGCCGGCCACGAGGGGCGCTCGACCGGGGTGGCCGGGAGCCGGCCCTCGGACCAGTCCGGCCGCTCGGCCCCGGAACTGCTCGCCGTCGGCGAACCGCCGGTCCAGGACGAGCGCTCCGCGACCAGCGACGGGCCTGCCGGAGCCGGTGGCGCGTCGGTCAGCGTGGGGGGTGGCCCGGCCGGAGCCGGAGGCGGAGGCGGAGGCGGAGGCGGAGGCGGAGGCGGTCCGGCGAGTACCGGAGGTGTCGCCTCGGCCGGTGCGGGCGGGTCGGCCGATGCCGGGCTGGAGGCCCAGGAGGGTCGCGTCGGTGGGGAGCTGGCCGGTGCCGGATCGGCGCCGCCGGCCCAGGACGGGCGCGTCGCCGCCGCGCCGGTGGCGGGCGGTTCGGAACCGCCGGCCCAGGACGGTCGCACCGGCGGCACACTGGTCGCCGCCTCGGACCCGCCGGCCCAGGACGGCCGCACCGGCGGCAGGCTCGTCGGCGTCGGATCGGACCCCTCGGCCCAGGAGGGTCGCGCGGGCGACGCGCTGGTGGGGTCGGGATCGGCCCCGCCAGCCCAGGACGGGCGGTCGGCCCGGGGTCCGCCGGTCGCCCCGGAACCCGCCCAGGACGGACGGTCAGCGGGCGGACCACTGGTCGGCGTCGCGCCACCCGCCCACGACGGACGGTCAGCCGGCGGACCACTGGTCGGCGTCGCGCCACCCGCCCACGACGGACGGTCAGCCGGCGGACCACTGGTCGGCGTCGCGCCACCGGCCCAGGAGGAACGGTCGGCGGGTGGTGCGCTGGTCGGTTCGGCGGGGCGTTCCGGGGTGGACGCGGATTCGACCCGGCCGGGTTCGTACGGCCGGGGCACCTCGGCGCGTACCGGCTCGTACGGACGGGGCACCTCGGCGCGCACGGGCTCGTACGGCTGGTGGGGTTCGCCGACCCAGTCCGGCGCCGACTCGTCCCGTGCAGCCGGGCCAGCCGGCTCGTCGTCCTGGCGGGACCAGGGCGGGGCCCACCCGCCACCCCAGCTCGGGCGGTTCCAGCTCGGCCCCGACCAGTCGGGCTCGATGGCCGACGACTCCCCGGCCCGGGGCGTTTCGCCGGGACGGTGCACGTCCCCGGTGCGATGCGTGTCTGCCGGGCGGGAACCCTCGGAAGCGCGACCGGGCTCGCCCTCGTCGGCGGAGGCGGCCGGGCCCGGGTTGCGTCCCGAGGTGGCTGCGGGCTCTGGTGCGAGCGGGTCCCGCCAGTCGCGTGGGGCGGTCGGACTCTCGTCGGCGGCCAGCCGCTCGGCGATCGGCGCGTGGAAACCGGGTGGAACCTCGAAACCCGACGCCGCAGTGCCGACGGGTGGCACCTGGACGGCCGGCGGGGCCGAGGTGGGCAAGCCGGGCTCGGCCCAGCGGGCACGGTGCGCGGCAGCCGGATCGGCACTGGAGTGTGGGGCGGGGCCCGGGTCGGGCTCGACGGCACCCTGCTCCGCTGGCGGTGCGGGACGTTGGGCGGGCACCACGAGCCGGTCGCCGGCCGCCCCGAGGCGACCCTCCTCGGGCAGCCCGGGCGGTGCGCTCACCGGCGTGGGGCGCCCCGAGGGCGGTTCGAGACCGGGGTGGTGGACGCCGTTGACGTCGTCCGGGTGGGGCACGCCGTTGACCTGGTGGCCGTTGGTGCGGGCCGACGACTCCGGGTCGCCCGACCGCCCCACCAGCGGCGATGGCAGGTCACCATGCCGTGTCGAGGAGGTCCGCCAGCCCGACGCGGGGTCGGGCTGCCAGCGCGGCGCCTCATCCCGGGCGTCCTCGTGGTCGGCGGCTCGGGGCCACCCACCCGCCTGAGGCGCCCACCCACTGACGGAACGGCTCGGGTCGTCGTGCTGACCCGCTCCGTCACCGTGCTCTCCCGGGGTGGCGGCTCCGGGTTGCCCTGTTTCACTCACCGCGCGCTCCTTGGTCGCCCCCGCTGAGGCTACCGTGTGCCGAGAGTGGCGATAAGTTACAGCGGCGGGCCATTTCCACGACCGAGGTCACGGGCCTCGCCCGGTCTGGGGGGAAAATGCCGGCTCGTACGGAGAACTCGGAGGATCCCATGACCGCTGCGGGGAACGGTGCACAGACCGCTGGCAGGCCCACCCGCCTGCCTCGCTCCGCGCGTCGTAAGCAGCTTCTCGCTGCGGCGCAGGAGGTGTTCGTCGCGCAGGGCTACCACGCCGCCGCGATGGACGACATCGCCGAGCGGGCCGGGGTCTCGAAGCCGGTGCTCTACCAACACTTTCCCGGAAAGATGGATCTCTACCTGGCGCTGCTCGACACGCACTGTGACGCCATCGTCGCTCAGGTGCAGGATGCGATGCGCGGTACCAGCGACAACAAGGAACGGGTCAGCGCGTCGGTACGGGCGTACTTCGACTTCGTCGACCACGAGAGCGAGGCGTTCCGGCTCGTCTTCGAGTCGGACCTGCGCAACGACCCGGCAGTGCGGCAGCGGGTGGAGCGGGTCGAGCAGGGCTGCATCGCGGCGATCACCGACACCATCATCTCCGACACCGGGGTGAGCCGGGCGCACGCCGAGCTGCTGGCCTCCGGGCTGGTCGGCGCGGCGGAGACGGCCGCACAGTTCTGGCTGGCCGGCGGCCGACAGGTGCCGAAGGCCGAAGCTGAGGCGTTGGTGGCCGCGCTGTCGTGGCGGGGCATCGCGAGCTTCCCGCTGCAAGGTGAGTCAGCCTGACCGCCGGGCCCGTGATCGGATAGCCTTCGCAGGGCGGTTCTCTCGCCCCAGTTGAGGAGGCACAGTGGAGGTCAAGATCGGCGTGCAGTACGCGCCACGCGAGCTGGTAGTGGACAGCGCGCAGTCGCCGGCCGAGATCGAGCAGATCGTGACCGACGCCTTCGCCGGCAACGGCGGCACGCTCTCCCTGACCGACGAGAAGGGCCGGCGGGTCATCGTTCCGGTCGAGAAGGTCGCCTACGTCGAGATCGCCGAGGCGTCGCCCCGGGCGGTCGGGTTCACCGTCCGCTGACCGGTCCGGCCATCGCGGCAGGTCGGCCACTCGACCCACCTGCCGCAGGCCGGAGCCGGCCAACCCGGCCGGATGGTCAGTTGTTCAGCCCGGCGGCGGCCATTCGCGCGGTGTGCGCGGTGGTGAGCCTGCCGAACAGCCCCGGCACGTCGACCCGGCCGTCGCGTGCGATCAGCGCGGTGAGGGTGGCCCGCTCGGCGGCGACGCGGCCGGCCTGGGACAACGCCTCACCCACCAGCCGCCGGGCCCACATGGAGAGCCGACCGGCCACCCGGGGGTCGTCGGCGACGGCCACCCGGATCTCCGCAGCGGCGAAGTCCGCGTACCGGGAGTCGTGAAGGACGTCCAGCACCAGCGCCCGGTCCGGTGCCTCCAGCGCGTCGGCGATCTCGCGAACGAAGTCGTCGGTGATCGCGTCGCCCACGTACGCCTTCGTGACCACCTCCGCCCAGTCCCGCGGCACGGTCGAGTCGTGGTACGCCTGCAACGGCTCGACATAGGGCGCCATCGCGTCCTCGGGCGGTACGCCCAACGCGGTGAGCCGGTCGGCGAGGCGCCGGTAGTTGGCGATCTCAGCCGCGGCCATCTCGTTCAGCGCGGCCCGTCGGCGCAGGTCAGGAGCGAGCCGGGCATCGCCCGCCATCCGCTCGAAGGCGAGCAGCTCGCCGAAGGCGACCAGACCCAGCAGGTCGGCGTACGCGGAACCGGAGGCGGACACGAGCGGCAGGCTATCGCGTGGCTGCCCTCCGCGCTGGCCCCCGTCGATCATGGAGTTCTGGTGCCGGTTCGGTGCATTTTTGAACCTTTTGTCCACCACCACAACTCCATGATCGACCCGGGCGGGGGCGCGGGGCCTGGGGCGCGGGACAGCGGGGGGCGCGGGCGGGTTGGGCGCGAGTGTGGCATGGGTCACAATTGCTTGCCCCGCGTGGCGAGTGGCCGACTGGGAATCGGGACGGGGGTATGCCTGTTCAGGTAACATGGAGCAGTTGCCGTGGGCGCCGATCTGATCGAAGCTCAGCCCGCGGCGCGCGTGCGGCCCGGTCCGGCTCGGCAATCTGCCGCCGACCGTGTGGCCCGCGTCATACCGAACGCGCCCTGAGGACATGACGGGCGCACCCACGAGAGGGCACCCCCACATCCACATGAGCGACCTGACTCAAGATTTGCTGGACGGCCAGGAACTGGCCCCCACCGCCCCGGTTCGACCGGAGGCCCCCACGTTCGCCGCACTCGGCGCCCGCGCCGAGACCGTCGAGGCCCTGGCCTCGGCTGGCATCACCCGCGCCTTCGCCATCCAGGAGTACGCGATCCCGATCGCGCTGCGCGGCGTCGACCTGATCGGCCAGGCGCCCACCGGCACCGGCAAGACCCTCGGCTTCGGCGTACCGCTGCTCGACCGGGTGTTCGCCCCGGGCGAGGGCAGCGACGGCGTCCCTCAGGCGCTGGTCGTCGTCCCCACCCGTGAGCTGGGCATCCAGGTCGCCAAGGACCTGGCCGCCGCCGGCCGGACGCGTGGCGTCCGGGTGCTGCCGATCTACGGCGGCGTGGCGTACGAGCCGCAGATCGACGCGCTGCGCAAGGGCGTCGAGATCCTGGTCGGCACGCCCGGCCGACTGATGGACCTGCAGAAGCAGAAGCACCTCCGGCTCGACCGGGTGCACGCACTCGTCCTCGACGAGGCCGACCGGATGCTCGACCTGGGCTTCCTCGACGACGTCGAGAAGATCCTCGCGATGCTTCCGGAAGACCGGCAGACGATGCTCTTCTCGGCCACGATGCCGGACCCGATCGTCACCCTGTCGCGACGTTTCCTGCGCCAGCCGATGACGATCCACGCCGGGCACACCGCCGAGACCGGCCCGTCGCCGCAGACCCAGCAGTTGGTCTACCGCACCCACTCGATGAACAAGGTCGAGGTGGTGGCGCGCATCCTCCAGGCGGAGGGGCGCGGGCTGACCATGATCTTCACGCGTACCAAGCGGGCCGCCGACCGGGTCGCCGAGGATCTCGACTTCCGCGGGTTCGCGGTCGCCGCCGTGCATGGTGACCTCGGCCAGGGTGCCCGCGAGCGGGCGCTGCGGGCCTTCCGGGCCGGCAAGATCGACATCCTGGTCGCCACCGACGTGGCGGCCCGTGGGCTGGACGTGACAGGCGTCACCCACGTCATCAACTACGACTGCCCGGAAGACCAGGACACCTACACCCACCGGATCGGTCGTACCGGCCGGGCCGGCGCGACGGGTGTCGCGGTGACCTTCGTCGACTGGGACGACATGCCGCGGTGGCGGATCATCGACAAGACCCTCGGTCTGGAGATGCCGGAGCCGCCGGAGACGTACCACACGTCGCCGCACCTCTACACCGACCTGCACATCTCCACCGAGGTCAGCGGCACGCTGCCCACCGCCGAGCGCACCCGGGCCGGGCTGTCCGCCGAGATCGAAGAGGATCTGGGTGGGACGACCCGCTCCCGTCGGGGCGACAGCGGTGGTCGTGGACCCCGACGCGGTGAGAGCCGTGGCGAGGGTCGCGGTGAGGGTCGCGGCGAGCGCCGTGGTCGGGGCGATGGCCGCCGCGACCGCTCCGACGCCGCCGCGCCGGCCGCCGCCACGCCGGCCGCCGCCGAGGCACCTGCTGCCGACGCCACCGACGAAGGCACCCGTACCCCCCGCCGCCGGCGTCGCCGCCGGGCCGGCGAGGCGGTCACGGCCGAGACGACCGCGGTGATCTCCGCCGACGCCGGGCCGTCCGAGCCGGCCACCGCGTCCGACGGCGAGGCGTCCAAGCCGCGTCGCCGACGCCGCCGCCGTGGTGGCGGTTCCGATGCGGGTACGCCGGCCGAGGCGACAGCGGACTGACCACCAGCCACACCTGACATCCCCCGCACCGCCTCGCGCGGTACGGGGGATGTTCCCTTCTCCCACCCCACCTGCCGAAGATGGAACGATGCTGCAACCACTGGACGCTGCCCTGACCGAGGTTCGGGCGCTGCTGCTCGACCCCGCGCTGACCCGGGCGGTAGCCGCCGGACGTCGACGCGGTCGCCGCCCCACAGTTGAGCGGGCCGAACTGCGGCCGGTGCGGCTCAAGGCCGGGCCCCGGATGCAGATCACCACGTCCGACGGTGCTCGCCCCTACACCCGCAACCTCGCCTCCGGTCCGGAGGCCGCTGCGGCGATCGACGAACTGCTGGCCGAGCCGTTCGGCAACTGGCACGTCGAGACGGCCGACGCGACCCTTCAACTGCGGGTGACCAAGTCCGGCGAGGCGCAGGTGCACCGGGCCGCGACGTCCCGTCCGGTGGCGACGCCCACCGGGAACGACCGGGCGAAGGAATACCTGCTCGACCCCGGTGACCCGATCTTCGCCGAGATCGGCGGCTCGGCGGCCAAGCGCCGCCAGGTGGACGCGTTCCTGCGTGCCCTGGCCGCGACGCTGCCGGACGACCTGACGGGTTCGCTACGGGTGGTCGACCTGGGCTGCGGCAACGCCTACCTGACGTTCGCCGCGTACCGCTACCTGACAAGTCGGGGGCTCGACGTCCAACTGGTCGGCGTGGACGTCCGAGAGGACCAGCGGCGGCGCAACACCGAGCTGGCGCAGCGGCTCGGCTGGGCCGACCAGGTCAGCTTCGTGGCCGGGACGATCGCCGACGCCGCCGTCGACCCCGCCCCCGACCTGGTGCTGGCGCTGCACGCCTGCGACACCGCCACCGACGAGGCGCTGGCCCGCGCGGTGCGCTGGGAGGCCCGCTGGGTACTGGCCGCGCCGTGCTGCCACCACGATCTGGCGAAGCAGCTCCGCGCCCATCCCGCCCCGGCCCCGTACGAGCTGCTGACCCGGCAGGGCATCCTGCGCGAGCGCTTCGCCGACGTGCTCACCGACGCGCTGCGCGCCGGGTTGCTGCGGGTGCACGGCTACCGGACCGAGGTGGTGGAGTTCGTGGACTCGCAGCACACCCCGCGTAACCTGCTGATCCGCGCCCGTCGTACCGGTGCCGAGGCGACCGGGCCACAGCGCGCGGAGTACCGCGAGCTGGTGGACCAGTGGCAGGTCACTCCCCGGCTGGAGACCCTGCTGGCCGCCGGAGAGACGCCCGCTCAGCTCCTGGGTAGCTAGCGTCGACGGTCCCGGCCACCGTTGCGCTCGCTGGCACCACGGTCGAGGACCGACACCCGGTCGGCGGCGGGCCGCTGGGCGGTCCGGTCACCGTCGACCGGGGCGATCGGGAATGGCACGACCTTGCCCTCGGTCTCGGCGTTGCCGGCCGCCGCGAAGGCGTTCCAGGAGATGTCGACCAGCAGCTTCTTCACCTCGGCGTGCCGGATGGCGGCGTTGCGTTGCAACGCCATCCGGGCGCCGAGCAGGACAGCGACCAGCGTGGTGGTGATGGTGCCGGTGGCGGCCAGCACCTGGAGACCGGTGGCGGAATCGGTGCGGAGCACCAGGACCAGCAACCAGATCCAGAACGCGGCGGCGAAGACGCCGGCCTTGGCGACGAAGAAGAGGCTCACCGCACCGGGCTGGTACGGCTGGGGGCGGCTCAATTCGGCCATGGTGCTCCTCGGCGATGGTCCGGTCACAGGCGGCAGGCGGCAGACGCGATGTCGGGACGGGCACCGAGCTTAATGGAAGAACGATGAAGATCGCTCGATGCAATTTTCGTTCTGCACACACGCTTCCAGAGAAAGTCTCGCCCACGGGACAGTTTGTGCGGTCAGTCAATTGTTTCCGGCTTCTCGCGTACTACCCTCGGAAGGCGCATCGTCCCGGTGCTCCGGCAGGGGGGAAGACACGCAGGGATGGGATCAGCCGACGTATCACCGCAGATGGCCTTTGCTCGCTTCGTCCGGCGCGCCATCGATGACGCTCGCGACGAACGTGGCTGGACAGTGACTGATCTTGCCTCGCACACGGGCGTGGGCCGCTCCACCGTCTTCCGCTGGCTGGCCGGCGACTGGCAGGACTATCCCGAGTTGGCCAAGGTGCGCGGCTTCTGCGCCGCGCTGGATCTGCCGGTCGCTGCCGCGTTCCGCGCGCTCGGGCTGCCCGACGCCGGTCCCGCTCCTCGCCGACGCCACGACGACGGCCCGGTCGAGGCCGACGTCCGGGCCATCCTGGACCGGCTGGCCGACCCCACGGTCCCCGCCGAGGAGAAGCACCACATCCGCGACCTGCTCCGCTACCTGGCCCGCCGCCCCATCCGGCGAGCCAGCTAACCCACCCCGCCCCGGCCCCGGGCCCCGCCCCTTACTGCCGTTGATCATGAAGTTATTGCCACGACACGCCGAAGCGAAGGGCAATAACTTCATGATCAACGGGGCAGTGGCCCGGAGCGGGGCTAGGGGACGGTCAGGGTGAACTCGGCCGTTCGGACTTCCGCGTTCACCTGGAAGTCGAGGTAGAGGCGGTAGCGGCCCGGGCCAGGGGTGGTCAACCAGAACTTGATCTGACCGTCCACCAACTCGGTCTCCGGGTGCACGTGCAGATAGCCGAGGTCGCCCTCGCGCAACGCCACCAGGTGCCCGTACGCCCCGAGGTACCGCTCCAACTGGGCTGCGCCACCAGCACCATCCACCCGGAAGGTCAGCGGCACTGTCGCTCCGGCCTGCACGGTGCCCTGGTAGCCGACGGTGAAGCCGTCCACGATCGTCGAGGTGGCCGGCCCCGGCAGTGGACGGGGTCGGTAGTCGCCGGGGGCCACCAGGTCCGCCCCGAGGGTCACAGCGGTCTGCGCGCCGTTGTCGGCGACCACTGTGAAATCGGCGTACGCGCGCCAGAGGCCGGGCTGCGCGAGGGTCAACGGCACCGACCAGGTGCCGTCCGCCGCCATGGTCGGGTGCAGGTGCTGGTAACCGGTCAGGTCCCGCCGGACGACGATGAGGTGCATCGGCTTGTCGTGCACGATGGCGAACCGGCTGATCGGCCGGCGCTGCGCGTCGCGCACCTGGAAGCGGAGCTGACCCGGGCGACCTGCCACGAACTCGGTGGCCAGAGGCACCAGGGTGAACCCGGCCGAGCTGACCGCCAGACCGCCCGGCTCGACGGCAGCGCCCTGATCGGTGGCCGTGGCACTGCCGTGGTTGTGCGGCGCGACGCCCGGTGGGTCGGTGTGCTCGGCGGCGAACGACGGGCTGCCGGTGACGGCGCCGTTGGCGTTCAGCCGGCCGAGGCCGAAGCCGAGCAGCACCGCCAGCACCAGCCCGCCGACCACCAGCGCCAGCCGGAGAGTGCTCCGGTCCGGCTCGACGGGGCCCTGGTCAGCCACGACCGACGCCCAGCGCCTGACCGGTCTCGCCGCCAGCGATCCTGCCCGCAATGGTCCGCGCACGGGTGAAGGGCTGCTGGTCGGTCATGCCGACCACGGTACCGTCGCGCCCGGCCGGGTCAGGCCGACGCCCGGACAGGGTGGCGACCGTCGCACTCGACACCGCCCGGGAACTTTCCCACCCCGACCGGCGCAGATCGCGCCGCAGCGCTAAGCAACGCCCCGAACAGGCACGGACCACGACGCAGATCGCGCCGCAGCGCCGGGCAACGCCCCGAACAGGCACGGACCACGACGCAGACCCGAACATCGCCGAGGGGAACCGACGTGCGGGCAGCGGGTCAGCCGGCCACGGCGAGGGCGAGCGGGAGCACGTCGGTCGCGCCGGCCCGACGCAGGGCCCGGGCCACCAGCGTCATCGTCCAGCCCGAGTCGATCAGGTCGTCGACGAGCAGCACCGGGCCGTCCAGCCCGGCCAGGGCGTCGGCCAGGTCGGCCGGCACGGTGAAGGCGTCATGCAGCGCGCGTACCCGTTGGGCGCTGTTGCCGCGCGGCCCGGACGGGCCGTCGGGGCCGGCCGCGGTGACCTCGCCGAGCAGCGGCAGCCGGCCCACTGTGGCGATCCGCTCGGCCAGCGAGCCGAGCAGCCGGGGCCGCCGCCGGGAACCGACCGCGACCACCGCCACCGGTCGACGGGGCCACGGGTTGTCGCCGTGCGCCCACGCCTTCAGCACCTCCACGACCGCGCCGGCCACGTCGTCGGGCACCGGCGCGTCCGGCGCTTCCGGGCCGACGAGGGCACGCAGCCGGCTACCCCAGCCCAGGTCGGAGAGGCGCCCGACGGCCCGGCCCGGCAGCGCCTGCTCCGCGGGGGCGATCCGGCCCTTGAGGGGTACGCCCACCGCGTCGAGCCCGGTCGGCCAGAGCTTCTTCGGAGCGATCTCCACGCCGGGTCGACCCAGGAAGGCCTGCGCGGCGGCGAGCGCTGCTGTCGACACGTCTGCGGCGAAGAGTGGGTCGGCGCACCTGTCGCATCGGCCGCAGTCGACCGCCTCGGTGTCGTCCAGGCGTTCCCGTAGATACCGCATTCGGCAGTCGGACGTCGTCGCGTACTCCCGCATGGCCTGTTGCTCGACGGTGCGCGCCTCGGCGACGCGGCGCAACCGGGCCTCGTCGTAGACCCACGGCTCGCCGGTGGCGAGCCAACCACCGCGCACCCGGCGGACCGCGCCGTCCACGTCGAGCACCTTGAGCATCAGCTCCAGCCGGGCCCGGCGCAGGTCGACGAGGGGTTCGAGGGCCTGGGTGGAGAGCGGGCGGTCGGTGTGCAGGGCGGCCAGCACGGCCCGGACCTGCTGCTCCGGCGGGAACGCCAGCGAGGCGAAGTAGCGCCAGATCGCTGCGTCCTCGACGCCGGGCAGCAGCAGCACCTCGGCGTGTTCGACGGCGCGGCCCGCGCGGCCGACCTGCTGGTAGTACGCGATCGGCGAGGGTGGCGCGCCGAGGTGGACGACGAAGCCCAGGTCGGGCTTGTCGAAGCCCATGCCGAGGGCGCTGGTGGCGACCAACGCCTTGATCTTGTTGTCGAGCAGGTCCTGTTCGGCGGCGCGCCGGTCGGCGTCGTCGGACTGCCCGCTGTACGAGGCGACCGGGTAGCCCCGGGAGCGCAGGAACTCGGCGGTCTCCCCCGCTGCCGCCACTGTCAGCGTGTAGACGATGCCCGAGCCGGGCAGCTGGTCCAGGTGGTCGGCGAGCCAGGCCAGCCGGTGCGCCGGGCTGGGCAGGTCGAGCACCCCGAGGCGCAGCGACTCGCGGTCCAGGGTGCCGCGCAGGATGAGGGCGTCGCCCAGCTGCTCGGCGACGTCCTGGGTGACCCGGGCGTTGGCGGTGGCGGTGGTCGCCAGCACGGGGGTGCGCTCGGGCAGCTCGGCGAGGAACGTCCGCAGCCGCCGGTAGTCCGGCCGGAAGTCGTGCCCCCAGTCGGAGACGCAGTGCGCCTCGTCGACCACCAGCAGGCCGGTGGTGGCGGCCAACTTCGGCAGGACACCGTCGCGGAAATCCGGGTTGTTGAGCCGTTCCGGGCTGATCAGCAGCACGTCCACCGCGCCGGTCTGGATCTCGGCGGTGATCTCGTCCCACTCGTCGAGGTTCGCCGAGTTGATCGTGCGAGCCCGGATGCCGGCCCGCGCGGCGGCCTCGACCTGGTTGCGCATCAACGCCAGCAGCGGCGAGACGATGACTGTCGGGCCGTGCTCCCCCCGCTCCCGCAGCAGGGCGGTGGCCACGAAGTAGACAGCCGACTTGCCCCAACCGGTGCGCTGGACGCAGAGCACCCGCCGCCGGTCGACGACCAGCGCCTCGATGGCGCGCCACTGATCCTCGCGCAGCCGGGCGTGGTCACCGGCCAGCCGGCGCAGCACCGCCTCGGCCCGCTCGCGTACCGCTGCCCGCTCTGCTGTCTCCACCCGGCATTTCTACCAGCGCCGTCCGTCATACCCCTGTTGATCAAGAGGTTTGCGTCACCATCCGGTCGGATTTCGACGCAAACCTCTTGATCAAGAGGCTTATCGGCGGGGGCTTGTCAGCCCGAGGTTATCGGCGGGAGCGGAGGGCTCGGGTCAGGTGGGACAGGCGGGGGGCCAGACTGGTCAGGCCACCTGGGAAGAAGTAGACGGCCAGGATGAAGACAGTGCCCAGGACGAACAGCGGCTGGCTCAGCGGACGGCTGAGGATGGCCGGCAGGTTGTCCACCGCGTCGCTCGTGCCGAAGGCGGTGAGCCGGTGGTCCAGGTACATGTAGAGGACACCACCGAGCACCGGACCCCACCGGGTGCCCGGCCCCCCGAGCACCACCATGACCAGCAGCGACAGGGTCAGCTCGGAGGACGTGATGTGCGGCGACGCGCCGCCGACGATCAGGACGTAGACCACACCGCCCGCCGACGCCAACCCGCCGGCAAGGGTGAACGCCACCAGCTTGTAGCGGTACGGGTCCAACCCGAGCACGCCGATCCGCCGCTCGTCGTCACGCAGCCCGGCGAGCACCCGACCGGTCGGTGAACCGCTCACCCGGTGCACCACGAAGACCACAAGCGTCAGGTACGCCAGCGCCAACCAGTACAGGTTGACGGTGTTCGTCACCCCGACCAGCCCGGCGGGCAGCCCCGACACGTCCAGCGGCAGGCCCTCCTCGCCACCGGTGAGCCCGCCGAAGTCCCGGGCCACCAGGATCGCGCCCACCTGGGCGAAGGCCAACGTGACCATGGCGAACGCGATGCCCACGGTACGCAGCGCCACAGCGCCGAGCAGCGCGGCGAGGATGGTGCCGCCGGTGATGGTCAGCAGCGCCGCCTGCCACAGCGGCAGACCGGCCCTGGTGACCAGGATGTCGGTGCCGTAGACACCGGCGGCGAAGTACAGCGCGTGCCCGAAGGAGAGCATCCCGGTCCGACCGAAGAGCAGGTCGTACCCGGCCGCCAGGCCGCCGAAGATCAGGCAGATGGCGAGAATCTGCAGGGTGCCGGGTGAGTTGACCGGCCCCTCGAAGATCCCCGGTAGGGAGATCGTCGAGTACGGCAGGATCGCCAGCACGACAAGCGCTACCAGCGGCAGGAACGGGCGGACCCGAAGCCACCGCCCCCGCTGCGGGGTCAACTCGTCGGGCACCTGCGCGGGAGGAGCGTCGATCACCGTCATGCCGTTGCCACCTTTCCGGCGATGCCCTGCGGGCGCAGCAGCAGCACCACGGCCAGCAGCCCGACCACGCAGATGTCGCCCAGCCCGGACGTGCCGTAGTAGTTGACGAACTGCTGCACCAGCCCGACCACGACCGCCGCGTACGCGGAGCCGACCACCGAGCCCATCCCGCCGATCACCACCACGATGAACGCGAAGATCAGCAGCGAGCCGCCCTGCCCGGGCGAGACGGTGCCGAAGTAGACCCCGCCGAGCGCGCCGGCGAGCGCCGCGGCCGCCCCACCGATCGCGAAGACCAGCGTGAACGCCTTGCGGACGTCGATGCCCAGCGCGGTCACCATCTCCCGGTTCTCCACGCCGGCCCGGATCACCAGGCCGTACCGGGTCCACCGCAGGAACGCCAGGATCGCGCCGAGCACCAGCACCGCCGCGATGATCAGCAGCAGGCCACCGTTGGGCACCTGCGCGCCGAAGATCCCGGTCACCTGCCGGGTCCAGTCCGGACGCGGGAACGGACGGGCGTCCGCACCCCAGGTGGCCTGGAGCAGCGCCACCCCGGCCAGCGACAGCCCGACGGTGACCAGCACCTGCTCGATGGTGCGGGAGTACAGCGGGCGGATCAGCACCAGCTCGACCAGGATCGCGACCAGCGTGCCGGCGGCCACCCCGAAGGCGACAGCGAACACGAAGCCGAACCCGTCCGGGCCGGCGCCCGGCAGGTTGCCCGCCGCCCACCAGGTGCCGTACGCGCCGACGCCGAGGAACAGCCCGTGCGCGAAGTTGAGCACGTCGGCCAGGCCGAAGACCAGGGACAGGCCGGATGCGACCAGGAAGTACAGCGCCGCCAGACCGAGCCCGGTCAGCGCCAACAGGATCACGGTGCCCATCAGAGCTTTTCCTCCCTCGCGACTGCGGGGCTCGCAAGCTCACTCCTCGCGCTCGGCGCAGCCACCTCCGCGGAGCCGACACCGAGCAGCGACTTCGTCAACGCGGTCTCCAACAGCAACTCGTGGGCGTCGCCGGTCCAGGCCACCTTGCCGGCGGCCAGCACGACCGCGTCGCGGGCCAGTCGGCGTACGACGGCGAGGTTCTGCTCGACCAGCAGCACCGGCACCGACTCCGCGACCCGTTCCAACACCTCGGCCACCTCGGTAACCACCTTCGGCGCCAACCCCTTGGTCGGCTCGTCGACGAGCAGCAGCCGGTTGTCGTTGAGCAGCACCCGACCGATGGCGAGCATCTGCTGCTGCCCGCCGGACAGCGAACCGGCCCGTTGCCGTCCGCGTCGGTCCAGCTCCGGAAAGAGCGCGAAGACCTTGTCGTACGCCGGGATGGTGCCGCGCCGCTCGGCGAGCCGCAGGTTCTCCGCGACGGTGAGCCCGGCGAACACGCAGCGGTCCTCGGGCACGTAGCCGAGCCCACCGCGGACCAGCCGGTGCGTCGGCCGGGCCAGCAGACTCTGCGCACCCATCCGGATGGTGCCGCGGACCTCCCCGGCAGGCGGGGTGAGGCCAACGATCGCGCGCAGCGTGGTGGTCTTGCCGACGCCGTTGCGACCGAGCAGCACTGTGACGCCGGTCGGGGCGACAGTGAAGGACACTCCCTGGAGGATGTGCAGCCCGGAGATCCGGACCGACAAATCCTCCACACTGAGGATCGGTTCCGTCACTGAGATGCCTCCGTTCGCGACTGCGGGGCTCGCAAACCCGGCTCACTCCTCGCGCTCACAGCGACTCCCCCAGGTAGGCCTCTTGCACTGTGGGGTTGGCCATCACCGTCTCCGGGGTGTCGCAGGCCAGCAGCGCGCCGTGGTGCATGACGGCGATGCGGTCGGCCAGTTCCAGGATGACGTCCATGTGGTGTTCGACCATCAACACCGCCCGGCCGCTGTCGCCGGTCAACGACTTGATGACGGCGACCAGCTCCGGCACGTCCTCGGCGCTGACCCCGGCCATCGGCTCGTCCAGCAGCATCACCCGCGGTTCACCGGCGAGCAGCAGGGCGATCTCCAGCTTGCGCTTCTCGCCGTGGGCCAGGGTGCCGGCGAGGGCCGTACCCCGGTGGGCGAGGCCGACCCGGTCGAGCGCCGCGTCGGCGGCGACGGCGACCTCCCGGTCGGCCGCCGCCCGCCGCCACAACGCCATTGAGCCCCCGCGGTGCGCCTGCACGGCGAGCCGGACGTTCTCCCGCACGCTCAGCGAGCCGAAGACCGAGGACGCCTGGAAGGTACGGCCCAGGCCGAGGCGGGCCCGCCGATGCGGCGGAAGCGCCCCGATGTCCTGCCCGTCGAGGACGACCCGGCCCTCGGTGGCCCGACGCAGGCCGGTGATCAGGTTGAACAGTGAGGTCTTACCGGCGCCGTTCGGCCCGATGACGCCCAGGAACTCCCCGGGAGCCAGGTCGAGGTAGACGCTGTCGACGATGGCGACCTCACCGATCCGCCAGGTCAGACCGCGGGTGGCGAGCATGGTCAGCCCTTCATGGCCACGGCCGGCGGCGCGGTCTCGTCACCGGTGAGGCTCTTCTGCGCGGTCGCCGTGAACGCGGTGCCGCTGCCGGTCAACTTGGCCTGGAACATCGGCTGGAGCAGCGCGTGGTCGGCGGCCCGGATGGTCATCTTGCCCTTGACCCCGTCGAAGCTCCAGCCCTCCAGAGCGGTGACCATCTTGTCGACGTCGTCCCCGCCCTCCTGCGCGGCCCGGACCACCATCTGCGCGGCGGCGAAGCCGTCCGGGTGGAACAGGTCGATGGTGTTGACAGTGGCCTTCAACGCCTTGCTGGCCTCGGTGTCGCTGGCACCGTCGAAGTAGTGCGACAGGAAGGAGATCTTCGCGCCGGCAGCACCGAAGGTCGGCCACGAGGCGCGGATGTCCAGGCCGGTGACGACAGTGGTGGACGAGAGGACGCCCTGCTGGTCGAGGGTCTGCCACATGGCCGGGGCGGTCGTGCCCGCCCACGCCACGAAGAGCAGGTCCGGCTTGGCGGCCTTGATCTGACTGGCGAACGGGGTGAACTCGGTGGCACTGGCCGGGGCCCGGACGCTGCTCACCGTCGCGCCCGCGCTGCCGATGACAGCCTTGACGGCGGCCTCGTTGGCGTCACCGAACGCGCCGTCCTGGGCGAAGACCACCACCTTCTTGCCGGTGGGGTCGCCGATGAACGACTTGGCGGTCACCACGTCCTGGTACGACTGCCGGCCGGAGCGGAAGGTGTACTTGTTCGCGCCGGTCACCGCGTCCGTGGCGGCCGGGCCGGAGATGAACAGCACCTTGTTCTGCGCCGCGATCGGCGCCACCTGGAGCGCCACGCCCGAGGCGGTGGAGCCGGCGATGATCTTCGTGCCCTTGCCGATCAGGTCCTTCGCCGCGGAGACCGCCTTGGCCGGATCGCCCGCGTCGTCGACCTCGGTCAGCTCGATCTTCCGGTCACCGACCTTGCCGGTGCCCTGGGTGGCGAAGTCCAGCCCCGCCTTGAACCCCTCGATGTACTGCTTTCCGTAACTGGCCAGGGCTCCCGACTGGGAGTACACCAGGCCGACCTTGACCGGCGCGGCACTGTCGCCGCCGCCGGTGGCGGTGTCCTGCGGGCTGCCACAGGCCGTGGCGGCGAGCGCCGCGGCCATCATCGTGGCGGCGGAGAGGAACGCCCGCCGCGTCGTCCGGACCGTCATTGCGACTCCACATGAGGACTCAGAGGGAGAGAACTTCTTCGTGACGGCTCACGCTAGAAGTGACGTCACCCACGAGCTATGTGGCGGAAACACACAAGTAACAGGATTGAGGTGGCCGGAGGTTACAACGGGCCGCACTACCAGCCGGGAGCTCATGCCCTCGATGGCCCGAACCCCCACGGACCACCCGAACCGTGTGTCGGCCCGCGCCATTCGCCCGGTTCGGTCACCGCAGGGCCCGTCGTGGGCCGCCGCGCGCGGGCAGCGCCGCCGACCGTCGAGCAAGCTGTCACAGAAGACCCGATGACGTACGCACTGAGCGTCCTCCCTCGGCCCGCCGCGAGACAGCAACCTCGCCGATCATGCAGTTGTGGTGGGCAACAAAACGCCCGCAAACGGCCAAGCCAGGCACCACAACTCCATGATCGCCCGCGCCGCCCTGCCCCTACTCCGCGATCTTGCACTTCCTGTCCCGACACAAGCCGCATTCCACCCATGTCGACAACCGAAAGCGCATGATCGGCGCGATCTTCTCGCTCCACCTACGGGGACCGACCAGGAGCCCCTTCTCCAAGCGTGGGCCAGTGATTTGCCAGGAGTTGGTCGATGGCTGGCCGGCAGATGAATCTCCGGAATGCCCGTTCCCACTCCGGGGGCGCGGGCGGACAGGAAGATTGTCTGGTGCGCCGGTTCTTCCGCAATCCCGTGCGGCTGGTGCCGTTCGCGTTCCTGGTGCCGATCCTGCTCGGTACCGGGTTGCTCATGGCGCGCTGGGCGACCGCCGAACACGTACGCCCACCAGTGGTCACGGCGCTCTTCACCGCCACCTCGGCCGTGTCGGTCACCGGCATGGCCATCACCGACACGCCGAACTACTGGTCCGGCTGGGGCCTGCTGGTGATCACCCTGCTCACTCAGCTCGGCGGCCTCGGCATCCTCACCGTCGCCGCGTTGGTCATCCTGGTGGTCTCCAGTCAGCTCGGACTGCGCAACCGGTTGCTGGTGCAGGCCGAGACGGCGGAGTTCGGCCTCGGTGACGTGGGCCGGCTGCTCCGCCGGATCGCGCTGACCGTCTTCGCCTGCGAGGCGGTGATGACAGTGCTGGTCGCCGGTCGACTCTGGCTGACCTACGACTACCCGTTCTCCGAGGCTCTCTGGTCGGGCGTCTTCCACGCCGTGCAGGCGTTCAACAACGGTGGCTTCGCGCTCTACACCGATGGCCTGCTGGCCTTCAGCCGTGATCCGTGGGTGTCGCTGCCCCTGGCGATCGGCGCGATCATCGGCGGTCTCGGGTTTCCCGCCCTCTTCGAGGCGGTCCGCGAATGGCGGCAGCCGACCCGCTGGGCGGTGGCGACGAAGTTGACCATCTGGGGCAGCGTGGTGCTGCTGCTGCTCGGCTTCGGTGGCCTGCTCGCCGCCGAATGGACCAACGCGAGCACGATCGGCCAGTACGACGTACCCGGGAAGGTCCTCGCGTCGTTCACCCAGATCGCGCTGAGCCGCACCGGCGGCTTCAGCGTCCTGGACATCACCGCTCTTCAGGAGGAGAGCTATCCCCTGCTGATCGTGCTGATGTTCATCGGCGGCGGCAGCGCCAGCACGGCCGGAGGCATCAAGGTGTCCACGTTCTTCCTGCTGGCGTTCACCATCTGGGCGGAGCTGCGCGGTGAGCCCGACGTGACGATCGGGCACCGGCGGGTGGCCACCGCGAGCCAGCGGCAGGCGATCACAGTGGCGCTGCTCAGCGTCGCGTTGGTGATGGCCGGAACCATGCTGTTGCTGCTGCTCACCGAGGGCGTCCGCTTCGTCGCGGCCCTGTTCGAGATCACCTCGGCGTTCAGCACCACCGGTCTGACCGTCGGTCTGGCCGCCGAACTGCCGCCCGGCGGCCAAGTGGCGCTGACCGTGCTGATGTTCATCGGCCGCGTCGGGACGCTCACCCTCGGGTCGGCGATCGCCCTGAACACCCGACGCCGGCTCTACCGCTATCCCCAGGAGCAACCCATTGTCGGCTAGGGCGTGGTTCGGAGGTGTCGGCCGGCCCGCACACCGGCGACACGCCATTGGAAGCAGGGAGGGCCGAGGTGTCGGCTAGACGGGCGGACAGCGGCGGCATCGTGGTGATCGGGCTGGGTCGATTCGGTTGCCACCTGGCCGGGTCGCTGAGCCGGATGGACCGCGAGGTGTTGGCGATCGACCGCAGCCCGGCGAAGGTGCAGCGGTGGTCGGCGCAGCTCGACCGGGTGGTTCAGGCCGACGCGACCGAGGAGGGAGCGCTGCGGCAGCTGGGCATCACCACTTTCGGGCGGGCGGTGGTGGCCATCGGGGCTTCGGTGGAGGCGAGTGTGCTCACCGTGTTGGCGCTGGTCGAGCTGGGCGTACCCGAGATCTGGGCGCGGGCCACCTCGCAGAAGCACGCCAAGATCCTGGCGTCGGTGGGCGCCCACCACGTGATCTTCCCCGAGGCGGAGACCGGGGACCGGGTCGCGCACCTGCTCGTCAGCCGGTTGCTCAACTTCATCGAGTTCGACGACGACTTCGCCATCGCCACCGTCCGGGTGCCGGAGTCCCTGGTCGGGCGCACCCTGATCGACCTGAGACCGGAGGAGCGCTTCGGGGTACGCGTGATCGGCGCCAAGCTGCCGGGCGAACGCTTCCGGTACACCTCCGACGACACCACGCTTCCCCAGGGCGGGGTGCTCATCGTCGAGGGTGGGATCGACCAGGTGCAGCGATTCGCGGGGATGCGCTGACCTGCTACGGCCCCTACCGATCTCGCCCGTCGGACCAACTGGACCGACGGCCCCCTGAGCATGGCGACACGGTGGCCTGCTCACTTTCGATGACCACGCGGCCCCTTGGTCACCTTCACACTTTTCCCGGGCCACCACCTGCGGCCTTCGCGGCCTTCGCGGGCTTCGCCGGGGCCTTCGGAGGCTTCGGTGGCTTGGCCTTCGACGCGCCGCCGCCCGCGCCGGAGCCGCCGCGTGCCGTCGTCTTCTTCGGCGGGGCCTTCACCGTGGCGGCCTTGGCCGGCGGGGCCGTGGAGGGCGCGCTGCCGGCGACGCCGGAAACCCGAACCCCGCAGGTCGCCTCGCCGAGTCGGAACTCGACAGGCAACGGGTTCGCCCCGCTGTACTTGCCCGTGAGGGTCACCTTCTCGGCCGCACCGGGGGCCAGCGTGGTGCGTTGGGCCGCCGGTCGGATCAGCACCGTGCTCCCCTGCTGGTGCACCGGCGCGGGCTCCGCCTTCGTCACCTTCTGCTGCCCGGGGAAGGTGAAGCTCATGGCCCAGTCGCGCAGCTCACGGCCACCGGTGTTGGTCAGGGTCAGCTCGGCGGAGAAGTCGGTGCCGGAGTCGGTGCGCAACGCGTACGCCACCTCGCAGGGCGCCGCCGTCGGCATCCCCATCCGAGCCTCGGTCGTCGGCCGGTCCTCTCCGCTGGCCGGGCTGCGCGAGGTGAACCCCCACATCGCCCCGGTGACAGCGATCAGCCCGACGGCGGCCACGCCGGCCTCCACCCGCCGACGCCGGGTCACCCGCTGCTGCGTCCGACGGTTACGGGTCCGCGACAGCGGCAACGCGTCGGTCGCCGCCGACCAGGGCAGGATGGTGGTACGCGCACTGCCGAGCATCGCCGCGTCCAGCGGGCCGGCAGCCGGGGAGACCGGCACCGCCGCGAGCATGCCGGCCGCCTCGGCGAGCGTCCGGGTCAGCTCGGCGGTGGCCGGCCGGTCCGCGGGACGCTTGGCCAGGCAGCGTCCGACCAGGTCGGCCACCCCGTCGGGCAGCCCCGGGACGGTGGGCATCGGCTCCGGGTCGTTGTACATGTGGGCGCGCAGCATCTGGGTGGTAGTGCTGGCCAGCCACGGCAGTCGGCCGGTGAGCATCCGGTAGAGCAGCAGCCCAACGGCGTACACGTCGGTGGCCGGGGAGACCTGGCCGTTGTCCAGCCGCTCCGGGGCGAGGTACGCGGGAGTGCCCAACAGCGCGCCGTCCGGGCCCTTCTCACTCTCCCCGACGAGCGCGGAGATGCCGAAGTCGACCACCTTGACGCCGGTCGAGGTGAGCATGACGTTGCCCGGGGTGACGTCGCGGTGCACCACTCCGCGAGCGTGCGCGGTGGCCAGCGCGGAGCTGACCTCGGCGCCGATGGTCACCGCCTCCCGCCACGGCAGTTTGCTCTCCCGACCCAGCCGGCTGGCCAGCGAAGCGCCGTCGACAAGCTCCATCACCACGTACGGCACGGTGAGGCCGACCTGCTCGGACTCGCCGTAGTCGTACACGTTGGTGATGTTGGGGTGGCAGAGCCGCGCGGCGGCCTGCGCCTCGATCCGGATGCGGTGGCGGAAGGCCCGGTCGCTGGCCAGCCGGGAGGCCAACACCTTCACCGCGACCTGGCGACCCAGCACCTCGTCGTAGCCACGCCAGACCACCGACATGCCACCCGCGCCGAGCTGCTCGATCAGCCGGTACCGCTCATCGAGCAACTGCGCGCCGTTCCGGTCCCCACCGCCCATGGTGAGCGATGTTGCCCAGTAACGGCCCGCCTACACCTGGAGTATCGGAATCGGTCAGGATTGTCACCCGATCAGGCGGTGGCCAGCAGTTGGTCAACCGGGGCGTAGTCGTCTGTCAACACCATCGCCTGACCGACGAAGTCCGTCAGCGCCGCACCGGACAGCAGGCTGACCTTCGGGTCCACCTCGGCCAGCCGGGCCCGGACGGCTTCCAGCGGCAACGGCGCGTCGGAGCCGACGATGAGGAAGTTGGAGCCCTGCTCCTCGGCGAGCGCTTCCGGGGGCGCGATCAACGCGACGTGCCCGAACTCGGCGGCCACCGTGGCCAACTCGGCGCGGATGAACCGCAGCGGCGGGTAGTCGATGACGTTCTGCACGTACACGCCGCCGGGGCGGGTCACCCGCCGGACGTCGGCGGCCATCTCCCGGGTGGCCAGGTGCCAGGGCACCACCAGGTGCCCGAACGCGTCGCCGACCACCAGGTCACGGCTGTCGGTCGGCTCGGCGGAAACCAGCATCCGGGCGTCGCCCACCACCGCCCGCAGGTCCGGCCCCGGCCGTACGCCCAGCTCCTGCTCACCCAGCTCGACCAGCCCGCCGTCGATCTCGAACACCAGGTTGTCGGTGCCCGGTCGGGTCGCGGTCAGGTAGCGCGGCACCGTGAACCCACCGCCGCCCAGGTGCAGCGCGTCCAGGCGCTGACCGGCCGGCGCGGCGACGTCGCCGACCGCGCCGATCCACTTCGTGTACGCGTACTCCAGGTGTTTCGGGTCGGCGAGGTCCACGTACGAGTGCTGGGCGGAGTTGAGCAGCAGCGTCCGTCCGCTGGGCCGGGAGGGGTCCGCGGTGACCCGGGCGCAGTGGTACGCCGTCTCGATGTCGCACGGGTTGGGCGCCACTGTGCTCAGCCCCGCCCCGGCCAGGCCGAGCACGGCCAGCGCGGCCCGGGCCCGGGCCGGACCGGGCAGTTCGGTGGGCTCCTCTCGGCGCAGGTACCAGCCGAGGCCGATGCCGACCAGCCCGAGGGCGAGCGCCAGGGCCAGCAGGATGACGGTGCTGCGCAGCGCGGCGACCAGCACGAACCCGGTCAGCAGGGTCGCGGTGATGCCGCCCAGGGTGCCGATCCCGGAGAGTCGACCGACCACCTGGCCGGTGCGGCGCAGGTCGGCCAACTGGAGCTTCACGACCAACGGGGTGACCGCGGCCAGCAGCGCGGCCGGCACGAACACCGCCAACGCCACCAACAGCAGGATCGCGCTGGCCGCACCGCCGCGCAGCACCTCACCGGCGTACCGGACCACGGGCAGCGTGATCGCGGTGGCGATGCCGGCCAGCACCAACGCCGGCGCGAGCAGGCCGCGCGGGTCACGCCGGTCGGCCAGCCAGCCGCCGGTCCACGCCCCGTAGGCGATCGCGGCCAACGCGATGCCGATCACGGAGCTGGTCACCTGAAGGGTCACCCCGACGTACGGGCCGACCAGGCGCAGCGCGACGGTCTCCAGCACCAGCACGGCACCGCTGGAGAAGAAGACCAGGAACGCGGCCAGGCCGTTGGGCAGCGCCCGGCCGGTGATCGGCACGGGCTGGGCCGGGGGCGCCGGAAGGGCCGCTACGTCGGACGGTGGGGAGCTCATCGTCGCGATGGTACGCAGCGAAGCTGGTGCTCCGGGTCAGTACATCGAGAGATGAACATGGTTCGTGTGGGACGCCGCCGGAGAGCCGCTTCCACTGTACGAGCGCCAGCCGGTGCCGGGATGCCAGATCTGCCGGTACCAGATCACGTAGAGCACGCCCAGCCGATCGGCGTTGCGTACGTGCCAGGCGGCCAGGCTGTCCCCGTACGCCTTGTCGCCGCCGGTCGCGTTCTTGTCCTCGAAGCCGTTCGTGGCGGCCGAGAAGTCGCAGGCACGGCCCTTCGGATGCTCGCCGCCGCCACCACTGCGCTTGCAGGAGACGTGCCGCTTGTAGCCGGCCGCCTGGGTCTGCTTGAGCGCGTTGAGGGTGCGCGGAGTGATGCACCCGGAGGTCGTCGGGTCCTTCACCGAGCAGGATTCCGACGGCCAGGACCCGTCGGAGTTACGCGGGGCCGGCTTCGCCGAGGTGGAGCTGCCACCACTGAAACCGTTGCTGCCGCCGGAGCTGACCTCGGCGAGCGCCTCCTCGGCTTCCTTCTTCTTCTTCGCCATCACGGCGAGTTGCTTCTGCTGCTCGCGAACCTCGGCGTCCATGGCCACCTTGGCCTGCTGCGCCTGCTGCCGGGCCTCGGTGAGGTCACGCAGCCGCTTGCTGTCCCGCTGAGCCATCAGGTCGAGGTCGCCCGCGCGTTCCAGGAACGCCTCCGGCGTGGCCGTGTTGAGCAGCATCGAGACAGCGCTCAGCCGACCCACCCGGTACGACTGGGCGGCCACCTCACCCACCTGGCTGGTGAGCCCGACCAGCCGACCCTCGATCGTCGTCAGCTCGCCGGCCAGCGCGGTCTGGCGACGCTTGGAGTTGTCCAGCTTGGCCTTGGCCTCGATGTGGCCCCTGGCGGTCAGCTCCAGCGCGTCCCGCAGCTTCTTGCTGCCACCCTCGTCCGGCTCCGCGTACGCGGGCACCGCGGCACCGCCGAGCACCAGCGCGACGGCGGCGAGCACGGCGAACAGAGCGCGGCGACCCAGCCGCGGGCTGAACCTGTTCCTGGGCACGAAAGCGTCCTTCCGTCGACCGCCGGCCCCCGATTGAACGCTGCATGGCGACGCCGGTCGGCGGCCCGCTGGCGGAGACCGCCGGTCACGATACCGGATCGTGGGCGGGTGACCAGCCTGCTGAACCTCAGGCTGCCTCGATGTCGACGCAGCGTTCCAGCGCGGTCGCGCAGCGCGCGGATCAGGGGCTGAGGAGCGCCTCGCGCACGTCGGCCCAGACCTGCTCGTTGGCGGCGACGAGCAGACCGCGGCCGTCGTCGGCGGGGTGGTAGTCGACGCCGTCGAATCGGCGGGCGACGCCCCCGGCGGCACGGACCAGCACGGTGCCCGGGCCGTGGTCCCAGGGCAGGGTGCGCCAGAAGAGGACGAACTGCTGCTCGCCGGTGAGGATGTCCAGGTACTCCCGACCGGCGCAGTGCTGGCCGGGCAGCAGCTCACCGAGCCGCCGCCCGCCGGCGCGGACCCGGTCGCGGGTCTCCGGCGGCAGGAACCGGGTCATCGCCGCGCCGCGCAGCTCGCCGAGCGGCGGCACCGAGCCGGTGCCGTCCACCGGTCGACCGTTGAGCAGGGTGCCCTCGTCCGCCGAGCCGGCGGCGAGAGTGCCGGCCAGCGGGTCGAGGATCCAGCCGGCGGCCGGTCGCCCGTCGGTCAGCAGCGACACCATCAGGGCGAACGGCCGGCGACCGGCGGCGAAGTTGGCGGTCCCGTCGACCGGGTCGACCAGCCAGACGTCCCCGCCGTCGCGGAGGTGCCGCAGCAACCCCGGATCGTCGGCGACACCCTCCTCGCCGACCACCTTCGAGCCCGGCCGCAGCCGGCGCAGCCCCGCCGAGAGCAGTTCCTCGGCCCGGCGGTCCGCGACGGTGACCACCTCACCGGGCGCCTTCTCCGACACGTCATCGTCGTCGAGCTTGCGGAACAGTGGCAGCACGACCTGGTCGGCGGCCTCCCAGAGCAGGCCGCTGACGTCGTCCAGCAGGGTGTCAGCCACGCGGCGGCAACTTGACCACGCTGACGAAGAACTCGTCGATCTGACGGACCACCGAAATGAAGCGCTCGAAGTCCACCGGCTTGGTCACGTAGGCGTTGGCGTGCAGCTGGTAGCTGCGCAGGATGTCCTCGTCGGCCTGCGAGGTGGTGAGCACCACCACCGGGATCCGGCGCAGGTTCGGGTCTTTCTTGATCTCTTCCAGCACCTCCCGGCCGTCGCGCCGGGGCAGGTTGAGGTCGAGCAGGATCAGGTCGGGCGCCGTCACGTCGGCGTACTGACCTTCCCGGCGCAGGTAGGCGAGCGCCTCGGCCCCGTCGGAGACGACGGTCAGCCGGTTACGCAGCTTGTGTTCCTCGAACGCCTCCTGGGTCATCAGCACGTCACCCGGGTCGTCCTCGACGAGCAGGACCTCGATCGGGCTCTTGCCGTCCGCCGGCGCGGTCATCCCACCGTCTCCTTCATGTCACCCGTTCTACCGCTTTCCAGCGTCCGGTCGGCCCGGTCCGGCTGGTCCGGTCCGTCGGCCTGCTCCGTCAGCGCTGCCGGAGCCTCGGTCGAGGGTGTCGCGTCACCATCGGTCGGCTCCCCCGCGGAATCGGCGGCGGCAGCCGCCGCGACGTCCTCGGGAAGTGCCGGCAGGGTGAAGCGGATCGCGGTGCCCTCGGGCACGTCGGTGTCCACCCAGACGCGGCCGCCGTGGTACTCGACGATCTTCTTGACGATCGCCAACCCGATGCCGGTGCCCGGGTACGCGTCCTTCGAGTGCAGCCGCTGGAAGATCACGAAGATCTTGTCGGCGAACTCCGGCTCGATCCCGATGCCGTTGTCCTGGCAGGTGATCTCCCACTCGGCACCCACAAGGCGGGCCGAGACGTGCACCTTCGACGGCACGTCCGGGCGGCGGAACTTGATCGAGTTGCTCACCAGGTTGGCCAGCAAATTGGTGAGCAGCGGTTCCTCACCCGAGATCGTCGGCAGCTCGGCCCAGGTCAACTCGGCGTCCGCGTACTGCCGGGCGGCCTCGGTCTGGCCGGCCACGTCGCCCATCACCTTGTTGAGGTCGACCTCGACGAAGCCGGTGGTGAGCCGCCCGATCCGGGAGAACGCGAGCAGGTCGTTGATCAGGCGCTGCATCCGTTGCGCGCCGTCCACGGCGAAGGCGATGTACTGGTCGGCCCGCTCGTCGAGCTGCCCGGCGTAACGGCGCTGGAGCAGCTGGCAGAAGCTGGCGACCTTACGCAGCGGCTCCTGCAGGTCGTGCGAGGCCACGTACGCGAACTGCTCCAGGTCCCGGTTGGAACGGGTCAACTCCTCGGCCTGCTTCTGGAGCTGACTGTTCACCCACTCGATGCGCTCGCGGGCGGCCCGGACCTCGGCCAGGTCGGCGGCGATCTTCTGCCGCATCGCATCCACGTCCTCGCCGAGCTGGATGAACTCCGGCGGGCCGACGGTGGCGATGCGGTGCTGGTAGTCGCCTTCGGCGACCTCGCGGACCTGGTTGGCGAGGCCGGTCAGCGGCCGGACCACCATCCGGTCCAGCGAGAGCAGCAGCACCGCGCCGGCGATGACCACCACCAGGGCGGCCACGATCAGCAGGACGACCAGCACGTTGCTGCTGGTACGCACGTTGGCTGCGGTCTGCTCCCGGGCGGCCAGGACCTCCTTCTGGAGGTCGTTCACCGCCGAGCGCACCTCGTCGAACTGTTGCCGGGCCGATTCGGTGACCAACGCCTGCCCGGCGCTGGTGCCGCTCTGCTCGGTGGTGACGATCACCGGCTCCGCTACCGACCGCCGCCACTGCGTGACACGCTCCTCGACGGTCCGCAGCTCCTGGCTGATCCCCGGATAGTCGTCGAGCAACGACCGCATCGAGGCGGTCACGCTCTGCTCCTGGGCGAGCCCTTCCCGGTACGGGCTCAGGTCGTCCTGGTTGCCGCTGACCGCGTACCCGCGGATCGCCGTCTCCTGGTCGAGCAACGCGTTGAGCAGTTCCTGGGACTGCACCCGCAACGGGCCGGTCTCGTTCAGCACCGCGTCGATCTGGGTGCGGTTGCGGGCGGCCACCGCCGCTTCCGCGCCGGCCAGCCCGATCAACAGAAAGCCCACGACGGAGAGCAGGGTGATCACCCGGCGGCGGAGACTCCAGCCGCCGATGACCGGCCTCACCGGCCACCTCCCCGGCTGACAAGCAGCATGGCCACGTCGTCGGCGAGCGGACCACCGTTGAGCCGCTCGGCCCGCCCGACCAGCCACGCCGGCAGCTCGGGCAGCGACACCGAACGGTTGGCCGGCTCGCCCAGCAAGCCACTGAGGCCCGGCACGTCGAGCCGTTCGTTGCCGGCACCCACCCGCCCCTCGATCAAGCCGTCGGTGTACATCAACAGGGACCAGTCATCGGTGTCGAACTCCAGGTCGTAGGCGATCGGCCGGCGAGGTCGTACGCCCAGCAGCAGGCCGCCGGGCGCGGGCACCGGGGCGACCCGGCCGCCGGAGAGCAGCAGCGGTGGCGGGTGCCCGGCCAGTCGGACGGTGGCCCGGTTGGCGTCCAGGTCCAGTCTGACGGTGGCCACCGTCGCGAAGATCTCCTGGAGGCGGCGCTCACTCATCAGCACCTGCTCCAGGGCGGGCAGCACCTCGTCGTCCGGCACCCGGGCGAGCACCAGGGCGCGCCAGGCCACCCGCAGCTCGACCCCGAGCGCGGCCTCGTCCACCCCGTGCCCACAGACGTCGCCGACGATCAGGTCGAGGCGGTCCGGGTGGGTCTGCACCACGTCGAAGAAGTCCCCGCCGATCAGGGCGGCGTGCCGGCCCGGCCGGTAGAAGGTGTGCACCGCGACCTGGTCGGTGGTCATCAGCGGTTGGGGCAGCAGACCGCGTTCGAGTCGGGCCGACTCGGCCTGGCGCAGCTCGACCTCGCGCAACCGGCGGGCGTTCTCGTCGGCGCGCTTACGCTCCACGGCGTAGCGCAGCGCCCGGGTCAGCAGCACCCCGTCGACCTGGCCCTTGACCAGGTAGTCCTGGGCGCCCTCGGCGACCGCCACGACGCCCAGGTGCTCGTCGGTGCGGCCGGTCAGCACGCAGACCGCGGCCCCACTGGACATCTCCAACACCTGGCGCAGCCCGTCCAGCCCCTGCGCGTCGGGCAGACCCAGGTCGAGCAGGACGCAGTCGACGTCGTTGATCCGCTGCCGCGCCTCGCGCAGGCTGGTGGCGACCAACAGGTCGATCATCGAGTTCGTCTCGGCGAGCAGCTCACCGACCAGGAAGGCGTCGCCCTCGTCGTCCTCCACCAGCAGCACGCGCAGCCGCTCACCCGGCGGCAGGTTGGCGTGCCGCGCCAGACCACCGTGCGGGTACGGCACAACTGGGGAACCGGCCGAGCCGGCCCCCCGGTGCGGCCGGGTCACCGCCGCGAGACGCGGGAGTTCGCTGGTGATGTCGGGCTCCTTCCGAGTGCCCCGCTGATCCTGTATTAGACAACGGTCGCACACAACACGATGCCTCCGGCGCGGGCGGGGATGGAGCGCATCACTGCCCGGCCGCGGACAAACCGGGCGGCTGATGGACGCCTGACGTACCGGCCATCCCCTCCACAGCCACCGACGGGCAGGATGATCCCACCCCAGGCCCCACCACCCCCCGAGGAGTTCCCGTGGGAGCACCCACCACCCCGGCCACGACGGGCACGCCACCCCGTCCGGTCCCGGGCGTACCCCTTGCCGACCGCGCGTTGACCCGGCCGCGCCGGCGGCTCGTGGCCGCCGCGGCGGCTCTGGTCGCGCTGGCCGCGGTCGGCGCCGGCAGTCTGCTCGACCTGCGCACCCCCGCCCCGAAGTCGGCCGACGCCCCGGCGGGCGCGTTCAGCGCCGGCCGGGCGTACGAGGACGTCCAGGTGATCGCCGCCCGGTCGCACGTCGCCGGCAGCCCGGCCAACGAGCAGGTCCGCGCTCACCTTGAGCAGCAGTTGCGGGGGCTGGGCCTGGAGACCGAGGTGCAGGACACCGTGGCACCGGAGGCCGGTCAGCTCAGCGGGGCGGCGGGAGGGGCGACGCTGGCCCGGGTCCGCAACGTGGTGGCCCGGATGCCGGGCACCGACTCGACGGGCCGGGTCTTCCTGGTCGCCCACTACGACTCGGTGCAGACCGGGCCGGGCGGCAACGACGACGCGGCCGGCACGTCGACGATCCTGGAGGTGGCCCGCGCGCTGACCACCGGCCCCCGACCGCGCAACGACATCGTCTTCGTCCTGACCGACGCCGAGGAGGCGTGCCTCTGCGGCGCGGCCGCGTTCGCCGCCAGCCACCCGCTGGCCGCCGACGGCGGTGTGGTGCTCAACCTGGAGGCGCGGGGCTCCACCGGGCCCGTGATCATGTTCGAGACGTCCCGGAACAACGCGAAGCTGGTGGACATCTTCGGCCGGGCCGCCCCACACCCGGTCGGCACCTCGTTCGCTGTGGAGATCTACCGCGCGCTGCCCAACGACACCGACTTCACCGCCTTCCTCGATCAGAAGTTCATCGGGCTGAACTCGGCGTACATCGACGGGGGCGCGATCTACCACACGCCGTTGGACACCCCGGCCGCCATGGACCGGGGCAGCCTCCAGCAGCACGGGGACAACGCGTTGGGCCTCGCCCGGGAGTTCGGTGGCACCGACCTGGCCGACCTGCGCTCCGGGCACGACGCCACCTACTTCCCCGTCCCCGGCGGGCTGGTCCGCTACCCCGGCTGGCTCACAGTGCCGCTGGCCCTGCTCGCGGTGGCACTGGTGGCCGCCCTGGGCTGGCTGACCCGCCGCAGCGGCCGGGCCAGCACCGGCCGGCTGGCCGCCGGCTTCGCGCTGGCCCTGGTGCCGATCATCGCCGCGCCGGTCGCCGCCCAACTGCTCTGGCTGGCGATCACCACGATCCGACCGGGGTACGCGGAACTGCTCGACCCGTACCGGCCGATCTGGTACCGGCTGGCCGTCCTGGCGCTCGCCGCCGCCATCCTGTTCACCTGGTACGCGCTGACCCGCCGCCGGATCGGCCCGGCCGCGCTGGCCGTCGGCGGGCTGGCCTGGCTGGCAGTGCTCGGTGTGCTGCTCGCCGTGGCGGTGCCGGGTGGGGCGTACCTCACCACAGTGCCAGCGCTGGCCGGCGCCCTCGGCGGGCTCGTCGCGCTGCGTACCCGGCAAGCCGGACCGTGGCCGGTGGTGGCGGTGACGGCCGCCGCGGCAGTGGGTGTGGTCATCCTGCTGCCCACCGTGGTGCTGCTCTTCCCCGCGCTGGGGATGGCCATGGGCGGGGTGGCCGCGCTGGTCGCGGTGCTGCTCGGCCTGGTCGCCCTGCCGGTGGTCGACCTGCTGCACCCGCAGGCCGGCGGCCAGCGTGGTCTGCTCGCGCTGCGGGCCCGGCGGCTCGCGCTGCTGCCGGCCGGCGCCGCCGCCGTGGCGGCGATGGTGCTCGCCGGGGTCGGCCTGGGCGTCGACCGCTTCGACGCCGCCCACCCCGCTCCCACCCACCTGATGTACGCCCTGGACGCCGGCACCGGCCAGGCCCGTTGGCTCAGCCACGAGAGCGACCCGCAGCCGTGGACGGACGGCTACGTCGACGGCGTCACCGATGTCGGCGACGACTTCCCCGGGCTCGGCGACGGTGAGTTGCGGGCCGGGCCGGCGCAGTCGGCGAACCTGCCGGCACCGAAACTGGAGGTGGTGGCCGACGCCACCGCGGGCGGCGAGCGCACGCTGCGGCTACGGCTCACCCCGCAGCGGGTGGCCCGGCTCGCCACCCTGCACGTCGACACGTCGACCGCCACCGTGCTGCGCGCCGACGTGGCGGGGCGGTCGGTGCCGGTGGAGCCCCGCGCCGGGAAGTGGGGCTTCGGGCTGGTGTTCCACGCCCCGCCGGCGGAGGGCATCGAGGTCGTGTTGACAGTGCGCCCGATCGCCGGGCAGGTCGCGCTGCGGGCGATGGACGCCAGTGACGGGTTGGACGCGCTGCCCGGCTTCCGCCCCCGGCCGCCGGCCGTCGGCGTCGTCGGGTCGCACAGCTCGGAGATGCTGGCGGTCGCCCGCACCTATCCCCTCTGACGGGTTGGAGGTGGTCCGGCTAGTGATTCGTCGCCGGACCACCTCCTCCTCCGGTCAGCTCACCGGCTCCGGTTGGCCGGCACCGATCCGGTGCCAGCGATTACCGTCGTGGTCGGTGAAGGTGAGGTCCACCAGAACGGTGTCGGCCGGGCGGAGCCGATGCTCCGCCGCGACGGTGACGAAGAGGTCGTGCACGTCGCGGCCGGCAATCCGTCGGACCTGTTTCGCCGCCGCCAGCCCGACCGGCGGGGCGTCCGAATCGTCGGGCGGGGCGAGCCGGGCCAGCACCACCACGTCCAGCACCGGGGCGTCGCTCTCGTTGGCCACCGCGACCCGCAGCACCGAGGTGCCACGAATCTCGGCCACCGCCGAGACCAGCCGAGCCTGGGTGGCCCGGACCCGCAGATCGTCGTCGCGACGGGCACGGATTTCCCGTCGCAATCCGAGGTAGACGAAGAGCACGCTGGCAATGGAGCCGACCGCGCCGAACCAGTCCGGCACGGAACCCCAGTCGACGACGTCCTGGATTGGTGACCAGTTCATAAGTCCATCGTGGATGCCCGTGTCGAGTGCCGCGCACGGCGGATCGGCCGGAATCAGCGGCGAATTGGGAATTCCGGCGCTGATTTTGGTCAGCCTGGTGGCCTGAACGGAGAGTGTGCAACCCAGTACGGGGATGGATACGCTTGCGGTCGACATGGTGCGGATGGCAATCCCTCCGACTGTCCATCAGATGGACAGGATCTTTCGCCGCCGCCCCATTGTGAATTCGCCACCGAAGGGGGACCGCATTGACTGCGGACGTTCCACCCGAGGATGCCGGCGTGCCTCGGCCTGCGTACGACCGGCCGAGTCGGGTCTCCGTCGATCCACCGCTCGGGCGACTGGACAGCCCGCTGCACGGGCGTGACGACCTGATCGACGAGATCATCCAGCCGGGGGAAGATGCCGGGGGCCGACCCGCGGTGCACATCCTGTGCGGCATGGGCGGGTCCGGCAAGAGCCACGTCGCGCTGGAGATCGCCCGTCGGGCCCGTGCCGACGGCCGGACGGTCTGGTGGGTGCAGGCCGGGCGGCTCAACTCCGGGATGCGGGAGGTGGTCAGCCAACTCGGCGCGTCGGAGACCCAGGTCGACCAGGCCTGGGCCGGCATGATCAGCGCCACCGACCTGGTGTGGCGCTACCTCAACCAGGCCGCGCAGCCCTGGCTGTTGATCTTCGACAGTGCGGACGAGCCCGCCAGCCTGGGCCCCACCGACGGAGTGCTCGCCGACGGCACCGGCTGGCTTCGCAGCCCGGAAGCCGAAGACGGCATGGTCATCGTGACCAGCCGGGACGGCAACCGGGCCACCTGGGGCACCTGGTCGGTGCTGCACCAGGTGCGTCCACTCGACGCCGAGGCCGGCGCGAAGGTGCTCATCGACCGGGCCGGCGCCCAGGCCGGCGGCCTGGCCGACGCCCGGGAGCTCGCCCGGGAGCTGGGCGGGCTGCCTCTCGCCCTGCGCGCCGCCGGCAACTACCTGAGGTCGGTAAACGCCAGCCCGGTCTGGCGCGGCTCATCCACGATCACCACCTTCGCCGAGTACCGCACCGCTGTGCAGCGTCGGTTCCGCTCACCCCGCGACGCCGCCGACGTCGACCTCGACGAGTCCCTCGGCCTGGAGATCGTCCGCGAGGTCGACGACATCTCACTGGACCTGCTGGCCCGCCGCCAACTCCAACAGAGCCGACCATTGCTCAACGTGCTGGCCTGCCTGAGCATCTCCCCGGTGCCCTACGAGGTGGTGCTCAAGCCGGCCATCCTGGCCGAGTCGCCGCTCTTCAAGGGGCTCACCGGCCGGCAGCGGGTGAAGGTGCTGGAGGGCATCGGCAACCTGGCCCTGGTCGACTTCGACGTGCAGGAGGAGGTCACCGATCCTGCGTTCGCGCACGTGCTCTCGCTGCACCCACTGGTGCACGCGATGTTCCGCGACCGCGACGAGGTGCGTGAGCAGATCGCCGAATACCACGGGTTGGTCATGAAGCTGCTGCTCGCCGCCACCGCAGGGCAGAACCCGGACGACTCCGCAGCCTGGACCAACTGGGACGTGCTGGTGCCGCACCTGGTCGAGGCCGTGCGGGAATACCTCGTGCCGCAGAAACACAAGCACGACCCCGAGACGGTACGCCGCGCGCTGGAGCTGACCCGACTCACCGCCCGCTACCTCATCGCGATCGGCCTACCCGGCTCGGCCTTCGACATCCTCGACCCGATCGTGCGCGGTTGCACCGCGTACGACCACGACCTGGACCGGCCGCAGGTGCTGGCGCTGCGCCACGAACTGGGCCGCACCTGGCTGGAGCGCAACCAGCCGGAGATGGCCGACCGGGTGCTCCGCGAGGTGATCGCCGACCGCACCAGGGTGCTGGGCAGCGACGACGCCGACACCCTCGCCAGCCGGCACAAGCTCACCAAGGCGATCATGGCGCAGCGGCAGTGGCCGGAGGCCGAGGTGGAGCTGCGGCAGATCGTCGCCGCCGAGGATCAGGTACGCGGCCCGGAACACTGGGACACCATGATCGTGCGGCACAGCCTGGCGCTGGCGGTGCTGGCCCAGCAACGGGCGCCCGAGGCCGAGGAGATGCTGCACGCCATCCTGGAGGTCCGCTACCGGTTGTGGCCACTCAACCAACCGGAGACCTGGCAGGCCCGGCACACGCTGGCCCGCTGCATGCAGGCGCAGGACCGGTTCGCCGAGGCGGAAGCCGAGCTGCGCGCCACCCTGGCCACTGTGGAATCCCGGCACGCCGACCGCAGCGAGGTGCTCGCGATCCGATCCACCCTGGCCCTGGTGCTGCTGCTCGAGGAGCAGGTCGACGCGGCGATCGAGGTGTACGAGCAGTTGCTGGCCGACCGTCGGCGACTCCTCGGCGACACCCACCTGGACACCCTCCAGGTGGAGCACGCGCTGCGCCGGCTGCGCCACGGCGACTGACCGGTGCAGTGCGGCGCGGCCGGTCAGTGCGGCGCGGCCGGTCAGCGCGGCGCGGCCGGGCCCAGGTCGCTGGGGTCGGTGTTGCCACCGCAGATGATCACTGCCACCCGCTCCCCCGGCTGCGGCACGTACGCGCCGCCGACCAGCGCGGCCAACGCGGCGGCGCCACCCAACTCGGCGGCGACCCGCAGCTCCGACCAGAGCAGCCGACGCGCCCGCACCAGGTCCTCGTCGCGGACCAGCACGGACACCACCTCGGTCCGACGGGCGGTGTCGAAGGCGATCTCGCCGATCCGCCGGGCACCCAACGAATCGGTGGCGATGCCACCCACCTCGATGTCGACCGGACGACCCGCCTTCAGGGCCGAGTGCAGGGTGGGGATCTGCTCCGGCTCGACCGCCACGACCCGTACCGAACCACCGAACCAACTGGCGATGCCGGACACCAACCCGCCGCCACCGACCGCCACCAGCACGGTGTCGATCCCGTCCACCTGCCGCTCCAACTCGCGGCCGACGGTGCCCTGACCGGCCACCACCTCCGGCTGGTCGTACGCGTGCACCACCAGCGCGCCGGTCTCTGCGGCCCGCTGCGTGCTCGCGGCCAGGGCCTCGGCGTAGTGCTGGCCAACCTGGCGCACCTGTGCGCCCAGCCCGGCCAACCGCTGCACCTTCACCGGCGAGGCGGTGACCGGCACGAAGACCTCCGCCGGCACGCCCAACGACCGGGCCGCGTACGCGACGGCGAGGCCATGGTTGCCGCCCGACGCGGCGATCACCCCGGCCGAGGGCAGGGACCCCTGGAGCATCCGGTTGAACGCGCCGCGCGGCTTGAACGAGCCGGTGTGCTGATGCAGCTCCAACTTGAGACTGAGCTGCCCCGGCACACCCAGATCGGCGCCGTCGACGGCAATGACCGGGGTTTCCCGGACCCGCCCCTCGACAAGGGCCGCGGCCGCCTCGACGTCGCTTCTGTCCACCATGGGGAACGCCCTTCACTACGACCAGAGGGCCAGTCGACCATCGTCGGTGAGCCCGACGAAACATCCTATGGAGATCCGTCGGCCATCCGACGCCTGACGCACCGTGTGATAGTGCCGCGGATCAAACAGAAAGCCCTCCCCGAGCGTGGGGCGCAACGTCAACGACTGCGTGTCGGCGACGACCGCCTCCTGGAAGCCGTACCCGCCGGGGATCCGCAGCAGCTCGTCGTCCGGCTGCCAGCGCCGCCGCCACAGCACCGTCTCACCACCGGCCGGTGGCACGCGGATGTAGATGTTGAACGCCAACTGGGCCACCACCTCGCTGTCGAGCAGCCGGCCCGCGTACTCCCGTACCGCGTCGTCGAAGTGCACCTGGAGCCCCGCGTTGATCTCGCGGACGACGCCGACGTGCATCTCCCGACCCTGCCGACGCCCAGGTGCCACATCCGGCCAGGCACCGCGGAACGCAGCCAGGCACAGGTCCCGGGGCGAGTCCGACACGCCCAGCGTGGACCAGCTCTTCTCGGCCGCGCTGGCCGCGTCCCAGTAGTCCTCGCGGAGCTCCCCGGCGGACCGGTGGTCGTTGATGGCCGGACCGAACTTGGCGACGACGGGAAAGACCCGGCTCTCGTCGTAGCGGTCCATCGGCGCGTTGGCGAGGGCGGCGGTGATCGCCTGGCAGCGGGCCACGGAGAGCAACCCCGGCACCCGAACGGCGGCCAGCCGCCCCGCGATGAGCCCGGCGACATCCGCTCGGGTGATCGATTCTGATTCGACGGCGACGAACAAGGGATCGGTCCTGCTCGAATGCTGCACGGCGGTCCTCCCGTAACGAAGATCCCTCACCGGACTTGTCGCGCCCCCCGACCCGCGCACCGTGCAATGTACAAACCGCAGGCAAGACAAGGTGTACGCAGTTCCGGGCGACGTGGCGCGGCCACCGCTACCATCGGCGCAACCGGGGTAACTGACACCGAGCCGTACGGCGGAAGCTTTCCACCGATCGGGGAATGGTGACGATTCTCGGCGTGACGCATGATGCGACTAGTTCGAACGCTGACAAGGAGTTCGAGATGGCAGGCGCCGGCCCGACGGATCTTGACATGCACGTCGACCGCCTGGAAATGGCGCGTCGAATAGCCCGGGAAATGATCGAGTCCGACCATCAGGCCCTGGAGCTCGCCGTCAGGCAGCGCCCACAGTGCTGGTCCCGACGCCCGGCCGGCCACGGCACCCGCGCCGACGCGGCAGCCCACTGACCCGAAACCTCCTTCCCGTCGAGTGGTTCGCGCACCCCTAGCTATCGGCCCCGAAGAAGGACTCGTAACGACTGAGGTACAGCGGCCACCCGGTGTCGGTGTCGACGCCGTCCCGAATCGACTCCCAGCCGGGGCCGTGTCGGTCGATGTTCCGGTGCTCAAGCTCGACCCGGGTCCGGGACGGGGTCTCGGCCACGAATCGGATCTCCACCTCGCTGGTGAGGGCCAGGTTCGTCTCGATCTGCCAGGTCGGTCCGATGTCCCAGCTGAAGACGATCCGGGTCGGCGGCTCGTACGCGCCCACCGGCACTCGCTGCCGTCGGCCCCGACGTCGTAGATGTGCCCGCCGACCCTGGGCTCGAACACGGTAGCGGTGACCGGGACGTCGAGCAGGGTGTGCTCGGGTGGCTTGAAGTCGCCGAACCGCTCGGCGAACACGGTGAAGGCCCGCTCGACCGGTACGTTGACGACGATCTGGCGGCGCACCACCGCTGTAGCCGCTTGCGTCATGAACTCTCCTCCGCCTCTTCGACGACGTCCTGATATCCGTTGAGCGCTCGACGCCAGAAGGTGTCGAGCTGGTCCCGCAGCGCGCTCAACCCCACCGGGCTCAACCGGTAGACCCGGCGGGTTCCCATCGCCTGGTCGATGACGAGGCCGGCACTCTTGAGCACCTTGAGGTGCTGTGACACGGCCGGCCGGCTGATCGGCAGCTCGTCCGCCAACTCCCCGACGGCACACGGACGCTCGGCCAGGCGCTGGACGATGGCGAGCCGGCTGGGATCGCCGAGCGCCTCCCAGCCCGAATGCGCTTCGTAAGTCACCACGAACGTAAGCTACGACTTACCGACATGCTAGTCAAGCAGGTCCGCAGATGAAATGGCATTGGCCGTATCGATCTTGTGTGTGAGGCTTCGGAGTGACTGATCTCGACGTCCGCGCAGCTACCCGGCCGATGTCGACTTCCTTGTCGACATGCTCGTCGAGGCCGTGAACTGGCTGCCCGAGCGCAACTGGTCGCGCGAGCAGATCCTGGAGAATCCGGCACTGGCGCACTACGTCGCTGGCTGGATGCAGCCGACCGACTTCGGCCTGCTGGCGGTGGATGCGGCCGGTCGGCCGGTCGGCGCGGCCTGGTTCCGCTACCTGACCGCCGCCGACCCTGGCTACGGGTACGTGAGTGACGACGTGCCGGAGTTGACCATCGGCGTGGTGGAGAACTGGAGGGGCCGAGGTGTGGGGCGGGCGCTACTACGGGCCGTTCTCGACGCCGCCCGAGCACGTGGCATCAGCACCGTGTCGCTGAGCGTGGAGCGAGCGAACTTCGCCGCAAGGCTGTACGCCGCCGAGGGGTTCCGCACGGTCGAGTCCTTCGAGGACGCGGACACGATGGTGCGCACCCTTCCATGACGCCGTCAGCCGCCCGGGTCGCACACCCGGTCCGTCGCCGGCCGGCTCGACTGCAACGGCGTGACAGCCTGAGTGGCTTTACCTGGTTAGCGCGACTGACGCCGTCGACCGCCCGAGCGGGCAAACAGCCGCGCGAGTAGCACCATCATGATGATCACTGCCGGGATGGCGAGCAGCACCCATGTTCCGCCGACCAGATTTCCGGTTCCCAGCAATGCCATCGCGGCGCTCTCCCACAACAGCTCACGTCCGCTGAACGGCCGGCTGGGTGTCAAACGCCGATTCCGCTCCTCCCGCAGGAGCCGCACCCCGTTGAGTGCGAACAGCAGGGCCAACCCGACGCAGGCCCAGCCTGCCCACACGTTCAGCGAGTCCGGCACGTCACTTCCCCGCCGCCTGCCGCAGGCACCTGGCGACGATGCCAGTGCCGACGGCCATCGTCATCAATCCTATGAAGTAGAGCGTGGGCATCCCCTGGAAGAGGGCGTAGAACATGAGAGGGGCGCCGATACCCCACATCACCGCGCCGAACAGGAATTGCCGCTTACTGGCCCGGATCAGTGCCGTCAGCTTCACGCGGTCATGAGAGCACGCCGCCTCGCGCTTTCGCGGCGGCGGTACGGCCGATCCTCACGCGCCCAGCACGCGCCGCCCGCCCGATTCACCGCTCAACCTCAGGGCTCCCAGCGCATCGCTCGACGGCTTCAGGCCGACCATGCCTGGATGACGTCGTCAGGTCCCCAGACAAGGTCCACGGCCCCGGCCGGAAGGTCGACTCCGGAGCGGCTGACCACGACCAGGCCGCTGGTCTCCGGCTGAAACCCAGGGATCAGCGGGGCGTGACGCCGCAGTTCGTCGAGATGGTGCCGGTCGAACGGGCCGTCCTGCCACTTGATGGAGCCAGCGAACGCGATGCGGGAAGCGATCGGGGCCCGATCGGCTCCGACGAGATCAATCTCCGGGTTGGACTGCCGGTTCCACCAGCCGCCGACTTCCCACGTGTCCTTCCAGGGCAAGCCTCCGGCACCGGCGGAGATGGCGAGAGCATCGCGGATGATTGGTTCAACGGCGTTGCCCCGCCAGGAGGACCACCGACTTTCGAGGACGGCGCGAGCAGCCGCTGGCCGGTCGCGCAGAACCAGTTGATGCACGTCGCGCAAAATGGCCAGGTACAGGCGCAGATTGCTGTCCGCGATCCGGTATTGCGCCAGCTTGCTGGGCTTGGTGGACAACGGCCTGTCGACAGCGAGGACCTGTTTCTCCTCGACGAGCCGGTGCAGCAGCGGGGCAAGGGTGCCGGAGCTGACCGGGCCGCCGCGGTCGCCAGCGGCAGCAGCGATGTTGCTGAACGTCCGGCTACCTACCCCGCCGACCGCTTCCAGAATGCGCCGGGCAGTGTCCGGAGCGGGAAACTCCGACGCCAGGGACTGTTCGGGGACGGTGAACAGCGCTGAAGTCTTGTTGGCGATCTCCTGACTCAGGAAGTCGGCAGGGGGCACTCCCGGGGACCACTCCAGAGCCACACCTGGCAAGCCGCCGGTGATCAGGTGCGCATCGATCGCGTCCGCGCCACTCAACCCGGTCACGGAGGCGGTCTCGGCAAGATTGAACGGGCCGAGGACCATGTTCGTGGCCCTGCCGTAGAACGGGCGGTCGTACTCGGTGAACCGCTGCATCATGTGCAGATCACTGCCGAGCAGCAGCAGTAGCACTGGCTTGCTGGAGATGAGCCGGTCCCAGGCAACCTGCAGGTGCCCGTCGAAGGTCGCGTCCTGCTCGGAGATCCAGGGCAGTTCGTCGAGGACGACCACACTCGGCGTATCGGGCAGGACGCCCGCCAGGACCCGCAGCATGTCTCCCCAGCCACCGGCCGGCGGCTGGGACGGTAGAAGGTCACGACCGCCGGAGGTGAGCAGCGACGAGTCGCGCAAGGCGCCGAGAAAGTAGCCGACCGCCTCGATGCTCGATGCGCCCTTGACCGCGGTGTAGAAGCAGTACGGCAGATCGACCCGGTCGCACAACTCCTGCACCAGCCGCGACTTGCCCACCTGCCGGCGACCGCGGATAGCGACTGAGCGCCCACCGCCGGTGCGCTTTACATGATCAAGCTGCCTGCCGAGCAGGTCGAGTTCCGTGCGTCGCCCGACGAACATCGGCCCTCCCGAGGCTAGATTGCATCTTACTTCGGAACAGTCTAGCTAAGCTGAAGGTTGTCACACCTGGCGTTGATGTGATTCACGAGCCGAGCGCGACGGTTTGGGCTGACACTCCAGCATTGATCAATTCGGTCAACGGCGTGGCGAGGTCGCGGGGCGAGAACAGTTCCGGGCCGACGTACTCCCTGATCTCTGACAGCGACCACCAACGCCAGCCGACGACGTGCTCGGCGGCGAGTTCCTCATCGCTCATCGCCCCGCGCGGCGTGAACGACGCGGTCCGAACGAGGAAGTAGTCGTTCACGACGCCATCGTGGCCGGGTGCGAACCCGGCGGCGACTATCTCCTGGCGCCAGACGTGAGGCGGGTCGACATCGACAGCAAGACCGACCTCTTCGCGCAGCTCTCGCCGCAGGGCCGCCAATGCTGTCTCGCCGTCTTCGACGCCACCCCCGGGAGTGATCCAAACGGTGATGGTGCCAGCCGGATCGGGAATGGCGAGTCGGAGCAGCAGAACGCGGTCGTCCTCATCAACGACGACCGCACGCGCCGACCGCCGCAGGTTAACCGCCGACATCAGAACACCCTACGGGTCAGAGATCGCCGTCGACGCCCAGCTCGGCTCTGCGGCTGGATGCGCCTGTTCAGCCGTGATCACACACAGAGTCAGCGGCCGAGACGGGTACACACTCGCGGCCCACGAGTGGCGACGGCGTCCGCGAGGGGCGCTGGCGGGTCTCCGTAATAGGTAATGTGCGGAAATGGCGAGAAGCGAGCGCATCGCGGACCAGCTGGACCGGCACTGGCACAAGAACCTGCGGCCGCGGCTGCACGGTCTTGCCGATGAGGAGTACTTCTGGGAGCCGGTGCGTGGCTGCTGGAGCATCCGCCCACGTGGCACGTCGGCCGCACCGATGTCGGCGGGCTCGAGAACATGGACGATGGAATCCGCGTCCCCCGAACCGGTGCCTGCGCCGGGGACCACGATTGCCTGGCGGCTGGCGCACATCATCGTCTCCTGCCTGGGCTATCGGGTCGCCTGGCACTTCGGCGGCAAGGAGGTCGACTCCCAGACGTTCGCCTACGCGGGGACCGCTGACGAGGCGCTGAGGCAGCTCGACGAGATGTATGGGAGATGGAACGCGGGGGTCCGCGAACTCTCGGACGCCGACCTCGACAATCCGCCCAGTGTGGGTCCAGAGCGGTTTCCCATGGAGGGCATCGTCCTGCACGTCAACAGGGAGCTGATCCATCACGGTGCCGAAATCTCCCTGCTGCGCGACCTCTACCGCTGGCGAGACGAAGCCGCACCGCGATCAATGGATCGGCAAGCGGCACCGAGCCTCTTGGCGTTCCCTGAATGAACAGAAGCGACGAGCCTGACCTGGTCCGACGCGGGTACGACGCACTCTCCTACCACTATCGATCGGACGACGCCGACGACGGCCAGTACGCTCCCTGGCTCGCCGGCTTACACCAGCGCCTGCCTGCCTCAGCGGCGGTCCTCGACCTCGGGTGCGGCTGTGGAGTGCCGGTCGCCCGATTCCTCGCCAACGCTGGACACCGCGTCACCGGCGTTGACATCAGCGACGTGCAAATCGAGCGGGCGCGCCGCCTGGTGCCCAACGGCACCTTTCTCCGGGCCGACGCCACCCGGCTCGACCTGCCGCCAGGCTCGTTCGATGCCGTGGTCTGCCTGTACGCAGTTATCCACATGCCCCTGGCCGATCAACCGCAGCTCATCAGGAGCATCGCCACCTGGTTACGCCCCGGCGGCTGGCTGCTCACCACCGTCGGCAACAGCGCCTGGACCGGCACCGAGGACAACTGGCTCGATGGCCCCGCCACCATGTGGTGGAGCCAAGCCGACGCCTCCAGTTACCGCTCCTGGCTGCGACAGGCAGGGCTGACAATCATCGCCGAGGATCTCGTCCCGGAGGGCAGCAGCGGGCACGCCCTCTTCTGGGCGCAGCGCCCAGAGAGCTGACCTGGCCCGAGCCGCAGGCAGTGCTGGCCCCGTCGCCCGGCCGGGCCACGGCTCTCGATGAGCGTGCGTCATTTTGCTGTCGTCCCGGACCGCGATGTGGGGGGCCGGGTGGTGGGACCGGTCTCTAGTCCGCACGAGCAAGCCACTGCCGACTTCCGCGACGCTGAACGCCATTCGATAGTCAGTCCAACGACATGATCTAGCGAGGTCTGGTCGATCAAGCCGGATCAGATGACCACCGCGGCGATGCCGCACCGGTCAGTGCGATGGCAGGTCGCCTCGATCGGCGGCGCGCCGCAGCCGGCGGTGCTCAGCGGTCACCACCCCCAGCAGGGCCAGGTCGAGCGCGACCACGGCGACCGCGCCGAACTGGTTGACGGTGAAGTTGAAGACCTGCCCGAACAGCAGATTGACCAGCAACGCGAGCTTGAAGAACCGGAACGCTTGCCGGCGGTCCGAGCGCAGCAACCACGCCGCCCTCAGGCTGAGCACCGCCGTGACCAACGCGGTGGCGGTGACACCGACAACCGCACCCCACTCGCGCTCCTGGTCCAGCTCTCCGGTCACACCGTCCACCAGCACCGCCACCATGATCAGCACCGGCTCCACCACCAGGTAGACCACCACCAGCCAGACCAGCCAGCGCTGCCTGGTCGCCCAGACGGCGAGACGCCGGAATCCGTCCGCCGCCCGCTGCCAGAACCGGACCGGAGGTGGTTCCCGCCGAGGCACCGTGTCCAGCAACTGCGCAATGGCCTCCTCGGTGGCCGGACCGGCGCCCCGCACCAGACGACGTACGTCCGCCCGGTGCCGGTCGGTCAGCCCGGCGGGCAGACCTCTGAGCACCATGTCCAGCGCGTTGGCGGTGCGCTCGGCCGAGGTCAGCCGCGACCGGCCGGTACGCCCGCGTACCGCCTGGGTGAGAAGCACGAGCAGGGCGAACGCGACGTAGATGATGGCGGCGGCCGGGGCGTAGAAGTAGTCGGTGCCGGTCGTGACGAACTTTCCCACCTCGTCGATGAACAGCCCGAACCCGACGCCGCCGACCACCGCCCCGGCGGTGCGTGATCCTTCGCCGAGGAACACCAACGGGATCCCCAGGCCGACCACGAGCAGCAGGCCGCCCCAAAGCACGTGCGCGATGTGCAGCCCGCCGCCGCCGATCTGCGGATAGTTCGTGGCCTCCAGGTACGCCCGCAAGGCCAGCACGGTAACCACGCCGGAGAGCACGAACGCCTGGAGGTGGGACGCCGCCTCGATCGCCCGGGTCGGCAGCATGCGGACCAGCCAACCGACTCCGGGGCGGTGGCGCGAAGGTCCAGATGTCATGTTTCGAAACTAGTAGCCGCCTACACCTCAGCGCAGAGGCTAGACAGGCTCGCCGCAACTCATGCAGGTGTCCTCGCCGTCCTCGTACATCATTCCGCAGCAGTACGACGCCCCACCGCTGACCTCGAAGCAGGCTTCGTGCCAGTCCTCACTATTGGAGGCGGTGTGGGGTCTTACTTCCAGCGGAAGTGGACGAAGAGGCGGCCGAAGTTCTTCGAGTCCTTCTCCACCCGGTGGTAGAGCTGCTTGACGTCCTTCTGGTCGAGGAACCGCAGCACCCGCTTCTTGAGCTGGCCGGACCCCTTGCCGGGGATGATCTCGACGAGGGTGGCCTTCTTCGCCACCGCCTCGTCCATGATCCCGCGCAACGCCCGGTCGATGTCCTGGCCCTTGTTGAAGATCTCGTGCAGGTCCAGCTTGAGCTTCATGCCGCAGCCCCCGGCCGGTCAGGTCCCATGTCCGCCATCCTAGGCACGTCCGCCAGGTCGTCCGACGACGACGAAGGGGCGGCCCCGAAGGACCGCCCCTGCCACGTCGACTCGCACGCTCAGCGCCGACCGCCCACTCGGGTCTCCACCCGCTCCAGCGCGGTCCGGTAGTCGTCGTTGGCCGCGTACATCGCTGCGGCGATCCGCAGGTGCCGCAGCGCGTCGGTGTGCCGGTTCAGCCGCTCCAGCGTCCGACCGAGCACGTGGTGCGCGTAGTGGTCGCTCGGGTCCCGTTCGACCAGCTCACGCAGGTGCTCCTCGGCCCTGTTGAGCTGGGCCGACTGGAAGTACGCCCGGGCCAGCAGTTGCCGGACCGCAGCGTTGCCGGGTTCGGCGTCGATGATCGGCTCCAGCAGTCGGGCTGCACCGCTGGGGTCACCGGTCTCGAAGAACATGGTCGCCCGCCGGTAGTCCGCCAGAAGATCCATCTGCCACCTCCTCGGGTCGCACCGTCACCTGTTCCGACGCTGGCACAACACCGGACGTTTGGCGACTGTTCCCGGGGTCGAGATCGGGTCACTTCCGGCCGCCGATGGGCCGCCGAAGAGGCGTCGAATGGTCAGGTGCGGGCGTTGCGTCGTCCGGCGGACAGTTCCCAGGCGCGCACTCCGCCGACGATTCCGGCGGTGTTGGGCACCACCACCACGTCGTCGCCCATCCGGGCCAGCTGCTCGGGCCGGATCAGTCGGGAGTTGCCCCCACCCAGGTAGAGCCGGTCCCAGCGGAACACCGGGCGCAGCCCGTCCACCACCTGCCGGATCCGACGGGACCAGAAGGCGTCGCCGAGCCGCCGCCGTTCCGGCTCGCCGACGTACGTGTCGTAGGTGGTGCCCCAGCGCACCGGCGCGTGCGACAGCTCCAGGTGCGGTGCGAGCACCCCGCCGTCGAAGAGCGCGCTGCCCAGCCCCGTCCCCAGGGTCAGCACCAGCTCGCAGCCGGTGCCGGCGACCACTCCGGCACCGTGCACCTCGGCGTCGTTGAGCACCAGCGCCGGCACCCCGAACGCGTCGGCCAGCGCGCCGCGCGCGTCCCAGCCGGACCACTCGGCCAGCAGGTCCGGGTCGACCCGACTGCGGGGGCCGCTGCGGGTCACGTAGTGCGGCGTGCTCACGACCACTCCGTGCCGGATCATCCCGGGTACGCCGACAGTGAGCCGGTCCGCCGTTGGCAGGCGCCCGCCGAGATCCCGCAGGGTCCGGACAAACAGCGCGGGCGGCAACGGGTACGGGGTGGGCACCCGCAACGGCCGGGCCCGCATCGTTCCCGCCTCGTCGAGCACGGACGCCTTGATGCCCCCGCCGCCGCAGTCGATCGCCAGTGTGGTCACCACGTCGTTGAGTCTGCCCGCTGGGGAGCAGTGATATGCAGGCGGCCGGATAGGCTGCCGTCCTGATGAGCGCCACGATGATCGTCAAGGACCTGGCCGCCGGGCACGGCGACCGCCCGCTCTTCGCCGGATTGGACCTGGTGGTCGCCCCCGGCGACGTGGTCGGGCTGGTCGGGCCGAACGGGGCCGGCAAGTCGACGCTGCTGCGTACCCTCGCCGGGTTGTTGCCGGTCGAGGCCGGCAGCGTGCGACTCAGCCCGCCCACCGCGAGCGTCGGACACCTGCCGCAGGAGCCGGAACGGCGGCCGGGCGAGACGGTACGGGACTTCCTGGCCCGCAGGACCGGGGTGACCGCCGCGCAGGCGGCGTTGGACGCGGCGACCGAGGCGCTGACCGCCGGGGCGGCGGGCGCCGACGACGCGTACGGCGACGCGCTGGAGCGCTGGCTCGCCCTCGGCGGCGCGGACCTGGACGAGCGCGCCGAGCAGGTGAGCGCCGACCTGGGGCTCGCGGTCGACCTGGACCACCCGACGACCGGGCTCTCCGGCGGTCAGGCGGCCCGGGCCGGGCTGGCGTCGCTGCTGCTCAGCCGGTACGACGTGTTCCTGCTCGACGAGCCGACCAACGACCTGGACCTGGCCGGGCTGGAACGGCTGGAGGAGTTCGTCACCGGGTTGCGGGCCGGCACGGTGCTGGTCAGCCACGACCGGGAGTTCCTCACCCGCACGGTCACCCGGGTGCTGGAGCTGGACCTGGCGCAGCAGCAGGTCAACCACTACGGCGGCGGCTACGCGGCCTACCTGGAGGAGCGCGAGGTGGCCCGTCGGCACGCCCGCGCGGACTTCGAGGAGTACGCGGAGACCAAGGCTGGGCTGGAGGCTCGGGCCCGGACCCAGCGTGGCTGGATGGAGAAGGGCGTGAAGAACGCCCGCCGCAAGGCCACCGACAACGACAAGATCGGCCGCAAGTTCCGAGCCGAGTCGAGCGAGAAGCAGGCCGCCAAGGCCAAGCAGACCGATCGGCTGATCGAACGGCTCGACGTGGTCGAGGAGCCCCGCAAGGAGTGGGAGCTGCGCATGGAGATCGCCGCCGCGCCCCGCGCCGGCGCCGTCGTGGCCACGCTGCGCGGAGCCGTGGTACGCCGTGGTGGCTTCACCCTCGGCCCGGTGGACCTCCAGATCGACTGGGCGGACCGGGTCGCGGTGACCGGGGCGAACGGCTCGGGCAAGTCCACCCTGCTGGCCGCGCTGCTCGGCCGGCTGCCGCTGGACGAGGGCACCGCCTCGCTCGGGCCCGGCGTGGTGATCGGCGAGGTGGACCAGGCCCGCGGGCTGTTCCTCGGCGACATGCCGCTGATCGACGCGTTCGAGGCGGCCGTACCCCACCTGTCGCCGGCGGACGCGCGGACCCTGCTGGCCAAGTTCGGCCTGCGGGCGGCGCACGTGCCCCGACCGGCGGCCACCCTCTCCCCCGGTGAGCGGACCCGGGCCGCGCTGGCCCTGCTCCAGGGCCGTGGGGTGAACCTGCTGGTGCTGGACGAGCCCACCAACCACCTGGACCTGCCCGCCATCGAGCAGCTCGAATCGGCGCTGGCCAGCTACCCCGGAACGCTGCTGCTGGTCACCCACGACCGGCGGATGCTGGCGGCCATCGAGACCAACCGGCGACTGCGGGTCGACGCCGGGCGGATCGCCGAGGATTGATCCGTGTCCGCGGGCCGGCGCGGGGTGAGAATGACGCCATGCTCAAGTGGGAGTACGCCCTGCTGGTCCGCCGCCGCCAGGCCGCGACCACCGACCTCGGCTGGGAGGTCGTCTTCGTCTGGTACGGCCCGGACGGCTCGATGGTCGACGTGACGCCGTACGGCGACACCTCGCTGGCCCACCTGAACCGGGCCGGCGACCAGGGCTGGGAGTTGGTCGCGATGAGCGAGGACCCGTCCCTGCCCGGCAACCACGAACTGCACCGCTACCACCTGAAGCGGCCGAAGCCCGCCGACCCGCCACCCCGCCAGCGAATGCGCGGCGGCCGACGCACCGTCTCCGGCTGATCCGACCGCTCCGGGCCGAGGCGGCCGGCGCGAGACCCGTGCCCGCGCGAGACCCGTGCCCGCGCGAGACCCGTGCCCGCGCGAGACCCGTGCCCGCGCGAGACCCGTGCCCGCGCGAGACCCGTGCCCGCGCGAAGCCCGTGCCCGCGCGAAGCCCGTGCCCGCGCGAAGCCCGTGCCCGCGCGAAGCCCGTGCCCGCGCGAAGCCCGTGCCCGCGTTGACCGTGATGTCGTGGAGTCATCGTGATGACTGTGTGGCATCACGATGACTGCGACTCGGCCCGCGACCCGCGACCCGCGCATGGGCGGACCTCGCCTCAGCGAGCGGCGAGGTGGACGAGTGGGGCATAACGGGCGGGATTGCGGGTAACGCGCGGCGGGAGGTGGCCCGAATGGTCGCTTTGGCACAGACTCCGCCCTCGGCCGACCGGCTGCGGGCGATCGATGATTTCCTCGCCCAGGCATGGGCGGATCAGGTCCGCCACGATGATCGGTTGCGGGACCTGGCGGTCGAGGTGCGGTTCGACCGGGGGGTGGCGCATCTGAGCGGCCAGGTGGCCGAGCCCGCCCAGCTACGGCTGGTGCGGGAGCTGGTCGGACGGCTGGCCGGTGTCTACGGCGTCTGGTGCCGGGTCGGCATCGGCGGGCGGGCGCCGGTGGTGGTGGACCTCGGTTGTGGGCCGACCAAGCAGTGGTCGAGCAACCTGGGGCTGGACATCTACCCGGCGCCCGGAGTGGATGCGGTGGCGGACCTGTCCGGCTCGCTGCCGCTCGCCGACAACTCGGTGGACGTCCTCTTCGCGGTGCACATCCTGGAGCACCTGATCGACTTCCTGCCGCTGGTCGACGAGTGTCACCGGGTGCTCCGCCCCGGCGGGGTGCTGCACGTGATGAGCCCCTGGTGGGGGCATGTGAACGCGGTGGCCGACCCGACTCACGTCCGGCTGATGGACGTGCAGACGTTCAAGGGGATCTGCCAGCTGCGGCCACCGGGCACGCCGCGCTGGTACCCACTGCACGCGGGCTGCGACGGCGCCTCGATCTTCGCCGACCTGACGCCCCTTCCCCCGGACGCCGACCCGGCACCCCAGTCCCACCTGGCCCGCTTCTTCGACTAGCGGGTCTGGGTGGACTCGCGGAGTTCCAGGCGGTGGGGGGCGCGGAGTTCCTGGGCGGGGCCGGTGCGGTCACCGTCCAGGCGGTTGGCGAGAAGTTGGACGGCCAGGCGGGCGACCTGCTCCTTCGCCGGGGCGACGGTGCTCAGGGTCGGGATGGCGAACCTGCCGTCCTCGATGTCGTCGAAGCCGGCCACCGCCACGTCCTCGGGGACCCGCAGGCCGGCCTCGTGCAGCGCCCGCAGGGCACCGAGGGCCAGCGTGTCGTTGAAGCAGAAGACGGCGTCGGGGCGTACACCGGAGGTGAGTAGGCCCCGCATCGCGGCCGCGCCGTCCGCGCGGTGCCAAGCCGGCGCGGACGCTACCAGGGACTGGTCATGGTCGAGCCCGGCGGCGCGCAGCGCGTCGCGGTAGCCGGCCAGGCGCAGCCGGGCGCTGGCACCCCCGTCGGTGCGCCGCCAGCCGACGGCCGCAATGCGGCGGCGACCCGACTGGATCAGGTGGCTCGTGATCTCCCGGGCCGCTGCCACGTTGTCGATCACCACGCGATCCGCCGAGCACTGTTCGATCCGCTCGCCGAGCAGCACCATCGGGGTGCCGTCCAGACCGGCCAGGTCCGCCGCGGTGAGCGCCGACGGACTGAGGATGAGCCCGTCGATCAGGTGGTCGGTGATACCGGCGGCGAGCACCCGTTCCTGGTCACGCCGGCCGCCGGTCTGGTCGATGAGCACCGTCCAGCCGTGCTCGGCGGCGGCGCTGACCACGTGACGGGCCAGCTCGGCGAAGTACGGGATGTCGAGTTCCGGAACCGCCAGCGCGATCACGCCGGTGCGTCCCTTGCGGAGGTGACGGGCGGAGAGGTTCGGCCGGTAGTTGAGTTCGACGATCGCCTCCTCGACCCGGGCGCGGGTGTCCGGTCGCACGTGCACGTGGCCGTTCACGACGTTCGAGACGGTCTTGACGGAGACGCCGGCCCGTTCCGCAACGTCCTTGAGTCTGTGCCGCACGCCGCAACCTCCCCGATGGACCCAGCGCACCATAGCTGCGCGGGTCGCGCGGAAGGGCCCCGCCGATCGGGCCCTTCCGCACCTTCGGGTCAGGCAGTCGGCTCACGGGGGGTCGGAGCGACGGCGGGCTCGTGCTGGGCCAGCCGGTTGCGGCGGTACCCGTAGCCGAAGTAGATCAGCGCGCCGAGCAGCATCCAGGCCAGGAACCGCAGCCAGGTCTCCACTGACAGGTTGAGCATCAGGTAGAAGCAGGCCAACGCCGAGACGATCGGCAGCACCGGTGAGAACGGCACCCGGAACGGCCGCTCCAGGTCCGGCCGCTTGCGGCGCAGGATCGGCACCGCCAGCGAGACGAGGACGAACGCGCAGAGCGCGCCGATGCTGACCAGGTCGGCCAGCGCGGACAGCGGCAGGAAGCCGGCCAGCAGCGCGACCGCCACCGTCATGATCGCCGAAATCCGGTACGGGGTGCCCCAGCGCGGGTGCACCTTCGCGATCGAGGGCGGGATCAAGCCGTCCCGGGCGATGGCGAAGCCGATCCGGCCCATCGCCACCAGGTCGACCAGGATGACGCTGGTCAGGCCCGCGACAGCGGCGATGGAGACCAGCACTGCGGCCCAACCCGCGCCGACCGATTCGAAGGCCGACGCGATCGGGGCACCCCGGTCGATCTCGGTGTACGGCACCATCCCGACCACCACCAGCGAGACGCCGATGTAGAGCACAGTGGAGATCAGCAGCGTGCCGAGCAGACCCAGGGTGAGGTCCCGCTTGGGCTTGCGCGTCTCCTCGCCCAGGTTGGCCACGGCCTCGAAGCCGGTGTACGCGAAGAAGACCACGGCGGCGGCGCTGAGCACCCCGACGAAGCCGAAGACCGACGGCTCAAGACCGAAGAGCGCCTGGGTGACCGGCTGCTTGATGCCGTCGTCGCCGCTCCCGGCGGGCTCGGCCGGCGGGATGAACGGGGTGAGGTTGGCGGCCTTGACGAAGAACAGCCCGGCTACCACCACGAAGACGCAGATGGCCACCTTGACCAGCACCAGCAGGTTGGTGATCCGGGCCGATTCCCGGATGCCGACGATCGCCACGACGCCGAGGATCAGCACGATGGCGATGGCGCCCACGTTGACGGTGCTGCCCTCCTCGCCGAACCATCGGGTCGGCAGGTCGAGCAGTTCGGCGAGGTAGCCGGACCAGCCTCGGGCCACCACCGCGGCGCCGAGCGCGAACTCCAGCAGCAGGTCCCAGCCGATGATCCAGGCGACGATCTCGCCCATCGTGGCGTACGCGTAGGTGTAGGCGCTGCCGGCGGTCGGCACGCTGGAGGCCAGCTCGGCGTAGCAGAGGGCGGCGAGCAGGGCCACCACGCCGGCGATGGCGAAGGAGATCACCACGCCCGGCCCGGCGCTGTCCCGGGCCTCGATCCCGGTGAGTGTGAAGATGCCGGTGCCGATCACGATGCCGATGCCGAATCCGGTGAGGTCGATCGCGCCGAGCCGTCGCTTCAGCCCCAACTGGCCGTCGCTGCCGTCCGCCTCACCCTGGGCTATCACGTCCTTGATTGGTTTTGTGCGCAGCACGGACACCCGGTCACCCCTTCCACCGTGCGACCACCCCGTGGCGGCCGGTGACCGGCGTTGCTACCCAACGGAGCGATTGGTCAACCACGAACTCTTGCGGCGTCGGCCAGATTGTGAAAATTTCCTACCAGCAACGCGGACATCGACGGCGAATCTTGCCGCGCACCGCGCGAAACATCCGGGAGCCCCAACGAAGGGACACACCGCATGAAAGCCACCCGACTCGGAGTCGCCGGGCTGGTCACAGCCCTGCTCGGTACGTTCGTCACCGCCACCCCCGCGAGCGCCGCGCCCAGCGCGGCCGACACCACCACCACCACATGCGCCACCGACCCGGCCACCCCGAAACGGCAGTTCCGGGCCATGTGGATCTCGTCGGTGGTCAACATCGACTGGCCCAGCAAGGCGTCCCAGACCAGCCCCGACCGGATCGCCGCGCAGCAGACCGAGTACCGCGAGCTGCTCGACCTGGCCGGGCGACTGAACCACAACGCCGTCGTGGTGCAGGTCCGGCCCACCGCCGACGCGCTCTGGCCCTCGCCGTACGAGCCCTGGTCGGAGTACCTGACCGGGGTACGCGGCCAGGACCCGGGCTGGGACCCACTGGCCTTCCTGGTCGACGAGTCGCACAAGCGGAACCTGGAGTTCCACGCCTGGTTCAACCCGTACCGCGTCTCCATGCCGGCCCCCGGTGGCGCCGGCGCGGACCTCGCCCAGCTCGCCCCCGGCCACCCGGCCCAGCAGCACCCCGACTGGACCTTCGCCTACCCACCGGCCGGCGTGGCCGGCAGCCGGCTCTACTACAACCCCGGAATCCCCGAGGTACGCGAGTTCGTCCAGACCGCCATGATGGACGCCGTCAAGCGGTACGACATCGACGGTGTCCACTTCGACGACTACTTCTACCCCTACCCCAGCGGCACGTACCAGGTGCCGGACGATGCGACCTTCGCGGCCCACAACCGGGGCTTCACCGACCGGGCCGACTGGCGGCGGGACAACATCAACCTGTTGATCCAGGAGATGAACGGCAAAATCAAGGCGGCGAAGCCGTGGGTGAAGTTCGGCGTCAGCCCGTTCGGCATCTGGCGCAACAAGACCGCCGACCCGCTCGGTTCGGACACCACCGGCAGCCAGTCGTACGACATCATCTCCGCCGACACCCGTAAGTGGATCAAGCAGGAGTGGATCGACTACGTGGTGCCGCAGCTCTACTGGTATATCGGCCAGTACCCGGCCGCCGACTACGCGCGCCTCGTGCCGTGGTGGGCCGAGACGGTGCGCGGCACCCGCGTGCAGCTCTACATCGGCCAGGCCGACTACAAGAGCGGAGACCCGGCGTACGGGCCGTACTGGCAGAACCCGCGTGAGCTGTCCGACCACCTGACGCTCAACCGGTCGTACCCGGAGGTGCAGGGCAACGTGCACTTCTCCGCGGTGCAGGTGCGGGCCAACCGGCTCGGCGCCACCGACATCTACGCGGGTGAGCACTACTCCCGACCGGCGCTGGTGCCGGCCATGCCCCACCTGCCGGCCCGGCCGCTGCTCTTTCCGGTGGTCACCAAGGCGACCCGGCAGGCCGACGGCGTCCGGCTCACCTGGCGGCAGCCCGCCGACGGCGTCGGCCCGCTCGGCACCGCCACCTCGTACGCGATCTACCGATTCGACGGCACCACGCTGCCCGGCCGGTGCGCCACTGCCGACGCCGCGCACCTGGTCGACACTGTCCGGGCCACGCCCGGCAGCGTCCAGTCCTGGGTGGACACGTCGGCCGAGCCCGGCCGGCGCTACACCTACCAGTTGACCGCGGTGGACCGGTCGGCCAACGAGAGCGCCGCCAGCCCGCCGGCATTCGTCCTGCGCTGACCGTCTCTCTGAATGCCCCGGACGCCTCGCGCGTCCGGGGCATTCGTCTGTTTCGACGTATGTCACCAATAGTTGGCGATGCGCATACCACCTAGTTGATCAGCTGATCGACACTCATCGACATCCGGTAACCCGCCGGTAACTTCCGTCCCACCCGCTCACCCCCGCGGAGGTAACCCGTGCCCCGACGTCTCGCCACCCTGCTCGCCTCGGGCGCGTCAGCGCTGCTCGCCACCCTCGCCATCGCCTCACCCGCCGCCGCCGTCACCCCCGCCCAGAAGCTCTCCGTGCTGTCCAGCTGGACCCAGACCAGCGCGTCCAGCTACAACTCGTGGAACAGCGCCCGGGTCAACCGGGCGCCCTGGGCCGAGTACAACTTCAACTGGTCCACCGACTACTGCTCGTCCAGCCCGGACAACCCGCTCGGCTTCACCTTCAACCTGGGCTGCTACCGGCACGACTTCGGCTACCGCAACTACAAGGCGGTCGGCCAGTTCTCCGCAAACAAGTCCCGCCTCGACAACGCCTTCTACGAGGACCTGAAGCGTGTCTGCACCACGTACAACTCGGTCGTCCGACCGGCCTGCTACAGCCTGGCCTGGACCTACTACCAGGCGGTCAGCATCTTCGGTTCGGTAGCGGCCGTCCAGCAGGCCGACATCGACCGCGCCGCCCGCATGAAGGCCCAAGCCGAAGCCAACGCCGCAACCCACTAACCCCCACCCCCCGCACTCCCCACCCCTCGCCCTCGCGCCCTCGCGCCCCGCGCCCTCGCGCCTTCGCGCCTCGCACTCGCGCCCGCCCGCCCGCCCGCCCGCCCGCCCGCGATCTTGCACTTTCGGTTGTCGGTTTGCCGCTTTGGCGCCGGTATCTCACGACAGAAAGTGCAAGATCGGCGGGGCAGGGCGGGGGCGCGAGGGCCGGCGCGAGGGCGCGGGGCCCGGGGGAGGAGGGCAGGGGCGAGGGAGGGCAGGGGCGAGGCAGGGCAGGGCTGGGCGGGTGGGGTTAGGCGCGTTCGGTTCGGGTGGCTGGGTGGCGGTCGGGGTCGGCGGGACGGCGGGGGGTTGGTTGGGACAGGCCGGTGCTGAAGCGGGTCGAGTCCGCCGCCAGGTCCGGGTGTTCCACGTCGAGTGCCAGCGCCGCGGCCTCGTCCAGCCCCAGCTCCGCACCCTCGCCGTACGCGTCGTCGAAGGCCGCGTCGCCCAGCACCGCGCGCAACTCCCCCTGCTGCTCGGCCCAGTAACCGCCGAAGATGCCGGGGGTGGCCCGCATGCTCGCCCGGGTGGCCTGCGCCGCCCCGAACAGGCGGGCCGCGGTCAACCGCTCCCCGCCGATCGCGCAGCGCACCGCTACCGCGTTCAAGGTGTCGCACGCCCGCCCGTGGTAGCCGTGACCCATCCGGGAGCGCAACGCCACCAGCAGATGCTCGTGTGCGGCGATCACGTCGCCGCGGGCCAGCGCGACCATGCCGAGCAGCATGTCCACCGAACGCCGTCCCCGCTCCACGGGCCGGGCCGCCTCCACCGGACGCACCGCGCCCAGCAGCTCCGCGGCCTCCTCCAGGGCACCCCGCCGCCACAGCAGCTCGGCCAGGCTGAAGACCGCGAACAGAGCCTCGCCGACCACGTCCTGCCCGTGCGCCCAGTCGATGACCTCCCGGCACACCCGTTCGGCCTCGGCGAACTGCCCCATGTCGACAAGCGGTGCCGCCCGGCCGGCGAGCACCCGAGCCAGCAACCCGGCGTCGCCGGCCTGCCGGGCCGCCGCCTCCGCCCGCTGGGAGAAGCGCAGTTCCTCGGCGAACTCACCGTCGGCGCTGGCATGCAGCGAATGCATGTGGTACGCCGCCGCCAGCTCCGCCTCCGGGATCCGCTCCCCCGTCTCAGCGATCCGTCCGTACAGCCGGAACAGCCACAGCCGCCCCTCGCGGGCCAGGCCCCGCTCCAGCCACCACTGGTCCAGCCCACCCGCCAGGCCGAGCCCGGCACGGGCGCTGCCGCCGGTGGCGCACCACCGCAGCGCGGCGCGCAGCTCCCCGGCCAGTGGATCGAGGGCATACAGCGACAGCGTCACCGGCCGGCCGTCCTGGCCCAGGTGGGCCCGGTCCAACGCGTGGGCCGACCAGGCCACGTGCCGGTCCCGGGCGGCCTGCTCCTCGCCCGCCTCGGCCAGCCGTCGCGCCGCGTACGCCCGGATGGGGTCGAGCATCCGGTAGGTGCTGCCGGAGGCCCGCGGCTCGGCCAACACCATCGACTTGTCCACCAGGACCGACAGCGGGTCCAGCGGATCGTCACCCAGCAGCCACTCCACAGTCGCCAGATCCACCGGGCCGGCGAAGACCGCCAGCCACCGCAGCAGGCGGGCGGCCCGGGGCCCCAGCGTCCGGTAGGACCAGGTGACGGTGGCCTGCATGGTCAGATGCCGTTCGGTGGCCGAGCGCTGCACCGCTCGGCTGGCCGGTGAGGGTGGCGACGCTCCGGCCGCTGCGGCGACCAGGTCCACGGTGTCCTGCTGGTTGCCGGACCAGCCCCGCTCCACCGGCGGCGGATCCGGGTCCTCCCGGCCGGCGTCCAGGGTGCCGAGGACGTCGTCCAGGCGCTCGGCGAGCTGACCGACCGAGAGCACCCGTAGCCGGGCGGCGGCCAGCTCGATGGCGAGCGGCAGACCGTCCAACCGCTGCACGACCCGACGCAGGTCGGCGGACTCGGCCGGGTCCGGCTGCCGACCACCACGGGCCGCCGCCGTACGGTCCAGCAGCAGCGCCACCGCGTCGCTCTCCGCGCCGTCCGCGCGCGGGTCGACAGAGAGCGGCGGAATCCGCCACACCACCTCGCCGGGCAGGCTGAACGACTCGCGACTGGTGGCCAGCACCCGTACGCCGCTGCCACCGGACAGCAGCCGCGCGATCACCTCGGCGCAGGCGGCAGGTTGGGTGTCACAGGTGTCCAGTACGACCAGCATCCGACGGCCGGCCGCGTACTCGACGAGGGTGTCCAGCATCGGCCGACCGGGCTCGGGACGCAGGCCGAGCACGGCGGCGATGGCGAACGCCACCAACCCCGGGTCGGTCACCGAGGCGATGTCGACGAACCAGACCCCGTCCGGGTACGCCTCGACGACTCCGCTGGCCAACTCCACCGCAAGCCGGGTCTTGCCCGCGCCGCCGGCACCCAGCACGGTGACCAGGCGGTTCTGACGCACCAGCAGGCTCAGCTCGATGCGCTCGGCCTGCCGGCCGACGAACGAGGTGACCTGGGTGGGCAGGTTGTGCGCCACCGCGTCGGCGGTGCGGGGCCGGGGGAACTGTCGCTCCAGACCCGGTGCGACCAGTTGGAACAGCCGTTCACGGTCGTCAAAGCCGCGTAGCCGGTGCAGCCCCAGGTCGAGCAGGGTCGCACCCGGCGGCATCGGCTCGGCCCGACGGGCGGTGGACGCCGTGCAGAGCACCTGCCCGCCGTGCGCGGCGGCCGCCACCCGGGCGGCCCGGTGCACCTCGGCGCTGGCGTACTCGCCGTCGCGTGGCTCGGCATAGCCGGTGTGCAGGCCCATCCGCACCCGGGGCGCGGCCTCGGGGGTGGGCCAGTCGTGGCTGGAGAGTGCCCGCTGAGCGGTCAGGCACGCGGTCATCGCCGCGGAAGCTTCCTCGAAGGCCAGGAAGAACGAGTCGCCCTCGGTCAGCAGCTCCGCGCCACCGGTGCTGGCCAGTGTGCGGCGCAGCAGCCGTCGATGCTCGGCGAGCACCGGGCGGTAGTCCGGGCCGAGCAGCTGAGCCAGCCGTGTAGAGCCCTCGATATCAGTGAATACGAAGGTCACCCAACCGCTCGGGAGCTGGATCCGTGGCGACATGCGAGGAACCTCCGCCCGTGACGTCGGGTTCATGCTGCCTGAGTCCGAACGATCACACATCGTGAGAACGGCCGGGCAAGTGCCGCCAACGTGCCACTCGGACCCGCTCCCGGCAAGGCTGGCCCACCAGGCGGCGGCGAATTGACCCGATCAGCAGCCGCAGGCGCCGCCGCAGCAGCCACCACCACCAGCGGCGGGTGCCGGGGCACCACCACTGCGACCGGTGACTGCGACCGCGGAAAGAAGCTTGACCGTGTCGGCGTGTCCCTGAGGGCAGCTGGCCGGCTCACCGGCCGCCGCCATCGAACGGTTGACCTCGAAGGTGTCGCCGCAGGCGCGGCAGCGGAACTCGTACCGGGGCATGCCACCCAGGGTACGTGGATCTGACGGTTCGCGGAGCATGGGTGATACTCGACAGGTGGTGGACGGCGAGGACGACACGCGTGTGCAACCGTTACGACCGGCCGCGCCGCTGGACGGGCCGCTCGAAGGCTCCGGGGCCGCGCCCGACCAGGCGCGCAAGGTGCCCCGCCCCCGCCGCCCCTGGCTGAGCGGGCGTTCCGCCGGCGCGCCGAGCACGCCAGCGACCACCACGCCACCAGCCGCGACGCCAGCTCCGCCAGCGGCGAAGTCCTCCGCAGCCGACTCCGCCGGGTCCGAACCGGACTCGCGCGCCGCCGGCCCGGAGGTCCCGGCCGAATCTGTCCCGACCGCAATCCCCGCAGCCGACCCCCTGGCCGCGGCATCCAACGCCGAGACGGGCAAGGCCAAGGACGCGAAGGCCGAAGCCGGTAAGGCCGACACCCCCGAGGCCAAGGACGCGAAGGCCGACGCCGCGGAGGCGGACGGCAGCGCCAGTGGCCCGGCCTCGTCGAAGGCGGCCGGCGCGTCGAGCGCCGACGCGCCCGCCGACGACGCGAAGACCGACGCCCCAGGTCCGGCGAAGACCACTGTGGATGAGATCCCGGCCGTGCCGGCGTCCGACCCGGCCCGCCGACGGCGGGTGCAGTTCGCGCACGCGGTACGGCTGCCGCCCCGTCGGGCAGCAGCCGCAGCGACCCAGGCGACCCGTGCGTGGGCGCGCCGGCCGAGTGGTCGGCTGACCCTGCCCGGTGTCTTCCTGCTGGCACTGGTGGCGGCGACCGGCGCGGTGGGAGCGCTGCTCGTACCGGCCACGATCCGTGCACCGCGCCCGGTCGCCGTCGACGCCTCGGCCGCGCCGAGCGGGGTGGCAGCGCCTGGGATGCCGTCCGGCCTGCCGACCAGCCCGCTGCCCACCGGACCGCTGCCGACCGGACCGCTGCCGACCCTTCCGCTGCCCTCCGGCGGGTTGCCCGGCAACGGGCTGCCGACCGGGTCGGTGATCGGTGGCCGACCGTCGGATGCCCTGGCCGGCTGGGCGCAGCAGGTCGGTGCCAAGGTCGGTGTCCCGGCGGTAGCCATGCAGGCGTACGGCTACGCCGAGCTGGTGCTCGCCCAGACCAACCGCAGCTGTGCGCTGAGCTGGACCACGCTGGCCGCGATCGGAAAGGTCGAATCGGATCACGGGTCGACCAACGGGGCCCAGTTGGGGCAGGACGGCAAGGCGGTGCCCAACATCTTCGGGCTGCCGCTGGACGGCAAGGACGGCCGGATGCGGATCATCGACACCGACCGTGGGGCGCTCGACGGGAACTCGATCCTCGACCGCGCCATCGGGCCGATGCAGTTCATCCCGACCACCTGGCAGGAGATCGGCGCGGACGCGGACAACGACGGCGTCAAGGACCCGCACGACCTGGACGACGCGGCACTGGCAGCGGGGAACTACCTCTGCAAGGGCGGCCGGAACCTGAGCATCGCGGGCGACTGGTGGAACGCGATCCTCTCCTACAACGACGTACGGCGGTACGCCCAGGACGTCTACGACACCGCGAACCGGTACGGACGGGCCAGTCGCTAGTGAAGTGATCGTCTCGATACGTTGGAGAACTGGACACTTCCCCCGGGCCTCTGTTAGCGGCAAGCTAGACGGGTGATGGTGCGCGAGTGGGACCCCAGGACCGCGTCGTCCGCCGAGATCGCGTCGCTGTTGGCCACGCTGAACGCGGTCCTGGCGGCCGATCTGCCGCAGGATCCGCCCTGGCGGGAGGCCTCGCTGCGGGAGTACCTCGCCGAGGTGATGCCCGGCGAGCGGCGGATCTCCTGGATCGCCCAGGCCGAGCCGACGGATCCGGGCGACACGGGCGCTGTGATCGGCCAGGTGCACGTACTCCTTCTGGGTGACATCGGCGTGCTCGAGGTGCTGGTGCACCCGTCCGCGCGGCGCACCGGCCTCGGCCGTGACCTGGTGCTGCGTGCCGCGCGCCGGGTCTACCAGGAGGGTTTCCAGTCGATCGGGGTCGAGGTTGTCGGCGACACGCCGGCGGTCGGGTTCTACGAGTCGCTCGGCTTCACCAGGGAGTACGTGGAGACGCGCAGCGTGCTCGACCTGACGGCGGTGGACTGGGCCGAGCTGGCCGAGATGGCCACCGGCATCGGGGCGGGCTACCAGTTGGAGTTCTTCCCGGGCGGGCCGCCGGACGACCTGATCGAGGCGTACGCGCGGGCCAAGGCCGAGGTTCGCGACGTCGACGACGGTGAGCTGCGCCCCAGCTCCTACGACCCGGAGCGACTGCGGGACAGCCTCGACACGCTGCACCGGCGGGGCATGAAGCCGTACATCGTGCTCGCCCGGCACGAGCAGAGCGGCGAGGTGGCCGGTCTGACCGAGGTGGTGGTGCCGGCGCAGCACCCGACCCGCGCCGACCAGTACGACACGATCGTCGCGCAGGACCACCGGGGCTACGGCATCGATCGGGCGATCAAGGCGCGGATGCTGCTGGAGTTGCGCTCCGCCGAGCCGGAGCTGATCGAGGTGCAGACCTGGAACGCGCAGGCCAACGAGGCGATGTTGAAGGTCAACGCTGAGCTGGGCTACCGCCCCGACCGGGACTGGTGCGAATACAGCGTCGACGTCGCTGAGCTGGTGCACCGCCTCGATCCACCGCGCTGAGAAATTCACGAAACTGTCCATTAGGGGATGGACGGTGGACAGTCGCGCACCTTAACGTGCGTTGACCCCCATCCACCCATCGTGGAGGCCCTATGCGCCCGCGCCGCTCATTCGCCGCGCTCGCGACCGCCACCGCCGCCGTGACAGTCACGGCGCTCGGCGTCGCACCCACCGCGGCCAGCGCCGCGCCCACCGACCTGTTCATCTCGGAGTACGTCGAGGGTTCGTCGAACAACAAGGCGATCGAGCTGTTCAACGGCACGGGCGCCGCCGTCGACCTGGCGGCCGGTGGCTACCAGTTGCAGCTCTACTTCAACGGCTCCGCCACGGCCACCACTATCGCCCTGATCGGCAGTGTGGCGGCCGGTGACGCGTTCGTGTTCGCCAGCGCCTCGGCCGGGGCCGCCATCCTCGCCCAGGCTGACCAGACCACCGGGGCGAGCCTCTTCAACGGTGACGACGCGATAGTGCTGCGCCGGGGCACCACAGTGCTAGACTCGATCGGCCAGGTGGGCGTCGACCCGGGCACCGAGTGGGGCGCTGGCGTCACCAGCACCGCGGACAACACCCTGCGCCGGCTGGCGAGCGTGGCCGCCGGTGACACCGACCCGTCGGACGCGTTCGACCCCGCCGCACAGTGGGCCGGATTCCCCGTCGACACCTTCGACGGGCTGGGCGCGCACACAGTGGACGGCGGCGGCCCGGTCGACGTGCCCGCCACGCTGACCTGCGGCGGGCCGCTGGTCACCGCCGCCGGCACTGCCGCGAGCCGCGAGGTGACCGCCGCCGACCCCGACGACACGATCGTCGACCTGGCGGTGACCGCGATCAGCCCGAGCCCGACCTCCGGCTCGATCACCCGTACCGCGTTCACCCCCGCCGACGGGGTGGGCGGCACCGCCCGCGCCACGGTCGGTGTGAGCGCCGACCTCGCCGCCGGGGCGTACACCGTCACAGTGACCACGACCGACGCGGGCGGTGGCACCGCGAGTTGCGCGCTGGCGGTGCAGGTGACCCGGGAGCTGACCGTCGGAGAGGTGCAGGGTCCGACCACCGACACCGAGGCCGGTCCGAGCGACCGGTCACCGCTCGCACCTGCGAGCGGCAACGGCACGAGCAGCGCCCTGTACGACGTACGCGGCGTGATCACCCAGTTGACCCTCGCCCGCACCTCGGCCGGAGCGGAGCAGCACGGCTTCTTCCTGCAGAGCCGCGTTGGTGACACCGACGGCGATCCGACCAGCTCCGACGGCATCTTCGTGTTCATGGGTACGTTCACCTCGCTGATCGGCGGTTACGTGCCGACGGTCGGCGACGAGGTCGTGCTGCGGGCCCGGGTGTCGGAGTACTACAACTTCACCCAGCTCTCCGGCGCGTCGCTGGTCCGCCTGATCGGCGGCGGGCTGGTCGTGGACACCGCGGTCGCGGTGGCCGACGCGGTGCCGCCGGCCGTGCTGACGGACGCGCAGCGCTTCTGGGAGCGGCACGAGGGCTCCCGGATGCGGGTACGCGCGGGCAGCGGCGCGGTGAGCGGCCGGGACGTCTTCTCCTCCACCGCCGACGCGGAGCTGTGGGTGGTCGACCGCGACGACCCGCTGCTGGACCGCGCCGACCCGTACTCCCGGCGGGTCTTCCGTGACTCGCACCCGCTGGACAACGACCCGACCCGCCGCTTCGACGACGGCAACGGCCAGCGGACGCTGCTGGGCAGCATGGGCGTGAAGGCCACCGCCGGGGACAGCGCCGCGCTGCTCCCGCCGGCGCACACCTTCGACACGTTGCGGGCGGACGCGGTGGGCGGGGTCTACTACTCGTTCGAGAAGTACGGCGTCCAGGTCGAGCGGGCGGAGTTCGCCGCCGGGGCCGACCCGTCGAAGAACAACCCACCCAAGCCGGCCGACCGGTCGCAGGAGGTGGCCGTGGCCACCTACAACGTGGAGAACCTGTACGACTACCGCGACGACCCGTTCGACGGCTGCGACTTCGCCGGTAACGCCGGCTGCGTGGGGGTCTCCCCGCCGTTCGACTACGTCCCGGCCAGCGAGGCGGAATACCGCGAGCAACTGGCCGCCCTCGCCGATCAGATCGTCAAGGACCTGCACGCACCGGACCTGATCCTGGTGCAGGAGGCCGAGGACCAGGACATCTGCACGATCTCCGGGGCGGCGCTTAGCTGCGGCGACACCAACAACGCCGATGGCGCCCCGGACAGCATCCAGGAGTTGGCGCTCGCGGTGGCGGCGGCCGGTGGGCCCGCGTACGCCGCCGCCTATGACCGGACCGGCGCGGACGCTCGCGGTATCACCGCGGCCTTCCTTCACCGCACGGACCGGGTGTCGCTGGCGGACGCGACGGCGGCGGACCCCCTGCTGGGGACGACACCGACCGTTCAGTACCGGGCTGCGGGGCTGCCGACCAACGCCGACGTGCAGAACCCGAAGGCCCTCAACGCGGTGCTGCCGGCGGACGTGGACACCTCGACCGGTCGGGACGGCAGCAACGTCTTCACCCGTGCTCCGCAGCTGGGCAAGTTCAGCGTGGCGGCTGCGCCCGGCTCGACCGAGCGGTTCACCCTGTACGCGCTCAGCAACCACTACTCGTCCGGCCCGGACAGCCGGGTCGGGCAGCGGCGTGAGCAGGCGCGTTACGGTGCGGCGATCGTCACCGCGATCGAGGAGGCCGACCAGACCGCCCGGGTGGTCTACGGCGGGGACCTGAACGTCTTCCCCCGCCCGGACGATCCCATCGCGACCGGAGAGCAGCCCACGCCGTCGGACCAGCTCGCCCCGCTCTACGAGGCGGGCCTGCGCAACCTGTGGGACGACCTCGTCGCGGACGCGCCGGCCTCGGCCTACTCGTACAGCTTCGAGGGGCACGCTCAGACTCTCGACCACCTGTTCGTCAACGACGCGCTCCACAGCGACCTGGTGCAGGTGCGGGCGGCGCACATCAACGCCGACTGGCCGGCGGAGTTCGCCGGTGACGGGTCGCGAGGTTCCAGTGACCACGACCCGCAGGTGGCGCGGTTCCGGTCTCGGGCGTCGTTGACAGTGGCCGACTCGGCGGTGGCCGAGGGCAACCAGGGCACCCGGCAGCTCACCTTCACCGCGACCGTGTCTCGGCCGCTGTCCCAGTCGGTGCTGCTCTGCGCCGCGACCGTCGGCCTCACGGCGCAGGTGGGCTCGGACTTCGACCCGTACGCCGGCTGCAAGGTGTTGGCCGCCGGGCAGACGTCGGTGGCGTTCCCGGTGTCGGTGCGCGGTGACCGCAAGCGGGAGGCGGACGAGAAGTTGACGTTGCTGGTGGCCGGCGTGCCGGGCCTGCGGCTGGCTGATCCACTCGCGACCGGAACGATCACCAACGACGACTGATTCTGGAGTGGTCGTCGACGGCCCGCCGAACCCCGCCCGGGGGCGGCGGGCCGTCGTCCGTTCTGCGGTCAGTCGTACCGCCAGCGCTGCGGCGGTGGTGGATCGCCGCGGTGCTTGGCTACCCGCACCTCCCATTGGCTACGCCGACGCATCGCGTCACGGACCTGCCGGTTGCGGTAGAACGTCTCGGGTGGGCGGGCCAGCCCGTAGATGTCCGCCCACCACTCTCCCGGCTTCGGGTCGAGAATGGTGTCCAGGTGCGTCGGGTAGCGGCGCCCCGCGCCGTCACGCGTGTCCTCCCAGTCCCGCATCGGCTTGAGCACCCGGCCGAGGTCGTCGACGACGGCCAGCCGACACCCGACGACGTCGATGATCCGGCAGAGCAGCTCGATGCTCGGAACAGTCCGACCGCCTTCGATGCGGCCGATGGTGGCGTGGTGCACCCCTGCCCGTCGGGCCAGCTCACGTTGGCTGAGGTCGGCGTGGCGACGGACCGCCCGGACGATGCCAACGACCGGCCATAGGGTGTCGGAGGGCTCGCTCGGTAGGTCGTCCATGCCTCCACCGTCCCGGCTCGCCCCGTTTCTCGCAGTCCCGTTCGGCTGGCCTGTGGACAACGGAAGGACCTGTGGACAACGGGACATCCGTCATCGTGGCGAGGGTGGCTTCCGCTCAGGCGACGAAGTCGTGGGCTTTGAGCAGCACGTCGTCCGCGCGACGGAGCGGGGAGGCAATCCCCGACCTATCCCCTTTGCTCTGCACCCTGATACGCGCCACCCCGACGGCCCCTCTGAAGCGCGCCACCAAGACGCGCCCTCTCGTGCGCCACCCCCGACACGCTTTGTCCCTGCTGATACGCGCCATCCTGGTCAGCGCCGGCCTAAGACCGTGGCCGGCGCATCCGCGGGTGCAGAGCAAAGGCAGTGGTGGAGACATCGGAGCCAGCGATCCGCACAGTCAGGAGCCGGGATGCGCCGCGGTCAGGAGCCGGGATGCGCCGCGGTCAGGAGCCGGGATGCGCCGCGGTCAGGAGCCCGCACCCGCTGCGGTCAGGAGCCCGAACACGGCACAGTCGGGAGCCGGGATCCGGCTGACAAGAACTGGACCCCGCGCGAGCCGGGCCCCAGCGGTCACGGCCGCGTCAAGGTCCACCGGCGCGCCACGATCGGCGCACAGCGGGAGAGGACGGCCGCGGACGGGCCGCTCAGTAGCGCTGGCGGAGCAGGCCAGCGGCCTCGACGGCCCAGTAGGTGAGGATGACCTGCGCACCGGCCCGCTTGATCGAGGTGAGCGTCTCCAGCATCACCCGCTCGCGGTCGATCCAGCCGTTCGCGGCGGCCGCCTCGACCATCGCGTACTCGCCGGAGACCTGGTAGGCGGCGACCGGGACGTCCACCGCGGCCCGCACCGCCGACACCACGTCGAGGTAGGGCAGCGCCGGCTTGACCATCACCAGGTCGGCGCCCTCGGCCACGTCCAACGCGACCTCGCGAAGCGACTCACGCAGATTGGCCGGGTCCTGCTGGTAGGTGCGCCGGTCGCCCTCCAGCGCCGACTCCACCGCCTCCCGGAACGGGCCGTAGAAGGCGGAGGCGTACTTCACCGCGTACGCCAGCACGGAGACGTCCTGGTGCCCGGCGGCGTCGAGGGCCCGGCGTACCACGCCGACCTGGCCGTCCATCATCCCGGACGGCCCGACCATGCCGACCCCGGCGGCGGCCTGGGCCACCGCCATGTCGGCGTACGCGGCCAGGGTCGAGTCGTTGTCGACCTCACCGTCGGGGGTGAGCAGCCCACAGTGCCCGTGCGAGGTGAACTCGTCGAGGCACAGGTCACTCATCACCACTGTGGCGTCGCCCACCTCGGCCACCACGTCGCGGATGGCGACGTTGAGGATGCCGTTCGGGTCGATGCCGCCGGAGCCGGTCGGGTCCCGCTGCTCCGGCACGCCGAAGAGCATGATCCCGCCGACACCGGCCTGGACCGCCTCGGCCGCCGCCTTGCGGAGCGAGTCCCGGGAGTGCTGGAGCACCCCCGGGAGCGACCCGATGGCGCGGGGCTCGGTCAGCCCCTCCTTGACGAACATCGGCACGACAAGCTCGGCCGGGTCGACCCGGGTCTCTGACACCAGCCGGCGGACCGCCGGGTTGCGGCGCAGCCGGCGGGGCCGGATCTCGGGGTACGACATGGCAGGCCCTCCTCGAACGACTACCGGAAGCGCAGAGCGGTCGGGCCCTGCACCTTCGAGCCACGGCGCTGCTTGGCCGGCATGGCGGCCAGCTTCTCCCGCAGTTCGACGGCGTAGGCGGCAAGCGCCTCCACCAGGTCGGGCACCGAGGCGTGCGGCGGCTGGACGTCGACGCGCAGGCCGAACTCCGTCGCAGTCTCCGCCGTCTTGGGCCCAATGACGGCAACAACAGTCCGGGCGTGCGGCTTCCCGGCGATGCCGACCAGGTTGCGCACGGTGGAGGACGAGGTGAAGAGCACCGCGTCGAACCCGCCCGACTTGATCGCGTCGCGGATCTCGGCGGGCGGCGGAGCGGCCCGCACCGTCCGGTACGCGGTCACGTCGTCGACCTCCCAGCCGCGCTCGGTGAGCCCGGCGGCGAGCGTCTCGGTGGCGATGTCGGCGCGCGGCAGCAGCACCCGGCCCACCGGGTCGAGGATCTCGTCGTGCGGCGAGAACTCGGCCAGCAGGCCCTCCGAGGACTGCTCCCCGGCGGGGATCAGTTCCGGCTGGATGCCGAACGCGCGGACCGAGTCCGCGGTGGCCTCACCGATGCAGGCGATCTTGACGCCGCCGAAGTGCCGGGCGTCGAGGCCGTGCTCGGCGAACTTCTCCCAGACCGCGCGGACCGCGTTCACCGACGTGAAGATCACCCAGGCGTACCGGCCGTCGACAAGGCCCTTGACCGCCCGCTCCATCTGCGCCGGGGTACGCGGCGGCTCGACCGCGATCGTCGGCACCTCGCACGGGATGGCCCCGTACGCGCGCAGCCGGGCGCTCATCGCGCCGGCCTGCTCCTTGGTCCGGGGTACGAGCACCTTCCAGCCGTACAGCGGGCGGTTCTCCCACCAGCTCAGCTTGTCGCGCTGCCCCACGCCGACACCGACGGTGAGCACCACCCGGCCGGTGAAGCCGAGCGCGGCGGCCACGAAGCTGTCCACTGTCGACGTGGTCGTGTACTGGGTCTCGCCGGTGCCGTCGCCGGTCACGCCGACGCCGGTGGTGCCGTCGACCCCGGCGGCGAGCAACCCGTCCCGGACGGCGGCGAGGTCACCGGCGTCCACGGCGAGCGCGAGCGAACCCCGGCCGACGGCCGTGGCCAGCGCCTCGAAGTCCAGCACGCTGACGTCCTCGACGTCGGCGGCCGTACGCACACCCGGCAGCGGGACCCCGGCGTAGGTGGCCACACCCTCGGCCTGGCCGACGCCGGGCACCACCTCGAAGTGGGCGGCGGTGCGGGCCACCGCCTGCACCTCCTTGACCACCGAGTCGTGCCCGAACGGGTCGCCGGCGACCAGGTGCACCGCGTTCAGCCCGGAGCGGGCCGCGGAGATGAGCACCTTCGCCACGTCCCCCGGCGCGCCCTCGGCCGGGGTGAACTCGGCATCAGCGGAGGCCTCGGCGCGCACAACGGCGAGCAACGACTCCGGGACTCCCCGGTCGTAGATCACCTGGTCGGCGTCGACCAGGGCGTCGTGGGCCCGACGGGTCAGCAGGCCCGGGTCACCGGGGCCAGCCCCGACGAACGCGATACGGCCGACGGGCTTACGGGTGCGGGTCATTCTGTGCTCCCAAATTGCTGGGTCCCCGGGCCGGTGTGTCCTTCGTGGCCGAGGATCGAGTCGGCGCCGAGGTCGAGGAGTTCGGCGGCAAGTGCCTTACCGATCTCCGCCGCGTCGGCGGGCGTTCCGGTGCGGGACAGCCGGAGGTCACGAGTGCCGTCCGGGCTGATCACCGCCCCGCGCAGGTAGATCTCATCGCCGGTCTCGCCTTCGGCGAGTTCGGCATAGGCGGCGACGGGTGCGCTGCACCCGGCCTCCAGGGTTGCCAGAAACGCACGTTCCGCGGTGACCGCGGAACGCGACGGTGCGTGGTCGAGCACGGCGAGCAGCTCGACCAGGTCCCGGTCGTCGACCCGGCACTCCACGGCCAACGCGCCCTGAGCGGGAGCGGGCAGCATGAGCATCGGGTCCAGCGACTCGGTGATCACGTCGAGTCGGCCAAGTCGGGCCAGACCGGCCCGTGCCAGGACGACGGCGTCGAGATCGGCTTCGGGGCCGAGCACCCGCCCCAGGCGGGTGTCGACGTTGCCGCGGATCGGGGTGACCTCCAGTTGCAGGCCGAGGGCGTGCAACTGGGCGATCCGACGCAGCGCGCCGGTGCCCACAGTGGCCCCGGGCGGCAATTCGGCGAGCGTTCGGCCTTCGCGGGCCACCAACGCGTCGCGCGGGTCCTGCCGGGCCGGCACCGCCGCGATGTGCAGCCCACCGGCGGCGGCCGTGGGCAGGTCCTTGTACGAGTGCACCGCGAAGTCGATCGTCCCGGCGGTCAGCGCGTCACGCAGTGCGGAGACGAACACCCCGACGCCCAGCCGGTGCACCGGCGCGTTGGAGCGGTCGCCTGCGGTGACCACCTCGACCAGCTCGACGGGGCGACCGGTGGCGACGGTCAACGCCTCGGCGACCTGGCCGGACTGGGCCATCGCCAGGGCGCTGCCCCGGGTGCCGAGGCGCAGTGGGGCGGTCATCGCGCACCTCCGCTGGGTGGGGTGGGCTCGGCGGCGTCGGCTCCGGACAACGGGTCGGTGCCGGGGAGCGCCATGCCGAGGTCGGGGGTCAGCACGTCCGGGACGGTGTCCACCGGCGAGGTCTGCGGCACCTCGAGGTCGAACAGCTCGCGCAGCAGTGCCGCGTACTGGTCGCCGCCGGGCTCCGCGGCCAACTGGCGGACCTTGACGGTGGGCTGGTGAAGCAGCCGCTGCACGACCCGGTGCACCGTGCGGGCCACCTCGGCCCGCAGGTCGTCGCCGAGGTCGGGGCGACGCTGGGCCAGTCGGCGCAGCTCGGCGGTGACCACGTCGTCGGCCCGGCCGCGCAGCGCGGCCACCGTGGGTGCCACGTCGGCACCGCGCAGCCAGGTGAGGAAGCCCTCCACCTCGCCGAGGACGATGCGTTCGACGGCTGCGGCGTCGGCAGCCGCCGGACCGTCGGCGAGCAGTGCCGCCATCCGGTCGATGTCGATCACCTCGACGCCGGGCAGCTCGGCGACGCCCTCCTCGACGTCGCGCGGAACGGCAAGGTCGAGCAGGACCAACGGGCCCCGGGACCTGTCGCGTTCGGCCAGCGCCGCGGTAACCACCGACCGGGTGAGGACCGGTTCGGTGGACGCGGTGGCGGCCACTACGATGTCCACTGTGGAGAGGGTGTCGGCCAGCTCGGTCATCGGCGCGGCACTCGCCCCGTACGACTCGGCGAGCCGGACGGCCCGGTCGGCGCCCCGGTTGCTGACGGTGAGCGGCCCGGCACCCAGCCGGGACAGCGTGGCCACCCCGAGCGAACCCATCGCACCGGCGCCGACCACCAGGGCCGGGTGGCCGACGAGGTCGCCGTCGAGGTGCCCGGCGGCCAGCTCCAGGGCGGCGGTGACGACGCTCTGGCCGGCCCGGTCGATGCCGGTCTCGGCGTGGGCCCGCTTGCCGACCCGCAACGCCTGCTGCATCAGCTCGTGCAGCAGCCGGCCGGCCGAGTCGGCGCCGGTGGCCCAGTGGTAAGCGTCACGCAGCTGGCCGAGGATCTGCGCCTCGCCCACCACCATCGAGTCCAGACCGGTGGCGACCCGGAAGACGTGGTCCACGGCCGCTGTGTCGTAGTGCACGTACAGGTGGCTGGCGAGCGCGGTCGGCGAGCTGCCGGCCTGCTCGGCCAGCACGGCGCAGACGTCGCCGAGCCCACCGTGGAAACCGGACACGGCGGCGTAGACCTCCACCCGGTTGCAGGTGGAGACGATCACCGCCTCGGCCACGTACGGCTGGGCTACCAGGCGGTCCAGTGTGCGGGTCAGGTCGGCGGGGGGCACGGCCAGCTGCTCCAGCGTGGCGACCGGGGCGGTCCGATAGGACGCGCCGACGACGAGCAGTTTCACGTGCCTATCGCCTCCTGGGTATCGGTGGCCGCGAACCCGCCCGGCAGGGCCGTGAGAGCGGACCCGCCGGTTGCGGGCAGCGCGGTCAGCGACGCCTTGCGGTGCTCGTGGAAGGACAGAATCTGCAGCTCGATGGCGAGGTCGACCTTGCGCACGTCGACCCCCTCCGGAACCGAGAGTACGCACGGCGCGAAGTTGAGGATGCTCGTCACGCCGACGGCGACCAGTTGGTCGGCGACCTGCTGGGCGGCGGCGGCCGGGGTGGCGATCACGCCGATCGCGAGGGATTCCTCCGCGGCGACCGTCGGCAGGTCGTCAACATGCCTGACCACCAGGCCGTTGATCTCCTCACCGACCCGTGAACGATCGGCGTCGAGCAGTGCGGCGATCCGGAAGCCCCGGCTGGCGAAGCCGTCGTATCCGGCCAGAGCGTGACCGAGATTACCCACGCCGACCAGGGCGACCGCCCGACGTTGGGTGAGCCCGAGCACATATTCGATCTGCTCGATCAGCAGCGCGACGTCGTAGCCGACGCCCCGTGTGCCGTACGAGCCGAGGTGGGAAAGGTCTTTGCGGAGCTTGGCGGAGTTGACCCCGGCGGCGGCGGAGAGACCCTCGCTGGAGACCGTCTCGTGCCCGGTGTCGGCGAGGTTGTGCAGCGCGCGCAGGTACTCCGGGAGCCGAGCGACGGTCGCCTCGGGCAGATCCGGGAGCGCCGGTACGGCACCGGCGCTGCCGGGCGCGCCTGGGTGACGGTGCTGACTCATGAGACTCCGTGCGGTGCGATCCTCGGCCAACTCCGCTGGTCGGCCGTTTGTGGACTCCCGCTGGCGACCGAGATTGCCGGCTGTGCTAGCAGGGCGCGTCGGAGTCACAGCGTAGGCGCTTGTGAAGACGTGCACAAATCGCGATCTTGTCGCTGCGTGGCGCGACCTCACCAGCCCCTCCATTCCACAAGATCGATTGAACGGCCTGGTCCGCTCACCGCCCGGGCGATTATTGCTCAATCCCGACTTCTCTGACCAATCCCGCGCCGGCCCTGGCCCGGGTCCACCGCCACGCCCCGCGATCTTGCACTTACTGCTCTCGCTTCTCGCCCATTCAGGGGCAATTCACCAACACAAACCGCAAGATCGACGCCGTAGGGCGGGGTGGGGTGGGGTGGGGTGGGGGTAGCACTACGGCGGAGAGGCGGGGTTTCGGGATGGGGTCGGCGAGGTCACATGCCTAGCCTTTGAGCATGACCGCCGTTGCCGCCACCACCGCCCGACCGCCGCTGGCACCGAGCATTCCCCGCCAGCTCTTCGTCGACTCCGGGTACGTGCTGCTCGGCCTGCCCCTGGGGCTGACCAGCTTCATCGTCCTCGTCGTCGGCCTGTCGGTGGGCGTCGGCCTGGTCGTCACGGTGATCGGCCTGCCGATCCTCAGCGGAACGCTGTACGCCGCCCGTGGCCTGGCCGACATCGAGCGGCTGCGGATGGCCGCTGTGCTCCGGCAGCCCCGGATCCGGCCGAACTACCGGCTGCCCGAGTCGGGCGCGAACGCCTGGCGCCGGATCTTCGTGCCGATCCGGGACGCCCAGTCCTGGCTCGACCTGGCGCACGGCATCCTGCGGTCGATCGCAGCGGTGGGCACCTTCGTGGTCACGTTGTCCTGGTGGGCCGCGGCGATCGCTGGCTCGCTCTACTGGGCCTACGACTGGGCCATCCCCCACCCGTCCGGTGAGGGTGACCAGGATCTGGCGCAGATCCTCGGCCTGGGCGACTCGACCACCGCCCGGATCGGGCTGAACACCGCGCTCGGGGTGTTCTTCCTGATCACCCTGCCGATCGTGGTGCGGGGCTGCGCACTGCTCCAGGCGAGTTTCGCAAAGGCCATGCTGACCGGGGTGGCCGAGATGCGCGACCGGATCACAGTGCTGGAGGAGCAGAAGCGGGCCGCCGTGTCCGCCGAGGCCTCCGCGCTGCGCCGGTTGGAGCGTGACATCCACGACGGTCCCCAGCAGCGCCTGGTCCGGCTGGCGATGGACCTCAGCCGGGCCCGGATGCAGCTCGCCTCGGACCCGGACGCGGCCGGCAAGACCATCGACGAGGCGGTCAGCCAGACCCGGGACACTCTTGCCGAGCTGCGGGCGTTGTCCCGGGGCATCGCCCCGCCGATCCTGGTCGACCGGGGCCTGCCCAGCGCCCTGGCCGCGATCGCCGGCCGCGGGCTGATCCCGATCGAGCTCCAGGTGGACCCGCAGCTCGGCACCCCGGCCGGGCGGCTCGACCCGGCGGTGGAGAACACCGCGTACTTCGTGGTGTCCGAGGCGCTGACGAACGTCGCCAAGCACAGCCGGGCCACCGAGGCCACTGTGACGGTGACCCGGCAGGGCTCCCACCTGCAGGTGTGGGTGGGCGACGACGGGCAGGGCGGCGCGCACCTGGCGAAGGGGCACGGGTTGGCCGGCATCGCCGACCGGGTCCGGGCCGCGGGTGGCGAACTGATGGTGGCCAGCCCGACCGGTGGCCCCACCGAGATCCGCGCCGAGCTGCCGCTGTGAGCGCGAGGAGTGAGCCGGGTTTGCGAGCCCCGCAGTCGCGAACCAAGAAGATGCTGTGAGCGCGAGGAGTGAGCCGGGTCTGCGAGCCCCGCAGTCGCGAACCAAGAAGATGCTGTGAGCGCGAGGAGTGAGCCGGGTCTGCGAGCGAACCAAGAAGATGCCGTGAGCCGCCGGAAGCCGCCGCGATGGTGAGCGACGTGGTAGACACCACAGCCATGCGCATCGTGATCGCCGACGACGCCGTCCTGCTCCGGGAGGGGCTGGTCCGGCTGCTGACCGAGAGTGGGCACCAGGTGGTGGCCGCCGTCGGGGACGGTGACGCCCTGGTCGAGGCGGTGGTCGAGCACCGGCCCGACGTGTCGATCGTCGACGTCCGGATGCCCCCGTCGCACACCGACGAGGGGCTGCGGGCTGCGGTGGAGGCCCGCCGGCTGGTGCCGCGTACGCCGATCCTGGTGCTCTCCCAGTACGTCGAGGTCTCGTACGCCGATGATCTGCTCGCGACCACCGGCGGCGCCGGCGGCGGGATCGGCTACCTGCTCAAGGACCGGGTGGCCGCGATCGACGAGTTCCTGGACGCGCTGCGCCGGGTGGCGGGCGGCGGCACGGTGCTCGACCCGGAGGTGGTCGGTCAGCTCTTCGCCCGACGCCGCCGTGACGACCCGCTGCGGGAGCTGACCCCCCGCGAGCGCGAGGTGCTCGCTCTGATGGCCGAGGGGCGCTCGAACACCGCGATCGCGCGCGCCCTGGTGGTCAGCGACGGCGCGGTGGAGAAGCACGTGCGCAACATCTTCACCAAGCTCACCCTGCCGCCGGACACCGAACAGCACCGGCGGGTGCTGGCCGTCCTCACCTACCTGCGGAACTGACCTCCCGGGCCAGGGCCACCGCGTCGGTGAGGGTGTCGGCGACCGGGTGACCGGAGGCGCGCAGCCGGCCCGGGTCGGTGAACCCGCCGGTGTAGAGCACGGCACGGCCGCCGACCGCGAGCGCCGCGTCGGCGTCGTCGATGGAGTCGCCGATCAGCACCACCGAGGCGCCGTCCACGCCCAGTTCGGCCAGGTGCAGCTGGAGCGACTCGGCCTTGTAGCCGCCGCCGACCGTGGCCCGCAGCCCGTCAACGCGGGTGAAGTGGCTGGTCAGACCGTACGTGTGCACGGTCGGGACCAGTTCCTCGTGAAACCACATGGAGAGCAGGCTCTGGGTGCCCGGCCAGGAGGCCATCGCGCCGCGTGCGTCGGCGGCCAGCTCACAGGTGGTCAACCCGGTGCGGTACGCGTCGTGGAAGATCTTGTCCAGGCGACCGAACTCGTCGTCGTCCACTGCCTGCCCGAGCACGTCGGCGTAGTACTCGGCGATCGGCCTGCGGAACCGCACCCGGTGCTCGTCCGATGTGACAGTCGGCCCACCCAGGCTCGCGAACACGACGTTGGTGGCGGACACCACCAGGCTGAGGTCGTTGAGCAGGGTGCCGTTCCAGTCCCAGACGAGGTGCGGGTGCGCGGAGGTCATCCGAGCACCATAGGCACTCCTCAGAGCTGCGGCGTGGTCAGGTCCCGCAGCAGCCGGTCCTCCTCGACCCGCCAGTAGCCGTGCTCCTTGCCGTCGAGCATGACCACCGGTAGCCGGTCCCCGTACTCCCGCTCCAGCCCCTCGTCGCCGGTGACGTCCCACTCGACCCACTTGTCGCCGGTGACCGCGACCACCCGGTCGAGCGCCGCCTTGGCGTCGTCGCACAGGTGGCAGCCGGGTCGGGTGATCAGGGCGAGTCGGGCGTCACTGGCCATCGGTTACCTCCGTGCGGTCGGTCGGCGGCGCCGACCGGAGTTGGGTCTTGCGTACCTTGCCGATCGCCGAGTGCGGCAGGGCGTCGACGAACTCGACAGCGGTCGGGCACTTGAACCGGGCCAGGTTCCGTGCGCAGTGGGCGAGCAGTTCCTCGCTGGTCACCGGTCGGCCCTGCGCCGGCACCACGTACGCCCGCACAGTCTCGCCGGTCCGCGGGTGTGGCACACCCAGTACCGCCGACTCGACCACCCCGGGGTGCCCGGCGAGCACCAGCTCGACCTCGTGCGGGTAGACGTTGAACCCGTTGACCAGGATCAACTCGCCGAGCCGGTCGACCAGGAAGAGGTCACCGTCCTCGTCGGCGTACGCGATGTCACCGGTGCCCCACCAACCATCGGCGTCCGGGCCGCCCCGACCGTCGGGCCAGTAGCCGGTGAAGAGGTTCGGGCCGGACACCACGATCTGCCCCGGGTCGGTGCCCGGAGCCACGTCGGAGATGTCCAGCTCGTCGGGGTCGTCGTCGGGGACGGCCAGCCCGTCCCGCCACAGGTCCGTCCCGTCGGCGCCGACCAGGCGCAGCCGCACCCCGGGCAGCGGCCGGCCGATCGAACCCGGCTTGGCCACGCCAACGACCAGGGTGGAGGTGAGCACCGGCGCGGTCTCGGTGAGGCCGTACCCGATGTGGACCTGATGCCCGGTGACCTCGGTGAAGCGTGCCGCGACAGCGGGTTCGAGCGGTGCCGCGCCGCAGACCGCCACCCGCACCGACGCGGTCGCCGCGCGGGCCGTGGCCGCGCCGGCCCAGGTCAGGAACATCGACGGTACGCCGACCAGCACGCTGACCCGGTGCCGCGCCACCTCGTCCAGCCCCGCCGTCGGGCCTGGCTCGTCGAGCAGCACACCCGTCGCGCCGTGGTGCACGACCGCGCCGAGCCCCGAGTTGAGCCCGTACGCGTGGAACAGCGGCAACGCCAGGAGAACGGTGTCGGTCGGCCCGACCACCGGCGGCTCGATCCCGGCGACCTGTTCGTGGTTGGCGAGCAGGGCCTGGTGCGAGAGCATCGCCCCCTTGGGTCGTCCCTCGGTGCCGGAGGTGTAGAGCAGGACAGCCAGGTCGGTGCCGCCGCGTCGCGGGCGGGGTGCTGGTCCGGACGTGTCGGCGGTCGGTGGCGTGCCGTGCACCGAGGCGAGCGCGGGCAGTTCGGCGGCCACGTCGGCGACCAGGCCTCGAACGTGGTCGGTGGCGATGAGCACCGACGCGCCGGAGTCGGCGAGCACGTGCCGTAGCTCCGGGGCGGTGAGGCCGGGGTTGACCGGCACGGTGACCAGCCCGGCGCGGAGGGCGCCGAGCCAGGCGATCACGAAGTCCGGTGTGTTGGGCAGCGCGATGGCGACGCGTGGCGGCGTACCGCCGGGGTCGGTGGGTGGCGCGGCGGCGGACAGGCCGCGGGCGGCTGCGTCCACAGCGGTGTCCAGTTCGGACCAGCTCACTGTGTGTTCACGCCAGTGCAGCGCGGGCCGGTCGGCGCTGTCGAGAGCCGCCCGGCGGACCCGGTCGGCGAGGTTCGGCGCGGGGCTTTCCGAGGCGTCCTGCACGGTGATCGAGTCTGGCACAGCGGGCCCGGGCGGGCCATGCCCGATGGTGGTGCGCCACGCCCGGAGGACGACACCGCGACAGTCCCATGTACGGGACTGTCCGGTGTGCCACCGGCGATCAGATCAGGTCCTGTCGATGGGACGTGCGACGCTGACCAAGGGCGGTTCGGCCGCCCCCGTCCGGCCGGCCGGCGCGGTGGCTCAGCCGAACGGGCGGAAAGCCTCCTACCTGGGGATCCATCCTGGAACACCGAGCCGACGGAAAGTCAATCGCACACGACGGACAACCGGTCCGCCACCGGTGCGACGGAGGGGGAAATACTTCCGCCTTGTGTAACGGACTTGCCACGCGCGGGTGACGTTGGCCCTATCATCACTCGGGTCGGCTCACCCCATTTGCCGTGAGTCGACACCCCTCAGCCCGAGGAGGCCCCCGTGCCTGTGAGCGCATTGGACCAGCACCTCCACGGGAATTGCCGCGCGTCGGCAACTCCCGTGACCGTCCTGCCCGACCGGTCACCCGGCCGGTCCGCCCCGACGAGACCCAGACCCGCCCGCCCGGCGACCGACGGGACGGGGGCGACGCGATGACCACCTTCGGATACGCGGAACGTCCGGTCGGCCTGACCGGTCAACCCGCCCGCTCCCACGTCAACGAGCGGCCCGCGGCCCGTGCCCCGTCCGACGAACAGCACGGCGGCGTCGTGCGGGGTGACGGCGCGGCGCAGCGGATCCGCAGCCGGCCACACCACAACGAGCCACCGCCGCGACCCGCGGTGCCCGGTGGAAACGCGAAGCCGGCCGGCGGCCGGGTCGCCGTACCGCCGCGACCCACGATGCCTGTGCAGGGTCGTCGGGTAAGCGACACACCGGCGGTCACCACCGACCCGGCGGCGGGCGAGACAGCGGTGATCCCGGCGGTGCCGGCCACCACCGCGACCACCCCGACCGGTTTCCCGAGCCGCCCGGACCCGTCCGACCCGGCGACCGAGGTCTGGACGCTGATCGAGCGGGCCCAGGCCGGTGAGTCCGAGGCGTTCGGTCTGATCTACGACCGTTACGTGGACACCGTCTTCCGGTTCGTCTACTTCCGGGTCGGCAACCGGCAACTCGCCGAGGACCTCACCTCGGACACCTTCCTGCGCGCGCTCAAGCGGATCGGCAGCTTCACCTGGCAGGGCCGCGACCTCGGCGCCTGGCTGGTGACGATCGCCCGTAACCTCGTCGCGGACCACTTCAAGTCGGGCCGGTACCGGCTGGAGGTCACCACCGGTGACGTGCTCGACGCCGACCGGGAGGACCGGGGCCCGGAGGGCAGCCCGGAGGCGGCGGTGGTGGAGCACATCACCAACGTCGCGCTCCTCACCGCTGTCAAGCAGCTCAACCCGGAGCAGCAGGAGTGCATCGTGCTCCGCTTCCTCCAGGGCTTCTCGGTCGCCGAGACGGCCCGCGCGATGGGCAAGAACGAGGGAGCCATCAAGGCCCTCCAGTACCGCGCCGTCCGCGCCCTGGCCCGGCTGCTGCCCGACGGCTTCCAGCCGTAGTTTGTTACGGCGGGACCGACGGACGTCGATCAACGTCTGCGCAGCTCAAAGTCGGTCCCGCCCGGTGATGACCATCACTTTCTGTAATTTCCGCCCCGCCGGGCCCGTAACCCGTGCCCGGTCCGCCGCGTTTCTCCGGGTGCGACCGGTGGATGTCCCGGCAGGCCCGGGTCACCGAGGTCCGACCGGCATGCCGGCGGCACCTCACCTCCGTGGTGTCACACTGCCGCCCGGTCGCTGGCAACGACGGCGGCCGACCGGCCGTGACCAGCGAGAGGAGGTGCCTGCGGTGGACAACACCCTCTTCTCCCGCCGGCGCGCGGAGCGCTTCGCGCAGCTTCTCGACGAGGCCAACGGCGCTCGACGACACCACGTGCGATCCCGGGTGGACGGCCAACTGGCGCCGCTCGTCGCAGTGGGTCAGCGGCTCAGCGTCGACCCCCCGGCTGTCGAGGTGGACCAGGACTTCCGTACCGGCCTGCGGGCGATGCTGCTCGCAACCGCCGAGCGGGAAGGGCTGGGCAGCACGCCGGCGGCGGTCAGCGAACCGGCCGCCACCACCACCCGCGGGCGGCTGCTGCCGGCGGTCACCGCACGGCGGGCCCGAGCCCGGGGCGCGATCCTGGTCGGCATCGCCGCCGGGGCCATCGCCGTCTCCGGAATCTCCGCCGCCAGCGAGAACGCGGTGCCCGGTGACGCGCTGTACGGCATGAAGCGCTCCACCGAACGGGCACAGCTCGCCCTGGCCAGCTCCGACATCAGCAGAGGCCAACTCTTCCTGGACTTCGCCCGGACCAGAGTCGGCGAAGCCGCCAAGCTGCGCGGCGACCGGATCGGCTACAGCGCGGTCCTCGACGACATGGACGCCGACAGCCGGCAGGGAGTTCGCCTGCTGACCTCCGCCGCCGTGCAGCGGGCCGAGCCGGGCAGCCTGGACACTCTCAACACCTTCGTGTCGAGCCAGCGCCGGGCCGTACGCGGTCTGCTCGACGGGAGCACCCGGGTCGACCGGGAACGGACCCAGCGGTCGCTGGTGTTGCTGGACAGCATCCGGGAACGCTCGGACGACCTGCGCGCTGCGATCGCCTGCGGCCTGCCGGCACCGACCGCCAGCGACGCCCTCGGGCCGAACCCGAACACCTGCCCCGGGGCCCGCTGACCCGCGTCCCCATACCGCACGTCCGACCGGCCGCGCCACAGTTCGCTGTGTGCCCGGCCGGTCGCCCGTCTACGGCGGATACGCTCGCGGGGGAGCATCCGTCGTACCGGTGAGGAAGGGATTCGCGTGGCGCGCAGCCGTAAGGTGACGGTCAGCACCGACGCCGAGGGGCACACCGCAGCCTGGGCGGAGACCGACCTGGCCCCGGTCAGCGCACCTGATCCGAGCGCCGCGGCGTTCTTCGACGTGGACAACACGATGATGCAGGGCGCGTCGATCTACTGGTTCGCCCGTGGGCTCGCCTCCCGAAACTACGTGACGACCGCCGACCTGGCCCGATTCGCCTGGCAGCAGCTCCGCTTCCGGCTGCTGGCCCGGGAGCACGCCGGTGACATGTCACTGGCCAAGGAGGCCGCGCTGGCCTTCGTGCAGGGCTGGCGGGTCAACGAGGTCGAACACCTCGCCGAGGAGATCTTCGACGAGATGATGGCCCCCCGGATCTGGGCCGGCACCCACCAGCTCGCGCAGCGTCACCTGGACGGCGGTCAGCGGGTCTGGCTGGTCAGCGCCGCCCCGGTCGAGATCGGCCGGGTGATCGCCGCCCGGCTCGGCCTGACCGGTGCCATCGGCACTGTGGCCGAGGTGCTGGACGGGGCGTACACCGGACGGTTGGTGGGTGACCTGATGCACGGGCCGGCCAAGGCTGAGGCGGTCACCCAGCTCGCCGCCGTGGAAGGGCTCGACCTGTCCCGCTGCGCGGCCTACAGCGATTCGGCGAACGACCTGCCGCTGCTCCGCGCGGTGGGCCGGGCGGTGGCCGTCAACCCGGACGGCACCCTGCTGCGGCAGGCCCGCCAGCACGGCTGGGAGGTGCGGGACTTCCGCAGCGGTCGCCGGGCTGTCAAGATCGCCGTACCGTCGACGGCGGCCGCCGGGCTGGTCGCGGGCGCGGTCACCGCCGGCCTGGCCCTCCAGCGCCGCCGCCGAGCCGGCTGACCTCACGCGACACGTCGCGCGCCGGCTGGTTCAGGGGCCGAACGGGTCGGGCCGTCGCTCCAGCAGCGTGTGCAGGGTCTGCTGGATGGTCTCCCGCACCTGGTCGGCGAGGTTGAAGACCACCAGCGGGTCGTCCGCCGAGTCGGTCAGGTGGGCGGTGGGGATCGGCGGGCAGAACTCGATCAGCCACTTACTGGGTAGCGGCACCATGCCCAGCGGGCCGAGCAGCGGGAACGTCGGCGTGACCGGGAAGTAGGGCAGCTTCAGCAGCCGCGCCAGGGGCTTGATGTCGGCGAGCATCGGGTAGATCTCCTCGCCGCCGACGATGGCGACGGGCACGATCGGGGTTCCGGTACGCAGTGCCGCCGAGACGAACCCGCCCCGCCCGAAGCGTTGCAGCTTGTACCGGTCGGCGTAGAGCTTGCCAATGCCCTTGAAGCCCTCGGGGAACACACCGACCAGATCGCCGCCGCTGAGCAGCCGCTCGGCGTCCGGGTTGCAGGCCACGGTGCCGCCGGTCTTGCGGGCCAACTCGGAGACCACCGGCATCCGGAAGACCAGGTCGGCGCCGAGCAGCCGCAGGTAGCGGTGGGCGGGATGCTTGTCGTGCAGCGCCGCCGAGAGGATCAGCGCGTCCAGTGCCACAGTCCCGGAGTGGTTGCCGACCACGAGCGCGGGCCCGCCCACCGGGACGTGCTCCACCCCACTGACCTCGGTGCGGAACCAGTCGCGGTAGAGCAGCCGCAGCAGCGGGTGGAAGACCGCGTCGGTCAGCTCCGAGTCGAACCCGAATTCGTCGACCTCGTAGTCACCGGAGAGCCGCCGGCGCAGGAACGCCAACCCGTTCGCGACCTTGCGGTCCCAGTGGTCCCCGGGCCGGTCCGACACCGCCGACTCGGTGCCGCCGGACAACCCACCGTCGACCCCGTCGGCCGGAGTCGGAGCTGGGGCCGGCGGTGCGGCCGGAGCCGGGGCCGGCGGTGTACTCGGGGTCGGGGTCGGAGGTGCGGTCGAGGCCGGCGGTGCGGCCGGGGTCGGCGCGGCCTGCGCGGCCTGCGCGGCCAGTCGATGTCCGTTGCGCCGCGCCGGCTCCGCGTCCGGAGCGGGCATCTGCTCGGGTACGTCAAAACGCCCGACCGACTGTGGGTCGCGCCCCTCCTCGAAGCCGCTCATGATGCCGCCTCGGTTCGCGACTGCGGGGCTCGCAGGACCGGCTCGCTCCTCGCGCTCATGATGACCGCTCCCGGACCGCTGAGCGCACCTGCCGGATGCCGTCCAGGACGAGTTGCTCGGCGGCGGCCAGCTGATCCCGGGTGACCACCACCCCACCGTGGTGGGCCCGGATGAAGTCCTCGAACGCCGCGGCTGTCGACCGGGGCGTGAAGCCGTACTCCTGCTCGAGCCGGCTGGTGTCGACCACCCGGCCGTGCACGAAGAGGTCGACCTGGTCCAGGCCGTAGCGGCCGAAGCCCATGGTGCGGGCCAGCGCGGCGGCCCCGGAGAGACCCGGCTCCAGCACCGGCACGGCGACCCGGCCGGCGCGCCGGATCGCCTGGGACAGCGACAGCACGCCGGGGCCGGCGACGTTGTAGGTGCCGGGATGGTCCTCCACGATCGACCGGTGCAGCACCTCCAACGCGTCGTCGAAGTGCAGGAACTGCAGGCGGGGGTCACGGCCGAAGACGGTCGGCACGAACGGCTGCGAGAAGTAGCGGGTCAGCGTGGTGTCCGCGGTCGAGCCGATGAACGGGGCGAAGCGCAGCACCGTCGCGGTGACGTCGGACCGACGGCGGCGGAAGCCGCGCACGTACCCCTCAAGGTCGAGGATGTCGCGGCCGAAACCGCCGCGCGGCACCTCGCGGGGTTCGGTCTCCTCGGTGAAGACCGCCGGGTCCCGGAACGACACCCCGTAGGCGGCGGTCGACGAGCGGACCACGAGCTTGCGCAGTCGCGGCGCCCGCTGGCAGGCGGCGAGCATCTGCATGCTGCCGATGACGTTCTGGTCCTTCATCCCGGACCGGCCGCCGTGCTGCGGGTCGGGTGAGGTGACGAGCGCGAGGTGCACCACCGCGTCGACGTCCAGGTCGGCGAGGAGGCCACCGAGGGAACCGTTGTCGACGCGGATCCGTTCGACCCGGTCCAGCAGGTCGGTGAACTCGATGCCGGAGTCCGGTGCGTCGACCCCGATGACCCGTTCGATGCGTGGGTCGGCGGCCAGTCGGGCCGCCACGTGGGCTCCCAGGTAACGACCCACTCCGGTGACGACGACGACCCCCGGAGCACCTGAGGTGCCACCGGGGGTCATCTGACGCACCTACGCCGGCAGGATGGACCGAGCCGGGACGACCACGGCCTGATCACCTGAGCCTCCGGAAGTCGACAGTTTGGCAAGTGACGCCGAACGCCGGGCCTGAGCCCGGCGGCGATCACTTGCCGAGACGGCGACGCTGGACGCGGGTCTTGCGCAGCAGCTTGCGGTGCTTCTTCTTAGCCATGCGCTTACGGCGCTTCTTGACCACCGAGCCCATACGACAGCCTTTCGATACAACGTGCGGGGCGGACCGGATGACACCACGCAGGTGGCGACGGCGACCGCTTGCGGACAACGGACCGGACCAGTCTGGGCGGCGGGGCGCACCGGTGGGGTCTCGGTCGGGTTCCAGGGTAGCCGCAGGGCCTCAGCCGGACCAACGCGCCCCCGCCGCAGCCGCCTCTGGCGCACGACCGCAGGACGCGCGAGCTCACTCCTCACGCCCACCGACGCCGGTCAACCGACGATCGGAGGGTGAGGCGGTGGCTCAGGCGGTCTCCTGAAAGGCACCCCGGAGATATTCGTGCACCGCATGCTCGGGCACCCGGAATGACCGACCGACCCGGACGGCGGTGAGCTCACCGCTGTGCACAAGGCGATAGACGGTCATCTTCGACACCCGCATGACCGTCGCCACCTCCGCAACGGTCAGGAACTTGACCTCCGACAGCCGTCCGTCGGACTGTGACCCGGCCATGGCTCACCGACCCATCCCATGCCCGGCGCGTGCCAACCCGACGGATGCTCCGGGCCGGGCCGACGACGCGCGTGTTACCAGTACGGTAGCGGGGCGGTTGTGACCGGCGCGATCCCTTCCTGCAACTGATCATGCTCAGGTGGCCGGTTCACCCGATCCGTGCTCCCGGTATCCGCCCGTCCGCGTCCGTCGTCCGGTTGTTCCTCTGCCGCTCATTCGGTGCGCAGCGCGACCACCGGGTCGAGACGGCCGGCGCGCTGCGCGGGAACCACCCCGAAGACGATGCCCACCACCGCCGAAACCCCGAAGGCGAGCGCCAACGACCACCAGGTGATCGCCGCCGGGATCGGCGACAGCGCGTCGACAAGCAGGGCGCTGCCCACGCCCAGCGCCATCCCGGTCAACCCGCCGATCGTGGTGAGCAGCACCGCCTCCAGCAGGAACTGCACCCCGATGTCGCGGGGACGGGCCCCGACGGCCTTGCGCAGCCCGATCTCCCGGGTCCGCTCCCGGACGCTGACCAGCATGATGTTGGAGACGCCCACCCCGCCGACGAGCAGCGAGATGCCGGCGATGGCCGCCAGCACACCGGTGAGGACACCGAGGATGTCGCCGAGCACGCCGAGGATCTGCTGCTGGGTGACGGCGCTGAACTCGGTGTCCGGGTGGCGGCGGTTCAGCTCGGCGACGATCCGTTCGCCCAGCTCGTCGATCCGCTCCCGGTCCGGCGCCTTCACCGCGATGCCGTCGACCCGCTGGGTGCCCCAGAGTCGTTGCGCGGCGGTCACCGGCACGTGCACCTCGTCGTCCCGGTCGACGCCGAGGCTCTGCCCGAGGGGCGCGAAGACACCGATCACCCGGAACCGCACCCCGGCCAGCGCCACCTGCTGGCCGAGCGGGTCCCGGTCGGGGAAGAGCGCACGGGCGACCGAGTCACCGAGCACCGCCACCCGGCGGCTGGTGTCCACGTCGGTGCCGGTGAGGTAACGTCCCCGCGCCAGCGAACGGGTGAACACCGCCGGGGTCGTCTCCAGGACGCCCTGCACGGTGGTGAAGTCGGAACGGGCGCCGGCCCGCGCGGTCGCCCCCGAGGCGACGGTGACCGCCACCCGATCGGGGTCGCCGACCACCCGGGTGACGGCGTCCACGTCCTTGAGGGTCAGCGGCGAGACGACTGGCGCGTTGCCCACCTCGATGCGGCCGGGGACGACCAGCAGCAGGTTGGAGCCGAGCCCTTCGACCTGTTGCTCGACCTTCTGCTTGGTGCCGGTGCCGATCGCCACCAGCAGCACCACCGAGGCCACCCCGATGATCACCCCGAGCATCGTCAGCGCGCTACGCATCCGGTTGGCCCGCAGGGCGTCCAGCGCCACCCGCCACGCCTCGGCGACTCTCACGCCGTACCTCCGGGCCGCTCGACCCCGCGCGCGCCCGCAGCGCTCTCACGCGCCTCGCCCGGGTCGGCCTCGGGCCGCTCGACCTCGCGCGGAAGGCGCCCGGTGGCTCCGGCGGCGCCACCGGAGCCACCGGACGGGTGCCCCGGACCGCTTCCGGACGCGGACCGGGGCTCCGCGCTGGGAGCGGGGACCAGTGTCGCAGGTCGACCGTGATCAACGGACGGCGGTCGATCATGAGCGGAGCGCGGGTCGCCGCTGTCCGCCACCACCACCCCGTCGCGCATGGTGATCCGACGATGGGCGCGGGCTGCCACCTCCTGATCGTGGGTGACCATCACCAGGGCCACCCCCGACTCCACGTTCAGTTGTTCCAACAGCCCCAGCACGGCAGCGCCGGTGGCACTGTCCAGGTTGCCCGTGGGTTCGTCGGCCAGCAGCACCGTCGGCTCGGTGACCAGCGCGCGGGCGATCGCCACTCGCTGCTGCTCACCGCCGGACATCTGGTTGGGCCGGTGGTCCAGCCGGTGCCCGAGGCCGACCCGGCCCAGCATCGCCGCGGCCCGCTCCCGCCGCTGCCGGGCCGGGACTCCCCGGTAGACCAGAGGCAACGCCACGTTCTCCACCGCCGAGGTACGCGGCAACAGATGGAACGCCTGGAAGACGAAGCCGATGGTCTCGTTGCGCAGGGTCGCCATCTCCGGTGGGGCGAGGGCGTTGACGTCGCGTCCGCCGATCACCAGGCGGCCACCGGTGGGCCGGTCCAGCCCGCCCAGGAGGTGCATGAGGGTGGACTTGCCCGAGCCGGACGGGCCGACCAGGGCCACGTAGTCCCCCGGCTGCACGGTGAGCGACACCCCGCGCAGCGCCTCCACCGACACCCCGTCGAGCTGGTACGTCCGGGACACGTCCACCGCCTCGATCGCCGGAACGCGCTCCCCTGCCGGCGGATCGCCGCGCGGATCCGCGACGGCGGGTTCGCTCACCGGACTTCCTGGCCGTCGCGGACCTGGTCGGCGCCGCGCACCACGATCCGGTCGCCGGGCTGCACGCCGTTGAGGATCTGCACCAGGTCGGACCCCTGGACGCCAACGGTCACCGACGCCCGGCCCGCCTTGCCGTCACGGACCACCCAGACCGCGTCCCGGCCGTCGGCGGAGAACACCGCCGACGCGGGGACCGTCACCGCGTCGACGGCCTCGCGTACCCGCAGGTGCACGATCGCGTTCATGCCGGGGCGGGGCCTCGGAGCGGGCTCGTCCTCGGCCAGCTTTCCGGCGCCCAGCGCCAGGCGGACCCGGTAGGTGACGCCGCCCTGCGCGGAGTTGGTGGGCAGCACGTCGACCGAGCGGACGACCGCGTCGTAGCTGGCGCCGGTGACGGCGTCCAACTCGACGGTGGCCGGCACGCCGGCCTTGACGAGGAGTACGTCGGTCTCGTCCACCTCGGCGAGCAGGCCGAGCTGCCCGGTGTCCACCACTGTCAGTACCGGCGCGCCGGCGGTGACCAACCCGCCGACCACCACCGCGTCGTCCACGCCGGCCGGCGGCCCGCCCTGGCTGGGGGCCAGCGCGGACGGATCGAGGCCCGCCCCGCCGGCCTGCTCCAACAGACCGGCCAGACCGGCGTTCGCGCCACCGCCGGCCCGGGTGCCGCCGGGCTGCACCACCCCGGCGATCGGGGCGCGCAGGGTCAGCGCGTCGACTGTCGCCTTCGCCAGGTCGTACGCCTGCTGGGCCTGGAGCCGTTGCGCCGCGGAGAGCGCGCCGACGGCGGAACTCAACCCGTTGATCCCCCGCTGCACGGAGCGGACCGCCTGGTCGGCGCTGCGCGCGGCGGCAGCGTACTGGCGTTGCGCGGACGTCACCTGGGTGAGCAGCGCGTCGCGCAGTTGCGGGTCGGCGATCTTCTCGGCCGCCTTGCGGGCCGCGTCGAACGCCTCGTCGGCGGCCTTGTCGGTGCCACGCCGGCTGCTGGTCAGGCTGCCCGCGCCGACGCCTCGGCCGGCGCGCTTCGCGGCGGCCAGCGCCTCCTTGGCCTGACGGAGACGCTGTTGCGCGCTCGGCGAGTCGACCACCGCCAGCACCTGACCGCGCTTGACCCGCTGTCCGGGTTGGACGCGCAGGCTGGAGAGGGTGCCGTCGGCGGGAGCGGTGAGGGTGGCGGCGGCGCGGGCGGTGACCGTGGCGGGTGCGTCGATCACCTCGGTGACCGGGTTCCGGGTGGCCGACGCCAGCGCGAGATCGGGGCCTCCGTCGCCGCAGGAGGCGGCGGTGGTGGCGGTGAGGACGACGACGGCGGTCAGGGCGATGAGCAGGCGGGGCCGCATGGTGCTGGCGGGCCGTGACGACTGGGAACGGCGCACCCATCGATGGTACGGCGCACCGCCGCACCACCTGCGAGCTGCGTCAGGCGGCGGTGGCGCGGACGTACGCCACGCACTCGTCGTGCAGCGTCGACCACTGCTCACCGAACGCCTTCTCGGAGGCCGCGTCGATGGTCCTGCCGTCGTGCACCACGGTCTTGAAGAAGGTGAGCAGCCGCAGCGGCCCGTACCTGTCGACGAGGTGCCGAACGGCCAGGTAGCCGATGCCGTAGCTGGCGGCGACCCGTTCGGCGGAGGCGTCGTCGGCGGGGTTGACGCCCTCCAACTTGCCGTCCCAGCCGCCCCGGACCATCTTGCGCACGTCGGCGATCCCCTCGTACCGGTCGACCGCCTGACCGCCGGCACCGGCGAACTCGGCCAGGCCCTCGACCAACCACCAGGTGAGCTTGCCCGGGTAGCCGCGCTCCGGCAGCGACGCCGCGTGGGTCAGCTCGTGCCGCAGCAGGTCGTCGGTGCCGCTGTTGGTGAGCCCTTCGGCGTTGAGCACCACCTCGTGGTGGCCGCCGCCCACCGTCACCGCGTAACCGCCGGTCCATTCCGGACGTTCCCCGCCGTACCAGCGTTGCCACTCGGTGCGCCCCGCGTAGAAGATCCGGTACCGGTCCGGAGGTGAGCCGGTCACCGCGTACCCGTCGGCGATCTTCGCCGCCGCCTCCGCCTGCGCGAGCAGGCCGGGCAGCTTGCCGCGCAGGGCCGGGGTGGTGGCGACGATGGTCCGCGCGCCGATGGCGACCGCCAGGTTGCTGATCTCCCACGGTCGGGTGCCGGTCTCCACCGACTTGGATTCCTCCATGGCGACCATCCGGGGCTGGTCGCCGTTCTCCCGCCACCGCGTGCCGATCAGCACGGGGCTGGGCCGGCAGTTCGGCGTGACGAAGCAGTACTGGAAGCGCACCAGCAGCCGCCACTCGCCGGGCTTGCCGATGATCGGCACGGGCAGGCCACTCGGCTCCGCCCGCCAGCCGGTCACCTTGAGCTCGCGCAGTGCGGCGAAGCGTCGGCGCAGGTCGTTGTGGGCGGCGGGATCGGCGACAGCGAGGAACCCGGCGCGGTCGCCGCCCAGGAGTGCCGCTGACTGCCGGTGGAGCTGGGCGGTGATCCGGTCGGACAGCCCCCGGGCCACGGCGGTGGCCGGGTCGTCGGCCGCCGAGGCGCCGACCCGGCTGACAGTGGCGCGCGACCCTGTCTCCCGGATCACTCCGACGACGAGCGCCGCCGGCAGGCCGCAGCCCAGCACCAGGACGACCACCACGAGCACCGTCCACAGCGGCCAGAGCCGCCGCGGTGCTGGCTGCTGCACCTCGTCAGTCACCCGCCGAAGGGTACGACCACTACCTGGACGCGGCGAGGCCGCCCCGGACCGATCGGCCCGGTGGCTCGTTCACCCGCCGGTGCGCGGCCACGAGCGGAACGAGATGTCCATGCTCGCGACCAACTGGTGGTACGAGCGGTCGACGTCACGGGGCAGACCGAAGCCGCCGGCGGCCTCCAGGGTCACGAAGCCGTGCAGGGCGCTGCGCAGCGCGCGGGTCGCGTCCACCGCGTCGTCGCCGGTGAGCCCGTACCCGCGCAGCACCGCGAAGACGGCACCGACGGCCCGTTCGCCGGCCTCGACGTGTTCCGGGTCGGCCGGGTCCGGCACCCGCTGGGTGGCCGGGTAGCGGCCGGGGTGCCGGAGGGCGTAGCCACGGTAGGCGTCCGCCATGGCCCGGAGCGCGTCGCCACCGGAGCGGCCGACGGCGGCGGTGGTCATTTCGGTGGCCAGTTCGGCGGTCGCCAGGGCGGCCAGTTTTTGGGTCAACGCGTCCGCCCCCCGTACGTGCTTGTAGAGGCTGGGCAGCGCCACGCCGAGCCGGCTGGCGAGCGCGGCGAGGGTGAGCTGCTGGAAGCCGACCTCGTCGGCCAGCCGGGCCGCCTCCCGGACGACGGTCTGCTGGTTGAGGCCGACCCTAGGCACCGGCGCACACCGCCAGGAAGCCGAGCAGCTCCTCGGCGGTGCGTTGCGGCCGGTCGGCGTGCGGGTAGTGGCCGGACTCCTCGATCATCCGAGCTTCGGCGGTGCCGAAGAGCCGCCGGGCGGCCCGCGCCTCGGCTCCCGGGTCTGGGAAGTCCGGGTCCTTGGAGCCCATCAGCACCAGCACCGGTTGCCGCACCTGCGGGGCACGGGCGGTCCAGTGCGGCTCGGCCGGTGCGATCACGCCGCGCGTCGCGGCCATCCGACCAGGCTCGCGCAGGTTGGCAACCATCGAGCGGCGGTACGCCGCGTCGTCGACGGGCCGGTGCACCGGGAAGAGGGTGTTGTGGAACATCCCGAACAGTCGAGGGCTGTGCAGCACCGACCACATCGCCATCCGCAGCAGCGGGTTGAGCTTCGGCTGACCGACGAACGCGCCGATCTGCACGATGCCGGTGACCAGTTCGGGTGCGTCGGTGGCGGCGAAGACCACCGCCGCCGCGGCGGACGAGCTGCCGACCAGCACGGCCGGACCAGCGTCGAGGTCGCGGACCACGGCCAGCAGGTCCGCGCCGACCTCCGCCGGGGCGTACGTGGGCCAGCCGGCGCTGGACTCGCCGTGCCCCCGGACGTCGACCGAGGCGACCCGGTGACCGGCGGCCACCAGCAGCGGCACGAGGTGCCGGAAGCTCGCCCTGTTCTCGCCCATGCCGTGCGCGAGGACCACCAACGGCCCCTCGCCCTGCACCTCGTACGCGATGTGTCCACCGTCCCGCCGCACCTGGCTAGTTGTCATAGCCTTAAAGCTAAGCTGCTTAGCCAAGGTTGGCAAGCCGGATACCCGAAACGGGCCGGCAGTGACCCGAGGGATCACCGCCGGCCCGTCGGCCGAACCGGGGGAACTACTTCTTGGAGATCAGGGCACGGCCGAAGAAGACCAGGTTGGCGGGGCGCTCGGCGAGCCGGCGCATCAGGTAGCCGTACCACTCGTCGCCGTACGGGACGTAGGTGCGCACCGTGTAGCCCTCGCCGGCCAACCGGGCCTGCTCCTCGGGGCGGATGCCGTAGAGCATCTGGAACTCGAAGCGCTCGGGACCCCTGTCGAACCACCGGGCCCGATCCTCACCGATGGCGATCATCCGCGGGTCGTGGGTGGCCAGCATCGGGTAACCGTCGCCGGACATCAGGATGTTCATGCAGCGCACGTACGACTTGTCCACCTCACGGGCCGACTGATACGCCACCGACTCCGGCTCCTTGTAGGCGCCCTTGCACAGCCGCACCCGGGACCCGGCCGAGGAGAGCTCCCGGCAGTCCGACTCGGTCCGCCGCAGGTACGCCTGGAGCACCGCGCCGGTCGACGGGAAGTCCTTGCGCAGCCGGCTCAGCACCTCCAACGTCGAGTCGGTGGTGGTGTGGTCCTCCATGTCCAGGGTGACAGTGGTGCCCGCCGCGTCGGCCGCCGCGCAGATCGCCCGCGCGTTGTCGTACGCCAACTGCTCGTCGAACATCTGGCCGAGGGCGGAGAGCTTCACGCTCACCTCGGCGGCCGGGGTGAGCCCAGCGGCGCCGAGCATCCTCAGCAGTTTCAGGTATTCGTCCCGGGTGGCGGTGGCCTGCTCGGGGCGGACGGTGTCCTCACCGAGGTGGTCGAGGGTGACCGCGAGGCCGTCGTCGACGAGCCCGCGGGTCGCGCGCAACGCGTCGTCGGTGGCGGCGCCGGCGACGAACCGGCGGACGACGTCCCGGGTGTACGGGGCAGTCGCGACGAGCCGCTCGACCTGGGATGACCGGGAGGCGGCGAGGATGACGGAACGGAGCATGAGCCGAGCGTAACGCCCCTGCGAGGGGCTTCGCCGAGGGGCGGCCGGGCCACCTCGGCCCGGGGGCGGGGCGGCGGCGGTGGCGTCGATCGGCTACAACGATGCCGTGGAACAACGCCCCCGCCGCCGACTCCGCTCGGCCTCCGTGCAGCTCGGCGCGCTCACCGCTCTCGCGCTCGCTCTCTCCGGCTGCAACATGACCTCGGACGACGACGATGACGACGACTGCGCCCTCGGGCCGGTCGGCGGCGGCGGCACCGTCGCGCTGGCGATGCGGGTCAGCGACCCGGCCGCCGGTCGCTCCGCCCCGGAGCCGACCACCGCCGCCCTGCCCGAACGCGGTGGATTCGGCACCCACCTCGCCTCCTGCGGCGGCTGACGTGCGCCGCGAGACGGTCACGCCGCGCCCCGACTGGGACGCCACCATCCGGTCGCAGGGTCTGGTCTACGTCGACACCGAGCTGCCCGACGGCGGGATCATGTCGTACTGGGACGAGACCGCCGCGTACGCGTTCGACCTGGACGAGGTGCTGCGGCTGGAGGAGGCCACCGAGGAGCTGCACCGGATGTCGGTGGCCGCCGCCGAGCACGTGGTGACGCAGCGCCGGTACGCCGAGTTCGGCATCCCGGAGTGGGCGGCCGAGGCGGTGGCCCGGTCGCTGCGGGAGGCGCCACCGACCCTGTACGGGCGCTTCGACTTCGCGTACGACGGCACCTGGCCTCCGAAGATGTTGGAGTACAACGCAGACACCCCCACCGCGCTTGTCGAGGCGAGCATCATCCAGTGGTACTGGCTGGAGCAGACCCGGCCGGAGCTGGACCAGTGGAACAGCCTGCACGAGCGACTGGTCGGCGCCTGGGCCAAGATCGGGGCGGGGCTGCACGACCCCCTGGTGCACGTGCTCTGGTCGAACGAGGAGGAGTCCGGCGAGGACCACATGACCGCCGGCTACCTCGCCGAGACCGCCCGGCAGGCCGGTCTGAGCGTCGAGCTCCAACCCATCCAGGAGATCGGCTGGGACGGCCGACGCTTCGTCGACGCCGACGACCGCCCGGTGACCACCTGCTTCAAGCTCTACCCGTGGGAGTGGATGCTGGCCGAGCCGTACGGGCCGGCGGCCCTGGCCCCGGGCACCCCGACCACCTGGATCGAGCCGGCCTGGAAACTGCTGCTCTCCAACAAGGCACTGCTCGCTGTCCTCTGGGAGCTGTACCCCGGCCACGAGCTCCTGCTCCCGGCGTACCTCGACTCGCCGCGCGGCATGACGGAGTACGTCGCCAAGCCGCTGCTCGGCCGCGAAGGCGGTTCGGTACGCATCGTCACCGCCGATGAGGAGATCACCAACCCGGGGATCTACGGCGACGAGGGCTGGTGTTACCAGGAGTTCCGGGCGTTGCCGCAGTTCGCCGGCAACCGGATGGTTCTGGGCAGCTGGATCGTCGACGGCGAGTCGGCGGGCGTGGGCGTGCGGGAGAGCGCCAGTCTGATCACTGACGGCTACGCGCGGTTCCTGCCGCACTACATCGACGCGCCGCGTACCCGCTGAGTCGTCTACCGTTGGGGGTGTGAACTTCGACGCGTACGCCCGGACCGGCGTTGACCTGGTCAACGCCCGCCTGGACGACCTCGACGACCTGCGGGCCCTCTTCCCCGACGAGAACGCCTGGATGCGCGACGAGGTCGCGGACCGGGACGTGGCGATCTTCCGCCGGGCGCAGAAACGGTTGCGCGACGTCTTCGAGTACGGCACCTCGGGGCGGGACGCCCAGGCGGTCACCGAGCTGAACGCGCTGCTCGAGGCGTTCCCGGTGCAGCCGCGCATCTCCGGGCACGACTCCAGCGACTGGCACATGCACGTCACCAGCCGGGGTGCCTCGGTCAGCGCCGAATACCTGGCCGGCGCGGCCTGGGGCCTGTCGGTCTGGCTCTGCGAGTACGGCAGCGCCCGGTTCGGGGTCTGCGCCGACGAGCGGTGCGGCAACGTCTACCTGGACACGTCGTCCAACTGCTGCCGGCGGTTCTGCTCGGAACGCTGCGCCACCCGCTCGCACGTCGCCGCGCACCGGGCCCGTAAGCGGGCGGCGGTCGGCGAGCAGGTGACTGTCGCCCCGCAGCAGACCTCCGCCACCGACTCCCTCTCACCGGTCAGCTGACCGACACCGCCCGATCGTGGGCGGGCGGGTCAGGCGTCGACAGGTGACGGCGCGGTCAGGTGCTGGCGGGCGAACTCCAGCGCGGCGCGCAGGTCCGCCTCGCGCACCGCGCGGCTCTTCGCGCCCCGGGTGGCGACCTCCACCGCCACCGCCCCGGTGAAACCCCGGCCAGCCAGCGAGGAGAGCAGCTCCCCGCAGGGCTGGGTGCCACGCCCGGGCACCAGGTGCTCGTCGCGGCCCTCGCCGGTGCCGTCACCGAGGTGCACGTGCGCCAGCCCGGCGCCCATCCGGTCGGCCATCTCCAGGGGGTCGCTGTGCGAGGCCGCGCAGTGCGACAGATCCAGGGTGTACGACGGGTACCCGGCGTCGGTCGGGTCCCAACCGGGCACGTACGGGACGAACTGCCGGCCCGCCATCCGCACCGGGTACATGTTCTCCACAGCGAAGCGCAGCCCGGTGAACCGGTCCGCGACGGTGGCCAGACCCTCGGCGAAATTGCGCGCGTAGTCGCGCTGCCAGGTGAACGGTGGGTGCACCACGACGGTCGGCGCGCCCAGCGTCTCGGCCAGCTCGGCGGCCTTGCGCAGGCGCTCCCACGGGTCCGGGCTCCACACCCGCTGGGTGACCAGCAGGCAGGGCGCGTGCACCGAGAGCACCGGCACGTCGTAGTGCGCGGAGAGGCCGCGCAGCGCACCCGCGTCCTGGCTGACCACGTCGGTCCAGACCATCACCTCGACGCCGTCGTAGCCGAGCGCCGCGGCCAGTTGGAACGCCGCCGCGGTCGGCTCGGGAAAGACCGACGAGCTGGACAGGAGCACGGGAACGCGGGAAGTCACATCAGCCAGCGTAGCCCGGCAGCGCCGCGGGCATCGTGACGAGCGCCGGCAAACCGGCCGAAACCGGCCGCCGGATCAGATCGGCTCCAGTTGATCGAGTCGACGGAGGATGACGCCCTCCCGCAGCGCCCACGGGCAGATGTCCAGCGAGTCCAGATCCAGGCGGCGCATCACCGCCTCGGCGACCACGGCACCGGCCAGCAACTGGTGGGCCCGACCCGCGCTGACCCCCTCCAACTCCATCAACTGCGCCGGCGGGATGTGCCTGATGAAACCGATCACCTGCCGCAGACCGGCCCGGGTGAGGCTGCGTCGCGCCCACAGCCCGGCACCGGACGGGGCGGCCCCGGCAAGTCGGGCCAGCGTGCGGAACGTTTTCGAGGTGGCCACCGTCCGGTCCCAGCCGACCTGGGTGATCTGGTCGACGACCTTGTCCAGCCGGCTGTCCACGTACTCCCGGAGCTTCTCGACGGCCTCCGCCGACGGCGGGGCCGCGCTGGCCGGGTCGACCCGCAGCCGCTCGCGGGTCAGCCGGCCGGCACCGAGCGGCAGGGAGACCGCGACGTCCGGGTCCTCGTCGATGCCGGCGGCGATCTCCAACGAGCCGCCACCGATGTCGAGCACCAGCAGCCGGCCGGCCGACCAGCCGAACCACCGCCGGACGGCCAGGAACGTCGACCGCGCCTCGTCCGCCCCGGAGAGCACCGCCAGGCGTACGCCGGTCTCGTCCCGGACCCGGGCCAGCACCTCGGCCGCGTTCGTGGCGTCGCGCACCGCGGACGTGGCGAAAGCGATCAGGTCGGCGGCCTCCAGCCCGGCGGCCGCCGCCTTGGCCATGCCCACGGCCTTGACCAGGCCGTCGGCGCCCGCCTCGGTCAGCTCGCCGTCGGGGCCGATCTGCTCGGCCAGCCGGAGCACCACCTTCTCGGAGTGCGCAGGCCACGGGTGCGCGCCGTGGTGCGCGTCCACCACGAGGAGATGCACCGTGTTGGATCCGACGTCGAGGACACCCAGTCGCATGGTGAAGACAGTAGGCGCAACACGTTTGCGCGGCTCACCGGCCTGCGGACGTCACCGCGCGTACGCTGGGCCGAGTGACGATGGAGCTCCGTGTGCTGGTGGACGACCCGGGTGACCCGCGCAGCCGCGAGGTGCCCCTGGACTTCCCTCGGGAATGGATCGAGTTCACCGACCCGGCCGACGAGACGCACCTGATCCGGGCCGACCTGACCTGGCTGCTCTCCCGCTGGACCTGCATCTTCGGCAAGGGCTGCCACGGCATCATCGCCGGCCGGGCCGCCGACGGGTGTTGCTCGCACGGCGCGTTCTTCACCGACTCGGACGACGAGAAGCGGGTTCGCAACGCCGTCCGGCGGCTCACCCCGTCGACCTGGCAGCACTTCCGGCGCGGGTTCAAGAACTGGACCGACGAGGACACCATCGACGGCAAGAACCCGGCCCGCCGCACCGCCACCCAGAGCCCCGACGCTCCGTGCGTGTTCCTCAACGACGCCGACTTCGCCGGCGGTGGCGGTTGCGCCCTGCACGCCCAGGCGCTGCGCGACGGGGTGCACCCGTTGGAATACAAGCCGGACGTCTGCTGGCAACTGCCGATCCGCCGCGATCAGGACTGGGTGAAGCGGCCGGACGACAGCAAGGTGCTGGTCTCCACCCTGTCCGAGTTCGACCGGCGGGGCTGGGGAGCCGGCGGGCACGACCTGGACTGGTGGTGCACCTCCTCGACGGACGCGCACGTCGGCACCGAGCCGATGTACCTGTCGTACGCCCCGGAGTTGACCGCGCTGATCGGCGCTGCCGCCTACGGGCGGCTGGCCGAGCTGTGCGCGACCAGGACGAGGCAGGGCATGATCGCCCCGCATCCGGCCGACCAACTCTAGCGGATCTTGGTAGCATTCCTGCTACCATTTTTGGCATGGCCATGACACTGCGACTTGACGACGACCGTGAACGGCGACTCCGTCTCGTTGCGGACGAAGAGGCACGGTCGATGCACGCCGTCATCGTCACCGCGATCGACGACTACCTGGCACGGCGGAACGCCAAGGAGTTCGGCGGCCTCGCAGACGAGATCATCGAGCGTCACGCCGCGTTGCTCGCTCGCCTGGCGGAGTGATGACGGAAATCCGTTACCCCACGCTCGCTGACGTGGCGGGCATCGCCCGGAAGCTGGGCGTGGGGATCAGGGACGCCGGGCTGGTGGAGTCGGCGGTAGCTCGGCCACAGACCAACCTGTTCGGCGAAGACGCCTACCCGGATGTGTGGACAAAGGCCGCGGCACTGCTCCACTCCCTGGTCAACAACCATCCGTTCGTGGACGGCAACAAGCGGATCGGCTGGATCGTCGCCATCGCCTTCCTGCTCCAGAACGGCGCCGTCACCATCGCTCAACTCGACGACACCAACCAGGACATCGCGTACGACCTGGTCATTGGCGTGGCCGAGAGCCGCCTCACGGAGGTGGCGGAGATCGCCGCAGCCTTACGCAAGCTGTTCTGACCCGCGTCCGGCGGTCGTCGCTCAGCGCAGGGCGTCGTCGACAAGCGTGCGAGCGCTGCGCTGGGCCGCGTCGGCGATCAGGGGGTCGCCGTCCAGCACACCGGCGACGAGCCCGCCGTCCAACAGCAGGGTGAGCTGCTGGGCGAGCAGTTCCGGGTCGGCCGCGCCCGCCCGGCGGGCCAGCTCGGTCACCCAGGCACGGACCACTGTCTTGTGCTCGACCGTCCGGGCGTGCACCGGCCCAGCGGCGGACGACTCGGCCGCGGTGTTGATGAACGCGCAGCCGTGGTAGCCCTCCCGGCGACAGGCGCCGGTCAGCGCGTCGAACATCCCCACCAGTTGGTCGCGTGGCTCGTCGCCGGCATCCCGGGCCGCGGACCGCAACGCGCCGAACCACGCCTGGTCGACCCGATCGAGGTACGCCAGCACGAGGTCGTCCTTGCGCGGGAAGTGCTTGTAGAGCGTCGCCTTGGCCACGCCCGACTCGGCGATCACCGTGTCCACCCCCACGCCGCGCGGCCCGTGCGCGTAGAAGAGCCGGAACGCGGTGTCCAGGATCCGGTCCCTGGCCGAGCCGGCCGGAGTGCGGGGCGCGGGCATCGGTGCTCCCTCGTTCTGCTGATGACAGCCCTGATCCTATAGACGGCTTCGTCTACGAAGGCAGTGCCCTCGGCTCCGGCGACCCCGCGAGGGCCGCGCGACTACGGCACGATGGCCTCGCGACGACCTCGCGGACGAGGGGCGGGACATGGGTCCGGGGCGCTTTGGAGCTGAATCGCTTGTGACATCAGCGGAAGACACCGACTGGCGGCGGCGGATGACTCGTTTGTGACATCAGCTCCAAAGGACTGCCAACCGCACTGCCGCCCCTCCGGGCGTCCAGTGAGGGCTGCACGCCGACACCTCTGCGACTCGACGGGAGGGCTGCGGTAGACAGACCTGTCTGTTAGCCTGCTTGCGATCGGCACGAGCCGATTCGATGCCCCGACGGAGGATCGATCGACATGCGTATCGCAGTTCTCGGCACCGGCTCGGTCGGTCGAGCCATCGCCGCCCGCACGGCGGAGTTGGGTCATCAGGTGACCATCGGCACCCGCGACGTCGCGGCCATCCGGGCCGGCGACCACGCTCACTGGGCGGCGCAGCACCCCGAGGTCGGCCTGGCGACCCTCGCCGAAGCCGCAGGCGGCGCCGAGCTGGTGGTGAACGCCACAAACGGCAACGGCTCGCTCCCGGCACTGGCCGCAGCCGGCGCACCGAACCTGGCCGGCAAGGTTCTGCTCGACATCGCCAACCCGCTCGACTTCGGTGCGGGTTTTCCACCCACCCTGTCGGTGCTCAACACCGACTCCCTCGCCGAACGCATCCAGCGCGAGTTTCCACAGACCAGGGTGGTCAAATCCCTCAACACGGTGACCGCCGAGCTGATGGTGCACCCGCATCAGCTCGCCGAAGCTGCGCACAGTGTCTTCGTCTCCGGCGACGACGCGGAGGCCAAGCGGATCGTCACCGGACTGCTCGTCAGCTTCGGCCACACCGACGTGATCGACCTCGGCGACCTCTCCACCGCGCGGGGCACCGAGATGCTGCTGCCGCTCTGGTTGCGGCTCTACGGTCGACTCGACACCGCGAACTTCAACATCAAGGTCGTCCGCTGACCGAGCGGAAACAGCCCGAAGGGGGCCTGCGTCGAGCGCAGACCCCCTTCGCGTACGCCGATCACGGCTCGAACTTGTAGCCCAGACCCCGCACCGTGACGATGAAGCGCGGCGCGGACGGCTCCGGTTCGATCTTGGAGCGCAGCCGCTTGACGTGCACGTCGAGCGTCTTGGTGTCACCCACGTAGTCGGCGCCCCAGACCCGGTCGATGAGCTGGCCGCGGGTGAGCACCCGGCCCGCGTTGCGCAGCAGCAGCTCCAGCAACTCGAATTCCTTCAGCGGCAGCTGCACGGCCCCGCCGTCGACTGTCACCACGTGCCGCTCGATGTCCATCCGCACCGGGCCGGCGGCGAGCGTCGGCGCACCCGCCTCGGCCACCTCCGGGCTCTGCCGGCGCAGCACCGCCCGGATCCGGGCGACAAGCTCCCGCGGCGAGTACGGCTTCGTGACGTAGTCGTCGGCGCCGATCTCCAGCCCGACCACCTTGTCGATCTCGCTGTCCCGGGCGGTGACCATGATGATCGGCACGGCGGAGCGCTGCCGCAGTTGCCGGCAGACCTCGGTCCCCGACATCTCGGGCAACATCAGGTCGAGCAGCACGATGTCGGCGCCGGTCCGGTCGAACTCGGTGAGGGCGTCGGTGCCGGTCGCGGCGACCGAAACCTCAAAGCCCTCCTTACGGAGCATGTACGACAAGGCGTCGGAGAACGACTCCTCGTCCTCGACCACGAGAACGCGGCTCAACGGGGATTTCCTTTCCATCTGCTGTCAGACCTGCCGTAGCCCAGTCGGACCGGACTCGATCCCAACCGGCGGCAGTGTCGCCAGGAGGTCATCCGGTGGACTGGCGGGCAGCCGGAGGGTGAACGTCGATCCACCACCAAGAGTGCTCGACACCTCGACCCGTCCGCCATGGTTGCTCGCAATGTGTTTCACGATCGCCAGGCCGAGCCCCGTGCCGCCGGTGGCACGCGAGCGGGCCTGGTCGGCCCGGTAGAACCGCTCGAAGATCCGGTCCACGTCGGTGGGGGCGATACCGATGCCCTGGTCGGCGACGGCGACCTCGACGTGCTCGTCGTCGCCCCGCAGGGTCACCCGCACCGTGGTGTCCTCGCCCGAGTAGTTGATGGCGTTCTCCACCAGGTTCGCCACCGCCGTGGCGAGTTGAGAGTCGCTGCCGTACGCGGTCAGGCCACGTTGCCCGTCCACGGTCACCGCGACACCCCGGGCGGAGGCCGTGGTGCGGGTCCGGTCGACCACCTCGGCGATCACCCAGTCCAGCGCGACCGCTTCCGGTGGCGGCTGCGGCTCAGCCCCCTGCAACCGGGTCAGTTCCAGCAACTCCTGCACCAGCCGACCCAGCCGGGTCGACTCGTGCTGGATCCGTTCGGCGAACCGACGGGCGGCCACCAGGTCCTCGGAGAGGTCGGGCGCCGCGGCGTCGGCCGGCTCGGTCGCGTCCAGCAACGCCTCGGCGAGCAGTTGCAGGGCACCGATCGGGGTCTTCAGCTCGTGGCTCACGTTCGCCACGAAGTCGCGTCGTACCCGGGTCAGCCGGTGCGACTCGGTCACGTCGACCGCCTCGACCGCGATGAACCCGTTGCCGAGACCCATTGCCCGCAGGTGCACGCCGAGCGGGTTCTCCCCCGCGCTGTCGCGGCCTCGGGGCAGGTCCAGCTCGATCTCGCGCCGTACGCCGGTGCGTCGCACCTGCCCGGCGAGGGTACGGATCAGCGGGTGCGCGGCGATGGAGCCGGGTGTGCTGCCGGTACGCAGCAGCCCCATCGCGCGGGCGGCCGGGTTGATCAGAACGGGGACATCGTCGTTGTCCAGAACCACGACACCGGCCCGGAGGGAATCGATCGTCCGACGACCGAGCCCGGCCTGCTGCTCGTCGACTATCGCGGGCCTCCCCCTGTTCCAGCGGAAGCTGACGCTCCCCGTCGACGTGGAGCGACCGTCCCGCCTCGGCAGGAACCGGGGCAGCAGCAAGCCGGCGGCCATCCCGGCCACCAACGCCACGGCCACCACGACCGCCACCGTCCACTCCACCCGGCGATCGTAGGGTCATTGTTAACCTGGCTACCACACAGAACGGGACGAACTACCCTCACTTACGGAAGTGTTCACCCCCACGTCTGGCGTCGTTCACCGTGGTTCATCCGGGATCCGTCCGAGCGCCCTACCGTTGGCGTCGCACCTGCTCAACCCCCTGCGCCGGCACCCGTCGGCGGCGACCGACCACAGGACGTGATGATGCGCGACGAGTTCCGGGCCGACCTCCAGATCGTCAGCCAACTGCTGGTGGACATGGCGGAGGGCGTCCGCGCCGCCATGCGCCAGGCCACCCGGGCCCTGCTCACCGCCGACCGGCAGGCCGCCGAGACGGTCATCGAGCGGGACGCCGAGATCGACGACCTCTACCGGCACGTCGAGGAGCGGGTCTGTGACCTGCTCGCCCGACAGGCGCCGGTCGCCTCCGACCTCCGGGCGATGATCACCGCGCTGCACGTGGCCGCTGATCTGGAGCGGATGGGCGACCTCGCCGAGCACGTGGCGAAGACCGCGCTGCGCCGGCACCCCTCTCCCGCCGTCCCGGCCGAGCTGCGGACGGTCTTCACCGAGATGTCCGAGATCGCCGACCGGATGGCCGTCAAGATCGGTTCGGTGCTGGCGAAGCCCGACGCCGACCTCGCCGGCGAGCTGGACCGCGACGACGACGCCATGGACGAGCTGCACAAGAACCTGTTCGCCGTGCTGCTCGGCGACGACTGGCCGTACGGGGTGGAGACGGCGATCGACGCCACCCTGCTGGGCCGCTTCTACGAGCGCTTCGCCGACCACGCGGTGAACGCCGGCGAGCACGTGATCTACCTGATCACCGGGGAGAGCGCCCCCAGCAGTAACTGACCGGCAGGCAGAGGGCCCCTCACCATCGCTGTTCGCGATGACGAGGGGCCCCCTTTTTCTGGTGGCTCAGCTTCTGGTGGCTCAGCGCCCCTGGTTGGCCACCGCCGCGGCGGCTGCCTTCGCGGCGGTCGGGTCGAGGTAGGTGCCGCCCAGGGTGAGCGGACGCAGCTGCGGGTCGAGGTCGTAGCGCAGCGGGATGCCCGTCGGGATGTTCAGCTTGGCGATCGCCTCGTCGGAGATCTGGTCGAGGTGCTTGACCAGGGCGCGCAGCGAGTTGCCGTGCGCGGCCACCAGCACCGTCCGGCCGGCCAGGATGTCCGGCACGATCGAGTCGTACCAGTAGGGCAGCATCCGGTCGACGACGTCCTTGAGGCACTCGGTGCGCGGCATCAGCTCGGTCGGCAGCAGCGCGTAGCGCGGGTCACCCACCTGCGACCACTCGTCGTTGTCGTCGATCGGCGGCGGTGGCGTGTCGTACGACCGGCGCCAGAGCATGAACTGCTCCTCGCCGTACTCGTCGAGGGTCTGCTTCTTGTCCTTGCCCTGCAGGGCGCCGTAGTGCCGCTCGTTGAGCCGCCACGACCGGCGCACGGCGATCCAGTGCCGGTCGGCGGCGTTGAGCGCCAGCTCGGCGGTGCGGATCGCCCGGCGCATCAGGCTGGTGTGCACGACGTCCGGCAGCAGGCTGTGCTCGCGCATCAGCTCGCCGCCGCGCCGCGCCTCGCCCTCGCCCTTCGCGGTCAGGTCGACGTCCACCCAGCCGGTGAAGAGGTTCTTGGCATTCCAGTCGCTCTCACCGTGTCGCAGCAGGACCAGCGTCCCGACGGTGGGCCCTTCGCTCGCAGTCATGCGGATCATCCTGCCTCAACCGCCCGGCGGACACGCGGGCAGCCGTCGTGACGACCACCACGTGAAAAAGCTGATGACCAGCGGATCCGGCCGCCACTAGGGTTGTAAGGCACGCCAGTCAGATCGGTCATTACTTGCAAGCGGGGCGCCATATGCGGACGATGCGGAGTTGGTTCCGGGACACCACCGGAGGCTTACCGACCACCTTCTGGTACCTGTGGTCGGGCACCCTGATCAACCGACTCGGCTCGTTCGTCCTCGTCTTCCTCGCCATCTACCTGACCCAGGAACGTGGCTTCTCGGCCTCGCAGGCCGGCCTGGTGATCGGCCTCTGGGGAGTCGGCGGGGCGTTCGGCACCACCGCCGGCGGCACCCTCGCCGACCGGTGGGGCCGCCGGCCGACGCTGCTCACCGCCCACGTGGGTGCGGCGGCCATGATGCTCGGGCTCGGGCTGGCCCGGGATCTCTGGGCGGTGGCGCTGGGCGCGCTGCTGCTCGGCATGTTCGCCGAGGCGGCCCGGCCCGCGTTCGGGGCGATGATGATCGACGTGGTGCCGGCGAAGGACCGGCTGCGCGCCTTCTCGCTCAACTACTGGGCGATCAACCTCGGTTTCGCCTGCGCCGCCGTCCTCGCCGGCCTCGCCGCCCAGGCCGACTACCTGCTGCTGTTCGTGGTCGACGCCGCCACCATGCTGATCACCGCGTTGATCATCTTCAGCAAGGTGCCGGAGACCCGACAGGCCGGCCCCGCCACCGCCGTCACGGCGGCGGCTCCGCGCGGCGCCCTGCGCACCATCCTCACCGACCGGGTCTACCTCGGCTTCGTGGCACTCAACCTGTTCGCCGCGCTGGTGTTCCTCCAACACATCTCGATGCTGCCGATCGCGATGGGCGACGACGGTCTGAGCCCCGCCACCTACGGCTCGGTGATCGCGCTCAACGGCATCCTCATCGTGGTCGGCCAGCTCTTCGTGCCCCGACTGATCCGGGGTCGGAGCCGCTCACACGTGCTCGCGCTGGCGTCAGTGGTGATGGGGGTGGGGTTCGGACTGACGGCGTTCGCCGGCACCCCCTGGTTCTACGGGCTGACCGTGCTGATCTGGACGGTCGGCGAGATGCTGAACTCGCCCTCCAACTCCACGCTGATCGCCGAGTTGTCCCCGGCCGAACTGCGCGGGCGCTACCAGGGTGTGTTCTCCCTCTCGTGGCAGATCGCCGGGGCCAGCGCGCCGATCCTCGGTGGCCTGGTGCGCGAGCACGCCGGAAACGACACCCTCTGGTACGGCTGCGCCGCGCTCGGCCTGCTGACCGCGGTGGCCCACCTGGTGTCCGGGCCGGCGCGGGAACGGCGTGCGGCAGCGCTGCGCCACTCCGGCGAGGCACTGGCACCGACGACCGTCTCCCGCGCGGCACAGCCCGCCGAGGCGTAACGAGTGGCGCGGCGGTGCCGGTTTTCCTACTGTGCAGGTTGAATAGTTAACAACCTGAACTGTCGGGAGGTCGGGTGCACGCCCTGCGGCGCTGGTGGCACGACACCGCAGGCGGACTACCCGCCACCTTCTGGTACCTCTGGGCCGGCCTGCTGATCAACCGGGCCGGCGCGTTCGCCATGCTCTTCCTCTCGCTCTACCTCACCGACGTACGCGGCGCGAGCGAGGCGCTGGCCGGCACCGTGGTCGGCGCGTACGGGGCCGGCGGGGCAGCCGGCGTGCTGCTCGGCGGGGTGCTCGCCGACCGGTGGGGCCGCCGGGCGACCCTGCTCGCCGCGCACCTGGCCACTGTCGGCCTGATGGTGGCACTGGCCTTCACCCGACCCCTGCTGCTGATCGCGGTGCTCTCCGCGCTGATCGGCGTGGTCCACTCGATGCCCAGCCCGGCGTTCGTGGCGGCGATCGTCGACGTGGTGCCCGCCGAACGCCGCTCGCGCGCGTTCAACCTTCAGTTCTGGGCGTTCAACCTGGGCATGGCGGTCGCCTCGCTGCTCGCCGGGGTGCTGGCCGAGGCGAGCTTCACCGCGCTCTTCCTGGTCGACGCGGGCGCCACACTGACCGCCGCCGCCGTGATCGCCTGGAAGGTGCCCGAAACTTTGCGGCTGGCCCAGCCAGCGGCCGGCCCCGCGCCCACCACCAGCGCGGCACCGAAATCCGTCCGGGCCCGTCGGCCTGGACTGCACACCGCGCTCACCGACCGCACCTTCCTGGTCTTCGTCGGGCTCACCTTCGTGCTGGCCGTACTCACCATGCAGACGTCGACCATCATGCCGCTGGCCATGCGCGCGGACGGCCTGGGCCCATCGGCGTACGGGCTGGTGGTGGCGCTCGGCGGCGCGCTGATCGTGGTCGGGCAGTTGTTCGTGCCCCGGCTGATCGACAGGCACCGCAAGGACGTGGTGCTGGCCGCCTCCACGGCGCTGCTCGCGCTCGGTTTCGGGGCGCTCGCCATCGCCGACGAACTGGCCATCTACCTGGGTGCCGCTGTGGTCTGGACGGTCGGCTCGATGCTCGCCGCCCCGCCCAACGCGCAGATCAACGCGGACCTGGCGCCACCGCTGCTGCGAGCCCGCTACCAGTCGGTCTTCTACCTGACGTTCCCCGCCGCGGCGTTCGTCGCGCCCACCCTCGGCGGGGTGAGCCTCCAGCACCTCGGCGATCGGCACTGGCTGATCGTGGGCGGGCTGGGTCTGCTGGCCGCGCTCGGACACCTGCTCGCCGGACCACCCCGGGAGCGGCACGTCGCCGCGCTGCGCCGGGTTGTCGACCCGGAGCCGACAACCGACGCGGACCGCGTACCCATCGGATGACCGACGCAAAGCGCCCACCACGTCCCTGAGGTCGTGGTGGGCGCTCGAAGGCGGGGCCGGCGGCGGCGGGCAACACTCACCCCCGTAAGCATCGCCCGCTCACGCCGCCGGTCCAAACAGGTGGGAACCGTCCCCCAACGGTTGTTCCACCCGTCCCCTCGCGCCCCGTCTGGTGCGCGGATCTGATCGATCCGCCGCTCCCCCGAACGTTTCCAAACGTGGCGCGGTGCAATAAAGCTAGTTCGCCCGGATTCTGGATTCAACCCAGAACGGCTGTCTCGCCGGTCACAACTGACGAGTATCCGCTGCTCCAGCCTCGTCCGTTGGCAACAGCCGGGTACCCGTCGGCCATTCCCGCAAACACCTCAACCGTCTTCCCGATCGGGTGACTCGGTCCGGAAGAAGCTGCTCTGACGGCCGTTCCGCAACTGTTCCTGATAAATCAGGTTCAGCCGCCGCAGGTCAAACGTGTAGAACCACTCATCCCAGGTGATCTCGCGAATCCGGCCACTTTCCCGGTATCCGGGAATGTTGAAGGTCAACACACCCGCCCGGCCATCCCGCTCGGTGCCGGCGATGGTCGCCGGCTTGGCCCCACGTTCCCGGGCCCACCGCTGGATCACCTCGTGGTTCGCCGTGATCAAACTCCGTCCCGGCCGCTCCGGCCGGTCCGTGATCGACGAGATCACCTGCGAACTGCGAACCGACCGCCCCGTACCCCGTCCGGTCCGGATCCCGCCGGCCGCCGTCCCGCCACCGGCCGACGGCGTCAACGTGCGCTTGGCCGCCGCGCTCTTGGCCGGTGCGGTGCGCTTCGCTGTCGTACGCTTCGCCGCCGCGCTCTTGGCCGGTGCGGTGCGCTTCGTCGCCGCGCTCTTGGCCGGCGTCGCGCGCTTCGCTGCCGGCCGCGCCGGCGCCTTCTTCGCCGGTGCCTTGCGCGCGGGCGCCGTACGCGCCGTCGCTGTCTTGCGGGCCGCCGTGCTCTTCCGCGCCGCAGCGGTCTTCCGGGCGGCGGTGGTCCTACTCGCAGCCGTGGTCCTGCTCGCGGCGGTGGTCCTGCTCGCGGCCGTGGTCTTGCGGGCGGCCGTCGACGTCGCCGCTGTGGTCCTCTTCGCGGCCGTCGCCTTCTTCGCAGGTGCCCTCTTCGCCGCCGCCGTCGACTTCCGCCCGGCTGTCGCCTTCGTAGCGGCGGCCCGCTTCGCGGGCGCGCTCTTGTTCGCCGGCGCGGCCTTCGCGCGGCTCGACGCCGGCCTGGCCGCCGACTTCCTGGTGGCGGCGGCCCGACCCGCCGACGCCCTGGTGCCGGCGGCCCGACCCGACGGGCCCGTGCTGCTCCGACCCGCGCCGGCCCGCATCGAACGCACCAACTGTTTCACCAGCTCCGGCTTGCGCAGAGCGGAGATCCCGGAGACGCCGCGTTTGCGCAGCTGCCCACGGATGTCGTCCACCCGCATCCGGGAAATCTCCGACTCGGAGACTCCGGGCGTACCCGGCGTCTGATTGCCGGCCTGTCGCTTCGTCCTGGTCGCAGTCGCGCCGCGACCTGAGCTGTTCCGCTGAGCCATGGGACGCTCCGCTCCTTGGCACTCCGTCATCGGCGCGCGGGGGTCCCTTGCCGCACCGCGCGGAGCGGCATACCCGTCAGGAGCACTCCGAACCACCGCCAACTCGCCGTAGCGCCCCGCCCGCGCCGATCTTGCGTTTTCGGTCGCGGAAAAGCGAGGAATGCCCCCCTACGTCGGGACAGTAAGTGCAAGATCGCGGCTGAACCTGGTCGATCATGGAGTTGTGGTGCCCGTTCTAGTGTGATGCGAGGACTTTGTCACCCACCACAACTCCATGATCGACGGGGCGGGGGTGCGCGGGGCGGCGGGGTGCGGCGGGGCGGGGGCGGGGCGGGGGTCAGGTTGGGTCGGGGGCGGGGACGGTGGCGGAGGGTTCGAAGAGGTGGGCGAAGGCGGCCAGGTTGGCTGTCGACTCGCCCCGCTTCACCCGCCACTCGTACTCACGCCGGATCGAACTGCCGAAGCCGATCTCCAGCATCGTGTCGAACGACTCGTCGGCGTACGTGAGTACCGCGCCGAACAGTCGGTCCAACTCGTCGGCGTCCACGCCGGCCGGGTTGACCCGACCGGTGAGGTACACGTCGCCGACCGCGTCGGTGGAGAAGGAGACGCCGTACATCCGGGCGTTGCGCTGCAACAGCCAGGCCCACAGCTCCTCGCGGCGCTCGTCCGGCTGGCGCATCACGAACGCCTCGATCCGCAGCGCGTGCTCGCCGACGATCAGGTTGCAGATCGTCTTGAGTTTGTGGGTGCCTGGCAGCGTCACCGCGTACGAGCCGGGGCCGGTCGACTCCCAGGCCAGGTCCCGCTCGGCGCAGACCGATTCGATCAGGGTCGCAAGATCGCTCTTCGGGCTCACCGGACCCACTCTACGACCGACCCGGCTCACGCACCCGGTGACAACCGGGCCCCGGGGGTCACCAGGAGCAGGAGAGCGCCGGGCCACCCGCCAGGTCCGCCGCGAGCCGGGCTCGGTGCCCGGCGATGGCCTCGCCGTAGACCCCGAGCAGGCCAGCGACCGTGCGTTCCCAGGAGAAGTGCCGGGCGTGCTGCTCGGCACCTCGGGCCAGCACCGACCGCAGCGCCCGGTTCGGCAGCAGGCTGCCCATCGCACGGGCCCAGTCGACCGGGTCGTGACCATCGATCAGTACGCCACTGACCTGGTCCCGCACGGCGGTGACCAGCCCTCCGACGGCGGCGGCCAGCACCGGCGTACCGCAGGCCTGCGCCTCCAGGGCGACCAGCCCGAACGACTCGTTGTGCGACGGCACCGCGACCAGGTCCGCCGCCCGGTACAGGGCCGGAAGGTCGTCCCCGGTGAGCGGCGGCAGGAACCGCACCCCGTCGCTGACGCCGAGCTTGGCGGCCAACTCGATCAGGGCGGTTGGCCGATCCAGCCCACTGCCGCTGGGTCCGCCGCAGATCACCACGGTCACCTGATCGGCCAGCGCCGGATCGCGCTCCCGCAACGCGGCGATCGCGCGGATCAGCACGTCGGGGGCCTTGAGCGGCTGGATCCGACCGACGAAGGCAACCACGTACCCGTCGACTGGAAGCCCCAGCCGGCGACGGCCCTGGCGGGCGGCCGCGGACCTGTCGCCCGGCGCGGGCCGGAACCGGGCCAGGTCGACACCCGGCTGCACGACGGACACCCGGGTCGGGTCGGCGTCGTACCGGTCGAGCAGGTCGCTGGCCTCGACCCGGGTGTTGGCGACCAGCCGGTCCGCCTCGGCGACGACCTGTTCCTCGCCGATGACCCGGGCCTTGGGCTCCGGCCGGTCCCCGGCCGCGAGCTGGGCGTTCTTGACCTTCGCGAGGGTGTGCGCGGTGTGCACCAGCGGCACCCCCCAGCGCTCCTTGGCCAGCCAACCGACCTGGCCGGAGAGCCAGTAGTGGGAGTGGATCAGGTCGTAGTGGCCGGGCGGACGGGACGCCTCGGCGCGCAGCACCCCGGCGGTGAAGGCGCAGAGCTGACCGGGCAGCTCCTCCTTGGTGAGGCCTTCCAGGGGGCCGGAGGTGATGTGTCGAACCTGCACGCCGGGCGCCATCTCGACCACCGGGGGGAGGTCACCGGAGGTGGCCCGGGTGAAGATCTCCACCTCCACGTTGGCCTCGGCGAGACGCCGGGCGACTTCGAGGATGTAGACGTTCATCCCCCCGGCATCACCCGTGCCGGGCTGATGCAGGGGGGAGGTGTGTACCGACAGGGTCGCGATGCGGCGAGGCCGGGGCCACGGTTGGGCACCTCGCTGACGCCCGACACCGGTGTGCATTTCCGCCACATCCGCTCCTTCTTCACGGTTGATGCCGTCTCGCACGACCGGCGCTTCTCGGTCAACCTTCACGCCGGACGTCATCTTCCCCATCGGGCTTCGGAAATTCCCCGGCGCGGCCCCTCGGCGTGACGGACCTCATCACCGAACACGCGCCCAGGACTGCCGCACGCCCGGTCGGGGCGGGTCGTACGCCCGGGGTGACAATGTCGGGATGACCTCAGTCGCCATCGTCACCGGAGCGTCCAGCGGAATCGGCGCGGCCACCGCCCGCCGGCTCGCCGCCGAGGGCTTCCACGTGCTCGCCGCCGCCCGCCGCGCCGAACGGCTCACCGAGCTGGTCGCCGACATCACCGCCGCCGGTGGGCAGGCCACCGCCGTGACCTGCGACGTCACCTCGGACGAGTCGGTGGCCCGGCTGGCCGAGGCCGCCGCCCAGGCACCCGGGCCGGTCACCCTGCTGGTCAACAACGCCGGCGGAGCGCGCGGGCTGGACCCGGTGGAGTCCGGCTCGGTCGCCGACTGGCAGTGGATGTACGACGTGAACGTCCTCGGCACCCTGCGGGTCACCCAGGCGCTGCTGCCGGCGCTGGAAGCCTCCGGCTCCGGCACCATCGTGGTGGTCTCCTCCACCGCCGGCCTGACCGTGTACGAGGGCGGGGGCGGCTACACCGCCGCGAAGCACGCGCAGACCGCCATCGCCGGCACGCTCCGCCTGGAGCTGTGCGGCCGGCCGCTGCGGGTCATCGAGATCGACCCGGGCATGGTGAAGACCGACGAGTTCGGGCTGGTCCGCTTCGAGGGCGACGCGGAACGGGCCGCAGCCGTCTACGCCGGGGTGCCGGGGCCGCTGGTCGCCGAGGACGTCGCCGACTGCATCGCCTGGTGCGCCACCCGTCCCGAGCACGTCAACATCGACCGGCTGGTGGTCCGGCCCAGGGCACAGGCCGCCCAGCACAAGGTGCACCGGATCTAGCAATGCTGCGCGAGCAGTGAGCCGGGTTCGCGCGCCCCGCAGTCGCGAACGGAGATTGACCTTGAGGTCGACATGAGCCCTGCGGCGCGGCGCCGGCCGGTCGGCGTGGTCACGCGCGGCACGACGAACCCGAACCGGCTCCGTCGGGTCGACAACTGGATCGTCGCCACCTGCGCCGACCGGTTGTTGACGGCGGACGACCCCCTGGTGGTCGACCTCGGCTACGGCGCCACCCCGGTGACCGCTGTGGAGTTGCGCGCTCGACTGGCGGCCGGGGTCCGCCCGGACGTACGGCTGGTCGGGTTGGAGATCGACGCGGCCCGGGTGGCGGCCGCGGCGCCGGCCGCCGACCCACCCGGGCTGACATTCGCCCGGGGTGGGTTCGAGTTGGCCGGGCTCCGGCCGGTGCTGGTCCGCGCGTTCAACGTGCTGCGACAGTACGACGAGAGCGAGGTCGCCGAAGCCTGGCAGTCGATGACCGCCGCGCTCGCTCCCGGCGGAGCGCTCGTCGAGGGCACAAGTGACGAGTTGGGGCGGCTCGCCAGTTGGCTGCTGATCGACGCCGACGGCCCGCGGACACTGACCCTGGCCGCGAAGCTCACCACGCTGGGCAGCCCTGCCGAGCTGGCCGAGCGGCTACCCAAGGCGCTGATCCACCGCAACGTTCCGGGTGAGCCGGTGCACGCGCTGATCCGCGCCCTGGACGACGCCTGGCAGGCCGCCGCCCCGTACGCCACCTTCGGCCCCCGCCAACGTTGGCTGCACGCGGTGACCCGCCTCCGCGAAACCGGCTGGCCCATCCTCGGCAACCCCACTCGCTGGCGTCAGGGCGAACTAACCCTCCCCTGGCCCCTCCCCTAACCGCCCCGCCCCTCGCCCCGCCCCGCCCGTCGCCCGTCGCCCGTCGCCCGTCGCCCGTCGCCCGTCGCCCGTCGATCATGGAGTTGTGGTGGGTGCTTTAACCATCTAGAAGGCAAATGTCCCCCACCACAACTCCATGATCGACGCGGTCAGGCGGTCAGGCGGTCAAGCGGTCAGGCGGGCGAGGCGGGGCGCGTGGGGCTGTCGCTGTGCGGCCAGGGCACGCGCACGCCACACGCCGATCTTGCACTTTCGGTCGACGGTTCGTTCTCTTATAGGGCCTATGTCCCAGCAGGAACTGCAAGATCGCCGGGTGGGGCCGGGGCCTGGGCGGCGGGGCTGGAACCGGGCGGGCCGGGCGGGGGCCTGAACGGGCTGGGCTGGAACCGGGCGGGCCGGGCGGGGGCCTGAACGGGCTGGGCTGGGACCGGGCGGGCCGGGCTGGGACCGGGGCCGGAACGAGGCCGTGGCGGGCGGACCGGGACCGGGGCTGGGCCGGGGACGCGCGGGGTGAGGTGAGGCGGGGCGGGGCCGGGGTACGGCCGTGGCGGGCCGGGGGTGGTGGGGTGGGTTAGAGGGTGCAGTTGATGAGGACTGGTTCGGGGTGCAGGGTCACGCCGAAGCGGGCGTGGACCTGGTCGCGGATGGTGCGGGCCAGGGTGAGCAGGTCGCTGGTGTGGGCGGTGCCGCTGCGGTTGGTCAAGGCCAGGGTGTGCTTGCTGGAGATGGCCACTCCACCCTCGCCAGGATGACCCTTGGTGAAGCCGGCCTTGTCGATCAGCCAGGCGGCGCTCACCTTGACCAGGCCGTCCGCCCCGGGCCAGGCGGGCGGGTCGCCCAGCTCGGCGGAGCGTTCGAGGAGCTGTTCGTACGTCGCGCGGTCGAGCACCGGGTTGGTGAAGAAGGAGCCGACCGAGCGAGTGTCCGGGTCGTTGGCGTCGAGCACCATTCCCTTGCCCGCCCGCAGCCGCAGCACCACCGTCCGGGCGTCGGCCAGCGGCACCTGCTCGCCCACCTCGACACCGAGGGCTCGGGCCAGCTCGGCGTAGCGCACCGGCCCGGAGAGCGGAGACCTGGTGAGTCGGAAGTCGACCGACAGCACCACCCAGCGGTCCACGTACTTGAAGATGCTGCCCCGGTAGGCGAAGCCGCACTGGGCTGCGGGGATGACCTGGCGGGTGCCCTCGACCCGGTCGTACACCTCGACGCCGGTGATCGTCTCGGCGACCTCCTGGCCGTACGCGCCGACGTTCTGGATCGGGGTGGCACCGGTCGAGCCGGGGATGCCGGACAGGCACTCCAGCCCGGCCCAGCCGTTGGCGACAGTGGCAGCGACGAGGTCGTCCCACGGCTCGCCGGCGTCGACTCGTACGGTGACCGAGGTCGTGTCCTCGGCGATGACCCGCATGCCACGGGAGCGCACCAGCACGACGGTGCCGGGGAAGCCGGCGTCGCCGATCACCACGTTGCTGCCCCCGGCCAGGATCAGGACCGGCTCCGTCGCGGCGCGTACCGCCTGGACGAGCTCGTCGGCGCTGCCGGCGGCCACGATCCGCTCGGCCGGTCCACCCGTTCGCAGGGTGGTGTAGCCGGCGAGTGGACCGGGGATGGCACGATCGGCGTCGGTTGTCGGCTGGGCGGAGGCGTCTGGCACGCCCTTCACCTTAGGCTGACAAGTAGCCGTGGCACCCACTGGTCGCCCGGCACCCCCGGGAGGATGGCGATGAGCAGACTGCAGGGCAGCAAGGATTTCTGGATCGGGGCGCTCCGGACGGAGGGTCCGGCTTTCGCGGCAGCGGTGGCCGAGGCGCCGCCGGAGACACCGGTGCTGTCCTGTCCGGGCTGGACGGTCAACGACCTCACACTGCACCTGGCCGGCTTCTACCACTGGGTGTCGTCGTTCGCTGGTTCCGGCCAGACCAGCCAACCGCCTCGGTGGGAGAAGGTCGAGGCCGACCCGGGTGTGAACGCGCTGCAGCTGTGGCAGCAGGGTTACGACCGGATGATGACCCTCTTCGACGGGCTCGACCCCGAGGCACCGGCGTGGAACTGGGCCCCGCAGCCGAAGAAGGCCGGTTTCTGGCCGCGACGGACGGCGCACGAGACGGCTGTGCACCGCTGGGATGCCCAGCTCGCCATCGCCGCCGGCGACCCGGTGGAGGCGAAGCTCGCGGCCGACGGGGTGAGTGAGGTGCTGGACACCTGGCTGCCGGCGGGCCGGCGGCAGGTGCCGGGTGACTGGCACGGGGTGGTGCAGCTCTGCGCGACCGATGCGGCCCAGGAGTGGTATCTGCGGTTGCGCGGCGAGGGGGTGGCGCTGCTCGACACCGCGACCATCTTCGACCACGACGATCACCACGCCCGCGCCCAGGTCAGCGGCACCGCGAGCGACCTGTTGCTGGCGCTCTGGGGGCGGGTGAGCTTCGAGACGCTGGACGTGGTCGGTGACCGCAGGCTGTTGGACGGTCTGCGCACCGGCTGAGCGACCCACCACGAACGAGGGCGTCACCCCATTGGGGGTGGCGCCCTTCGTTGATGCCGGGGGTTGCCTCGCCTGCCGGACGCCGCACTGGCGGTGAGCGTTCATCACGGGACCACAACGCTGAGAGAGCGCTCTCTTGACAGTGGGTTGGCGACACACCACAGTGTCGTGAGAGCGCTCTCTTAGCCATCTGCCATCACCCGCCCGCCTTGAGAGAGGTCGATAACCCATGGCTGTCTTCCCGCGCCGCCGCCTCGCCGCGGTGGCCCTCGCCGCCACCACCGCCCTGCTCGTCACCGCTGGCTGCGGCGGCGGCGACGAGCCGGGCGACGGATCGGTCACCCTGACCGTCGACGTCTTCGGCCAGTTCGGCTACGAGCAGCTCTACCAGGAGTACATGACAGCGAACCCCGGCGTGAAGGTCGTCGAGCGCGGCACCGGCACCAACCTCGACGAGTACTCGCCGAAGCTCACCCAGTGGCTCGCCGCCGGCCGGGGCGCCGGCGACGTGGTGGCCATCGAGGAGGGTCTTCTTGTCGAGTACAAGGCCAATCCGGCGAACTTCGTCAACCTGCTTGATCACGGTGCCGCCGAGCTCAAGGGCAACTTCCTGGAGTGGAAGTGGAACGCCGGCCTGACCGCCGACGGCAAGCAGCTCATCGGCCTCGGTACCGACGTGGGCGGGATCGCCATGTGCTACCGCAAGGACCTCTTCCAGAAGGCCGGCCTGCCCACCGAGCGTGACGAGGTCTCCAAGCTCTGGCCGACCTGGCCGGACTACATCGCCACCGGTGAGAAGTTCGCCGCGGCCAAGACCGGGGCGTCCTTCCTCGACGGCGCGACGAACACCTTCAACACCATCCTGCTGCAGACCGCCGGCAACAGCAGCGGCTACAGCTACTACGACACCAGCGAGAAGCTGGTCGTCGACAGCAACCCGGCCGTGCGACAGGCCTACGACACCACAATGGACATCATCGACTCGGGCCTCTCCGGAAAGTACGGCTCCTGGTCGGAGGAGTGGGTTTCCGCCTTCAAGCAGTCGAAGTTCGCCACCATCGCCTGCCCCGCCTGGATGACCGGCGTCATCGAGGCCAACGCCGGCACTGGCGCCCAGGGCAAGTGGGACATCGCCCGGGTGCCCGGCAATGGCGGCAACTGGGGTGGATCGCACCTCGCGGTGCCCAAGCAGAGCAAGCACCAGGCCGAGGCGATCAAGCTGGCCAAGTTCCTGACCAGCGCCAAGGGGCAGATCGGGGCGTTCAAGGCCAAGGGTCCGCTGCCCTCCTCGCCGCAGGCGCTCGACGACCCGGCGATCACCGGCGCGACCAACGCGTACTTCTCGGGGGCACCGGTCGGCGCCATCTTCGGCACCGGCGCGAAGAGCCTGAAGCCGGTCTACATGGGCCCGAAGAACCAGGCCGTACGGACCGAGGTGGAGAACGCCGTACGGACCGTGGAGCTGGGTCAGCGCAGCCCCGCGCAGGGCTGGACCGACGCGGTGACCAACGCGAAGAAGGCCGCCGCCAAGTAGCCCAACCAGCGTGCGGGCGGGCTCCGACGACAGGAGTCCCGCCCGCACGGCGGAAAGGAGTTTCCGGGCATGACCGTCCAGCTCGACGCCCGCCCGCCGGTCGTACCGGCACCCCAGCGCCCGTCAGGTCGGCTCAGCCGGCTCGACACCCGGTTCTCGCCGTACCTCTACATCGCCCCGTTCTTCCTGATCTTCGGCGTCTTCGGGGCGTACCCGCTGGCGTACACCTTCTGGGTCTCGCTGCACGACTGGGACCTGCTCGGAGTCGACCACCCCTTTGTCGGGGCGGAGAACTACACCCGGCTGCTGGCCGACGCCGACTTCTGGCACGCGCTGGTCAACACGCTGGGGATCTTCGTGATCTCGACCGTCCCGCAACTGCTCGCCGCGCTCTGGCTGGCCAACCTGCTCAACCGCGGCCTGCGGGCGCGTACCGGTTGGCGGATGGCCGTGCTCGTCCCCAACGTCACGTCCACGGCCGCGGTGGCGATCGTCTTCGGGGTGCTCTTCGGCCGCGAATTCGGCATGATCAACTGGTTGCTCGACCTGGTGGGGCTGGACGCGATCGAGTGGAAGTCCAACCGGCTGGCGTCCTGGGTGGCCATCTCCGCCATGGTCGACTGGCGGTGGACCGGCTACAACGCGCTGATCCTGCTGGCCGCGATGCAGGCCATCCCCCGCGACCTGTACGAGGCCGCGGCGATCGACGGCGCCAGCCGGGCCCGACAGTTCTGGTCGGTCACCGTGCCGCTGCTCAAACCGACGATCATCTTCTGCACCATCATCGCCACCATCGGCGGTCTGCAACTCTTCACCGAGCCCCGGATGTTCAACTCCGGCACCAACCCGATCCGCGGCGGGCCGCTGCGCGAGTCGCAGACGCTGACCATGTACATGTTCGAGAACGCCTTCGCCCCGCACTACAACTTCGGGTACGGCTCGGCAGTGGCCTGGCTGCTCTTCGCGCTCATCGCGATCGTCGCGGCGGTCAACGTGCTCATCCTGCGTCGCCTCGGTGGCGGGGACCGATCGCAGAAGGGAGCGGCGCGATGAGCCGACTCTGGCGGGCCAGCCCGCTCACCTACCTCGCCCTGGTCGTCGCCGCCGGCCTGTCGGTCTTTCCGATCTGGTGGATGTTCGTCGTCGCCAGCCGCAGCAACGACGCGATGGGCCAACTCCCACCCCCGGTCACCCCCGGCGGCAACCTGGGCGCGAACATCGCCCGCCTGTTCGACAACACCGACGCGTACTTCCTGACCGGCCTGATCAACTCGGCGGTCGTCGCCACCACGGTGACCGTCTCCGTGGTGTTCTTCTCCAGCCTGGCCGGGTTCGCCTTCGCCAAGCTCAGGTTCCGCGGCCGTAACGCCATGCTGCTGGTGATCATCGCAACCATGATGGTGCCGACGCAGCTCGGCGTGATCCCGCTCTACCTGCTCATGAGCAAGCTGCACTGGAACGACCGACTGCCCGCGGTCATCGTCCCGGTGCTGGTCACCGGGTTCGGGGTGTTCATGATGAGGCAGTACGCCGGCCAGGCCATCAGCGACGAACTGATCGAGGCCGCCCGCATGGACGGCTGCGGCACCGCCCGGATCTGGTGGCACGTCGTGGTGCCCGCCCTGCGTCCCGCCGCCGCCGTCCTCGGTCTGCTCACCTTCATGACCACCTGGAACGACTTCCTCTGGCCGTACGCTGTACTGAACGACCCGGCGAATCCAACAGTGCAACTGTCCCTACGCGCACTGTCGGACGGGTATTACCAGGACATGTCGCAGGTGTTCACCGGAACGGCCATCGCGACGCTGCCCCTGCTACTGGTCTTCGTGTTGTTCGGCCGGCAGATCATCGGCGGAATCATGGAAGGTGCGGTCAAGGCGTGAACGAGCGGAGCGAGTCAACCAACCGACCCGGCAACGAGATCCGGTTTCCCGAACACTTCCTCTGGGGGACGGCCACCGCCGCGTACCAGATCGAGGGTGCGGCCCGCGACGACGGTCGCGGTCCGTCCATCTGGGACACCTTCAGCCGTACGCCGGGCAAGGTGTACCAGGGTCACACCGGCGACGTCGCCTGCGACCACTACCACCGGTACGCCGACGATGTGGCGCTGATGGCCGAGCTGGGCCTGCGGGCGTACCGGTTCTCGGTGGCCTGGCCGCGGATCCAGCCCGACGGCACCGGCCCCGCCAACCCCCGTGGCCTGGACTTCTACGACCGACTCACCGACACGCTGCTCGACCGGGGAATCGACCCGATCGTCACCCTCTACCACTGGGACCTGCCGCAGGCCCTGGGCGACCGGGGTGGCTGGACCAACCGGGACACCGCCGAGCACTTCGCCACCTACGCCACAGCGGTGTACGCCCGCCTCGGCGACCGGATCGACGTGTGGACCACGCTGAACGAGCCGTGGTGCTCGGCCTACCTCGGTTACGCCAACGGCCTGCACGCTCCCGGCGAGCAGGATCCGGCGGCGGCCTTCACCGCCGTACACCATCTGCTGTTGGGGCACGGCCTGGCGGCGCGGGCGTTGCGGGCGGCCGGCGCGCGCAGCGTGGGCGTCACCGTCAACCCGGCCGACGTACGCCCGGCCGACCCGCAGAGCGCGGCCGACGCCGCCGCGGTCCGCCTGGTCGACGGCCTGCACAACCGGATCTTCCTCGACCCGCTGCTGGCCGGCGGCTACCCGGACGACGTCCGCGAGCACGTGGCCCGGATCGTCGAGCCGACGTTCATCCGCGACGGCGACGAGAAGGTGATCGCCGCCCCGATCGACCTGCTCGGCATCAACTACTACGCCCCGACCTACGTGGCCGGTCGACCCGACGGCGGCGGCAACGGCGCGTACCCGGGCACCGAGGGCGCTGTGCACTTCCTGCCACCGGCCGGGCCGCTCACCGACATGGGTTGGATGATCGAACCGACCGGGCTCACCCGGCTGCTGGAGCGGATCGCCGCCGACTACCCAGGTGTGCCGCTGCTGATCACCGAGAACGGTGCGGCGTTCCCCGACAAGCCCGGCGCCGACTCGCCCGACGGCCCGACGCAGGTGATCGACGCCGATCGCATCGCCTACCTCGACGGGCACCTCCGCGCGGCGCACGAGGCGATCTCCCGGGGCGTGGACCTGCGCGGTTATCTCGTATGGTCATTCCTGGACAACTTCGAGTGGGCGGAGGGTTACCGCAAGCGGTTCGGGATCGTGCACGTCGACTACCTGACCCAGCGGCGCACACCGAAGGCCAGCGCCCGGTGGTACCAGGAGGTGATCTCCCGGAACGGGCTGTGACGAGCGGGGGGAAAGCGCGATGACGACGGCGCAGCGGCCGACGCTCGAAGCGGTGGCAGCGCGGGCCGGAGTGTCCCGCGCCACCGTTTCCCGGGTGGTCAACGGCTCCACCACCGTCGCCGAGCCGATCCGCGAGGCGGTCACCCGGGCGGTCGCCGAGTTGGGGTACGTCCCCAACCTGGCGGCCCGCAGCCTGGTCACCCAGCGCACCGACTCGATCGCCCTGGTCATGCCGGAGGCGGCCACCCGGGTCTTCTCCGACGACCAGGTCTTCCCCGGCATCATCCGGGGCGTCAGCCAGGAGCTGGAGGCGGCCGACAAGCAGTTGGTGCTGATGCTCGCCGGCTCGCCGGCCGGGCACCAGCGGGTCGAGCGGTACACCACCGGCCGGCACGTCGACGGCGTGCTCTTCGCGTCGCTGCACGGTGCCGACCCGCTGCCCGGCACGCTGGCCCGACTCGGCATCCCGGTGGTGGTCAGCGGCCGGCCGCTCGGCGACGTGCCCGTCCCGTACGTCGACGTCGACCACGTGGCCGGGGTGACCGCGGCCGTCCGGCACATGATCGACAGCGGTCGTCGACGGATTGCGACCATCGCCGGACCACAGGACATGGTCGCCGGGATCGAACGGCTCAGCGGCTACCGCAGCACGGTCGCCGACGCGGGGCTGCCCGAGCTGATCGCCATCGGTGACTTCACCAGGGAATCCGGGTCGGCGGCGATGCGCAGCCTGCTCGCCGAGCATCCCGACCTCGACGGCGTCTTCGCCGCCTCCGACCTGATGGCGCACGCCGCCCTGCGGACGCTGCGCGAGGCAGGTCGGCGGGTGCCCGACGACGTGGCGGTGGTCGGCTTCGACGACATCGAGACCGCCGCCTACACCGAGCCGCCGCTGACCACCGTCCGGCAGCCGATCGTGGAGCTCGGCCGCCGGATGACCCGCCAACTGCTCCGGCTGGCCGCCGGGGAGACCATCGAGCAGGCGATCATGCTTCCCACCGAGCTGATCCGCCGCGCCTCCGCCTGACCGCGCCTCCGCCTGGGAGCACCACCGCACCCGCCCACCGCGCGGTCCGCGCCGGACCCGCCCTGCCCGCCGCGCCGGACCCGCCCTGCCCGCCGCGCCGGACCCGCCCTGCCCGCCGCGCCGGACCCGCCCTGCCCGCCGCGCCGGACCTGCCCTGCAAGATCCGCACAACTTCAGGGTAATTGTGGTCTCCGAGCGCCGGGAGGCCACTATTTCCCTGAAGTTGCTGCCTGCTGGTCGGTGGCCGGCTGCGGGAGCACACGGTTAATGCGTCGCTCCGGCGGACGATCTTGGTTAGCCTCGCCGACATGCCGGATCCTGTCGCACTGCTCAGCCGCTCCCACCAACCCGCCGAGGTCGAGGCCGTCGTCGCGGCCGTACGGACGGGGGCCTGACATGGGCATTCGTGTGGCGCAGCCCGACGATGCCCCGGGCGTGGTGGCGCTGCGGGCGATCGTCTTCCCGTACCAGGTGCGCGGCGTCGAGTCCACCCGGAAGATGATCGCCGAGCCGGTACCGGGCAGGGACTGGGCCGCCTTCGTGGCCGAGGTCGACGGCCAGGTTGTCGGATGGGTGACGGCGCAACGCAACGACTCGACCTCGACGGCCGGCTTCGGTGACATCTCCCTCCTGCACGTCCATCCGGAGCACCGGCGGCGCGGCATCGGCACCGCGCTGCTGACGACCGCGACGGGTCACCTCGCACCGCTGGGCGTCCGCCGGCTGCGCGCCTTCGCCCAGCCGGAGGCGCTGCCGTTCGCCCGTCGGCACGGCTACGAGCCCAGTCGCGAGCTGCGCTTCTCGGCGCTCGAACTGAATCCGGCCCCCGCGCTGCCGGAGCCGCCCCCGGGCGTACGGCTGCTCCCGATCTCCGACCTCGACCCGCATCGCCTCTACGTGGCGGACGTGGCCTCGGCGCTGGACGAGCCGGGCGACGTGCCGGTCGACTCGATCAGCTACGAGAGCTGGCAGTACGACGTCTGGGACAACCTGGGCCTGGACAAGGAGTCCAGCACCGCTGTCGAAGTCGACGGGGAGGTGGCCGCCTTCAGCCTGGTGAAGCGGGACGGGGACCGGATGTGGTCGGACTTCACCGGCAGTCTCCCGGCGTACCGGGGGCGGGGCCTCGCCCGGCTCGCCAAGACGGCAGCGCTGCACCGGGCCGCCGCGAACGGCGTGCGCGTCGCGTACACCTCGAACGACGAGGCGAACGGGCCGATGCTCGCGATCAACACCCGGCTGGGTTACCGCCCGGTGGCAGCCGAGTGGTCCTGCCTGTCCGACCTGACCTGACCTGACGGCACACCCTGCGTCGATCTTGCACTTCCTGTCCCGACAAGAGGGACAAAGACCCTCATGTCGACAACCGAAACTGCAAGATCGGCGGGGCGGGGGGCGGGGCGCGGGCGGGCGCGGGCGGGGGCGAGGGCGGGGTCAGGGTGTTTCGGAGATCTTGCGGGCGGTGGCGTACGTGTCGGCGCCTAGGAGGACCAGGCGGGCTTCGGTGACGGTGGCGGGGGTGGCCGCGCGCAGCACCGCCAGCGCCTGACCGACAGCGTCGTCGAGCGGCCAGCCGTAGATGCCGGCCGAGATCAGCGGGAAGGCCACAGTGCTCGCGCCCAACTCGTCGGCCACCCGGAGGCTGTTGGCGTAGCAGTCGCGCAGCAGCGCCGAGCGGTCCTCGCCTGCCGACCAGACCGGCCCGACGGTGTGGATCACCCAGCGGGCCGGCAGCTCCCCGGCCGTCGTCGCCACCGCCTGGCCGGTGGGCAGGCCCCTGCCGTAGCGGGACGCCCGCAGTGCCCGGCACTCGGCCAGGATGGCCGGCCCGCCGCGCCGGTGGATGGCACCGTCGACCCCACCGCCACCGAGCAGGGACGAGTTCGCGGCGTTCACGATGGCGTCCACCCGCTGGGTGGTGATGTCGCCCTCGACCAGGCTGATCTCCATGTCAGCTCTCCTCGATCGGCTGGCCCATCGAGCGACGGGCCAGCAACGTGGCACCGGCGACAGCGGCCGGCATGATCAGCACGGCGCCGAGCGGAATCAGGAAGCACAGGAAGACAGCAACTCCGAAGCCGAGCGCGGTGGGTCGGTCGGCCTTCAGGATCGTCCGGCGCTGCGGCAGCCGCATACCGCGTCGGTAGAACGGTGCACCTACCAACTCCACGGCGAGGAACCACCCGCCCACGGCCGCCCCGATGACCGGGACGACCGTCTGGCCGACCACGGGGATGAAGCCCGCGAGGAAGAGCGGAATCCCGACCAACGCCGTGAGCGCCAGCAGGCGTACCGAGTCGGCGAGGCTACGGCGCAGCGACGACCAGAAGGGCACGTCCACAGCGCCCGGCGTGCCGCCGTACCGCTGCTCGACCTGCTCGGAGATCTTCTCGTAGAACGGGTCCCCGATGACCAGGGTGACGGCGGTGAAGGTGAGCACGCCAAGCAGGCCGCCGACCCCCAGGAAGGCCAACCCGGCGATCACCCGGACCAGGCTGCGCCCGGTGCTCGACCAGTCGTCGGCGAACGGGGTGACCAGCGCGGCGAGATCGTCCACGAAGTACACCAGTGTGGCGAGCGCGGCCAGGAAGAGCACGCCGGAGATCAACGCCGGCACGATGCCGAGCAGCATCAGCCCCGGGCTGCGGACGTAGAGGCCCAACCCACGCAGGAGCAGCCCCGCCCCGGCGAGGAAGCGTCCGACGACCCCGGTCACCGGGCTGGCGATTCTGCTGGCATCCACGATCGAGCAGCCTAACCAGAGGTGATCGGATCCGCCGGGCGGAGCGCTAGCAGCGAGCCGCCGCTTACACATCAACCGGTTGACGGACGGCAGCGATCCACCGGGGACGCCGAGGTTCGTCGCTGACCGGTCGATTCGCCGGCGGGCCACCGCGACCACCCTTGAGGGGTACGAAGTCAGCGGCGGCGAAAGGCGACACGATGCCGGTCATCGAGGTGACCCACCTGAAGAAGCGGTACGGCGACCTGGTGGCGGTGGACGACGTGTCGCTCACCGTGGAGGCCGGGGAGATCTTCGGCGTCCTCGGCCCGAACGGCGCCGGCAAGACCACCACTGTGGAGTGTGTGGCCGGGCTGCGTGTCCCCGACGGGGGCGGGGTGTCGGTCCTCGGGCTCGACCCCCGCCGGGACGCGGCCCAGCTACGCCAGCGGGTCGGGGTGCAACTCCAGGAGAGCCAACTGCCGGACCGGTTGCGGGTGGCCGAGGCACTGGAGCTGTACGCCTCGTTCTACCGCAACCCGGCCGACCCGACCGAGCTGATCGACAAGCTGGGCCTCGGCGACAAGCGGAACACGGCGTACAAGAAGCTCTCCGGCGGCCAGAAGCAGCGGCTCTCCATCGCGCTGGCCCTGGTCGGCAACCCGGAGATCGCCATCCTCGACGAGCTGACCACCGGGCTGGACCCGCAGGCCCGCCGGGACACCTGGGGCCTCATCGAACAGGTCCGCGACAGCGGGGTGACCATCGTGCTGGTCACCCACTTCATGGAGGAGGCCGAGCGGCTCTGCGACCGGGTCGCGGTGATCGACCGGGGGCGGGTGGTCGCCCTGGACAGCCCGGCAGGCCTGGTGTCGACGGTGGCTCCGGAACAGCGGATCCGGTTCCGGCCCTCAGCTCCGCTCGACGACCGCCTCCTCACCGACCTGCCCGAAGTGTCCGCCGTGCAGCGAACCGGCAGCCAGGTGGTGGTGACCGGAACCGGCGAGCTGCTGCACGCCGTCACGTCGGTGCTCGCCCGTCACCAGATCGTCGCGGCAGACCTGCGGCTGGAGCAGTCCACCCTCGACGACGCCTTCGTCGAGCTGACCGGGCACCGGCCCGTCAACTGAGAGGAAGCACAATGCACGCCTTCCGCCAGATCCTGAAGGTCGAGGCGCGGCTCTACCTGCGGGACCTACCGACGCTGCTCACCATAGTCGGGCTGCCCACACTGATCCTGGTGGTGCTCGGGTTGATTCCCTCGCTCCGCGAGCCCGATCCGAACTTCGACGGGCAGAACTTCGTCAATTACTTCGCCCCGTCGCTGTTGGTGGTCACCCTGGCCATGGTGGGGGTGAACACGATGCCAATGGCGCTGGCCACCTACCGGGAACGCGGCGTGCTGCGTCGGCTGGCGACCACTCCGGCGCACCCGGGCGCTCTGCTCGCCGCCCAACTGGTGGTGGCCCTGGCCGCGATCCTGGCCAGCGCGTTGCTGCTCATCGTCGTCGGCCGGTTGGCGTTCGAGGTGCCGCTCCCCCGGCACCCGTTCGGCTTCACCCTGGCGTTCGTCCTCGGCACGGCGGCGCTGCTGGCGCTCGGCCTGCTGGTCGCCGCCGTGGCCAAAACCACTAAGGCGGCACAGGCCCTGGCCGTCCCACTGTTCCTGCTCACCATGTTCTTCGGCGGGGTCTACCTCCCCCGGTTCCTGCTCCCCGATGTCGTGGCGCGGATCGGCGACTACACGCCGCCCGGGGTGCAGGCGCTCCTCGACGCCTGGACCGGCACTGCGCCACAGCCGCTGCACCTGGGAATAATGGCGATGATCGCCGTGGCGGCCGGCGCCGGCGCGGCGAAACTGTTCCGCTGGGAGTGAGCGGAGATGCGATGACCAGCAGCGGTGGGCACGACCGTCTGACCAGATGGCGAGAGCACGAGGCGATCCTTTACCGCGTCTTCCCCTTCGGCGGGCTGACTCTGGGCACCCTGCTGGCCCTCGTCGCACCGGCACCTGACCAGCCCGGGGCGCTGCCCACCCTCGCCGTCGCCGTGGCGGCCGGAGGCTGGGTCGCCTGGTTCGTCACAGTGCACCCCGGCTGGCAGAGCCGGCGCAGACCGATGGCGGTCTACTACGCCGGGCTGCTCACGTTCGCCGCCGCGCTGGTGGCCGTCAGCCCGTGGTACGGCTTCTTCGCCTGGATCGGCTACATCCACGCCTTTCCGGTGCTGCCCGGGCGCTGGCGCGTCGCGGGCGTGGTCACCACGGCCACCCTGGTCGCCACGTCGCAGGGCGGTGGTCTGTCGGTCGTGGCGTCGCACCTGCCGCTCTGGCTGTTGCTGGTGCTGTTCAACCTGGTGGTGGCCGGCTCGGCGAGCTGGTTCGCGGTGATCGCCGAACAGGAGGACGCCAGGCGCAAGCGGTTGGTGGCGGAACTCGGTGAGACCAACCGCCAGCTCACCGAGACGGTGAATGAGAACGCCGGGCTGCACGCCCAACTGCTCACCCAGGCCCGGGAGGCCGGCGTGCTGGACGAGCGGCAACGAATGGCGCGGGAGATCCACGACACCCTGGCGCAGGGATTGACCGGCATCATCACTCAACTGGAGGCGGCCGAGCAGAGCCGCGACCGGTCGGCCGACTGGCGCCGGCACGTCGACAACGCGCTCGCCCTGGCTCGGGAGAGCCTCACCGAGGCCCGCCGCTCGGTGCAGGCGGTCCGCCCGGAACCGTTGGAGACGGCCCGGCTACCGGACGCCCTCGTCGATCTGGGCGGGCGTTGGTCGGCCCTGAACGGGGTACGGGCCGACGTGGCCACCACCGGCACGCCCCGCCCGCTGCACCCGGAGGTGGAGGTGACCCTGCTACGGGCCGCCCAGGAAGCGCTGTCAAACGTGGCCCGGCACGCCGCCGCGTCGCGGGTCGGGCTGACCCTGTCGTACATGGCGGACGTGGTCACGCTCGACGTCCGTGACGACGGGGCCGGCTTCGACGTCGCCGACCAGCCAGCGCCCCGTGAGCCGGGCGGCGGGTACGGGTTGACCGCCATGCGGCAACGGGTGACAAGGGTCGGTGGCGAGTTGGCAGTCGAATCCGAGCCGGGCAACGGCACCGCCATCTCGGCGTCCGTCCCCGCGCTACCCGGAGGTGCCGGTTGACCGCCCCGGTTCGGCTGCTGATCGTCGACGATCACCCGGTGGTGCGGGACGGCCTGCGGGGGATGTTCACCGGTGACCCCGATTTCGAGGTGGTGGGCGAGGCGGCGGACGGCTCGGAGGCGTTGGCCCTGGTCGCGTCGCTGCGACCCGACGTGGTGCTGATGGACCTGCGGATGCCCGGCATGGACGGGGTGACCGCCATCGGCAGGCTGGCTCGCACCGGCAGCACCGCCCGGGTGCTGGTGCTCACCACCTACGACACGGACGCGGACGTGCTGCCGGCGATTGAGGCAGGTGCGACCGGTTACCTGCTCAAGGACACACCTCGGGAGGATCTGGTTCGGGCGGTCCGGGCCGCGGCCCGGGGCGAGTCGGTGCTGGCGCCGAGCGTCGCCGGCCGGCTGATGGGTCGGCTGCGCGCTCCCGCCGAGGAACCGCTCAGTCAACGGGAGCTTGAGGTGCTCACCCTGGTGGCCCGGGGCGCCTCCAACCGGGAGGCGGCGAACCGCCTGTTCATCAGCGAGGCCACCGTCAAGACGCACCTGCTGCACCTGTACGCCAAGCTCGGGGTCAACGACCGGGCCGCCGCGGTGGCCACCGCGTACGACCGGGGGTTGCTGACGCCCGGCGGGCGGTGAGCGGCACCGGGCAGGATGGGCGGATGCGCGCGTCCCGACTGATCTCGTTGCTGTTGCTGTTGCAGTCGCGCGGGTCGATGACAGCGGGCGAGCTGGCACGGGAGCTGGAGATCTCCGAGCGGACCGTCTATCGGGACGTTCTGGCGCTCTCCGCGGCGGGCGTGCCGGTCTACGCCGACCGGGGGCGGGCCGGCGGCTACCGCCTGCTCGGGGGGTACCGCACCCGGCTGACCGGGCTGACCCGGGACGAGGCGGAGGCGCTCTTCCTCGCCGGGCTGCCCGGACCGGCCGGCGAGATGGGGCTCGCCGACGCCGTCGCGTCCGCCGAGCTGAAGGTGCTCGCCGCGCTGCCACCCGCCCTGCGCGACGCGCCGGCCCGGGCCGGGCAGCGGTTCCACCTGGACGTACCGGGCTGGTTCCGGCAGAGCACGCCACCGCCCTGGCTGCCCGAGCTGGCCCGGGCGGTCTGGGGCGACACCGTGGTGGAGCTGCGCTACCGACGCGGCGACCAGGAGGTGACCCGCCAGGTCCAGCCGTACGGCCTGGTGCTCAAGAGTGGGGTCTGGTATCTGGTCGGCCGCGTCGGCGACGATGTGCGCACCTACCGGGTGGACCGGGTCACCGGGGTCGAGGTGGGCGAGGAGAGCTTCGACCGCGACGAGGGCTTCGACCTGGCCGGGCACTGGCGCGAGCAGGCCGGGTCGTTCCTGCGGACCATGCTGCGGGCCGAGGTCGCCGTCCGGCTGAGCCCCGCCGGCCTGCGCCAGCTCCGGCACCTGGTCGATGCCCCCAACGTGTACGACGAACTGGTCGCCACCGCCGACGAGCCCGACGGGCAGGGGTGGGTCGTAACCCGGCTGCCGGTCGAGTCCGTCCAGGTGGCGTACCACCAACTGCTGGGGCTCGGCCCCGAGGTCGAGGTCATCGACCCACCCGAGCTGCGGCGGTTGTTCGCGGAGAGCGCCGAGCGGCTCGCCGCGCTCTACCGGTAGCCGGTCACGTCCGCCGGCTTGCCCGCGTCGACCACCTCGGTGATGTAGCGGAAACCCTCAGGTTGGCTGCCGTCGAGGTCGGTGAAGCCGTACACCTTGGACAGGCTGCCGGCGTCGACGGACCTGCCGTTCCAGCGGGCCTTCTCCTCGTCAGCGGCGAGCGCGGCCACCGCCCGGCCGACGAAGGCCGGGGTCTCCGAGATGAGGAAGTTCGGGTCGGTGGCGGCCCCGTCGCGCCAGTTCTCCTCGGTCACGCCGAAGTGCTCCAGCATCGCCTCGGAACGGATCCAGCCGGGGGTCAGTGCCACGGCCGTGCAGCCGTGCGGCTTCAGTTCGTGCGCCTGACTGAAGGCGAGCCGGTTGACCGAGACCTTCGCCAGGTCGTAGAAGACCGACAGCCGGTAGTTCTCGTCGTTGTACGCCTTGGTGCCGTCGCCCATCTCCACCACCAGGCCACCGGGCTTGCGGATCAGCAGCGGCAGGGCGAAGTGGCTGGTGATGATGTGCGTGTCGACGGCCAGTCGCAGGGTACGGAAGCCGGCGTCGAGCGGTTGCTCCCAGACCGGCTTGTCCCAGGTGACCAGTGGGTCGCCGCCCCAGATGTCGTTCACCAGCACGTCGAGTTGGCCGTGCTCGGCGTCGATCCGGGCGACCAGGTCGCGGACCTGATCGGGCACCAGGTGGTCGACCTGGACGGCGATGCCGGTGCCGCCGGCCGCGCTGACCAGCTCGGCGGTCTCCTCGATGGTCTCCGGTCGATCCATCTCGGAGCGGCCGGCCCGTGAGCTACGACCGGTGGCGTAGACAGTGGCCCCGGCCGCGCCGAGCTGAACGGCGATCTGCCGCCCGGCGCCACGGGTGGCACCGGCGACGAGCGCGATCTTTCCGGTTAGCGGTTGTGTCATGCCTGCGACGTTGTCAGGGATACCTGACAACCGACGTCCGAATTCGGTACTCGATCTAGTCGACCAGTCGGACCCGGACCCGGCGGTTGGCCCGGCCCTTGCTCTCCACCTTCACCACCTGGACCTTGCCGATCTGGGCGGTGGAGGCGACGTGGGTGCCGCCGTCGGCCTGCACGTCCAGCCCGACGATGTCGACGATCCGGACCTCCTGCTCATCCGGCGGGATGAGGTTGGACTGGGTACGGATGATGTCCGGCAGGGCCAGCGCCTCGGTGCGCGGCAGCACCCGGGTGGCGACCGAGCGGTCGGCGGCCACCTCGGCGTTGACCAGCTCTTCGATGCGACTCTTGAAGTCCGGGGGCACCTCGGGGAGGTTGAAGTCCATCCGAGCCTCGCCCGGTTCCATCGAGTTGCCGGTCACGAGCGCGCCGAAGTCGCGGAACACCACACCGCAGAGCACGTGCAGCCCGGAGTGGGTACGCATCAGCCGGGTGCGGCGCTCGTCCTCCACCGCGCCGACGACCTCGGTGCCGACCGGCGGCAGCGGGTCACCCTCGGCGGGAATCAGGTAGGGGTCGTCGCCCTTGCGGGTGCCGACGATCCGGGTCTGCACGCCCTGCCAGAGCAACACACCGTGGTCGGGTGGTTGGCCACCACCGCCCGGGTAGAACGCCGAACGGTCCAACACGATGCCCTGCTCGGCATCGGAGTGCAGGACGGTGCACGTCCATTCGCGCACTGTCGGGTCGGCAAGGTCGAGCCGGTGCGTCCGGCCGTGCTGTGTGACGCCCATGACAGGGCAGGTTACTCGTTAAGGAAGCCGGAGATGCGGTCCCGCAGATCGGCGCGTTCCGACCAGAGCACGCCGGGCCGGTCGTACACGTGCAGGGTGGCCTGGGGAAGCGCCACGGCGAGCCGCTCCGCGACCTCGACCGGGTGCAGGTCGTCGCCCGCGCAACCGATCACCAGCGCCGGTGCGGTGACCGCCGTCAGGTCACCGATCTGGCGCAGCGGTGTCTGGTCGGTAAGCGTGGCCAGACCGTCGGCGAGACCGTCGCGGAGCAGTTGGTCGAGCCGTTGTCGCAGGTAGGCCCAGCCGGCCGGGGTGTTACGCACCGCCGGGGGCAACTCCAGCGTGACGATGTCGGCTACCGCCGAGGCGTCGCCGCTCTCCACCGCCTCCAGCAGGTCGGTGATGCGCTCCCGGGCGGCCGGCCCGCGTGGCTCGTCGAGGACCGCCGGCAGGAAGAAGACCAGCTTGTCGAAACGCTCCGGGCTCTCCACCAGGAGTCGGCAGAGGGCACCCGCGCCGAGACTCGCGCCGAACGCCCGGCTGGCGCCGCCAAGGTCGGCGATCGCCCGCAGATCCCGGGCCAGGTCCAGATAGTCCCACGGCCCGTCCGGGGCTTCGGAACGGCCGTGACCGCGGAACTGGAAGAACACCTTGCGACCGTTCACCCCACTGCCGAACGGTCGGGTGGTGGCGATGCCGTTGCCCAACCCGTGCGCGAACACGGTGACCGGATCACCGGTGCCGGTGACCAGCCGTTCCAGCCGCACGCCGTGCGGGGTGGTGATCAGCTCGGTCTCCGGCTCCGGCAGCGCCGGCCGGCCGGTACGCGGCCCACCCGGCCCGGGACCCCAGGTGCGGGGCCCGCTGTCGGGTGGGGGCGGCCAGCGAAAACCTCTCACCAGAACCCTTTGCCGTCACCGAGTTCGCGGAGGCCGATTCGGACATCGAGCAGGTAGATCAGACCGGCGGCGATGCCGACCAGTCCGAAGAGACTGATCGGACCGAAGCCGAGCAGGGTGAGCACGAGGCAGACCGCCAGGATGGCGATCCAGCCGCCCTTGGGCAGCGTCCCGATGGCGGGGAAGGCGTCGGAGCGCTGCGTGATCGCGTGCACCAGGGCGACACCCTGAACGATCAGCGCGAAGACGAGCAGGATCAGCTGGATCACTTCACGGACGGCGAAGGCGAAGATCGGCGCGGCGTTGGCCATGCCGGCCAGTTTATGTCCACGACCCCGGCTACGTCCGACAAGGACGCCACCGGGGTCGCGGCCACGTGAACTACTCGGCTGCCGGACGGGTCCGCTTGGTGGCCCGGGGAAGCTTCGCCGACGGGGCCTCGACCGGCTTGGCGGCCTTCGGCGCGCGGGCGGCCTTCTTGACGGCGGCCGGCTTGGCCTCGGCGATCTCCGCCACGTCGGCCGGGGTCGGCGCGTCGGTGGGGGCCGCAGCGGTGGGGGTGGGGGCCGCAGCGGTGGGGGTGGCGGCAGCGGTGGGGGTGGCGGCCGGCGTCACGGCCTCGGTGGCCTCGATGTCGGCGTTGACCGTCTCGGCGGCCTCCAGCACGCCGGCACCGACGACCCGCTCGCCCCGGGCGACCAGCGCGCCGTACGCCGCGAACGCGCGCTCCTGGGCGACCTGGGCGCTCGCGACCACCAGGGCGGCGTTGCGGGTCGCGGCGGCGCGCAGCTTGTCGATGTCGGCGGCCTCGCGCAGCTTCGCCAGGTCGGCGGTCTCGTTGGCGGTGCGCAGCGTCTCGGTGGCCTTCTGCTTCAGCTCGAAGCCGGTCAGCACGGCCCGGCCGCCCAGGTCGGCGACGACCCGGGTGCTGAGGACGCCGACCACGGCCGGCAGCTTGCGCAACTGCTCGATGGCCAGCTCACCGGCGCCGGCTGCGGCGTAGATCGGGGCGGGGATGCGGTTGGTCTTCGGCTCGCTCATGACGTCTCCTCTTCGGCCGCCTCGGCGGCCTTCTTCTTCTGGGGGATGCTGGTGCTGCCCGGGGCGGGAGCGGTGCCCGCCTCGGTGACGGCGACCGACTCGAGCACGGCCTCGGTCGGGGTGCCGCCGACGGTGGTGGGGCCGGTGGCGGCCACGTTGGCCAGGTCGGCGGCCTGGCTGGCGGGCTGGTCGGCGGCCTGGCTGGCGGGCTGGTCGGCGGGCTGGTCGGCCTGCGCCGTCTCGGCTTCGGCCAGCCGGGTGTTCTCCCGGCGGAACGTCTCGTAGATCTGACTGAGCGACTGCTTCTGCGCCATCGTCAGGTCGGCGTCCACGGCGATGGCGGCGAGCACCCCGTGGCCTTCCTTGTCGTCGAGCAGACCGGCGCGCAGGTACATCGCCGGCGTGGACACCCGCAGCGCGCTCGCCAGTTGCTGGAGCACCTCGGCGCTGGGCTTGCGCAGGCCGCGCTCGATCTGGCTGAGGTACGGGTTGCTGACCCCCGCCTGCTCGGCGAGCTGCCGTAGCGAGATCTTGGCGTTGCGCCGAAGATCGCGGATGAACCCGCCGACGTCGGGAAGGTCCTTGGGTGTGGCCATGGCAGCGACGCTAACCGCCCGCGCTAGCTGTTGCAAGCAAAACGCTAACCATAGTTAGCAAGGTCTCAGGACCCCGTTTGCGCGCCGCTCAACCGATCCGTACGGTCCGTCCGTGGACAAGATCACAGTCAATGGAGCAAGCATCGCGTACGACGAGGCCGGCACCGGTTCGCCCGTCGTCCTGCTGCACGCCGGCATCGCCGACCGGCGGATGTGGCGGGGGCAGGTGTCCGCGCTCGCGACCCGGCACCGGGTGATCGTCCCGGACCTGCGCGGCTACGGAGACTCCGAGCTCCCACCGACCCCGTTCACGCACCACGACGACGTGGCCGGGCTGCTGGACGCGCTCGACCTGCCCCGGGCTGCCCTGGTCGGCTGCTCCTTCGGTGGGGCGGTCGCCATCGACACCGCGCTGGCCCACCCCGACCGGGTGAGCGCGCTCGCGCTGTTCGACACGGCGGTCTCCGGGAACGAGTGGTCCGACGAGGCGAACGACCTCTGGGACGACCTGGTCGGCGAGGTCGACCCGGACGACTTCGTCGCCGGTGCGGCCGGTGAGGTGCGGTTCTGGGTGGTCGGCCCGCGACGCCAGCCGGAGGACGTCGACCCGGAGCTGGTCGCGTTCGCGCAGGAGATGGACCAGCGTGCCCTCGCCGCGGAGCTGGCGCTCGGCGCGGTCGAGGTGGGAGAGCTGTCGCCACCGGCGATCGGTCGTCTCGGTGAGCTGAAGATCCCCGTCCTGGTCACCGCCGGCGCGGCCGACGTGCCGGACATCAGTCGGCTCGCCGACCGGATCGCCGCCGAGGTCCCCGGCGCGGTACGACTGCCCGACGTGCCGGACGCCGCCCACCTGCTGCCGCTGGAGCGCCCGGAGCCGGTCAACGCCGCACTGCTCGACTTCCTGAGCTAGAGCGCGCTCACCAGAGCGGGCGGACCGCCCCGACCGGTACCCCACCACCGAAGAGCGGCACCTCGGCGTACTCGGTCAGCACCGGAGCATCCACGCCGAGCCGGCGCAGCGCGGAGACCAGTACCGGCATCCGGGCCCGGTCGGCGCCGTCGTCGATCTTCAACGCGACGGCGCCGACGCCCGGCAGCGCCACGGCGATCACGCCCTCGGCACCGACCTTGGCCAGCGCACCCGGGACACCACGCATCAGCCGCGTGTCGTCGGCCTGGGTGCCACCCACGATCTCCGGGTACGCCCGCATCGCGTCGGCCACCGCGCGCGGCACCGAGCCGGGCTCGGCGTCGACCAGCCGGAGGTACGCCCCGGCCAGACCGGCCAGCGACACCGCGAGGACCGGCGCGCCGCAACCGTCGACCCCCACCGCCGCCGCCTGCTCGCCGGTGAACTCCTCGATGGCGGCCCGCAGCCGCTGCTGAAGCGGGTGCTCCGGCCGCCAGTAGCCCTCCCGCGACCATCCGGCGGCCTCGCAGGTCAGCAGCATCCCGCTGTGCTTGCCGGAGCAGTTCATCTGCACCCGGGTCGGGCCGCCACCGGCCCGCAGCACCGCCTCCCGGGCCGCGGCCCCCACCGGCAGGTCGGGCGGGCAGTGCAGCGCCGACCCGTCCAGCCCGGCGCGCTCCAGCAGCGCACCGACCCGGGCCAGGTGAAACTCCTCGCCGGCGTGGCTCGCCGAGACCAGCGCCACGTCGGCCGGGTCGGTCAGGGCCAGGCCGGCCCGGAGCATCCCGATCGTCTGCATCGGCTTGCTGGCCGAGCGGGGAAAGATCGGCGAGGTCACGTCCCCGGCGGACGCCACCGCGACACCGGCGGCGTCCAGCACCACCACCGAGCCGCGGTGCGCACCCTCCACGAACCCGGACCGGACCACCTCGGCGAGCGGCGCGCCACCCTCGTACGTCTTCGTCACGCGCTGGACGGTACCGACGGTCCGGGGGTGCCCGGCGGCGGGGTGACCAGGAGGTCCACCGCCCGGGTGACAGGGGCGCGGGACAGACCTGCCCTTACAGCCCGAGCAGTTCGCGAGCCTCGGTGGTGGTCAATGGCGGGCGCTGGGCGAGCTGGGCGAAACCCACCGCGCGGGCCACCAGTTGCATGTTCGACTCCACCGGACGGCCCTTCGCGTACGTCACGGTGTCCTCCATGCCGACCCGCAGGTGCCCGCCGGTCGACAGAGCGGCCAGCATCACCGGGATCGTGCTGCGACCGACGCCGGTGGCCGAGAAGGTGGTGCCCTCGGGCAGGTCCCGCAGCATCCGGTGGGCCGCGACGAGGGTCTCGGTGGTGCCCGGCATCCCGCCCGGCACGCCCATCACGAAGTCGACGTGCACGTGCCCGCCGGCCGGCAGCCCGTACTTGCCGAGCAACCGCTGCAACGCGGACAGGTGGCCGAGGTCGAAGATCTCGTACTCCGGCACGATCCCGCGTTCCTGCATCCGGGTGTGCAGGTCGACGATGAACTCCCAGCGGTTGAGGAAGACGTCGTCGCCGAAGTTGACAGTGCCCATGGTGCAGGAGGCCATGTCCGGACGGGCGTCGAGCACTGCGAGCCGGGCGGCCTCCGGGTCGGTCACCGCGCCACCGGAGGAGAGCTGCACGATCAGGTCGGTGCTCTCCCGCAGCGCCGCCACGGTGTCGGCCAGCCGCACCGGGTCGAGCGTCGGTCGGGCCTCGTCGTCGCGGATGTGGACGTGGATCACGGCGGCGCCGAGCGCCTCGCACTCCTTGGCGGTGAGCAGCAACTCGTCGAGGGTCACCGGCAGCGCCGGCACCTCCGCCTTGGCCGACTCAGCGCCGGTCGGGGCTACCGTGATCAACGTCCCTGTCGTCATGCCGGCGATCCTAGACGGCCCGCTCAGGAGGGGTCGATCGCCGCCGCGGTCTCGCCGATCAGCAACGCGGCGTCGTCCGGGACGTTCCGCTTCACCACCGCGAGCGCGACCTGGCCCAGCTCGTGGTGCAGCACGGCGGTGCCGACGAAGCCGACCGCCCGGCCATCGAGCGTCACCGGCGTACCGGCCACCGGCGGCTGATCGGTGGTCACCCCGTCCAGATGCAGCAGTACGAGGCGACGCGGCGGGCGGCCCATGTTGTGCACCCGCGCCACCGTCTCCTGCCCCCGGTAGCAACCCTTGTCCAGATGCACCGCCGGGGCGATCAGGTCGACCTCGGCCGGAATGGTCCGGTGGTCGGTGTCCACCCCGACCCGGGGTTGCCGGGCGGCCACCCGGATCGCCTCGTACGCCCACAGCCCCGCGAGCGGCACGCCGGCGCCGCGCAACTCCGCCACCACCTGGTCCATCGCCGACCGGGGCACCAGCAGGTCCACCCCGAGCGGACCACGTCGGGCCCAGCCGCCGATCGGCAGCGGTCGTACGTCGTACCGTGCGCTCGCCCGTGGTGGCACGGCGCCGTGCGGGAACTTCGGACCCGGCACCGCGACCACGTCCGGTGCGGCGAGCCCGGTCACGCCGAGCGTGCCGAGCGCCTCCATGGCCGCCGGCCCGACCAGCGACAACAGCGCGCGCTCGGCCGTCGCGTCGCGTGGCTCGACCTTGCTGAAGAACCGCATCTTCTCCAGGTAGGTCAGCAGGCCCTCGGTCGCACCGGGCTCGGTGTCGAGCCAGGCGGTCTCGCCGTCCTCGGCGACCATGGCGTGCTGCTCGACGTGGCCGTGCGGGGACAGCACCAGCAACTCGGTGCCCTCGCCCGCGGAGAGCGCGGTCAGGTGCTGCGAGGTGACAGTGTGCAGCCAGCTGGCCCGCTCTTCCCCGGGCACCGCGATGACCCCCCGGTGCGACCTGTCGACCAGACCGACAGCGGTGTCGAGGGTGCGCTGCTCGCGCAGCGGGTCGCCGTAGTGCGCGGCCACCCCCCGCACCCCGGCCGCGACGTGTGCCGGATCCGGCTGGTCACGGCTGGCCTCGTCGATGCTCTCGACTGCCACCGCGCCTGCGATGTCGATCATTTTTCGTCCCCGTTCTCGCAGCGTACGCAGACGCCGAAGAGTGACACGTGCCCGATGTCCACCCGGAACCCGCGCTGCGCGGCCAACTGGTCGGCGAGCGGGCGGAGCAGCTCCGGATCGATCTCGTCGATCGCGCCACACTCCCGGCAGACCAGGTGGACGTGTTGGTGCTCACCGGCGGCGTGATAGGTCGGTGAGCCGTGCGACAGGTGCGTGTGGGTGACCAGACCGAGCCGTTCCAGCAGCTCGAGCGTGCGGTAGATGGTGGTGATGTTGACGCCGGCGGCCACCTCCCGGACTGCGGTGTGCACCTGCTCCGGGGTGGCGTGGCCCAGATCGAGCACCGCCTGGAGGACGAGCTGCCGCTGGGCCGTCAGCCGCAGCCCACGGGCCCGCAGCATTTCCGCGAGGGAGGATTCGGACACGCTCCGATCATAGTTCGGCCACCAGGCTGTTCCCCGCACCGCGATCGATCACCGCTACGCTCGCGGTCATGGTGACGTCGTCCGTCGGCAATGTCCCGGCTGCTCCCAGCCCGCGGATCGCCGTGCTCGGGCGGGGCCTCATCGCGACCGACGAGCCCGTGCTCCGCGGCGACGACCTGGGCGTTCTGCACGGCGACGGGCTCTTCGAGTCCATGCACCTGCGCCAGGGCCGGCCGTGGTTGCGCGACGAGCACCTGGCCCGAATGACCACGGCCGCGGCGGCCGTCGACCTGGGTCTGCCCCCCGCCGACGCGCTCATCGACCTGCTCGACACGGTGCGTGCGGGCTGGCCCGCGCCGGTCGAGGGCGCGCTACGGCTGGTCTGCACCCGGGGCTCCGAGGCCGGCGGGCCGCCGACCGTCTACGCCACGCTGACCGAGGTGCCGGCGTCGTCGCGGGCGGCCCGGCAGAACGGGATCACGGTGGCCACCCTGCCGTTGGGGGTGCCCGCCGACGCGCGTACCGGGCTCGACTGGCTGCCGGCAGGGATCAAATCCACGTCGTACGCGGTCAACAGCGCCGCCCGCCGCTGGGCACAGCGGGCCGGCGTGGACGACGTGCTCTGGGTCTCCTCCGACGGGTACGCCCTGGAGGGGCCGATCGCGAACGTGGTGTGGCTCACCGAGGGCACGCTCTGCACCGTGCCGGCCGCGACCACCGGCATCCTGCCCGGCACGACAGCGGCCTGGCTGCTCGCCCACGCTCACGAGCTGGGCCTGGACGCCGCCGAACGGATGGTCACGCCAGCCGAGCTGCACGCCGCCGACGGGGTCTGGTTCAGCTCGTCCGTGCGCGGGCTCGCCGAAATCCGAGAGCTGGACGGGGTGCGCCGGAACCCTTGTCCGCGCACCCCCGCCCTGCACTCACTGCTGGGCTTCCCCGTCGGGTAACGGTCAGCCGCCGACCCGGACGAGTCGGGCGGAGAGGTGCGGGCTGAGCCCGTGCCCCATGGCGGCCATCTCCTGGGCGTAGAGCAGCGCACCCTCGACGATGCCGAAGAGCCGGTGCCCGCCGGTGACCTCCTTGGCGGTCGGAGTCCGGATCACCGCGTCGGTGGCGAACTCGAGCTGCGTGCCGGTGCGCTTGCCCAGGTGCAGCTCCATCACCCCGGTCGGGGTGGTGATCAGCGCCTCCAGCTCGTCGGTCGCCCGCCCGTCCACCAGCACCGGTCGCCACCAGCCCGCCTCGCGGCCGGCCGGACGGACCGGCTTGCTCTGCTCGTCGAGGATCCACGCACGCGACTCGTAGTGCAGGAACGGTCGGCCGTCGTGGCTGATCCGGATCTCCTGCGCGTAGTCGAAGTCCTCGATGGTGGGAAAGCCGCCCTTGCCCCGACCGCGCCACAGACCGATGTACGGCAGCAGGGCGTCCAGCGCGGGGTGCAGCTTCGGCCCGACCCGCAGGTCGTGGCTCTCCTCGAACGGGTACTCCTCGACCGGCGGCGCGTTCAGCCACGGCGGCTGCAGCGGGTTCTCGCTCATCAGCGTCACCTCACCTCTTTCGTTCGCGACTGCGGGGCTCGCAAGCCCGGCTCACTCCTCGCGCTCACCAGCGTCCTCTCGAAATGCGTACGGCAAGGTAGACCAGGCCACCGGCGAGCCCGCCCAGGCCAGCGACCAGCAGGCTGACAAACCCGATCTCGGTAACCATCCCGGCCATCCTATGCTGGGCCACATGGCCCGCAATCTCGTCGTGAAGGCCACCGCAGGGGCGGACGCCCCGGAGCGGTGCGCGCAGGCATTCACCGTCGCCGCGACGGCGGTAGCGGCCGGGGTGGACGTCTCGCTCTGGCTGACCGGTGAGTCCACCTGGTTCGCGCTGCCCGGTCGCGCCCAGCAGTTCGACCTGCCGCACTCCGCGCCCCTGGCCGAGTTGTTGCACGTCATCCTGACCAGCGGCCGGGTGACCGCCTGCACGCAGTGCGCGGCCCGTCGGGAGATCGGCCCGGACGACGTACTCCCCGGCGTCCGGATCGCCGGTGCGGCGGTCTTCGTCGAGGAGGCGTTGGCCGAGGGCGCGCAGGCGCTCGTCTACTGACCGCACGACGGCGGCCTGTCGACCCGAGCGGAGTGTCGATACCGACCCGACATCTCGGACGACTGCCTACGATTCGGATGTGACCGAGGCGGCGGAGAGGTTCTTCGAGACACTGCCGTCGCGCGCAGCCGAGGTTCTGGGCGGCCTGGCCGACGGCACCCTCCAGATCGACCTCGGCGACGGCCACCGCACCGAACACTGGCTGGTCCGGATGCGGCCCGGGTCGGTGCAGGTCACCCGGGAGCGTGGGCCGGCCGACGCGATCTGGTACAGCAGCGCCGCCCTCTTCGACCGGCTGATCAGCGGCGAGGCCCAGGGGGTCGCGGCGGTACTGCGCAACGAGAGCACGTTCAGCGGGAACGTGGTGCTCTTCCTCGCCTTCCGCCGGTTCTTTCCGAACCCGCCCGGCACCCGCGACCCCCGCGAAACGGCCCGCCGAGCAGCCGGGCGACTTCGGTGAAGGACCTCGTCAGCATCCTGGACGGCAACACCTTCCTGGTCAGCGACCGGCGTGGCGACATCGAACCGTCCTACGACTTCCCCACCGGGCTGTTCTCCTTCGACACCCGCTTCCTGTCCACGTGGGTGCTCACCCTGGACGGCGAACGGCTGCACGCCCTCTCCATCGACGATGCCGAGTCGTACCGCACCCGGTTCTTCCTCGCCCCCGGCGAACCCACGCACTATCTGGACGCCAAGGCGTCGGTGATCCGCAGCCGGGCGATAGTGGGCAGCTTCGAGGAGGAGCTGACAGTGCTGAACCACCTCGGCGCGGAGGTCGAGTGCACCCTCCGGATCGAGATCGGGGCCGATTTCGCCGACCTGTTCGAGATCAAGAACTCTCGGCAGAAGCGGGGACGGACCACGATCACGGTCGCCGAGAACGAATTGCGGCTGTCGTACCGGCGGGAGGCGTTCCACCGGGAGATGGTGGTCAGCACCACCGCGCCGGCGCAGGTCGACGACACCGGAATGACCTTCCGGATCCGGATAGCCAGCAACGACAGCTGGACCACCAGACTGCACGTGTCCAGCGTCGTCTTCGGTGCACGGGGCGAGGACATCCGGGCCACCCTGCCGTACGGCGGCAGCCGCAGCGCGGACGCGATCCGGGCCGAACAGCAGGAGCTCATCGACCGGGCGCCGAAGCTCGGCTGCGACTGCGAGCCGCTGGCCGGGGCGTACCGGCGCAGCCTCAACGACCTGGCCGCGCTGCGCTACGAGTCGATCGCCCTGGGCGTACGGCTGATCGCCGCAGGACTCCCCTGGTTCATGACCCTGTTCGGCCGGGACAGCATCATCACCTCGTTGCAGGTGCTGCCGTTCCTGCCGGAACTGGTCCCGCCGACCATCCTGATGCTGGCCGGACTACAGGGGCAGCGGGTGGACGACTTCCGGGACGAGGAACCCGGCAAGATCCTGCACGAGCTGCGGTACGGGGAGACCGCCGGCTTCGAGGAGCAGCCACACTCGCCGTACTACGGGTCGGCCGACTCGACGCCCCTGTTCATCATCCTGGTCGACGAGTACGAGCGGTGGACCGGCGACGCGGCACTCGTCCGCAAGCTGGAACCGCAGATCCGCGCGGCGCTGGAGTGGATCGACACCTACGGTGACCTGCTCGGCACCGGTTACCTCTGGTACCAGACCCGCAACCCGGAGACCGGCCTGCAGAACCAGTGCTGGAAGGACTCCTGGGACGCCATCTCGTACGCCGACGGTCAACTGCCCGATTTTCCGCGGGCCACCTGCGAGTTGCAGGGCTACGCCTACGACGCGAAGGTCCGGGCCGCCCGGCTGGCTCGGACCTTCTGGAACGACCCGGAGTTCGCCGACGAGTTGGAGCGGCAGGCCGCCGACCTGAAACGGCGGTTCGACCGCGACTTCTGGATCGCCGACCGCGAGCACTACGCGCTCGCGCTGGACGCCGACGGCCGGCAGGTGGACGCGCTGACCTCGAACATCGGGCACCTGCTGTGGAGCGGCATCGTGGACGAGTCCCGCGCCGGCAAGGTGGTCGAGCACCTGCTCGGGCCACGACTGTTCTCCGGCTGGGGGGTGCGGACGCTCGCCTCCGACGAGGGGCGGTACAACCCGATCGGCTACCACGTGGGCACCGTCTGGCCGTTCGACAACTCGATCATCGCCTGGGGCTTGTGGCGGTACGGCTTCCGGGAGGAGGCCGGGTTGCTCTGCGAGACGATGCTGGCCGCGTCCCGGTACTTCGAGGGTCGGCTGCCGGAGGCGTTCGCCGGCTACGCCCGTGACCTCACCGACTATCCGGTGGAGTACCCGACCGCCTGCAGCCCGCAGGCCTGGTCGGCAGGCACCCCGCTGCTGCTGCTGCGGGTGATGCTGGGGTTGCAGCCGCAGGGCGAGCACCTGATCATCGACCCCGCCGTGCCACCGGGCATGGGCCGCGTGGAGCTGCTGGACATCCCCGGCCGGTGGGGCAAGGTCGACGCGTTGGGCCGCAGCCGTGGCCCCGAGGACCAGCCGGACGGCCGCTGACAGGCCCGGCTCAGCTCGGGCAGCCGACGGTGGCGGCGAGTCGGGTGGCGTCCGGGCTGATCTCGGCCAGCACCGTGACCCCACCGCTGCGATACGCGTACACCGGGGGTTGGTCCAGCAGTGGGGCGTTGCCGGCCAGCGGGGCGAGGGCGACCGTCGAGGCCGCCGGGCCCTGACCGTTGACGAACCAGGCGGTACGGGCGATCCCGCCGCCCGGGCAGGGCGCGGTGGCCAACTCCGGCGCGGCGTCGCCCGGCCGGTCGAGGGCTTTCAGCGCGGCGGTCAGCGCGGCGGCCTCCGGGCCGGCAGCGGTGGCCGGAGCCGGCGTGTAGCCGGCGCCGACGGGCCGGCAACCGGTGTCGACGACCAGTCGCACCCGGCCGTCGACGGTCGGCCGACCCTCGACGGCCACGAAGTCTCCAGCGTCGGCGCGCAGCTCGGGGCCGTCCACCCCGGGCCCGACCCCGGCCCGCCAGCTTGCCGGCAGCCGCTCGGCGATGCCGGCCAGCACGGCCCGCTCGTCACCGGTGGCAGCGAGCACCCCGACCTCGCGCCGCAACCTCGCCCCGTCGGCGAACGGGGTGACCCGGCAGCCGGACGCGACCCGCGCCGGGCTCAGTTCCAGCAGTCCGGCCGCACCGGCCGCGCGAGCCAACTCGCCGACCGCCCGGTCGACCACCGGGCCAGCCTGATCGAGGGAACGCTGCTCGCGGACTGTCGGCGGGTCGTTGCGCACCGATATCCAGGTGAGCCCGGCCAGAAGCACCGCCCAGGCCACTGTCACAGCCAGCAGCCAACGCCGCCGCGACCGGGCCGGTGTCGGCGCGGCGGGGCCGGCCGAAGAGGCCCAACCCGTCTGGACAGCACCGCTCACCCGGCCATGGTGTCACGCGCCCGCTGCCGGGCCGGCAGCGGAGGCGGTCGGCCCGACGGAGCGACAGCGGGTCAGTGGTCGTTCAGCCGGGGCGGCGGGTCGAGCCGGTAGCCGACGCCCCGCACGGTGTGCACCTGCGGGCCGCCCGGTAGACCCCGCAGCCTGCGGCGAAGCCGCCTGACGGTGGATTGCAGCGCTGCGGTGTCAGCGCCACCCAACGCGGCGACGCAGAGCCGTTCGTAGCTCCACACCACCAGCGGTGGGCCGATGAGCAGAGTGAGCAACTCCCGTTCGGTGGGGGTCAGCGGGAGCACCTCGCCGCGCCAGGTGACCCGATGTCCGGCCCGGTCGACGACCAGCTCACCCCACTTCACCAGGCCCCGCGCCTCGTTGAGTGGAAGGACCGTGGGACTGACCAGCGCCGGACCCGCCGGCGACGACAACAGCTCGCGTAGCTCGGTCAGATCGGAACAGCTGAGCACCGGGGCACGCCCGTCGAGTTGGCTCAGCACCCGCTCCCGCAGCGACATGTCGGTGCCCACGCAGAGGACGATGGGGACCGCTACGTCGGACCCGCCGCTTTCATCCCTGAAATTCACCAGTAGATAGTGACGCACGCCGATGGATTTCGGCACCCGCCCCCGGCGTGCCGGCACGCCGAGGACAAACGACCGGGGCCGGCCACCCCCGGGAGGGTGACCGGCCCCGGTCGATCAGAGCAGTGGGTCAGGCGACGGTGACGGCAACCTCGTTGACGCCTCGGCCGGCAGTGACGGCGGTGTCGCCATTGCCGTGCCGGGACAACGCCCGCAGCGTCCAGGAACCCGGTGCGGCGAAGAACCGGAACTGCCCGGCGGACGAGGTGACCACCTCGGCGGTGAACTCACCTGTCGAATCGAGCAGCCGGACGTACGCGCCGGGCACCGGCTCGGCCTCGGCGGAACGGACGATGCCGGTGATCACGGTTTCCTTTTCCAGGTCCAGGCTGGCCGGCAGCGGCGCGGCCTGGTCAGGTGCGGCGCAACCCGCGGCGGTGGGAAGAGTCATGATCATGCCTCCCCGGGTTCGTCGCCGAGCGCGACCGGCACACCGACCAGCGAGCCGTACTCGGTCCAGGAGCCGTCGTAGTTCTTGACGTTGCGGTGACCCAGCAGCTCCTGGAGCACGAACCAGGTGTGCGACGAGCGCTCACCGATCCGGCAGTACGCGATGGTCTCCCTGCCGTCGTCGAGCCCCGCGTCGCCGTAGATCCTGCGCAGCTCGTCGTCGGACCGGAAGGTGCCGTCCTCGTTGGCCGCCTTGGACCACGGCACGCTGATCGCGGTGGGGATGTGGCCGGCCCGCTGCGCCTGCTCCTGCGGCAGGTGGGCGGGGGCGAGCAGGCGACCGGCGAACTCGTCGGGGCTGCGCACGTCGACCAGGTTCTTGGTGCCGATCGCCGCGACGACCTCGTCGCGGAACGCCCGGATGGAGGTGTCCGGCTCCTGCGCGACGTACTGCGTCGCCGGGCGGGACACCGCGTCGGTGACGAGCGGACGGGCGTCCAGCTCCCACTTCTTACGGCCGCCGTCGAGCAGCTTCACGTCCCGGTGGCCGTAGAGCTTGAAGTACCAGTAGGCGTACGCGGCGAACCAGTTGTTGTTGCCGCCGTACAGGACGACGACGTCGTCGTTGCTGATGCCCCGCTCGGAGAGCAGCGCCTCGAACTGCGACTTGTTGACGAAGTCCCGGCGGACCTTGTCCTGGAGGTCCGTCTTCCAGTCAATCTTGATGGCGCCGGCGATGTGGCCGGTCTCGTAGGCCGAGGTGTCCTCGTCGACCTCGACGAAGACGACGCCCGGGGCGTCGAGGTTCTTCTCGGCCCACTCGGCCGAAACGAGTGCGGTGTCGCGACTCATCGAATCACTCCCTGGTGAGGATGGATGGTGAGCCAACGCGCGGAGATCGATGGATGCAACTGTCGCACCACGCGCGGGACCCAGCGGAAGGACGGGATCACGGGTTCGTGCGACGGCGCCGCTGCCGGGCGTTCGGTGGGATGACCGGAGGGTGTGAGAACCCTGTGCCGGTGGCCGCCGTCAGGCGGCCGGAGACAGCCCCGCCGTCAGATGACGGGGCGACACAGGCAGGTGGCCACGCGGCACAGGTCGACCGCGCGCCGTTTGGTGAGGTGGGTCCCCATGGCCAGGGAGCTTACCAGTCAGTGACCGCGCTGCCACTGGGCCGACCACCATCCGGGAATCGCCGGGATCGCCGGGGATTCCCGCGTCCCACCGCGCCTCCGGTGTCAGCCAGCGGAGTTGATCGGGACGTTCTTCGCGTCGACGGTGACCGCCAGCCCCTCCGGCAGCGGACGGACCTCGCGGACCGCGAGCTGGAATGGCAGCTCCGGCAGGGGCACGTCGATGGAGATGCTCTTGGCGTAGTTGCTCAGGAAGGCTCGGGCCAGCGGCAGGTTCGGCAGACCTGCGGCGTCCAGGTCGTTGAACCGCAGGGCGACAGCGCCGTTGTCGGCGACAGTGACGTCGGCGGTGCCGCTGATGGTGAGCTTCTGACCGAGGATGTCGGCCGGGGCCGTGACGGTGAGCTTGCCGTTCTGCTCGCCGAGGGTGAGACCCGGGCGCTTCAGCAGCGCGGCCAGACTCTCGTAGCTGATCGTGCCGGCGCCGTTGACGTTGTCCGCCACGATGTCACCCTGGCCGGTGCGCAGGGTGTCCAGCGAGGCCCGCACCTTGCGGGCGGTCACGTCGAGCACCGGGAGCCGAACGGCTTCGCCCTCGACCGGGGCCTGCACGTCCCGCAGGTTGATGGTGATCCGCTGGTAACGACCATCAAGCACCTGGGTGAGGAACGGAGTCCCGCCCACCTCCACCTCAGGAGCGGCGGACTGCGCGCCCTGCTTGGTGATCTCCTGACGGACACGGTCGGCGATCATCCGCTCGGCGACCCCGACCGCGACCCGGTCGGCGACCACCAGCAACCCCGCCAGCAGCAGGAGCAGCACGAACAGCCCGATGAGCAGCTTGCGGCCACGCCGTCGGGGTCGCGCCTGGTCCACCGGATAGTCCTGCGCCACGCCGCCTCCTGTCTCCGCCCGTCGCGCCGCGACGGGTCGTTCATACCGACGCCGCAGGGCGGCGCACCCGTAGGTACCCGACCGGCCCAGCGCTCAACCGCGACTCAGAGGAAGAGCATGCACATGGCGTACGCGGCGGGCGCCGCCAGGGCGAAGCCGCCGAGCGGGCCCTGCATGTGCCGGGCCACCCACATCGTGGGCGGTTCGCCGGCCATCAACCGGCCCGCCTCCGCGTACCCCACGGCGAGATCGGAGAGGACGGCGGTGACCGCCGCGACCAGGCCGATCACGGCGGCCCGGGTCGGCGTGAAGGGAGCCACCAGGTAGCTGCCGAGGAGGGCGCTGGTCAGCGTGCCGACCATCGCGCCGGCCACCACGCCGGCGGCGCCCCGGGGCACCTGCGGTGCGAGCCGGGGCCAGGGCAGGACGGCGTCGGTGAGCCGGGCGACGGTGAGCGCGACACCGCTCGCGGTCAGGCAGACGGTGATCGCCTGGGTGCCGGCCGGGATCCGGCTGAGCACGATCAGGGTGCCGAAGGCCACCACCCCGACCACGATGAGCAGTGTGGAACCGAGGGAGTCGGTGACGCGGACCCGGTCGACGCGACGAACCAGTTGACCGAGCACCGCGGCGAGGAACCCACCGGCGGCCAGGTAGCCCAGCGGCGCCAGCCCGGCGACGTCGGTCCGCACCGCCGCGATGTCGACCAGCGCCGCGACAACGGCGCTGATCCCGGCGACCACCAACAGCGCGGGCGGACGCATCGCCATCGTCCAGGCGAGCACGAAGAGCAGTTGGACGCCGAAGATGATGAAGGCGAACGGCAGCCGGTGACCGGGACCCGACGTCTGCGCGCCGAGCACCAGCCCGACGCCGAGCAGGGCGGCGAAGCCGGCGATGGTCAGCGCCAGTTGACGGTGCACCGCGACCGGGGGAATGACCTCCTCTTCCGGCTCGTCGATCTCGTCTTCGGATCGGCGGGCCGGCTCGCCGGAGCGGCGGGCACGGCGCGGCCCACCCCGTTCGCGACGGTCGCCATCGGTGGTGGCCGGACCGGTACGCGGCGCGGGCGGTTGGCCGCGCGTCGCTGCGGCGGCCGGACCCGGTTGGGGCCCGGCGGGCCACGATTCGCGGCCGGCCTCGGGCGAGGTGGAGGGAAACACGACCCGATCGTGCCAGACCGACGGCCCGACGCGGTGGTCAAGGGTTTCAGCGACGTTAAAAACCGGGCCACGATCAGGGGCAAGCTAGACAAACGGGAAATGGCCTGACGGCGCGGCCGAGGCGATCGGTTAGGCTCAACGCGTTACCCGCCCGTCAGCGACGCCGGGACCACGCAATTTCTCAGCGCACTCCTTGATGAGTGCGACTGGTCGCGTGCGGCCTCGCGCCGCCGGGACGGAGGTGATCGTGGAGATCCTGCTGCTGGTGACCGCGCGCGCAGGTGAACCGTCGGCTGTGCTGCCGGCGCTAGACCTGCTACCGCACTCGGTCCGCACCGCGCCGCGTGACGTTCGCACACTGGTCGCGGGCCCCAGCCCCGACGCGGTGATGGTGGATGCCCGATCGGAGTTGAGCGAGGCCCGGGCGACCTGCCGGATGTTGCACGCCACCGGGCTCGGCGTGCCGTTGGTCGCGGTGGTGACCGAGGCCGGCCTGATCGCACTCAACGCCGACTGGGGCGTGGACGACGTCATCCTCGCCTCGGCCGGCCCCGCCGAGGTCGAGGCACGGCTGCGGTTGGCTGTGGGCCGGCTCAGCAACGCGACCGCTGGCGCGGGTGGCTCGATCCGGGCCGGCGAGTTGACCATCGACCCGGACACCTACGCGGCCAAGCTCAAGGGCCGCCCGCTCGACCTCACCTACAAGGAGTTCGAGCTGCTCAAGTTTCTTGCCCAGCACCCGGGCCGGGTGTTCACCCGGGACCAGCTCCTGCGCGAGGTCTGGGGCTACGACTACTTCGGCGGCACCCGCACGGTGGACGTGCACGTCCGGCGACTGCGCGCCAAGCTCGGCTCGGAGTACGAGTCGATGATCGGCACCGTTCGCCAGGTCGGCTACAAGTTCGTCGTGCCCCCGTCGCGGTCGCTTGCCGAGGCGGAGCACGCGCCCCTGCCGGTCTGATCCGGAGACGACTCCGGGCGATTTCCCATATGCCCTTTTTGCGCGACTTGGCAGCTCTATTCTGACTGCCGGGTTTGTCGGAGAAAGGGGCGACGGTGCGCGCACTGACCACGGGGGCGACGGGCCGGCGTGACCGGCAAACCAGGCGGAAGCCGTGACGCGGGGCAGCACCACCGCCCGGGCCGCGGGGATCGTGACGCTGGTGGTGGCGGGGCTGCTCGGCTCCGCGTACATGCTGGGCCGCAGCCTCGTCCCCGACCAGACGCCGCGGCATTCCACCGGTGTCACCACGAGCGCCGACGGACCGCACTACGCCGACCAACCCAGCGTCGGCGAGCCGGGCGGAGCCCCGAGCGCCAGCGCCAGCGCGAGCGCGGTTCAGACCGGCCCGGCCGAGACGGGCCAGGACGGGTCCGGACGGGTGGCCGGAGGCGACAACCTGTTCGGCGCGCACGCCACCACCGGCACCCCGCGGCTCGCGCTGACCTTCGACGACGGGCCGGACCCGCGCTACACGCCGCAGGTCCTCGCCCTCCTGCGCGAATACGACGTGCGCGCCACGTTCTGCGTCGTCGGCGAGAACGCGCAGAGCCACCCCGACCTGATCCAGTCGATCGTGGACGACGGGCACACCCTGTGCAACCACTCCTGGCACCACGACGTCGGCCTGGGCACCCGGTCGGCCGACGCGATCCGCTCCGACCTTCTGCGCACCAACGCGGCGATCCGGGCGGCGGTGCCGAACGCGCCGATCGTCTGGTACCGCCAGCCGGGCGGAGCCTGGACGTACCCGGTGGTGTCGGTGGCGCGGCAGCTCGGCATGACCCCGCTGCACTGGTCGGTGGATCCGTCGGACTGGGAGCTACCCGGCGCCACCAAGATCACCGCGACGGTGCTGAGCCAGGCCGCGCCGGGCTCGGTGGTGCTGCTGCACGACGCCGGTGGGGACCGACAGGGCACGATGGACGCGCTGCGCCGCATCCTGCCCGACCTGACCGCCCGGTTCGAGCTGGAGGCACTCCCCACCGACCCGACGTGAGCCGGGGCTTTACGGCGACGCTCCGGGCGTCACGACACGCAACGGATACGGTGGCGGGATGAGCAGCGCGGAGCCGACCAGCGACCAGGTGACCCGGAGCGACCAGCTGGCGCAGGCGGAGATCGCCGACGTCCTCGCCCTCGCCGGCGCCGCAGGTGACACGGACGGAGCCGACCCGCTCGACGAACACGTCCTGCTGCGGCTGCGCGACCCCGACGCCCCCGCCGTGCATCTCATCGCCCGCGCCGACGACGGCACCCTCACCGGGTACGCGCACCTGGACACCACCGACCCGGTCGGTGGAATCGGGGTGGAGCTGGTCGTGCACCCCGCGTACCGGCGGCGGGGCACCGGGCGGGCGCTCGCCCGGGGCGTACTCGCCTCGGCCACCGGGCCGCTGCGGGCGTGGGCGCACGGCGACCACCCCTCGGCCGCCGCGCTCGCCGTCGACCTCGGCTTCGCCCGCGCCCGGGTGCTCTGGCAGCTGCGCCGGCCCCTGGCCGCCCCGCTGGGTGAGCCGCGCCTGCCCGACGGGGTGGCGCTGCGCGCGTTCCGGCCCGGGGCGGACGACGCGGCCTGGTTGGCCCTCAACGCACGGGCCTTCGCCGAGCACCCCGAACAGGGCCGGTGGACGTCGGACGACCTACGGGTCCGCCTCGCCGAGCCGTGGTTCGATCCGGCAGGCTTCCTGCTCGCCGAAGAGACCGCGACCGGCCGACTGCTCGGTTTCCACTGGACCAAGGTGCACGAGCGGCCGGGGTCGGCCCGGATCGGCGAGGTGTACGTCCTGGGGGTGGAGCCGACCGCGCACGGTGGCGGGCTGGGCCGGGCCCTGACCACCGCCGGGTTGGCACACCTGCGGGACAAGCGTGGCCTCGACCGGGTGATGCTCTTCGTGGACGACTCGAACACCGGAGCCGTCGCGCTCTACGAGCGGCTGGGCTTCGCCCGCTGGTCCGCGCACATCAACTACCACCTGGGCTGACCGTCGGCCGCCGCTCCGACCGCGTCACCGATGGGTAACGGGCGAGCGTCGGCGGGATAACGCCGAACCGGAAATATACCCATACTTCCGACAGGTGTATCCCGGTTCACTTAACGGACAACTCACCCTCAGCAAGCGGTCACCTCAGGGGCCGCACGTGTTCACCCTGCGTTCACTTGCGACCGGCGAACCGGCTACCTGGCACTTCTAACTTTCGTGTCAGCCGGTCAGTGCCGGTCCTCGGGCCCCGGGATCGGGGCGCCAAGTCAGACGCGAAGGGAAACCCCTCAGGTGAAGCTCCAGCGGTACGGCACTATTGCCTGCCTCGCTCTTGCCGCGACGCTCGGCCTCAGTGCATGCGGCTCGGACAACAACGAGCCCGCCTCCGGCGCGAGCGCCTCGGGCTCGGCCGCCGCGGTCGACTGCGCTACCGGCACGCTGAACGCCCAGGGCTCGTCGGCGCAGAAGAACGCCATGGCCGAGTGGATCAAGGCGTACCAGCAGAAGTGCCAGGGCACCACGATCAACTACGAGGCTTCCGGCTCGGGTGCCGGCATCCAGGCGTTCATCGCCGGGACCGCCGACTTCGCCGGCTCCGACTCCGCGCTCAAGCCGGAGGAGCAGCCGCAGGCGGACGCCAAGTGCGTCGGTGGCAAGGCCATCCACCTGCCGATGGTGATCGGCCCCGTGGCCGTCGCCTACAACGTCAGCGGCGTGGACAACCTCCAGCTCAAGCCGGCCACCCTGGCGAAGATCTTCGCTGGCAAGGTCACCAAGTGGGACGACGCCACGATCAAGGCCGACAACCCGGAAGCCAAGCTCCCGGCGACCACGATCCAGACCGTCCACCGTTCGGACGAGTCGGGCACCACCGACAACTTCACCAAGTACCTCTCGAAGACCGCTGAGAGCGACTGGACCCTGGGCAACGCCAAGGCGTGGAAGGCCCCGGGCGGCACCGGCGCCAAGGGCTCGGACGGCGTGGCCAGCCGGGTCAAGGGCGCCGACGGCTCCATCGGCTACATGGAGTGGTCGTTCGCCGAGAACGCCGGTCTGAAGATGTCGAAGATCGGCAACGGCAACGGCGAGTTCGCCGCGCTGACCGCCGAGGCGGCCGGCAAGACCATCGCGGGCGCTGCCATCGAGGGTCAGGGCGACGACCTCAAGCTGAAGATCGACTACAACACCAAGGAGGCCGGGGCGTACCCGATCGTCCTGGCCACGTACGAGATCGTCTGCAGCAAGGGCCTCGCGGCCGACAAGCTGAAGCTGGTCAAGGGCCTGCTGGGCCACGCCGCCAGCGCCGAGGGCCAGGCCTCTCTCACCGAGCTGGGCTACGCCCCGCTGCCGGAGACGGTCCGCACCAAGGTCGAGACCGCGGTCAAGAACCTCTCCTGACCCGATTCCACACCTCCGCAACCGAATCGAGCGAGCAGATGGGTGAAACCCCTCACCGCTCGGCCGACGCCGGCACCGGCGGGACGCGCGTGACCCAGAGTCACGAGTGGCCCGCCGGTGCCTCGGCGCGTGTGGCCGAGGCACCAGTCAGCACCCGTTCCCCGGGCGGCACCGGGCTGGGCGGCGGCGGCGCGCTGCCGCGCAGCCGCAAGTTCGGCGCCGAGCGGGCCTTCCGCGGCCTCACCCTGGCCGCCGGCACCGCCGTTCTGGTCATCATCGCCGCCATCGCGATCTTCCTGGTCGCCAAGGCGGTGCCGGCCCTACGCGCCAACACCGAGAACTTCTGGTCCTACGAGGGCTGGTCCCCCAACGACACCGAGCCGAAGTTCGGCATCGGTGCGCTGGCCTTCGGCACCGTGCTCAGCTCGGCGCTCGCCCTGCTCATCGCGGTGCCGGTGGCGCTCGGCATCGCGCTCTACCTCTCGCACTACGCGCCGCGCCGGTTGGGCACCGCGCTCGGCTTCCTTGTCGACCTGCTGGCCGCCGTACCGAGCGTGGTCTTCGGCCTCTGGGGGCGGGACGTGTTCAGCAGCCCCGTCCGGGACTTCTCGGTCTGGCTGAACCAGCACTTCGGCTGGATCCCGCTCTTCGGTGGCGACGGCCCCTTCGGGGCGTCCGTCATGCTCGGCGCCCTGGTGCTCGCGATCATGGTGCTGCCGATCATCACCTCGCTCTCCCGCGAGGTGTTCCTCCAGACGCCGACGGCGAACGAAGAGGCCGCCCTCGCCCTGGGCGCCACCCGCTGGGAGATGCTCCGCACCGCGGTGCTCCCCTACGGCCGTCCCGGCATCATCGCCGCGATGATGCTCGGCCTCGGTCGTGCGCTCGGCGAGACCATCGCCCTGGCGCTGACCCTCGGCATCACCTTCGGCATCTCGTTCAACCTGATCCAGAACGGCGGCAACACCATCGCCGCCAACATCGCCAACGCGTTCGGCGAGGCGAACGAGACCGGCCGGGGCGCGCTCATCGCCTCCGGTCTGGTGCTGTTCACCATCACGCTGATCGTCAACATCACGGCGCGGGCGATCATCTACCGCCGCCGGGAGTTCACGGAGTCGGCCGCATGACCACAACCGCCACCTCCCACCGCACCCGGCCGCCGGCCCAGCCCGACTCGCTGCGGGCAAAGCGACTTCCCTGGTACGCCGCCCCGGCCATCGCCGTGGCAGCCCTGGCGCTCTCCGCCGTGGTCGTCTACGGCACCGGCATCGGCGGCCCGGTCCTCGTGGTCGTCCTTGGCGCGATCCTCTACCTGGTCGGCCTCTTCGCCGCCGCCAACGCGGTCGAAGGACGCCGATCGGCCCGCAACCGCACCTGGAGCGCACTGATCCACTCCGCCTTCGTGCTGGCGGTGCTGCCGCTCGTGTCGGTGGTCTGGACGCTGGTCAGCAAGGGTGCCGACCGACTGGACGTCAACTTCTTCCAGACCTCGATGAACAACATCGGGGCCCGGGACGCCAACGGCGGCGCGTACCACGCGATCGTCGGCACGCTGGAGCAGGTCGGTATCGCCACCCTGATCACCGTCCCGCTCGGCGTTCTCTGCGCGATCTACATCGTCGAGTACGGGCGGGGCAAGTTCGCCTTCGCGATCCGGTTCTTCGTGGACGTGATGACCGGCATCCCGTCGATCGTCTCCGGCCTCTTCGTGCTGGCGTTCTGGGTGCTCATCGTGTCGCCGTGGTTCAACGACGGTCGGCCCAGCTTCTCCGGCTTCGCCGCCGCGCTCGCGCTGAGCGTGCTCATGCTGCCCACCATCGTCCGGTCCACCGAGGAGATGCTCCGCCTCGTACCGGCGCCACTGCGCGAGGGCGCGTACGCGCTCGGCGTACCCAAGTGGAAGACGATCCTGCGGGTGGTCCTGCCGACGGCGCTGCCCGGCATCGTCACCGGCGTCATGCTCGCCATCGCCCGCGCGGCCGGCGAGACCGCCCCGGTGCTGCTGGTCGCCGGTGGTGGCGCCGCGATCAACACCAACCCCTTCGAGAACAACCAGTCGTCGCTGTCCCTCTTCGTCTACCAGCAGGCCGGCGACGCGTCGAAGTACGCCCCGGCACGGGCGTGGACCGCGGCACTCACCCTGGTCGCCCTCGTGCTCATCCTGACGATCGCGGCGAAGCTGCTGGCCCGTCGCAACAGGCTCAGCCGATGAACCCCGGAGGTACCACCATGGCCAAGCGCGTCTCCGCCTCGAACGTCACCGCGTATTACGGCAGCTTCAAGGCGATCGAGAACATCAACCTGACGGTCGAGCCGAAGACGGTCACCGCTCTCATCGGGCCGTCCGGTTGCGGCAAGTCGACGTTCCTGCGGTCGATCAACCGGATGCACGAGGTGCTGCCGGGGGCCCGGGTCGAGGGCAGCCTGACCATCGACGACCAGGACATCTACGACCGGGACGTGGACGTCACAGCGGTCCGGCGCACCATCGGCATGGTCTTCCAGCGGCCGAACCCGTTCCCCACCATGAGCATCTTCGAGAACGTGGTGGCCGGGCTGAAGCTCAACGGGGTCCGCAAGAAGTCGATCCTGGAGGGCGCGGCCGAGAAGGCGCTGCGCTCGGCGAACCTGTGGGACGAGGTCAAGGACCGGCTGGGCAAGCCCGGCGCGGGCCTCTCCGGCGGTCAGCAGCAGCGGCTCTGCATCGCCCGGACCATCGCGGTCGAGCCGCAGGTCGTCCTGATGGACGAGCCGTGCTCCGCCCTGGACCCGATCTCCACGCTGGCGATCGAGGACCTGATGTTCCAGCTCAAGGACAAGTTCACGATCATCATCGTGACGCACAACATGCAGCAGGCGGCGCGTGTCTCGGACCGGACCGCCTTCTTCTCGATCGAGAAGACCGGCGACCCGGGCCGACTGATCGAGTACGACAACACCCAGAAGATCTTCAGCAACCCGAGCGTGAAGAAGACCGAGGACTACATCACCGGCCGCTTCGGCTGAGCCGACCTCGTCCGGTCACCGGCGCCCCGCCTCCCCGGCGTGGGCGCCGGTGCCATGTCCGCCGCCGACACCCCCCCGGCCGGCCGGTGGGCCCCGTGGTGCGGCCGGCCATCACGCCGCCGGCCCCGTCCCAAGATCGCGGTGGCGGGCATCGAGGGCGCGCAGACAACGAACGGGGCCGGGCCGAGACTGCGGCACGGTGTGTGGGCTCAGCCCAGGACGAAGCGGGGTTCACCGTCCGGGGGCAGGTCAAGGCGTGGGATGACCGGAGTGACGGCGTCCCGATCGGCCGCCGCCCGCGCCACCCCGGCCAGGTCACCAGCAGCCGCCACCTGGGCCAGCGTGACCAGGGTCGGTGGCAGCATCGTCAGCGCGCGGGCCAGCGCGTCCGCCGGGCGGATCCACAGGGTGTGGTCGGCCTCGCCGGAGACGTCGCGGGTCCGCTGGCCCGCCGGCAACAGGGCGACGAAGAAGTACGTGTCGAAGCGGCGCGGCTCGAACTCGGGAGTGATCCACCGACTCCAGGGCAGCAGCAGGTCCGACCGAAGCGTGAGCTGACGGTCAGCGAGCAGCGCCGCGAAGCCCAGCCGGCGTCCCTCCAGGTCCTGTCGGGCCGCCTCCCAGTCGTCGCCGCTGACGTCGCCCACCACGGTCTCCCGGTCCGGGCCCGCGAGCAGCACACCGGCCTCTTCGAAGACCTCCCGCGCTGCCGCGCAGACCACCGCCTGCGCGGCCTCCGGGGCCACTCCGAGACGGTCCGCCCACTCGCCCGGCGTCGGGCCGGCCCAGTCCAGGTGCGCCTCCGAGTCGGAGCGGTCCACCCCGCCTCCGGGGAAGGCGTACATCCCGCCGAAGGTCATCGCCGCGACCCGGCGGATGACGTACACCTCGAAGTCGGCGTCGGTCGGACGCAGCAGCAACACGGTGGCCGCGACCCGCGGCGTCGCCGGGGTGCCGCCCTCGGCCTGGAACCGGCGGGCGTGCTCGACCAGGGCGGCCGGGGCGGGGAAGCCGTCACTGTCGATCGTCATGCCCGCGAGCCTAGTTCCCGCCTTGGGAACGCCAGCCGCGCGCTGGGCGGTCGGCGCGGTCGGCGATTCGAGCGTGATGACCCTGAGACATCAATATGTCTCAGAATCATCACGCTCATCACGGCGTCAGGCCCGGAAGCGCCGGGCCGGGATGTGGTCGCGTCGCAGGCCGGGCAGCGGGCGGTTCACCTGGCTGGGCTAGCGTTCCGGCATGACTCGTTGGGGCATCCTGGCCACCGGCCACATCGCCAGCCGTTTCGCCGAAGACCTCCGGCTGGTGCCGGACGCCGAGTTGGTCGCGGTCGGTTCCCGCGCCGCGGAGAGCGCACAGCGCTTCGCGGACACGTACGGCGCGAAGCGCGCCTACGGCTCCTGGGTGGAGCTGGCCGCCGACCCGGAGGTGGACGCGATCTACGTGGCGACCCCGCACTCCGCGCACTACGAGGCGGCGATGACCTGCCTCACCGCCGGTCGGGCTGTGCTGTTGGAGAAGCCGTTCACCCTCGACCTGGCCACCAGCACCGAGTTGGTGGAGACCGCCCGCGCCGCCGGTGTCTTCCTGATGGAGGCCATGTGGATGCGGTTGAATCCGATGATCCTGCGGGTCGTCGAGCTGATCGCGGACGGGGCGATCGGCTCGGTTACCGGCGTCCGGGCCGACTTCGGGGTGGCCGGGCCGTTCCCGCCGGAGCACCGGATGCGCAACGCGGCGCTGGGCGGGGGCGCCCTGCTCGACCTGGGGATCTACCCGATCAGCCTGGCCCACCTGCTGCTCGGGGTGCCGCAGCACATCAGGTCCTGGGCGCAGCTCGGCCCCGAGGGGACGGACGAGAACACCGGCATGCTGTTCGGCTACGACACCGGAGCCCTGGCGACCCTGAGCTGCGGCATGGTCGGGCTGAGCGGGCAGACCGCCTCGATCACCGGCACCACGGGGCGGATCGACCTGCCCGAGCCGTTCTTCCGGCCGGGTTCGGTGACCCTGCACCGGGCCGGCGCGGATCCGGAGACGATCGTCGCCGACGGGGCAGGCAACGGCTACCAGTACGAGGCGATCGAGGTGCAGCGCTGCCTGGCCGCCGGACTGACCGAGAGCCCGGCGGTGCCGCACGCCACGACCCTCGAGGTGATGACCCTGCTGGACACGGTCCGCGAGCAGATCGGCGTGCGCTACGTCTGAACGGCGGAAGGCCCCCGGCCACGGCTGAACCGTGACCGGGGGCCTTTCCGGAGACTCAGCCGAAGAGCGGGCGGACCAGCAGGTACGTGACGCACGCGATCAGCGCGGCGGCCGGGAATGTGATGATCCAGGCGAGCACGATGTTGCCGGCCACGTTCCAGCGAACCGCGGAGAGTCGCTTGGTCGCGCCCACACCCATGATCGCCGAGGTGATGGTGTGGGTGGTGGAGATCGGGGCCTTCAGGACCAGGGCGTTGAAGTAGAGCACCGCGCTGGCGACGGTCTCGGCGGCGAAGCCCTCGGGCGGACCCAGGTCGATGATCTTGCGACCGAGGGTACGGATGATCCGCCAGCCGCCGGCGTAGGTGCCGAGGGCGAGCATCGTCGCCGAGGTCCAGAACACCCAGCCCGGGATGTGCGTCTTGCTCTCCTGGAAACCGCCGGTGTAGAGCGCCAGCACCACGATGCCCATGGTCTTGGCGGCGTCCTGCATGCCGTGGCCGACCGACATGGCGGCCGCCGAGGCGGTCTGCGCCAAACGGAAGCCCCGGTTGAGCTTGCCCGGCTGTCCCTTTCGGAACAGCCACAGGATGGCCAGCATCAGCAGGTAACCGAGGGTGAGGCCGACGATCGGCGACAGCACCATCGGCAGCAGCACCTTCACGCCGATGTTGCCCCACTGCACGATGCCGCCGGTGGAGAGCAGGGTGGCGCCGACCAGGCCGCCGAAGAGCGCGTGCGAGGACGACGAGGGCAGACCGAAGTACCAGGTGATCAGGTTCCAGGCGATCGCTCCGAGCACCCCGGCGAAGACCACGCCGAGGCTGCTCACCCCGGTGGGGAGGGTGACCAGACCGTCACCGACGGTCTTGGCGACGCCGGCGCCGAAGTGGGCGCCGATGAAGTTGCCGACCGCGGCGAGCCCGAGGGCGATCCGCGGTGTCAGCGCCCGGGTGGAGACGCTTGTGGCGATCGCGTTGGCGGCGTCGTGGAAGCCGTTGGTGTAGTCGAACGCCAGGGCCACCGCGATCACCGCCAGCACGGCGATGAGTTCAGGGGACACCGGCTCAGGACTCCTTGACGGCGATGGTCTCGACGGTGTTGGCCACGTGCTCGAAGGCGTCGCAGGCAGCCTCCAGCTCGTCGGCGACCTCCTTCATCTTCAGCACCGTCAACGCGTCGTACTCACCCGAGAAGAGGCGGACGAGCAGCTGCCGGTTGATCCGGTCGCCCTCGTTCTCCAGCCGGTTGCACTCGATCCAGTAGTCCTCGAGGTCCTTCATCGACTTCAGCCGGGGCATCGCGTCGGCGGTCAGCTTGGCCTGCTGGTCGAGCACGTTGACCATCTCGTGCAGCTCGCGGGGCAGCGCCGGAAGCTCGGTCAACCCGTACAGGTAGAGCAGGTCGCCCACCGCTTCCAGGTGGTCCATCACGTCGTCCAGCAACGAGCCGAGCCGGTAGATGTCCTCCCGGTCGAACGGGGTGATGAAGGTCGAGTTGATCTTCTTGTACAGGTCGTGGGTGATCTGGTCGCTGTCGTGCTCGACCTCGGTGAGCCGCTCGCTGACGGACTGCACGTCCACGCCGGGCAGGGCCAGTTCGTTGAGCAGCGCGGTGCCCCGGACCAGGTTCTGCGCGGCCCTGGTGAAGAGCTCGTAGAAGGCGCCCTCGGTGGGGCGGAAGGAAAACTTCACAGCACAGACCTCGTCGCGTCGGTGGAAGGGTGGCGGTGCCCGAGAGCGCCCGCTCGGTGAATGCTAGGAAACGGCGGAACCGGGAATTCGCCGGCCCACCCCTGGCCAGGCGTCATTCACCGTTCGTTCACCTGCCGTTCATCTCGGCCGCCCCACCAGCACCCGCTCCCCCAGCCAGGAGGCGCTTCCGCTCCCGCGCCACGTCGAAATCGGCAGCCGGATACCCCAGTTCGAGCGTGTCGAACGTCTCACGCAGCAGGTGGGCCACCGCCCAGTCCCGGTACCACTTGCGGTCCGCCGGCACCACGAACCAGGGTGCGGCGTCCGTGCCGCACCGGCTCAGGGCCTCGGCGTACGCAGCCTGATAGTCGTCCCAGTGCCCCCGCGAGTCGATGTCGGAGGGGTTGTACTTCCAGTGCTTACGCGGGTCGGTGAGCCGATCCATCAAGCGCTTGCCCTGCTCGGCGTACGAGATGTGCAGCATCACCTTGATCAGGGTGACGCCGCCCTCGGTCAGCTCCTGCTCGAACGAGTTGATCTCGTCATAGCGGGCTCGCCAGGTCGTCTCCGGCACCAGCGATCCGACCCGGGCGATCAACACGTCCTCGTAGTGCGAACGGTTGAACATCCCCACGTAGCCCTGCGGTGGCAGCTCCCGACGGATCCGCCAGAGGAAGTCGTGCCGCAACTCCTGGCGGGTCGGCGGCCCGAACGAGCGGATGTGCAGGCCCAGCGGGTTCATCGCGCCGGCCACCCGCTTGATCGTGCCGTCCTTGCCGCCGCAGTCCATGGCCTGGAGCACCAGCAGCACCCGCTGCGCCGGCCGCTCCGACCCGGTCTTGGCCATCGCGAAGAGCATCTCCTGCTGCCGGCCCAGCTCCTCGCCGACCAGTTCCACCTGCTCCCGCGCCCAGGTCTTACGGTGCTCGCCGCGGCCTGCGGGCTCCGGTAGGCCGGGCATTGACCGCGGGTCGATCGCGCCGAGATCCACCGGCGCGGTGACCCGCAGCAGGTCCCGCACGGAACCGCCCTCGGGTGCCACGACCTGCCCTTGCTGGGGTGCGCTCATGCACGGATCATCGCCCACCCACCGCCGTTCCGCCCGCCGAGGCCCACCTCCGAACCTGGCCCGCCGATCGACACCGACCGACCTGCGCCGACGGCGAGCACCGGTTTGCCGGGCCGTCTCGGGGCAGCCGGCGAGCCCGCTCGGCGGGAGGATGTAGTCCGGGACGCCGACCGGAAGGGGTGGTGGGTCGTGCGGGAGCTGGCGACGGAGTTCGAGGCCGAGCGGGGCCGGTTGCTCGCGGTGGCCCACCGGATGCTGGGCAGCCGCAGCGAGGCGGAGGACGCCGTACAGGAGACCTGGCTGCGCTACGCCGGGGCGCTGGCCGACCCGGCGGCCCGCGCCGAGATCAGGGACCTGTCCGCCTGGCTGACCACCACCTGCGCTCGGATCTGCCTGGACGTGCTCCGCTCGGCCCGGGTCCGCCGGGAGGCGTACCCGGGGCAGTGGCTGCCGGAGCCGGTGGTGAGCCCATTGGGCGGCCGGCCCCCGGCCGACGGCTACGCGCCCGACCCGGCGGAGCGGGCGGTTCGCACCGACGAGGTCGGCACGGCGCTGCTGGTGGTGCTGGAGCGGCTCGCGCCGGAGCAACGGGTCGCCCTCGTCCTGCACGACGTGTTCGCACTGCCGTTCGCCCGGGTCGCGGGGGTGCTCGGCACCACCGAGGTGGCGGCCCGGCAGCTCGCCTCCCGGGCCCGGCGGGCGGTCACCTCGCCGGACGTCCCCCGGCACACCGCCGACCCGGCCGAGCAGCGTCGGGTGCTCAAGGCGTTCGTCGCCGCCACCGAGTCCGGCGAGTTGGATCAGCTGCTTCAGGTGCTCGCGCCGGACGTGGTCTTCGTCGGCGACTCGGGCGGGCACTTCCCGGCCGCCCGCTGGCCGGTGCTCGGCGCGGACCCCGTGGCTCGCCTCACGCTCGGCCTGTTCGGCCGGACCGGCCGGTACACCGGCCGGGTGCTGGCTCGACCCGTGCTCGTCGACGGCATTCTCGGCCTCCAGCTGGAGACCACGCACAGCGACGGGCGACCGATCCGCCTGGTCACCGCGTTCGCTGTCGACCAGGGCCGGATCAGCGCCATCTACAACCAGCTCAACCCGGAGAAACTGACCGACCTGCCGCCACTGGGCGCCGACGACGGCTGGCCGCCACGCTGGTGAGCCGGCCAGACCGGCCGTGCGGCCTCAGACCACCAGGGCCAACCACTTGCGGTACGCGGTGGCGAACGGCTCGGTGCCGTCGCCGAGCGCCCTCAGCAGCCGCTGTGCCGCAGCCTCGGCCTCGGCCACCACGTCGTCCGGGTAGCCGAACCGGGCCCGGTGCTCGGCGAACTCGTCCTCGTCGAGCAGCTCCACCAGGCCGGTGGCCCGACGCCTGACGACGTCCAGGTCCAGGTCGATCAGGTGGACCGTGTCGTCGGACTCCCAGCGGGCCGGGGTGGTGATGTCGCAGTAGACCTCGCTGGTGCGGGGCGGGGGGTTGAACATGCCGGTCCACCAGGCGCGGTGTGGCACCAACAGCACGAACGGGATCTTCTCCACCGAGGGCCGGCCGTGGTAGACCGACTCGGTGCCCTCGGGCACGCCGAGCCAGACGCCGAGATCGTCCTCGGTGAGCCGACGGGCCGGGTAGTCGCGGTGGGCGCTGCCGTCGTACTTGCGGTAGATCACTCGGACCATGTCGCTCGGCATGATTCGCACCCTAACCGATACAGCCCAACGCGTCGTAGCGTGGCCGTAACCGGACGGGGTCGACCGCGACACCCCGCCCCGGTCGGCATCGCGCCACGCGGCGGATGGGCGCGGTCGGTGTCGGCGGCGCCGGGTACCGTCGCACGGTGACTCCGCCCCGCACCGCCACCGGTTCCGCCACCCCGTCGGCCCGCGCCAAGGGCCGGCGGCGGGGTGCCCGACCCAGTGGCACCGAACTGCTGGCGGCGGCGGTCGGCGCGGTGCCCGGCGGCGCGGAGCGCCCCGGCCAACTGCAGATGACCACGGCGATCGAGGAGTGCGTGGCCGGCGGCGAGCATCTGCTCGTGCAGGCCGGCACCGGCACCGGCAAGTCGCTGGCGTACCTCGCGCCGGCGCTCACTGTGGACGGTCCGGTGGTGGTCTCCACTGCCACCCTGGCGTTGCAGTCGCAGCTGGTCGACCACGACCTGCCCCGGCTCGCCGACGCGGTCGAGCCGGTGCTCGGCCGTCGGCCCACCTTCGCCGTGCTCAAGGGCCGCCATCACTACCTCTGCCTCGCCCGACTGGACAACTCCACCGAGGAGGAGCCGGAGGACACCCTCTTCGACGCCCCCGCGGCGCGCCCCGGCGGCGGGACGAAGTGGCTCGGTGAGGCGGGCCGGCTGGGCAAGCAGGTCGAGCGGCTGCGCGACTGGGCCGAGAAGACCGCCACCGGCGACCGGGACGAGCTGGACCCGGGCGTCGAGGACCAGGCCTGGCGGCTGGTGTCGATGCCGGCCCGCGAGTGCGTCGGCGCGGCCCGTTGCCCGTTCGGGCAGGAGTGCTTCGCCGAGGCGTCGCGGGCCCGCGCCCGGGAGGCCGACATCGTGGTGACCAACCACAGCCTGCTCGCTGTCGACATGCTCGCCGACCGGCACATCGTGCCGCCGCACAAGCTGCTCATCGTCGACGAGGCGCACGAGCTGGCCGACCGGGTCTCCTCCGCCGCCCAGGCGGAGCTGGTGCCCGAGCTGATCGACCGGACCACCCGGCGGGCCCGTACGCTGCTGCGCCCGGAGACCGCCGAGGCGCTCACCGCCGCCGGGGACGCCCTGGCGGTCGGGCTGGCCGAGGCGCCGGCCGGGCGGATCACCGCGGGGCTGCCGACGCCACTGCGGGAGGCGTGCACGCTGCTCGACGCGGCGACCCGCTCCGCCCTGGACGCGATCGGCGACATCAAGGCCGACGACCCCGACCCGGTCCGTAAGCAGCAGGCCAAGGCCGCCCTGGACGAGCTCTCCACCACCGCGCAGCGGCTACTGGAGGAGGGCGACCACGACGTGGCCTGGGTGGAGAAGAACGACAGCGGCAACCGCCGGGCGCTGGTGGTCGCGCCGCTGTCGGTGGCCGGCACCCTCGCCACCCACCTGTACGACGAACGCACCGTCGTGGCCACCTCGGCGACCCTGGCGCTGGGCGGCCGGTTCGACACGGTCGCCCGCGCCCTCGGACTGGACGCGCCACCGCCCGCCCCGCCGACCCCCGCCGCGGCCGCACAGGCCGCCCGCACCGGCCCCGGCCGGCCGGCTGCCGAAGCGCCCGGCCGTCGCCTCGCCGGCGAGGTCACCCCGAACGCCGTCGTCCCTGCCACCGAGGGCCCCGGGTGGCGGTCACTCGACGTCGGTTCGCCGTTCGACTACGCCCGGCAGGGCATCCTGTACGTCGCTGCGCACCTCCCCCGCCCCAGCGTCTCCGGGTTGCCCGAGGCTGCCGGGGAGGAACTGCTCGGGCTGGTCGAGGCGCTCGGTGGTCGTACTCTCGGGCTCTTCTCCTCCCGGCGGGCCGCGCAGCAGGCGGCGGAGCTGTTGCGTGCGCGGACCGACCTGCCGGTCCTGCTCCAGGGTGAGGAGGCGCTGCCGCTGCTGGTGCGTCGCTTCCGCGAGGAGCGCGCCAGCTGCCTGTTCGGGGTGATGTCGCTCTGGCAGGGGGTGGACGTGCCGGGCGACGCCTGTCAGCTCGTCGTCATCGACCGGCTGCCCTTCCCCCGCCCGGACGAACCACTGGCGGCGGCCCGCGCGGCGGCGGTGGACGCGGGCGGCGGCTCCGGCTTCGCGGCGGTGAGCGTGCCGATCGCGGCGGTGAGGCTGGCGCAGGGCGTGGGCCGGCTGATCCGGGCGACCGGCGACAAGGGCGTGGTCGCGGTGCTCGACTCCCGACTGGAGACGGCGCGGGGCTACGGGCCGTTCCTGCGCCGCTCGCTGCCCCCGTTCTGGTACACGACCCGCCCAGAGGTGGCCCGAGGCGCCCTGGAACGCCTCGCCAAGTCCTGACCCTCGCCACGCCGCGCCGGGCCGCTCTGGCCGGCCCACGATCGCGCTACAACAAGGAAAGAGTGGTCTCCCGCTGGCGGGAGGCCACTCTTTCCGTGATCCTGCGTGATCGCGGCCCTAGGGGGCCTGGGAGGCGACGACCACGGCGTCGGGCGGGGTGTCCGGCACCCTGCGGGCGGCAAGCCGGCGGACCGCGGTGTTCAGCACCGCGATGAGCGGCACGGAGACCAGCGCGCCGGTGATGCCCGCGAGTACGACGCCGGCGGCGATACCGATGATCACCGCGAGCGGGTGCAGGGCGACCGCCCGGCCCATGATCAGCGGCTGGAGCACGTGCCCCTCGATCTGCTGCACGCCGATCACCGCGCCCAGGATGATCAACGCGGTGACCGGGCCGCTGTCGACGAGTGCCACCAGCACCGCCACGCCACCGGAGAGCGCCGCACCGACGATCGGGATGAACGCGCCGAGGAAGACCAGCGCGGCCAGCGGGAAGGCGAACGGGATGTCGAAGACGACCAGGAAGATGCCGATGCCGACCGCGTCGATGAAGGCGACAAGCACTGTCGCGCGGACGTAGGCGCCGAGCGTGTGCCAGGAGGCGCGGCCCGCGTCGTCGACCTTCCACCGGGCGGCCACCGGCAGCAGCCGGACCAGGAAGCGCCAGATCCGGTTGCCGTCGCGCAGGAAGAAGAACGTCGCGAAGAGCACCAGCAGCGTGCCGGTCAGCACCTCGGCCAGCGTCGCGGCGGTGCTCAGCGCGCCACTGGTGAATTTCGAGGTGTTGTCGTTGATCCAGGCCTGCGCCTCGTCGATGTAGCGGTCGAGTTGGGTGTCGGAGAGGTGCAGTGGGCCCGTCTTCAGCCAGTTCTGGATCTGCCGGACACCCTCCGACGACTTCTCGCTCAGTTCCGGTACGCCGCGAATGAACTCGTTGACCACCAGCGTCAGCGTGCCGATCACCGCGGCCAGGCCGCCGACCAGCACCACCGCGGTCGCCAGAGACCGGGGGAACCGGACTCGCAGCAGCCAGCCCACCGCCGGCGCGAGCAGCGCGGAGAGCAGCAGCGCGATGGCCAGCGGAATGATCACGATCTTGATCGTGCCGACGATCCGCAGCAGCGCCCAGGCCACCACGCCGATCACGATCAGTCGCCAACACCACGCGGCGGCGATCCGCAGCCCGTGCGGAACGTCGGCGTCGTCCCGGCTTGAGGTGGAGCTGTGCAGGTCCGCCGGAGGTTCCGCGCCGTAGACGGTGGCGCTCGGCGGCGCGGTCGGCCCCGGCACGGCCGGCGACGCCACCCGCGCCGCCTCCGACGCGTCGGTCAACGCGTCACTCGCGGCGCCCTCGTCGGCAGGCGCCGACTCCTGTCGTGACTGGTAGGCGCGGCGAAGCCGCCCGCGTACCCGCTCGAAGCGGCTCAAGCGCACCTCCTGGCAGAAAACCCGGCCCGCCGACGGCGACAGGTCGGACAGCATACGTCCGTTCCCGACACCGTAGGGCGGTTCCGCCACACAATGCCCCGACCACCTCCGGCGTAACCACCGGCCGGCCACCTTCGGCCACACGGTAGCGTCTGCGACGTGACCGCCGACAACGATCTCGACGCCGGCCTGCCGATCCGCCTGCTGCACGACCGCGTGCTGGTGCGGATGGAGGGCAGCGAGGGCGAACGCCGCTCCACCGCTGGCATCGTCATTCCGGCCACCGCAGCGGTCGGCAAGCGCCTCGCCTGGGCCACCGCGGTCGGGGTGGGGCCGAACGTGCGCGCCATCGTCTCCGGCGACCGGGTGCTCTTCGACCCGGACGAGCGCTCCGAGGTCGAGCTGCACGGCCGCGGTTACGTGCTGCTGCGGGAGCGGGACGTGCACGCCGTGGCCGCCGAGCGGATCGAAAACGACTCGACCGGCCTCTACCTCTGACGCACCTCCCTCGGCCATCAGGCCCCGTCGCGCACCGTTTGCCCAGCCGCACGACGGGAAGCCATCCGGCGACCGTGGCCCTGGGGAGGGACGATGCCGGTATTCGTGAAGAAGCTCTTGACCTGGGGCAGTGTCGCGTTCCTGATCTACTTCATGGCCTTTCGGCCGGACGGCGCCGCGCAGATGTTCCGGGCGATCGGAGCAGCGCTGATCGCAATGTTCCAGGGCCTCGGTGATTTCCTAACCTCGCTGATGACCTGACGCCCAGCCACGCCACGCCACGCGGATCATGGAGTTGTGGTGCCGGACAAAGTCCACAAGTAGTGCCAAGCCAGGCACCACAACTCCATGATCGACCGGAGTCGGCCGCGATCTCGCACTTACTGTCCTGGCGTAGAGGGCATTCCACGCTTTTCGACGACCGAAACTGCAAGATCGGCGCGTGCGAGGGCGGGGGCGGGGGCGGGGGCGGGGCGAGCAAGCCCCGCCTTGCCTTGCCGCGCTGCTTCGGTTGGGCGGTAGCCGGTGGTGTCAGGGGTGCGTTGGCGGCCAGGGAGAGGCCGGGCGCAGGCCGGGCCGACCGGGCGGGGCGTAACCCATCGGGGCCGGGGCGGGAGCCAGCACCACCGGGATCGGCACCACCGGCTCGTCCGGCGCGTCCACTGCGCGCTCGGTGCCGTCCGGGAAGCGCAGGTGGTAGCGGCTGCCGTCCCAGACCCCCGCCGGGGCCTGCGGGTCCCGACCCACGAAGAACGACCGGTATCCGGTGATCGCGTCCAGCAGTTCCCGCTCCTCGCGGGCGGTCCGCTCCTGGTCGGCGGGTTTGCGGTCCAGGCCGCGCAGCGCTCCGTCGCGCAGCAGGGCCAGTCGGGTGGCGGCGGACTGGTAACCCCGCATCGCCCGCACCCCGGCGTCGCCGGCCACCCGCCGCGCCCAACTGCGGGCTGCGTGCCGCCGGCCGAGACTGCTCAGCGCGGCCACCTCGGGCGGGCTGAGCCAGCCGGCGCGTACGTAGTCGGGCAGGACCCGCTCGGTGAGTCGCCCCTCCCAGGCGCGCAGCCACAGCGCCAGCCCCACGGTGCCGAAGAAGACCGGCACCATGAGGCCCAGGAAGCCGTACAGCATGATCATGGCCTCGCCGGTGGCCTGGGTCAGCGTGGGCAGCAGGTTCCACGTGCCGTGCAGCATCATCGCCAGCAGCAGGCCGGCGACCGGGGCGAGCACCCGGATGCGCCGGTCCGCCGTCCGGGAGGCGATGCCCAACCCCACACCGGTCATCGAGGTGAAGAGGGGATGGGCGAACCCGAACAGCAGGATCCGCAGGATGAAGATCGCGATGACCTGCTGGATGCCGGTGGCCGGGCCGTACCGGTCGGCGCCGGACGCGTAGCCCAACCCGCCCAGGTAGAGGATGTTCTCCACCATCGCGAAGCCGACCGCGGCGAGCCCGCAGTAGACCAGGCCGTCGGTGATCCCCGACCACTCGCGGCGGCGGAACACCAGCAGCAGGATCGGGCCCAGCGCCTTGGTCAGCTCTTCGATGAACGGCGCCACCAGTACCCCGGTGAGCGCCGACGGCAGGCCCCAGTCGGCGAAGCGGTTGGCCGCGAAGTCGTTGACGGTGAGCGAGGCGGCGGTGGAGACGAACGCCCCCCAGGCGAAGCAGAAGATCAGATACTTCAACGGCTCCGGTTCGTACCGGTCCAGCCAGAGGAAGCAGCCGACCAGCACCGGCACCGGCAGAATGGCGGCGACCACCCCGATCAGCAGGGCCTGCGCACCGAGCGACTGGCCGAGCGTGAAGACCATGAAGACCGCGCATGCCGCGATCAACAGCACCACCCCGGCCAGCACCAGGAACCGCCGCCAGCCCAGTCGGCGCAGCGGCATTCGCGGCGTCGCACCCATGGGAGGGCCGGCGGGCGCGGGCGGGGCGGCGGGCGCAGGCGGCAGCGGTGAACCGGGCGGGGTGTCGGCCATGCGGTCAGCGTAGCCATCCGCCGCCGGCTGGTTCGGTCGCATCGGTAGCCGCTATGCTGCCGGCAGGTCACGAGCGCCAGCGTCAAGCCCCGGCTTGCTGGCCGGCAACCCTCGTCGAGTTCGCGGTGGGGTGCCCCGGGTGATGACCGGGCCCAGCCCGATCGGTGTGCTGGGCAAGCGCGGACCCCGTCCCGATGTCGCACCCGGGGTCCCTGACCCCGGAGGTTCCGGCGTGTCCGTCACTCTCGTACCCTCGCTGCCCAGCCTGCCCACCGTGCCGTCCGCGTCGCTCGACGTCCTCGGCGTGCCCGGCGAGATCAACCTGGACTACGCGGCCACTGCGCCGTGCGCACGGGCCGCAGCCGACGCGGTGGCAGAGCTGCTGCCCTGGTACGCCAGCGTGCATCGCGGAGCGGGAGCGCTGTCGCGGCGCTGCACCCTCGCCTACGAGCAGGCCCGGCAGACGATCGGGGACTTCTTCGGCGCTCGCGCCGACGATCATGTGATCTTCACCCGCAACACCACCGACGCGCTCAACCTGCTGGCACGGGCCGTGCCGGCCGGCACCACCGTTGTCACGTTCGCCGGCGAACACCACGCCAACCTGCTGCCCTGGCCGCGCGGGTCGGTGCGGCTGCCGGTGCCCAGCGACCCCGACGGGGCGGTACGCGATCTCGCCGCCGCCCTCACCGAGCTGCGCCGGGGCAGCAGCCCGGCGTTGCCGGTGCTGGTAGCGGTGACCGGTGCGAGCAACGTGACGGGTGAGCGATGGCCGGTCGCCGAACTGGCGCGGGTGGCGCACCGGCACGGTGCCCGGATCGTGCTCGACGCCGCGCAGCTCGCCCCGCACGCCCCGGTCGACCTGCTCGCGCTCGACGTCGACTACCTGGCCGTGTCCGGCCACAAGCTGTACGCGCCGTTCGGCGCGGGCGTGCTGATCGGTCGCGCCGACTGGCTGGACGCCGCCCCGCCCTACCTGGCCGGCGGTGGCGCCACCAGCCACGTCGGGCCGGCCACCCACGACGTGACCTGGGCAACCGGCCCGGCCCGACACGAGGGCGGCACCCCGAACCTGCTCGGAGCGGTCGCGCTGGCGGCGGTGTGCAGGGCGCTCGACGAGGCGGACCAGGGCGCGCTGGCCGCCCACGAGCAGGCCCTGCTGGCCCGGCTACGGACCGGCATCGCCGCCCTGCCGCACGTCGTCGAGCTGCGCACCTTCGGCCCGGACGCGCCCCGGGTCGGCATCGTCTCGTTCGTGGTGGCCGGCTGGGATTCCACCGAGGTGGCCACCCGGCTGGCCGCCGAGCACCACATCGGCGTACGGGACGGGTTGTTCTGTGCCCACCCCCTGGCCCGGCGTCTGCTCGGCGAGGCGGCGGGGCGTACCGGCCGGCGGGACCTGCCGTCCACCGCGCTGCGGGCCAGCATCGGGCTGGGCAGCACGGCCGACGAGGTGGACCGGCTGCTCGCGGCCCTGGCCGAGCTGGCCTGAGGCTCGCCCGGCGGTCGTTCCCGCTCAGCCGACCGGCGGGGCGGTGGGTGGCTTCGGCGTCTCGCCGGGCTCGGCGGGCTCACCGACCGGGCGCTCCTGCTCCCCGAAGGCGGTGCGGATCCACCGGTTCGCCTCCTCCTGCTCGATGCCGGAGGCGACAAGCAGGTCGCTCGCTGTCGTCCGGATCTGGGCGATCACCACGCTGCCGGAGAACCCCACCCCGGCGCCGTACGCCCGGCTGGACTCGCTGACCGCCCGCAGCGACCGCTCCCGGGCCTCCTCCGGCTCCTCACCGGCGGCGAACTCGTGCTTGAGCAGCCGGACCGACTCGGCGAGGTGACCGATCGCGTCCGGCATCGGATCGGGTACCGGTTCCTCGTCCTCGACCAGCGTGACGGACCGGCGGATCAGGGTGCCGCTGTTGCGCATCGCCCGGTCGATCGGGTCGGCCGCCTCGGCGTAGTGGGTCAGTTCGTCGCGGCGGTGCCAGCGGGCCGGGGAGAGGGTGGCGGTCTCCTTCGCCCCCTCGATCGCCTCGCCCAGCGTGGCCAACTCCTCCTTGTTGTTGCGCAGCCTCTCCAGTGCGGCCTGGATGGTGGCGCGGTCCCGGTTGCGCAGCCCGTCGGCGGTGGCGTCGAGCTGGGCGGCGAGCAGGTCCAGGGCGGGGCGAGCCGCCCGGTTGATCACCCGGAGTGGGTTCAGTGGCAGCAGCACCGCCGTGACCAGCAGCGCGATCCCACCGCCGAGGAACGCGTCGACGAAGCGGGGGATCTCCAGGTTCTGGGTCGACGGGCTCAGCGTCACGATCAGCACCGCCGTGGCCGCCGCCTGGATGACGATGGCCACGCTCGCTCCGGCGAAGATGGTGAGCAGGATCGCCACGGTGACCACCAGGCCGAGCTGCCACGCCCCGGTGCCGAGCAGGTAGATCAGGAGGTCGCCGACGGCCACCCCGACCCCCACCCCGACGATCAGCTCCACCGTCCGGCGGAACCGCTGACCGACCGACGCGGCCAGGGTGCCGACCGCGGAGATCGGCGCGAAGACCGGTTGCGGGTTGCCGAGCACCTTGTGCGAGATCAGGTACGCGAGCCCGGCGGCGAGCCCGGCCTGCACCGCGAGTCCGCCGGCCATCCGTACCCGGTGCAGCCGATCGTGCAGGGTGGCCCGGCTGCGGTGGCGCAGTTGTTCGGTGGCCTCGGCGATCCGTGCGCCGTCGATGTCCACCAAACCGTCGCGCAGCGCGGTGCGTCGCACCATCGGCTGTCGCTTGTCCCGGGCCACGGCCATGGGCGCGACTACCCGTGGTGGCCCCGCTGAACCCTCCCTTCCCGCGCGTTGCGGGCGGATGCGGCAGACTCGGGCGGTGGTTGATCTGTTGGACCGGTGGCGGGCGGCGGCCCGGGGTGCCGGCGCGGGGCCCGAGCTGGATACCACCAGGGCTGGCGAGCAGTTGATCGCCCGCTGGCGGGAGCCGCATCGGCACTACCACACGGTGGCCCACCTGACGGCGGTGCTCGATGTGGTGGACCAGCACGCCGACCTGGCTGCCCGGGCCGATGCGGTCCGGTTGGCGGCCTGGTTCCACGACGCGGTCTACGACCCCCGTGCCAGCGGCGACGCCAACGAACGGGACAGCGCCGCTCTGGCCGAGAGCGTGCTCACCGGGCTCGGGGTGCCGGGGCCCACGGTGGCCGAGGTGTGCCGGCTGGTGCTGCTCACCGCCGGGCACGCTGTGGCACCGGGCGACCGGGACGGCGTTCTGCTCTGCGACGCGGACCTGGCCGTGCTGGCCGCGCCGCCGGCCAGCTACGAGCGTTACGCGGCGGCGATCCGCCGGGAGTACGCCCACGTGCCGGAGCCGGCCTTCCGGGCTGGGCGGGCCGCCGTGCTGACCGGCCTGCTGTCGCTGCCGGCGCTGTTCCGGTCGCCACCGCTGGCGAGCCGGTGGGAAGAGCCCGCCCGGGACAATGTGCGCCGCGAGCTGGCCACCCTCACCGGGGCACCGGAGAACGCGGGTTGACCAGGTGCTTCGGCCGACGCAGGTCGGCGGCGCGGAGTAACCGGACCAGCTCCCGGCTCGGCACCACCTGGGCACCGAGCCACACCGCCGCCGCGAACCGGTCCGCCGGGATGTCGTAGTGGTCCCGGTCGAAGCCGCGTCGGGGCGCGCCGAGCGCCTCGGCGAAGACGTGCAGCTCGGCGTACGAGACGTCACTGATCAGGTGCGACCAGAGCCGACCGCGCCACGGCCAGGCCGGCCGGTCCAGGTAGAGCATGGTGCCAAGTTAACCCGCTCAGTCGATCATGTTGATGATCGCCCGGTACCGCCCTAACCTCGGCTGCATGGCCCCCACCGCGCTCCTCGACGACCTGCGCGCCGCGCTCGGTGACGACGCCGTGCTCACCGACCCGGACCTGCTGCTCATGCACCAGCGGGACGAGGCCGACCTGTGCGCCGCCGGCGTCCCGCTGGTGGTGACCCGCCCGCGCGACACCGAGCAGGTGGTCGCCGTGATCCAGGCGGCGGCGCGGCACGGCGTACCGGTGGTGCCGCAGGGCGCGCGGACCGGGCTGGCCGGCGCGGCGAACGCGGTGGACGGCGCTGTGGTGCTCAGCACCGTCGCGATGACCGAGATCCGGGAGATCGACCCGGTGAGCCGGATCGCCGTGGTCCAACCGGGGGTGGTCAACGCGGCCCTGGCCGGGGCGGTGGCGAAACAGGGCCTCTGGTACCCGCCGGACCCCGGCTCCTGGCAGTCGTCGACGATCGGCGGCAACGTGGCCACCAACGCCGGCGGCATGTGCTGTGTGAAGTACGGAGTGACCACCGAGTACGTGCTCGGCCTGGAGGTGGTGCTCGCCTCCGGTGAGGTGCTGCGCACCGGCCGGCGTACGGCCAAGGGGGTGGCCGGCTACGACCTGACCCGACTGTTCGTCGGTTCGGAGGGCACCCTCGGCGTGATCACCGAGGTGACAGTGGCGCTGCGCCCCGCCCCGGCTGACTCACTGACCCTGGTGGCGGTCTTCGGATCCACCGCCACGGCCGGAGCGGCGGTGGCCGAGATCGCGGCTCGCGGGCTCACCCCCAGCCTGCTGGAGTTACTGGACCAGACCCACCTGCGGGCGATCGAGGCGTACCGACCGATGGGGTTGCGGACCGACGCGCAGGCCCTGTTGCTGGCCGCCGCCGACACCGGCTCCCGGGCGGCGGACGACCTGGCCGTGCTGGCGGAGGTGTGCGAGGCCGTCGGCGCCGACGAGGTCTACGCGGCCACCGACGCGGTGGAGGCGGCGGCGCTGCTCCAGGCTCGCCGGCTGGCCCACCCGGCCATGGAGAAGTTCGCGGCGGACGCCTACCCGGGCGGCATCGGCGGTCTGGTGATCGACGACGTGGCGGTGCCGCGCGGCGCGCTCGCCGCGCTCCTGGACGGGGTCGCCCGGATCGCGGCCGAGTGTGAGGTGCCGATCGGCGTGGTGGGGCACGCCGGGGACGGCAACATGCACCCGAACATCGTTGTCGACCGGGCCGACCCGGCGAGCGTGGAGCGGGGTCGGCGGGCCTTCGACGAGATCATGCGGCTCGGCCTGGACCTGGGCGGCACGTGCACCGGCGAGCACGGGGTGGGGCTGCTCAAGCGGGACTGGCTGGCCCGGGAGATCGGGCCGGTCGGTGTCCGGGTGCATCAGGCGATCAAGTCGGCGCTCGACCCGGCCGGCCTGCTCAACCCGGGCAAGGTGCTCTGACCGGCTGCGGTCAGCCCTTGACCTCGGCCGGGGTCGCCTGGGTGAGCAGCAGCAGGATCTCCCCGGCGACCGGCGTGAGCTCCTCGCCCGGGCAGTCCTGCGAGGTGATCAGCCCGGTCGAGGTGATGAGGCTGGACGTCAGCGCGTCGATGCAGGTTGTCCGGTACCGCCGGGCCTGATCGGTCTCGTCGGCCAGCTTCGGGTTGGCGAGCAGCACCTGGAGCCGTTCGGTCAGCTCCGGTGCGAGGGTGCCCCGGGAGGTCACGCCGTCGCCGGCGCAGTCGACGCACTGCCACGCGCCGTTCCGCTCGACGCTCAGGGTGCGCATCGGCCCGTCCTCCCCGAGCCGCTGGAGCAGGCTGACCTGACCGGCGGCGACGGTGGTGGGGATCTCCAGCTGCGAGCCGCCGCCCGCCGTGCCAGGGGTCGGTTGCGCCACCGGGGTGCTCGGCTTGTCTCCGTCGAAGAGGGAGCACCCGGTCAGGGCACCGGCGAGCGCGACGGCGAGCAAGGGTAGGAGCAGATGAGGGCGCGCGCGGGCTAGCACGCGCGGAAACCTACCCCACCGTAGGTAGCGTCCGAAACCACCATCCGGGCCGGTATCGATGGTTACCCATCGGTAACGTCGCAATTCGTCATCGAGCGGACGAGCGCAGCTCCGCCTGGTTGTCGTCGCCCCGGTCGGCCGCGTAACCCCTGACGTCCGGAGCGCCGAGGCGGGCCGCGTCCGCCGTCGCGTCGTCCGGCATCAACTGGGACTGCCGCTCCGCCTCCACCCGAACCCGGTAGTGCTCGACCTCCCGCGCCCGGGTGGCCGCGTCCCAACCGAGCACCGCCCCCATCAACTCGGCGGTGTGCTCCGCCGACTCCAGCCCCCGGTGGCTGGTCTCGAACGAGATGCGGGTCCGCCGGGTCAGCACGTCCTCCAGGTGCAACGCGCCCTCGGCCCGCGCCGCGTACGCGACCTCGGCCGCCAGATACTCCGGAGCACCAGCCAGCGGGGACGCCAGCAGAGGATCGGCGTCGACCAGCGCCAGAAGGTCCAGGGTGAGGGTGCCGTACCGCTCCAGCAGGTGCTCCACCACGCCCACCGGCACGCCGTGCCGGCGGGCCAGGTCGGCCCGGTCCCGCCACATGGCCGGGTAGCCGTCGGCGCCGAGCAGAGGCAGGTCGGCGGTGCGCGACGAGCGAGCGCCACCGAGTCGGCGCGCGGCCCGGTCGACCACGTCGGACGCCATCACCCGGTACGTCGTGTACTTGCCGCCGGCGACCAGCAGCAGCCCGAGCATCGGCTCGAAGACCGCGTGCTCCCGGGAGAGCTTCGAGGTCGAGTCGGCCTCGCCGGCCAGCAGCGGACGCAGCCCGGCGTACACGCCCTCGATGTCGGCGGTGGTCAGCGGCCGTTCCAGCACGGTGTTGACCTGCTGGAGGAGGTAGTCGATGTCGCGGGCCGAGGCGGCCGGGTGGGAACGGTCCAGCCGCCAGTCGGTGTCAGTGGTGCCGATGATCCAGTGCCCGCCCCAGGGGATGACGAAGAGCACCGAACTCGCCGTACGCAGGATGAGCCCCGTCTCGCCGGTGATCGCCGAGCGGGGCACCACCAGGTGCACCCCCTTGGAGGCGCGTACCCGGATGCCGGGTCGCAGGCCGACGTCGTTCAGCATCCGGGACATGTCGTCGCTCCACACGCCGGTGGCGGCGATGACGGTGCGGGCCTGCACCTCGAACTCCGCGTCCGGCGATCCCGGTGGCGCCTCCAGGTCCCGGACGCGGACGCCGGTCACCTCGCGGGCCTGCCGGATCAGCCCGACGGCGCGGGCACTGCTCACCACTGTGGCGCCGAGGCTGGCCGCGGTGCGGGCCAGTGTGACAACCAGCCGGGCGTCGTCGACCTGCCCGTCGTAGTAGCGGATCGCCCCGGCCAGCGCGTCGGCCCGCAGACTCGGGAAGATCCGCCGGGCGCCTTCCCGGGTCAGGTGACGGTGCAGGGGCATTCCCCGACCACCGCCGAAAATCCCGGCGAAGGCGTCGTACGCGGCCACCCCGGCGCCGTAGTACGAGCGCCGGAAGACCCGGGCCGGCAGGTCCCGCAGGCCCCGCCCGGGCGGCAGCGGCACCATGATCGGCACCGGGCGTACCAGGTGCGGCGCGAGCCGGGTGGCCAGCAGGCCGCGCTCGGTGAGCGCCTCGTGGACCAGGTGGAACTCCAACTGCTCCAGATACCGCAGGCCACCGTGGATGAGTTTGCTGGACCGGCTGGAGGTCCCGGCGGCAAGGTCACGTGCCTCGACCAGCGCCACCTTCAGGCCACGGGACGCAGCGTCCAGGGCGGCACCGGCTCCGGTCACCCCGCCCCCGATGACCAGCACGTCGAAGCGCTCGGCACGCAGTCGACGCAGGTCGGACGCACGGCGGACCGGTGAGAGCTGACCGGCGACGGATCGGGAGACATTGGGGTCGCGCACCTGTCCACCGTAACCGTCGAGCCACCGTGTCGACATTCGCCGCCCGCCCCGCACCGCGCCTACCTGCTCCGGAGCGCACGACACGTTCCGCCACCCGATCCCGGCCGACCCATCTGCACGGTTCCTCGACGCCTCGGAACCCGACGGTCGGGTCGAAACCCTTCCTCCTAGTCGTAAGGTTCTCGGATGCAAGGTCAACCTGCGTACCAGGGCCCCAGCGATCGCAGTTCCCCGTGGCCGGTGGTCGCGGCCGTCCTGGTCGGCTGCTGGACGGTTGCGGTCACAGTGGGCACCCAGACCGGTGGCTGGCTCACCGATCAGGTGCTGCTGGGCTTCGGACGGGACCGGCTCGGCTGGCTCTGGCCGGTGCTCGGCCTGGCCACCGTCGTGCTGGCCGGCACGCCCGCCCTCCTGCTGGCAGTCCTGCCCCGGTCGGGCGCGGTCCGGGCCACCGGGCGGGCCTGGTTGATCGGGGCGATCGCGCTCGGCGTGCTCACAGTGCTGCGGGCCGTGCCGCCGGTGCACCATGAGGCGTACCTCGCCGCGCTGGCCGCCGCCGCGTCCCTCAGCGCGCTCGCCGTGCGCTGGTCGGCGCGCCGGTGGGCGTACCCCGGGCTGGTTGGCTCGGTCGGCAGCCCGGCACCCACCGGAAGCGGCGACACCACGCGGCCCGAGGCCACCGCAGGCGCCGACACCACGCCGCCCGAGGCCGCCAGAGACGGCGACGCCACCCCGCCCGAAGCCACTCGAGGCGCCGAGTCGGTCGGACGGCGCGCGCGCCGTATCGGCCCGGTGCCGCTGCTCGCGGTGGCCGCCGGGCTGGCGCTGCTGCTGCCGTGGGCCTGGCTGGGCGCGCTCGGTGGCCTCCTGGAGACCGCTCTCGCGCTGGCGGCGGCCGCCGCGCTCGGGGTGCTCGCCGCGACTCTGCTGGACGCCCCCTTCTGGGCCCGGTTCGCTGTTGGGCGACCACCCCGGCCGGCTCGGCTGGTGCTGGTCGGCGGTCTGGTCGCCGGGGTGGCGTTGCTGTTGCTCGCGGCCGGGACCGGGCAGTCCGGCGCGCAGTTACCCGCGCTGCTGACCCTGCCGCCGGTGGGTTTCGCGCTGGCCGCGCTCTGGGCCGCGACCTGGCGGCCCACCGCCGAGCCGGCCGAGGCCGAGCCTCGGGCCGCGACCCGGCGGCCCACCGCCGAGCCGGCTGAGGCCGTGCGCGCCGGCCGAGCGGCGACCGGCTGGCTCGTGGGCCTGGTCGCGCTCGGTCCGCTGGCCTTCAGCGACCCGGAGGAGATCAGCCTGCTGCTGGTCGGCACCCGGGACATCCCGTTCTGGGTGGCGGCCGCCGCCGGCGTCGGGCTCGCCGTCGCGGTCCTGGTCGCCATCGGGTACGCGGTGCTGCTCGCCCGGCCGACGGCCCGCACCCCGAGCAGGCGGGTGGCCGCGCTGGCGGCCGTGGTGCTGCTGGTGGCGTTCGGGGCGGTCGACCTCGGCCCCGGCCAGCCGGGCCTTTACGGCGAGCGGCTGTTCGTGGTGCTGCGTACGCAGGCCGACCTGAGCGGTCTCCCGGCCGCCGCGCCGGGCCGGGCCGGACGGGACGCCCGCGCGGCGGAGGTCTACCGGCGGCTGGTGACGACCGCCGAGCAGAGCCAGGGCGACCTGCTCCGGGGGTTGAACCGGCTGCGGCTCGACCCGGTGTCGTACTACCTGGTCAACGCGGTCGAGGTGGACGGCGGCCCGGCGGTGCGGGCCTGGCTCGCCCGCCGACCGGAGGTGGCGCGGGTGCTGGTCAGCCAGCGCCTGCGACCGTTGCCGGCCCCGGCCGGGCAGAGCCGGGGCACCCTGCCCAAGCCGACCGGCCCGGAGTGGAACATCCGTCAGATCGGCGCCGACCGGGTGTGGTCCCAACTTCGGGTCACCGGCGCGGGCATCGTGGTCGGCAGCTCCGACTCGGGGGTGGACGGCGGCCATCCGGCGCTTCGAGCCGGGTTCCGTGGTGGGGACGACTCCTGGTTCGACCCGTGGGACGACACCCGGAGCCCGACCGACCAGGGCGGGCACGGCACCCACACGGTGGGCAGCGCGGTCGGGCGGGACGGCATCGGGGTGGCCCCGGACGCGCAGTGGGTGGGCTGCGTGAACCTGGACCGCAACCTCGGCAGCCCCGCGCACTACCTGGACTGTCTCCAGTTCATGTTGGCGCCCTTCCCGGCCGGTGGCGACCCGTTCACCGACGGCCGTCCGGAGCGCGCCCCGCAGGTGCTGACCAACTCGTGGGGCTGCCCGCCCATCGAGGGTTGCGACCAGCGCGTTCTGCGGCCGGCCACCGCCGCCCTCGACGCCGCCGGGATCTTCGTGGTCGCCGCGGCTGGTAACACCGGCCCGTGGTGCGCGTCGATCGACGATCCGCCCGCCCCTTACCCGGATGTGCTGACAGTGGGCGCGGTGGACGACCAGCGGCGCGTCGCCGAGTTCTCGTCGCGCGGGCCGGTGCCGGGCGGTTCGGGTAAACCGGACGTGCTGGCACCGGGGGTGGGTGTGGTGTCGGCCATGCCGGGCGGCACGTACGCCGAGCTGGACGGCACGTCGATGGCGACGCCGCAGGTGGCCGGGGTGGTCGCGCTGATGTGGTCGGCGAACCCGGCGCTGGTCGGCGACGTGACCCGGACCCGGCAGATCCTGCGGGACACCGCCACTGAGGTGACGCCCACCTATCGCTCCGACAGTCCCTCCGACGCCTGCGGCGCTCCGGCGAACGTCACCGGCGCCGGCGAGGTCGACGCCTACGCCGCCGTTCGCGCCGCCCAGGGGTGATCGTCGCCCCACGGGCGAGGATGCGGCTCGACATCCGGTGATCTAGGGTCGGCGACCATGGACGCCGAGATCACCGTCACCGAGCTGACCGCCGACCTGGTCACCAGCGTCGTACAGCTCTGCCAGCAGGCGCTCGACCTGCCCGAGGACTCCGCCGAGGCGGCTTCCATCGTGGACGTGCTCTGGACCCGGGCCGCTGCCGCCGACCGGCCCGTGGTCGGGCTGGGCGCGTACCGAGGTGCGGACCTGGTGGGGGTGCTGATCTGCTCGGTGTCGTCGGTCGAGACGGGGATCGGGCACGTCGACCTGGTCGCGGTCCTCGCGGACCAGCGGCGTCGGGGCGTCGGCCGGGCGCTGCTCCAGCGGGCCGAGCGGGTGCTCGCCGACCGTGGGGCGACCGAGGTGCTGCTGGCCGGGAACCCGCCGTACTACGCGTGGCCGGGGATCGACGTCCGCTACACGCCGGCGGTCTGCGCCGCCCTCGCGCTGGGCTACCAGCAGGACCGGACGGCCTGGAACATGACCGCGGACCTGTCGTACGACGGGTCGCCGGCACTGCGGTCCACCGAGGCGACGGAGCGGCGGCTGGCCGACCAGGGCATCACGGTACGCCGGGCGGAGCTGGCGGACCTTCCAGCGTTGGCCGCGTTCGCCCGGTCCACCTTCGGCGGAACGTGGGACGGTGAGCTGGCCGGTTCGGTGGGGCGCGCCGACGCCGGTTGCCACCTGGCGGAGCGGGACGGCGAGGTGCTCGGCTTCGCCGCGTACGGGTCGTCCCGGCCGAGCTGGTTCGGGCCGATGGGCACCGCACCGGCCGCGGAGGGGTCGGGCATCGGTGGGGTGCTGTTGCGGCGCTGCCTGCGCGACCAGCGGGCGGCGGGGCTGGACCGGGCACAGATCGGCTGGGTAGGACCGGTGCCGTTCTACTCGGGCAGCGCGGGTGCGCGGATCGAGCGGGTCTTCTTCCTGTACCGGCGGACCCTGTCCGGGGGATAACCGGGGCAAACAGGACATAGATCCATTCGCCCGCATCGGCCAACGACGCCCCCTACCGTTTCGGTAGAGGAGGCAGCCATGACCACGGATGACAACCAGACCGAGGACGGCCCGCCGATCACCTGGAAACCGGTGGGTGAACTCCCCGGCCAACTGCCGTTCGACAGGCTCGACTACGGCGACGCCGAGCAACTGGCCGAGATGACCACCGACGGCGAGCCGCCGGTGGCCGAGGAGTCGCAGGAGATGGTGGACGCACCGATCCAGCTGCTCCCGCCGTACAGCCGGGCACACAAGCGGCGCAACCAGCGCCCACTGCCGACCTGACGACGAACGGGGCGGACCGCGTCAGCGGCCCGCCCCGTTCGGTGTCGGAACTGGACTCAGAAGTCCATGTCCCCGCCACCCGGGCCAGCCGGGGCAGCCGGGGTCTTCTCCGGCTTGTCCGCGACAACAGCCTCGGTGGTGAGGAAGAGCGCCGCGATGGAAGCGGCGTTCTGCAGCGCCGAACGCGTCACCTTGGCCGGGTCGATGATGCCCGCGGCCAGCAGGTCGACGTACTCGCCGTTGGCGGCGTTCAGACCGTGACCCGCTTCGAGGTTACGGACCTTCTCCACCACGACGCCGCCCTCAAGGCCGGCGTTGACGGCGATCTGCCGCAGCGGGGCGTCCAGCGCGACCTTGACGATGTTCGCACCGGTCGCCTCGTCGCCGACCAGGTCGAGCTTGTCGAAGGCGGTCTTGCCGGCCTGCACCAGCGCGACGCCGCCACCCGGGACGATGCCCTCTTCGACGGCCGCCTTCGCGTTGCGAACGGCGTCCTCGATGCGGTGCTTGCGCTCCTTGAGCTCGACCTCGGTGGCCGCGCCGACCTTGATGACCGCGACGCCGCCGGCCAGCTTGGCCAGCCGCTCCTGCAGCTTCTCGCGGTCGTAGTCGGAGTCGCTCTTGTCGATCTCGGCCCGGATCTGGTTGACCCGGCCCTGGATCTGCTCGGCGTCACCGGCACCGTCGACGATGGTGGTCTCGTCCTTGGTCACCACGACCTTGCGGGCGCGGCCCAGCATGTCGACGGTCGCGGCGTCGAGCTTGAGGCCGACCTCCTCGCTGATGACCTGGCCACCGGCGAGGATGGCGATGTCGGTCAGCATGGCCTTGCGGCGGTCACCGAAGCCCGGTGCCTTGACGGCGACCGACTTGAAGGTGCCACGGACCTTGTTGACAACCAGGGTGGCGAGGGCCTCGCCCTCCAGGTCCTCGGCGATGATCAGCAGCGGCTTGCCCGACTGCATGACCTTCTCCAGGATCGGGAGCAGGTCCTTCACCGACGAGATCTTGCTGTTGGCGATCAGGATGTACGGGTCGTCGAAGACGGCCTCCATACGCTCCGGGTCGGTCATGAAGTAGGCCGAGATGTAGCCCTTGTCGAAGCGCATGCCCTCGGTGAGCTCCAGCTCCAGCCCGAAGGTGTTGCTCTCCTCGACGGTGATGACGCCTTCCTTGCCGACCTTGTCCATCGCCTCGGCGATGATCTCGCCGACGGTGCTGTCACCAGCGGAGATGGAGGCGGTGGAGGCGATCTGCTCCTTGGTCTCGACGTCCTTGGCGAGCTTGGACAGCTCCTCCGAGACGCTCGCGACGGCAGCCTCGATGCCCCGCTTCAGGGCCATCGGGTTGGCGCCGGCGGCCACGTTACGCAGGCCCTCGCGAACCAGGGCCTGGGCCAGGACGGTCGCCGTCGTCGTGCCGTCACCGGCAACGTCGTCGGTCTTCTTGGCGACCTCCTTGACCAGCTCAGCGCCGATCTTCTCGTACGGGTCCTCGAGCTCGATCTCCTTGGCGATGCTCACACCATCGTTGGTGATGGTGGGGGCACCCCACTTCTTCTCGAGCACGACGTTGCGGCCCTTGGGGCCGAGGGTCACCTTTACGGCGTCAGCGAGCTGGTTCATGCCACGCTCGAGGCCGCGGCGCGCCTCTTCGTCGAACGCGATCATCTTTGCCATACGGTGTTGTCCTCCTGGACACTCACGGCCACCCGAGTGTGTGTCCCGGATGGGCCGCCTGGTGTACACACTCGGGACGTCGCCACCAGGCGACGACGACGTCCTTCGGCCGGGCCGGATAGCCCGCGACGACCGGCCATGTGCTGCCCCGGTGTCTCCACACCGGCACAACCTGGCCCCACCGTCCCGACCGTTGGCACTCACGGTACGCGAGTGCCAATGACTTGTTTAGCACTCTCCCCTGCCGAGTGCAAGCACGATGCCGCCGCTCAGCCGAGTTCCGCGGCCAGTCCAGCGCTGTTCACCGGCGCCTCATGGGCACGCTGCTCGACGTACGTCACCAGCAGACCGATCATCTGGGCGAGGTGGGCCGGCAGGGCCAACACCGCGGTGATAGCGATCACCACCACCGCCCCGGCCGCGGTACCCGCCGAGGAGAACGGGTCCGTTCCGAGCGCGCCGGTGCCGATCCCTTCCAGGGCACCGGGGATCAGCGTGCCGACGATCACCGCCACGGCCACCAGGGCCACCCGTCCGAGCAGCAGGCCGAGCCGGTCGTGGAACATCCGGAACGATCGACCGATCGGGTTGTGCCGTTCGAAGAGATAGACCGGGCCGGCCATGCTCAGCGCGAAGGCCAGGTAGATGCCCGGCAGCACGCAGAAGCAGACACCGACGCCGATGAGCAGACTGACCAGCAGGGTCCAGGCCCACAGCCCGAGTGCCCGGCGCAGGCCGTAGCGCAACGCGGACTCCAGGCTGGCCGGCTGACCGGCCGCCTGCTGGGTGATCACCCAGGTGCCGGCGGCCCACCCGACGGCCTGCACCAACCCGACGACCAGGCTGCCGCCGAGCAACAGGACCAGGAGGCTCAGCAGTTCGGCGACGAAATTGTCCGGCAGCGCGGGGGTCGACGTCGATTCGGCCTGCGCGGCCCACTTCGCCGACGGGTCCAGCCCGAGGGAGACCACCGAGAGCACCGCCGCGGGCAGCACCTGGGTGAGCAGCATGATCGGCACCAACTGCCGCCAGCCCCGGCGCAGCGCTCCGCCGCACCGGTTGAACCAGCCGCCGATACCCGCGCCGGGCGGCGTGACCAGGGCGTCGTTCGGGTCGGACCCGTAACCGGGCGGATACCAGCCGACCGGCGGCCCCGGGTACCACGGCTGCCCGCCGTAGGGACCCGACCCGGGCGGGTAGCCCCCGGTGGGCGGGAACGCCCAGCCCTGCGGTGGCGGGGCCGCACCCCAGGCACCCTGCGCGGGATCCCAGCCGGGCTGCGGACCGGCGGGGCCGGCCGGGGGCGTGCCCGGCCCCCAGCCGGGCGGCGGACCGGCGTGACCGGGGCTGCCGGCGGGCGAGGACGGGTCCGGCTCCCCCGACCCGGAGGACGGAGTGTGCGGGGGTGGCTGGTCGGTCATGAACGCTCCTCAGCATCGGCTGGAACGGTTCACGATCTTCCCGGGTGCGCGCCCCTGCCGCAGCCCCGACTCACGGGGCCGATCGGCCAGGAAAGCTCAGTCGATGACGCGTACGTGCTCTGCCTGTGGGCCCTTCTGGCCCTGGGTGATCTCGAACTCGACCCGCTGACCGTCGTCCAGCGCCTTGTAGCCGTCCATTTCGATCGCGGAGAAGTGGACAAAAACGTCCTGCCCGCCGTCGACGGCGATGAAGCCGTAGCCCTTTTCGGCGTTGAACCACTTCACGGAGCCCTGTGCCACTGTGCACTTCCCTCACTCTGCCCGGCGTTGCCTGACTCGGCGCACGGCACGGCCGGGCGCCCCGGACCACCGACTCAGCGATCGATGACCGCCATTGAAGAAGGTGACCGAAATCGCACGCTACACGAGGACTGACGGCCGCGCACGGCCACAAAACAGACACACTCCGAGGCGCACCGGCCGCGCTGATCGGCCGGGTTCCCGAGCCACCGGATTCGCCCGCGTCATTGCGAAATGGAGGGACGGTCGCCGGCGGCCCCGAGATGACGGCGATCGGGCCCAGCCCGCGAAACGCCATCCCTGCCCTGTGGTAGGCATGCGGACATGACCACCGACATGGGCTCGCCGACAGTGCGGCTCGCGGAGATCCGCCGGGTCCGGCCGGAGGACGCCGCCCGGATGCGGGCGCTGCGCCTGGAGATGCTGGCCGACGCGCCGTTGGCCTTCCTGGAGACCCTGGCGGACGCGGCGGCCCGACCGCACAACGAGTTCGCCGCCCGGGTCGCGTACACCTCGGCCGGTGCCGGTAACGCGCAGTTCGTCGCCGACCCTGGCGGCCGGCTGGTCGGGCACGCCGGTGGTACGACCCACCCGAACGAACCGGGACTGACCGTGATCTACGCCGTGTACGTCACGCCGACCTGGCGCGGCAGTGGCCTGCTCGGCGAGCTGATCGACGGGGTGGCCGCCTGGTCGCGGGCCTGTGGCCGGCCGGAACTGCTGCTGGAGGTGGTGGTCGGCAACGACCGCGCCTACCGCGCCTACCAGCGCCTGGGCTTCAAGGACACCGGGGTACGGGTCCCCCACCCGAACATCCCAGCCCTAACCGAGCTACAGATGCGCCGACCCGCCTAGAACAGAGAACCATCCCAAGGCAGAACCACTGAGATGCCCTAAAAAAGCCGGCAGCGACGCCACCGCCGTGCCCACAACGGGTTTCCGGGGCAGCCCGACCCGCGCAGGGATCAAGCCTGACCGCCCGGAGCGGGTCGGGCTGCCCCGGAAACCCCCACCGCAACCACTACACGTGACGCCGCGACTGAACGATCCGGAACCGGTTGGCGACGTACGCCCCGTCGGTCAGCGCCGAGTTGGCCGCCGCGTTGGCTCCACTGCCGTGGAAGTCGGAGAACGCCGCCGACTGGTTCACGAAGACACCGCCGGTGAGGTTGCAGGACAGGTGCACCCCGACCTCGACCGCCACCGCCTCGGTGGCGTCCAGCACCGCCTCGTCGGTCGAGTAGACACCGGCGGTGAGCGCGCCCTTCTCGCCGACCGTCCGGCGCAGCAGCTCCAGGCTGTGCGTGGTCGAGTCGGTGGCGATGGCGAACGAGATCGGCCCGAACCATTCCCGGCCGTACGTTTCCGAGTCGTCCGCGGTCAGCTTCACGATCGTCGGGGTACGCACCACCGCGTCGGCGTACGACGGGTGGGCCACGGCCCGCGACTCCAGCACCGGCTCGCCGACCTTGGTCACCTCGGCCAGCCGCTCCAGCACCCCGTCGTTGACGATGGCGCCGGTCAGCTCCACACCCCGGGCCGGGTCGGCGGTGAGCTTGCCGACGGCGGCGGCGATCCCGCCGGCCACCTCGTCGAAGCTCTTGTGCCCCTGGTCGGTCTCGATGCCGCCGGCCGGGATGAGGATGTTCTGTGAGGTGGTGCACATCTGCCCGCTGTAGAGGGTCAGCGTGAACCCGAGGTTGCGGCACATGCCGGCGAAGTCGTCGGTGGAGTCGACGACGACGGTGTTGAGGCCGGCCTTCTCGGTGTAGACCGATGCCTGCCGGGCGTGCGTCTCCAGCCAGTCGCCGTACTCGGTGGAGCCGGTGAAGTCGACGATCCGGATGGCCCGGTGCAGAGCCAGGTCACTCGCGAGCTTCTCACCGGGCGCCTCGGCCGCCAGCATGATCAGGTTCGGGTCGAACCCGGCCTCGGCGAGCACCTCCCGGGCGTACTTCACGGTGATGGCCAACGGCAGCACCGCGCGCGGGTGCGGCTTGACGATCACCGGGTTGCCGGTGACCAGCGAGGCGAACAGCCCGGGGTACGAGTTCCAGGTCGGGAAGGTGTTGCAGCCGATCACCAGCGCCACCCCACGCGGCACCACGTGGAACGTCTTGGTCATCCGCAGCGGGTCACCCTTGCCGGCGGCCTTCTCCCAACCCGCCGTGCCCGGGTGCCGGGTCATCTCGGCGTACGCGTACGCCAGCGCCTCCAGCGCCCGGTCCAGCGCGTGCGCGCCACCGGCCTGGAAGGCCATCACGAACGCCTGCCCGCTGGTGAACTGCACAGCGTTGGCCAGCTCGAAGATGTGCTTGTGCAGCCGGTCGAGGATCTCCAGGCAGACGCCCACCCGGGCCTGCGGGCCGGCGTCGCGCCACGCCGGCAGCGCGGCGGAGGCGGCGTCGATCAGCTCACCGGGGCCGGCGTGTGGGTAACGCACCGCCAACTCCACCCCGAACGGGCTCGTCTCGGTGGCGACCCGAACGCCAGCGCCGGGTTGGTCGAGCGGAAAGTCACCGCCGAGGTACGCCTCGAAGGCGGCCTTACCGTCGGCGGCGGCGGTCTCGCCGTACACCCGGGGGCTGGGGGATTCGGGATAGGCGGACCAGTAGCCCCGCTCCGTGATCGCGGTCAGCGCACGGTTGAGGGTGTCGGCGTGCCTGTCGTACAGGGGATGCGGGGTCTCCGTCATGTGCGCCATCATGCCTGAGTCAGGTCCGCGAGCAGTAGCGCCGATACCCGTCAGAGGGTGAGCTGCCAGTCGGTCCACTGGTCCACCGGTCGGAAGCCGAGCTGTTCGTTGATCGACACCATGTAGCTGTTGCTGGCAGCGTTGAAGGTGTCGATCACCTGTACCGCCGGCTCGTGGGTGAGCAGGTGGTGCAGGTTCTCCGCCTTGGCGATGAGGCCGAGCCGGTGCCCACGGTGGGCCGGGTCGACGATGGTGATCTGCTGGAACGCGTGCCAACCGGCGGCGGCGCCCACGTCCAGCAGGGTCCAGGCGACCAGCCGGCCGGACGCCTCGTGTCGCATCCCGAGGTGGTAGCGCCGCCGGCCCCGGGCGTCCAGCGCCCGTTCGTTGCCGCGGATCCGCTCGGCGTCCACCTGCTCCGGTTCCCACTGCACGTCGCCCATGGGCGCGTCCATCAGCAACCGGCCGTCCAGGTAGGCGATGTCGCCGACGTACTCCTGTGGGGTGGAGCCCTGCCAGCAGACCGAGTGATAGCCCTTGGCTCGGGGTTGTGCCTCGGCGAGCGCCGCCCGCAGAGCGACCCGGTCGATGTCGCCGACGTCGAGCCGTCGGCGTACCTCGGCGAGAGCGGGCTGGGCTCCGGTCGCGGCGGCGAACGCGTCACCGGCCACGCTTCGGGCCGGCCCGCCGGGCAGCGCGGAGACGGTCATCGCCACCACCCGCTTGCGGCCGTGCTCACGGAGCAGGCGCAGCCCGTACTCGTGCAGGGCACGGCCAACGCCCCGGCGCCGCAGCTGCGGATGCACCAGCAGCTCGGCGGTGGCGTTGTCGGTGTTGTCGAGCTGCGGCAGGTCCAGTTGGAGGTAGCCGGCCGGCACGCCGTCCAGACGGGCCAGCGCCCAGAGCGACCGGGTGCCGGGCATCGGAGTGTGGAACAGCGCGTCGAAGCGGCGCCGGCAGGAGGGCGGGAAGTCCGGCAGGTCGGCGTCGTTGGCCGCCGACCCGATCCGGTACGCCTCGTCGACCGACGTCCGGTCGGCGCCGTCGAACGGCGCGATGGTGATGCTCATGCCGGTGAGCGTGCACCGTACAAAAGCGATCGGGCCAGCGAATTACTCGCTGGCCCGATCGAACGTTGGTCGGGAGGGACACTCGCACAACGCCTCCGGCGTTGGGTCGCAAGAACTTCAAAAGTCTTCGGCGAAATGCCCTCCCGCACGGAGCATCTTGCGCCGTCCGGTTCCTGCCGTCAAGTCCGTAGCGGCGGGTTTTCCACACTCACAGCGAAAACCCAGTTACCGACTGATCCACTCGGCCCCGGTGCCGGGCGGGCCGTTCAGCCCAGGAGGCCGGCGTCGCGGGCCGCCCGCAGCGAGGGCTTGATGTGGTGGGTCGGCCCGACCTGGCCGGCCACCGCGTCGATGGTCTTCAGACCCTCGCCGGTGTTGAACACGACGGTCTCGGCCGTCGGGTCGAGCCGACCGGACTCGACCAGCTTGCGCAGCACCGCCACTGTGACCCCACCAGCGGTTTCCGCGAAGACCCCGGTGGTACGGGCCAGATCGCGGATGCCCGCGCGGATCTCGTCGTCGTCGACGTACTCCATCCAGCCGCCGGTGCGGCGGACCGCCTCCAGGGCGTAGAGGCCGGCTGCCGGGTCGCCGATGTTGAGTGACTTGGCGATGCCGGTGGGCTTGACCGGAACGATCGTGTCGGTCTCGGCGTGCAGTGCGACGGCGATCGGGTTGCAGCCGGCGGACTGCGCCCCGAAGACCTTCCAGCCGTCGGCGGGCGCTTCGACCAGGCCGATCTCCACCAGCTCGGAGAACGCCTTGTCAATCTTGGTGAGCAGCTCGCCGCTGGCCATCGGGATGACCACCTGCGCCGGGATCCGCCAGCCGAGCTGCTCGGCCACCTCGTAGCCGAGGGTCTTGGAGCCCTCCGCGTAGTACGGCCGGACGTTCACGTTGACGAACGCGGTGTCCTCGAATTCGTCGGTCTCCACCAGCTCACCGCAGAGCCGGTTGACATCGTCGTACGAGCCGTCGATGGCGACCAGTTCGCCGCCGTAGACGGCGGTGGTGATGACCTTGCCCTGTTCCAGGTCGCTGGGGATGAAGACCACCGAGGGCACCCCGGCGCGGGCCGCGTGGGCGGCCACCGAGTTGGCCAGGTTGCCGGTCGACGCGCAGGCGAACCGGCTGAAGCCGAGGGCCTTGGCGGCGGTGAGCGCCACCGAGACGACCCGGTCCTTGAACGAGTGGGTGGGGTTGGCGCTGTCGTCCTTGACCCAGAGCGGCGCGGTGATGCCCAGCTCGGCGGCGAGGTGCGGGGCCGCCACCAGTGGGGTCAGGCCCGGGTCGAGGGTGACCCGGGTGGCCGGGTCCTGACCGGCGGGGAGCAGTGCGGCGTACCGCCAGATGTTGTTCGGGCCGGCCTCGATCTGCTCGCGGGTGACGGTGGCCAGCGCGGCGGTGTCGTAGTCGACTTCCAGCGGGCCGAAACACTCGTAACAGGCGTGCTGGGCGGCGAGCGGGTAGCGGGCCGAACAGGCACGGCAGACCAGGGCGCGGGCGGGGCTGGCAGCGGTGTCGATGCCGGAGGCGACGAGCGTCGACGTCATGTCGAGAGTCCTCTCATCTTTCCCCGCATCGCACGGTGCGGCGGGGACGGAATTGGCACCTGCCCCGCGGGTCGCTCAGCGGTGAGCGCGCGGGGTGGTTGCCGGGGCGTCGTCGGGCCGTATCCCTCAGCCCCTCTGGATGAGGTATTCAGTTGTGCCGTCGAGTCTAGGACAACGCTGTCGGCCGCTGCTACCACTGATCCCAGGTATTGGGTCAGCGGAAACTCACCGCGACGGGGTCGGTCACCGCGATCGGGTCCGTCACCGCGCTCGGTTGGGGCAGCGCCGTGGCCCGGGGGCGGGCGGCGAGGTTCGCGGCGATCAGGGCGGCGATCGTGATGGCGGCCCCGACCAGTTCGACGGGCTCCGGGCGGTAGCCGCGGGCCATCTGCACCGCGAAGGTGGTCACCGGAACCAGGTTCATGAACAGCGCGGCGTTGGCGGCACCGAGTCGCTGCACGCCGGTGTTCCAGGCCAGGACCGCGATCACGGCGCCCACCAGCACGGCGTACGCCAGTTGCGGGGCGACCGCCACGAGGTCGGCGGCGGCCGGCGCGTGCTGCCAGCCGACGGCGTCGGCGCCGATGCTCAGGACGAGCATGGCGGCAGTGCCGGCGAGCGCGGTCAGTGTGGTGAAGCGCAGCGGCGACCACTCACCGAACCGGCTGGCGCCGTGGGTGTAGATGCCCCAACCCAGCACCGCGCCGATCATCATGAGCCCACCGAGGCCGAACTGGCCGAGCCCGGCCAGGCTCCCGCGCGTGATCACCAGGCCGACGCCGAGGAGCGCCACCAGGGAGAGGGCCAGCAGGAGCGGCTTCGGGCGTACGCCGTCGCGAGCCCAGCGGACCAGCTGGGTGATCACCGGGGTGGTGGCCACGAAGAGGGAGATCTGCTGCGGGGCGGCGTGTTCGAGCGCCAGGTTGGTGAGCAGGTTGAAGCCCGCGAAGCCGACCACTCCGAGCACCACCACCTCCAGCGCCCGGCCGCCGTGGCGGAGCGCGCCGGCACCCTCGCGGAGCAGCAGGATGGCGACCAGGACGACGGCGGCCAGCAGGTAGCGCGCGGTGGTCAGGTTGAGCGGGTCGACCCGGTGAAGCGCGCTGGCCAGGATCGGGAACATCACGCCCCAGCCGAGCACGGCGACCAGTGGGTACGCGGTGGCGCGGGATCGCATCGGCAACTCCAATGTTCGAGTATCGTCGAACCAACGAGACTGACCATAGGGCGTCGTTCGATGGTTGTCGAACAAGGGTTACACTGGTCACATGGAGCCGCACGAACCCGACCTGACCGCCGTACCGGTCACCAACGTGTTGGCCGCACTCGCCGACGACGTGCGGCTACAGATCGTCCGGGCGCTCGCCGAGGGCGGCGAGTCCGCCTGCGGCAGTTTCGACTTCGGCGTCTCCAAGGCGACCCGCAGCCACCACCTCAAGGTGCTGCGCGAGGCGGGGCTGACCCGGACCCGGGCGGCCGGCACCAGCCGACTGGTCCGGCTCCGCCGGGACGAGCTGGACAAGCTCTACCCCGGCCTGCTGGAGGCGGTCCTCACCCAGCGCCCGCCGGCCTGACCCCGCCCCGCCTTCGCTCGGCGGCTGCGGTCCGCGTGGCCGCACCAGCCGGTTGGCGGCGGCACGTGACCTCGGCGGTCGGGGACAAATCTCCGACGGCCGCTGTGGAGCTGAATCGTCTACGACATCAGCGAAGAGGTGGCGCCGCGACCGGGAGTGTCGGGGCGGCCCCGGGCCGGGGCACATCGGCCGACAGTGACCGGGCGCGCCGCCGAAGCCGCCTCGTCGAGGCTTCGGCGGCGCGCGGTTCGGGTCTGATCAGACGGACACCCTGCCGGGCTCGGCCGCCGAAGCCGAGACCGAAGGGCTGTCGGTACGACGCCGGGCGAGCAGCGTGTCGAGGGCCCAGGCACCCGGGCCGAGCGCCGCGACCAGCAGGAACGCCCAGCAGAAGAGCGCCGCCAGCTCGCCTCCGTTGTGCAGCGGCAGCAGGGCATCCGGCTGGTGCACAACGAAGTAGGCGTACGCCATCGAGCCGGAGGCGAGCAGCGCGGCGGGGCGGGCGAAGAGCCCGACCAGCACCAGTACGCCGCAGACCAACTGGATCAGGGCGGCCCACCAGCCCGGCCAGGTGCCGAACGGTACCGCCTTGCCAGTCATCGGGTTGCCGCCGAACAACCCGAACACCGAGGACAGGCCGTGCAACGTGAACAGCAGACCGATCACGATGCGGAACAGGGACAGGGTCGGCCCGCCGAGCCGAGAGACGTTCATAGCACCTCCATCGAGGAGATTGAATGGGTCTCCACGATCCTGAGGCAAGCGGGCATCGAAAGTCATAACTTCCTTGCTGGTGGGAAAATCCCTCCTGAAAATGGTAGGACGTTTCCTCACCCGGCCCGCCCTCTCTCCGCGATCTTGCGTTTTCTGTCCCGACACAAGGGACGCATCGCTTCATACCGACAGCCGAAACTGCAAGATCGCCGCAGAAGCGCATTCTCGCGCGCAGAGGCGTTCCAGATCGGCGCCTACGCATCGGCTCATCCGACGAACGCGGGGCGGCAACTCTGATGTGGTGTCGTCTCGCGGACTGTGGCAATTTTGCGGGGCAGCGACGAGGCGACGGTGTCCGATAGTGTCCGGCCAAACACACGGAGCGAGAGCCTCTCGCCTGTCAGCCGGAGGGGCCACATGGCGAGCATTGAGGAAGTCAAGGCCGCACTCGCTCAGGCCGCCGAGCAGGGCAACAGCACCCAGCAGCAGATCCGCGCGGCCATCGAGGCGACTGAGCAGACGCTGGCCCGGCTACGAGCGGTTGCCGCTGGCACCGGCCACCCGACGATCGCCGAGGCCATTTCGCGTGGCGAGCAGAGCAAGCAACGTCTCGTCGAAGCGATGGTCCTGCTCCAAGGCAGCTCACAGGCCGCGCGCAACTACATGAATGTACTTGGCTGATCAACGGACCCGCGAGCCTAGAAGAAGAGGAGGTTGCGATTCACCAGAAGTCTCGACTGCTGACAACCTGAGCACCCTAGCTCGACAAGGTGGTGCCCCACCGCAGCCTGCACTGCGGGCGTAGCTGGTCGTCAGCTCTCCGACGAAGCCACTGTGGGTTGTTTTTGTCGCTGGCCTTCCTCAGTCCCGCGACGCGAGTTGGGCTGCCTCCGCGAGCAGCGCCTCCAACTCGGCGTCAGCAAGAGCCTCGTCAGTGAAGACCTTCTGGACCGTTGCCGCTTGGATCCGTCCGATCATTTCCTGACTGATCGCATAGTCACGCGAGGGGTCGATGGTCGAGAGGATCAACGACTCGGCGTCCTCAGCTCGAATCTCAGGGCCACCCTCGTACTGGGCACGCAGATCTGCGACAAACCGGATCACTCCGGCTGGGTCTGCGGTCTCGCCAAATCGTCGGTCGACCGCAACGAAGAACAAAGCGGCAAGGAACCTGGGGAAGCCGTCCCAGCCGTCGGCATCGAGCCGGGCACCGACGGACTCGTTGGCAGCGTAGTCACTCCGGATCATCGTCCGGACGTAATCGATCAGGTCAGGCTTGATCATCGCTGTCCCGTCTCCTCGCTCGTCGAGTTTGGCCATAGTTCCACATCGCCTTGGCGATCACCGCCAGGGCACCCGCCGCCATCACCAACGCCGTCACAGGGTTGTCGATCTGAGCAGACTCCTGAGCTGGTCCGTGCGAGGCCGTGCTAGTGCTTGATCCGCCGCGATTGTCCTGTCTGAGGAACTTGTAGAACTGGTTCGCGCCACTTTCACTGCTTTTCAAGGCGTCTTCGGTGTCGTCCGCTTTCTGGACCTGCCGCCGCCACAGGATGTCGGCTTTGCTACCGCGGGCTTCCGCCTCGGTGACCAGGCGCTCGCCCGAGGGCGCGGAAGCGTCGACAGACGGTTCGATGGGTGCGACCCCGGGGGCGATGACGTTCACGTAGGCGCTGATGTGCCGGGCGGCATCCGCCAGCAACCGCGCGTACCGACCCGCTTTGTCCCTGGCGACTTCGGCATCTGCGGCGGCGTCCGCCAGCCGTTGGTTGGTGCCGCCTCGACGAACCTCGGCTAGATGCGCGAGCGCCTGTTCGGCGTCTGCCTGTGCACGAGATGCAGTCACAGCAGCGCTGTCGAGGTTCGCTCGTATCGCCACAAGGTGCGCGACTACCTCGCCAACGCTGGTCACCCGAGTTGAGAGCGGTAGTCGCCTACCTTCTCGACAACGGCATCGAAGCGTCGGCGAGTCGGTCCGACCTCAGCTTGGGCGGAACTGAGCGCGCTGTGAGTGCGGGTTACCTCAGCATGCTGGCTGCCCCGAAGGACTCGGGCCGCTTCACCGGTGGCTGATTCAGCTTGAGTAATCGCTCGATCGAGGGTTCGGCGACCTTGGCGGGCCGACTCGATGGCAGCACCAAGGGTCGCCTTCAGATCTGCGATGCTCATCTGGCCACCCGTCCCCGCTCGAAGCACATCGGGGATACGGTATCGGAGATCGACGCATATCGCAGTCCCGAATCAATCACCCTAATCAGCCACGAAGACACCGAGCCCCTGATGGCCGTACAACTCGCCAGTCTCGATCAGGATCGTGATGGCCTGCCGGACCGTCGACTGGCTACGCACTTCGTAGATATCCGCCAACTCCTTGGTCGAGGGCAGCTTGTGACCTGGCGGCCACTCGCCGTCGGCAATGCGCTTCCTGATGTCAGCGATGATCCGTCGGTAGTGCGGCTCGAACTTTCGTGGTGAGGGCATGCGAGGTACTCCCAGCTAGGCACGCCCATCTGACCACAACCACGCGAGATACCTCAAGCGCATCGTTGACTTTACTGGCATTATCGGTAAAGCTGCGGATGGAGCTTCCAGCTAGGCACTGGGTGGTTCCCCCGCCGGGGCGGCACCCCCCCTGTGCTGCCCCGGCACCCCCGTTAGCCCTTGAGAGGAGTCCATCCGTGACCGTGTCGGAGACCGAGACGGAAGTGCCGGCCGCGAGCGCGATCTGGTCCGTGGAGCAGGTGACGGCCGAGCTGCGCGAGACGTACCTCGCCGTCGCCGCCGCTGCTGTGCTGCTGGAACGGACCGGCGCGGGTTGCGCTCATCCGGCGATCCGGCTGGCGCGCCGCAGCGGCGAGGACGCACTCGACCTGGCCGGCGACGCCGAGCGGCAGCTCAGCGACGGCGTTCACCTGCTCCGGGCCGACGCCGGCCACCAGGATCGGGCCACCATCGGCGCTCTGGTCGAGGTGCTGGACACCGTGCGGGAGCAGTTGGCTGGCGCACGCGCCCGGATCGGTGCGCTCCCGGCCCGGATCGCCAGCGCCGGGCAGCAGCTGATCGGCCCCGAACAGCACGACCGGCCCAGCGACCCGGCGACCGAGACGGCAGCCGGGCAGTGGCACCGGGCCGCCGATCAGCTCGGGTTGATGACCGAGAGCTTGTCAACGGCGGTCGCCGCGCTCACGTCGTACACCGGCGGGTTGTCCGGCGCGGAACCCGCCACCACCTGAAACCTGCCCGCGGACCTCCGTGGGAGGAAAAGGCCCGGGGTGGGTGCCGGGCTCCGGCCGGTACGTCACGCGCGGTCGTGCCGGCCGACCCCGCCCGCCCCGGTGCCGCCTGGTACCAGCATCGAACGAAAAGAGGTCAACACCGTTGCGTCAGGCCGAGCGGCCGTTCGTCAACCCGCACTGCCTTGTCGATCGTGGAGTTGTGGTGGGTGACAAATAATCCTCAAGATGAGCAAATCAGGCACCAAAACTCCATGATCGACAAGGTCGGGGGCAACCTCTCCGCGATCTTGCACTTTCTGTCCTGGCAAAGGGGGCATCCCGCCTGTATCGACTGCCGAAAACGCAAGATCGGCAGGACCCTCCGGCTCGGTACACATTGATCTACCAGGAAACCTGTTCCCAGTCTCGGCAGGGGTTGCCGCTACGCCTCACGCCCTACGGCAACGGTGATGAAAGGCGGTTCAGTAGTGATCTACCAGACCATGCGGCGCCTGCTCCCCCAGCACGTCCGTGCTGCCACCTTCGACGTCCGCCGGTGGCGCGGCCTCGACCCCACACAGGTGTACGGCTACCTCACCCTTGTCGCCGACGAACTGGAACGGCTCACCCGGGATCTCGCCACCGCACACGCCGAGGGTGAACGCATCCGCCAGGCCCTGCGGCAGTGGCAGTCACGGCACACCGACTGTCGGCACACCTCGACCGCCCCCAACAGCAGGTGGTCCCGGTGACCGAACCGCACTGGATCATCCACCTGCCGACCACCCTGCGGCGGGTCGACGACGCTGCGGCGCTGGCCATGGCGCTGCGCCACTCCCTCGGCCATGTACTCGCCATCGACTTCGGCGAGACGACGCTCAGCGAGGAGGACCGGCAGTTGGTGCGTACCCGGGTCTGGTGCGACACCAGGCTCGACGGGACAGGCCGCTGCGGGCACCCGGCCAACCACGACGGACCCTGCCTGGCACCGTGAGGCGGGCCTCGGCGGGTCGTTTCTGGGCCGGATCGGCGCCGGGCGCCAGCGAGACGCCTCCATACGCGAGGATCGGTGGATGATCTCTCCCAGCACCCCGGCCGGGTCACGGTTCGGCGCAGCGGTCTTGGCGACTCTCGTGCTCGGCGGCTGCACTCGTGACCATGAAGGCCAGGGTGGGGACCCGAGCGGACCGCCGCCCGCCGCGTCGAGGTCGGAAGCAGGCCCGACCGTCAGCACCGAGCCGCCGGCCGGGTGCCCGGCCAGCGGCGTCCGGATCCGGTCGACCGGCGGGGACGCCGCGATGGGCCTGCGCGCCCTCGGTCTGGAACTGGTCAACTGCGGCGAGAGCCCCTACCAGCTCAACGGGTACCCGGTGCTGCACGTGTTCGACGAGGAGCGCGAGCCGGTCATGCTGCGGGTGGTCAACGGCGCCAAGGAGATCACCTCGGGCTTCGACCAGCCGGCCCGGCCGGTCACCCTCGCCCCGGACGAGCGGGCCACCGCCGTGGTGCTCTGGCGCAACCTGGTCACCGACTCGACGGTGGTGGCCACCAACGGCGAGTTCCTGACGGTGGCGCCCGCCGCCGGGCAGCCGGAGCAGGAGGTCGACCCGGACGGGCCGATCGACCTCGGCAACACCGGCCGGATCGGCGTCAGCGCCTGGAAGAAGGCTACGACGTGATGTCCTTGCGGGTGAAGCGCCAGAACGCCAGCCCCCAGAACAGCGTCGCGTAGCTGACCGCCGATATGCAGCCGCGCACCACATCGTCGGTCTGCACCGGAGTCGACAGCAGACCCAGCCAGGCGGTGCTGAAGTGGGTCGGCAGGAAGTCACGCAGCGCACCCAGGGCGGTGATCTGGTCCAGGATGCTGGACAGGATCCAGAGCAGGACCGCACCACCCACCGCGCCCAGCGCCGCGTCCGTGATCACCGACAGCAGGAACGCCAGACCGGCCACCACCAGCAGTACGACCGCCAGGTAGCCCAGCACGGCCATCAGCCGGAGCAACCCCTCGGTGGGTTCCAACTCGGCGGCGACTGTGCTGCGTAGCGGCGACCAGCCGTAGCGCAGGGTGCCGGCCAGCAACGCGGTGCCTGCCAACAGCAGCAGGGCCAGCCCCGAGTACGCGAGCGCGACCACCAGCTTCACCGTCAACAACCGCGCCCGGGGCACCGGGATCGCCAACAGATACCGCAGGCTGCCCCAGCTCGCCTCACTGGCCACCGTGTCGCCGCAGAACAGCGCGACGACCACCACCAGCAGGAACGACGCCGACACGAAGATCGAGAACAGGGTGAAGTTGAGGCCGCCGGAGGTGGCCAGGTCGACCAGGCTGGCGAACTCGTTGTTGCCGTTGTCGTCGTCGCCACCGGAGTTGAACTGGAACGCGATCAGGATGATCAGCGGCAGCAACACCATGAACCCGAGCGCCAGCTGGGTCCGCCGCCGGGACGCCTGCCGACGGAACTCCGCCCCGAACGGCATGGTGGCCGACGGCCGGTAGCCACGGGCCTCACCCGCGTCAGTAACAACCATCACCGGTCACCGCTTCCCCGAGAGTTCTCGCCCACCAGGGCGAGGAACGCGTCCTCCAGGCGCCGCCGGGGCACCACCCGGTCCACCCCGATGCCGGCGCGCACCAGCTCCGCCACCACCTCGCTGCGGGCCGTGCCGTTGGTGTCGACAACCAGTTGGCCGTCGCTCTCCGGCAACACGGTGACCCCGTGCAGCCGGTCCAGCACCGCCCGCGCCGCCACCGGGTCGGTGACGTCGAAGAGCACGCTCGGCGACTCGCCCACGATCTCCTCCACCGGCCCGGACGCCACGATCCGACCCTTGTTCACCACCACCGCGTGCGTGCACGTCTGCTCCACCTCGGCCAGCAGGTGACTGGAGACCAGCACCGCCCGGCCGTCCGTGGCGTACCGCTGGAGCACCCGGCGCATCTCGGCGATCTGCGGCGGGTCGAGCCCGTCGGTCGGCTCGTCCAACACCAGCAGTTCGGGGAGACCGAGCATGGCCTGGGCGATGGCGAGCCGCTGGCGCATACCGTGGCTGTAGTTCTTGATCCTCCGGTGCACCGAGTCACCCAGCCCGGCGATCTCCAGCGCCGCGTCGAACTGGGCGTCCTCCCACGGCCGCCCGGTGGCCCGCCAGTACGCCTTCAGGTTGTCCAGGCCCGACAGGTGCGGCAGGAAGCCCGGCCCCTCCACCAGCGCCCCGATCCGGGACAGCACCGGCGAGCCGGGCACCAGCCGACGACCGAAGACGTAGATCTCCCCGGCGGTCGGCTGGGTCAGCCCCATCAGCACCCGCAGGGTGGTGGTCTTACCGGCACCGTTCGGCCCGAGGAGACCCACGACCTGACCCGGGTGCACCTCGAAGTCTACGTTCGACACGGCGACGAAGCCGTCCGCGTACTCCTTGCGCAGCGCGCGCACGGCCAGCGGGGTGTCCGCGTACTCCGGGTGCACCGAGCGGTCCTGGCGGCGGTGCCGGCGGCGGACCAGGGCGACGACCACGACGAGCCCGATCACGATGGCGGCGAGCAGACCGGCGAGCACCCAGCGCCAGATCGTCGCCGCGGTGGGGATCGGCTCACCGCTGACCGTGGGCAGGCTGACCGCACCGTCAGCGGCAACCGTGTAGACGGTCGGCGCGGCCGGCGTGGTGTACGCCTGGTCGGAGGTGGCCACCACCAGGCGCAGCCGGTGCCCGGCCTCCACCCGGCGGACGATCCCGGGCAGCGTCACGGTGACCGGGCGGGCGTCCTGCACCTGCTGCGGCAGGCCGGTGAGCCGGATCGGGGCGACCAGGCCGTTCGGCAGGGTGGCCGCCCCGTCCTTGTCGACGTCGTAGAGCTTCACGAAGAGCACCGCCTCGCCGGTCGGCGACGCGGCCCGCACTGTGACTGTGGGCGCACCGGCGACGTCCACGGCCTCGGTCAGCGGTGTGGACTCGAACTGGGCGTGCTGGCCGGGCACGTCACCGGCCACGCCGTCCAGCAGCGAGGCGAGCCCGCCCGCGAACGGAATCGAGGAGATGGCGGCCGGGTTGCCGTTCGGCGGGTTCGCGATCGGCTGCGCCGGGCCGGCGACCGTCACCTCCCGGCGGGCGTTGCCGGCGAGGCCCGGGTAGTCGGCGCGGCGGAAACCGGTGGCGACGAGACCCCTGTCGAGCGCGTCGAAGCCGGCGATCCGCGACCAGGTGAAGTCGTCGCCGGGCGCGTCCCCCTCGCCCTTGACGTAGTGGTCGAGCCACTGGACGGTCAGGAACTTCACCCGGTCGGAGTCCGACCGGGGCCCGCTGCCGCCGTCGTGCCCGCCGGTGAACCAGGCGACCCGTACCGGGGTGCCGGCGGCGGCGATGCCCCGCGCGTTCGCGTCCGCCTCACCGAGCGGGAAGAGGGTGTCCGCCTCGCCCTGCACCAGCAGGGTGGGGGCCTTGATCCGGTCCAGCACACCGGCCGGGCTGGAGCGGCGCAGCAGGTCCACGGCGGCCAGGTCGGCGCGACCGGTGGTGGCGATCCGGAGGTACGCGGCGCAGACGTCGGCGGCGAACCGACCGCAGGACGGGTCGGCGGCACCCGCCGGGGCGCCACCGGGACCGGTGCCAGGGCCGGCCCCCGGCCCGGGGCTGGGCGGGCCGGCCGACGCCGGTGCGCCCTGTGGCTGGGCGGCGACCGCTCCGGAGAGCCCCGCCGGGCCGGAGCCCACGTTGCCGCCCCCGCCGAAGAAGAGGCCGGCCCAGCCCTTCTTGAACACGCCCTCGGTCGGCGCTCCGCCGGTGCTCTCCGGCAGGAACGCACGGGACAGGTCGTTCCAAGTGATCATGGGCACGATCGCGTCGACCCGTCGGTCCTGGGCGGCCAGCAACAACGCCAACCCACCGCCGTACGAGCCGCCGACCACACCGACCTTCGGGTCGCCGGCCGCGTCGGTGCGCACCTCCGGCCGGGCGGCCAGCCAGTCCAGCAGTCGCTCGGCGTCGCGCACCTCGTAGTCCGGGTTGTCCAGGTGGATCTCACCGCCGCTGCGGCCGAAACCCCGCGCGGTCCAGGTGAGCACCGCGTAGCCGCGCCCGGCGAACTCCTCCGCGTCGGAGCGCACCGACTCCTTCGTGCCGCCGAACCCGTGCGCCAGCAGCACCGCCGGCACCTTCCGACCGGACGAGGCGTCGTCCGGCAGATAGAAGGTGGTGTCCAGGTTCACCGGTTCGTCACCGGACGGTCCGGAGCGGACGGTGAGCATCGCGCTCTCGGTGCGTACGCCCGGTCCCTGCGGCCACACCGCCCAGGTCACGGCGGCGGCCAACAGCACGACGACCACCGCGGCGGCGATCGCCCGGCGGCGGGTGGGCAGGGCACGCCGGAACCACGCGGCCGGCGACGGCGATGTCATGCGGCACACGGTACGGCCCACAGCCTGAGCGTTGGCTGAGATCCGCCGTACGTCCGTCCGGTTGCCCCGATCGGTGCCCGACGGGGTGCGAGCGCGCACCGTCCGACGCGGCACAGTGAGTTGAGTTCGGATCCCGTGAATTCCGATCTTCCGCAGATATCCACCTCGATCCCTCCATGTCACACCCACAGCGGACACGGAGCGTGGCGGTAACGCGGACAAATGGTGACATGACTCGAAGTGACGCGAACCTGACTCCCCGAGTGAGGTCTGACCAGGCGGCGGTTCGATTAGTTTTCCGGTCCGGTGCACGGGACTTGTCGGCCAGCCCGACGCCGCGCCGATCAGCGCCCCACGCCGGAGGAGACACACATGACAGTCCCCGCGCCGCGGGCCCGTCGACGGCCGTCCACGCTGGGCCGGCTGCTGCCCCTGCTGCTCATCGGAGCGCTGCTGGCACCGTTGGGCCTGCTCGTCACGTCGAACTGGCGGCAGGTCACCGACGACCGGGATCTCGCCGCCCGGGAACGGCTCGGCGTGCAGTACCTCACCGCGCTGGCGGCGGTCACCGACGCCCTCGTGGAGGCCCAGTCCAACGCGGTGAACGGTCGCCCCGTCGCCGGGGAGGCGTTGAACGAGGCTGTCGAGAAGGTCGCCGCGGTGGACGCCCGTATCGGCAAGGAGCTGCTCAGCCAGGAACGCTGGGCCGGCGTACGGGCCAAGCTGGAGGCGCTGCGCGGCCGCAGCGCCACCGACCCCGAGGCCGCCTACACCGCGTACGGCGAGGTCTCCGACCTGCTGCTGGCCCTGCACCGGAAGGTCCGGGAGAGTTCCGGGCTGGTCCGTGACCCTGAGGCCGACTCGTTCTTCCTCCAGGACAGCGCCGGCCAGGAGCTTCCCGAGGCGGTGATCGGCGCCGGTCGGCTGGCCGACCTGTCCACGCTTGTCGCCCGCCGGCCCGCCGCCGAGCAACCGCGCGGCCTGCTGGAGCTGACCGGCCTACGGGTGTCCGCCCTGACCCCCGCCGCGGACCTCGTCGACAACCTGCGCTCGGCAGTGGACGGTTCGGAGAGCACCGACCTCGGTGCCAACGTGCTGACCCCACTGGACACCTACCAGCGTTCAGTGGAGGCGCTCGCCGGGTACAGCCTGCCGGCCAAGGACACCGGCGTGGTCGACCCGGGCCAGTTGAGTGCCGCCGCGCTCAGCTCGCACCGCTCCGCCCGCCAGCTTCAGCCGGTCATCCTCACCGAACTGGACTCCCTGCTGGCCGAGCGCATCGATCGGCTCGACCGGGACCGCTGGCTGACCGCCGGGGCGGGTGTCGTCGCCGTCCTGCTGCTGGGCTGGCTCGCCGCGTTGCTGGTCGCCGCCCGTCGCCGGGCACAACGGCGGGCCGCCCTGGCCGCAACCCACGCGGAGAGTCCCGACACCCCGCCGCAGCGCGACCCGTGGCAACCGCCGGCCGACGAGGCGCGTGCGCTGCAACCGGTAGGCGCGACCCGTGACCCGGAGACCGCACAGTGGGGGGCGTTCGATGCTGCTCGGTAGGCTCCGGATCCGCGGCAAGCTCGCGCTGCTCGTGGTGATTCCGCTGCTCAGCATGGTCGGTCTGGCCGTGCCGGTGATGCTCGACCGCGTCGCCGCGGCACAGCGGGCCGGCGACACCGCCGAACGGGTCCGGCTCGCCAGCCGGGTCGGCAGCCTGGTCCAGGACCTCCAGCAGGAACGCATCCTCTCCGTCGGCTTCCTGCTCGGCCGGGTCGAGCGCGGTGAGCTGGTCCGTAAGTCCGCCGACGTGGACGACCGGGTGGCCGACCTGCGGGCGGCGCGGAGCGACGCGCTGACCGAGCAGGTCGACCGCGCCCTCGACGGCGTGTCCCGCCTCGTCGAGTTGCGCACCGCCGTCCTGGCCGGTGCCGCCAAGCCGATGCAGGTGATGGACGCGTTCGGCCCGGTCAACAAGGGGATCATCGAGTCGCTGCGGTTGGTGGTCGGGGTGGACACCGACACGTTGCCGGGCCGTCAGGTGCTCGCCCTCGACGGGCTGCTCCGCTCCGACGAGGGCCTGGGCACCTGCGCCACCCTGAGCCTGTTGGTCAAGGCGATCGGCACCCCGGACACCACTGCCGGGTACGTGGCGTGCATCGCCGCGCTCATGGTCGACAACTCGCGCTTCCGCAGCCTGATCACGCCCGAGCAGCTCAAGGTGGCCCAGCTCAACGACGCCGCCGTGGCCGCGCGTACCAGCCCCGACTTCCTGGTCAGGAGCGCTCGGGATCCGGCCGCCGCTGTCCGTCCCGTACCGATGGAGGCGCTCTTCCCGGCCGTCCGCACGATGATCCGGCTCGGTCAGTTCGTCGAGAAGAAGCTGATCGCCGACGTGCTCGCCGAGGTGACGGCCGAGCAGCGGCGCGCGCTGACCGCCGCGTACCTGGTCGGTGCCGCGGCGGTGTTGATCCTGACGCTGGTGGTGCTGCTCAGCGTGGCGGTGGCCCGGACGGTGGCCCGACCACTGACCCGACTCACCCGCTCGGCCGACCGGGTCGCCCGGGTCGCCGAGGCGGAGCTGGTCCGGGTCACCGACGACGAGGTGGAGAGACACCAGGCGGTCCGGCTGGAGCCGGTGGACATCCGCGCCAACGACGAGATCGGCGACCTGGCGCGGGCCTTCGACCGGGTGCAGAACACCGCGGCGCAGCTGGTCGAGCGGCAGGTCGCCGGCCGACGCAACGTGGCGCAGATGTTCGGCCACGTCGGACGGCGTACCCAGAACCTGGTGGGTCGGCAGATCGCGCTGATCGACCGGCTGGAGCAGCAGGAGGCCGACCCGGGCCGCCTGGAGCACCTGTACCGACTCGACCACATCTCCAGCCGGTTGCGGCGAAACGCCGGCAGCCTCGTGGTGCTCTCCGGCTCGGCCGGGGCCGACGCGCACACCGCGCCGGTGCCGCTGGCCGACGTGGTCCGGTTGGCGCTCGGTGAGATCGAGGACTACACCCGGGTGGAGGTGCAGGTCCCGGCGGGCGTCTCGGCCGCGCCGGCGGTGGTCGGTGACCTCGTCCTGACGCTGGCCGAGCTGATGGAGAACGCCACCGTCTTCTCCCCGCCGCACACCCGGGTGCTGGTGGCCGCCGAGACGTCCGGCCTCGGCGTACGTCTCACAGTGGTGGACCACGGCATCGGCATGAGCGAGCAACGCCTGGCCGAGGAGAACGCCCGGTTGACCCGCCGGGAACGTCTCGACCTGGCCCCGACCGAGGTGCTCGGCCTCTTCGTGGTGGGCCGGTTGGCCCGTCGGCACGGCTGGCAGGTCGCCCTGGCCGCCACCGGCGGCGGAGGCGTGACCGCACAGCTGGAGATCCCGTCGACGTCGCTGGTGCTGCGCCGTGCCGACCGCGCCGGAGCCACTGTGGCCCGCGCCGTGGTGCCGGACCGGGACCGGCGTACGACGGCGACGCCCAACCCCGAGCACGAAGCGCGGCCCAGCGCGGTGGCCATCGCCGCGCCGGCCCGCTTCGACTCGGACCTGCTGAGCCGGGCCACCCTCAGCCTGGACACCGGCCCGTCCTGGAACGCGTTCGGTCGGGGTCAGCCGGAGCAGGCCGCCCCGGAACCCCCGGACCCGGAGCCGGTGAGCAAGCCGGGCGGGCCACGGGTGCGGCAGCGGGTGCCCGGCGCCACGCTGCACGCCACCGCTCCGGCGACCCGGCCGGTGGACGCCACCAGCGCTGACCCCGCCGCCGCCCGTGCGCTGGTCGAGGCCTTCCAAGCCGGTGTACGCCGCGCCGAACTGCTCGTGGCACCGGGCCTCGACCGCGCGTCGACGCGGACGGCCGGCGACCCGTCGGCCGGCGCCGGGGCGGCCGTGGTGGACTTGGGCTCGACCGTCGACCTGCCCAGCACCCCGGGAGGCGCCGGCCCCATGGTGCCGCGTGGTGGTGGCTCGACCGATGCCGCACCGGAGCGGCCCCTGTTGAGCCGACGGGTGCCGGGAGCGAACCTCACGGCCATCCCGGTCTGCCAGCCGCCCAGCACCGACCTCGGTGACCCGGCCGAGGTTCGCGACCTCATCAGCGAGTTCGAGGCGGGCGTCGCCCGCGCTCTCCGCGAAGTCAGCCCCGACCACCGGAACGAAGAAGGATCATCACGGTGACCAGCCCCTTCCTGCACGACAACGTCGAACAGAGTCAGCCCAGCGCCAATGGGGACCTCAGCCCGGAGGCCCGTACGTTCAACTGGTTGCTGGACTCCTTCACCTCCAGCACCGCCGGGGTCCTGGAGGCGATCGCCGTCTCCTCGGACGGCCTGCTGATGGCCATGTCGGCGATCAAGGATCGGTCCAACGCGGAGCGGTTGGCCGCCGTCGTGTCCGGGATGACCAGCCTCGCCGGTGGTGCCGCCAGTTGGTACGCCCTCGGCGGCCTGAACCGGGTGATCGTCGACATGGCCGACGGCTACCTGCTGATCAGCGCGATCAGCAGCGGTTCCGTGCTCGGGGTGGTCGCCGACCGTTCGGCGAACCTGGGCACCGTCGCGTACGAGATGACGCTCTTCGCCGGGCGGGCCGGTGGTGCCCTGACCCCGCGACTGATCGTCGAGTTGAAGAACGCCGTTCAGCAGTGACCCCCGACGTCGCCGGTGAGGATCCGGATCCGGACCCGAGAGTTCGGATCCGGCCGTACCTGCGCACGTCACCCCCGACCGGGGTGGGCGCGGCGGCGACACCGGCGCTGCCCGAGACGGAGCCGGACGCGGACCAGCCGAGCGGTCCCCGTCCGTTCGTGCTCACCTCCGGGCGGGTCGCGGGTGCCGACCCGGCGATCGGGTTGGAGACCCAGGTGACCGCCCGCATGGACAGCGGCTGGTGGGCCGGCCCACCGGGCGCGCTGCTGGCACCGGAACTTCAGACCATCATCGCGCTCTGCGCCGAGCCGATCTCGGTGGCCGAGATCTCGGCCCGCGCCCGACTGCACTTCGGCGTGACGCGGGTCCTGGTCGGCGACCTACGCGCCGCCGGGCACCTGGACGTGCACGTGACCGACACCGACGACGCTGTCGACCCCGATCTCATCCTGCGAGTGATTGATGGACTCCGTGCGATCTCCTGAATGGCCGGTCGCCCCGCTCGGCGGGGTCGCCGCGAACAGCGCCACCGCCCGTTACGGCATGTCCCCGGGCACCGGGCCGATAGTCGGGCGGGCCGGCCCGCCGCCGACCGCACCGCCTCCGTACCGGCCCCCGTCCGGGGCGGGGTCCAGCCCTTCGACAGGTAAGCCGGCCGCACCGCCGATCCCGGTCAAGATCCTGGTCGCCGGCGGGTTCGGGGTGGGCAAGACCACCACAGTGGGTGCCATCTCCGAGATCGCGCCCCTGACCACCGAGGCCGAGATGACCACCGCCGGGATCGGGGTGGACGACCCGGGTGCCCGGTCCACCAAGACCACCACCACTGTGGCGATGGATTTCGGCTGCGTGACGATCGACCGCAGTCTGAAGCTCTACCTGTTCGGCACGCCGGGGCAGACCCGGTTCGGCTTCATGTGGGACGACCTGGCCCGGGGTGCGCTCGGCGCGCTGGTGGTGGTGGACAGCGCCCGGCTGGACGACTCCTTCCCGGCCATCGACTTCTTCGAGCGGGCCGGTCTGCCGTTCGTCGTCGGGGTCAACGCCTTCGACGGGCGACTGGCCCTGGAGCTCGGCGAGATCCGTTGGGCGTTGGCCATCGGTGATCATGTGCCCCTGGTGCAGTTCGATGCCCGCGACCGGCTCTCGGTGCGGGACGCACTACTGGTCGTCCTGGACCGCGCGCTGGACCGCGCCACCCGGGACAGGAGGGCCTGAGCCGACCAGCTCCGGCCGTGGCGGGAAGAGGTGATCTGATGAGGGGCGACCTGGACGAGACGCTGGCGCGGCTGGCCCGACGTGAGGAGGCGTCGCGCCGTCGGGCCGCCGACCGTGACGACACCACAGCACCGTCGGGCCCGCCCGGCCTCGGCGGCGACACCCGCAACGCCCGGTCGGGCCGGCACGCGGGGGTGGAGACGCCGAGCGAGGTGGCCGGATGGGGGCCTGTCGAGGAGGTGGCCGAGGCGGTCCGCCAGGTCGTCGGGGCCTACCCCGGGCTGGCGGTGACAGTGCAGGTGGAGCACGCCGGTCGGACGTACCCGATGCGGGTCTCCTGGGACGGGCCTGCCGTCACTGTCGGACCGGTTCCCCCGCCGACTCCGGTGGAACCCCCGCCGGTCTGGCCGCTCTCCGGCCGGACGGTGCCCGCCTGGGCGCCCGGTCCGGACGGGTTGACGCCGGACCCGGCGGCCCGGTTGGCCGAGCTGATCCGAAGCGACCCGACGCTGCTGGACGAGTTGGATCCGCGGCGCTGACCGGCGGGGCTGGCTGACGGCGGCTACGGTCGGGCAGTGGCGCAACCCGACCTGACCTTGACGGCGAGCCTGCGGCCGGCGGCGCTGGACGCCCGACGGGGCATCGTGCGCCTGCACCCGGAGGCACTGACAGCGCTGGGGCTGCGCCCCGGCGACCCGGTCCGCCTTGTCGGCCGCCGGGAGACCGCCGGGATCGCGGCGGCGGCCGGGCCGGGCGCGAGCAGCGCCCTGCTGTACGCCGACGACCTGACGTTGGGCAACCTGGGTCTGCGCGACGGCGGTCAGGTGCGGGTGAGCCCCGCGCCGTTGGTCCCGGCGAGCCGGGTCGTCCTGGCCGGGCCGGTGGGGGTCGTCGCGGCGGTCAGCCCGGAGATGCTCCGGCTCGCCCTGCTGGGCAAGGTGCTCACCGCCGGGGACGACGTGTCGCTGCTGCCGCAGGACGTACTGCCGGACGCCTCGGTCCGCAGCCTGGTCGAGGCGGCGCGACGCAGCCTCGCCAACACCGTCGGTTTCGCCTGGACCAGCACGCTGCTCAGCGTGGTCGAGGTCGAGCCGGCGGCCGGCGCGCTGGTCACCATGGGCACAGCTGTCGCCTGGGAGCACGGTGCGACGACCCACGGCGGGCCCGCCCCGGCCGGCACCGCGTCGACCCGGCCGGTTGCGAGCGCCGACGCCGTTGCGGCGGACGACACGCCCGACGTGGACGAGCTGCCCGGGCTGCGGGCCCAGGCCGAGGAGCTGACCGAGCTGCTGGACCTCGGCTTCCACCACCGGGAGGTGCTGGGTCGGCTCGGCACCACCATCTCGTTGGGGGTGTTGCTCGTGGGTCCGGCGGGCTCCGGAAAGTCGGCCCTGGTCCGAGCCGTGGCCGCCCGGGTCGGTGCCCGCGTCCACCCGCTCTGGGCGCCGGAGGTGGCCGCCTTGGCCAGTCAGGCCGCCGCGGAGCGGTTGCGCGTCGCGGCATCGGCGGCCCGGGCCGAAGGGCCCGCGGTACTGCTGGTCACCGACGTCGAGGCGCTCGCGCCGGCCGACGATCCGGGTGCGGTGGCGACGGTGTTCCGGCAGGTGCTCGCGGAGAGCATCCGGGCCGGCGTCGCGGTGGTCTGCACCACCGGCCGACCGGAGGCGGTCGACCCCGCACTGCGCGCGCCCGACCTGCTGTCGCTGCGGATCAGCGTCCCGCTCCCGGATCAGGCACTGCGCCGCGAACAGCTCACAGTGCTGACCCGGCAGGTGCCGCTGGCCGACGACGTCCGGCTGGACGAGGTGGCCGCGCGTACCCCCGGGTTCGTCGCGGCGGACCTGGCCGCGCTGGTCCGGGAGGCCGGGGTACGCGCGGCGCTGCGGCAGAAGTCCGCCGAGACGCCGACGGTGTCGATGGCCGATTTCACCGCCGCCCGGGAGGTGGTCCGGCCCACCACGATGGCGGCTTCCACACTGGATCTGGCCTCGGTGACCCTGGACGACGTGGGTGGCCTGGACGAGGTCAAGCAGACGCTGACCGAATCGGTGCTGTGGCCGCTGACCTACCCGGACACCTTCGCCCGGCTCGGCGTGCAGCCGCCGCGCGGTGTGCTGCTCTACGGGCCACCGGGCTGCGGCAAGACCTACCTGGTCACCGCGCTGGCCGGGTCGGGGCGGGCCAACGTGCTGTCGGTCAAGGGGGCCGAACTGCTCTCCAAGTGGGTCGGTGAGAGCGAACGCGCGGTCCGCGAACTGTTCCGTCGGGCCCGGGAGGCGGCCCCCACGCTGATCTTCCTGGACGAGGTGGACGCGCTGGCCCCGGTACGCGGCCAGGCCACCGACGGGGGCACCACGGACCGGGTGGTCGCCGCCCTGCTCACCGAGTTGGACGGGGTGGAGACGCTGCGCAACGTGGTGGTGGTCGGTGCGACGAACCGGCCGGACCTGGTCGACCCGGCGCTGCTGCGGCCGGGCCGGTTGGAGCGGCTGGTCTACGTGCCACCCCCGGACGGGCCCGCCCGCGCGGAGATCCTGCGGGCCGCGTCCCGGCAGGTGCCGCTGGCACCGGACGTCGACCTGCCGGCTCTCGGCGACGAGCTGACCGGCTTCTCCGCCGCGGACTGCGCGGCGCTGATCCGCGAGGCGGCGCTCGCCGCGATGCGGGAGTCGCTCGCCGCCGCCACGGTCACCGCCCAGCACGTGTCGACCGCGCGGGCCCGGGTACGACCATCGCTGGACCCGGTCCAGGTCAAGTGGCTCGCCGACTACGCCGCCAACCGGGAGTGATCAGGCCGGCACAACCTTTCGTCGCGCCCAGAACGTTCCTAAGACGTCACATTCCTCAGTGGAGTCGTCCACTGCGACGTCAGGTGGTGTTCCTTGCGCAAGCTGCTCTCTCTTCTCATCGTCCCCCTCGTGGCGGCGGCGACCCTGGTCTCGGTCGGTGCACCGGCGGCGGCTCATCCGACGAAGCCGTTCCCCGCCCGGATCGCGCTGCCGAACGGGTTCACCCCGGAAGGACTGACGATCGGTCGGGGCACCACCGTCTTCGTGGGGTCCATTCTTGACGGTGCCGTGTGGCGGGGTGACTTACGCACCGGGCGCGGCTCGGTGCTGATCCCCGGCACACCCGGCACCGACAAGGCGGGCCTCAAGCTCGACCCGCAGGGCCGGCTCTGGACCGCCGACTTCTCCGGCGGGGGCGCGAGCGTGTACGACGCGGACACCGGCACCAGGCTGGCCCACTACCAGTTCACCGATGTTCCGGGCAGCTACGTCAACGACCTCGTGATCACCCAGCGAGCGGTCTACTTCACCGACTCCGCGCGGCAGGTGCTGTACGTGGTGCCCCTGGGCCCGGGTGGTCGCCTTCCAGCCCCCACCGCCTCCCGGGTGCTGCAGCTCAGCGGTCCGGCGGGCACTCCAGACGTCTACCACAACGGGATCGTGGCGCTGCCGGACGGCGACCTGCTGGTCGCGCAGATGCTCGCCGGTCAGCTCGTGCGCGTCGACCCGCGTACCGGCGGCAGCCGCCTCGTCGACCTGGGCGGCTACTCGGTGGACCGGGCCGACGGGCTGGTCCTGCGCGGACGCACCCTCTACGTGATCCGGAACCTGACCAACGTCATCGCTGTGGTCCGGCTGAACGCCGGCTACACCGCCGGAGTGGTGCAGCGGGAGATCACCGGCCCGCAGCTGCGTTCGCCGGCCACCGGCGACCTGCTCGGCTCGGCGTTGTACGTGGTGAACGGTCGGTTCGACGTGGAGTCCACGCCCAGCACCGACTACGACATCGTTCGGCTGCCGGCCTGACCCAGGCGGTCGGCGGCGACCCGTTGTGGTCGTCGCCGGCCCGACGGCCAGCTCAGAAGGCGGGCGGCGTCGAATCGAGGCAGATCTCGGCGCGTACCTTGCCGTCGTCCTCGCGCAGTTTCGCGCCACACTTCCGCAGGACCGCGACCGCGCCGATGTTGTCCGGGGTCGTCTCGGCGACGACCGCTTGCATACCAGCCCGCGCGGCGGCGTTCAGCAGCTCCCGCAGGGCGGCCGCGCCGATCCCCTGCCCCCGTGCCGAGCGCCCGAGCCACATCCCGGTCTCCACAGTGCCGGGCTCGTCACAGCGCGTCATCCGCACCATGCCCATCACCTCGCCGCCGACGAGGATGGCGTACATCTGCGAACCGGTCGGGCCATCCAGCCCGCCGTAGCTCGCCCGGTGGAATTCGCGGAACGCCTCGCGACGGGCGAGCGACCAGCCGGCGGGTGCCTCGACCGGGGGCATCACGTCACCCGGCTCCGCCTCCGCCGCCGCTACGGAGAGCAACGGCTCCAGGTTGCTCTCGTCCACCGGCTCCAGCCGGACCGCACCCGCCACGTGCCGCAGTCTGCCGCCCTCATCGGCCGAAGTCCACCCCATTGGCCATCCACTGGCGGTCCGGACAGCGGTACCGGCCGGTCGGGCGGCCACGGTGTTCCACATCACGCTCTGTTGTCACCCGACCGGGTGTCCCAGGCCCAAAACGCCTACCCGAACTCGCAGAACACCACCGAGGCGTCGTCGCTGGACTTGTGTCGGCGCAGTCGGTCGGGGTGGTCGCGCTCGGCGTTGCGCACCCGGTCGATCAACGCCCCCGGACCGTCGGCGCTCAGCAGGTCGAGCAGACCAGCCCAGTCGGTCAGCGCGAACTGCTCCACCGCACTGGACGCGCCGTCACTGAGCAGCGCCGCCCGCCGCAGCGCCCCGGGACCACGCCGGGGCGCGGTCCCGGTGACAGCGTGGAAGGCAGCGTCCGGGTCGGAGGCCGCCACCCAGTAGCCGTGGGTGCGGTTCATCCGCTCCCGCTGGACGCTCACAGCGTGCCGGAACCGGGTGACCGGGTCCGCCGCACCGCCCGGCAGGACGGCCACTGTCTCCCGCAGCTCCGCCATCGCCGCGTCCAATCGGTTGTCGGTGACCGCGCTGACCTGCCCGCCGACGTCAAGGACCAGCGGGCTGTCGCAGAGCACCAGGTAGTCCACCTGGTCGCCACAGTCCCGCAGGAGGCAGACCGTGCTGGACGGGGTGCCCGGGTGGTCGAGGTCGCACTGCCCGCCGTGGTCGGCGCGTACGGCGAGGATGGCCGCCGCCAGGTTGCTCGTCAGCCGGGCCGCCGGGCGCACCGCCTCGGCGACGCCGATCCGGGCCGCCAGGTGCCGGACGTACCACTCTGGCCCGTGCACGCAGCCGGTCTCGAAGCCGTCCGGCACCGTCGCGCCGTCCAGGACACCGACCAGCGGGCCGAACCGGAAGACCAGGTCCTCGTTGACCGGGCGGCCCGGGGCCGGCGCGGACGCGGAACGTACCCGCATCACCGGCGCCGGCCCCGGCAGACCGGTCGGGTCAACGCTGTCGAAAGTCGTCGACGGCCGCATGCGTCTCTCCCTGCACCTGACCGGCGGCCGAACGGCCCTGGTCGCGTACCGCGGACACGCCCTGCTGGGCGCTGGACCGGACCGACTGCGCCGCCTGCTGCGCGGGCTCCCGCAGGTTGTCCTGCATCTGGTGGCCAACCTGGCTCGCCTGCTCGCGCAGCTCACCGGAATGCTCACTCACCATGTTCCGCGCGCGCCCGGCGAGTTGCCGCTCACGTCCGCTCGGCGGGATCAGGGAAGCCGCCAGCAGACCGACTCCGAAGGCGACCAGGCCGGCGGCCACCGGGTTGCCCTGCGCCTGCTCGCGGGACTGCTGCCCGAGTGAACGGGTTTCGTCGCGTACCGAACCGGCCGCGTGCGACATCCGTTGGCCGGTTTCCTGGCCCAGGTGGTTCGAGCTGCCCATCATCTTCTCCTTCGCTCGGGTGAAAGCCCCGCGGGCCTGCCCGACGCGGTCACCGGCGATCCGACGCGGGTTGACCCTGTCGGTCAGCGCGTCGACGTCACTGCTCAACTCGTTGCGGGTGGTCTCGATCTCCCGCCGGATCCGATCCGGATCACTGGACATGACCTGTTCCCTCCCGACTCGTTCACCGACCCCGCAGGGCGTCCGGCAGCTCCCGGGCAGTCTGCTTCGTCCGGGGCAGAACCGCACGAGCCCGCTTCAGCTGGGTCCGGGCGTTGATGAAGAGGCCACCGGCCACGGCGGCCCAGAGGACCGCGACGATCAGCGCCGCCCACCCCTGGTCCATCGTGTTGGACAGCCCCCACCAGACGGCGTACGACACGAAGAGCACAGCCAGGAATCCGGCCAGCCCGGCGGCGCCGAACATTCCGCCCGACTTGCCCACCTGGGTGGCTTCCTCGCGGAGCTCGGCCTTGGCCAGTTCGACCTCCTTGCGCACCAGAGTGGACATGTCCCGGGTCACGTCGCCGATCAGGTCGCCGACCGACGCCTGGGTCCGCTCCTTCTCCGGGGCGCTCACGGTGCCACCCCGCCGGGCAGGTCCCGCGCCTGCGCACCGGGAGGCGAGACGTTCTGCGCCCGCGCCGTACCCACGTACGGCTGCTGACCGGCGTCCGCCGGTACACCCTGCCCGGATGACGGGGCACGGGACGGACCTGCGGACTGACCGTTGCCCGAGGCCGGTGCGGTCAGGCCACGGGTGAGCCGCCCGACCAGCAGCCCGGCCACCGCCGCGCCCGCGAGGAACGTCGTCGGATGCTGCCGCGCGTACGTGCGCACCTCGTCGAGCACCTCGCCGGGTTCGCGCTCGTCGAGCCAACCGGCGGCCTGCTGGGCGGCGTCGGCCGCCTTGCGTACCACCTGACCGGCCAACCCGGAGTCGCCGTCCCGTTCGGCCATCGAACTGAGGTTCTGACCCAGGTCACGCAGGCCCGCGGCGGCCCGCCGCTGCTGCGTCTGTGCCTGATCACGAAGCTGCCCGGTGGCCTCGCCTGTCAACTGCTGGGCCTGTCGCCGCGCCTCCGCGGCCACCTGACCGCCCTGCTCAGCTGCGGTATGGGCGACCTGCCCCCCGGCCTGGGCGGCCTGCTGGCCGACGCGCGACGCTTCCTGGCGGGCCTGCTGTCCTGTGCCGCTCTGGTTCGTTGCCGTCATACCCCGCTCCTTTCCTGAGCCCGAGGTCGCGTGCGACCCCGGAACTCCTCCCGCGTACCCGCCGGGCCACCCGCCATGCGACCGCAACAGGCCCGCCCCGACCCGCCGACCACCTCCGCGATCTTGCATTTTCTGTCCCGACAAAAACCCCAAAGGCCGCTAATCAACAACAGCAAGTGCAAGATCGCCGGGGCAACGGGGTGAGGGGTGAGGCCGGGCGGGGGGGGTTAGCGGCGGCGGTTGCGGGCTCGGGAGGAGCGCAGGCGACGGAGGCGGCTGATCAGCACCGGGTCGGCAGCGAGGGCTGCCGGATTGTCCAGCAGGCCGTTGAGCAGCTGGTAGTACCGGGTCGACGAGATTCCGAAGGTGTCCCGAACGGCCTGCTCCTTGGCACCGGCGTGCCGCCACCACTGCTGCTCGAAGGCGAGGATGGCCCGCTCCCGCTCGGTCAGCCCCGCCGCCGGATCGGCGGGCGGCGCCGCCTCGGCGGCGGGGGGCGCGTCGGCGGTCTCGATGGACGGCGCCGGTCGGGGGTTCGGGACTGTCGGCCCGGCAGCACCCGCAGGCTCACCCGGACGAGCGTCGGTGGACGGCTCGGGGGCGGCCGGGGAGGTGTCGGCGGACATGTCGTTCAGCCTAGTCAGCGGCGACCAGGGACGCAGCAGGCGGCGCGGCCGGTCCGTACCGCCGGGAACCCCGACGGCCGGGCCGGCCGCGCCGCGTCACTTCGGTCCGGTCAGGTGATGTCGCGGCGGCGCATCGTCCAGAGCGCCGCCCCGAGGATCACCAGCACCGAGACCGAGAGCAGGACCGAGGACTGCTGCCAGGTGATGTCCATCGTGGCCGGTTTGCACTCCCCGTAGTAGGTCGCGTTGCAGGAGTTCCAGTCCTGCAGCGTGACCGTCTTCGTCATCCAGGCCAGGATGTACGTGGGCAGCAGCCATGCCTCGGCGAACCGCACGCCCGCCATTCCCAGCAGGATGCCCAGACCGAACTGGCCGACGACCATCACCGCCACCACGCCACCGAGGGCCATCGCGGTGTGCCGACCCAACGAGGCGAGGGCGAAGCCGATGGTGGTGATCACCAGCACCAGCGCCACTCCGCGCAGACCGGTCAGCAGGAACGACTGCCAGACCCCGGAGGTCATCTTCTCGGTGCTGCCCCGGAACGTGGCGACCGCCCAGAACCCGGCGAACCACAGCACCGCGGCCGGCAGCGTCACCGCCAGGATGCCGGTGAGCAGCGCAGCCAGCTTGGTGAGCAGTACGGTGAGCCGCTTCGGCCGCCAGAGCAGCAGGTTCATCATGCCGCCGGTGCTCCACTCGGCCCCGACGAAGGACGCGCCGATGACGAACCCGACCAGGGCGAGGATCGCCGCGAACGGGATCAACGTCTCGTCGAACGTCTTCTTGAAGTCGAACGTCGAGGGCAGGAACCAGTCGGCCTGGATCTGGTCCCGGGACGGGGCGGTGATCACCGAGCAGTCGTCCGGGTAGCGGCCGTCAGTCGCCGTACCGGCCGTCTTGGCCTTCTCGCACTCCGCGCGTTCCTGCTCGCTCCAGCGCACCTGCTCCTGGTACTGCTGGTCGGCCTGACGTTCGGCCCGAGCGAGCTGAGCGGCGTCGATCTTCTGGTTGGTGAAGAACACCCCGACCACCACCGCGACCAGCACCAGCAGGCCGAGCAGCGTCGAGTAGCGGGTGAAGCGCCGCTTGGTGAGCCGGCGCAGCTCCGTACGAAAGAGGCTCACGCGCCCCACCCTCCCCCGGCGGGACCGGGCTGACCCGTCCCGCCAACCTTCGTGGACTCGTCGACCTGCCGGTGCTGACCGGGTACCGGCGCGGTGGCGGTCAGTTCGAGGAAGACGCTCTCCAGATCGACGGCGATCGGCGCCAACTCGCTGACGTAGAGGTTCTTCTCGGCGAGCAGCCGCGTCACAGCAGCCGGCTTGTCGACGCCGGTCAGCATCAGGTGGTCCGGGTGACCGGTGACCCGGATTCCCGCCTGGGTCAGCGCCTCGGTGGCCACCGGCAGGTCGCTGACCGCCTCCAGCCGGATCCGGACCGCGCCGGACGAGTGCTGCGCGAGCACCTCGTCGACGGGACCGAACGCGACCCGCCGGCCCAGCGAGATGATGGTGACCGAGTCGCAGATCAGCTGGATCTCACCGAGGATGTGGCTGGACAGCACCACAGTCATTCCGGACTCGGCGAGGGTGCGCATCAGCGTGCGCATCTCCCGGATGCCGCCCGGGTCGAGGCCGTTGGCCGGCTCGTCGAGGATGAGCAGCTTCGGGTTCTTCAGCAGAGCCGAGGCCACGGCGAGCCGCTGCTTCATGCCCAACGAGTACGTCTTGACCCGCTCGCCGGCCCTGTCACGCAGCCCGACGAGTTCCAGGACCTCGTCGACGCGGACGGCCGGCACCTCGCCCGCACCGGCGAGCAGGGACAGTGTGTCCCGGGCCGTGAAGTGCGGGAAGAACTGCGGGCTCTCCACTATCGCGCCGACCTGGCCGGCGACCGCGGGCAGCGCGTCGGGAACCTCGTGCCCGAGCAGCGCCATCCGGCCGCCGTCGGGTCGGATCAGGCCGAGCAGGGTACGCAGCGTGGTGGTCTTGCCGGACCCGTTGGGACCCAGGAAGCCGTGCACCTGCCCCGCGTCGACCCGCATGTCGAAGCCGTCGAGCGCGTTGCGGGTGCCGCGTCGACGACTCTTGTACGTCTTACGTAGACCTTCGATCTCCAGGACAGCTGGCAAGCTGCACCTCCCCCGATGTGTGGGCGTGACAGCCGACACCATACGCGGTATGCAGGAGCGCGCAATACGCGGTATGCATCGACTCGCCGATCAGGCTAATTCATCGACGGAGCGTGACCCCTCAGGCGCAGATGACCTGTACGCCGGCAGCGCGGAACGCGTCCACCACCTCCGGCGCGGCACCGGAGTCGGTCACCAGCGTCTCCACCCGCTCGACCGGGCAGATCCGGGCGAAGGCGTGACCGCCCAGCTTGGACGAGTCCGCGATGATCACCACCCGCTTGGCGCGGGCCACCATCAGGTTGTTCATCGCCGCCTCCCCCTCGTGGTGGGCGGCGGCGCCGAGCTGCGGGTCGATCGCGTCCACGCCGAGCAGGGCGACGTCCAGGGTGACCTCGCGCAGCAGCGCCCCACCCAGCGGCCCGACCAGTTCGAACGACTTCGGCCGCACCACGCCGCCGGCCACCACGACCTTCATCCGGGACCGGACCAGCAGCTCGTTGGCGATGTTCAGCGCGTTCGTCACCACGGTGAGCTGGGCACCCTCGGCGCTGGTGTTCAGATCCGGTCGGACGGCGAGCGCCCTCGCCACCTCGGTGCTGGTGGTGCCGCCGTTCAGGCCGACCACGGTGCCCGGCGTGACGAGCGCGGCGGCGGCAGCCCCGATCCGCTGCTTCTCGGCCGAGTGCTTGGCCGTCTTGTAGCGCAGCGGCAGGTCGTACGACACGCCGTTGGCGACCGCGCCGCCCCGGGTCCTCGTGATCATCTGCTGCTGCGCGAGCTGGTCGAAGTCACGCCGGATGGTGGCCTGGGAGACGTCCAGCCGCTCGGCTGCCGCCTCGACGCTGACCCGGCCGTTGTCGGTCAGCATTTCGAGCAGGGCGTTCCATCTGGCGTACCGGTCCACCGCGGGGGCCCTCCCAGCAACTGCACGGACGGTGATTGATTGCGTGCACACTAGTGCGCGAAACTAGGCTGGCGCAAAAGACTGACCTGCGCGATCGGCCGGCCGGTTGCCATGGTCACCCGCGTTCGCGCAGAATAACGCGCGAAATGCGGGTCTAACGAGCCGTATTGCGCACCGATCGGCCCTGCGAGGAGTTTCCCATGGCGTACGTGGACGCGGAGATCGCGAGCCAACCCGACTGCTGGCGGGAGGCGGCCCGGCTGGCCGAGGTCGTGCGCGGTGACCTGCCGCGCCCCGGGGAGCGGGTCGCCGTCGTCGGTTGCGGCACGTCGTGGTTCATGGCGATGGCGTACGCGGCCCGCCGCGAGCAGGCCGGCCAGGGTGAGACCGACGCGTTCCAGGCGTCCGAGTTCCCCGCCGGCCGCCGCTACGACCGGCTGATCGCGATCACCCGTTCCGGCACCACCACCGAGGTGCTGGAGCTGCTCGCCGCGCTGCGCGGACAAACACCCACCACAGTGATCGTCGGCGACCCCGCGTCCCCAGCGGTCGAGCTGGCCACCGCCACCGTCGCCCTGCCCTTCGCCGACGAACGGTCGGTGGTGCAGACCCGCTTCGCGACCACCGCGCTGGCCCTGCTCCGGGCCCAGCTCGGCGACCCGGTGACAGCGCTCGCCGCCGACGCCGAAGTGGCGGTGCGGTCCCCGCTGCCGATCGACCCGGCCACCATCGAGCAGGTCACCTTCCTCGGTCGGGGGTGGACGGTCGGGCTGGCCCAGGAGGCGGCGCTGAAGTGCCGCGAGGCGGCCACCTTCTGGGCCGAGGCGTACCCGGCGATGGACTACCGGCACGGTCCCATCTCAGTCGCCGCGCCGGGCCGGCTGGTCTGGGCGTTCGGTGAGCTGCCCGACGGGCTGCCCGAGGATGTGGCCGCCACCGGGGCGGCCTTCGTGCACAGCCGCACACACGGCTGGCGCACGGTGCTGGGCAGCTGGTCTGCCGGCCGTACCCCGGTCGACCCGATGGCCGACCTGATCCTGGCCCAACGCTTCGCGGTCGCGCTGGCCACCAGCCGGGGCCTCGACCCGGACGCGCCCCGCCACCTGACCCGGTCCGTGGTGTTGGCGTGAGCGCGAGGAGTGAGCTGGGGTTGCGAGCCCCGCAGTCACGAACCGAGGTGGCGCCGTGAGCGACGACCGCGTGGTCGTTGCGCTGGACGTCGGCGGCACCGGCATGAAGTGCGCCCTGGTCCGACCGGACGGCGTCGTGGTGGGCACCGAACGGCACCCCACCGACGCCGCACGCGGCCCGGCCGCCGTGGTCGGCACCATCCTGGACGTGGCCGGTGGGCTGGCCGACAAGGCCCGCGCCGACGGGCTCACCCCGATCGCGGTGGGCATCGCCGTGCCCGGGGTGGTGGACGAGGCACGCGGCGTCGCGGTCTGGTCGGCGAACGTGGGCTTCCGGGACGTACCCCTGCGGGACCTGACCGTGCAGCGGCTCGGCCTGCCGACGGCGCTCGGCCACGACGTGCGTGTCGGTGGTCTCGCCGAGGCCCGGCTCGGCGCCGGACGCGGCACCGGGCACGTGCTGTTCGTGGCCATCGGCACCGGCATCGCCGCCGCGCACGTCGTCGACGGCACGGCCGCGGTGGGGGCCCACGGCGCCGCCGGGGAGATCGGCCACATCCTGGTCCGGCCCGACGGTCCGCGCTGCGGCTGCGGCCGCCCCGGCTGCCTGGAGGCGGTCGCGTCGGCCGCCGCGATCGGCCGCCGCTACGCCGAACTCGCCGGCGACACCGCCGACGCCCCGGCGACCGCGGCCGAGGTGGCCGACCGGGCGGCGGCCGGTGAACCACTCGCCGGCCAGGTCTGGCAGGAGGCGATCGAGGCGCTCGCCGATGGCCTCGCGAGCGGGCAGGCGCTGTTCGACGTGGCGACGATAGTGCTCGGCGGCGGCCTGGCCCAGGCCGGGGACCGGCTGCTGACGCCGCTGCGGGCGGCGCTGCATGAACGGATGACCTTCCACCGGGAGCCGCAACTGGTCGCGGCAGCCCTCGGCGACGAGGCCGGTTGCCTCGGTGCCGCCCTGCTCGCCCTGGACGCCGTGGGTGTCCGTGACCATCAGGAGAAGCGATGACCGTACGGGTGAACGGCCGAGTGGTGACCCCGACCGGAGTCGTCCGACAGGGCTGCGTCGAGTGGGACGGTGATCGGATCACAGCGGTGGCCGAGTATCCGTCGGTGCGCGACGGGCACTGGATCGTGCCCGGCTTCGTGGACATGCACACGCACGGCGGTGGCGGGCACACCTTCACCACCGGGGACGCCGACGAAGCCCGCGCGGCGGCCGACTTCCACCTCGCCCACGGCACCACCACGCTGCTGGCCAGCCTGGTCAGCTCGCCCTTTCCGCTGATGCGGACGGCCACCGAGGCGTTCGCCCCGTTGGTCGAGGAGGGCGTGTTGGCGGGAATCCACTTCGAGGGGCCGTACCTGTCGGCCACCCGCTGCGGCGCACAGAACCCGGAGTACCTGCGCGACCCGTCGACCGACGAGCTGACCGAGCTGATCGAGCTGGGCCGGGGCGCGATCCGGATGGTCACCCTCGCCCCGGAGCGCGACGGCGCGCTGGAGGCGATCAAGCTGCTCACCGCGCAGCGGGTGGTGGCGGCGGTGGGCCACACCGACGCCACGTACGAGCAGACCCGTGCCGCGGTCGCCGCCGGCGCCAGCGTCGGCACCCACCTGTTCAACGGGATGCGACCGGTGCACCACCGTGAGCCCGGGCCGGTGGTGGCCCTGCTCGACGCGCCCACAGTGATCTGCGAGCTGGTCGCCGACGGGGTGCACCTGCACGACGGCATGCTGACCTTCGTCACCGCGACCGCCGGCCCGGACCGCGCCGCGCTGATCACCGACGCGATGGCCGCCGCCGGCATGCCCGACGGCGAGTACGAGTTGGGCGGCCAGGCCGTCACCGTCGCTGACGGGGTGGCCCGACTCGCCCGCGACGGCGCGATCGCCGGCAGCACGCTGACCATGGACGCCGCGCTGCGGCACGCCGTGAACGCCGGAATCCCGATCGCCGACGCCGCACGGATGGTGGCCACCACCCCGGCGCGAGCCATCGGTCTGGGCGACCGGGTCGGAGCCCTCCAGGTGGGCCTGCGCGCCGATCTGGTGGTGCTCGACGACGACCTCAACGTGGTGCGGGTGCTACGCGCAGGCTCCTGGGTGGAGTGACGCCAGGAACCAGGCTGGGTGTCAGCTGAGGGTGGGGACTTCCACGCCGAGGATGGCCTGCTCGTCGGGGCGGTGGACCAGCACGTCGGACAGGTACGACTGGACCGCGTGGCGCATCCCGACGTCCCGGCCGGCCTGCTCGGAGAGCAGCCACTTGTGCTCGATGATCTGGGCGAACAGTTCCTGCGGCTCCAGCTTGCGTCGCAGGTTCGCGGGGACGGCCCGGACCACCGGCTCGAAGACCTCGGTGAGCCAGCGGTGGGCCGCCTGCTGCTCGTCGATCAGGTCGCTCTCGGCACGGTAGGCGTCCAGGTCGTTGAGCAGCTTGCGGGCCTGGTTCTCCTCGGCGTCCAGCCCGGTCAGCCGCAGCAGCCGCCGGGTGTGGTAGCCGGCATCGACGACCTTCGGCCGAACCAGGAAACGCCCACCGTCGATGGTCGACATGGCCACCTCGGCGACGTCGAAGCCCAGCTCGTTGAGGCGGCGGATCCGGCCCTCGATGTCGCGCCGGGCCTCCCGCTCGATCGCCTGCTCATAGGTGATCTCGTGCCAGAGCCGCTCGTAGCGCTGCACGACCTCCTCGCACACCACCTCCGGGTCGATGGACTCGTGCAGCAGGCCAGCGGCCTGCAGGTCCAGCGCCTCACCGAAGATGTTCACCCGGGCGATCTCCAGGTCCTCACCGCGCTGACCGTTGGAGAGCGCGTTGTGCAGAGCGCCTGTCTCGGCGTCCACCAGGTAGGCGGCGAAGGCACCGGCGTCCCGTCGGAACAGCGTGTTCGACAGTGAGCAGTCGCCCCAGAAGAAGCCGGTCAGGTGCATCCGCACGATCAGGGCGGCGAGCGCGTCGAGCAGCCGGCTCATCGTCTCCGGGCGGAGGGTGTGCGAGAAGAGCGCCCGGTACGGCAGCGAGAACTGCAGGTGCCGGGTGATCAGCACCGATTCGAGCGGCTCCCCGTCCTCGGTCTGCCGGTCGGCGACGACCGCGACCGCCTCGACCGACGGGAAGTCGATCCGCTCCAGGGCCCGGAGCAGGTCGTACTCCCGCTCGGCGATCCGCTCGCGGGTCTCCTTGAACGCGTACACGTAGTCGCCCAAACGGACGAAACGGACGATGTGCCGGGAGATGCCCTGCGGCAGCGCCACCAGGTGCTGGGCAGGCCACTCCTCCAGCGGTGTCGACCAGGGCAGGTCGAGCAGCGCCGGGTCCACGAGAGCAGACGTGATCCGCACGGGCACAAGCATGACTGGTCGTCCCCCTCATCCGCCTCTGATCGTGGTTGGGCCCACAGCGCCGCACACCCCGGCCTCGCGCCGGGCCGGTAGCGTGGTCGCGTGCTCAAACCCACAGCGGTACGACGTGACCTGCGGCTACGGCCCGTTCGCCCGGCCGGCTGGTGGTTCGACGCGCTTCTACTGGTCGGTCTGGTCGGGTTGACGGTGGCGCTCGCCGCCGACCAGCTCTTCGGATTGGACCGGGCGGTCGCCGACTGGGCCGACGGGCACCGGCCGGCCGCCGCGTACTGGGTCGCCCGGGTGCTGAACTTCCTCGGCCAGGGCACCCCGCTGACCCTGATCGGCGTCGGGCTGGGCGTGCTGCTGGCCGTCCGGCTGCGGTCGGTACGGCCGATCCTGCTGCCGGTGGTCGGGTTCGTGATCACCACCTTCACGATCGGTCCGCTGAAGGTCTGGACCGCGCGGGCGGCACCGAGCGCCAGCGTCAAGGAGCCGTTCCTGGCACCCGAGCAGACCCTGCCGCTGTTCCACGACGACCTGCCGGTGCGGTTCGCCCAGTCCTACCCGTCGGGCCACGTCGCCAACGCGATCGTCTGGTACGGGGTCATCGCGCTGCTGCTCGCCCCACTGGCCCGCACTTTCGGCCGGCAACTCCCGAGCCGGCTCGTCACCGTGATCCGCGTCGTACCGCCGCTGGTCGTCCTCACCACCACCACCTACCTCGGCTGGCACTGGCTGACCGACTCGGTCGCCGGGCTGCTGCTGGGCCTGCTCCTGGACCGGCTGCTGCACCGGGTGCCCTGGGACGATCTGCCGCTCCCCGGCCGGTTACGCGCGTGGGACCGGCCGTTCACCTCGTACCCCTAGGTTCTGATTCGTGGATCAACTGGCGCGGCGGCTGGGCGTACCCGATGCGGTTGTCATCGGGTTGGGCTCGATGCTGGGCGCGGGCGTCTTCGTGGTCTTCGGCCCGGCGGTGGCGGCGGCCGGCGGTGCCGGCCTGCTGCCCGCGCTGGCGCTGGCCGGCTTCGTGGCCTTCTGCAACGCGACCAGTTCGGCGCGGCTGGCGGCCCGGTACCCGGAGTCCGGCGGCACCTACGTCTACGGCCGGGAGCGCCTCGGGCCCTTCGCCGGTTTCCTGGCCGGTTGGGGCTTCGTGGTCGGCAAGACGGCGAGCTGCGCGGCGATGGCGTTGACCGTCGGGGCGTACCTCTGGCCGGGCCAGGCCCGACTGGTAGCCGTCGGTGCGGTGCTCGCGGTGACCGCGGTGAACCTGCGCGGCATCGGCAAGACCGCCACCGTGACCAGGGCGTTGGTCGCGCTGGTGCTGGCGGTGCTGGCAGTGGTCACCGTCGTCGGCCTGGTCGGTGGGCCGGTGCATCTGGGCCGGCTCGGCGAGCCCGGCGGCTCGGCACGGGGCGTGCTCACCGCCGCCGGGTTGCTGTTCTTCGCCTTCGCCGGGTACGCCCGGATCGCCACGCTGGGCGAGGAGGTCCGCGATCCGCAGCGGACCATCCCGCGCGCGGTGCCGCTGGCGCTCGGGGTGGTGCTCGTGATCTACCTGGTGCTGGCGGCGGTCACCCTCGGCGTGCTCGGCGCCGACCGGCTGGCCGGATCCGCCGCGCCCCTGGTCGACGTGGTGACCGCCGCCGGACTGCCCGGCCTGGCGTGGGTGGTCCGCGCCGGCGCCACCATCGCGGTCGTCGGGGTGCTGCTGTCCCTGGTCGCCGGGGTCGGTCGGACCACCCTCGCCATGGCCCGCCGCCGTGACCTTCCCGGTGCGCTGGCAGCGGTGCACCCGGTGCACCAGGTGCCGCACCGCGCCGAACTGGCGGTGGCCGCCGTGGTGATCGTGGTGGTGCTGCTCGGTGACGTACGCGACGCGATCGGCTTCTCCAGCTGCACGGTGCTGGTCTACTACGCGATCACCAACGCGTCTGCGCTCACCCTGGGGCGGGACCCGGACCGGCGGTTGCCGGTCCGGGTGCTCGCCGTTCTCGGGCTGGTCGGGTGCCTGCTGCTCGCGGTCAACCTGCCGCTGAGCAGCGTGATCGCCGGCTTCGGTGTGCTCGCCGTCGGTGCCGCCTTCCACGCCCTGCGGGCCCGCCGCTGACCCTGGCGGACGGCCGGAGTCAGCGGCTCAACCGTTGGTAGCGGCGCACGGCCAGCGGAGCGAACGTCGCGATCAGCAACACCGGCCACAGCACCGCCAACAGCATCGCGTGCTCCGCCGGCCAGGAGTCACCACCCAGGCCCGGGTTGCCGAACAGTTCGCGGATCGCCGCGACGGTGGCCGACAGCGGATTCCACTCCGAGATCGTCCCGATGACCGACGGCATCAGCTCGGGCGACACGAAGACGTTGGAGATCGCGGTCAGCGGAAACGCCGCCGGAAAGACGATGACGCCGACGGTGTCCGGATTGCGGACCAGAAGCGCCAGGTAGATCCCCATCCAGGTGATGGCGACCCGCAGCAGCAGGAGGAGCCCGACGGCGAGCAACGCCCTGCCCACACCCTCGCGCCACTGCCATCCGACGAGCAGGCCACACACCAGGAGGGTGGACATCTCCAGCAGGGCGCGCAGCAGGTCGGCGGCGCTACGACCGGTCATCAGGGCGGACCGTGCCATCGGCATCGACCGGAACCGGTCGACCACACCCCGGCTGAGGTCCAGCGCCACGCCGGTCGCTGTGGCCCCCAACCCGTAGAGCATCGTCATCACGAAGACCCCGGGCAACAGGAACTCGCGGTAGTCGCCACCACCCGGCACCTGCATGCCGCTGCCGAACACGTACCCGAAGACCAGCACGAACATGATCGGCAGCGAGAAGTAGAGGATCAGCTCCTCCGGCGCGCGAACCACGTGGGTCATGTTCCGCCTGGTCATCGTCCAACCGTCGACGATCGCCGTCGTCATGCCATCTCCACAGTTCGTCCGGCCCCGACCGGCTCGCGGGCCTCATCCGGCCGGTGCCCGGTCAGGTGCAGGAATGCCTCGTCCAACGTCGCGCGCCGCAGGCCGATGTCCTCGACAGCGATCCCGGCGTCGTCCAGCGCGCGAACCACGTCGACCAGGCCGGCGACGCGATCGACCACCGGCACGCTGAGCCGTCGAACCTCCCTGTCGAGTTCGGGCTCCGCACCGCAGATCCGCGCGACGAGGCGGGCCGCCTGGCTCAGCTCGGCCGCGTCGCGGACCACCACCTCGATCCGGTCGCCGCCGGTCATCGCCTTGAGTTGGTCCGGTGATCCCTCGGCCACCACCCGACCGGCGTCGATCACCGAGATCCGGTCGGCGAGCTGATCGGCTTCCTCCAGGTACTGCGTGGTGAGCAGGACCGTCGTCCCGTCCGCCACGAGACCTCGGACCAGGTCCCACACCTGGTTGCGGCTGCGCGGGTCCAGGCCGGTCGTCGGCTCGTCCAGGAACAACACCCGCGGCGTACGGATCAGACTGGCGGCGAGGTCCAACCGGCGACGCATCCCACCCGAGTACTCACCGGCGGACCGGCTCGCCGCCTCGTCCAGCCCGAACCGTTCCAGCAGCTCATCGGCGCGTCGGCGGGCCTCCCGTCGGCCGAGCCGGAACAGCCGGCCGAACAGCTCCAGGTTCTGCCGGCCGCTGAGGATCTCGTCGACCGCGGCGTACTGCCCGGTCAGCCCGATCCGGGCGCGCACCTCGTCCGGCTGGCGCAGCACGTCGTACCCGGCCACCGTGGCCCTTCCCGTGTCGAAGCGCAGCAGCGTGGTGAGGATCCGTACGGCAGTCGTCTTGCCCGCGCCGTTCGGTCCCAGCAGTCCGTGGACCGTGCCGGGCGGCACGGTCAGGTCGAACGCGTCGAGCGCCCTGGTCGGGCCGTACCGCTTGCCCAGACCCTCGGCGACCACCTCGAATGTCGTCATGCCCCCACGGTGCGGCCCGACGCTGACCGGTCACGCACCGCCCGCTGACGGCGGCGCACCGGCCTTCTCCGCCTCGGTGATCTCCTTCAGGACGAGAACGATCTCCGCGCGGGCGGCCTCGCCGACGTACCAGCCGGTGAGCCCACCGGCCAACGCCTCCTCGCAGAACCGCCTCGCGGCGGCCAGGTCCCCTCGTACCCGGGCCACCTGGGCGAGGCCGAGCCGCGCGCTGGCCACGAACTCGGGCGCGCCGCTGCCCTGCGCGAGGAGCAGCGAACCGGTGAAGTCGTCGTGCGCCGCCGCGAGGTCACCGGCGCGCAGCCTGATCTCGCCCCGGGTACGCAGCATGTCGGCCTGGTCGACGGCCGATCCGAGTGCCTCGACCAGCCTCATGGCCTCGTCCATGTGGGCGCCGGCGGTCTCCGCATCGCCCTGCAGGGCGGCCAGTTCGCCGAGCGCACCGAGCGTGATCATGGTGCCCCACCGGTCCCCGGTGCCGCGGAAGCCGTCGAGCGCTGTGGTCAGCGCGGTCCTGGCCCGGTCACGTTGGTCGCTCCACATCAGGGCCGCGCCGCTGCCCATCGCGCCGAGCGCGTTGATCCACGCGTCCTCCGGGCCGACCAGCCGCCGCAGCTCCCCCATCAGCTCGTCGACATCCTCGGCGCCGCCGGACGGCGGCCCGGTCGAGATCCCCGACAGGTACAGCAGGAACGGCTGTCGCGGCGTCCGGTCGAGACTGCGGATCACGGACGACTGCGTCCCGACCGCCGGCAGGTGACCGACGCCTGCGAGCGAGGCGTTGTAGACGCAGAGGGCGAACTCCTCACCCATCCCCGGCGGTGCCTCGGTGCCGAGCAGTTCGAGGACGTCCGCGGCGAGCCGCGCCCCTTCCCCGCGCATGCCGCGCAGCCACCAGTAGAACGACAGGGCCGCGACCATCCCGGCCGCGCCGGACGCGTCGCCGGCCGCTGTGGCCCGACGCAACGCCGCGTGCAGGTTGTCCCGCTCGGCGTCCAGCAGTCGCAGCCAGTGCAGTTGCTCCGCGCACCGGAGGTGGTCGCTGGCGGTCCAGGCGAACTCCAGGAAGTACGCGGTGTGCGCGCGACGCAGTTGGTCGGCCTCGCCGGCCTCGGCGAGACGCTCGGCGCAGAAGGCCCGCACCGTTTCGAGCATCCGGTACCGGCCACCCGTCATCTCCACGAAGGACTTGTCGACCAGACCGGTGAGCGCGTCGAAGAACTCGGCGGTGGGCAGGCCACAGACCCGCTCGGCCGCCTCCAGCGTGGCCCCACCGGCGAAGACGGTCAGCCGTCGGGCCACTTCCCGTTCGGCGTCGTCGAGCAGATCCCAACTCCACTCGACCACCGCCCGCAGGGTGCGGTGTCGCGGCGACGCGGCCCGGTTGCCCGTCGACAACAGCCGGAACCGGTCGTCGAGACGGGCGGCCACCTCGGCGACGGGCAACGCCCGCAGCCGCGCGGCGGCCAACTCGATCGCCAGCGGCAGGCCGTCCAGGCTTCGGCAGATCCGCAGCACCATCTCGACGTTGGCCGGCGTGACGGTGAAGTCGGGCGCGACGTCGGCGGCCCGTTGGGCGAAGAGGTCAACCGCCGCGTAGTCGTCGGCGTCCGGCGCGGACGCCCCGAGCGGTGGCAGGCTGAGCCCGGACAGCGGGCACAGCGCCTCACCGGCCAACCCCAGCGGCTCCCGACTGGTGGCCAGGACGCGCAACGCCGGGCACGCGCTCAGCAACCGGGCCGCCAGCCGGGCCGCGTCGACGAGGACGTGCTCGCAGTTGTCGAGCACCAGCAGCAGCCGCCGCTCGGCCAGCGCCTCGATCAACCGGTCGGTGGTCTGCCAGCCCGGCTCGGCCGGGGCGCGCAGGCCCGCGTCGCGCAGGCCGAGGGCGCTCAGCACCGCCTGCGGGACATCAGAACCGTCGGCCAGCCCGGCCAGCTCGACGAGACGGACCTCCCCGTCGACCCGGCCAGCCGCCTCGATCGCCAGGCGCGTCTTGCCCGCGCCCCCGGGACCGGTGAGGGTGACGAGCCGCCGCTCTCCGAGCAGGTCGCCGACGCGCTTGAGCTCCTCCTCGCGCCCGACGAAGGTGGTGAGTTGACTCGGCAGCACCGGTTCGGCCGGCCCGCGTTCCGCACCACGCAGCACCGCCAGGTGAACGGCGGCCAGCTCCGCCGAGGGGTCGACGCCGAGCTGCTCGGCCAGCGCGTGCCGGGCGTCCTCGTACTCGGCCAGCGCCTCCGCCGGCCGACCCAGTGCAGCCAGGGCACGCATCAGCTGGCCCCGCGAGCGCTCCCGCAGGGGATGCGCGACGACCACCTCCCGCAACTCCGCGATCAGGGCGCTCTGTGCGCCCAACGCCAGGTCCGCCTCGATCCGATCCTCGATGGCGGCCAACCGCAGCTCGTCCAGCCGGGCCGCCTGGGCGGGCGCGCCGGCTGCGCCGATGGCATCGGCCAGGGCGGGACCGCGCCACAGCTCCAGCGCCTCGCGCAACACCGCCGCCGCGCGGGGCCAGTCGCCGTCGACGAGCGCGCGGCGTCCCGACTCGGCGAGCCGTTCAAAGCGGTACACGTCGACGTCGTCGGGATCCACCGCCAAGCGGTAACCGGCCGGGTGGAACTCGACCGGGTCGTGCCCGGCGGGCAGTGCCTGGCGCAGTCGCGACACCTGGGACTGGAGCGCGTTGGCCGCACCTCGGGGCGGGTGCTCGCCGTACAGGCCGTCGATCAGTCGGTCGGCGGAGACGACCCGACCCGCGTCGAGCAGGAGCAACGCCAGCAGGGCGCGCAGCCGAGGCCCGCCCACGGGGACCTCTCGCCCGTCGGCCAGCACGACCTGGGTCGGACCCAGGATGCGGAAACGCATGCCATGGATTGTCGCCCACTGCCGGCCGGTTCCTGCTGACCGATCAGCCGCTGAGCGCGCGGCGAAGGTCCTTCATCAGCAGCAACAGGTGCATGGGGTCGGTAGGGCTGGCCTCGAACTTCGCCAGACCCTGGTAGAAGTCGCGGGCGGCTTCTGTCTCGCAGTGAATGAGCACCGCGCGTACGCCGATGACCTCGGAGGCGGCGGCTATCCGCCGCAGTGCGTCGACCACCAGGGCTCGGCCCAGCCCAACGCCCTGGGCGCTGCGGTCGACCCCGAGCCGAGTCAGGATCACCACCGGTTGGTGATAGCGGCCCGCCCCCTGCTGCAGGCGAGGCGAGGCGTCGGCGGGGGCGACGCTGCCGGCAGCCAGGGCGTAGTAGCCTGCCACTCGCTGATCGGGGCGCTCGTTGTCCCGCACCACGTACACCCGGGACAAGCCCGCCCGGTGGGCTTGCAGGGCATGCTCGGCCAACCACACCGACTGCGCGCGGGAGCCGCAGTCGAACCCGGTCACCGCGAACTCGGCCGACAGCGGCTCGACCGCCGAGAAGCGGGAACTCACCGTGGCGCACCATCAGTCGGCGGGTCGAGCACCGTCGGACCGGTCAACAGTTCCCGCAGCCCGGCCACGTCCTGCGCCGGCCCTTGCAACGCCTCGTCGAAGACCCGCCAGGCGTCTTCGTCCAGCAGGAACGCCCGCCGGTCGGCGAGCACATCCGCCGCGGCCTCGGTCGCCGCCTTCAACACGAACGTCGAGACGCTGTCCCCGGCGGCTTGACTGGCCGCTTCCAGCAACGCTTTCTGCTGCTCATCCACCCGCAGGTGCAGCCGCTCTGCCTTCGCACTCACACCATGAGTGTACGCACAACGTACGCCACTGCAAGTCGACTACCTGACCTGTGCGTGCCGCACCGGCCGCCCCCGGCTGGCGTCAGCTCACCTCGCCGGGCCCGTCATGCCGGCGGGTCAGCTCACGTTCGTCGGGTTGAACACCGTTGGTCGTCGAGGGCGTGTCTCCACCCGAAGGGACGGGATGTGCCGCGCCGGCCCCCGGGCCCGTCTGCCCCGGCACGGCGGGAGACGCCGCCGCCGGGGTGTGCACTCCGCCGTGGACCGACCCGGCCGGTCGGGTTACCGGCTCCGGGTGAGCCGGCGGGGCGCACTGGCGCGTCAGCCAGTCCAGCCCGCGCCGCCGGGCGACGACGGTCAGTCGGTCGCCGGCGAAGATCACCTGGCGGGGGTCGAGGTCCTTCCACCAGATGGTCCTGGCACCGCCGGCCGGGGTGCGGGCGATCAACCGGACCTGCCCGTCCCGGTTGACCGCGTCCAACGGTCGACCGTCCAGCTCGGAGCCGGGGGCGACCGGCACCTCGGCGACCGGGAGCGCGTGCCGGTCGACCGGGATGGTGCTGATCACGGCGCGTTCGGTGAGCGCCCCGATGAAGGCCGGGGCGGCCAGGTAGGAGACCGAGCGGGACACCCCGAGCGCGAAGGTCTCCTCCACCCGTTCGGCGAAGTCACCGTCGAAGAGCCGCAGCACCACGCGCAGGTCGGCGCGGAGGTCGCGGGCGGCGAGGGCCGCCTCCAGGTTGGCCACGTCGTCGGTGGACGCCACCACCAGCGCCTGACAGTCGGCCACCGAGGCGGAGGCGAGTGTCTCCGGCAACGCGGCGTCGCCGACGATCAGCGGCACCTCCAGTTGGCGGGCCAGGGCGGCGCCACGCGGCTCCGGATCCTTGTCGATGGCCACCACCTCGACGTCGTACTCGCGTAGCTGCGCCATCACCCGGGTGCCGACGTTGCCCAGACCGATCACCACCACGTGCCCGACCCGCGCGGGTTGCAGGCGGCCGGTGTGCAGGGCCAGTCGGGCGTTGACGATGCCGTCCACGACGACGGCGGTGATCAGTGGGATCAGCGCCAAGCCGGCCAGGTTGAGCACCACCTGCATGATCTGGGCGTCCGCCGCCTTGGTGGTGTCCGGGTCGGCGCCACTGAGCGTGGTGACCAGCGTCAGGTACAGCGCCTCCAGCGGAGAGACGTCCTCGGCCCGGGAGATCAGCGCCCCCAGCACCGCGATCAGCGCGAGCACCACCATCACCGCAATGCCGATCTTTCGGGTGGCGAAGCCGCGTACCGCCCCCACCACCACCGAGATCGGACGACGCCGCCGACGCGCCCGGACCAACCGGCGGGCGGCGACCTCGGTGCCCGGCGGCTGACCGGTCGCCTCGGCCAGCACCAGGTCGGCCCCGGCCTGCTCGGCCGGCAGCAGCTCCACCCCCCGCGCCTCGCTGAGGTGCGCCAACGCGCAGACCACGTCCTGCGGTCGGACGTCGGCCCGACGCGCCACCCGCAGCGTCTTGTCCCGGTGTTGGAAGGAGCTCGGGTCGACCTCGTTGAGCGCGGCGGCCACGAAGGCCGGCGCGGCCATCTCGGCGTCGGAGAGCACCTCGACCGGGGCCTTGAGCAGCTTGCGCACGCCGTCGGCGAGGGTGCCGTTGAACATCCGCAGCACCTGGCGAACCCGCTGGTCGACGGCCTGGGCGCAGAGCGCGGCGTGCAGGTTGCCCACGTCGTCCTGGTGCAACAGGGCCAGCCCGGTCGCGCCGGCCAGACCGGCGGCTTCGAAGGTGGCCACGTCAAGCCGGTCCGAGCGGACCACCCGGACCCCGCGCAGCCCGGCCACGTCCGGCCCGTTGCTGCGGTAACGCTCCGGCACCACGACTGTCACCCGGGCCCCACCGACCGGCAGCTCGGATTCGAGCATCGCCCGGGCCACGTAGTAGGCGAGCGCGTCCTTGCCACAGATCACGTAGTGCGGGCGGGGATCACCGACGGACCGCAGTCGCCAGTTCCACTCGACCGCCCGTCGCGCCCGGTCCCGCCACGGCTCCGCCATGCCCGGATCGTAATCAGCACGGCCACCCTGGGCGACCCCGTCCGGATCATCCCCGGGCCAGGTATGTCCGCCCCGGCGACGGGTAGAGCAGCGGCATGCAGACGTTCCTCCCGTACCCGGGCTTCCTGGCCAGCGCCCGCACGCTGGACCAGAAGCGGCTCGGCAAGCAGCGGGTGGAGGCCATCCAGGTGCTGCGCGGGCTCACCCGACCCGGGTACGGCTGGCGCAACCACCCGGCCGTGAAGATGTGGGCCGGGTACGAGGAGGCGCTCGTCCGCTACGGGCTGGACATGTGCGCGGTCTGGACCGAACCGGGGCGGGCCGACACCTGCGCCACCACGATGACCGTCGACCTCGCCGACGCCTGCGGGGCCGGCGTGGTACGCACCCAGGACGAGCTGGCCCGAGCGGGTGAGCTGCCCCCGTGGCTGGGCCGCGACGACCTGCACCTCAGTCACCGCTCGTCGCTGCTGCGCAAGGACCCGACGCACTACCGCCCGCTGTTCGGCGACGACGTGCCGGAGGACCTGGAGTACGTCTGGCCGGCCTCCGACCGTCCCCGCCGTTGCTTGCCAGCCGACTGAGCCGAGGTGGGGCAGACTGGGCCCATGGCGCTGTCGCAAGTGGTAGGTCGACTGATCGGCGTAAGGCAGCACCAGGTGGACCCGGGCGGCGGTGGCGCCGACCGGGTGCCGCGACCGACCACGGCGCTGGTGGTGGGTGGCGGCATCGCCGGGATGTCGGCGGCGGTGGTGTTGGCCGAGCGGGGTGTGGCGGTCACAGTGCTGGAGGCGGCACCCACCCTCGGTGGTCGGCTGGGCGCCTGGCCCGAGGCGCTCGCCGACGGCAGCCAGCAGAACGAGCACGGCTTCCACGCGTTCTTCCGGCAGTACTACAACTGGCGGTCCATCCTCCGCCGGGTCGACAGTGACCTGGGCTTCCTCAAGCCGATTCCGGGCTACCCGATTCTCAGCGAGCAGTGGCCGACCGAGGAGTTCGGCAGGTTGCCGCCCGCGCCACCGGCGAACCTGCTGGCGCTGCTGCTGCGCAGCCCCAGCCTGCGCCTGGCCGACCTGCGACTGATGGACCGGGACGCGGCGCTGCCGCTGCTCAGCTACGACCCGGTGCGCACCTACGCGGACCTGGACGACACCACAGCCGACGAGTTGCTGGCGTCGCTGCGACTGCCGGACCGGGCTCGGGCGATGCTGTTCGAGGTCTTCTCGCACTCGTTCTTCAACCATGAGGCGGAGATGTCGGCCGCCGAGATGGTCGCCCAGTTCCACTTCTATCTGCTCGGCAACCCGGAGGGGCTGGCCTTCGACTGCCCCGACGAGGACTACGCCACGGCGATCTGGGAGCCGCTGACCCGGCACGTGGAGAAGCACGGTGGCCGGGTCCTCACCGGCTGCGCCGCCACCGGGGTGCACCACGATGGCGAGGGGTGGCGGGTGACGACCACCGACGGCGGCAGCCATCCGGCGGGTCACATCGTGCTCGCCGTCGACCCGCCGGCGCTCGCCGCGCTGGTGGCGGCCTCCCCGGACCTGGCCGAGCAGGCACCCGAGCTGGCGGCACGGATGCCGGCCTTCGGCACCCCCGGCCCGCCGTACGCGGTGGCGCGGTACTGGTGTGACGGGGACGTGTCCGCCGAGCGGGCGGTGTTCAGCGGCGTGTCCCGTCAGCCCACTCTGGACTCGGTGACGCTCTACCACCGGCTGGAGAACGAGTCGCGGCGCTGGGCGCAGCAGACCGGCGGCTCCGTCGTCGAGCTGCACGCGTACGCCTGCGAGCCCGGCGTGCCGGCCGAGGAGCTGGCCGAGCGGATGCGCCGCGAGTTGGTCGCGCTCTGGCCGGAGGCCGGCGACCTGCGGGTCCGCGAGCTGCGGGCCCGGGTGGAGGCGCAGGCGCCGGCTTTCACGCCGGGCAGCCACGCCTGGCGACCGGGGGTACGCACCGACGCGACCGGCCTCTACCTGGCCGGCGACGGCATCGCCACGGACTTCCCGAGCGCGTTGATGGAACGCTCGGCCGCGACCGGGATCATCGCCGCGAACCACATTCTGCGCGCCGAGGGTGGCGCGGCCGAGCCGGTGCTCTCGATCCGACCGCGTGGCCTGCTGGCCGGCCGCACGAAGCCAAATCGACAAAACATGACATAAGCCACGGTACGCTGCCGTACGCTCGAATGATCAACCGTCGATCGGCCGGGCGGGAGGGCAGCGGGAGATGTCACCACTGCACCGCGCCGGCGCGGAGAACGACTCGTCGACGGACGAGATCGGCCGCGACGACGCGTACCCGCTGATCCGCGACGAGCGCGCCTGCATCGTCACAGCGCTCCGGCTGGGCTGGTGGATGGCGGACGCCTACCACCACGGGCAGCACGCGGAGCCCAGCGCCTTCGTCGAGGCCCGCCCGGCCGTACCGCCGGCCAAACTCTCCAACCTCACCGAGATGTCCGCCCACCGTCGGATGCGGATGTACCTCGACGGGGTGGACGTCGCCCTGGCCCAGATCGCCGACCTCACCCGGCACACCGGGCCGGCACCCGACACGTCGGCCGCCCGGGCCCTGCTCCCCGACCTGGGCCAGCCCGACCCCGCCGACCCGGTGCCGCTGCTGCTCGCCCTCGACGACCTCAACGTGGAGGTGTTGCGCTGGGCGATGGCCGCCAACCACCGGGTCGGGCTCGCCTACCGACTGGGCCGGTCAGTGGCCGACACCGTCCGAGCCGGCGACGTCACGCAGTTGCTGCGGCAGTTCGGCGGCCGGCAGGTCCAGATCAGCCGGTGGCTGGACGAGTTGGCCAGCGTGCTGCCGCCGTACTCGGCCGCTGTGGTGCGCCGCTCGCTGGCCGCCTGGGCGAGCGCTGTCGACCGCGCCGGTCACGGGGATCCGACCGAGCCGACGCCCGCCACCCTCAGCCGGACGCTGCGCGGCCAGGGCGACCTCTGGCGCGACGTGCTCACCGGCGGCCTGCACCCGCGCGACCTGCTCGACGAGGAGGACTACGCGGTGATCGCCCGGAACCTGATCATCCGAGACCGGCGACTGGTGGCGCAGGCGGCCCGAGGCATCTTCTGGCCGGTGCTCGTACCCCTGCTGCTCGTGCTCTTCGCGGTCGTCGGGGTGAGTGCCGCCGCGGCCGCCGGCTCACCGACCACCCGGGCCACAGTGGCCCTGGTGGGCCTCGGCGCCGGGCTGGCCGCGATCTGGCGGTCGGTCTCCGGGCCCGCGCTGTCCGTCGCCGGTGAGGTCAACCGGCCGCTGCTGGACAGCGAACTCACCGCACGGATGGCACTGCGGCTGAACCGGCCGCTGACCACCGCCCAGGTCTCGGCCAAAGCAATTCCCCGCACCCGCCGCCAGCGGCGTCCCGACGGGGCCAGCCGATCGAAATACGTTGCCCGTGCCTCCCGGGTCGACCTACCGTGAGCGCGCAAGGTCAACCACCACCGCGGGAGCAGCTCATGACGATGTGGCACATCAGCATCGTGCTGTCGACGCTGCCCGGTGACGGTTACCGAGCGGAAGGTCCCCGGGCGGGCCGGCCCGACTGACGCGCGTCCGTACGCGCTGAGCCGCCCCGTCCGACAGCCGGACCGGGCGGCTTCTTGCTGTCCGTCACCATCTGGAAAGGAGTCCCGGTGGATGCCGTCCTCGTCATCAACGCCGACCTCGGCCCGCTGCACCGGGTCACCGTCCAACACGCCGTCCGGATGCTCTGCCGCCGGGTGGCCGAGATCCACGAGGCCGAGCCGGACCGGGTGATCGGGGTCTTCCCGATGCCCCGGGTGGTGCGGCTGGTCCGCTTCGTCGTCACCCGGTGGAGGTTCAACTCCGGGCCGGCCTGGTCGCGGGCCGGTGTGCTGCGCCGCGACGACAGGTGCTGCGCGTACTGCGGCGGCCCGGCCTCCACCATCGACCACATCCTGCCCCGCTCGCGCGGCGGCCGGAACACCTGGCGGAACACCACCGCCGCCTGTTACGCCTGCAACCAGCGCAAGGGGGACCGGACGCCGGCGGAGGCGGGCATGCCGCTTCGCCGGGAGCCGGTGAACCCGGGCTGGGCGGCGCTGACCGGGCGGTGACGGACCGGCCGGCGGGAACGGGGGGCCGCGTCCCGGGTACGACCCGGGCGCGGCACCCGCCGGCCCCCGATCAGGCGGCGCGTTCCTTGACCTTCGCCCTCAACTGGCCGTTGGGGCACTGAACCCGGATCTCGCTGCGGTGCTCCGGGGAGGTCAGCTCGACCACGATCTGCTTTGCCGGCCCCGGGTCGTACCCCTCGGCCCGGAAACCGGGTGCGAGCACCACGGTGAGCACCTCGACCGACTTTCCCACGCAGCGGGCGGTGACCGTTCCGCCGAGCGCGTCGACCGGTACGCCGACGCCAGGTGTCGGGGTCGGCGCGGCCGAGGTCGGGGGCGGTCCCGCGGTGGTGGCCGTCGGGCCCGGGACCGCTGTCACGCCCGGACCGGCCGGAGAGTTGGTCCGGACGGCGGGCGAGCTTCTCCTGGTCGTCGGTACGACGACCGGTCCGGCATCGGCCACGTCGGTCGGGTCCTCGGTGCGGGGCATCCCCACCGTGGTGGTGCCGGGGCCGCTGCTGGTCGGCGTGGCGCTCTGTCCCTGTCGATTGCTGAAGTCACCGAGCGACCCGGCGAGCGCCACGGCGGCGATCACAGCCCCGCCGACCGTCAGAATGGCTCGCCCTCGACGCCACGGCCCGCGCCTCATCCGCACCGCCGAATCACCAGTCGTTCCGGCACCCTCCGGCCTGGCTCTGGTTGGCCCGGTCCCGGTCTGCTCGGCGCTGGTCTGCTCGGTGCCGGCCAGCTCGGTGCCGGCCAGCTCGGTGCCGGCCTGCTCGGTGCCGGCCTGCTCGGTGCCGGTAGGGCCGGTCTGCCTGGTTACGTCGGCCGCCGGTTGGGCGGCGGCGGCAGCCGCCTCGGGGGCGGGCCCGCTGGCGGCGGCGAGCAGTATGCGGGCCGCGTCGGTGGCCGGTGGCCGATCGGCGGGGTCGGCGGCCAGGCACCAGCGGTAGAGCCGGTGCACCTCGGGCGGCACGCCGTCGATCGCGGGCAGCGGGTCCGGTTCGACGGGCGTGTGCGCGCGGACCATCCGGGTCTGCGCCTCGGCGGGCCACGGCAACCGGCCGGTCAGCACCCGGTACAGCAGCAGGCCGAGGGCGTACACGTCGCTGGCCGGCCGCACCTCGCCAGCCTGCAACCGCTCCGGCGCCAGGTACGCCGGCGTGCCCATCAGCCGCCCCTCGAAGTCGATCTCCGGGGCGCCGACGGCTGCCGCGATGCCGAAGTCCAGCACCTTCGCACCGGTCGGCGTGAGCATCACGTTGGCCGGCTTGATGTCGCGGTGCACCAACCCCTCGTCGTGCGCTGCGGCGAGCGCCGAAGCCACCTCGGCGCACACCCTCAGACCGGCGCGCGGGGGCAGCGGCCCGACCACCAACCGGCGCTCCACTGTGTGACCGCCGAGCAACTCCATCACCACGAACGGAACCTCAGCGCCGTCCACCACCGACTCGCCGTAGTCGTAGACGCTGGTGACGTGCGGGTGCGACAGCCGAGCCGCGGCCTTGGCCTCGCCCCGGATCCGCTGCCGGGCGTCGGTGTCCGAGGCGACCAGCACCTTCACCGCAACGTCCCGTTCGAGCACCTCGTCGTACGCCCGATGCACCGCCGACATGCCGCCACTGCCGAGGCGCTCGAGGAGCCGGTAGCGGCCCGCAAGCAACTGATCACGCTGCACGACGGACAGCCTGCCGTACCGACCTGAGTCTTGGATACCCGGGATCGAGGTGTTGCGATGGGTGGGAGCGGGTTGCGGCTACCGTCCGCGCAGATCCGGATGGGCGCGCAGGAACGCCTCGCCCCGACGGGCGTTTCGCACGACCGACACGATCAGCACCACCCAGAGCACCAGCAGCAACCCACCGATCATCGCGTGGAACGGCGCGAACCCCACGAAGACCTGACCGACGCTCGTCATCAGCAAACCGGCGCACAGCACCGCGAAGTACCGTTGATTGACGAACTGTCTGGCGGTTTCCACGAGCAGACCCGGGTCTTCATCGGCCTCCGGTGCGTCGCGTCGAACCTGCCGAACCAGCCGACGACGGCGCGACCAACCGAGCCCGATCAGGGGCGAGTGTCGTGCCGATCGGTAACGGCCGGTGCGTACGACCCAGACGGCTGCGGCCACCTCGACGATGACTCCGAGGATCACCAGGACGAGTCCCAGGTTGCTGGCCCAGCCCGGCGGGTCACCGTCGAAGATGCCGGTGTTCTGGCCACCCATCGCGACACCGACCGCGAGCGCGCCGACAACTGCGGGCAGCAGCACGAACCCAAGTATCAGACGAAGTCGCCGGCCGCTCCGGTCCGGATTCGTCGCCATCTCGTCCATAGTGGTCCCCCGATCGCCGCGTGGAGGGGATCTACCCATCGACGACGGCGGCCGAACCCTGCCGACTCAGGCGTCGGTCGGGGGCCGCCAGGCGAAGCGGGGCGTACGCCGCTCGGTCACCGCCGCGACCCCTTCCCGGGCCTCGCCGGTCGTCGTCACCTTCCGGTGCCACCAGGCGATCCGCGCGGGCTCGGCGCGATCGTCGATGATCTCCTTGGCGGCGGCGATGCTCAGCGGGGACCGCGTGGCGATCGTCGTCGTCAGTTCGTCCACCCGCGCGGCGAGCCGGTCGACCGGTAGCAGTTCGTCGACCAGGCCGATCCGCAGGGCGCGCTCAGCGTCGACCAGTTCGGCGGTGAACAGCAGGTGCTTGGCGGCGGACAGGCCGACGAGCCGGGCCAGCCGGCGCGTCGTCGGCGCCGGATAGACAAGCCCGAGCCGGGCCGGCGGTACGCCGAAACGGGCGTCGTCGGCGGCGATCCGCAGGTCGCAGGCGACTGCGAGCTGGGCCCCACCGCCGACGCAGGCACCCCGGATGGCAGCGATCGTCGGCTTGCCGAACCGGGCCAGCCGTTCCTCGGCGGCCACCGCGATGCTGGCGTCACCGGCGTCCAGCAACTCGGCCAGGTCACCGAGGTCCGCGCCCGCGCAGAAGGCGTCACCGGCACCGGTGAGCACCAACGACCGTACGGCCGGGTCGGGCTCCAGCCGGTCGAGCAGTTCGGGGAGCTGACGCCACATGGCCGCGGTCATGGCGTTCCGCCGGGCCGGGTTGCTGATGACTACGGTGGCGACCGGCCCGGTCACCTCGACTGTCAACTCCGCGTCCGACACATCGGCCCCTTCCCGGCGTCACCTGTGCGGCGCCGCCGATCTGCCCGCCAGCGTCGTCGCCCCGCTGCCGCGACCATAACGACGCGGGCCCGACGACCACCGTGAGGGGTAGCCGTCGGGCCCGCGCGTGAGCCGTCAGGTCAGGAGACGTTGATCGCGGTGTCGTCGACCACGAACGACGTCTGGAGCGAGGAGTCCTCCACGCCCGTGAACTTCAGGCTGACAGTCTGACCGGCGTACGACGCCAGCGAGAAGGACTTCTGGCTGTAGCCGGTGGCCTTGTTCAGGTTCGAGTAGGTCGCCAGGGTGGCCAGAACCGTTCCGCTCGAGTTGAGCACCTGCACGTTGAGCTTGTCGTAGGCGACGCTGCTGGTGGTCTCGGCGGAGTCGATGTGCAACCAGAAGCTGAGGGCGTACGACGCGCAGCCGGCCGGCAGGCTCACCGACTGGGCGAGCGTCTCGGTGCGGGTGCTGCCGTACCCGTTCAGCCATGCCTTGTACGACCCGGTGCGGGCTGCCTGGCTGCTGGAGTTGGTGATGACGCCGGAGCTTGCCGTCCAGCCGGTCGCGCCGGATTCGAAGCCCGGGTTGGCCAGCTTCTGCCCCGGCGCGGTGCAGCCACCACCGGTACCGTTCACGGTCAACGTGTAGGTGGCGCTGCGGGTGACAGCTCCCGCGCCGTTGACGGTGACCGAGTAGGTGCCGGCCGGGGTGCTCGCCGAGGTGCTGATGGTGAGGGTGGACGAGCCGCCCGAGGTCACCGAGGCGGGGCTGAACGCGGCGCTCGCCCCGCTGGGCAGGCCGGACGCGGAGAACGTCACCGTCTGCGCCGAGCCACTGGTGGTGGCGGTCGACACGGTGGTGGCGGCGGAGCTGCCCGGGTTGACCGAACCGGCGGTCGGCGAGAGCGACACCGAGAAGTCGTTGCCGGTCGAGCAGGCGGAGTCGCTGCCGGCCACGTTCACCGCGGTCCAGGCTGCCTGCACGGCCTTGTACTCGGTGGAGCAGCTGCCGTACAGGTCGGTGGCCGCCCGCAGGCTGTAGGCGCGGGCGGTGTTCGCCGGGTTGCTGGTGCTGACGTACGACGTGTTGGAGGTGAAGTAGACGTCAAGCGCCCGGTACCAGATTTTCTCGGCCTTGGCCCGGCCGATGCCGGTCACCGCGGGGGCGGAACCGCAGACCGGGGAGGTGCCGTACGAGGTGGCGCCGGTGCCCTCGGCCAGGTTGAAGAAGAAGTGGTTGGCCACGCCGGAGGAGTAGTGCACGTCCTTGTTCTTGGTGCTGGTGGACCAGCAACTGTCGGACGAGCCGTCCAGCGACGGGTTGTACATGTAGCGCAGCGGCGTGCCGTTGTTGTTGATGTTGATCTTCTCACCGACCTGGTAGTCGCCCGGGTCGCTCGGCGCGGCGGCGTAGAACTCCACCATGTTGCCGAAGATGTCGCTGGTGGCCTCGTTGAGGCCGCCGGATTCGCCGGAGTAGACCAGGCCGGCCAGCGCCTCGGTGACACCGTGGCTCATCTCGTGCCCAGCCACGTCCAGCGAGACCAGGGGGCGGGAGTTGCCCGAGCCGTCACCGTAGGTCATCTGGGCGCCGTCCCAGAAGGCGTTGACGTAGTTGTTGCCGTAGTGCACCCGGCTCGGCACGCCGCTGCCGTTGCCGAAGATGCCGTTACGGCCGTGCGTGTTCTTGAAGTAGTCGAACGTCTTGGCGGCGCCGAAGTGCGCGTCCACCGCAGCGGACTGCCGGCTGGAGGTGGCTCCGGTGCCCCAGGCGTTGTCGGCGTCGGTGAAGGTGGTACAGCTCGACGTGCCGTTGTTCATGTCACAGGTGCGGCCGTTGCCGCGCAACGGGTCGATCATCTGGTACGTGCTGCCGGAGAGCGTCGTGTCGATGCTGACCGTGCCGGTGTAGATGCCCTGGCCGCTGCCGGTCACCGACTCGATCTCGTCGTACGACCCGACGGTCGCGCCGGTGGTGGCGTCGGTGATCACGTGCAGCCGGGACGGGGTCTGCCCGTCGGGCTGCCACCCGCTGACCACGGTCTCCCAGGCGAGTCGACCCTGCCCGGAACTGGCGTCCACGAACAGTTCCGGCGTGCCCACCGCCTCGGCCTTACCGGCGAACCGGGCGCTGGCGGCCTTCTTCGCGGCCGCCGCGGTGGTCCTGGCCGAGGTGGCGAGGGTCAGCGGCGCGGCCAACCCGACCGAACTGCCGGCGTACGTGCCGTTCGGCGCGGTGTGGATGACGAAGTCACCGCCGTACACCCGCAGGCCCTGGTAGGTCCTGGTGTAGCGGGTGTGGGCCGCGCCGCTGGGGTCGACCTTGGTGCTGCGCACCTGGTAGGCCTCGGCGCTCGAACCCTGGACGGCGCCGGGGTTCGCTCGTAGGACGGTTGCCGCTCGGGCCGCGGCGGAGGCGTCCGGCGCGGGAGAGGTGGGCGGGGCCGCGTGCGCCGGGGTGATGACGCAGGTCAGCAGGCCGCTGGTGAGCAGCACTGCGCTGACGGCGGCAAGAGCTCTTTTCACGTGCGCTCCTGAGAGGAGAAGGATGTGACGGAGGTAGTCACGCATGTACATATAGCTATGTGTGGAAGAAAAGAGAAGGTCTGAACCGATGTCAGACATCTACATTGACCGTTCGGATGAGTGGCTTGACGAGGGAACCAGTACCTGCCCCAGCACGTCCGACGGACATGAGACCCGCCTCGACAGCCGGCGTCACGTTCGCCCTACTGGGCGCGCTCCTGACCGGCTGCACCAGCGCTGACCGGGCCGGGAGCATCCCTGACCAGCCGCCGAACAGCCCCGGCACGAACCTGTCCGCTCCGACCACCGGCGCTCCGCCCCCGACCGCCGCCCCCACGGCAAGCGCCGGGGCCAGCGCTGCGGCCCCCCGAGTGACGTTGCGAATCTCCGGCGGCTTCGCCGGGCGCGGTGACTCCATCGCGGTCGAGCCGGACGGTAGGTGGACCGTGACGGACCGGGCCGGCAGCCGGCGCAACGGCCGGCTCTCACCTGCCGATCAGGCCACCCTCGCGGGCCTGGCCGCCGACCCCCGGCTCACCAGCGAGGCGCAGCGACCCACCACCGCGACCAACTGCGCGGACGTGATGAACTACCGCCTCACCGTGGCCAGCAACGACACCGCGTACGTCGACTGCCCGACCGACGAGCCGCCACCGCCTGCCACCCAGGCGGTGGTCAAGCTGCTCCTACGGACCACCGCGGCCTAAATCAGATAGTCCGGGGGCAGGCCGGTGCCCCGCAGCTCCGGCGGTAGGTGGGCCACGTCGTTGACGGCGATCAGATTCGGCGGGCCGGCCGCGCTGTACCGGATGACGGTCAGCCCCGCGTTGTGCGCGTTCAAGCCCAGCCAGCGCCACTCCGGCGCGTCGAGGGCGTGCCGCACCAGCCAGGCGATCAGGAAACTGTGCGTGACGACCAGCTCGCGGACCGGTTCGCCGCCGGCGGGACCCTCGGCGACCGGGCCGGCGAACCGTCGCACCGCGTCCGCCGTCACTCGCGGCCCGCCGGCCCGCTCGGCCGCCGAGAACTGCGTCAGGAACTCGGCGTACGCGGGCGGCAGCCCAGCCGGGTCCGTGTCGTGTGGGAGGTGGTCGCCGGCCAGCTCCGTCTCGTACACCGGAACGTCGGGCAGCGACTTGGCGACCAGCTCGGCGGTCTGCGCGGCCCGGCGCAGCGGCCCGTGGTGGACGGCGGCGAACCGCCGGGCCCCCAGGCGTTCGCCCAGCAGGGTGGCCTGCCGCCGGCCGCGCTCCGACAGGCCGGTATCCGGTTCGCCGGCGTCCGGCCCACTCGGCTCGGAGAGATCCTGCTCGGCGTGTCGGGTCAGGTACAGCAGTCGGGTCACCATGATCCCCACCTCAACACACCGGGAGGTACGAGTTCGACCCCGTACCTCCCGGTCCTAACGCCGCGGCCCGGCTGATCGCACGCCCTCTACGCCCGGGGGAACATCTGGCCGATGCGGATCCGGTTGCCGAACGGGTCCCGGATGCCGAAGTCGATCCCGTACGGGCGCTCGGTCGGCTCGTCCGTGATCTCGACGCCCTTCGCCACAAGATCCTCGTGCGTCTTGCGGGCGTCGTCAGTGGTCATGAAGAGGTACCCGCCGAGGGCACCCTTGGTGAGCAGCTCCCGGACCTGCTCGGCGGTGGCCGGGTCCAGCGCGGGCGGGCCGGGCTTCTCCAACAGGATCTCGCGCTCCGGGTCGCCGGGCAGGTTGACAGTGAGCCACCGCATGAAGCCGAGGTCCTGGTCGGTGTTGACCTCCATGCCGAGCTTGTTGACGTAGAAGTCAAGCGCGGCGTCCTGGTCGAGGACGTAGATCTGGGAGCGGCTGATCGCGTTCATCGTCATGCCCATGACGCTAGACGTAGCCCCTGACCTGCTGCTTATCCAAAACTGCTTGGTCGGGTCCAGGCTTTGGTGAAGCACGACGGCACGTTGGCCGGCGCGACGCGCTGACGCCGGAAATCCGAGGGCGACTCCCCGACGATCTGCCGGAACGTCCGGCTGAACGTGCCCAGGCTGCCAAAGCCGACGGCGTAACAGATGTCCGTGACGTCCCGATCGGTCTCCATCAGCAACGACATCGCCCGCTCCACCCGGCGGCGTTGCAGGTAGCGGTGTGGGGTCTCACCGAAGGTGGCCCGGAAGGTACGGATGAAGTGCGCCTGCGAGACGTGCGCGATCCGGGCCAACGCGGGGATGTCCAGAGGCTCGGCGTACGCCCGGTCCATCGCGTCCCGGGCGCGCAGCATCGCCCGGTTCGACTCCTCCACCGCCCGACTCATCTGTCCCCGCCCCGCTCCGCGCTGCTCGGCCCCAGGTTACCGTCGGGCACCGTGTCGTCCGATGTGGGACACCGTGCGCCAGCAGCGACACCGGACCGGTACGGCCGAGCTGTCACTTTCGGTAGTAGAAGTCGGCGGCCTCACCAGCGCGTGCCGGCGCGTTGATCTTCAAGGACTTTCCGTGATCTTGATGCTCGGTGCACCCACGGGGAGGAACGATGTGGCGTCCTTGTGATTCCCCCGTGGAACGCCGCCTGATGGCGGGACGGAGGCACGATAGCGAACTTGGTCGAGGTCCGGTTGCCCCTCGGGGCAACCGGCAGAGGCACAGCAGCGCCGATCGGAAAGGTCTGATGTAATTGGAGCCCCCGGCCGGGATCGAACCGGCGACATCTCGCTTACAAGGCGAGTGCTCTGGCCAGCTGAGCTACAGGGGCGCGCGCGTCGAGGTCAGCATAGCGACTGATCTCCGGTAATCCCGATCGCGAGGCCTCCCGAGCACGGGAATCGTCAACAACCCGACGCAGACTCGTTTGCCATGGCGTCGATTGATGTCTGACCGTGCCCGAGTGACCGGAATGCGTAGCCCGACTGGTGGGCTGGGCGACCCCCGCCTTGGCAGCAGGGGGAAACGCGTTTACGGTTCACACACGGACGACGACCGGGCGCCCCCGCGACCGAGCGCCGTCCGATGACCGGCACGGACACGTGCCGGTTGCTCCTTCACTCGGATCGTCCGGCACGTTCCTGCCGGTGAAAGGAAGCGCTTCACCATGGCTACTGTCACCTATTCCAAGGCATCCCGGGTCTACCCGGGCCAAGAGCGTCCCGCCGTCAACGAGCTGGACCTTGAGATCGGCGACGGGGAGTTCCTCGTCCTGGTCGGCCCCTCCGGTTGCGGTAAGTCCACCAGCCTGCGGATGCTCGCCGGCCTGGAGGACGTGGACGCCGGTTCGATCTACATCGACCAGCGTGACGTCACCCACCTTCCCCCGAAGGCCCGCGACATCGCGATGGTCTTCCAGAACTACGCGCTCTACCCGCACATGACGGTGTACGAGAACATGGCGTTCGCCCTCAAACTGCGCAAGACCTCCAAGTCGGAGATCGACCGGCGGGTCAAGGAGGCGGCCGCGCTGCTGCAGCTGGAGGAGTACCTCAGCCGTAAGCCGAAGGCGCTCTCCGGTGGTCAGCGTCAGCGTGTCGCGATGGGCCGGGCGATCGTCCGCGAGCCGCAGGTCTTCCTCATGGACGAGCCGCTGTCGAACCTCGACGCCAAGCTCCGCGTGCAGACCCGTACCCAGATCGCGTCCCTGCAGGCCAAGCTGGGCGTCACCACTGTCTACGTCACGCACGACCAGGTCGAGGCCATGACCATGGGTCACCGGGTCGCGGTGCTGCTCGACGGTGTTCTCCAGCAGGTGGACACCCCGCGGGCGCTCTACGACACCCCGGCCAACGTCTTCGTCGCCGGCTTCATGGGCTCCCCCGCCATGAACATCAAGACCGTTCCGCTGAACGAGCGGGGTGCCGAGTTCGCCGAGCTGCACATCCCGCTGACCCGGGAGCAGGTCGAGGCGGCCCGCGCCGAGGGTGGCGACGGCAACGTCACCGTGGGCTTCCGCCCGGAGGACTGCGAGCTGGTCAGCCCGACCGAGGGCGGCATGCCGGTGGTGGTCGAGCTGGTCGAGGACCTCGGCTCGGACGCCAACGTCTACGGCCACGCCGCGCTGGGTGGCAACTCGGAGCGCTTCGTCGTCCGCACCGACCGGCGCAACATGCCGAACATGGGTGACACCGTGTTCGTCAGGCCGGTTGTCGGTCGCAGCCACTTCTTCCACGCCGCCACCGGTGGCCGGATCTGACGTAACGCCTTTACCGACAGGGGCGGTCCGCTTCGGCGGGCCGCCCCTGTCGTCGTACCGAAAACGGTTCTTCAGCCTGCCTGGGCACCTGACGACGAAGGCCCCTCTCCCGCGGTCGGCGGGAGGGGGCCTTCGTTCGACGTGCGCTACAGCTCGACGGAGCGCCGGCGGGCGACCTCGGCCAGGGCGACCGCCGCCGCCACACTGGCGTTGAGCGACTCGACCTCGGAGATCATCGGGATGCTGACGGTCAGGTCGCAGGTCTCCCCGACCAGGCGGGAAAGACCGCGTCCCTCGGAACCGACCACCACCACCAGCGGACCGACGGCGGCCTCCAGGTTGTAGAGGTCGGTGTCGCCGTCGGCGTCCAGGCCGACGACCATGAAGCCGGCGTCCCGGCACGCCTTCAGCGACCGGGTCAGGTTGGTCACCTGCGCGACCGGCACCCGCGCGGCCGCCCCGGCGCTGGTCCGCCAGGCGGTCGCGGTGATCCCGGCGGCACGACGCTCGGGTACGAAGACACCCTGCGCGCCGAACGCGGCAGCCGAACGGATCACGGCGCCCAGGTTGCGCGGGTCGGTGACACCGTCCAGCGCGACCAGCAGCGGGGCCTGCTGCTCCAGGGCAGCGGCGACCATGTCCTCGAACGGCTGGTACGCGAAGGGCGGCACCTGCAAACCGACGCCCTGGTGCAGCACCCCGCCGGTCATCCGGTCCAACTCGGCGCGGCTGATCTCCAGGTTGGCGATGCCCCGGTCGGCGGCGGTCCGGATGATCTCGTTGATCCGGTCGTCCATGTCGATGCCCTGGGCCGTGTAGAGCGCCGTCGCCGGCACGTTGGCGCGCAGCGCCTCCAGCACCGGGTTACGCCCGACCAGCAGCTCCGGGGTGTCCTTGGACGGGTTCGACTTGCGCCCCGGCGCGACCCGGGGGCCGGACCGCCCGCTGGGCTTGCCGCCCCGTCCGCCGGTGGCAGCACCCCGGCCCACCGGTACGCCCCGACCGCCGCCCCTGCCCCAGGTGGTGTCCTTGGAGCCGGGCTGACCGATCTTGGGGGCGCGCCCCTCCTCGGCCGCCGCGCGGCGCTCCTTGTCCTGCTTCCAGGCGGTGCGCTGGGGCAGCTTCTCGGTGCCCGAGTAGCCCTTGTGCCACGGCCGCTCGTCCGCGGGCAGGGTGCGACCCCGCCCGGCCAACGAATCCTTGTTCTTGCCGCCGGTGCCCTTGGGGGCGCCTGCCTTCGACGTCAGTCGCCGGCCACGGCGCTGCGAGTTGCCGGCCATCAGTCCTGCTCTCCAATAGTCCAACGGGGGCCCTGGGGGGTGTCCTCGACCACCACGCCGGCCAGCTTGAGCTGGTCACGCACGGCGTCCGCGGCAGCCCAGTCCTTGCGGCCCCGCGCCTGCGCACGCTGCTCCAGGGCCAGCGCGATCAGGGAGTCCACCACGGCACGAAGATCGTCCGATCGGCCGCCGCCGGTCCAGGCCGGGTCGAGGGGGTCGATCCCGAGAATATCCAGCATTGCCCGCACCACGGCCAGCGTGGTGCGGACGGTCACATCGTCGCCGACGCCCAGCGCGGTGTTGCCGTCCCGAATGTGCTGTTGCAGCACGGCCAGCGCGGCGGACGTGTTGAGGTCGTCGTCCATCGCCGCGGCGAAGCCGGCGGGCAGCTCACCGAGCTGCCCGGCGCCCACCCGCTCGGCGGCCCGCTGCACGAAACCCTCGATCCGCCGGTACGCGGTGGCCGCGTCGCGCAGCGAATCCTCCGAGTAGTCGATCACCGAGCGGTAGTGCGCGGCGGCGTAGTAGTAGCGCAGCTCCACCGGCCGCACCCCGAGCGAGTCCACGTACGCCAGGCCCAGCGCGTTGCCGGCGGACTTGCCCATCTTGGCCCCGCCGATGCTCAGCAGCCCGTGGTGCACCCAGTAGCGGGCGAACGGCAACCCGGCCGCCTGAGACTGGGCGATCTCGTTCTCGTGGTGCGGGAACGTCAGATCCAGGCCACCGCCGTGGATGTCGAACTCAGGGCCGAGATAGCGCCAGCACATCGCCGAGCACTCGATGTGCCAGCCCGGACGGCCCAGACCCCACGGTGAAGGCCAGTAGGCGTCCGCCGGCTCGTCCGGTTTGGCACCCTTCCACAGCGCGAAGTCGCGCGGATCCCGCTTGCCCCGATCCGGGGCGTCCCCAGCGGACTGCATGGCGTCCGGAGACTGACCCGACAGCGACCCGTACGCCGGCCAGGACGCCACGTCGAAGTAGACGTCGCCGGAGCCGTCACTCGCCGGGTACGCATGCCCGTCGGCGATCAACTTCGTGATCAGCTCGTGCATCTCGGGGATGTGCCCGGTGGCGCGCGGCTCGTAGGTGGGCGCCAGCACGTTCAACGACCGGTACGACTCGGCGAGCAGCAGCTCGTTGGCGTACGCGATCGACCAGAACGGACGACCCTGCTCGCCGGCCTTGACCAGGATCTTGTCGTCGATGTCGGTCAGGTTGCGAATGAAGGTGACCTCGTAGCCGGCGGCCAACAGCCAACGACGCAGGACGTCATAGTTGACGCCGGAGCGAAGGTGACCGATGTGCGGCGGAGCCTGAAGGGTGAGACCACACAGGTAGACCCCCACCTTGCCGGCTTCCCGCGGGACGAAGTCCCGCACCGATCGGGTGGCGGTGTCATACAGGCGTAGCGTCACCGTACAAGGGTAGCTGTCCGTGCCTGTCCGGGTCCGCCGGTGCCGGGTCGTACGCTGCCAGGCGTGGATGCGACCGCACGCTCCGGTGGCTCCGGTGACCCGCCAGCCAACCCCGCCACCCCCGCCGACCCGGCCCTCCACCGGGCTACCGGGCCGGCCGACGCGGTTGCGGGGCGGGGTGGGGAGACGTCGCAGACGCTGGACCGGGGGTTGCGGCTGCTGCACCTGGTCGCCGACGTCTCCGGCGGTCTGACCGTCACCGAGGCCGCGAATCGGCTCGGCATTGGCCGGGCCGCCGTCTACCGACTGGTCACTGCGCTGACCGGGCACGGCATGCTGCGTCGCGACGGAGACGGTCGGCTGCGCCTCGGTGCCGGGTTGCTGCATCTGGCCCGACGGGCCCAGCCGCTGCTCGCCGAGGGTGCGCTGCCCGCGCTACGCCGCCTCGCCGAGCAGGCCGGCGCGACCGCACACCTGACCGTCGTCGAAGGTGGCGAGGGCGTCGCCCTGGCCGTGGTCGAGCCGAGCTGGACGTCGTTCCACGTCGCGTACCGGGCCGGGGCACGACACCCACTGGAGCGGGGGGCGGCCGGACGGGCGATCCTTGCCGGTCGCGCCGGGTCGGCCGAGCCGCTCAGTAGCAGCGGAGAGTTGCAGGCCGGGGCGTACGGGGTGGCCGCACCGGTGCTCGGCGTACCCGGCCTGGAGGCCAGCGTCGGCGTGGTCGCGCTCGCCCCGCTGGACGTCGACTCCATCGGCCCCGAGGTGCTGGCCGCCGCCCGCGCGATCGCCACCGCCCTCAGCTGACCTCTGACCGCCGCGCGCTCGCCGCGCGCCCCGCCCCGGCTTGATCAACTCGGGTTCACGGAAGTCGCGGTGTCCCAGAGCCAGCGACCGCCCGACTTTCAGGAACGCGAGTGGATCACCGCCCGTGGGCGGCCCGAATGCCTGATTGGTCGGCCGCACTGGCCGGTGCCATAGCACGATTGGCTGGCGGATTCGTGGTTGTCCACAGGGCCGGCGGCACCCGCGGGCCGGGTTGTCCACAGGGGTTTCGGAGGCCAGTCGGTGGTCGGCAGGCTGCGTGGCATGCCCCCACGTCCGCATCGCCCCGATGCCCTGACCTGGCAGGTCTTCCGCGGCTCCGACGCTGTCCGAGGCGGCCTGCTCACCGAACATCAGTTGCGCAACTCTGCCTGGGTGCGGTTGCGCCACGACATCTACGCCGATGCGCGGTTGGATCGGGACCACGCCCTCGCGTGTCGCGCCGCCCTCCTCCGGCTACCGCCCGGCGTGGTGGTCGGCGGCCCGTCGGCCGCCTACCTGCACGGCGTCCAACACGCCGCGAGCTTCACCGACGACGTCCACGTCCTCGTACCCCGATCGTTACGGGTCGGCTCACAGCGCGGCCTCCGCGTGCACGTCAACGCCATCACTCCACTGACGGCGAACGAGACCGCTGAGCCGACTGCGTCAACCACGCGACGACCGGCAGGCACAAGACGACCACCAGACGCAGGACGACAGCCAGAAGCGAGCTGTCCGCCGACCCCAGGGAACCAGCCAGACGCAGGACGACCACCAGACGCAGGACGAATGCCGGTCGCCGGACGACCGCCGAGCGCGGGACGTCCACGTGATGCAGCGCGACCTACGGGAGTGGGCCGCCCACCTGCCGGCGGAAGGTCACCACGCCCAGCACGGCAGCTGTCCCGCCCGGCCGCCGTGTCCGTCGGAGCAGGGGGGCTGGTGGTGGCCGGCCCGGGCGATGAATGGGCGGCGGCCAGTCCGCCCAGGACCAGGGAGCGAGACCTCCCCATCCCCCGGTCCGATCCCGGGCGGGCCGCCTGGGAGACGGCTGTCTGGCTCGACCCGATCCGGGCGGTCGCCATCGTCGACTCGCTGCTCGGTCAGGGGCTTGCCGACCGCGACACGCTCAGCACCATGGCGGCCCGCAACGCTGACCGCCCTGGTGGCCGGCGAGCGCGCTGGGTGTTTGACCTGGCCGACGGTGGAGCCGAGTCTCCGCCGGAATCCCAGCTGCGCGTCCGGTTGGTGTTGGGCGGGCTACCGCGCCCGGCGGTTCAACATCCGGTGCGCCTGCCCACCGGCGTTGTTCTGCATCCCGATCTGGCCTGGCCGCAATACCGGGTGGCGGTGGAGTACGACGGAGAGTGGCACTCCGGCGTGGAGCAACTGCACCGCGATCGCCAGCGGCTGAATCAACTGGTCGGCGCAGGTTGGCTGGTCCTGCACGTGACCAGCCGACGGCTGCACGGTGAGTTCCCAGCGGTGCTTCGAGAGGTACGCGAAGCGCTGGTCAGCCGCGGCTGGCGACTGGGATCGTCCAGATGATCGGGATCAACTCGGGTTCCTGGAAACCGCGCCATCCTCCAGGCACCAACACCGCACCTTCCAGGAAACCGAGTCGATCATGGCCGCTCGTCGGGCGACGGTCGGTGACCGCAGGCATGGACGACCCGAGGCCCGGTCGACGACGTGTCGACCGGGCCCCGGGGCACGGTGGCGGTTGGGCCACCGCAGTGCGATGTGCGCTACGGGCGGGCGTTCGGCTTGAGCGGGGTCTTCACCGCCGCGTAGGCGTCGACGATCCCGTAGCCGTAGAAGCCGTTGAAGTTGACCCCACCGGCGCAGTACGCGTCGTAGGTCTCGTCCCGGCCCTCGTTGCGGTACTGCTGGAGGCGCGGCTCCGGGCACGCGTGCTCGGCGGCCGTGCGGTAGAGGTGCTGCTCGACCTGGTCCGGCGACATCCCGAACCCATTCCGACCCTGCGCCTTGCCGTACCGGCTGACGATCAGCGCGGCGACACCGGCGGCGTGCGGGGACGCCATCGAGGTGCCCTGGAGGTACGTGTAGTAGCCGCACTCACCGTTGGCCTTGCACTGCTTGAAGACCGAATTCTCGAAGCCGGGGACGATGTTGCCGTCGGCGTCGACCGATTCTTCCTCCTGAAGCACGTGCTTCGGGTACGAGGAGAGGATCATGTTGGCGTCAGTACGGAAGGTGTCGGTTCCGAAGCCGTCCCGGAACCAGCCTCCCGGCGCGGCGACCGAGATCTGCTCGGTGCCGTAGTTGGAGAAGTCCGACTTCTTGCCGGACGGGCCGACCGACGACACACCGATCACGTGCGGGCCCTCGGTGGGGAGGTCCCAGCAGCTCTCGTTGTCGATCGGTCGGGGGTACGGGTCGGCGCCGTAGTCGGGGCTCGAGACATCGGTGCGCGGTGCACCCAGGTCCTCGTTGTTGTTGCCGAGCGCACCGACGAGGGTCACGCCCTTGTTGTGCGCGAAGACGAGCGCCCGCTTCATCGCCTTGATGATGGCCCGCTGCTCGGCCTGGTCCTCGGGGGAATCGGCCGGGTTGGCGGTGCAGTTGTAGAGCCACGGGTCGACATAGAACGACATGTTGACCACGTCGATCCCGGAGCGGCCGGCGTAGACCAGAGCGTTGACGACCGGGTCGAGGAAGAAGTAGCCGGAGTCCTGGCCACCCTTGAGCTCGACCAGCGAGACGTTCGGGGCGACGCCGGAGAGTCCGAAGCCGTTGGCCGCGGCGCCGATGGTGCCGGCCACGTGGGTGCCGTGCCCGCCGTCGTCGGTGCCGACCGGGTCGAGGCAGCTCGGCACCTCGCAGGGGCCGTCCACGTCGGTCAGGTCGGGCGCGAAGTTGCGCGACAGCGACCAGTTGAAGTTCGGCGCGATGTCCGGGTTGCTGGCGTCGACGCCGGTGTCCAGTACGCCGACGGTCACCCGACGGTCGCCCGGCTCGATCTTGCGGGCCTTGTCGGCCCGGATCATCTCCAGGCCCCAGAGCTTGTCGTCGAGCGGATCGAGCTTTGCGCCCTTCTTGGCAGCACCGGCAGCACCGGCACGAGCACCGGCAGCGGCCAGCAGGTGCTCCTGCTCGACCCGGTCCAGCTTCGGCTTGCGGCCGATGGCCTTCTGCTCGGCGGCACCGATCAACGTCGGCGCGGCGGTCGCCCTGGCCGCGAAGTCGGCCCGGTCGCTGCTGACCTGGAACATGCCGACCTCATCGGATCGGGACACCACAGTGCCGCCAGCCGCCCGGATCGCGGCGACGGCCGTGTCGATGGCGACGCCATCCTCGGCGACGACAGTGAAGGTCCGGGAATCGCTCGGCGCGGCGTTGGCCGGCACACCCAACCCCGTAGCCGTAAGTGCCAGCACAGCCGCGGTCGCGACCGTACGGGCGGTGAAGCGCTTGCTCACCACATCGGATCCTCTCGTTGAGGGACGTGCCAGCCATCACACAACACCGATCCGCATCGCGCCAGATGAACGCCCGTTATAGCCGTGAATCACGCCAGTTCGGGCCGCACCCCGGCCACACAGACAGCCCGTACAGACGCAGGCCGCACAGACACAGGCCGCACAGACACTTGCGCCCGCCGGCTCGACCTACACGCCTACCGCGTCGACACCCAGTTTCGCGAGCGCGGCCGGCAGCTCGGCCATGCCGGATACTTCGGCGTCGGGTGGGCAGCCGGGCGGGCGAGGCAGGCCGAGTCGGTTCAGCCACACCGACCGCAGGCCGGCCCGGCGAGGCGCCACCACGTCGTGCTCCCAGGAGTCGCCGACGTACACGATCTGGCCGGCTGGCACCCCGGCCGCCGCGACCACAGCGGCGTAGAACTCCGGGGCCGGCTTTTTGGGCAGGCCGTTCTCGTGCGCGTACAGCTCGAAGGCGAACTCGCCGCTGAGTCCGCACCGTTCGGCGCGGCTGTTGCCGTTGGTGGCGAAGCCCAGCGTGTACCGGCCCCGCAGCGTGGCCAGCGTCGCTGGTACGTCCGAAAACGGTCGGGTGAGGGCGAAGCGCTGGGCGAAGAAGAGGTCCGTGATCTCGTCCAGATGGTGGACCAGCGCGGCACGGGCCAGCGACCGGGCCAGTGCGGCGCGCCGAATCTCCGCCACCGGGGCGGCCTTCAGCTCGCCGAAGACCGCGCCCCAGTCCGACTCCAGTTCGGCGAGCGTCACCCCGGCCGCCGCCGATGTCCGTCGTCGCATCTCGTCGAGGACCGCCACCAGCCCACCCGTGACAGCCGGACGCAGGTCCAGAAGCGTTTCGTCAGCGTCGAACACCACAGTGGTCAGCACGACACCCACCCTCTCACCGTCAGCGCAAGCCAGCGGCAGCGCAAGCCACCGGCACCGGCACCGGCACCGGCACCGGCAGCGACAGCCAGCGGCCCGCCGAGGTCACCGACCGTCAAGCGCCAGCTCGGGCTCGGGCGTGACCGGCCCGGGCGGCGCGGGCGACCCCCGCAGTTCGTCGAGGCGTACCAGGGCGACGCCGGCGACGATCAGCGCACCGCCGAACAACTGCCAGCCGGTGGGCAGCTCGTTCAGGAACAACCACGCGATCAGCACAGCGAAGAGCACCTCGGTCAGCCCGACGAACGACGACAGGCGGGGCCCGAGGATCCGGGTGCCGGCGATGCCGGCGAGGTACGCGATGACGGCCGCCACCAGCGACAGCCCGGCGATGGGCACCAGCCAGCTGGTGGGCTGCCCGGCGAAGGTGACCTCACCGAAGGTGGCGTGCAGCGGCAGCAGGCCGGTCAGCCCGATGAGCAACAGCACGGCGGCACCGACTGCCATCCCACCGCTGGCCATGGCGACCGAGGGCAGCCGGGGGTCGACGCGGCCGGCGAGCACGAAGTATCCGGCCAGGCCGAATGCCGCGCCCAGCCCCCAGAGCACGCCCACCGGGTGAAATTCGGAGGTGCCGGCGAGGTCGAGCACGAACGCCAGTCCGGCCAGCGCGGCCACCGACCCGGCGATGGTGAGCCGGCGGGGCGGCTGCCCGTGCCGCAGCCACATCCAGACCACCACGAGGATGATGCCCAGGTATTCCAACAACAGAGCGACACCGACCGGCAGGTAGCGCACGGCGTTGAAGAAGCACACCTGGGCCACCGCCACCCCGAGGAGCCCGAACAGCCCGATGGTCGCGGCGTTGCTTCGCAGCACGTCCCACTTGCCCCGTAGCGACAGCAGGGCGGGGATTGCCAGCACCAGGGCGGCCACGCCGACGCGGGCGATCACAGCGGACTCGGCTGACCAGCCGGCCTCGATGAGCGACCGCGCGAAGGTGCCGGAGGTGGCGAAGGTGACTGCGGCGAGCAGCGCCAGTCCGATGCCGGCAGCAGATCGTGAGTGCATGTCGCGCTCCTCGCAATGGGCACCGTGTCATGAGCAAACTATCCTTGTACTGATGACGCTAGGCGGGAGCCGTGACAGGAGTCAAGTTGCTATTCGCTCATGACACCGAATGTTCGCTGATCGCCGCGGCGGCGCTGGTCAACACCGCAGGTCGGGACGGTGAGTTGCTGCCCGACATCGCGGCGCTGGACGCGTTCTTCGTCCGCCACTCCTACAGTGGCCGGCACGAGCACACCGAGGCCGAGCTGCGCGCCGTACGGGAGTTGCGGCCCCAACTGCGCCGCATCTGGCACGCCGAACCACCCGAGATCGTCGCTGTGGTCAACGGCCTGCTGCTGGAACACAAGGCGCTGCCGCAGCTCATCGAGCACGACGACGAGCCGTACCACCTGCACGCCGTTCCCCGCGACGCGCCGCTGGCGACCCGGATCGCGGTCGAGGCCGCCATGGCGATGGCCGACCTGGTCCGTAGCGGCGAGCTGAGCCGATTGCGGATCTGCGAATACCCGGACTGCGACAACGTCGTCGTCGACCTGTCCCGCAACCGCTCCCGGCGGTTCTGCGAGGCCGGCTGCGGCAACCGCGCCGCGGTGACCGCCTACCGCGCCCGCCGGGCCGCCGGCCGCTCCTGACCGATGGTCGCCCACTCCTCGGCCCGCACCTCGTACTCCACCTCGCCCTGCTCGGTGCCCGGAATCGGGTGATCCCACTGGAGGTGGAAGGTCCGCACGTAGTGCAACCCGGCCTTCACCATCACCCGCCGGGAGCGTTCGTTCACAGTCATCGTCTCGGCCCAGACCCGGCGCACCCCGACGGTGTCGAAGGCGTACCGGACCAGCGCCCGTGCCCCCTCGGTGGCCAGCCCCCGCCCCCACGTCGGGCGGCGCAGCCGATAGCCCAACTCGGCCTCGGTGCCGTCCGCCGACGGGTCCAACGCGAACCAACCCAGGAACTCGCCGGACGCCCGATCGTGCGCTGCCCACCGGCCCAGCCCGGGATGCCTGTCGTACTGAGCCAGCAGCCTCGGCAACTGCTCGTCCCGGACGGTCGCCGGCGGGGTCGCGACGCCACCGGTCAGAAAACGCATCACCTCGGGGTCGCTGTCCAACTCGACCAGCGCGCCCACGTCGGCAATGGTCAGCCGCCGCAACCGCAGCCGCTCGGTCCCCGCCGGCACACCCACGCCATCGTCACCCATAGCCCGGATCATCCGTCCCGCTCAAGATCCCGTCGACCTGTTTACCAGGGCCAGTTGCGCGGAGAACCCGACCGCCGTCGCGGGCGAGGCGGTCGGGTCAGCGCGGGGGCGCGACCACGAAGAGCCGCCAGGAGTACGCGTCGACAACGAGCACGGGTCCGTCCGAGTCCTTACTGTCCCGCACCCCGACCACCTCCCCAAGATTCGTAGCCACCTCGACACACTGGTCGTTGGAACCACTCCGGCTGCTCTTACGCCACCGGGCTCGGGTCAACTCCACGACTCTGCCACTTCCCTCAGCAACTCGATCGACTCCTGCGGTGGCAGCGCCTGCCCGAGGGTAGCTTCCCAGGTCCGTTGTAGACGCAACAGATCCGCAGGTAGATCGAGTTCCTGGCCGCCAATCTGGCCACCAAGGTAGGCAAGATCGCTATGGTCGTCCACGGTGGCAAGGATGAATGGCCCGTTCAGGCCGGGATACTCCTCGGCCGAGCGGGGCACCACATGGAGCTGAACCCGCGGATGCTCGGTCGCCAAGCGGGCCAGGTGCAGAGACTGCTCGCACATGACCTTCCGACCGCCGACGCGTCGCCTCAGCACCGACTCGTCAAGCACCGCGACCACATGCGGCGGGCGATCCCCGTAGAGGATCCGCTGGCTGTCCATTCGGTCCGTCAGCCGACGCTCGACCTCATCGGCATCGAGCAGTCGGTCCGACTCGAAGATCGCGCGAGCATAGTCTTCGGTTTGCAGCAGTCCAGGGACGTGCAGCGGGTCGAACCATCGCAGCGCCCGCGCCTCCGCGAGGATCGCACGCCAACCGCGCAGCCAGGCCTGAGCCTTGTCCAGGCTGACCAGTTCGGTGGACATCCGGCCGAAGAGGCCGCCGGTGTCGAGGGCCCGGTCGACGAGTTCCAGGTACTTGGCGGTGGGCACCTGCTGGCCCAGCTCGACAGCGCTGACCATCGACGCCGAGTAGTTGACCGCCTTGGCCAGCTCATCCTGACTCCAGCCGCGCCGGACCCGCGCCCGTCGCAGCTCCGCGATCAGGAACGCCGCCGCCGTCATCTGTCCATCGGCCATGCCGTGCCCGCCCTCCACCCCGCCGACGACCATTTCCAGCCGGCCGCCAGCGGTGGTGCCACCCAGAACAGGGCGACTATGACGACGCGGCCAAACCCTTCCGACCGTAGTCGCCTGATCACCAGACTGTGAAGTGCGGCACCGCTCCCCGTCCCCCGGGATCTGCCGGCGCCGCACGGGACCGCCCGCTCCCCCGTGCCGGGCGGTCCCAACCCCACCGAAGCCGACCGCTCCACCAAGATCGCGCTCGATCCTGGAAACAGTGGTCTCCTGGCGCGCGAAGGCCACTACATCCAGGATCGAGCGCGATCTCGACACGAGCAACGCAGCGCAGAGTGGTCAGCGCAGTCGGCGCAGAGCGGTCAGCGCAGTCGGAGCAGCGCGGCACCGTCGGCGGGGCCGGCGCGAGCGGGGTTGATGCCACGAACGATTCAGCTCCAGAGGAGGACCCCACCATGCCCCGGAGCACCCTGGGCGGGCTCACCACACGCTCCTGCCGGCCGCACCTGCCGCTGCGCCCACTCTGGCTCTGCCGGGTCTGCGCCGCGCCCTGGCCGTGCCCCATCGCCCGACTTGCGCTGCGGCAGGAGTACGCGCACGACCGGATCGGGCTCAGCATCTACCTGTGCACGGTGCTGCACGAGGCGGCTCACGACCTGTACCTACTCAACCCGCACGACGGCCCCGACCCTGCGGCACTTTTCACCCGCTTCCTCGGCTGGGCGAGACCGCGACACCTGCACTGAGCAGGCCAGGACGGGTCAGGGGTGGGTCATCCGGAGCAGGTCCAACGTCTCGTCCAGTTGGGTCTCGGTGAGCTTGCCGGAGTCGACGTGGCCCCGGGAGATGACCACCTCGCGGATCGATGCCTGCTTGGCCAACGCCTCCTTGGCGATCGACGCGGCCTCGTCGTACCCCAGGTAGCGGTTGAGTGGGGTGACGATCGACGGTGAGCCCTCGGCGTACGCCAGGCAGACCTCGGCGTCCGCGACCAGGCCGACCACCAGCCGGTCGGCGAAGAGCCGGCTCACCGCGGAGAGCAGCCGGATCGACTCCAGCAGGTTGCGGCCCATCACCGGGAGCATCACGTTCAGCTCGAAGTCGCCCTGTGAGCCGGCGAAGCCGACCGTCGCGTCGTTGCCGACGACCTGGGCGCATACCTGTCGCATCGCCTCGGCGACCACGGGGTTGACCTTGCCCGGCATGATCGACGAGCCGGGCTGGAGGTCCGGGATGCGCAGCTCGCGCAGACCGGCGCGGGGACCGGAGCCCATCCAGCGGATGTCGTTGGCGATCTTGTAGAGGCCGATCGCCACGGTCCGCAGCTGCCCCGAGGTTTCAACCAGCGCGTCTCGCGCGCCCTGCGCCTCGAAGTGGTTGCGCGCCTCGCTCAGCGGCAACCCGGTCGACTCGCGCAGCTTGTCGATCACGGCGGCGGCGAAGCCGAGCGGGGTGTTGATCCCGGTCCCCACGGCGGTGCCGCCCAACGGCAGCTCGGCCAGCCGGGGCAGTGCGCCCTCCAGCCGTTCGATCCCGTAGCGGACCTGGGCGGCGTACCCGCCGAACTCCTGGCCGAGGGTGACCGGGGTGGCGTCCATCAGGTGGGTACGCCCGGCCTTGACCACCGTCTCGAACTCGGCGGCCTTTGCCTCCAACGCCGACGCGAGGTGGGCCAGCGACGGCAGGAGATCCTCGACGATGAACTGGGTGGCCGCCAGGTGGATCGAGGACGGGAAGACGTCGTTGCTCGACTGGGAGGCGTTGACGTGGTCGTTGGGGTGCACCGGTGAGCCCAGCTCCCGGGTGGCCAGGGTCGCGATCACCTCGTTGGTGTTCATGTTCGACGAGGTCCCCGAGCCGGTCTGGAACACGTCCACCGGGAACTGGTCGTCGTAACCACCGTCGGCCACGTGCGCGGCGGCGGCGGCGATCGCGGCGGCCACGTTGGCGTCGATCACGCCCAGCTCACCGTTGACCTCGGCCGCCGCGCCCTTGATCTGGGCGAGGGCCTTGATCTGGGCCGGTTCGAGGCCCCGGCCGGAGATGGGGAAGTTCTGCACCGCACGCTGGGTCTGCGCCCGCCACAGCGCCTCGGCGGGCACCTCCACCTCGCCCATCGAGTCGCGTTCGATGCGGTAACCGGTCGCCTCTGGAGTCGTCACGCGTACCATCCTGCCGCGCCCGTGGCCGACTCGCAGATGATCCGTCAGCCCAACTCGGTGAGCAGCCGTTCCACCTCGTGCCGGTCCGGTGACTCGACCTCCCGGAACAACGCCAGCGCCTGCTCCAGGTGCGTGCGGGCCGCCGACGGATCCGTGGCCCTTACACAGCGGGCGATGCCCTCCAACGCCCGTGCCTTCTCGTAGCGGGCACCGAGCCGGCTGGCGTCGGCGAGCACCCGGCGGTGCAGGTCGAGCGCGCTGGCGGCGTCGCCCTGCTCCATGATCGCCCGGGCCAGCAGGTTACGGGAGGCGCACTGACCGATGCGGTCGCCGGCATCCACCATCGCCACCAGCGCGTCCCGGTGCAGGGCGGCGGCACGATCCGGCTGTCCGGCGACACGCTCCATCACGCCGATCTCGTTGAGCACCTCCCCCTCGCCGAATCGATTGCCGGCCTGGCGTTTGAGGTACAACGCGGTCCGCAGCAGACGGCGGGCGGGGCCCAGGTCACCCATTCGATGCCGAATCATGGCGAGGTGCCCCACCGCGTTCTCGATCTGCCGGTGGTCCCCCGCCTGCCTGGCCAGCAGGACGTGCAGCCGGGCCAGGCGCAGCGACTCCTCGTAGCGACCCCAGGCGATCAACGCGTAGGACATGTTGTTCAACAGATTGGTCGCTGCGTGAATGTCGGCCGGGCTCCGAACCATGCCAAAAGCCTCGTCGAACTTCGCCTTGCCCAGCCGGTGGTCACCGTTCGCGGCGTAGGAGACGCCCAGGTTCCACAGCGTGCTGAGCGTGTCGGCGTGTAGTCCGAGCCGACGGCGCACCGTGAGCGCCACCTCCATCGCGCTGATCGCCTCCGGAAAGCGGGCCAGCCGGAAGTACGCCGACGAGAGATAGTTCAGCATGGTGGCGGCGGCCGCCTCGTCGCCCAGCCGCTCGGCGACCCGAAGCCCGATCGTGTGGGTCTCGATCAGCTCGTCGAGGTGCCCACCCTCGAAGTTGAGCCGCCAGCAGGCCCGGGCCAGCTGCCAGCACTGAACCGGGAAGTCCTCCTCCTCGGCCTTCCGAACCAGGGCGGTGAGCGCAACGTGGCTCTCCTCGAACCACGCCCGCCCCTCGGCCACCGGGACAGCCAACAGGTCGGGTCGGCCGGGCGTGCGCTCGGGGAGGTTGCGACGACTGCCCGCGGCCTCGATCGTCCGGGCGATCGCCAACATGACCGACAGGTGGTGATCCAACAGCCGCTCCACGGCGGCGCGGCGCTCGGTCTGCCGCTCCGGGCCGGCAAGCAGCAGCCGCGCGTACTCGCGGAGCAGATCGTGCAACCGGTACCGACCCGGCTGCACCTCCTCCACCAGATGCGCGTCGACCAACTCGTCCAGCTGGTCCTGGGTTTCGGCCAGGGGCAGGTCGACGAGGGCTGCGGCCACCCGACTGTCGAAGCGTCCGGTCGGGTACAGGCCGAGCAGCGGAAACAGCCGCTGCGCCGACGGTGAGACCTGCGCGTACGACAGGGCGAACGCCTGCCCCACCGAGCGCTGCCCGGCGGTCAGCTCGGCCAGCGGGCCCGCCCCGGCGACCAGTCGCTCGGCGAGGTCGGCGACCCGCCAGCGCGGCCGGTGCGCCAGCCGCGCGCCGGCCAGCCGGATGGCGAGCGGCAGGTGCCCGCAGCGACGCGCCACCTCGGCCGCCGCCTCCGGCTCGGCGGCGATCCTCTCCATTCCGGCCACCCGGCCGAGCAGCTCGATCGCCTCGTCGGCGTCGAGAACCGGCAACGACGACGGCCGGCCCTCATCGAGCCCGATCAGCCGGCGACGACTGGTGATGAGGACCAGGCTCTGCGAGCCGTTGGGCAGCAGCGGTGCCACCTGTTCGGCGCTGGCCGCGTTGTCCAGCACCACCAACGCGCGGCGGCCGGCCAGCTCGATCCGCCAGAGCGCCAACCGGTCGTCCAGGTTCTCCGGCACCCGCTCCGCTGGCACCCCGAGTTGGCGCAGGAGGGCCGCCACGGCCGTGGCCGGTGTCAACGGTCGGCGTTCGCTGTGCCCGTGCAGGTCGATGAAGAGCTGGGCGTCGGGATACCTGTCGGCGAGCGCGGTAGCGACGTGCACGGCGAGCGTGGTCTTGCCGCTTCCCGGCATTCCGTCGACCACCTGGATGCGGGTGCCGTCCTCCTCAATTTCCTTGACCAGACGGGCCACCGTCTCCTGCCGACCGATGAAATCCCCGATCGCCCGGGGCAGCGAACGAACCGGGCCGACGGGTGGGGCCGGCCGACCGGCCAGGGCCAGGTCGCCGGCGAGTACGCGTTGGTGCAGCTCCTGCAACGCGGCGCCCGGTTCGATGCCCAGCTCGTCGGCGTAGAACCGTCGACCCTCCCGGTAGGCGGCGAGCGCATCGGCCTGCCGGCCGACCGAGGACAGGGCGAGCATCAGTTGGCCGCGCAGACGCTCCCGCAGTGGATGCTGGTCGACGCTGTCGGTCAGCTCCTCGATCAGCTCCGCGGCCTGCCCGAGGCGCAGCTCGACGTCGACGCACTCCTCCAGCGCGGTGAGGCGCTGCTCGTCGAGTGTCTGGGCCCGGCGGCGCACACTGCGGCTCGGGATGCCGCCGAGCGCCGGCCCGCGCCACAGTGCCAGCGCGGCGCGGAACCGCTCACTCGCCTCGGCCAGCCGTCCGGCGGCGACGGCGGCGCGGGCCGCTTCGACGGTACGGGTGAAGACCTCGGCGTCCAGGTCGTTCGAGCCGGTGCGGACGCCGTACCCGACCGGATCGGTGATGATGGTCTCCGGGGCGAGTCCCAGTTCGGTGAAGCGGCGACGCAACCGCGACACGCAGGTCTGCAACTGGGCCCGGGCGGTGGCCGGCGGGCGCTCCTCCCAGACCGCGTCGATCAGCTCGTCGACCGGTACGAGCCGGCCGGCCCGCAGCAGCAGCATGGCGAGCAAGATCCGATCGCGTCCTGCGGTGACAGTGGACTCGCCACCGCCCACCCGCAGGGGCCCCAGGATCCCGAACCGCATCTACTCTCCCGCTTCAATGGTGCAACTTCCAGCAGAGTAGTCCGGTGGTAACAGATCGCCTCGGTCAGGCGATAGTGATCTGAGAGTGGATCGACAGCGGTGCGCAGCAGACTCACTCCGGGTTGTCGGTGACGGCATCCGACGGGGGCGGTGCGCCCGTCCCACCCCAGCGGGGCGGGCGTACCGATGTCGGCAGAGCACGGGCGACAGGACGGGCGCCGGGCGAGTTCGCCCGGCGCCCTTTCGCGTACCTGTCGGGTCAGCGGCGGCCGACGGTGAGCACCGGCTTGGTGACCTCGGCGAAGAAGTCGTTGCCCTTGTCGTCGACCACGATGAAGGCGGGGAAGTCCTCCACCTCGATCTTCCAGACCGCTTCCATGCCCAGCTCCGCGTATTCGAGGACCTCGACGTGCTTGATGCAGTCCTGGGCGAGGCGGGCTGCGGGGCCGCCGATCGAGCCGAGGTAGAAGCCACCGTGCTGCTGGCAGGAGCGGGTCACCTGACCCGACCGGTTGCCCTTGGCCAGCATCACCTGGGAGCCGCCGGCGGCCTGGAACTTCTCCACGTAGGCGTCCATCCGGCCGGCGGTGGTCGGGCCGAACGATCCGGACGCGTACCCCTCGGGGGTCTTCGCCGGGCCGGCGTAGTAGACCGCGTGGTCACGCAGGTACTGCGGCATCGGCTCCCCGGCGTCCAACCGCTCGGCGATCTTGGCGTGGGCGATGTCCCGGGCGACCACGAGCGGCCCGGAGAGCGAGAGGCGCGTCTTCACCGGGTACTTCGACAGCTCCGCGCGGATCTCGTCCATCGGCCGGTTCAGGTCGACCCGGACGACCAGCTCGGCGTCGAGCGCATCGTCGGTCACGTCGGGCAGGAACCGCGCCGGGTCGGTTTCGAGCCGCTCCAGCCACACACCCGACGGGGTGATCTTGGCGACGGCCTGGCGGTCCGCCGAGCAGGAGACGGCGATCGCCACCGGGCAGGACGCACCGTGCCGGGGCAACCGGACCACCCGTACGTCGTGGCAGAAGTACCGCCCACCGAACTGCGCGCCGATGCCGAAGTTGCGGGTCAGCTCCAGCACCTCCGCCTCCAGCTCCAGGTCGCGGAAGCCGTGCGCGCTCATCGAGCCGGCGGTAGGCAGCGCGTCGAGATACTTGGCGCTGGCGTACTTCGCGGTCTTCAGCGCGTACTCGGCGGAGGTGCCGCCGATGACGACGGCCAGGTGGTACGGCGGGCAGGCCGCGGTGCCGATCAGCCGCAGCTTCTCCTCCAGGAACTGCATCATCCGCGTCGGATTGAGCAGCGCCTTCGTCTCCTGGTAGAGGTACGACTTGTTGGCCGAGCCACCGCCCTTGGCCATGAACAGGAACTTGTACGCGTCGGGGTGCCCGTCCGGGTCCTCGGCGTACAGGTCCACCTGGGCGGGCAGGTTGCTGCCGGTGTTCCGCTCGTCCCACATGGTCAGCGGGGCGAGCTGGGAGTAGCGCAGATTGAGCTTGGTGTACGCCTGGTAGACGCCCCGGGAGATGGCCTCCGCGTCGGCACCGTCGGTCAGCACGTGCCGACCACGTTTGCCCATCACGATGGCGGTGCCGGTGTCCTGGCACATGGGCAGCACACCGCCGGCGGCGATGTTGGCGTTGCGCAGCAGGTCCAGCGCGACGAACCTGTCGTTCGGCGAGGCGGCCGGGTCGTCGATGATCGCCCGGAGCTGCGCCAGGTGCGCGGGGCGCAGGAAGTGCGCGATGTCGTGCATCGCCTCGGCGGTCAGCGCGGTGAGCGCTGCCGGTTCCACAGTGAGGAACCGACGGCCTCCCGGGCCGTGTACGACGTCCACGCCCTCGTCGGTGACCAGGCGATAGTCCGTCTGGTCGGGACCGGTCGGCAGCAGAGGGGCGTACGAGAATGCGGCGGCACTGCTCATGAGCGGCAAGCCTAGGGCAGACCGGTCGATCACTCCCACCCGCCGGGCGGGTCCTGGGACGCCGCTCTCATCCACCGGGCGCGCCGAGCCCGACCGCCATCCGGATCATGAGGCGGACGGCCCGCTCAGCCGTCCTTGCCGCCACCCGGGTCGGGGCAGAGTTCCCGCTTCGGCCCGCAGTCGTCGTCGTTGTCCGGCCCGCCGGGGCCGGGGCCGCCCGGCCCGGGATTCCCACCGTCGTCGGGAGGTCGGGCGGGCGAGTTTCCGGACGCGCCGAAGCGGACGTACCCGATCTCCCGCCCCTCGCCGATGATCATGCCCTGCGACCCGACGGCGAGGGCGTTCGCCGAGGTACGCAGAACGGCCAACTCCCGGCCGGTGCGCGGGTCCAGTGCCGCCAGCCGGGACGGCTTCTCGTCGGCCACCACCGCCGCGTACGGGGTGAGCGCGGCCCCGGCCTTGCCGCTGGCCTGCCGCGTCCAGAGCACCTTCTCGGTGCCCAGCTCACGGGCGATGACGGAGCGTTTGTCGGCGGCCCGGAACACCGCCGAACGGTCGTCCACCGCGATCAGCTTGGTGCCCGGCTCACCGACCCAGAGCAGCCGGCCGTCGTACCCGTCGATGACGGTCTCGCGGCCGTCCGGGGCGACGCCGATCAGCACGTTGCGCGCACCCTGCGGGTCCTCGCGTTGCACGCAGCCGGCGGAGTCGGCGGTGCGCAGGTTGATGCCGGCCCGCTGCCAGGCCTCCTGCCCGGTCGCCGAGTCCCGGGCGGAGATGGCGAAGTAGCAGGTGCCGTCCTGGGATCGGGCGGAGATGCGCAACAGCCGGCCGCCCACCACGGAGAGCCGCTCCTCCCGGCCGGGCTCGACGTTCTGCAGCACCCGGCCGGTGGCGGTGTCGACCACGTGGACCCGACCGTCGACCGGGAAGCCCAGCAGCGGTGGCGCGGCTTCCGCCCCGGCCACGCCGTCGTCGATCCGGGTGGCGGTGAGCCGGCGGGTGCCGCGCAGACCCGGATTGTCGGCCAGCAGGCCGCTGTGCACCCCGGGCAGGAAGGCCGTCCAGAGCGGCGTCGTGCCACGCGGGTCCCAGGCGCTCAGGGTGCAGTCGGTGGCGTCCGTGCAGCTGGCGTCGAGGAGCAGGTTGCGGTACGTCCAGACGGCCACCGCGTCATCGTCACGCCGCCGGGTCACCCCGGTCGTCGGGTCGAGCAGCTCGTACCCCTTGACCAGGAGCTTGCCCACGGCCACGACCGGATCCCGGTCACCACCCGCGACCGCCGCCCAGTCCGCCTTGCGCTCCCAGAGCTGGGCACCGGTGGCCAGGCTGCGGGCCTCGACCCGGGTGCGCTGCTCGACCACAACGGCGTCGCCGGCGATGGTCACGCTGCGCGGAGTGCCGCCGACCCGCTGCTGCCAGACCACGTCGGGCTCGGAGATGGGTTCGCTGCGGTCCACCCAGTCCCACAGGCCGGGGAACGGGTTCCACACGCCGGTCGCGGCGAGCGCGACGACCACGGCGAGGCCAAGCAGCAGCCCACCGCGCACGCTCCCCTTCGCCACCCGCACACCGTAGCCACGATCACGGATCTTCCGTACGCCCGCGCCGCCGTGTCGCCGCGCTTTCTGCGCTCGGAGGTGTTACAGCGCCCTTCCGTCCAGCCGAACAGCGCTGCGCACCAGCGGAAGCGTGCGGTAGGGGATCTGCTCGGCCAGCGCGATGATCGTCGAGGCGCGGGTGATGCCGGCGGACGAGACGATCTGGTCGATGACCCGTTGCAGGTCGGTGTTGGACCGGGCCACGATCCGGCAGAGCAGGTCGCTGGAGCCGGTGATGGTGTGTGCCTCCAGCACCTCGGGGATGGCGGCGAGGTGAGCGGTGACCGGGTCGTGACCGTGCCGCTGAGTGATCTCCAGGGTGACGAAGCTGGTCACCCCGAACCCGATCGCGGCCGGCGCGATCTCGGGGCCGAACCCCTTGATGACCTGCCGCTCGACGAGCTTGTCCAGCCTCGCCTGCACGGTGCCCCGGGCCACCCCGAGCCGCCGGGAGCACTCCAGCACCCCGATCCGCGGCTCCTCGGCGAGCAGTTCGATCAAGCGCACGTCGAGAGCGTCGAGCTGTACATTCTGCTCACCATTCATGAGTGACGACCATACCGAATGCGCAACCTGACCAGCATTTCTGCCAACAGTTGCCCACTCGATGCCGGGGCAGCGATCCTCGCCTCAAGAACCGACCACGGCGGCCCACAAGGCCGGCCGGTACGCGAGGGAGCCCACCATGACCCAGGCGATCGACCGACCCAAGTCGACCGAGGACGTCGACGTCGACCGGCTCGTCGGCGCTGTCGACCACGACATCAGCCACGACCCGTTCCCGGTCCGGGGCCTCGACCACGTGCACTTCCTGGTCGGCAACGCCAAGCAGGCCGCCCACTACTACTCCACCGCCTTCGGCATGACCTGCGTGGCGTACCGCGGCCCCGAGCAGGGCTACCGGGACCACGCCCAGTACGTGCTGACCAGCGGCTCGGCCCGCTTCGTGCTGACCGGCGCGGTGCGCCCGGACGCCGAGGGCGCCGAGCACGTGGCCCGGCACAGCGACGGGATCAGCGACATCGCGCTGGAGGTCCCGAACGTGGACGCCGCGTACGCGCACGCCATCGCGCAGGGCGCCACCAGCGTCGTCGAGCCGCACGACGTGACCGACGAGCACGGCACCGTCCGGATGGCCGCCATCGCCGCGTACGGCGACACCCGGCACACGCTGGTCGACCGGTCCCGCTACACCGGCCCGTTCCTGCCCGGCTTCGTGGCCCGGGGTCCGATCGTGGACCGGCAGCCGATGATCGACGCCGGCATCCAGCCGAAGCGCTTCTTCCAGGCCGTCGACCACGTGGTCGGCAACGTGGAGCTGGGCCGGATGGACGAGTGGGTCGAGTTCTACAAGCGGGTGATGGGCTTCTCCAACATGGCGGAGTTCGTCGGCGACGACATCGCCACCGACTACTCGGCGCTGATGAGCAAGGTCGTGGCGAACGGCACCCGCAAGGTGAAGTTCCCGCTGAACGAGCCGGCGATCGCCCGCAAGAAGTCCCAGATCGACGAGTACCTGGAGTTCTACCAGGGCCCGGGCGCGCAGCACATCGCCGTCGCCACCAACGACATCCTTGCCAGCGTCGACGCGATGCGCGCTGCCGGCCTGGAGTTCCTGGACACCCCGGACTCGTACTACGACGACCCCGAGCTGCGTGAGCGGATCGGCAACGTGCGGGTGCCGATCGAGGAGCTGAAGGCCCGCAAGATCCTGGTCGACCGGGACGAGGACGGCTACCTGCTCCAGATCTTCACCAAGCCGGTGCAGGACCGTCCCACTGTCTTCTTCGAGCTGATCGAGCGGCACGGCTCGCTGGGCTTCGGCAAGGGCAACTTCAAGGCGCTCTTCCAGGCGATCGAGCGGGAGCAGGAAGCCCGCGGCAACCTGTAACACTTGCGAGCGTGACGCAACCTCCGTCGTACCCGACGCCGCCGGCCGGTGGGCCCCGACCCACCGCCGGCGGCTTCGCGCCGCAGCCCGGACCAAACCCCCAGGGGTACGCCCCGCAGTACCGCCATGCCGAGTTCGAGGGAACAGCCGTCGTTAAGGTGTCCCAGTGAGCGAGCGAAGCGGAGCGACGGCGTGAGTGTGCAACCCGGCTGGTACGTCGACCCCGCCGACACCGAGACCCGGCGTTACTGGGACGGCGAGGGTTGGCTCGGTGCGCCCATTCCCGTCGACGCGACTCCGCCGGACGGTCCGCCGCCCGCCGAGCCGCCGCCAGCGCCGGTCACCCCGGCCGCGCCAGCGGCGTCGACGACCCCCGAGTCGGCGACCGGCGCTCCGGGCTGGTCGCCCCAGCAGGGCCCACCCCCTGAGTACGGCCCGCAACCGGGGCACGGCCCGGGCTGGGGACCACAGGCCGGCCCTCCCGGCTGGGGCCCGCAGGGCGGTCCGTCGGGCTGGGCACCACCGGGTGCCCCTCCCGGCTGGGCGCCCCCGGCCGGTCACCCCGGCTGGCCCGGACGTCCGCCGGAGCCGCGACCGCACGGCTTCAGGTTGGCCGGCTACGGCCGTAGGTTGGTCGCCCGGCTGATCGACTTCGGTCTCGTCCTCGCACTGAACGTGGTTGTCAACGGCTGGTTCGTCTGGCGCTGGGCGCAGGAGTGGGCGCCGTACTGGCAGGAGGTTTTCCGGCGCGCGTCGCGCGGAGACACCTCCGCCGACGGCCTGCCGCTCCCCAGTGAGCAGGCGAATTCTCTGCTGGTGGCGATCCTGCTGATCGCCACCGCGCTCTGGCTGGCGTACGAGGTGCCGACGATGGCCTCCGGCGGGCAGACAGTCGGCAAGCGGGTGATGCGGATCCGGGCGGTGCCGATGGCCGCCGACCAGCCGCTGGGCGTCCGCCGGGCGCTGAGCCGCTGGAGCACGATGGGCCTGCCGACACTGCTCTGGTACTGCGCCGGGCTCGGCCTGGTGCTGCAACTGGTCGACGCCCTCTCCCCCCTCTTCGACCACCCCCTGCGCCAGGCGCTGCACGACAAGCGCGCACAGACGGTGGTCGTCGAAGTCCCCCAACACACCGACACCGCCCCCTCGAACGACCGCAACCAGCCCTCGGGAGACACCCCATGACCGACTCCGGACGTCACCAGCCGGCGCTGCGGCTGACCCGCGTCGACCTGGACGCGCTGCCCAGCTACGTGCCGGGGCGCAGCCCCGCCGACCTGGCCCGCGAGTTGGGCCTGCCGGAGGCCATCAAACTGGCCAGCAACGAGGTGCCGTACGGCCCGCTGCCCGGCGTCGTGGAGGCGGTCACCGAGGCCATCACCACCTCGCACCGCTACCCGGACATGGGCGTGGTCGCGCTGCGCGACGCGCTGGCCCAGCGGTACGGGGTGGACGCCGACCGGATCGCCACCGGCTGCGGTTCGGTGGCGCTGGCCGAGCACCTGGTGCGTGCCACCTGCCTGCCCGGCGACGAGGTGCTCTACTCGTGGCGGTCCTTCGAGGCGTACCCGATCATCGTGGCGACCAGCGGCGCGACCAGCGTGCGGGTGCCCAACGACGCCGGGCACGGGCACGACCTGGCGGCGATGGCGGCGGCGGTGACCGACCGGACCCGGGTGATCTTCGTCTGCAACCCGAACAACCCCACCGGTACGGCGGTACGCCGCGCCGAACTGGACCGGTTCCTCGACGCGGTGCCGGACGACGTGCTGGTGGTCATCGACGAGGCGTACCGGGAGTTCGTCACCGACGCGGAGGTGCCGGACGGTCTCGACTACCTGGACCGGCCGAACGTGGCGGTGCTGCGCACGCTGTCGAAGGCGTGGGGGCTCGCCGGGCTGCGGATGGGGTGGCTCGTTGCCCAGCCGGTGGTGGCCGCCGCCATCCGCAAGGTGGCGACCCCGTTCTCCAGCAGCACGGCAGCTCAGGCCGGGGCGCTCGCCGCGCTGACCCAGGTGGCGGAGATGGAGCGCCGCTGCGCCCTGGTCGTCGCCGATCGGGACCGGGTCACCGAGGCGCTGCGCAAGTTCGTGCCCGAGGTGCCGACGAGCCAGGCCAACTTCGTCTGGCTGCCGCTGGGCGAGCGGGCCGTGGCGTTCGGCAAGGCGTGCGAGGCGCGCGGGGTGATCGTGCGGCCGTTCGCCGGGGACGGGGTCCGGGTCACCATCGGCACCCCGGCCGAGAACGACGCGTTCCTGGCTGCGGCCGAGGCCGCGCTGGCCTGACCACCGACGATCTCCTGTGACCAACTGGTGACAGGTGGGTGATTTGTCCGCTTAATGCGTCACTTGCCCCTATCTTCCGAAGTAGCCGGCCGTGCCGAGGAGTCACGCCGGCTCACTTCGAGAAAACGGGGTAACGAACAGTGCGTACTGCCAAGATCTGTCTGGCCGGGGCGGCCGCAGCGGCGATGGTGGGCTTCCTCGCCGCGCCGGCTGCCGCCGCGCCCACCGACACCACCGACACCACCTTCGAGGTGCTCGCCGGCACCCTCGACATCGTCGCGCCGGCCACCGCCGACCTCGGCAACGGTGCCCCCGGTGGCGTCATCACCGGCCAGCTCGGCGTCGTGACGGTCACCGACTCGCGAGGTGCCGCCGATGCCTCCTGGGTCGCCTCGGTGACCGCGAGCGTCTTCCAGACCGGCGGCGGCTCACCGCCCGAGACGGTCCTCCCTGAGGAGATCGACTACTGGTCCGGCCCGGCAACGGCCACCACCGGCACGGGCACCTTCACGCCGGGGCAGGCCACCGCCGGCGACGCCCAGCCGCTGTCCAGCGTCACCCCGCTCACCGCGTTCACCCACAGTGGCGGTACCGGGGGCAACACCGCCAGCTGGAACCCGACCCTGGACGTCAACGTCCCGCTGGACAGCATCGCGGGCGTCTACACCGGCACGGTGACACATTCGGTGGCATAGCCGCCGGGGGCGGTCGACCATCGCTGTCGCCCTCGCCCTGTTCTGCCTCGCCGGTCCGGGTCTGTCGACCCGGGCCGGCGCGGTCGAACCGGAAGCGGGATCCGACGACGGCACCATCGGGATCCGGTTGTTGGAAGCCCCGACCGAACGCCGCGGCGACCCCCGGGCGCTGCGCTACATCGTCGACCACCTACCGCCGGGCACCACAATCAAGCGGCAACTGCTGATCGTCAATCGCACCGACCAGACCCGTCGGGTCGACGTGTATCCGGCGGCCGCGACCCTGAAGGATGCGGCGTTCCGTTTCGGCGAGGGTCGCGCCGAGAACGAGCTGACCTCCTGGGTCACCCTCGACGAGCGCTCAGTCGAGCTGGAACCGTGGGAAGAGACCCGGGTCCGAGCGACAATCACCGTGCCACCGACCGCCTCCCAGGGCGAGCGGTACGCGGTGGTCTGGGCATCCACCGCCTCAACCCCCCGGGCCGGCGGCGAGATCACGCAGGTCCACCGGGTCGGAGTCCGGATGTACCTCGACATCGGGCCCGGTGGCGAACCCGCCTCCGACTTCTCGATCGGCGAGGTACGCCCGGCCCGCAGCCCCGAGGGCGAACCGTCGGTGACCGTCCAGGTCAGCAACACCGGAGGCCGTGCCATCGACCTGACCGGCGCGGTCATCCTTAGCGACGGTCCGGCCGGCAGTCGGGCCGGCCCGTTTCCGGTCGGGCAGGGCGTCACGCTGGCGCCGGGCGCCTCCGGGCACGTTATCGCCCGACTCCCGAACACGTTGCCGAACGGCCCCTGGAAGGCGGAGGTGAACCTGGAGAGCGGCCTGGTGAAGCGGAGCATCGCCGCGCAGGTCACGTTCCCCGACGCTGGTCAGGTCGGGAAACGGGGCGGTGTCGTCTCCCGGATGTTTTCCGGGTGGACCGTGGTGGCGACAACAGTGGGGCTGCTGCTGGTCGTCGGCCTCGCCATGCTGGCCCGCCGGTCCCGCCGGTCCCGCCAGTCGGGTCGGCCTTGGCCTCCCACCAGCCGCCCGAGGGCGCGCACACCGGTTGGTCGGTGATCGCGAACGGGCCAGCCCGACCACCGCCTCCGGCCGACCGGTCAGCTCAGCCTGTTGCGGCGGGCGGCGAACCAACCGGCGACGATCAGGGCCGCGCCCAGGACGGCGAGGAGCAGCGCCGACCCACCCGACCCGGTGACCGGCAACTCACCGCCGTGACTCGGTGTGGGCTGGGGCGGTGCCGTCGGTGTGGACGTGGGCGGCGGCTGAGTCGGAGGCGGTGTCGGCGACGCCGGCAGGATCTCGAAGGTGACGCCCGTGTCCGCCGACGGCTCGGCCCGGACGACGCCGAACCCCTGCGCCGAGGCGGGGCCGGCGGCCAGCACCGGCGACACCGCCAACGCCAGGCTCGCGGTGGCGGCGAGCGCCCCGCCCACGAGGTAGTTGGCTGCTGTCCTGGCCATGCGCCGACCCCTTCCACCGGAAACCTGAACCGTGAAAAACGTACCCTTTCACGACAAAGGGAATGGAATGGTTCGGTGTTCCGAGCCGGAAGACGCCACGATCAGGTGGCGGCCAGGATCACCGTCTCGCCGGTGTAGAAGTAGCGCCGATCATCGCCGGTGGGGTCGACCGGCCTTCGGAGCCGCTCGATCGCGACGAAGCCGTCCTCGGCAGTCACCGCCCCGGGTGCCCAGCCGGTCCCGTCCGACCCAACATTGAGCGCGAATCGGGACAACTGCCTACCGGTCACCGGATCCAGCGTCACCAGATCGTTCGCCTCGGTCAGCAGGTGCACCCGGCCAGGCTGCCCCGCCAGCACCCGAGCCCCGTCCAGGCCCGCGGAGCGCCACAGCTCGGTGCCCGTACGCGCCGATCGACCCACAACGACCCCGTCGAGCACGGCGACGGACTGCTCACCCACCAGCGCGACGCCAGCCGGATCCAGCGCGGGAGCGGCTACCGGCGACCCGGCAGTCAACAACCAGCCCTGGCCGCCCTCGTCACCCGGCCCGGCGGTCCGCAACCCCAGACAGTCCGAGCCCCCGGTACGACAGCCGAGTGGCGTCACCACAAACCCGTCCGGGCCGCCCGGCGGTCGCCAACGCTCCCGTACCTCGCCCGTGGCAGCGTCACGGAACTCGACAGTGGCCGCCCCGGCGCAGGTGTCCAGACCGATCAGCAGCCCGGTGGCGCTGGTGCCGACATCGCTGCGGCACCTGCCGGGCAACTCGACCCGCCACAGCTCCCGACCGCCGCTCAGCTCGACCCCACGCGCCTGGGCATCCCCGGTCACCACCAGCACGATCCGCCCGTCGGGAAGGTCGGTGAGCTGGAGCCCGGGCGCATCCCAGACGGTCGCCGCCCAGGTACGACGTACCGGCGCCGTGCTCTCGACAGGCTCCGGGCCGTCGGCTCGCCAGAGCACCCCGCCGGTCCGGGCGTCGAGTGCGACGAGCTGCCCGTCGGACCAACGGCTGACCACGGTACGACCGCTGGCAACCACCCCGGTCAGCTCCGCCGGCCAGCGCCGGTACGACCAGTACGGGCTGGTCCGGTACCGGCCGTCGACCGGCCGGTCGGCGTAGACCTGACGGTGCGCGGCGTACACCCGCAGTCTCCCGTCGACGATCAACGGGGCGACCGGCAACCGACCGATCACTCCGGCGGCCGGTCGGGCCGGGGCCGGATAGTCGGCCCGCGCCACAGTGCTCACCTCTGCCGGTGCGAGGACCCGGTGGACGATGACCGCGACGGCTGCCGTCGCGAGCAGCGCCGCGACCGCGATCGCGAGCCGTCGCCGGCCTCTCGGGAACCTCATGCCGCACCTCCGCCCGGCACCCTACCCAGCGGAGCGGGCCGGACTCCGAACAGGTCACGGCGAGGGCCGACCGCCTGGCGCTCAGGCGGCTTCGACGGAGCCGGCGGCACCGGCCGCGACGGCGAGGTCGGCGAGATCACGCCAGAGCGCCGCCTCGACCGCCCGCGCGGCCAGCCCGCCGAGCAGCAGCGCCACCACCCGACCGTACGGAGCGGTCGGCACCGCCTCGTGGGTCACTGTGACCGCTGTGCAACCCCGACGGCGGCGGCGGACCGGCCGCAGGCTCCAGGTGATGCGGTAGTCGGCGCCGGTGCCGGAGGAGCAGAGGACCAGTCGCTGCGGTGCGAGCGCCTCGACCACCAGGAACTCCTCGGTCAGCGTGGCGCCGCCCGGCTGGACCCGTTCCTCGCGCCAGGAGGTGCCCGGCCCGAACGAACCCGGGGTGAGCACCTCGATCGGGCCGGCTGCGGTCAACCGGGCCGCGCGGCCGGGCAGGTCGGTCAGCAGACGCCAGACGTCGACGGCGTGCGCCTCGATGATCCCGGTAATCGCCACCGTCGACATGCCACCCTCCCGTGTCCCCGACGGTACGCGGAGTGAGGGCCGGACGGGGCCCCCGGAGCGGAATTTCCACCGTCCGGGGGCCACGCTGTCCGATTGGGCGGTCGCTTCGGCACCGGTCGTCGTCGACCGGCGCCGAAGCGCCGGTCAGCGCTCGAAGCGACCGGCCCGAATCGCGCCGATGAACGCTGTCCACCCCGGCGGGCTGACCGCGAGTGTGGGACCGGTCTGGTCCTTGGAGTCGCGGACCCCGACCAGACCATGGACGTCGACCAGGTTGTCCGCCACTTCCACGCAGAGCCCCTGGTCGTTGGAACGGCTACTGGTACGCCAGACCGCGCCCGCAAGATCGTGCATCGTCGTTACCTCCGTGTGCGTCGGATTGCCCCACCGCTGTGGACGGGCATTGGGCCCGGCCCGTGTGGGACCACTTGATCCGCGTGACCAACGGCGCAACGAGGGCTCTTGATCGCACCCGCTGTGCGATCAAGAGTCCCGTGAACGAGACGACTCGAAGACCAGATGGTCAGAGCGCTCCGGAGGGGTCGCAGTAATCCGACTCAGCAGAGGAAAGCCGCTGCTGGGCTGTACCGCGGCGGCGGCTTCAACGGGCCGGACGAACCGTGCCGGACACCTCGCCGAGGGCGATTGTGGTGCCGTCCGGGCCGGGCGCCGTGGCGGTGATGGTCACCGTGTCGCCGTCGTCGAGGAAGGTACGGCTCTCGCCGCCCACGGTGACCGGCTCGGCCCCGCCCCAGGTCAGTTCCAGGAAGGACCCGATCTGTCCCCGTTCCGGGCCGGAGACGGTCCCGGAGGCGTACAGGTCACCGGTGCGCAGCGAAGCCCCGTTGACGGTGAGGTGCGCCAACTGCTGGGCGGGGGTCCAGTACATGGTGGCGAACGGAGGCTCGCTGACCTGGTCGCCGTTCCACTCGACCGACAGGCGCAGGTCCAGGCCCAGGTGCGGCACGTCCCGCAGGTAGTCCACCACCGGCGGGTCCTGGTCGGGGGCCGCCACGTTGGCGTTGCCGAGGGCGTCCAGCGGCGTCACCCAGGCCGAGATCGAGGTGGCGAACGACTTGCCGAGGAACGGGCCGAGCGGCTGATACTCCCAGGCCTGGATGTCCCGGGCCGACCAGTCGTTGACCAGCACCACACCGAAGACGTGCTCGGCGAAGTCGTCGACGGAAACCCGATCGCCCAACGCGCTCGGTACGCCCACCACGAATCCCACCTCGGCTTCGATGTCGAGGCGTACCGATGGGCCGGTGACCGGGCCCTCGGCGGAGGCCCGCTGCCCGGTCGGCCGGGTCACCGGCGTGCCGGAGACGACCACAGTGCCGGCCCGCCCGTGGTAGCCGATCGGCAAGTGTTTCCAGTTGGGCAGCAGCGGCGGCTGGCCGGGGCGGAAGATCTGCCCGACGTTCGACGCGTGGTGTTCCGAGGAGTAGAAGTCGACGTAGTCGGCCACCTCGATGGGGAGCAGCAGCTCCACGTCGTCGAGGGGCACCAGCAGCGGCTCCACCGCGTCCCGGTGCGCCGGGTCGGTCAGCAGCTCGGTGATCCGCTGCCGTACCGCCGTCCACTGCGGACGACCCAGGGCCATGAAGTCGTTGAGCACGGGCCGGCACAGCGTGCCGGCGGCCAGCACCAGCTCGGCGGCCTCCGCCGCCGCCAGGTCGAGGACCCACGACCCGATCCGTACGCCGATCCGCGAAGGACCCCCGTCCTGCCGGAACACCCCGTACGGCAGGTTCGTCACCCCGTACGGCGAACCGTCGGCGCCGGTCACCCAGGTCATGCGTCGTAGCCCCCGTTCACCAGCCCAAGCCGGATCAGATCGGTCAGTGGTTCCAGGATGCTGCACGAGCCGAAGCCCACCCACAGGGGGCGAGGCCCGTCCAGCCGTGCCGTCGTGCGCTCCACCAGGGGGCGCGGGTCGACAACGGTGAGCAGCTCGGCGACCGTACGCACACCGTCACCCTCGGCGGCGGCCAGGGTCGCGGCCAGCACGTTGGCGTAGCCGTGGTGGGTGAACCCGGTCTCCGGGTCGAGGTGTCGGATCGCCTGGTGCAGCCCGGCGGTGAGCTTGAACGGCAGGCCCCGGTCCCGGCAGGCGCAGATCACGGTGGCCAGTTCGGTGGGGGTGGGGAAGAGTTCGGCGGCCAGGCCGCCGGTGCGGAACTTGGCCGCGACCGGCACCCCGTCGGCCCGCGCGGCGACGAGCGCGTCCAGGGCGCCCATCAGTCCGAAGGTCAGCGGCAGTTCGGCGTAGACGGTTTCCACGCCCGGCAGCGCGTCGGTCAGCCGCAGCAACTCGGCGATGCCGGGCAGTGGGTCCTCGCCGCGCTTGGCAACCGCCACCTCGACCTGGCGCGCCGTGACGCCGTCGGGGGCGAGGAACGACAGCGCGAACGGCAGGTTCCCGATCCCGGTGTCGCCGATCACGCCGACCACCAGGCCCTCGCCCGGGTCGACGAGCCCGGTCAGCTCACCGGCGGCCACGTCCGAGGCGGGGATCAGCAGTGGGCCGACCAGGTCGGCGTACCAGGCGGCGCGGTGTTGGCGGTGGGCGACCAGGGCGTCGTGCAGCGCGGCGCTGCCCGGTGGGAAGACGGCGGCGTCGTCCACCAGGCCGTGGAGGAGTGCTGGCACCTGCGTTGACACGGAACAAGAATGTACGGGACGCTACGAGGAACGGACAACAGCGTCCGATTATCGGACGCCTTCGGCCGGTGAACGGGAAATATCGGGAGGCGAGATGCCGTACTACCGCAGCGTCGGCGAGGTGCCGCGCAAGCGCCACACCCAGTTCCGGCAGCCCGACGGCAGCCTCTACGCCGAGGAGCTGATGGGCCAGGAGGGCTTCTCCTCCGACTCGTCCCTGCTCTACCACCGGTACGCGCCCACCGCGATCCTGGCCGCCGACGAGTTCACAGCGCCCACCTTCACCCGGGCGCCGAACCTGCCGCTCAAGCCCCGCCACCTGCGCACCCACAAACTGGACACCGGCGGTTCCGACCCCATCCTCGGCCGGCAGTACCTGCTGGCCAACGACGACGTACGGATCGGTTACGTCCTCGCCGACCGACCCTCACCGCTGTTCCGCGACGCCACCGGCGACCACTGCCTCTACGTCGAGTCGGGCACCCTGCGGGTCGAGTCCCCGTTCGGCGTGCTGGACGCGGTCGCCGGCGACTACGTCGTCATCCCCACCTCGACCATCCACCGGCTGGTGCCCACCGGCGACCAACCCGTCCGGCTGCTCGCCGTCGAAGCGTCCGGGCACATCGGCCCGCCCAAGCGCTACCTCTCCGTACGCGGCCAGTTCCTGGAGCACTCGCCGTACTGCGAGCGAGACGTTCGCGGCCCCGACGCCCCGCTGCTCGTCGACGGCGAGGAGGTCGAGGTGCTGGTCCGACACCGGCGCGGCTGGACCCGTTACGTCTACGCCAACCACCCGTTCGACGTGGTCGGCTGGGACGGGCATCTCTACCCGTGGGCGTTCTCCATCCACGACTTCGAGCCGATCACCGGCCGCATCCACCAGCCCCCGCCGGTGCACCAGACCTTCCAGGGGCCCAACTTCGTCATCTGCTCGTTCGTGCCCCGCAAGGTCGACTATCACCCGCAGTCGATCCCGGTGCCGTACAACCACCACAACGTCGACTCCGACGAGATGCTCTTCTACACCGGGGGCAACTACGAGGCGCGGCGCGGCTCCGGCATCGAGCAGGGCTCGATCTCGTTGCACCCGTCCGGCTTCACCCACGGCCCCCAGCCGGGTGCCGCCGAGCGCTCCATCGGCGCGGACTACTTCGACGAGCTGGCCGTCATGGTCGACACCTTCCGCCCGCTGGATCTCTGCGACGCCGCCAGCTCCTGCGAAGACGAGGGGTACGCCTGGACCTGGGCGCGTTCTGTGTAGTCGCCCTTGGGGTTTCGCCGGAGCCCGACCCGCTCTGGGCGGTCAGGCTTGATCCCGACGCGGGTCGGGCTCCGGCGAAACCCTGACCTGGTCGAGCTACGCGACGCTGGTGATCTGTGCGGGTCACGCCGAGCGCGGGTTGGCCGGGTTACCGGATGGCGGTTCGGGTGAACACGGCGAACTCGGCTACCGCTGTGGTGGCGATCGCCAGCACCAGGGGCCACGGGGAGCCGACCATGGCGTACACCAGCAGCAGCAGCGGCGCGGCGGCCACGGCGTAGACGGCCAGGGCCATCGCCCGGTCCGAGTGCAGCAGGGCGGGCAGGACGCTCCGGGTCAGCCCGGGCAGCCGGGCCGCGAGCTGCCACACGATGATCCCGCCGGTGAGCGCGGCGAGCACCGCCAGGACGCGGGAGAAGCCGTCGTTCGCCGACGCCGCGAACGCGACCAGCACCGCCGCCACCAGCGACCAGCCCGCGCCGTAGAGGACCAGGCGGTGCAGCCCGTACGCGAGGGTTCGTGGCGAGTCGATCCGCCTCGGGCTGACCGTCACCGCCTCGGCGACGTGCTCCAACGCCTCCGACCAGCGGCGCTGCTCCAGCCGCATGACACCCACGTCGTGGCCGGCCTCGCCGATCCGCGGGTCGAGCCGCAGCGCCTCCCGGTAGGCCCGCTCGGCCAGGTCGAACAGGTCCAGGCGGGCGGCGACCAGGCTGAGCACCAGGTGCGCCTGCGGCTCCTGCGGAGCCAACTCGACACCGCGCCAGGCCGCGTTCAGCGCCGGCTGACCGTTGCGGGCGCCGGCCAGGATCGCCGCCGCACTCCGCTGGGCGTACGCGTCGGCCGGGCCGAGGGTGAGGATCCGGTCGGCGGTGGCCGCCGACTCGCTGTAGCGCTCCAGGTCGGACAGGGCCATGCCCCTGGCGACCAGCGGTGGCAGGGCCTCCGGTGCGGCTGCCACGGCCGTGTCGGCGGCGGTGAGCGCCTCGGTCGGGCGGCCGGCGGCCAGGTGCACCCGGGCCAGCATGGTGAGCGCGTCGACGTCATCCGGCTGGAGGGCCAACCCGTAGGCCAGCTCCCCGGCCGCCTCGTCGTAGCGGCCGAGTTCGGCGAGGAGTTGGGCCCGCTGGACGTAGCCGTCGGCGGCGGACTGGTCGGGGGCAGGGTCGCTGGACATCGCGGCGAGCTTAGGTGGCCGGCGCGTCGTACACCAGGGCCACCGCGACCCCGGCCAACCCTTCCTCACGGCCGGCGAAGCCGAGCCCGTCGGTGGTCGCCGCCGAGATGGTGACCGGGGCGCCGACCGCGGCGGAGAGCACCTCCTGGGCCTCCTCGCGACGCCGGCCGATCTTGGGACGGTTGCCGATGACCTGCACGGACACGTTGCCGATCTCCAGGCCGGCGGCACGCACCCGACGGGCCGTCTCGGTCAGCAGAGCCACCCCGGACGCGCCGGCCCACTCCGGCTGGCCCACCCCGAAGGCGGAACCGAGATCACCGAGACCGGCGGCGGAGAGCAGGGCGTTGCAGGCGGCGTGCGCTGCCACGTCGGCGTCGGAGTGCCCGGCGAGGCCGTCCTGATCGGGCCAGAACAGCCCGGCCACCCAGCACGGTCGGCCCGGCTCGAACGCGTGCACGTCGGTGCCGATGGCCACCCGGGGAACGATCATGATCAGAGGGTACGCGTCAACCGGCCGCGGCAAGCAGATGCTCGGCCAGAGCCAGATCGAACGGCCGGGTGATTTTCAGTGCGTACTCCGAGCCGGGCACGCAGCTCACCGCGACGCCCTGCTTCTCGACCAGCCCGGCGTCGTCGGTGAGGGAGTCACCGGCAGCGGCGTGGGCGGCGCTGAGCACGACCCGACGGAAACCCTGCGGGGTCTGCACCGCGCGCAGTGCGGAACGGTCGACGGTGCCGAGCACCACCTCGTCGGCACCGACTTCCTTGATCGTGTCGACGACCGGCAGGACCGGGATCACCGCGTCGCGCCCGCCTCGTACCGCCGCCGCGACGGATTCGACCAGCTCAGGCGGGGTGAGCGCCCGGGCGGCATCGTGCACCAGGACGATCGTCGGACCGGGGGGCACCGCGGCCAGCGCGGCGGCCACCGACGCCTGCCGTTCGGCACCACCGGGCACCACGGTCACCGGGGCGACCGGGGCCAACAGCTCGCGGACGGCCTGCACCTCGGCGGCCGGCGCGGCCACCACGATGGTGTGCACCGACGGCGCGGCGGCCAGTCGACGCACGGCGTGCACCAGCAGCGGTTCACCGGCGAGCAGGCGCAGCGCCTTGGGTCGGCCGGGGCCGAGCCGTACGCCGGCACCCGCCGCAGGCACGAGGACCGCGACGTCACCGCGCGGATTGAGCTGCGCGGTCACGTCGCGGTCCTCGGTGGTTTCTTCACTACGAAGTGGGTACGACGATGCTGTGCGGACTAGGCCTCGGTGAGGACCTTGTCGAGCAGCGTCTCCGCCTCGTCCTTGGTGCTCTTCTCGGCCAGCGCGACCTCGCCGACGAGAATGTCACGGGCCTTGGCGAGCATCCGCTTCTCGCCCGCAGAGAGGCCCCGCTCCCGCTCCCGGCGCCACAGGTCACGCACGACCTCGGCGACCTTCAGCGGGTTGCCGGAAGCCAGCTTTTCCAGATTGGCCTTGTAACGCCGCGACCAGTTGGTCGGCTCCTCGGTGTGCGGAGCCCGCAGAACGTCGAAGACCTTACCCAGGCCTTCTTCGCCGACCACCTCGCGCACACCCACGATCTCGGCGTTCTCGGCCGGCACCCGGACCGTCAGGTCACCCTGCGCGACCCTCAGGACGAGGTATTTCTTAGGTTCGCCCTTGATGACCCGAGTCTCGATTGCCTCGATGAGTGCGGCCCCGTGGTGGGGGTAAACAACGGTCTCGCCGACACTGAAAACCATAGGTTCGAAACCCCTTTCGCTGTGTCTAGGGTAACACGGTCAGGCACTGATGTCTCTCCGATGTCCTGACCATTGGCGCAGCTCAGGGGCCCTGTGAGAGGTCTTGCTTCAGCTTGACAGGCGGTCAAACCGATGGTTCGAACACGCTCCGTAACGAGCAAATGACTGCCCGGTGCGGGTGAACAGAACGTCGAGATCAAGGGCTATGCGCTCCTCCCATGGTAGCCCGGCCAGCAGGACCGCGCCCAGATGTAGCGCGAGGAGCCCCTGGTGCGGGACCCTGGAGACCGAGCCGCACTCAGCTCTCGAGACGCTTCCAGGGGGTCCGATGGGCAAGCCGGACGCAGAGGGTCACGGGCCAGCCGACGGCCTGCCCGGCCTACCGCCCGAATGGGGCCGCGTGGTGGTTCCCGACGACGCCTCCGCGCTGGCCGCCGAGGCCGCACAGATCCGCCGTGAGCTGCGCCGGGCCGACGGCCTCCCGGGCGGTCACCGGGCCCTGGGCCTACCGCTGGCGGTCCTGTTGGTGGCGGTCCTCACCACGCTGGCTGGCCTACTGGCGGTCACCTGGCCACGCACCAACCGCGAAGCCGACCGGCCGACTCCGGCCCCCTACTCGCCACCCGCGACCCTCGCCGGCCGGGCGCTGCCCGCACTGGACCTGGTCGGTGCGGACGACAAGCCCGTGCCACTGCGCGGCCTGCTACCCGCCATGATCATCCTGCTGGACGGCTGCCCCTGCCCGGACCGGGTCACCGACGCCCTGGCGGCCGCGCCCGCCGGCGTCTCCGTAATTACCGTCAGCGGAGGGCGGACGGTGCCAGCCGGGCCCACCATCGGGCGGCAGGCTCGCGCCCTGGCCGACCCCGCCGGGGGCCTGCGCTCGTTCCTTGGTCAGCCGGCCCGCTCCGGCGCCGCGACCGCCCTGCTCGTCGACCGGGCCGGCATCGTTACCCGGGTGCTGCCCGAGGTGGGCACCAGCGACTCCTACCGGAGCGACCTGAGCGCCCTGGCCGCCTGAGCCAGCCCTGCTAACGAGAGGGCAGGGCGACGAGTTGCGCCTGGATGTCGATGGGCCGGTCGCCGGCCGACAGCGACAACCGGAACGGCCCACTTCCGGGCAGCACCTCGGCGTTGGCGATCGCGCCGTCGCAGTCGATGCGCAACTGGCCGACAACGTCGGCCCCGGTGCTCGTCAACACCAGCGCGCCGGGCCGGGTGCACCGGTACTGCAGCAGATAGCGGGCGCCGCTGTCGCTGGCCTGCCGGGTCAGCCCCTGACCGGGAGCGAGCTCCCGCTCCTCCCGCCAGATGGTCTCGTTGAACGAGGGCAGGTCACCCGAGGGAAAGAGCAGCGCGGGGTCGCCCTCGATGTCGACGATCGAGCCCGTGTCCAGGTCGATCACCGCCCGCGGACTGCTCTCCACCCGGATGACCTCGCCGGTGTCGGGGTCCATCCGAGCCGTGATCCGCGCTTCGGGCTCCTCAGCCGCGATGAGACGTTCCAGTGGGGTGCTGACGCTCCGCTCGGCGCTCGGCGCCACGGTGGGAGGAACAGCCGCACCGGGCGTCGACGAGGGCGCGGCCGAGTGCCACCACCAGCCGCCCACGACCAGGGCGGCCGCCGCAGCACCGAACAGCACCACCGAGCGCAGCCGGTCGTCCGCCGTCACATTCACCCACCGAGCGTACCGGCCGGCCCGACGAGGTTCAGCCCTGTCGATCGAGCAGGGCGGCGTACAGGGTGAGGCCGGGGCCGAAGGCCAACATGACGATGCGCCGAGCCGCCGGTGTCGCCCGACCCAACCGGTCCAGGATCAGCAGGACGGTCGGCGACGAGCAGTTGCCGTGCTCGTCGAGCGTCGCGCGGGACGCCGCCAACCCCTGCGGTGGCAGCGCCAACTCCCGTTCCACGACGTTGAGGATCCTCGGCCCGCCCGGGTGCACGGCCCAACCGTCCACCTCGGAGCTGGTGAGGCCGTGCCGGGCCAGCAGATCGTCGACCAGCCCCCGGACGTGCCTCGACAGCACCTGCGGCACCTTCGGCGACAACCCCATCCGGAAGCCAGCGTCGGTGACGTCCCAGGTCATGTGGTCAGCCGTCGAGGTGTCGGTGACGGCGGTGACCTCGCGCAACGCGTACCCCGGGCCGCCCGGCGTGACCACGGCAGCGACCGCCGCATCCGAGAAGAGCGCGTGGGAGACGATCTGCTGGGTGTCCACCCGGGCGCTGGACGGCTGGATGTGCAGGCTGGTCAGCTCCGCGCACAGCAGCAGCGCCGGTCGCCCCCGAGCGGTGACGAAGTCACTCGCCGCGCCCAGCCCCGGCAACGCCGCGTAACAGCCCATGTGGCCGATGACCATCCGCTGGGTTTCCGCGGCCATGCCCAGGTCCCGGGCGAGCAGGATGTCCAGCCCCGGGGTGGCGTACCCGGTGCAGGAGCAGACGATGAACAGCCCGATGTCGCCGGCGCTCAGCCCGGCAGCGGTCAACGCCCGACCCACCGCCTCCTTGCCCAACGGCAGCGCCTCCACCTGGTAGCGGCGCATCCGGCGCTCGGTCGGCCAGTCGGAAACGTCCTCCAGCAGCGGGTTGACCGCGGCCTGACGCCGGGTCACCCCCGAGTTGGCGAAGATCCGCTGGGCCAACGACCTGGTGGTGCCGGTGAAGTGCCGGGAGAAGAAGCCCTCCCACAACTCGTCCTGCGAAGCGGACGGCGGCTGCGCTGTCCCGAGCCCCGCGATCACTGGTACGGACACGATCCCCACCTCTCGTCAGATGCTGTCCTCCCCCTGGCCGTCCCACCAGCCACGTCGGCTGGTCGTTCCTTCGTGCGAGCCCGGTGGCGCGGGCTCACCAACGTGGTGCCGATCCGTCACGATCCGGGTCGCCGCCCAGCGCGGCGATGCCGAGCCAGTCGGCGCAGACATCAGACGTGGCCGGGTGCAGCGAGCCACAACGGGCGTCGCGGTAGAGCCGCTCCAGGGGATGACCACGGCGGGTGGCCGAGGTGCCCGCCGCCTCCAGCACCGACGCCGCCACCTCGGCGGCCGTGGTGCCGGCGAGCAGCTTCGCCCGCCACACCCAACGGTTGGTCTCCTCGTCACCGGGCGCCTCGTCCACACGGCGGGCCGCCTCGGCAACCACCAGTTGCGCGGCGGCCGTCGCCGCGTCCGCCCGACCCAGCCTGGCCCGCACCGCCGGCAGACCGGCCAGGTTGCGGGCGTTCAGGTGCTCGGCCGCCGCGTCGATCGCCGCGCGGGCGACCCCGACGTAGACGGCCGCGTAGCTGGCCACCAACCAGTGCGGCATCAGCTGCGCGACCACCAGCGCAAGCCCCTCCACCCCGCCGAGCAGCCGGTCGGCGGGCACCGTGACGTCCAGGTGCAGGTCGTGGGAGGAGGTGGCGCGCATGCCGAGTGAATCCCAGGTCGGCTCCACGGTCAGCCCGTCGCCGGCCGGCACCAGGAACTGCGACACCACCGACTGGTCGGCCGCACTGCGCGCCGCCACCAGGTAGCCGTCCGCGTGCCCGGACCCGGAGCAGAAGGTCTTGCTGCCCTTGAGGTGCCAGCCCCCGTCGGTCGGCTCGTACGCAGTGGTGAGCTGGGACAGCCGGGCACCCGCGCCCCGCTCGCTCATCGCGACCGCGTACCAGGAGCCCTGCGCCGCCGCGCTGAGCAGCCGGTCGCGGGCGGCCAGCGCCTCGTCGGGTACGCCCAGCGCCTCGGCCAACTCCTCGGTGACAGCGCCCAGCGCGCCGGTCACCGAAGCGTGCATGTTGAACACCAGGGCCGTCGCACCGTTGCCCCGGGCAAGCTCGGTGGCCACCGCTGCGTACTCGGCGAAGGTGGCACCCAGACCGCCGAGCGCCCGGGGCACCATCAGCCCGAACAGGCCGGCCTCGCGCAGGTCGGCGAAGTCGTCCACGGGGAAGGAACCGTCCCGGTCGTGCTCGGCCGCCCGCGCGGCGAACCGCGGCGCCAACCGGCGTGCTGCCTCAAGCGCGTGCACCGTCATCTCGATCCTCCTCGGCGTTCCATACCCCGCCACGGCCTGACTATCCTTTGCGGACCCCCCGGCCCTGGTACAGCACGGCGGTGGAGCGGGTCGGCACGATGCGCGGCGCGCGGCCGACGGGCACGGCACCGGCCGTTCGGCTCGCGCGAGCGCGGCGTAGCAGCCAGGCGAGCATGCCGCCGACCTGCGGACGGATGCCCCGCAGACTGAGGTCGACACCGTGTCGGGCGCACTCGGCCACCAGCGCCCGAGCGTCCACGAACAACTGTGGATCGTGGATGCCACGGGGCACCGTCGGCAGGCGCTCGGCGATCCGGACCGCGACGAGCCGGGCCAGCGCCGTGTCGTTGAGGGTGTCCAGCACCAGCACTCCGCCAGGGCGCAGCAGCCGACACGCCTCGGCCACCGCGCGCGGCCAGGCCGGCACGTGCTCCAGCAACTCACCGGCCGAGACCACGTCGGCGCAGCCGTCAGGCAGCGGCACCGCCGTGGCGTCACCCTGGACCACCCGCACCCCGTGCTCGGACGCCTGGACGAGCGCCGAGCGGGTCAGATCCACCCCGACGTGGCGGTAGCCCTTGCCCGCCAGGTGCGGCGCGAGCAGGCCGGCGCCGCAACCCAGGTCGATGAGCAACGCGTCCGGACGGGTGGCCGGCGGCACCAGCGCGGCACGGGCCTCAGCCAGCCAGTGCAGCATCGCGAACGCACCATCCGGCCGCCACCACTCACCGGCCAGATCGTCGTACTGACGCGGATCGTTTCGCGGCAGCACCCTCGGACCGGTGGACGCCCCGGCCGCAGCCACGTCTCGCATGGAACCGAGCGTGGCACGACTGCTCGGTAACGACCAGACTTCCCTTATGTCGTCGAGGGTGTTAGGGCTGGTCAGAGCGAGCCATCCGGAACCGGCCGCAGCGGTGACCACGGTGGCCGGTCTGCTGGCCTGGGGAGTGGGCCACCGGCCGACCGGAATCGTCTCGGTGGTGCTCGCCGTGCTGGCCAGCCAGCTCGCCGTCGGCTGGACCAACGACGCGCTGGACGCCGAGCGGGACGCCACTGTGGGGCGTACCGACAAACCGGTCGCCAGTGGCGCGGTCGGTCGGCGCGTCACGGCCTGGGCCGCCGCGGTGGCCGCGGTGGCCTGCCCACTGCTGGCGCTGACCACGAACCCGGTGGCGGCCTTCTGGCTGACGCTCGCCCTGGTCTCCGCCCTGCTCTACGACTGGCCGCTCAAGGCGACCGCGTTCTCGGTGCTGCCCTACGCCGTGTCGTTCGGCGCGCTGCCCGCCTTCGTGGTGCTGGCGCTGCCCGGCCAGCCGTCCCCGCCGGTCTGGCTGGTGACGGCGGCGGCCTGCCTGGGCGCAGGCGCCCACTTCGCCAACGTGCTGCCCGACCTTGCCGACGACGCCCTCACCGGCGTGCGCGGCCTGCCCCACCGGCTCGGTGCCGCCGGCAGCCGGGTGGCCGCGGCGGGTCTCCTCCTCGCGGCGACCGCGACACTGGTCCTCGGACCACCCGGGCCGCCGTCGGCGATCGGCTGGGCGGCGGTCGGCACGGCCGCCGTGGTGCCGCCACTGAGCTGGTACGCCGGACGCTCGGCGATCCGGGCCGGCCGACGGCCGGTGGCGGCCTTCCGGGCGGTGATGCTGGTGGCCCTCATCGACGTGGTTCTGCTGGTGGCGAGCGGTCGGGTGGTGTGAACGCCACCCGGGCAGGTGGCATTGCCGGGTCCGCGTGCGGGCCTCGATCAGTCCCAACTACCCTGGAGCGCGGTCTGCGCGGGTATGGCCACCGTGCCCGGCGTACGGCCCGGGTGGGGATTGTGACGAGGAGGACCGACGTGACGCGCTCGATCAGGGGATCCCGGCGGGCGGCCCTGTTGCTGTCCGGGATTGCGGCGGCCAGCCTGCTGGCTTCGGGATGCGGCACCGGTCAGATCGCCGAGACCGCGTTGAAGGAGCCGTCGGTCCAGGGCGTCAACCTCACGACAAACAACGGTTCCTTCTCCGTGCGGGGCCTGCTCGTGGACTACCCGGGCACCGAGGGTTACAAGGCCGGGCAGGACGCGGGGCTCGGCGCCGTGATCTACAACGACTCCAAGGAAACCGTGACGGTCACCGTCACCACGGAGAGCGCCCGCGAGTTGGTGATCAGCGGCGGCTCGGCGAGCCCGTCGCCGTCCGCCGCGGAGTCCGCCTCCATGAGCCCGTCGCCGTCCGGTTCGGCCAGCCCGTCGAACTCGACGTCCGGTTCGCCGAGCCCGTCGGCGACGCCCTCCGAGACCGGATCGTCCTCGGCCACCCCGTCCGCCCCGGAGTCGGCGCGGGCGTCCGGTTCGGCCAGCCCCGCCGCCCCGGGTCAGCCGGCCCGGATCGAGCTGGCGCCGTTGAGCTACATCCAGTTCAACTCCGAGGCCACCACGCAGCTCCGGCTGATCGGCCTGACCGAGGCGCTGCGCTCCGGCCAGAACGTCGTCGTGACCTTCGACTTCGGCAACGGCAACACGGTCACCGGGCAGGCGCCGGTCGCGGTGCCGCTCACCCCGGCGGCCCCTCCGTCGCCGATCATCGAGCGCGAGGGTGGCTACGAGGGCAACGAGGGCGGCACGACCCACGAGTGACCGACCCGCACATCGACGAACGCCCCGGCGTGGTGACCACCACGCCGGGGTGTTTTCGTCGTACGCGAGGGCTAGCGTCCTGATGTGACCACCTCCCGATCGACAACTCCGCGTGGCGGCACGGCCGGTGCCCCCCGTGGTCGGTCCGCCGCCCGCGAGCCGCGCCCGGCCTACCAGTGCGACGCCTGCGGGCACCAGCCGCCCAAGTGGGTGGGGCGCTGCCCGGAGTGCGGCGAGTGGGGGGCCGTGGTCGAGCACACGGTGACGGGCCCGACGGTCTCCGGTCGGGTGGTCAGCTCCCGGATGCCGTCCGAGCCGGCCCGACCGATCGCCACCATCAGCGCCGCTCCGGCCCGCGCGGTGCCCACCGGGGTTAGCGAGCTCGACCGGGTGCTCGGCGGCGGCCTGGTCCCGGGTGCCGTGGTGCTGCTCGCCGGCGAGCCCGGCGTGGGCAAGTCGACCCTCCTTCTCGATGTGGCGCAGCAGTGGGCGGTCGGCGCCGGCAGCCCCTCGCTGGTGGTCAGCGGCGAAGAGTCGGTCAGTCAGGTGCGCCTGCGCGCCGAGCGGATGGGCACCCTGCACGAGCGGCTCTACCTCGCCGCGGAGAGCGACCTCGGCTCGGTGCTCGGTCACCTCGACGCGGTCAAGCCGGGCCTGTTGGTGCTCGACTCGGTGCAGACCATCTCGACCACCGGCACCGAGGGTGTGCCCGGTGGGGTGACCCAGGTCCGCGCGGTCACCGCCGCGCTGGTCTCGGTCGCCAAGGAGCGGGGCATCGCCACCGTGCTGGTCGGGCACGTCACCAAGGACGGCCAGGTGGCCGGGCCGCGGGTGCTGGAGCACCTGGTCGATGTGGTGCTGCACTTCGAGGGCGACAAGCACTCGTCGCTGCGCCTGGTGCGCGGCGTGAAGAACAGGTTCGGCGCGGCCGACGAGGTCGGCTGCTTCGAGATGCACGAGGGCGGCATCAGCAGCCTGGCCGACCCGTCCGGGCTGTTCCTGACCCGCTACGCCGAACCGGTCCCGGGCACCTGCGTGACGGTGGCCATGGAGGGGCGGCGGGCCCTGGTCACCGAGGTGCAGGCGTTGATCGGCGCGACCGTGGCGGGCTCTCCCCGGCGCACCGTCTCCGGTCTCGACTCGGCGCGACTGGCGATGGTGCTCGCGGTGCTGCAACGGCGCACCGAGCGGCTGACCCTGCACGACCGGGAGGTCTTCGCCGCCACTGTGGGCGGGATCCGGGTGGTGGAGCCCGCCGCCGACCTGGCGGTGGCTCTGGCGGTCGCCTCCGGCGGGCTCAACCTGGCGATCGCGCCGCACCTGGTGGCGATCGGTGAGGTGGGGCTGACCGGCGAGGTGCGCCGGGTCGGGGCGGTGCCGCGCCGGCTGGCCGAGGCCGCCCGGCTGGGGTTCAAGGTGGCTCTGGTGCCGCCCGGCTGCGGCCCGGCCAGCACCGGCGCCGGCCCCGAGCAGATGCGGGTGACCGAGGTCACCGACGTCCGTTCGGCGCTGCACCATGCGGCTCGCGCGTCCGCCGAGTGACCCACCGTGCCGACGAGGGCGGCGAAACCGGACAGCACGTCGCAAGCGGGAAACGTTGGAAAGGGCGGCATCGTGACACATCACAGTAACCACGACAGCACCCACCGCACGGCAGTCCGTAGACTGTGCCCGTGCCGATCGACCGCGATACCACCAAGCCAGCTGGCGCGCCGCCCCAGGCCCGCACCGGCGCCGTGGGCTCGCCCGCCCGCCCGATCAGCGTGAGCGTGACTGCGGGGGCCGCCGGGAGCGCCGGAGATCCGCTACGGGCCAATCTCGCCCTGATGGCCCCGGGCACCGCGCTGCGTGACGGTTTGGAGCGCATCCTGCGGGGTCGCACGGGCGCGCTCATCGTGCTGGGCTACGACAAGGTGGTCGAGGGCCTCTGCACCGGCGGCTTCCCGCTGGACGTGGAGTTCTCCGCGACCCGCGTGCGCGAGCTGTGCAAGATGGACGGCGCTGTCGTGCTCTCCAGCGACGGCACGAGGATCGTCCGGGCGGCAGTGCACCTGATGCCTGACCCGTCCATCCCGACCGAAGAGTCCGGCACCCGGCACCGCACCGCCGAGCGGGTGGCCCGCCAGACCGGCTACCCGGTCATCTCGGTCAGCCAGTCCATGCGGATCATCAGCCTCTACGTCAACGGCCAACGGCACGTGCTCGACGACTCGGCGGCAATCCTCTCCCGCGCCAACCAGGCGCTCGCCACCCTGGAGCGCTACAAGCTCCGGCTGGACGAGGTCTCCGGCACGCTCTCCGCCCTGGAGATCGAGGATCTGGTCACCGTGCGCGACGCGGTGGCGGTGGTGCAGCGGCTGGAGATGGTTCGCCGGATCGCCGACGAGATCGCCGGCTACGTGGTGGAGCTGGGCACCGATGGCCGCCTGCTCGCCCTTCAACTCGACGAGCTGATGGCCGGCGTTGACGCCGACCGGACGCTGGTCATCCGGGACTACCTCCCCGTCGGCCGCAAGTCGCGCACCCTGGACGAAGCTCTCGTCGAGCTGGACCTGCTCGGTGCCACCGAGCTGATCGACCTGGTCTCGGTGGCCAAGGCCATCGGCTACCCGGCCGCGTCCGACGCGCTCGACGCCGCGGTCAGCCCGCGCGGCTTCCGACTGCTGGCCAAGGTGCCCCGGCTGCCGGTGGCAGTGGTCGATCGCCTGGTGCTGCACTTCGGCAGCCTCCAGCGTCTGCTCGGCGCGACGGTGGAAGACCTGCAAGCCGTCGAGGGGGTCGGCGACGCCCGGGCCCGCGGCGTCCGTGAGGGGCTGTCCCGGCTCGCCGAGGCATCCATCCTGGAACGTTACGTCTGATCCGGCTCAGCCGGTGACGGTGAGCTTCACCGGGTCGCTGAGCTTCGTGCCGACCCGGGCGAACACCTGGTACGACCCGACCGGCGCGAACGGTCCTCCGGCCAGCGCGCCGTCACAACGGCTGGTGTCCCGCCCGTTCCAGGGCACCTGGTAGGAGCGCTCGAAATTCGGTGTGAAGGTCTGCACGTCCGAGCCCTCGACCTTGCCGCAGGTGTCCGACGACCAGACCTTTTCGGCCCCGGACTTGATGAAGATCTCCTGAAGGTCGGCGCCGACGTTGCGACTGCACGTCCGGTCCGACGTGTTCTTGATCCTCAGTTGCAGCTCGACCACCGCGCCCCGCTGCACCGAGGTCGGGCTCGCCGACGAGACCACGCTGATCTCGCCGTCGGTGCAGGTGCCGTCGTCCTCCGAACCGGCCGCCGCGCCCAGCGGCGGTGTGTTGCTGGTGATCCCCGGGCTCGGACTCGTCGCACCCGAATCAGCGGACGCGGACGACGCCGGAGCGCCGGTCTGCGGTGTCAGCACCGGCCCGGCGGGGCCTGACGTCGCGGCGGACGTCGCCGACGGCGAACCTCCCGCCTTCGGATCCTTGTCGCCGGAACGACCCGAACCGGTACAGGAGTAGAGCAGGACAATCAGGAACAGGAACCCCGCTCCGAGTACGACGGCGCGACGCCGCCAGTACACGGCGGGTGCCAGGGGGCCGACCGTCAGACGCATGATGCCCTCCACCGTAGCCGCGCCGTACCCGGCAGTGCGGCGCGACGCGCCGGAGCCACTCCGAGGCGCCCGCGCAGCCCTCCACTGAGGACGGTCCGCCACCCGGTCACAGGTAGACCTTGCGCTGATAGACCGCGTGCGCACCGGCCACCCGGTCCAGGAAGAGCAGCCCCGCACAGTGGTCGATCTCGTGCTGCAACGCCCGAGCCTCGAAGCCGTCGGTCACCAGCCGGACCGGCTCGCCGCTGCCCGGCAGATCACCCTCCACCACCAGCCGGCTGGCCCGCTTCACATCGCCCGTCAGGTCCGGCACCGACATGCAGCCCTCCCGGCCCGGCTTCCACCGCGTCGCCTCGACCACGCGCGCGTTGCACAACACGAAGGTGCCGTGCACCGTCACCGCCTTGGGGTGCCCGGTCACGTCAACGGCAAAGACCCGAGCGCCCACCCCGACCTGCGGCGCGGCCAGCCCCACGCAACCCGGCGAGACCTTCATCGTGGCGATCAGGTCGGCCGCGAGTTGGACAGTCTCCTTTGCCGTGGGGTCGACCTCGTCAGCGGCCCGACTCAGCACCGGATGCGGGGCGGACACCACCGCCCGCACCTCGCCCGGCACGTCCAGTGACTCCGGAGTCCAGTCCCCCAGGCCGACCTCCGGCCCACGCTCCTCGCCGGTCACAACAGGTCCGGGTCCGCCGGGCGGAGGGTGACCTCCACGCCCAGCTCGGCAGCCGTCCGGTGCAGCCGGTCGAGCAGAGTCTCCGCCACACCGGCCGGCAACTCGACCTCCGCCAGGACCACGTAGAGCGCACCGGTCAACCGGGTACTCAGGTCGGTGACATTCCCCCCGGCGTCCACCAGCACCCGCGTCATCGCCGCGACGATCCCCATCCGGTCCGAACCGTGCACCGCCATCACGTACGGCTCACCCACCGGAGGAACATCACCGTCCGGGGTTACCGCGCGTACCGTCGCCAGCAGCTGGCCCTCGGCGGCCAGCGACGCCAGTGCGGCCTCGACCTCGGCGGCGGCCGGGCCGGTGCAGATGAGGGTCATCGCGAAATGCCCCCGCAGCCGCGTCATCGTGCTGTCGGTGAGGTTCGCCCCCAGTCGGGCCAGCACCTCCGCGACGTCGGCCACGATGCCCGGCCGGTCCCGACCGATGACGGTGATCGCGAGCTCGTTCATCCGCGCATTCTCCCCCGCCCGCCGAACGAGGACGTGGCACCCCGCCCGAGCCGCCCACCCAACGGGAACGCCGGGCGTGACATCATCGACGACGCCATGACTCAACCCGACTTCGCCACACTGGTCAGCCGGTGGTTCCAGCAGCACGCCCGTGACCTGCCGTGGCGCGAGCCCGGCGTCACCCCGTGGGCCATCCTGGTCAGCGAGGTCATGCTCCAGCAGACTCCGGTGGTCCGGGTGGTGCCGGCCTGGCAGGCCTGGCTGGCCCGCTGGCCCGACCCGGCCGCGTTGGCGGCGGACACCCCGGCCGAGGCGATCCGGATGTGGGGGCGCCTCGGCTACCCCCGTCGGGCGGTGCGGCTACGCGAATGCGCGGTCGCGATCGTCGACCGGCACGGCGGCCAGGTGCCGGACCGGCTGGAGCAACTGCTCGCCCTGCCCGGCGTCGGCACGTACACCGCGCGGGCGGTGGCCGCCTTCGCATACGGGCAGCGGCACCCGGTCGTCGACACCAACGTACGACGGGTGGTGTGCCGGGCGGTGGCCGGCGAACCCGACGCCGGGCCCGTCACCCGGCCAGCGGACCTGGTCGCCACCGAAGAACTGCTTCCGACCGAACCGGCCGCAGCGGCACTGGCCAGCGCCGCGTTCATGGAACTGGGCGCGGTGATCTGCACGGCCCGGTCACCGCGCTGCACCGCCTGCCCCGTCGAGTCGGTCTGCGCCTGGCGGGCGTCCGGCCAGGAGGCGCCGGCCGGGCCGACCCGTCGACCCCAGCGGTACGCGGGCACCGACCGACAGGTCCGCGGTCTGTTGCTCGGAGTGCTCCGGGACAGCACCGGACCGGTCCCACACCAGCGGTTGGACCAGGTCTGGACCGACGACGTGCAACGCGCCCGCGCCCTCGCCGGGCTGGTGCAGGACGGGCTGGTCGAACCCGTTGGCAGCGACTCCTTCCGCCTGGCCGGTGACGGCCCGACCCTGCCAACAGCAGACCTGACCACCTGACCCGCCCACCCGGCGCATCCTGCGCGCCAACCCATGGGCCGCGCGGCCGGCCGCACGCCCGCTCGACCCGCACGCCCACTCGACCCGCACGCCCACTCGACCCGCACGCCCACTCGGCCCGCACGCCAGCTCGCCCTACGCGGCAGGCAAAGGCCACGATCCGCGCCTTCACCTCAAGATCGTGCTCGATCCTGGATGTAGTGGTGTCGGGCGTGCCGGATGCCACTACATCCAGGTTGCTGCGCGATCTTGGGAGCCGACGCCTTCACTGGAAGCGAGGCCGCCGGCGAGCGCACCATTACGCACCACAACATCAGGGAAGGTGCTGCCTCCGAACGCCGCGAGGCAGCACCTTCCCTGATGTTGTGAGGATCTTGCCGGGCGCGGCAGCCTGAGAGGCCCGCATGCGGGCAGCAGGGTGTGTCGGGCACGGCGGCACGGCACGGCGGCACGGCGGGCACGGCGGCTGGCCGGCAGGGCAGGTGCGACGCGGAGGCGGGCCGGGAGGGCACGAGCGGGACGGCGGCGGGGCGGTGTGCGGGGGCACGAAAAGGCGGGGCACCGGTGGCTTGCGCCACCGGGGCCCCGCCCCTTGCTGGTTGTGTTACTCGTCCACGCCCGCGGCGGCGGTGCCAGCGGCAGTGCCACCGAGGTCGGCCGGGACGGCGTCCGGAACTTCGATCGGCTTTTCCGAGCCCCGGAAAACGAGCTTGGACTTGTCGATGTCGTCCGGGTCGCCCTCGCAGTCCACCACAATGATCTGACCCGGGATCAGCTCGTTGAACAGGATCCGCTCGGAGAGGTTGTCCTCGATGTCGCGCTGGATCGTGCGACGAAGCGGACGGGCACCGAGCACCGGGTCGAAGCCCTTCGCGGCCAGGTACTTCTTGGCGTTGTCGGTCAGCTCCAGACCCATGTCCTTGTTCCGCAGCTGGCCCTCGATCCGCTGGATCATGATGTCCACGATCGAGAGGATCTCGCTCTGGCGCAGCTGGTGGAAGACGATGGTGTCGTCGATCCGGTTGAGGAACTCAGGCCGGAAGTGCTGCTTGAGCTCGTCGTTGACCTTCTGCTTCATCCGGTCGTAGGTGGACTCGGAGTCCTCCGACTGCTGGAAGCCCAGCGACACCGCCTTGGCAACGTCACGGGTGCCCAGGTTGGTGGTCAATATGATGACCGTGTTCTTGAAGTCCACGATCCGACCCTGACCGTCGGTGAGCCGACCGTCTTCGAGGATCTGCAGGAGCGTGTTGAACACGTCCGGGTGGGCCTTCTCGATCTCGTCGAAGAGGACCACCGAGAACGGCCGACGCCGCACCTTCTCGGTCAGCTGCCCGCCCTCGTCGTAGCCGACGTAGCCGGGAGGGGCACCCACGAGCCGGGAGACCGTGTAACGGTCGTGGAACTCGGACATGTCCAGCTGGATGAGGGCGTCCTCGCTGCCGAAGAGGAACTCGGCGAGCGCCTTGGACAGCTCGGTCTTACCGACACCGGACGGGCCGGCGAAGATGAACGAGCCCGACGGGCGCTTCGGGTCCTTCAGGCCGGCCCGGGTACGCCGGATCGCCTTCGAGACCGCCTTGACCGCGTCCTCCTGGCCGATGACGCGCTTGTGCAGCTCGTCCTCCATGCGCAGCAGGCGCGAGGTCTCCTCCTCGGTCAGCTTGTAGACCGGGATGCCGGTCCAGTTGCCGAGAACCTCGGCGATCTGCTCGTCGTCGACCTCGCTGACGACGTCCAGGTCACCGGCCTTCCACTCCTTCTCCCGCTGAGCCTTCTGGCCGAGGAGCTGCTTCTCCTTGTCGCGCAGCTGGGCGGCGCGCTCGAAGTCCTGCGCGTCGATCGCGGACTCCTTGTCGCGACGCACCTGGGCGATGCGCTCGTCGAAGTCACGCAGGTCTGGCGGCGCGGTCATCCGACGGATCCGCATCCGGGCACCGGCCTCGTCGATCAGGTCGATCGCCTTGTCCGGGAGGAAGCGGTCGGAGATGTACCTGTCGGCCAGAGTCGCGGCAGCAACGAGGGCGGCGTCCGTGATCGAGACACGGTGGTGAGCCTCGTAGCGGTCCCGCAGGCCCTTGAGGATCTCGATGGTGTGGGCCAGCGACGGCTCACCCACCTGGATCGGCTGGAAGCGGCGCTCGAGAGCGGCGTCCTTCTCCAGGTGCTTGCGGTACTCGTCGAGCGTGGTGGCACCGATGGTCTGCAGCTCACCACGGGCCAGCATCGGCTTGAGGATGCTCGCGGCGTCGATCGCGCCCTCGGCGGCACCCGCACCCACCAGGGTGTGGATCTCGTCGATGAACAGGATGATGTCACCGCGGGTGCGGATCTCCTTGAGCACCTTCTTGAGGCGCTCCTCGAAGTCACCGCGGTAGCGGGAACCGGCGACGAGCGCGCCCAGGTCGAGCGTGTAGAGCTGCTTGTCCTTGAGGGTCTCGGGCACCTCGCCCTTGATGATCTTCTGGGACAGGCCCTCCACCACGGCGGTCTTACCGACGCCGGGCTCACCGATCAGGACCGGGTTGTTCTTGGTACGGCGGGAGAGCACCTGCATGACCCGCTCGATTTCCTTCTCGCGCCCGATGACCGGGTCGAGCTTGCCCTCGCGGGCGGCCTGGGTCAGGTTACGGCCGAACTGGTCCAGCACCAGGCTGGTCGACGGCGCGGCCTCACCCGGCGCGGCGCCCGCCGCGGCAGGCTCCTTGCCCTGGTAGCCGGAGAGCAGCTGGATCACCTGCTGGCGGACCCGGTTGAGGTCGGCGCCGAGCTTGACCAGCACCTGGGCGGCGACGCCCTCGCCCTCACGGATCAGCCCGAGCAGGATGTGCTCGGTGCCGATGTAGTTGTGGCCGAGCTGCAGCGCCTCGCGCAGCGACAGCTCCAGCACCTTCTTGGCCCGCGGCGTGAACGGGATGTGCCCGCTCGGCGCCTGCTGGCCCTGGCCGATGATCTCCTCGACCTGCTGGCGGACGCCCTCCAGGGAGATGCCGAGGCTCTCCAGGGCCTTTGCCGCGACGCCTTCACCTTCGTGGATCAGGCCCAGCAGGATGTGTTCCGTACCGATGTAGTTGTGGTTGAGCATCCGGGCCTCTTCTTGGGCCAGGACGACAACCCGTCGCGCTCGGTCGGTGAACCGCTCGAACATGCCCTCGTGCTCCTCACGTGCCGTGCGCCTTGATGGTCAAGATCTTGGCGGGGCCGGTGCACGAACGTCCAGGACGGGCGTCCGTGCCTCCTTACTCTATCGTCGCTGACCGACTCCGCTGAGGTCGTGTGTCTCTGCTCTGGGTCGGTTCCACGTCGTTTTGAACAACCGTCCGCGCTCAGGAGGTGTTCCGGTAGCCCTGTCGCTACGCGCAGAGCGAAATCCGACTGACTCGACGGAAGCCCGATCCGGGGTCCCGAAGCGCTCCGGGAGGCCCCGGAGGGCGGACCAGCGGTCGCGACGAGCGCCGCGCCGGCCCTTCGGGAAGGTTATCCACAGGCTGTGGACAGCTGTTCCACTGGTTGTGGACAACGCCGGTGGGCCCGGAATGCTTCCCGGCCCCGAACGGGCACGACGACGCCGTCCGGATACGGCGACGCCGGCCCGGAGGACTCCTCCGGCCCGGCGTCGGTGTCGCCTGCGGTGGCGGCTCGCCACCAAGCTGCTGACTGATCAGCGCTTCGCGTGGAACTCGTCCACGATCTCCTGCGGGATACGACCCCGGTCCGAGATGTCCTTGCCGGCCTTCTTGGCCCACTCCCGGATCGCCTTGTTCTGTTCCCGATCGGCGGTCGCGCCACCCCGACCGCGGGCAGCCCGCCCACCGATCACGACACCGCCGCGGCCGACCTTGGTGCCGGCACCCACGTACGACGCAAATGCATCGCGCAATTTCGCGGCGTTGGCGCTCGACAGGTCGATCTCGTACTGAACGCCGTCGAGGGCGAACTTGACGGTCTCGTCCGCGTCCCCGCCGTCCAGGTCATCGACCAGCTTGTGAATGATCTGCTTGGCCACGTCCCACATTCCTTTCGAGCAGGGTGCTCCTGCTAACGAGAGCACAATAACCCCCGCGCTGCTCGTCGCGTCAATAGGCTCCGGTTACGGCTCGGCGTACGAGCGGACGGGACTACTCCTGGCGGACCAACGGGAAGAGGATCGTTTCCCGAATTCCGAGGCCGGTCAGGGCCATCAAGAGGCGGTCGATTCCCATTCCCATACCGCCGGCCGGCGGCATTCCGTACTCCATCGCCCGAAGAAAGTCCTCGTCGAGACGCATCGCCTCGTCGTCGCCGCGAGCCGCGAGCTGCGCCTGGGCCACCAGCCGCTCCCGCTGCACGATCGGGTCGACCAGCTCGGAGTACCCGGTGCCCAGCTCGAAACCGAGCACGTAGAGGTCCCACTTCTCGGCCAGACCCGGCTCGCTGCGGTGGCCTCGGGTGAGCGGGCTGGTCTCCTCCGGGTAGTCCCGCACGAAGGTGGGTGCCTCAAGGCTGGGAACGACCAGTTCCTCGAACAGTTCCTCGGCCAGCTTGCCCGGCCCCCACTTCGGGTCGACCGCCAATCCCACCTTGTCCGCGTACTCCACCAGACGGGTCCGGTCGGTGCGGACCGTGACCTCCTCGCCGAGCGCTTCGGAAAGCACGCCGAAGAGTGTCACCGACCGCCACTCACCACCCAGGTCGAACTCCCGCCCGTCGGCGTGGGTCACCACCGTCGAACCACTCACCGCGATCGCCGCCTGTTGCACGAGATTACGGGTCAGCTCGCCGATCGTGTCGTAGTCGCCGTACGCCTGGTACGTCTCCAGCATCGCGAACTCCGGCGAGTGCGAAGAGTCGACACCCTCATTACGGAAGTTGCGGTTGATCTCGAAGACGCGGTCGACGCCGCCGACCACAGCGCGCTTGAGAAACAGTTCGGGAGCGATTCGCAGATACAGATCGGTGTTCAACGCATTGCTGTGGGTCACGAACGGTCGGGCCGTCGCACCGCCATGCAGCAGTTGCAACATCGGCGTTTCCACCTCGATGAAGCCCTGCCCGTGCAGTGAATCGCGCAGACTGCGCACCGCGGCTGCCCGGGTACGCACCATCTGCCGCGCCTGCGGCCGGACAATCAGGTCGACATAACGCTGCCGGACGCGTGCCTCCTCGGAGAGGGGCTTGTGGGCAACCGGCAACGGTCGCAACGCCTTGGCGGTCATTTCCCATTGCTGGGCCAACACCGACAGCTCACCCCGACGGCTGGTGATCACCTCGCCGGTGACGCCGACGTGGTCGCCGAGGTCGACGAGGCGCTTCCACGCCTCCAGCCGCTCCGGCCCGACCCGGTCCAGTGAGAGCATCGCCTGCAACTCGGTGCCGTCGCCGTCCCGGAGGGTGGCGAAGCAGAGCTTGCCCGTGTTGCGTACGAAGATCACCCGGCCGGTGACAGCGACCTGGTCGCCGGTCGCGGTGTCGGTGGGCAGGTCGGCGTAGGCCGCCCGGACCTGCGCCAGGGTCGTCGTGCGGGGGAAGCCGACCGGGTAGGGCTCGACGCCCTCGGCGAGCATCCGGTCCCGCTTCTCCCGGCGGACCTTCATCTGCTCGGGAAGGTCGTCGGCGGGGTCCACTGGCACGGGGTTCTGCTCGGTCACGGCACGCTTCCTCGTCACGGAGATACAGGGGGTCAGGGCCGAGCGTACTCAAGCGTGCCGGAGGGCGTTACGGGATAACCTGCCCGTCATGGTCGATCACACTCACGCCCTGTCGTTCGGTGTCGCTGCGAGTGATTACGACCGGTTTCGGCCACGCTATCCCGAGGCTGCGGTCAGCTGGGCACTCGACGGGCTGAGCGAAGCCCGGGTGGTCGATCTCGCGGCGGGCACCGGCATCCTGACCCGCGCTGTGCTGGCCCTGGGTCACGAGGTCGTACCGGTCGAGCCCGATCCGGGGATGCGGGCGCAGCTTGCGGCCAGCACCCCGGGCACGACGGCGCTGGCGGGCAGCGCCGAGGCCATGCCGCTGCCCGACACGACGGTGGACGCGGTGCTGGTGGGGACGGCGTACCACTGGTTCGACCGGGGGCCCGCGCACGCCGAGATCGCCCGGGTGCTCCGCCCCGGCGGCACCTTCGCCCCCATCTGGAACATCCGGGACGGCAGCGTCGACTGGGTGGCCGAGCTGGGTCGCATCGCCCACTTCGGGGACAAGTCGACCAGTCAGGTCTTCGGCGAGGGCGCCGACTTCGGCCCCGCGTTCGACGCCGTCGAGAAGCGCGAGTTCACCCACCGCACCACGCTCACGCCGGACGAGCTGCTGGGCATGGTCCGCACCCGCTCGTACTGGCTCACCGCCTCCACCGACGTTCAGCGGCGGGTCGAGCGGGAGCTGACCGACCTCCTGAACACGCACCCCGCCCTGGCTGGCCGGGACACCATCGAACTGCCGTACCGGACGCTGGTGCTGCGCGCCCGGCGGCTCTGACGCCCGCACGGAGGCCGGCCCTACGGCGGCCGGGGTCAGGTGTTGCGGTCGTAGACCATCCGCAGACCGATCAAGGTGATCATCGGCTCGTGGTGGGTGATGCTGCGACACTCGTTGATCACCAGAGAGGCGAGGCCGCCGGTGGCGATCACCGCCCGCACCTCGCCCAACTCCTCGGTCATCCGCTCGACGATCCGGTCCACCTGCCCGGCGAAGCCGAAGTACAGGCCGGCCTGGAGGCACTCCACGGTGTTCTTGCCGATCACCGAGCGGGGCTTGGTGGCCTCGACCTTGCGCAGTTGCGCGGCCCGGGCGGCCAGCGCGTCGAAGGAGATCTCGATGCCCGGGGCGAACGCGCCGCCGAGGAACTCACCACGCTCACTGATCACGTCGAAGTTGGTGGTGGTGCCGAAGTCCACAACGATCGACGGACCGCCGTAGAGGGTGTACGCCGCCAAGGTGTTCACCACCCGGTCGGAGCCCACCTCCTTGGGGTTGTCGATCGCCAACTGCACGCCGGTCCGCACGCCCGGCTCGACGACGACGCTCGGCACCTCCGCGTAGTAGCGGCTGAGCATGGTGCGCAACGACCGCAGCGCGGCCGGCACCGTCGAGCAGGCGGCCACACCGGTGATCTCGACGTTGTCCCCGGCGAGCAGACCCCGGAACATCAGGCCCAGCTCGTCCGCCGTCGAACGGGCATCGGTCTTGATCCGCCAGGAGTGCACCAGCTTGTCGCCGTCAAAGGTCGCCAGCACGGTGTTGGTGTTTCCGATGTCGATGCAGAGCAGCACGCACGCAGCCTAGACAACTACTCGCTGCGCAGGTCCAGCGCGATGTCCAGGATCGGCGACGAGTGCGTCAGCGCGCCCACCGAGAGGAAGTCCACGCCGGTGGCCGCGTACCGGCCGGCCACCTCCAGGGTCAGCCCGCCGGTCGCCTCCAACTCGGCCCGGTCACCCACCGCGGCCACCGCCCCGGCCAGCACCTCCGGCGTCATGTTGTCGCAGAGCAGGAAGTCCGCGCCGGCCTCCACCGCCTCCACCGCCTCGTCGACTGTGGTCACCTCGACCTGCACCGGCACCTCCGGGAAAGCATCCCGGACCCGCCGGAAGGCAGCGGTGATGCCCCCGGCCGCCAGCTTGTGGTTGTCCTTGATCATGGCCACGTCGTAGAGGCCCATCCGTTTGTTGGTGCCGCCGCCGGCCCGCACCGCGTACTTCTCCAGCGCCCGCAGGCCCGGCGTCGTCTTGCGGGTGTCCAGCACCATCGCCTTCGAGCCGGCCAGCGCGTCCGCCCAGGCGCGGGTGTGGGTGGCCACCCCGGACATCCGGCAGAGCAGGTTGAGCGCCGTCCGCTCGGCCGTCAACAGCAGCCTGGTCGGGCCGGTCACCGTCGCCAGCACGTCGCCGCGGGCCACCCGCTCGCCGTCGCGGGCCAGCACCGACACCTCGACGGTACGACCGAAGCCAGTCACCTCGCCCACCAGCTCGAACACGGCAGCAGCCACCGCCATCCCGGCCAACACCCCGTCCGCGCGGGCCACCAGGTCGGCGGTGTCGGTCTGATCCGCCGGAATGGTGGCCACGCTTGTGACGTCCAGGAAATCCGGGCCCAGATCCTCCACCAGCGCGCCCTCGATCACCTGCCGTACGTGCGCCGGATCCAACCCCGCCGCCCGCAACGCCGTCTCCGTCGACTCGATCAATGCCATCTCCGTTCGCGACTGCGGGGCTCGCAAAACCGGCTCACTCCTCGCGCTCACTGTGCTTCCCCTCCCACTGTTGCGTCACCCGGCCCTGCGCCCCGACCGCACCGACCAGATGGCCCAGCCACCGTTCGTCGGCCGTCGGGAAGTCCTCCCGCCAGTGGCAGCCCCGGGTCTCACCACGGGCGTACGCGGCGGCAACCAGCGTCGACGCCACGGTGAGCAGGTTCGTCGCCTCCCAGTCGGCGGTCCGCGGCCGGCCCCGGGCCACGCCCAGGTCGGTCAACGTGCCGGCCGTCCCGGCCAACGTCGCCGCGGATCGGAGCACCCCCGCCCCCCGGGTCATCGCCCGTTGCAGGGTCGGCGTCACCTCCGCGGGCAGCACCCAACCTGTCCCGCCACGCCACGCGCCGGTTTCCGCCGGCTGGGCCTGCTCGGGCAGGCCGGCGGCGATGTCCTCGGCGATCCGCCGGGAGAAGACCAGACCCTCCAGCAGCGAGTTGCTGGCCAGCCGGTTCGCGCCGTGCACACCCGTGCAGGCCACCTCGCCGCAGGCGTACAGGCCCGGAATGGAGGTACGGCCGCGCAGGTCGGTCCGGACCCCGCCGGAGGCGTAGTGGGCGGCCGGCGCCACCGGGATCAGATCGGTCGCCGGGTCCACGCCGATCGCCAGGCAGGACGCCACGATGGTGGGGAACCGACCGGCCAGGAAATCGCCGCCCAGGTGCCGTGCGTCGAGGAAGACGTGGTCCGCACCGGTGGCCAGCAGCACCCGGTGGATGCCCTTGGCCACCACGTCCCGGGGTGCCAGCTCAGCCAACTCGTGCTGGCCCACCATGAACCTCTTGCCGTCCCCGTCCACCAGGTACGCGCCCTCGCCACGCAACGCCTCCGAGACCAGCGGCTGCTGCGCGTGCCCCGCCCCGGGCACCCCCGCGCCGGACGGGGTGATCAGGGCAGTCGGGTGGAACTGGACGAACTCCACGTCGGTCACGGCCGCGCCGGCCCGCAGCGCCAGCGCCACCCCGTCCCCGGTGGAGACCGCCGGGTTGGTGGTGGCCGAGAAGATCTGCCCCATGCCACCGGTGGCGAGCACCACTGCACGGGCCAGCAGCGCGCCGACGCCGTCCTCGCTGCCCTCACCCAACACGTGCAGGGTGATCCCGCAGGCCGGGCCGAGCCCGTCCGGGCCGTCGCCGGGCGCGCGCAGGAGATCCAGCACGAGGGCGTGCTCGAACAGCCGGATCCACGGATCGCGCTGCACCGCGGCATGCAGGGCCCGCTGCACCTCCGCGCCGGTGGCGTCGCCGCCGGCGTGCACGATCCGGTCCGCCCGGTGCCCGCCCTCGCGGGTCAGCATCAGCGAGCCGTCCGGGTGCCGATCGAACTCGGCGCCGATCCGGATCAACTCACGGAGGCGGGTCGGGCCCTCCTCGACCAGCACCCGGACCGCCGCCGGGTCACACAGCCCGACCCCGGCGACCTCGGTGTCCCGGGCATGCGCCGCCGCGGTGTCGGCCGGGTCGAGCACGGCGGCGATGCCACCCTGCGCCCACCGGGTCGAGCCGTCGTCAATGTTGACCTTGGTGACCACCGTGACGTGCAGACCGGCCTCACGCAGGTGCAGCGCCGCGGTCAACCCGGCCACGCCGGAACCCACCACGATCACGTCGGTGGTCTCCACCCACCCGGGCGCGGGCGCGGCCAGCAGCGCGGGCAGGGCAGGCAGGTCGACGGTCGGAAGGTCCATCCCCCCAGTCAACCCGAACCATCCTCGCCCGGGGCGGCGGGGGCGGGACGAGTGTTTTGGGCGACCCCGTCCGCCCCGCGCCGCGCCGCGCCGACCGTCAGGCCGTGGTCACTTCGTCCGGACCGGCAGACCAGCCGGGCCCGCGCCCTTCAGCGAAGCGGTCACCGTACGGTCGCTGAGCCACAGATAGCAGCGGACGCCCCGATCACCGACCTTCCAACGCCCCGCCCCCGGCGGACGGACCACCACACCGCTGCGGAAGCGCAACGTGGCGTCGTCAGGTACGCCCGCGTACCGGGCCAGGACGCTACGACAACCCGTGTAGAGCGGCAGCCAGTCGGCGTCCCGGGTCGGGTACGCCAGGTCCGGCGCGCGCCACACCCCGACGAACTCGGCGTCGTGCTGTCTGCCGCACTCCACCGGCGTCAGCGTCTGCACACCCCGGCCGGCGCCACCGCGGGTCTGCTGGCAGCCGAGGCGCAGCCCGGCGGGCCCCTTCAACGCGTCCCGCAGACTGCCCGACCGGACCACCACTGTCGCCGCCGCCTCGACGGTGGTCAGCTCGGTGAGGTCGCAGCGGAACCACCGGGAACCCGCCGTCCACCCCGGCCCGTTGGGCAGCGCCACTGACAGCCGCAGCCGCCCGGACCGCCATTCGTCACCCACGTAGCGGGTCGCACGGGTGTCGCACTCGGCGAACGCACCCCGCAGCTCGGCCGAACCACCCGCCGGAGCGGCCACCCGCTCGGCCGGGAAAGCCCCGACGTGCACCGTCTCCAAGCGGTGCGGCCCGGCGCAGTCCACCGGCTCATAACTGGCCAGGCTGACCAGATCGGTGAAGTCGCCGGCGTGACACACACCGGCGGCCGGAGTGAACGCCGACGGTGCCGGTAACGCCGCCCAGTCGTCGGTCAGATCACCGTCCAGGCCGCCGGACCCGGCGCAGCCCACCAGCAGCACTGCCGTCACGGCAGCGGCGAACACTGTCGTCATGGCACGGCTCATCGCGGCCTCCCCCAGCCACCGACCGGCTTCCGCCAGCGTGCCCAGGGTAACCGGAAATGACCTTCCGGTAACAGACCGGAATCACGGTACGGGGGATCAGACTCCGGACACGGCCAACGGGCTGGGCACCGGGCTACCGGCCGTGCCAGGCGCCGCCGCAGCCGGATCGGTACCCAACTCGATCACCCGGTTGTCGGCGTCGACGTGCACGACCCGTGGCCGGTACGTCCGGGCCTCGGCATCGTCCATCTGCCCGTACGAGATCAGGATGACCAGGTCACCGGGGTGCACCAGGTGCGCGGCGGCGCCGTTGATGCCGATCACGCCGCTGCCCCGCTCGCCCGGGATCACGTACGTCTCCAGCCGGGCGCCGTTGGTGATGTCCACGATCGCCACCTGCTCGCCGGGGAGCAGGTCGGCGGCGTCGAGCAGATCCTCGTCCACGGTCACCGAACCGACGTAGTGCAGGTCGGCCTGGGTCACCGTGGCTCGGTGGATCTTCGACTTGAGCATGGTCCGCAACATCTTCAGTGGCCTTTCGCGGGTATTCGGGGGCGGGTGGTACGGCCGGGTCAGGGGCGCGGGGCGAGGTGGATCGCCGCGTTGTCGATCAACCGGGTGGCGCCCACCCAGGCGGCGATCACCAGCCGAGCCGGCCCAGCCACCGGCCCCGGTTCCAACTCGGGATCGGTGAGCACCAGGTAGTCGAGGCGGGCACCGGGCGTACCGGCGCCGAACGCGGCGTGCGCGGCGGTCAGCACCGCGGCCGCGTCCAAGCCGTCGTCGGCGGCCTGCGCGCCGGCCCGCAGCGCGGCGGACAGACTCAGCGCGGCGGCCCGCTCCGGCTCACTCAGGTAACGGTTGCGACTGGAGAGGGCCAGCCCATCCGGCTCCCGCACGGTCGGCACGCCGACCACCTCGACCGGCACGTCCAGGTCCCGGGTCATCCGCCGGACCAGGGTCAGCTGCTGGTAGTCCTTCTCGCCGAAGAACGCCAGGTCCGGCCGGGTGAGCTGGAGCAGCTTCAGCACCACAGTGAGCACCCCGTGAAAGAAGCCGGGGCGGCTCGCCCCCTCCAGCTCGCCGCCGAGCTGGCCTGGATCGAGGCGTACGCGGGGCTGACCGTCCGGGTACATGTCCGCCACCGACGGGGCGAAGACCAGATCCGCGCCCGCCCGCCGGCACACCTCCAGATCGGCCTCAAGGGTGCGCGGGTAGCGGTCGAAGTCCTCGTTCGGCCCGAACTGCAACGGGTTCACGAAGACCGTAACCAGCACGTGGTCGGCCTGTTCCCGGGCCGCGCGCAGCAACGTCCCGTGGCCGGAGTGCAGCGCACCCATGGTCATCACCACCCCGACAGTGCCCTTCAGCCCGGCCCGGGCCTCGGCCAACTCGGCGCGCGTGTGCACCACCCGGGTCACAGGGCCGCCTCGGTTCGCGACTGCGGGGCTCGCAAGATCGACTCACTCCTCGCGCTCACAGCGACGCCTCGGTTCGCGACTGCGGGGCTCGCAAGATCGACTCACTCCTCGCGCTCACAGCGACACCTCGGTTCGCGACTGCGGGGCTCGCACGATCGGCTCACTCCTCGCGCTCACGCGGCCACCTCCCGACCGCTGTCGGCCAGCACGCCGAGCAGCGACTGTGCGTCCACCGGCCGCAACCGGCCGGCGGCGATAGCCCGGTCGGCGGTCCGACGGGCCAACGCCAGGTACGCGGGGACGGATTCCGGTGCGGTGGCCGCCAACCGGGCCAGGTGCCGCTGCACGGTGCCCGCGTCGCCACGGGAGACCGGACCGGTCAACGCGTCGTCACCGAGCCGCAGCGCGTTCTCCAGGGCGGCCCGCAGCAGCGGGGCGAGCACCTTCTCCGGCCGGGACACCCCGGCGTCCCGCAACCGGTCGGCCGCCTCGTTGACAAGGGTCACCAGGTGGTTCGCGCCGTGGGCCAGCGCGGCGTGGTAGAGCGGGCGGTCCGACTCGATCACCCACTCGGGCACGCCGCCGAGGTCGGCGACCAGTCGGGCAGCCAGCGGGCGCAGCTCCGCCGGGGCGGTCACCCCGTACGAGATACCGTCCAGACGGGCCAGGTCGTCCGGCGTACCGGTGAAGGTCATCGCGGGGTGCAGGGCGAGTGGCCGGGCGCCGGCCGCGACGGCCGGCCCGAGCACGGCCAGGCCGTGAGCCCCCGAGGTGTGCGCGACGACCTGACCCGGGTGCAGAGCGCCCCGCTCGGCGAGGTCGGTCACCACACCGGCCAGCCTGTCGTCGGGCACCGCGATCAGCAGCAGGTCGGCGGCGGCGTGGGCCACGGCGGTGACCGGGCGGCGGGGCACCTCGGGCAACAGCAGGGCGAGGCGGGCGCGGCTGGCTCCGGAGCTGCCGGAGACGGCGACCACCCGGTGCCCGGCGGCGGCGAGCGCAGCGCCCAGCACGGCGCCGACCCGACCGGCGCCAATGACACCGACGGTGAGCAGACGGGAGGTGCGGGGAGTGGCGGAGGCACCGAGAGCGGCGGGCCCCTGCGGGGCGGCCGAACGCGGGCGCATCGGTGCGCTCATGTCGATGATCCAGTCCTCGAGAAGGGGTACCGGTCGATCGCAAGTATGCGCCCGGCCCACCGAACCCGGACAAGCATGTGTGAAAACCTTCACCACCGCCTCAAGTGCCCTTCACCACCGTCCCCGACCGCCCCAGGCCAGCGCGTCCCCGTGCCACCATGATCAAGTGCTGAAAAGTAGGTAACCGGAGCGTTTCTGACCTACTTTTCATCACCTGATCACCGTGCGCCGCGCCCGCTGCATTCGGAGTGAACTGATGTCGATCGCCTGGCGAGACGCAATGAGCCAAGCCCTCTATGGGCCGGGCGGCTTCTTCGTCGCCGGCACCGGCCCGGCCGAACACTTCCGCACCAGCGTGCACGCGTCCCCGGCCTTCGCCACCGCGCTGCTGCGCCTGCTCACCCAGGTCGACGCGGCCCTCGGGCATCCGTCGCGGTTCGACGTGGTCGACGTGGGGGCGGGGCGGGGCGAGCTGCTACGGGCTCTCGCCGGGCTCGCTCACGATTCCGCCGGGCTCGCTCACGATCCCGCCGGGCTCGCGGTGGGGGTTTTCGGGGAGCCCGCCCACTCCGGGCCGTCAGGCTTGATCCCTGCGTGGTCGGGCTCCCCGGAAACCCTGACTCCCACGACCTCCGCCCGTCCGGCACCCGACGGGCCGTCGTTGGCCGCCGTCGCTCCGTCGCTCGCCGAACGCGTCCGCTTCACAGCCGTCGAGTACGCGCCCCGCCCGGAGAACCTGCCCAAAGAGATCAACTGGACGTCTGAGATCCCTGCCGGGATCACGGGAGTGCTGCTCGCCACCGAGTGGCTGGACAACGTCCCCCTCGACGTGGCTGTGCATTCCGAAGATGGCTGGCGATACGTGCTGGTCGACCCGGAGAGTGGTGCCGAATCGATTGGTGAGCAGGTCAGCCCTGACGATCTTGATTGGCTCAAACAGTGGTGGCCCAGCCCCACGAGCCTGCCCAGTACGGACCGTGCGCCGAATCCGGAGGTGACCTGGACGGACTCGACCAGCGACAGCGAGTCGGGTTTCGGGGCAGCCCGGCCGGCGCAGGGATCAAGCCTGACCGCCCGGAGCCGGCCGGGCTGCCCCGAAACCCCCGCCGGTGACTACCTACGAGCCGAGATCGGCCGCAGCAGAGATGAGGCCTGGGCCGACGCGGTGCGAAAGATCAGCCGAGGGCTGGCGGTGGCAGTCGACTACGGGCACCTGATCGGCGACCGACCTGTGGACGGGACGTTGACCGGGTACCGGGGTGGGCGGCAGGTGCCTCCGGTGCCCGACGGGTCGAGTGACGTCACAGCGCACGTGGCCATGGACTCGATCGCCTCCGCTGGTGCGGCGGTCGCCCGGTGCGCGTACTCCCTGGTCCTGCAAAGGGAGGCGCTGCGGGCGCTCGGGGCCGACGGCGGGCGACCACCACTCAGTCTGGCCGGCACCGACCCGGTCGGCTACGTGCGGGCGCTGGCCGCCGCGTCGACGGTGGCCGAGCTGACCGACCCGGCCGGGCTCGGTGGGCACTGGTGGTTGCGCCAGCCGGTCGGCATCCCGCTCGGGTCGGCCGTGGCACGATGACGGGCATGACCACCGACGCCGGGGACCTCCGTGAACTGACCGTCGGCACCGGGGCCGGGCTGATCCCCGGCACAGGTGATCAGCAACTCGGCACCGACATGGTGCTGAACATCGGTCCGCAGCACCCCTCCACACATGGCGTGCTGCGGTTGAAGCTGGTGCTCGACGGCGAGCGGGTGGTCGCCTGTGAACCGATCGTCGGTTACATGCACCGGGGCGCGGAGAAGCTCTTCGAGGTGCGTGACTACCGGCAGATCATCGTGCTGGCCAACCGGCACGACTGGCTCTCGGCGTTCTCCAACGAGCTGGGCGTGGTGCTCGCTGTGGAACGCCTGATGGGCATGGAGGTGCCGGAGCGGGCCACCTGGCTGCGAATGGCCCTGGCGGAGCTGAACCGGGTGCTGAACCACCTGATGTTCCTCGGCTCGTACCCGTTGGAGATCGGGGCGATCACGCCGATCTTCTACGCCTTCCGTGAACGCGAGACCATCCAGGCGGTGATGGAGGAGGTCTCCGGCGGCCGGATCCACTACATGTTCAACCGGGTGGGTGGCCTCAAGGAAGAGGTCCCGTACGGGTGGACCGGGCGGGCCCGCGCGGCGATCGGCGAGGTACGCCGCCGGTTGCCCGACCTGGACCACCTGATCCGGCGTAACGAGATCTTCCTGGCCCGCACCGTCGGCGTGGGCGTGCTGTCCGCCGCGGACGCCGCCGCGTTCGGCGCGTCCGGGCCGGTGGCCCGCGCGTCCGGGCTGGACCTGGACCTGCGCCGCGACGACCCCTACCTGGCCTACGACGAGCTGGACGTGCCGGTGGTCACCAAGACCGCCGGCGACTGCCACGCCCGTTTCGAGGTACTGCTCGACCAGGTGTACGCGTCACTGGACCTCGCCGAGCAGTGCCTCGACCGGGTGGACCGGCTGACCGGGCCGATCAACACCCGGCTGCCGAAGGTGCTCAAGGCGCCGGAGGGGCACACGTACGCCTGGACGGAGAACCCGCTCGGCATCAACGGCTACTACCTGGTGTCGCGGGGTGAGAAGACGCCGTGGCGGTTGAAGCTGCGCACCGCCTCGTACGCGAACGTGCAGGCGTTGGCCACCCTGCTCCCGGGCTGCCTGGTCCCCGACCTGATCGCGATCCTCGGCTCGATGTTCTTCGTGGTCGGCGACATCGACAAGTGACCGGAGCCGCCTGACCGGTCACCGCCAGCGGTCGGTGGGCGGCGCGCCCCCGGCACGCGGCACGTCGTCCTGCGGCGGGTAGCCGTAACGCTCGTCGACCCGCCGCCGGCCGGTCCGCTCCGGCGCGGGTTCCGCCTGGTGCCCGCGTTGGCGCGGTGGGCGCCACTCGTCCGGCATCGGCACACCGCCCACCGGCAGCGCGGGCCTTTCCGGCTCGGGCCGCCGACCGCCGTCGTGGCGGCGCGGTTCCTCATACCGGCCGGCGTCCTCGTGACGGCGCGGCTCCTCGTGACGGCGCGGCTCCTCGTGACGGCGCGGCTCCTCGTGACGGCGCGGCTCCTCGTGACGGACGGCGGCCCAGCGGTCGGCCACCCGGTACTCGGTGCCGGTGGCGTCGGCGTGCACCTCGGCCCGACGTTCGCCGACGCGCAGCTCTCGACCGTTCTCGTCGTCGCGGACGGCAGCCCACCGGTCACCGGCCCGCAGCTGAGACCAGTACTCGCCGGTGTCGTCGGCTCGCAACGGCGGCCCGGCCTGTGGCGCCGGGGCGCCCGCCCGGTCGCGCTGCTCCGACCAGCCCCGATCGTCCGGGCTGTCCCAGGATTCCGCCGCCGGCCTCTCCGGGCTGCGGTGTGACCGGGCCAGCGGGGCCGGCTCGTCGGGCTGGGCGTACGCGTCGCGCTGATCCGTCCACTCCGGTTCGTCGCGGCGGCCCGTCCAGCCCGCCTCGTCGCCGTACCCGGCTCGGGGGTGCTGCTCCGGCTCGCTCCTCGCCCGGCCGGCCGGGCGAGGGGGCTGATCGGCGTCGCCGCCCCGGGTCCACTCCTGCGCGGGTGGGGTCCACTGGCCGGCGTACCCGCCGCCGTAGCGCCCGGCCGGCTCGGCCGGGCCGCCGTCCACAACTGTGTGTCGGGTGGTGACGTGCACGGTCTCGGTGTGCCGGACCACGCCACCCGGCCGGTGCGCCGCCTCGGGGCGGTCGTGCTCCCGGGGGCGCGCTGAGCCGTACGCGGTGGCAGCCGGTCGTTCCCCGCCGTACATCCCGGCGGCGGGCTTCTCGGGGGCCTCCCGGGCGTACGCCGGCTCGTCGTCGTCCGGGTGCCCGGGGCGCCCCCACCGGGGCGCGTCGTCGGGGCCGGAAACCCGGGCGCGGCCGGCCGGCGCCTCGGCTCGGTTACGGGCCACCGGCGTGTCGTCCACCGGCGGCTCGACGGCAGCCACCCGGGCCCGTGCGGCACCCGCCGGCTCGACGGCGGGGGCGGCACCGGCGAGGGCGGCACCACTGGCGTCGAGACGGCGGTGCACCGCGGCGATCCCCTCATGGGCCCGTTGCGCCTGGTCGAGTGCCTGGTTACCGCGCTGGGCGGCGGCCACGATCTCGCCGCGCAACTCCCGACGCAGCTCCTCGATCTCGTCCAGCAACTCGTCGGTCCGCGCAGAGGCGCCCTCGTTGTCGGGCCGCAAGGCGATGGAGAGGCCGATCAGCACCACCGCGAGGATGGCGAGCACCGCAGCGAAACGCAACGGGCCATTGCCGTCGGCCACCAGCAGGATCAGCGCCGCCACCGGCGCGAGAGCGACGCCCGCCCAGAAGAGCATGGTCAGCAGCGTTGGTTGACGCCGGGCGTCAGAGGTGGCCGGGGCTGGCATGGATGTGCAGCCTACCCACGATATCCAGCGGAGGGAACGGGGTCCCCGGACGCGCGGACGCCCCCGCCCGGTCGGGGCGGGGGCGTCCTCAGCACCTGCGGAAAGGGGCTCAGCTGGTGGCGAAGGCGCCATCCGACGAGAAGATCAGACCCACGCTGATCGAACCGTCGCGGAGCCCGCTCTTGGTCAGCGGCCCGCCCTGGTCCAGGGAGGAGAACTTGCCGACCGACAGCCCGTAGGTCTTCTCCAGGCCCGGCTTGCAGAACGGACGCTGCTCGCACTCCGGCGGGCCACCCAGCACTGTCGCGCTGCCGGAGCACTTCGCCGCCAACTCGGAGAGGGTCCGCACGCCGTACTTGTCGGCGAATGCCTGGGTCACCGCGAAGGCGTTCTGGTCCTGTGCGGCGGCCGGGGTGCCGAAGGTGAGGCCGGCCTTGTCGCCCTCGGTCTTCAGCGCGGTCACCGTCGTGTTGATGTCCGGCGAGGAGATCGGCTGGGCGTTCTGGCCGTTGGCCTTGGTGTTGAGGAACTCGGCCATCGTCGCCGCATACTCCGGGACGACCTGGATCTCGCCCTTCTCCAGAGCCGGCGCGTAGAGCTCCCGGTTGCCGATCTGCTGCACCTTGACCTGGTAGCCGGCGGCGCTGAGCGCGATCCGGTACAGCTCACCCAGGATCTGACTCTCGGCGAAGTTGCCGGCGCCCACAGTGATGTCGCCGCCCGGGCCCTTGGCGATGCCGGCGGTGAGGTTGTTCGCGCTGGCGAACTCCTCGGCCGCCACCTTGGGGGTCTTGCGGTCCTCGTTGACGGCCTTGTTGAGCTGGATCAGCTTCGGGGTGTCGAGTGCTGCGGAAACTTTGTCCAGTGCGGCGATCAGCTGCGGGTTGGCCGCCTTGCTGTTGACCGCCGGGATGACGTTGTCGGAGTTCTGGAGCTTCTTGTCGTCCTGCAGAGCGATGAGCTGCTGGCCGGCGACCGGGGCGCACCCGGCGCCGGAGGCGCTCGTCTGGGGTGCGTCGGTGCCGGACGAGCCGGCGTCACCGCAGCCGGTGAGCAGTGCTGCCCCGGCGACGGCGCTGACCGCCCCGATCGCCAGGCGTGTACGTGCGCGCATGTGCCCGCCTTCCGTGTCCCGGCGCGGCCCGTCCCGGGCCGGCCGCGTGTCCGACGGGCGATCCTGACTGTCGGCCGCCCGCGAATGTCCACCCAACATGCTCCGGAACCGACCGACAACTTGGGATGGACTTCGTCACCCCATCGTCACCGATTTGACGGCTGTGGGTCGCCAGCTCGACGCGGGCTCACCCGGACGGGTCAGGCGCTCCCGGTGGCGTCGGCGGCCCGGGGCCGCCCGAGGCGCTGCCGCCCACGCCGCAGCGGCTTGGGGGTGACCAGCCGTTCGACGCCGCCGAGGACCACCTCGGCCAGCAGCGCGAGCCCGGCCACCAGCACACCACCGGCGACGATCTGCCCGCCGCCGGCCGCGATTCCGATGCCGAAGCCCGTCCGGATGATCTGGCCCAGGCCGCCGCCGTTGACGAAGGAGGCCAGCGCGGCGGTCGCGATCACCTGAACCGCCGCGGTGCGGAAGCCGGCCGCCAGATAGGGCACCGCGAGCGGCAACTCCACCCGGCGCAACAGCTGCGTGCTGGACAGGCCCATCCCCCGGGCCGCGTCGCGGGCCTCAGGGTCCACCTGCCGCACCCCGGTGTACGCGTTGGCCAGCAGCGGTGGCACGGCGAAGACGGCGAGCGCCACCACGACCGGCGTCTTCCCGAAGCCGCTGGCGAAGATCACCGGGAGGATGGTCAGCAGCGCCAGGGTGGGGATGGCCAGGGTGGCGTTGGAGATCAGCACCACAAGGCCGCCACCTCGACCGAGGTGCCCCAACCAGAGCCCGAGCGGCCAGGCCACCAGGCAGCCGAGCGCCACGGCCAGGGCGGAGATCGTCAGGTGCTCGCCGAGCCGGTCCAGCATGCCGCCGGGGTTGGTCCAGTTCAGTGGGTCGTTGATCCAGGTGACGGCCTGCCCGATCGGGTTCTCCGCGACGGTCACCGTGCCCTCCGGGTGGACCAGGGGGTCACCAGTCGGGCGACCAGGATGAGCAACAGGTCGAGCACGACCGCAAGCGCAACGCAGAGCAGTGCGGCCGTCATGATCTCGGCCTTGTAGAGGTTGTTCTGGAAGCCCGCGAAGATGAGCTGCCCGAGCCCGCCGTGCCCGACCAGCACCCCGACCGTGACCAACGCCACCGTCGAGACGGTCGCCAGCCGTACACCGGTCACGATGCCCGGCAACGCCAGCGGGAGGTCGATCCGGAACAGCCGCCTCCAGCGGCCGTAACCCATGCCCTCGGCGGCCTCGCGAACCTCCGGGGGCACCTGGTTGAGGCCGGCCACCACGTTGCGCACGATCAGCAGCAACGCGTAGAGGACCAGCCCGACCAGCACCGTGGTCGCACCGGTGCCCAGGTAGGGGGCGATGAACGCGAAGAGCGCCAACGACGGGATGGTGTAGACAACCCCGCTGACAGCGAGGATCGGACCGGCGAGCGGACGGACCCAGTACGCCAACACGGACAACGGCAGGGCGATCAACACCGCGATCAACACCGCTCGCCCGGTGAGGGAGGCGTGTTCGCGCACCGCGGCGAGGATCGTGTCAGAGTTGTCCCGCACGTACTGCCAGGAGAACCAGGGGTTACCCGGGTCGGCCCGGTAGCTCAGGCGGAAGGACATACGTGGACGTTACCCCGGAGGCTACCGACGTGACCCAATCCCCTCGCGCGGCGTCGATCTCCCTGGAGGGCATCCAGAAGCGCTACCCGAACGGCACCGAAGCTGTCCGGGACCTCAGCCTGGAGGTCCGGGCCGGCGAGCTGGTGGTGCTGATCGGCCCGTCCGGCTGCGGCAAGTCGACGGTGCTGCGGATGATCAATCGCCTGATCGAACCGACCGCCGGTCGCATCACGCTCGGCGACGAGGACGTTACGAACGTCGACCCGGTGCGACTGCGCCGTCGAATCGGATACGTGATCCAGAACGTCGGCCTCTTTCCACACCAGACCGTGCGGGCCAACGTGGCCACCGTGCCGGGCCTGCTCCGCTGGCCCAAGGGCCAGACCCGGGCCCGGGTCGACGAGTTGCTCGACCTCGTCGGGCTGGACCCTGCCGAGTTCGGCGGTCGCTACCCGCACGAGCTGTCGGGTGGCCAGCGGCAGCGGGTCGGGGTGGCCCGGGCGCTCGCTGCCGACCCGGTGGTGCTGTTGATGGACGAACCGTTCTCGGCCGTCGACCCGATCGTCCGGTCCCGCCTCCAGGAGGAGTTCCTGCGCCTCCAGGCCGAGGTGCGCAAGACGATCGTGCTGGTCACCCACGACCTCGACGAGGCCGTCCGACTCGGTGACCGGATCGCCGTCCTCTCCGAGGGCGGGCACCTGGAGCAGTACGACACCCCGGCCGCGCTGCTCGGCGCACCCGCCACCGCGTTCGTACGCGAGTTCGTCGGCGCCGACCGGGGCATCCGCCGGTTGGCGGTCACCCCGCTCGACCGGGAGGCGCTGGAGCCGGTGCCCGAGGACGCCGCACCGGACCTGCCCACCGTCGCCGTGGACGGCTCGGCGTACGACGCGTTGGCGGTCCTGCTCACCTCGGGCCGGGACCGGCTCCTCGTGACCGACGCCGGCCGGCCGGTGGGCGCGCTCAGCCGACAGCGCCTCCTCGACCTCGGCCGCCCGACCAGCTGACTCGCCCCGGCGCACGTACGACAGTCGCGCCTGACCCCACCTCGGTGTGGTCAGGGCGACTGTCGAGGCGGGGTCAGGCGCGACCGCCGAGGCTGGCGATGCCGATGATCCACCCGGTGAGGAAGCCGTAACCGGCGCCGGTGCTGGCGTCCTGAAGGGCCCCCAGCAGTGACGGTGCCGGGCCGAGCAGCGCCGCCAACACCGCGGCCAACCCGCCAGCCAGCACGTACGCGGCCCAGCCGGAGAAGAACTGGCTGACCGGGCCGGGCACCCGGGCGACCTGGGCGGCGGGCAACAGGTAGAGCAGCGCCACCGCGAGGACCACCAGCAGGACGGCTCGCAGGTCGGCGGCGAACAACCCGCCGGCCTGCCCGTCCGCGTCGAGCCGCCAGGCCGGCCAGGCGAGCAGGCGCGCGTAGAAGGCCCCGGCCGACTCCGGGTCGGTCAGGGTGACGGCCCACCCGGTGTACGCCGGACTGCCGCAGATGCCGACCAGCAGCAACACGGCGAGCGCGCCGGTGCCGGCGGCCGTGCCGTAGCGGCTGACCGGGCCGGAACGGTGGACCAGCGACGCGATCCGCCCAGGCCCCGAACCGGTGGATCGGGCGGACCTGGGCTGCCCCGAGCGGCTCAGTGCTTCATCAGGTAGTCGATGAAGGCGGCCCGCAGCAGCGGCGCCGACTCCTCGTAGCCGTGACCGGTCAGCTCCCGCCACAGCGCGTTGGCCTCGTCGATCGTCGGGCCAATCGAGTTCGGGGCGCCATCCAGCACCGTTGCCTCGTCCGCGTTCGGCAGGTGGCGCAGCACCGACCAGAAGAAGCCCACGTCCCGATTGTCCCGGGCCCGGGCGAACGCCCGCTCCCGCAACTCCTCGGTGGACAGCGCGTCAAGCTCCTCGAACGAGGTTCCGCCCGGGGTGGCGGCAGGTGAGTCGGTCATGTCGCCGAGCCTAACGGTCGAGATCAGCTCCGGCTCGGCGGACGCGGCGCGGCTCACCGCTCGTCGGTGTCCCACCGTCGCGGGCCGTCCTCCCACCGCGGATCCCGCCACGGGTCGATCGGCTGCGGCGCGGCCTGGGTCGGCAGCGTGGGAGGCCAGTTGTCGACGGACTGCGGCTGCGGCGTGGTCCAGCCCGAGCTGATCGTGCCGTCGCCGACCGGCTCGGGCCGCTCGGGCCTGCCCGTTCGGGGCCGCCCCAGCGTCTCGACCAGCCGAGTCGCCAGCAGCCCGACGCCGAGCGCGGCCCCACCGACCACCCAGTTGCTCAGCGTCCAGCCGCGCTCCGAGGCGTACACCTGGAAGACGGTGACCAGGCCGACCGCCAACAGCATGCCGAACACACCGCCCCGGCGGCCGTACGCGCTGGTGCCGGCGAGCATGGCCACGCCGACGGCCAGCACCGTCCAGTCCAGCCCCGAGGTGGGCGCCACCGGCCCGGGGTCGTTGGCGGCGAGCAGTATGCCGGCCAGAGCGGCCAGCACGGTGGAGACGACAAGCGCGGCGGCGGTCACGACGGCGGCGACCGCGCCCCGCCGACGGGCCGGATCGGCGATCGGTCGGTATCGGCCGACGAGCCGACGGATCGCCCGGATCGCGCCGAACAACCCACCCAGGACGGCCACCGCGGCGAACCCGGCGAACAGGTAACCGGCGCTGCCCCTGGGGTCGTAGTCGCCCTGTACCAGCACGGGCGCCGATCGACGTTCGATGTACACCACCACGGCGGCGGCGCCGGCCAGGCTGGCCGCCCAGCCCGGCACGTGCAGCACCACCACGGCCAGCGCCAGCGCCAGCCCGCCCACCGCGGCGACCGCCACGGCCGGGCCGAGCGACTCCGGCAGACCCCGGTCACCCTGCTCGGCGTAGTGCAGGGCGGCGGCCACCGCGATCGGGCCGACGGCCAAGTTAGGCGCGGCAGTCCGCAAGCTCAACCCTGCGGCCAGTGCGAGCAACCCCAGCCCGACCGCGTCGATCAGGAGCGTGCGCAGGTTCTCGTCGCGCACCGCAGCCGGATCCTCCCGCCAGAGCAGCCAGCTCACGACGGCCAGCCCGGCCAGCAGCAGCAGCTCCCACCCCAGGTGTACGCCGATCCGATCCCGGCCGGGCTCACCGTGGGTGGGATCGTCGAAGACGTTGTCCAGGACGGCGGCCGGCACCCCGGAAGAGGGTTCGGCCGACCGGTCCCGGCCCGCTTCTTCGTAACCCATGACGCCGCCTCCCCAGTGGCCGACCGTCCCCAGTCCGGCGCACGGACGGACCCTGGGCGGCCCTTGCTCCCCGATCGCAGGCACCGTACCCGCGACCGCAGCCGGGCGTAACCCCCTGCTCAGCGCTGGCCGGGGCGGCTCTCCCGCGGGTCCTGCTCGTGCTCGTCGTCCGGGCGTTCCGGCACCCGGCAGGAGCGCTCCAACCAGAGCGCGGCGCCGACCAGTGCCAGCGAGGCGAGCAGGCCTCCGCCGGCGGCCGGCCGATCGTCCAGGGCGGCGCGGGTGGTCTCCACGAAGAGCCAGCCGGTGAGCCCCGCGTAGAAGCCCGCGAAGATCGCGGCGGCCAGCGCCGACGCCTTGGCCAGCACCACGAAGCGGGCGACCAACAGCGGATTGACCGGCTCCCGACCCGGTTTGCGCTCGATCCGGCCCCGGGTGTTGATCGCGGCGTACGCCTCCAGCACGGCGAGCCCGGCCAGCGTCACCACCGGCAGCCAGGGCAGCCGGGGAATCCCGCTGTAGTAGAGGGTGCTGATCAGCAGCCAGGCAACCGCGGCCGCAGCCAGGCCGGCCACGACCAGGGTCGAGATCCGGGTGGGGCCCATCCGCGACCCGTCCGGGCCCGACCCGCGGGGTGGGGGCTTCGCCTGCGTCATGCCGGCCGGTTCCGCTCGGTCATGCCGTCGACTCTAACGCCAACTCCGGCCGGGGACGCAGTTCCAACGCCCCGTCCGCCGCAGGGCCGGCGGTCAGCAGGTCGGTCAGCCAGCCGTGACCGGGCAGCCGTCCGTACGGCTGGATGTCGATCCACGGACGCAGCACGAAGGCGCGCAGGTGCGCCCGGGGGTGCGGCAGGGTCAACTCCGGGTCGTCGCTGAGCACCGGCTCGTCGTCGTCGCCCCAGACCGCGATCACGTCCACGTCGAGGGTGCGCGGCCCGAACCGCCGCTGCGGGTCACGGACCCGGCCGGCCGCGCGCTCCGCGTCGCGGGCCCGTTCCAGCCAGTCGCGCGGGGTCGCGCTCTCGTCCTGCACGAGCACCACCGCGTTGAGGTACGCGGGCTGATCGGTGTCGCCCCACGGTGGAGTCTCGTACACCCCGGAGAGCACGAGCACCGCGTCGCCGAGGGTGGCGACGGCCGTGCGCAGGTGCTCCAGGCGGTCGCCCAGGTTGCTGCCGAGCGAGAGAACCGCCCGGGTCACCGGGTACGCGCCCGGGTCATCGTGACGGCCACGTCGGTGAAGGTGTGCGGCACCGGCGCCTCGGGCTTGTGCACTGTGATCGTCGCGGCGTCGACCCGAACGTCTGCCAGGCAGACCGCGAGGAGCCGGTCCGCCAGGGTCTCGATCAGGTTGACCGGCTCGCCGGTCACCACCGCGACCAGGCGTTCGGCCAACTCGCCGTAGTGCACCGTGGCGGCAACGTCGTCACTGGCGGCGGCCGGGCCGAGGTCCAGCTCCAGGACGGCGTCGACCACGAAGTCCTGCCCCTGTTCGCGCTCGAAGTCGTACACCCCGTGCCGGCCGTGCGCCCGCAGGCCGGTCAGCTGGATCCGGTCCGTCGTCATCGCCGTACCCCATGCTCGTGATCGTGGTGGGTCAGCTTCCTGTCGTGCTGCGGCACGGCCAGACGAGGGCTGCCGGTCGCCGCCCAGACGGCGAGCGCGTCGGCGGTGGCCCGCACGTCGTGCACGCGTACGCCCCAGGCGCCCGCGGCGACCGCCAGCACACTGGTGGCCACGGTGGCCGCCTCCCGCTGGGCGGTCGGTCGCGGCGTACCGTCCGCGGCGGCGAGCAACCCACCGAGGTACGACTTGCGGCTCGCCCCGAAGAGCAGCGGGTAGCCGAGATCCAGCAACTCCGGCAGGCGGGCGCTGAGCTCCCAGTTGTGCGCGGCCGTCTTGGCGAAGCCGAGCCCGGGGTCGACGATGAGGCGGTCGGCGGCCACCCCGGCGGCCAGCGCCGTGTCGATCCGTTGGGACAGCTCGGCCCGGACGTCGGCCACCACGTCCGTGTAGGTGGCCAGGTCGCGCATGGCCCTGGAGTGCCCTCGCCAGTGCATCAGCACCCAGGGGCAGTGCGCGTCGCGGACCACCCGGGCCATGTCCGGGTCGGCCAGGCCACCGGAGACGTCGTTGACCACCGCCGCGCCGGCGGCCAGGGCGGCCTCCGCGACCCGCGCGCGGCTGGTGTCGACGCTGACCGCCACACCGGCGGCGGTCAGTTCGCGAATGACCGGCAACACCCGTTCGGCCTCGGTCTCGGCGTCGATCCGCGCGGCACCCGGACGGGTCGACTCGCCGCCGATGTCGACCAGCTGCGCTCCGGCGTCCCGCAGACGGACGCCGTGTCCGACGGCGGCATCCAGGTCGGCGTACCGTCCGCCGTCGGAGAAGGAGTCCGGTGTGACGTTGAGGACGCCCATCACCACCGGGCCCGAAGCCCGCACCAGATCGGTCACGACTAGACGGTACCGGTCGCGGCGGCGGCGCCCAGCGACCCGGGTGGGCCCCGCACCACTACCCCTGACGTGCCGATTAGAACAGGTGTACGATCGGTCATCCGGGCAGTATCAGGCAGTCCCTTCGCGGCTTGTCGCAATCCGGGGCGGCCCGTACGCTTTGGAATTGGCCAGCATCGAGATGGCGAAGCTTGGAGGGAGGGCCGAAGCGGGGAAAATCCGCCCAAACCTCGCCACCCTCCGTGGTGAGTAACGAACACAGGGTCAAGAACGCCATGCCCTGTGGAGCACTTTTCCCGCCAGGCTTGCCTATTGCACCGCCGCGGCATCGCCGGCCGCGCTATGGGGAGGTTCCAGTGATCGCCTACGAGCTCATGGAGACGGCGTCGTCCGGCGTCGCCCACGCGCTCTCCACCCTGGCGTCGACTCCACTCGCGGAGCCGGCACCGAAGGGGATCGACACCAACAGTGTCGTCACCTTCTTCGCCAGCAAGATCGCGCCGATCCTGCTCGCAGTCCTGGGCGTCATCTTCATCGGCCGTGCCAGCCGAGGCGAGATCTCCAAGGTGCTGACCAGCTCCGCGATCGCCATCGTCGGGCTCGCCTTCATCGCGGGCGCGGCAACACTCTTCTTCGTCGGCGATTACCTGATCGACCTGATCTTCGAATAGGCGCGTTCACCAGATGCGGCTGCGCACCGACGACGACATCTACCGGGCCCGCCTGGTCTACCTCGGGCCGCCCGGTTACACCCTTCCGGTCCACCTGCCCTACGCCCAGTACGGGCTCTTCATGTTGCTGGTCCCCCTCTACATGTTCATCCACTGGCTGTTCACGTTGACGGTCGAGCTCTTCCCCGCCTGGGAGATCGCGCTCGCCATCGTGACCACGTCGTTCATCTTCCGGCACGTCGACCCCGATCGGCCGGCGCGGGTGGTCATCCGCACCGCGCTGACCGACTGGCGACGCACCCGGGAGCCGGCGGTCGAGCAGCGCGATCCGCGCCTGGTCGGCAGCCGGATCAGGATTCGGGAGGAACTGGCATGACCGGACGTATGTCGAACGGTCCGTCGCAGGACGCGGGCATGGGTCTGCCGGCAGCCGCCGAGGCGATCGCATGAGCCGCTCCTCCACGCCGGGCTCCCCGGCCGGCCGCCCTGGCGCACCGGTCGGTCACCGTGCGCACTCGTTCGACTACATCGAGGACGAGGACGAGGTTGCCCTCGACCCCGCGCTGGTGACGTCGCCCGGCCACGGTGCCGTCGGCGTGTTCCAGGCACCCCGGCCGGTTCCCCGCCGGCCGCCACCGGCCGAGCCCACCGCCGTGTCGGCCGGCGAGAACGCCGACATCGACTCCCCCTTCCTGGACCTCTTCGGTGGCGGAGGGCGACCCGGCACGGCGCGAGCCGTCACGGCCGGCCCGAGCACCCGCGAGCAGCCGGCGATCCCGCATCAGCCGCCACCAACCGCCGGCCCGGCACCCGCTCGCGCGGTTCCCGAGCTTGAGCCACCGTGGACCCCCGCCGACAACGGTGGCCTACCCGCCGACCCTCGGCACGGGGGCGGCCACCAGGCCAGCGAGTCCCGGGTGCCGCATCAGGCCGGGGATCGACGGCCGATGGGGCGATTGTCCGATGAGCCCGATCCGTCCGCCGGCGGTCCGTCCGCGACCACCGGCCCCGCCCGCCGACCCGCCAGCACCGCGCCGAGTGGCCGCCCCCCAGCGACGCCGGCGGCCCGACCGGCTGCTCAGGCGCAGCCCCAGCCGACGGCCGCCAGCCGGTCCACGGCTCCGCCGGAGCAGCCGGCGATGATCACATCTGCGAATCGGCCAGCTCTCGAGCGCACCGCGCGTCGGTCCACCGACCCGGAACGACCCAGAGGCACCGGCACCGCGGCCCCCGGTAAGGAGATAGCCGCACCCCGACAGCGCACGGCGAGCCGACCGGACCGACCGATCAAGCCGACCCGGGTTCGCGCTCCGAAGATCAAGTTCGGTGATCGGGATCCGTCGGTCGAACTGGCCATCACCGAGATCGCCGGCCACCTCACCTTCACACCGAACACCGTCACTGCCTGGTACTGGCTGCCCGAGGTCCGCTGGGCGTTCCGGCCGGACGCCGAACGCGAGGCGCTGCTGTCGGCGATCTCCGAGCAGTACGCCGGCCTGGCCGGCTTCCGACTGCACCTGCGCCGCACCACCCGGCCGTTCCCCGCTGACGAGTGGGCTCGCACCATCGACACGCACACGGCGGCGCCGCTGCCCGACGTTCCCGGCACCACCGGCTGGGCCGACCACCTGGTCGCCGCCCAACGCCACCTGATGGCGGTCAACCACGCCGAGGGCCAGACCTACCTCGGTGTCACCTTCGCCCGACGTTCCCTCGGCGACTCGCTCACCGAGCGGCTGCTGCGCACCTTCGGACGAGGCACCGCCGATGGCGAGCGCCGCAAGCTCGGCCGCACCGTCGAACAGTTCGACGAGGTGCTCGGGGCATTCGGCATGCGCGGCCGACGGGTCACCGCCCAGGAGCTGGAATGGCTGCTCTACCGCTCGGTGGCGCTGTGCATGTCACCGCCGAGCACCCTCTCCCCCGTGACCGACGGGCGCTGGGAGCGCGGCGACCTGCTCGCCATGACCGAGCAGGTAGAGCGCTACCGCACCCCGTACGGCTCGACGGTCAAGCTGGTCAACCGGATGACCGGCGAGGAGCGGCACGTGGCAGTGCTCGCCGTCGGTCGGATGGAGCCGCTGGAGATCCCCGAACGACACGAGCCCTGGCTGCACTTCCACGAGCGGCTGCCCTGGCCGATGGAGATCTCCACCCGCGTCGACATCCTCGGCTCCGGCGACTCCTTCCGTAACCTGGAACACCGGCTGCGGATGATCCGCTCGCAACAGCTCGACTACGCCGAACACGGCATCGACGCGCCCCCGGAGCTGGAACGACTGGCCAAGCGCGCCCTGGTGATCGGCGACGAGATGACCACCGGTCTCCCGGTCGACTCGGCCCGTGCGCACGGCTGGCACCGCATCGCAGTCGGCGGCCGGACCAGAGAGGAATGCCTGGAGCGGGCCCGTCGGCTCATTCAGCTCTACTCCCGGGAGCTGCGCATCTCGCTGCAGCACCCGAAGAACCAGGACTGGCTGGCCCGCGAGTTCATCCCCGGCGAGCCGATCGCCAACACCGGCTACGTGCGTCGCATGCCGGTGCCGTTGCTCGCCGCCGCGCTCCCCCAGGCCGCGTCCAACGTGGGCGACCGGCGGGGCGACCTGATCGGCCGTACCGCCGGCACCTGCCGCCGCCCGGTCTTCCTCGACCTGCACTTCCCCATGGAGGTCCGGGAACGCTCCGGGCTCGCGGTCTTCGTCGCCGAACCGGGCGGTGGCAAGTCCACCCTGCTCGGCGCCCTGGGCTACCTGGCCGCCCGCCGAGGTGTCCAGGTGACTCTGCTCGACCCGTCCGGCCCACTGGCCCGCCTCTGCGCGATGCCCGAGCTGCGGCCGTACTCCCGGGTGTTGAACCTGACCGGCTCGGAACACGGCACCCTGGCGCCCTACTCGCTGATCCCGACGCCGCTGCGCTCCGAGTTCGGCACAGGGGCCGCCGGCGACCGCGAGTTCGAGATCGCCGTCTCCAACGCCCGGGCCGAGCGGCGGATGCTGGTCCAGGACATCTGCATGATGCTCGTCCCGCCGCAGGTGGCCAGGGAGGCGTCGACCGCCACCCTCTTCCGGCACGCCGTCCGCCAGGTCCCCGCCGAGGAGACCTCCACCCTCGACGACGTGGTGAGCTGCCTCGGACGGCTCGACGACGACGCCGGCAAGGAACTGGCCAACCTCCTGCTGGACACCGCCGAGATGCCACTGGCCATGCTCTTCTTCGGCCGACCGCCGGAAGGGCTGCTCGGTGCCGACGCGGCACTCACCGTGATCACCATGGCCGGGCTACGGTTGCCCGACCTCAAGATTGAACGCGAGTACTGGTCAGCCGAGGAAGCACTGGCCCTGCCGATGCTGCACACAGCGCACCGGCTCGCCGTCCGGCGCTGCTACGGCGGCTCGATGTCATCCCGCAAACTCGTCGGCCTCGACGAGGCGCACTTCATGGAAGGCTGGCGGTCCGGGCGGTCCTTCCTGGTCCGACTCGCCCGCGACTCCCGCAAATGGAACCTGGCCGCACTGGTCGCCTCCCAGAACCCCCGCGACATCCTCGGCCTCGACGTGCAGAACCTCGTCTCCACCGTCTTCGTCGGCCGCATCGCCGAGGACGCCGAGATCGCCTCCGAAGCGCTACGACTGCTGCGTGTGCCGGTCAACGACGGGTACGAGGCCACCCTCGCCTCGCTCTCCGCCGCCGACGCCAGCTCGTCCAGCCGGCTCGGCTTCCGCGAGTTCGTGATGCGCGACGTAGACGGACGAGTGCAGAAGGTCCGAGTCGACGTCTCGTACGTCGAAGGGCTACTGGACCACCTCGACACGACGCCAGCCGCGATAGCCGCGGCGGCCGGAGTCCTGCCGAGCATTCCCCTGCCGGATCTGGAGGCGTGACATGGCTAGGGCCTGGGCAAGGACCGCGTCGTTCCTGCTCGCCCTTGGCGTACTGGCCGGGGCTACCCTCACCTGGCCGCTGATCGGCGCGGAGGCCGCAGCCGCCGCACCGCCCGCCGCCCAGGCCCGCGCCGACCTCTGCACGACCGCCGAATGGCAAGCCGACTTCCGCGCCTGCGTGGCAAAGCTACAAGCGGTCAGCGAAGACCAGGTCACGTGCCGCAACGCACCAACCCCGGGTACGCCGGACTCCGGGCTCGCCGGCTGGTTCGCCGCCGCGCCACCGACGGAGGCCGCGAATGGAGTAGCTGGTCGGTACAGCCTCTATGGCTACGGCGGCTACAGCTATAACACCTATGACATCGACGGTGGCTGCGCCTCAAGCGTGCTTCATCCGGACTACAAGTTCACCACGACGATCGCCAATGGCGAGTTCATGGCCGCAACGGCGATCATCGGTGCGTCAAATGCGCTCAGAGAGCGCGCCTGGGACCCCGGTTCGATGTGGGGATGGGCTGACCCGCTTGTCGAACAGGCGACTAAGGCCGTGTACCAGAAGGTGTTCAGCGTCTTCGGAATCGTCACCCTGTGTGTAGTGGGACTCTATCTACTCTGGCGGTCCCGACAGTCAGACATGAGCAACGCGATGACCACCGCGGGCTGGGCTCTGCTGGTGATGGTCGCGGTCACGGCGCTGGCTGCGTGGCCGGTCAAGTCAGCGAACATCGCCGACGGCGCACTTGTCACCAGTCTGGGAGTGGTGCATGACGCCGTTGGGCCGCAGGCGAAGGAGCCGGACCCTGGGCGCTGCATCGATCCTGACCGCTGCAAGGACCTTCGAACCCCCGCCGTCCGAGCCAGCGACACCGCTACCGAGACAATGCTGTACCGGAATTGGCTCCGGGGCGTATTAGGTTCAGCAGAAAGCGAGACCGCGATCAAATACGGCCCCGCACTCTACGATGCAAAATCTTTGACGTGGGGCGAAGCCAAGTCAATGCGCGCCAGCTCGGCGGCCCGAGAAGCGACGATCAAGGCCAAGCAGCAGCAGTGGGCCCGGGTGGCGCAGCAAATCAAGGCCGAGGACCCAGAGGCGTACGAATATCTCCAGGGTGTCCGCGATATGGATCGGGTCGGCGCAGGTTTCATCGCCGTGCTCGCGGCTCTGCTCTTTGCGATGTTCGACCTGACCGCGTCGCTACTGGTCCTGCTGGGTTTCCTGATCTTCCGGTGGGCGGTGATCGCGGCACCGATCCTGGGCACCATCGGTCTGCTGCGGCCGGCCAGCGCCGGTCTGCGGCGATTGGCGAACGCCGTGGTCGCCGCGCTGTTCAATATCGCCATCTTCGGTACCGGGGCAGCGATCTACCTGTTCGCCGTCGACCTGATCATGAGCACTCCCACCATGGCGGGTTGGCTTCAGGTGGTGCTGGTCTGGCTCTGCGGGGTGGTCGGGTGGCTGCTGCTGCGGCCGTACCGGCGGATCACGCAACTCGGCGGCAAGGACAGCAGCGAAGCGGTCAGTTCGGCCGGATCCTGGCACCGCCGGTTCTTTCGCGACATGCGGACCGCCGCTCGGCTGGACGTAGCCGAGCCGGGCGGGACCGCCGAGCCGGTGGGCGGACGTCGACGGTCACCCAACGCGGAACAGACCCGACTACGCCCGGAGGCGCGGCGGGAGGACCCGGCTCCGGTGCCGACAGCCGCGGCCGAGGGCCGGCGCGCAGACACGGCGCGCCCCGACGGCCGAGAGCGGCCCGACGAGGCGCCGGCGGAGGAGGGCAAAGGTCAGAGCCGCCCAACCGCCCCGCAGCCCCGACGCCGACAGCCGGCGACCTGGACCGAGCCGGATGTTCCGGCTGAGAACCCGTCGTTCGTTGTCTACCGCCCAGGCTCCACCGAGCGTGTACCGGATCGCACCGGACCTCGGGTGCGCTCAGAGGCGAGGTGACGGCGATGCGACGGGCGCTGGAATTTCTCTTCACCCGGGCGCTGCGGTCCCGGCTGGGCGTTGCGCTCGTGATCGGGGTGGTGGTCGTCGGTGTGCTCGGGGCGGCCAGGCTGATCTCCAGCCCGGGTGACTCAGCCGATGGGTTGAGCAGCCGTCCGGATGGGCCGATCATCACGGTGGACCCGACGGCCGGGGACGACGGCCTGCTCAACAGCGCGGCTCCGCCGCGACCCGTGACGTCGCCCGGCGCCCGCACGCCCGAACAGACCGCCGACCGCTTCGCCAAGGCCTGGCTGGGCAGTCCCGGGATGACCACCGAAGAGTGGCAGGCTGGCCTGCGGCCGCTTTCCACGCCGGCGCTGAGGGAGAAGTTAACTGGCGCCGAGCCCGAGAGCGTGCCGGCCGAGAAGGTCACCGGTCCTCCAGCCATGCGAGAGCGGACCGAGACGTTCGTCGAATTGCTGCTTCCCCTTGATGCCGGCGGGCTCCGGTTGGAGTTGGTCACCTCCGACGATGGTTGGCTGGTCGACGTTCTGGACTGGGAGCGGCCATGAGCGACGTTGGTAACGCCGGAACCCGCCGCGGCCCCCTCCGGCTCGGTGTGGTCGCCGCGGTGCTCACCGGGATGCTGCTTCTGCTCTGCTGCACCGGCGGCACCGCGGCGTTCTTCCTCACCGGGCTCGGAGGCGACGACGCCGAGAACGGCGACACCATGGCAGGCAAGGAGTGCGGGCCGGTCCGAGCGGTGAACATCGCGGGCAAGCTGCCGCGATTCGCCCAGTACGGCGACACACAGGTCCGCAATGCCGCGATCATCATCAAGGTCGGCCAGGACATGGGCGTGCCCTCGCGAGGCTGGGTGGTCGCCCTCGCCACCGCCATGCAGGAGTCCGCGCTGCGCAACCTCGCCAACAGCGGCGTACCCGAATCCCTGGCCCTGCCACACGAGGGTGTTGGCGCGGACCACGACTCGCTGGGCCTGTTCCAGCAGCGGCCGGGGTGGGGCAGTGTCGCCGAGCGGTTGAACCCCGCGTACGCGGCCCGCAAGTTCTACGAGAAGCTCGTGAAGGTGGAGAGCTGGCAACAACGACCGCTGACCGTGGTCGCGCAGCGGGTCCAGGTCAGCGCCTACCCGGACGCGTACGCCAAGCACGAAGAGGTAGCCAGCCGGATCGTGGACGCACTGGCCGGCGGGGCGGCCCGCACCGTCGAGATCAACGGCAAGGCGGTGTGCAACGCGGCCGAACGCGGTCAGATCGCCGCCTCCGGCTGGACCGCGCCGATCCCCGGCGGAGTCGGCTCCGGTTTCCGCACCGCCAGCCGACCCAGCCACAACGGAGTCGACATCGGCGCGGCCAAGGGTACCGAGATCCGCGCCGCAGCGACTGGCCGGGTGCTGGTCTCGACCTGCGACGAGGACCGCCGCGGCCGGCAGGACTGCAACGTGGACGGATTTCCCGGAAAGGGGGGCTGCGGCTGGTTCGTCGACCTGCTGCACGCGGGCGGCTACATCACCCGGTACTGCCACATGGTGGTTCAGCCCTTCGTCAAGAAGGACCAGATCGTGACGGCCGGTCAGGTGATCGGCAAGGTCGGCAGCAGTGGCAACTCCTCCGGCCCGCACCTGCACTTCGAGGTGCACCTGCGCAACGACCGTAACGCGTCTGGCGCGGTGAATCCGGTCCCGTTCATGCGCGGGCGGGGTGCCCCGCTGCGCGCCGCTGAGTGAGGCCAGCACCTGTATGACCGGGCCGTTACCTGATCCCTTCGCCGACCAGCCGGACTGGGCGCCGCAGCCGCCGAGACCGCTGACCATCGTCCCTGCGACTGAGCGGGTCGAGCTGCGCGGCCAACGGGTGCTGGTCGGGCTTCCCGGGATGGGTTGGCGCGGGGACCTGCGCGCGGACGACCGGGTCGTGCAGAGCGCCCGGACCTACGTTCCCGTGATCCCCGAGCACGAGTGGTACCGGGCCGAAGCCGACCAGGTCGAGGTGTTCGCGCCTCTGGTGCCGGTGGAGCGGGTCTGGGTGGAGACGGTCGGCAGCCGTCCGGCAGTGGACGACGCCCGTGACACGGGCATCCGGTTGGTCTCGCTGGACGGCCCGGCACACCGGACCCCCACGCCGGTCTTCGAAGCGGACGCGGTCACCGGTCGACGGGTGGTGCACGTCGAGGGCGGCCTGGAGCACCGTGACCTTCGAGCGGTCACCGAGACCTACTCAGGCGCCGAAGGGGACATCTGCGTGCGAGTCACACCCGAGGTGGAGTGGTACCGCTGGGCCTGGCGAGGCCAGTCACCCACCACGCTGGAGGTGCCGGTTCATCTCTTGTGGATTGAATGAAAGTTAACTAATCCGGGAGCCAGCACAAACACGCCAGCCGTCCCGGTTGTTCAAATCGAACTGCCACGTGTCTGCCAAGCTCTGATGAATTCCGTCAATTGCGGCGCTCCGCCGGATGACAGCGACAACGGTGGCGTCGGCGCCGGCAGTCTCAGTAACGGCAACGTCCTCGATGTTGATCGAAAAAGAGACGCCAAGTTCCCGCTCACGTCCGGCAACATCCGCAGCGAACTCATCGACCGAGGGGACCGCGCCCTCGCAGGTGAACAACCCCGCTCGGTTCGGGTCGCGAGAGACGAGCGTCGCCTGAAGGTAATTGATCACCGCGACGTCGGGGGTGCTGCGGTCGGGTGTCGAGGCGCGGTTGTACCAGACCACGGCGGTGGCGATGCCTCCGAGGCAGAGCAGGGCGAGCACGCCAGCGACGACTGTGAGCACCGTCCGCGTTCGGCGGCGTGGCGGCTGCGGTGCCGGCGTTGCCGGGGCGGGCGGCAGCTGCTCGGACGGTGTCCGCTGGGCCGGTACGCGGGAGACCTGGGAACCGGCGGGGGGCTGCACTGATTCCACCTCCTGAAGTTATCGGCTGGACGCTCCGGAGCCAATGCCTCAGATCCAGCGGATCGTGACGGACCCCTCCCCACCGGTGAGATCCACGACAACACCGGCGCAGCGCCGAGGCACCTCCCGGAGGAGGACCGTCGGCTGGGATACCGTCTCTGCTCGGGGAGGGGTTGCCAACCTCGGGTAGAGGGGGTGGACGCGGTGGCCGGTCCGAAGGCTCGCACGAACCGCGCCGCAGCCCTGCACCGTCGGGCGTCGGCCGTCGCGACCGCGGCTGCCGGGATCCTGGACGAGACGCGGCCGGCTCCGGCCGATCAGCGCCGCCAGTACGAGGTGGCCGACCGGTTGCGGACATCTGCGGCCTTGCTGGCGCCGGGCTGGTCGGGTGCTGCACTGGACTCACTCACCGTGGACTCGCCGGCCGGTGATGGTCCGCCACCGTTCGTTCGGGTCGGTACTGCGGCGCCGTTGGACGACGCTCGTTTCCCCGCGTTGGTGCCACTTGTCGGCACCGGTCACCTCAGCGTGGACGCTGACGCACGGGAGCCACGGGTTGCGGGGTTGCTCCGGGCCGTACTCCTGCGGTTGTTGGGTGCGGCCCCGGCGGGTGCCCTGCTGATTCGCGCTGTGGATGCCACCGGGGCTGTGCTGACACCGTTCGGGGCACTCGCGGATGCTGGCCTGTTGCCGCCACCGGCGGTGGACGTGGTGGGTCTGCGCGCGGTGCTGACCGAGGCGGAGCAGTGGGTGACGCCGGGGGCGAGTGGGCGACGCCGCCACGATCGGACGCTGTTGCTGGTGGTGGCCGCGCTTCCGGAGTCGACAGGCCCGACCGATCTGGCGCGTATCGAGACGTTGGCCGAGCAGGGGCCGGCCGCTGGGCTGCACCTGGTGGTGGCGGGTTGGCCGCCCGCCGGCCCGTACTCGGCCCGGGCACCGCTGCCGCACACCACTGCACTGGCGTTGCGGAATGCGTACGCGCTGCTCGGCGATCCGCCGGGGGCGTCGTTCGCCGGGCCGGGCGCTGATCCGCCGGGCGGTTTGAACTCGCCGGTCTTCGTCGAGTCGGACCCGCCGGCCGAGCTGGTCGACGCGGTTTGTCGGCGGCTCGCCGAGCAGGTGGAGGCGGGCTCCCGGTTGGCGTTGGGTGCGCTGCTACCGCCGACGGGTGAGCGACTGTGGGAATCGGACTCGGCCGACGGGCTGACCACGACCGTCGGCGATGCCGGAGGCCGGTCGGTGCCGTTGGGCTTCACCGAGTTGACCCCGCACTGGCTGGTGAGCGGCCGGTCCGCGGCGGGCCGGGCGGCGTTCCTGACCACCGCGTTGCTCGGCCTGGCCGCCCGGTACGGCCCGGACGACGTGGCGTTCTACCTGGCGGATCTCGGCGACGGCGAGTCCTTCGTGGAGTTCCTGCAGACCGAGCGGGACAGGTCGTGGGTTCCGCAGGTGCGCGCGGCGGCGATGGCCGCCGACCGGGAGTACGTCCGGGATCTGCTGGACGAGTTGGCGGCCGAGGTCCATCGCCGCACGGAGGCGGGTGCTCGGGCCGGGGGGCAACGCTTCGCGGAGCTGCGTCAGCACCAGTCGCTGCCCCGGATCGTCTGTGTGGTGGACAATGTTCCGCTGCTCTTCGCCGAGCGGGACCGGCTGGCCGCCGAGGTGGCCGCCCAGTTGGACGGGCTGGCCCGGGCGGGTCGGGCGTACGGCGTGCATCTGGTCCTGGCGGGTGCTGGCGAGTTGGGGCTGAGTGCGCGGGCGGATGCTGGTCATCGGGATTCGGTGCTCGGGCAGTTCCCGGTGCGGGTGGCGCTGCCGGGTGGCAGTCCGGTGTTGGAGCCGACAAACGACTCGGCGGCCGGCCTGCCGGTGGGCAGCGCGGTGGTGAACACGGCCGGCGGGCTCGGCGGCCCACGGGGCGCGATCCGGGGTCACGAGCGGTTGATCCGTCACCCGGACCCGCAGGATCATCCGGAGGTCGTGGAGAAGCTGCGGCACGAGTTGTGGGAGGCCCGTCCGGCGGGGTCGGTGCCGCCGGTGGTCTTCGCGGGTTACGCCCGCCCGCTGCTGGGCAATGATCCGCGCCACCGGGCGGCCCTGGCGGGACAGGCTCACGGGCCGGCCGCCCTGTTGGGCCGGGCGGTGGACGTGGCCCGCTCGACGGTCGCCGTGCCGTTGGGGCCGGCGGCTGGGCGCAACCTCGCGGTGTTGGGGTCGGGCACCGCGGCGGGCGGGCTGTTGGCGACGGCGGCGCGGAGCACGTCGGCTCATCACGCGCCGGGCAGTGCCCGCTTCCTGGTGGCGGCGCCGGATCCCGGGGCCCGGGTCCTGGCGGAGGCGTTGACGGCCGATCTGGCGGCCCGGCATTCGGCCGAGTTGGTGGATCTGCCGATGCTGCTCGCGGACGCGGCCCACGACCTGCCGACGTATCTGGTGGTCTTCGGGCTGGACCGGCCGGGGCCCCGGGAGCTGCCGCTGGACCGGCTGCGGTCGCTCCTACGGGACGGGCCGCCGGCGGGGCGGCATCTGCTGGGCTGGTGGCGTGCGGTGCCGCCGTTCGCCGCGTTGTTCGAGCCGGCGGGTGAGGTCGACAAGCTGGCTGCGGTGGCCGTGCTGGACGTGCCGGTCGCGCAGCTCACGGCGGTCTTCGGTCGGCCGGTCGAGTGGCAGGTGCGCCCCGACCGGGCGGTGCTCTGGGACGGCCCGGACGAGCGGGGCACGGTCCTGGTGCCGTTCGCCGACGTGGCCGGCTGATCGGGTGGCGCACGTGGAGGGTGTCGAGGTGGATTCGATCGCGACGGTGACCGGGCCGGGGCGGCAGCGGGCAGCTGCGGTGATCGGGGACGCCACGCCGGGGGCGGTCGAGCCCGGCAATGCCTGGACTGAGTATCTTGCGGCCGCCCGCCAGCTGGACGGGGTACGCCGGGGTGCGGCTGCCGCCGCCGGTGAGCAGGCCCGGTCGGCGGAGGCCGCCCGGGAGGAGTTGACGGTGCTCCGTACCGGGCTGGCGAGTCAGCAGGAACGGTTGCGCGAGTTGGGCGTACCGGCGATCTCCCTGGTGCCGTCACCGCCGGAGCTGACCGAGGCGGCCCGGTCGATGGCGGGCGGCCCGGCGGCCGTGTTGGCGGCGCTGCGGACCGCGCGTGGCTGGGCCGAGGCGGCGGAAGGGGCGCTGGCCGCGCGCCGCCGGTTCCGGCCGGGGTCCTGGCCCGCGAGGGCGCGCAACCTCCTGGTGTACGGGCCGTTCGCGCTGTTGGTGCCGCTGATCCAGGTCGTGGTTCTGGCGGCGACGGGGGTGGGACCGGCCACCGTGGCGGCGTTGATCTGCGGGCTGCCGATGCCGGCGGTCGCGTTCGTCGCCGGTTGGATCGGCATTGGCCGGTTGTTCCGGGTCAGCCCCACCGAGCGGCTGGACCGTACGGTGCGTTTCGGCGCGTTGGTGTGCCTGGTGCCGGCGGTGCTGGCCACGGCCGGGCTGCTGCTGGCCCTGCTCGCTGGCTGACGGGCGGGACCCGCTCGGCCGGGGCACTGCCCGAGCTGGTGCGGAAACGCGACGGCCGGCCGTCCCGGTTGGGGTGGCGGCCGGCCGTGGTGCGACGGGATCTCAGCGGGGGATGATCAGCGCCATCGCCTCGGCCCGCGACTTGGAGTCCGACTGCAGGATGCCGCGTACTGCCGACGTGATGGTCTTGGCACCGGACTTCTGGATGCCGCGCATCGCCATGCACATGTGTTCGCATTCGAGCACGACGACGACGCCGCGGGGCGCGAGTTTGCTCATCAGCAGGTCGGCGACCTGTGAGGTGAGCCGTTCCTGCACCTGCGGACGACGGGCGAAGACCTCGACGAGTCGGGCCAACTTGGACAGGCCGGTGATCCGCCCGTCGGGGCCCGGGATGTAGCCGATGTGCGCGCTGCCCCGGAAGGGCAGCAGGTGGTGCTCACAGAGGCTCATCACGTCGATGTCCCGGACGATGACCAGCTCTTCGTGGTTGGCCTCGAAGGTGGTGCTGAGCACCTGGGCCGGGTCGACCCGAAGGCCGGCGAAGAGTTCGGCGTACGCACGGGCGACCCGGGCAGGGGTCTGCTGGAGTCCGTCGCGGTCCGGGTCCTCGCCGACGGCGATCAGGATCTCGCGGACGGCCTTCTCGATCCGGCCGAGGTCGACGGCGTCCTCGACGGGCCGGCCGGTCAGTTTGCCGCTGATCAGCCGCGCGGCCACGTAGTCCAGCTCGTCGTCGCCGTCGGGTTCGGTCGCGGAGACGGCCAGCTCCCGGTGTGGGGAGCTGGCCGTCGGGTCGTTGCTCAGTGCGTGCCGTCCGAGTTGTTGGACGGCGCCACGCCCCCAACCGACGCCTGCGCGCCGTCGGCCTGGGCCTGCGCCTTGAGCTTGTCCTTCTCCGCAGGGGTGAGCACGGGCGGCTCGGTGGAGGGCTGACGCTTGCCGAAGCCGTTGTACGGCGCCAGCGGCGGGCGCTTGACCACCCGGGAGCAGATCCGCGCCATGTCGGCCGTGGAGAGGGTTTCCTTCTCCATCAGCTCGAGCACGATGTTGTCCAGGACGTCCCGGTATTCCACCAGGATCTCCCAGGCCTCGTCGTGCGCCAGCTCGACCAGTGCCCGCATCTCGCCGTCGATCTCGGCGGCCACCGAGTCCGAGTAGTCCCGCTCGTGGCCCATGTTGCGGCCGAGGAACGGCTCGTCCCCGCTGGTGCCGTACTTGATCGCGCCGAGCTTGGAGCTCATGCCGTACTGGGTGATCATCGCGCGGGCCAGTTGGGTGGCCTTCTCGATGTCGTTGCCGGCGCCGGTGGTCGGCTCGTGGAAGACCAGTTCCTCGGCAGCGCGACCGCCCAGCGCGTACGCCAGGGTGTCGATCATTTCGGCGCGGGTCTGCGTGTACTTGTCTTCGGTGGGGAGCACCAGGGTGTGGCCCAGCGAGCGGCCACGGGACAGGATCGTCACCTTGTGCACCGGCGCGGCGTGCGGCAGCGCCCAGGCGACCAACGCGTGGCCACCCTCGTGGTACGCGGTGATCTTCTTTTCGTTGTCGCTCATGACGCGGGTCCGCCGCTGCGGACCGGCGACCACCCGGTCGATCGACTCTTCGAGCGAGTCGTTGGAGATCGCGCGCTGCTCCTTACGAGCGGTGAGCAGGGCCGACTCGTTGATCACGTTGGCCAGGTCGGCACCGCTGAAGCCCGGCGTGCGACGGGCCACCGCGTCGAGGTCGACGTCGGGCGTGAACGGCTTGCCCTTGGCGTGCACCCGCAGGATGGCCTTGCGGCCCTCCATGTCGGGGGCGTCCACCGGGATCTGCCGGTCGAACCGGCCCGGGCGCAGCAGCGCCGGGTCGAGGATGTCCGGCCGGTTGGTGGCCGCGATCAGGATGACGCCGCCCTTGGTGTCGAAGCCGTCCATCTCGACGAGCAGCTGGTTGAGCGTCTGCTCCCGCTCGTCGTGGCCGCCACCCATGCCGGCGCCACGGTGCCGGCCGACGGCGTCGATCTCGTCGACGAAGACGATCGCCGGGGCGTTCGTCTTGGCCTGCTCGAACAGGTCACGGACCCGGCTGGCGCCGACGCCGACGAACATCTCCACGAAGTCGGAGCCGGAGATGGAGTAGAAGGGCACCCCGGCCTCGCCGGCGACCGCGCGGGCCAGCAGCGTCTTGCCGGTGCCGGGCGGGCCGAACAGCAGCACGCCCTTCGGGATCTTGGCGCCCAGGGCCTGGTACTTGGCCGGGTTCTGCAGGAAGTCCTTGATCTCGTACAGCTCTTCGACGGCCTCCTCGGAACCCGCGACGTCCGCGAAGGTCGTCTTCGGAGTGTCCTTGGTGATCATCTTGGCCTTGGACTTGCCGAAGTTGAGCACCCGGGAGCCGCCGCCCTGCATCTGCGACATGAAGAACAGCAGCAGGAGCACGAGCAGCGCGATCGGCAGCAGGTTGACCAGCAGGCTCACCCAGATGCTGTCCGAGGAGACCTTGGCGTCGGCCGGGCCGGTGACCCGGTTGTTCGCCTTGGCGTCCAGCACCTCGTTCCAGATCTGGTCGCCAGCCTGGTACGGGAACTGGGCCTCGATCTTGTTGGTCTCGGTCTTGCCGAACTTGGTCTTCTGGGCCAGGTCCAGCTGGAGCGTCTGCTCCTTGTCCTGGAAGACCACCTTGTTGATCTTGGCGGTGTGCAGTTGATCGAGCGCAACGGAAGTGTCCACGCGGTGGTAGCTGGGACCACTGGTGAACAGCTGACTGAGCACAACGGCGCCGAGGATGACCAGGATGATCCAGACCACCGGTCGGCGGAAGAAACGCGTACGTTCCATACTGTTGTCGAGCGCCGGGGCGCCCGCATCCTCCTGATCGACGTCCTGACCGTCTGATGGTGTCGCCGCATTGAGCGGCGGCCGGAGCCGCCGTGCGGGCCGACTCGACCCCGAGGCGCGAAAACTACCGCGCCGCGGTCATTCGACGGTACACCGTGTACGCGAGGCGTGAGCTTGCGAGCCCCGCAGTCGTGCACCATCAAAAGACCGTGTACGCCAGCAGCGAACCTGCGAGCCTCCGCACTTCACGCGCCTTCGACATCGACGACACGCACCGTGGGCAGGCCCACCAGCCCCGCAGCCAACGTACGGCGAGTCCGGGTGGAAGCCGGCGTGGCGGGGAGTCCGGCTCGGCCACCCGAGCGCCCGGTCACGCGATCGAGTGGGTCGAGCGCGGAGGAACCTCCGGGCCACCGTGCTACACGGTAACCGCATCAGCTGAGAGCGCGCTGAACGTCGGCTTGATGGATGCCGATAGAAGTCGGGCTCATGTCGACCCGCGGGCCGCCCGCGACGGGTCGGCCCGGCGTCAGGAGCGGGCGTAGACCTCGGGCTTGAGCACCCCGACGTACGGCAGCTCCCGGTAGCGCTCAGCGAAGTCGAGGCCGTACCCGACCACGAACTCGGTGGGGATGTCGAAGCCGACGTACTTCACCGGTACCGGCACCTTCACCGCGTCCGGCTTGCGGAACAGGGCGACCACCTCGACGCTCGCCGCCGAGCGCGACTCGAGGTAGCGCAGCAGCCAGGAGAGCGTGAGCCCGGAGTCGACGATGTCCTCGACGACGATCACGTGCCGACCGGCGATGTCCCGGTCCAGATCCTTGAGGATGCGGACCACCCCGGAGGAGGTGGTGCCCTGGCCGTAGGACGAGATGGCCATGAAGTCGAGCTCCGCCGGCGGGCCGTTGCGGCCCAGCGCCCGGGCGAAGTCCGCCATGAACATCACCGCGCCCTTGAGTACGCACACCAGCAGCAGCCCGTCGCCCACGTGGGAGTAGTCGGCGGAGACCTGCTTGGCCAGCTCCGCCGTCTTCTCGCGGATCTGCGCCTCAGAGATGATCACGTGGTCGATGTCGGCGTCGTACCAGGAGCCGTCAGCCATGACTCCTAGCCTGCCGTACGTCGGATGGCCTCCGTCGGCGGGGCCGCACCTTTTGGCGCAGTCCCGCCGAGGATTTTCTGCGCAAACAACGCTAATCACATCAGTTGGTGCGTGACCGCCAGCGGCGGCCATCGTCGCTCGGCTTCCAGTCGGCCGAATCGTGGCTGTCGACGGTGAGGCCGGCCGCCGAGGCGGTGGCGAGGAGGACGAGGAACAGGAGGATGAACAGGAACTCCATGGCGGCGCTCGCTTTCGCATGATTGCTGTCGGTTTCGCCGCCGGTGCGCACCGGACTGAGACAAGTCTGCGACCTCGCGAAGCGATCGGACAGTGGCAGGAATGCCAGTGGTCATCGATTTACTGCCACCTGTCGGGTTACCCTCGTCACATGCTGCGGTCCGTTGCCGTCCTCGCCCTCGACCAGGTCGCTCCCTTCGAGCTCGGCGTGCTCGCCGAGGTGTTCGGCACCGACCGGACAGCCGACGGTTTCCCCGCCTACCGCTTCCAGGTGTGCAGCCCGGACGGCGCTCCCGTGCGTACCTCGTCCGGCTTCCACCTCACCCCACACGCCGACCTCGGCCCGGTCGACGAGGCCGACCTGGTGGCCATCCCCGCGCACAGCCAGGGCACCACGGTCCCCGGCCCGGTGCTCGACGCGCTCCGTCGGGCCGACGCCCGCGGAGCGCACCTGTTCAGCGTCTGCTCCGGAGCCTTCCTGCTCGGCGAGGCCGGGCTGCTCGACGACCGCGAGTGCACTACCCACTGGCGGTACGTGGACGAACTGCAACGCCGGCACCCGCGCGCCCGGGTGCGGTGCAACTCGCTCTACGTCCAGGACGGTCGGTTGCTCACCAGCGCAGGCACGGCGGCCGGCATCGACGCGTGCCTGCACCTGATCCGCCAGGAGCACGGCTCGGCCACCGCGACCCGGCTGGCCCGGCGGATGGTGGTCCCACCGCACCGCGACGGTGGCCAGTCCCAGTACGTCGAGGCGCCCATCCCGAAGGCGCCCGAGGCACCCACCCTCGAACCGGTGCTGGAGTGGCTGATGGGCCACCTGGACCGGACGATCACCGTAGAGGAGTTGGCCGCCCGCGCCGATATGGCGCCCCGCACGTTCGCCCGCCGGTTCCGCGCCGAGACCGGCACCACCCCGCACGACTGGCTCACCAACCAGCGGGTGCTACTCGCCCGGCGGCTGCTGGAGGAGACCCCGTTGAGCGTGGAGGCGGTCGCCGACCAGGCCGGCTTCGGCGACGCGGCCGCGTTGCGCCACCACTTCAGTCGCCGGGTCGGTGCCACCCCACACAGTTACCGGACCACCTTCCGGGACCGGGCACACAGCGGCTGAGACCGGCCGGTCAGGTCAGGCGGGGCGCACCGATGCCAGCCGGCCGTCGCGGCGGAGCACCCGGACACCGCCGGGCAGGTCGGTCGGGCCCTGACCGTGCCAATCGGTCACCAGGGCGTCCAGAGCGGCCACGTGCCGGTGCGACAGGGCACCGGGCAGCGCACCCAACTCGCGGGCCCAGGAGTGCAGCACCCGGCCGCGTACGGCGGGAACCAGGCCGAGCAGGGCCGGTACGGACAGCCCTCCGTCGGGGCACCGGGCCGCCGCCAGAGCCGTCCCCGCCAACTCGTCGAGCGCGGCGTTGTCGGCGGCCACCAGCCGGGCGGTACGCGCCAGGTTGTCCACCACACCTGGCCCGAGCGCCCGCACCAGCGCCGGCAGGAGGTCGCCCCGCACCCTCGACCGGGCGTACGACGGGTCGCGGTTGTGCGGGTCCTGCCACGGGCTCAGCCCGAGGACGGCGCAGGCGGCGCGGGTCTGGTCCCGACCGATCTCCAGCAGCGGACGCAGCAGTGGCACCCCGCCCAGGTCGCGGCGGGCGGGCATTCCGGCCAGCCCCCGTGGGCCGGCGCCCCGGGCGAGCGCGAGCAGCACCGTTTCCGCCTGGTCGTCACGGGTGTGCCCGGTGAGCACCGCGACGGCGTTCTGTTGCCGGGCCGCCTCGGTCAGCGCCTGGTAGCGGGCCTCCCGGGCGGCCGCCTCCGGCCCGCCGGGACGCCCGGCCACCTCCACCCGGGCCACCGTCGCCGACACGAAGCCGACCCCTCGCCCCCACGTGGCTACCGCCTCGGCGCGCTCCGCGGAGCCGTCCTGCAAGCCGTGGTCGACGGTGACGAGCCCCGCGACGCGGCCCAGCCGTGGTGCCACGAAGGCGGTGGCCGCCGCGAGCGCGAGCGAGTCGGCACCACCGGAGCAGGCGACCAGCACCGGCCCGCCGGACGGCAGGCCGGTCAGGGCGCGGCGAACCGCCACCCGGATCGCGGCCACCGGCGGAGCGAGCGCGGCCACCGGCGGGTGGTCAGCCAGCGGCCGGAATGGTGCCGGCGGGGCCGTGCACCCGGGCGACCCAGGCGTCCGGGTCACCCAACTCCGACAGCCGAGGCAGGGTCAGCGGCGAGTTGAAGATCGAGTTGAAGCCGTCCATTCCGACGCGTTCCACCACCCCGTGCACGAACTTGCGCCCCTCGGCGTACTGGCGCATCTTGACGTCCACGCCGAGCAGCCGGCGGATCGCCTTCTCCAGCGGGTTGCCCGCCTCCCGGCGTCGGTTGAACGACGCCCGGATCCGCTCCACGCTCGGGATCACCTGCGGGCCGACGCCGTCCATCACGAACTCGGCGTGCCCCTCCAGCAGGGTCATCAACGCGGTGAGCCGGTCCAGTACGGCCCGCTGCGCCGGGGTCTGCACGATGTCCAGCACGCTGGTGCGGCTCTCCGGATCACGGACCGCGTCGGACAACGTGGCCACCCCGCGCCGCAACCGCTCGACCAGGTGCTCGCTTCCGCTGGACGAGGCGTCGACGAACGCCTGCACCTCGCTGAGGAAGTAGGCCCGCATCCACGGCACCGCCGTGAACTGGGTGCGGTGGGTGACCTCGTGCAGACACACCCAGAGCCGGAAGTCCCGAGGGTCGGCGCCGAGCTTGCGCTCCACCTCGACGATGTTCGGCGCGACCAGCAGCAGCTGGCCCGGGTCGGCCGAGAAGACCTCGTACTGGCCGAGCACCCGGCCGGAGAGGTAGGCCAGCACCGTCCCGGCCTGCACCCCGGTGAGCCGGGACCCGATCGCCTCGGTCAACGCGCCCGGTTGTTTGTCGCCGGAGAGCCGACTCACCAGCGGTGTGATCACCTCGCGGAGACCGGCGATGTTGGTCGCGGCCCAGTCGCGGCGGTCGACCACCCGGACCGGCGGATGCGACACCTGCGCCCGCAACCCCGTGTAGTCGGCCACGTGCCCGGCCGCCTCGTCGGTCAGCCGACGCAGGTCGCCGACCACGTCGGTGGCTTCCGCGTACGACACGCGGGGGCCAGACTTGCTCAACGCCCCCGCAGTGGCGGCGGCCAGATCCCAGTCCACGAACTGCGCCATGAACCCACCGTACCCGCGCCGCGACACCCCGGCCCGGGCTCGCGCCCTCGATCGACGCCGATGACGACCCCGTCGCCCCCGAACCGGCGACGGTCAGCCGCAGCCGCAACCGGCCAGCGCAGCGGCGATCCGATCCAGTGCCGGCTGGGCGGTGTCCCGGTCCCCCGGCACCTTGTCGGTGAGCACCGCGAAGGTCAACAGCCGACCGTCGGCGGTGGTGACCAGGCCCGCGACGGAGTGCACGCCAGTCAGGGTGCCGGTCTTGGCCCGGACGCTGCCCGCGCCCGCGGCCGTGCCCGCAGCGGTGCGGTAGCGCTCGTTCAGAGTCCCGGACCAACCGCCCACCGGCAGACCACCGAAGACGCCGGCCAGGTCCGGATGGTCCGGACTGGCAGCCAGGCGGATCAGATCGGTCAGCAGCGACGGGCTGATCCGGTTGAGCCGGGACAGGCCGCTGCCGTCGGAGACGCTGATCTCGTCGGCGGGCAGGCCAAGCTCAGCCACCTCGGCGTCCATGGCGGCGGCGCCGCCGTCGAACGAGGCGGGTTGACCGCGGGCCAACGCGACCTGCCGGGCGAGCGCCTCGGCCACCAGGTTGTCACTCTCGCTGATCATGACGTCGACCAGCCTGATCAGCGGCGGGGACTGCACCACGCCCAGTTCGGTGCCCGGTGCCGGGCTGGCACCGGCCGCCGCCTGGGGCGGGGCCGCGCCCCGCTTCACGGAGTCGGTCGGCACCCCGAGCAACCGGGCGAACGCCTTGCCGGCGGCCAGGTCCGGCTCGGCGAACCGCGGGGCGGACCCGTGCTCGACGCCCGGGTCGGTACGCGCGCCGTCGGTCATCAGCGCGGTCACCGCGCCCCCCGAACCGCCGGTGGGGATGTCGTCGTCCCAGCCGGGGCCGTAGACCGGGCCGGAGTAGACCGAACCGTCGACGGTGACACTGGTCGGGGGCGTGCCGCCGAGCGCGGTACGCACCTGGGCGGCCAGATCGTCGAGGCGCGCCGCGCCCGGGTAGTAACCCTTCTTGTTGATCGCGAGGGTCGGGTCACCACCCCCGATGATCACCACCTCGCCAGCCTTCGCGCCGGCCACGGCACGAGTGGGAATCCGGTAGCCGGGACCCCGGGCCGCCAGCACCGTCACCGCGGTCGCCAGCTTCGTCACCGAGGCGGGCACTGTGCCGTCGTCCGCCCCCTTGGCGAACAACGTCTGACCGGTGATCACGTCGGCGACCGAGACGTTCACCCGGTCGCCCAGGGCGGCGACGCCGACCAGTGGATCGAGCACTGCCCGAACCCCGTCCGGGGTGGGCACCGGGGCGTTCGAATCCGGGCCGCCCAGCACGTCCGACGGGGCGGGTTCCGGAGTCACGCCGACCGCGTTCGGCCCGGACCCGGCATCGTCGCCCAGCCACCCGGCGACCGGGCCGGGACGGGTGATCACGACTCCGACGCTGGCGAGCACCAGCAGGAGCACAGCGGCCAGCACCACCGGCAGCCGCCTCCGGCGGCGCGGCGCGGCAGGTACGGGCGCTGGCGCGGCGTCGGCGGGTGCCGGCAACGCGGAGATCGGCGGCCCCACCGGGGGGACCTCACCTGGGTCGGGGGCGGTCGGCCCGGGACCGAACGACGGGCTGACCGGCGCAGGGCTCACCGGGACCGTGGCACTGCCGCGCGGTGGGCCGCTCACCGGTTGGTCACCACCGGCTACCGGGAACCGACCCGCGTTCGGAGCGGGCGACGCCGGCCCCACGGGTGGGCGCCAGGGCAGCGGCGGGGGCCGCTCGGGCACCGTCTCCGGTGCCGGGGTCGTTACTTCGTCCGGTGCCGGGGTCGTTACTTCGGGAGCCCGTGGGAGGTGCGCCTCCGGCACCGGGACCCGCCCCTTGGCGCTGCCGGAGCCGGATCGTCCGGTACCGTGCGCGGAGCCCCCATCCGGGCGGTAGTGTGAATCTTCCCTCCCCACGACCCCCTCCTCCCCCAGCGAAAATCGGCTTGGGTGACACTACTTCGGTCCGAAGACTATGCGGCGGCCGGAGTCGGCGGGTGGGCATTCACCTGTCCGGAGGGCCGCCAGTGGTTCCGTTAGCCAGCGTGGGCAGACGAGGGAGCGTGCAGATGGATTTCGACGTGACGGTTGAGATCCCCAAGGGTCACCGGAACAAGTACGAGGTGGACCACAAGACCGGCCGGATCCGGTTGGACCGCACCCTCTTCACCTCCACCCAGTACCCGGCCGACTACGGGTTCATCGAGGGCACCCTGGGCGAGGACGGCGACCCGCTGGACGCCCTCGTGCTGGTCCCCGAGCCGACCTTCCCGGGCTGTCTGATCCGCTGCCGCACCATCGGCATGTTCCGGATGACCGACGAGAAGGGCGGGGACGACAAGGTCCTCTGCGTGCCCTACGAGGACCCTCGCCAGGAGCACCTGCGCGACATCCACCACCTGGGCGAGTTCGACCGCCTGGAGATCCAGCACTTCTTCGAGGTCTACAAGGACCTGGAGCCCGGCAAGTCGGTGGAGGGCGCGACCTGGGTCGGCCGCACCGAGGCCGAGGCCGAGATCCACGCCTCCTACAAGCGGGCCCGCGACGCCGAGGCGCGCGGCGAATCCATGCACTGACGATCACTGACGCACAGGGCCCGAGGGTCGCTCAACCGAGCAGCCCTCGGGCCCTGTCGTACAGGTCGAGCACCGCGCAGGCGATCGGCACCACGGCGACCACCAGGGCCGTGTCGGTGAGGTCCGCGACCCTCCCGAGGTACGGCGAGACCGGCCGGCGGGCGTACCCGGTGCCGCTGGCGACCGCCACCAGGGCCAGCGCCGCCCCGCCCAGAACCAGCACCAGTCGCCATGTCTCGTCGGCCGGACCGACCAGCACGGCGCCCAGCGCCGCGTAGCCGGCCAGCCCGGCGAGCACCGTCGGCACCCGGTGTCGCAGCGCCACGAACAGCCGCGACCGCAGCAGCAGCACAGCCGAGGTGACCGCCACCAGCACCCGGCCCGCCGTGCCACCGGCGACCACGAGGACCACCGCTGTGGCCACCACCAGCAGCGCGTGGCCGATGAGCATCCCGGTGAGCATCTCCTCGGTGCGGATCACCGCGGCGAGCACCCGGCCCCGGTCCGGCAGATCCCGGACCCGCTCCGGCTCCTCGGCGGGGGTGGCGGCCGGCAGGGTGATCGGCGGCAGCGGCAGCTTGCCCAGCCGGATGGCCAGCAGCGGGATGACGCCGACGGCGAAGACCAGTGCGCTGAGCAGCACCGCCGCCGTACCGGCAGTGGTCGTCAGCAGCCCACCGAGCGCGGCCCCCGCGCCGATCAGGCCGACAGTGACGCCGGCCACGAAGATCCGCAGCCGACTGGCCACTCCGAGGAGACCGATCAACGCCACCAGCAGCAGCGCTACCGAGCCGGCCAGCAGTTCGGGAGCGCCCACCCAGCGGGCCGGTCCGATCGGCCCGACCGGATCACCGGAGCCGACGGCCAGGGCACCGGCCGTGAAAGCGTAGGGCAGGGCGTAGCCGCCGAGCGTCGCCCCGGCGGTGCCGTCGCCGTTGGCGCGGGAGGCCACCGTGCCGGCCACGGTGAGCACCAGCGCCACCGCGACGGCCGCCAGCCAGCCGGCCCGGTGCGTCGGACCGCCGGCGAGCAGCGCGAGCAGTCCGACCGCGAGCGGTACGGCGGCACCGGCCAGACCGGCGGCCCGGGTGGCGGTGGGCGACCAGGCGCCGCCGCGGCGGCGAGCACCGTCGGCGATGGCCTCGATGACGTCGTCGTACTCCAACTCGGGCCAGTGCGCGCGGGCCGGCACGAGGTGCAGCACCTCACCGTCGCGGACCCCCTGCGGCAGCAGGGCCTGTGCGGTCACCAGCAGCGCCCCGTCGGTGCGGCGGAGGACCCAACCGCCGTGCTGCTCGCCGTCGTCGGCGAGCCCGACACCGGCGTGCCGGAGCACGTCGGGCAGCAGCTCAGCCAGGGGCACCTGCTCCGGCAGGGCGACGTCCACCCGTCGTTGCGGCGCGCTGATGGTGACGCGTGCCAGCCCGGTAGTCATCGACTGGTCTCCATATCGACTGGGATCGGAGGCTGCGCGGACGACAGGACTTTACCTACCATGAGCCAGGCTCGGGTTACCGAGCGCTGTCAGGAGGCCGAGTGTCCACCGTCGTCATCAAGCGCCCACCGCGCCGACCAGCGCCGGAGATTCCCGCCGGTGAGCTGTCGGTCGACGCGCCACCGGAGATCCCCGTGGTGACCGGCGGGCGGTGGCAGCAACTGCTCATGCTGCTGCCCATGCTCGGCGGCACCGTGGCGATGGCGATGATGTTCGGCCGGGGCGGCGGCGCCTACTCGTACGTGGTGGGCGGGATGTTCGGGCTCTCCTCGTTGGCGATGCTGGTGACGTCCTGGGGCAGCGCCTCCGGCACCCCGAAGAAGTCCGAGATGATGGCCGCCCGCAGGGAGTACCTGCGCCACCTGGCCACACTGCGGCGGCGGGTACGGCGGACCGCGGGCCAGCAACGGGCCGGGCTCTACTACCGGCACCCGGATCCGGGCCGGCTGTGGTCGACGGTGGACAGCCACCGGGTCTGGGAACGGCGCCCCGCCGACCCCGACTTCGCTGTGGTGCGGGTCGCCGTCGGGCCGCAGACCCTGGCCACCCCACTGGTCCCACCGGTCACCCGGCCGCTGGAGGAGCTCGAGCCGATGACCGCCGGCGCGCTGCGCCGCTTCCTGGACGCGTACTCAGTGGTGCCGGATCTGCCGGTGGCGCTGTCGCTGCGCAGCTTCGCCCGGGTGCACGTGCGTTCCGCCGCCCGTGGCCGGGCCGCGACCACTCCGACCACCGGCGGGCCACCCACCGGCGACCCGGCGGCGCAGGCGCTGGTCCGGGCCGTGCTGACCCAGTTGGCCGTCTTCCACGCCCCCGACGAGCTGCTCGTCGCGGTCTGTGCCGGGCCGGAGCGCCGCGCCTGCTGGGAGTGGGTGAAGTGGCTCCCGCACGCCCACCATCCCGGCCGCGCCGACGCGCTCGGCCCGGTACGCCTGGTCACCAGCTCGGCCGCCGAGTTGGAGTCGCTGCTGGCCGATGTCCTGGCCACCCGGTCCCGGTTCAGCCCGGCCGGCCCGGCCACCGACGGCCAGCACGTGGTGGTGGTCCTCGACGGCGGCGACCTGACCGGTGCCAGTGACCTGACCGGCGACGGCGGCATCGACGCGGTCACAGTGCTGGACCTGGACACCCCGCCGCCCCGACTGCTGGACCGGTACGCGCTGCTGCTGGAGTTGCACGGCCGGCGGCTGCACTCGCGGTCGTCCGACGGGCATGCCGAGGTGGGCACCGCCGACCAGTTGGACCTGGCCGACGCCGAGGCGGTCGCCCGACGGTTGGCACCGCTGCGGCTCGCCGGCGCGGCCCGCGGGCCGGACTCCCCACTCCAGGCCGACCTGGGCCTCCCCGAGCTGCTCGGCCTCGGTGACCCGGAGAGCTTCAGCGCGGAACAGGGCTGGTTGCCGCGCTCGGCACGGGACCGGTTGCGGGTGCCGATCGGTGTGGGCGCGGACGGCGGCGCCATCGAGCTGGACCTCAAAGAGTCCGCCCAGGACGGCATGGGCCCGCACGGCCTGCTCATCGGGGCGACCGGCTCCGGCAAGTCCGAGCTGCTCCGCACGCTGGTGCTGGGGCTCGCCGCCACGCACAGCTCCGAGCAGCTCAACTTCGTGCTCGTCGACTTCAAGGGTGGCGCCACCTTCACCTCGTTCGACCGGCTGCCGCACACCGCGGCCGTGATCACCAACCTGGCCGACGCGTTGCCCCTTGTCGATCGCATGGTGGACGCGATCAACGGGGAGTTGGTCCGCCGCCAGGAGCTGCTGCGGAGGGCGGGCAACTTCGCCAGCGTGCGCGACTACGAGCGGGCCAGGGCGGCCGGCAGTCCCCTCGCCCCGCTGCCGTCGTTGCTGCTGATCTGCGACGAATTCTCGGAGCTGCTTTCCGCCAAGCCCGACTTCATCGACCTGTTCGTGCAGATCGGCCGGCTGGGCCGGTCGCTCGGCGTGCACCTGCTGCTCGCCAGCCAGCGCCTGGAGGAGGGCCGGCTCCGCGGGTTGGACACCCACCTCTCGTACCGGATCGGGTTGCGCACCTTCTCGGCGTTGGAGTCCCGGACGGTGCTCGGCGTGGCCGACGCGCACGAGCTGCCCCGCTCACCGGGCCACGGCTACCTGCGTGCCGGCACCGACCCGCTGGCCCGCTTCAAGGCCGCGTACGTCTCCGGTGCCGTCCGCCGTCGGCCCGCGCCGGGCGGCGTCGCCACCGAGGGAGGCGCACGGCTGCTCACCTTCAGCACCCACGTCGTACCGGTGCCCGAGCCGGCGACCCCGGCCCTGCCCGTCGTGGCGGAGGAGGAGGGCACCAGGACGCTGCTCGACCTGCTGGTGGACCGGCTCGTCGGGCAGGGCCCGCCGGCGCACCAGGTCTGGCTTCCGCCGCTCGGCCAGCCGCCCGCCCTGGACGAGTTGCTCGGTCCGGTCGAGGTGCACCCGAAACGCGGGCTGACAGTGGGCAACCCTGAGCTGCACGGGGCACTCGGTGTGCCGATGGCGGTGGTGGACAAACCATTGGAGCAGCGCCGGGACCTGCTCTGGCTGGCGCTGGACGGCGCTGCCGGCCACGTCGCGGTGGTCGGCGCGCCGCAGAGCGGCAAGTCCACCGCCCTGCGCACGCTGATCTGCGCGCTGGCGCTCACCCACACACCGGCCGAGGTGCAGGTCTACTGTCTCGACTTCGGCGGCGGCGGGTTGGCCGCGCTGCGCGACCTTCCGCACGTCGGCGGGGTGACCAGCCGCGCCGACCCGACCGCCGTACGACGCACCGTCGGCGAGATGACCACCCTGCTGGTCGACCGGGAACGCCGCTTCGCCGAGCTGGGCGTGGAGTCGATGGCCGCGTACCGGCAGCGTCGAGCGGCAGCGGGGACCGTGGGCCAGCCGGGCACCGACCCGTACGGCGACGTGTTCCTGGTGATCGACGGGTGGACCACCATCCGCGGCGAGTACGACGACCTGGAGCCACTCGTCACCGACCTGGCCACCCGGGGCCTGTCGTACGGGCTGCACGTGGTCGCCACCGGGCTGCGGTGGCTGGACTTCCGCCCGGCGATCCGGGACCTGTTCGGCTCCCGGCTGGAGCTGCGCCTCGGTGACCCGGCCGACTCGTTGGTGGCCCGGCGTGCGGCCGCCAACGTGCCGGAGCGCTCCGGCCGAGGGGTGACCGCGGAGGGCCTGCACTTCCTCACCGCGCTGCCGCAGCTTGGTACCGCCGGCGGAGACACCGCCGACCTGGTCAAGAGGGCCGCCGACGGGTGGGCGGGTGCTCGGGCGCCCCGGGTGCGGCTGCTCCCGCCGGTGCTGCCGTACGCCGATCTGGACCTCACCTCGACGACCGGGCTGCGGCTGCCGATCGGGATCGCGGAGGCGGACCTGCGCCCGGTGTCGATCGACTTCGCCACCGAGCCGCACTTCGTGGTCTTCGGGGACTCGGAGTGCGGCAAGTCGTCGTTCCTGCGCGCGCTGGCCACGTCGATCATCGCCCGGTTCACTCCCGAGCAGGCCCGGGTGATCCTCGTGGACTACCGGCGCAGCCTGCTCGGTGCCATCGAGACGCCACACCTGATCGGGTACGGCACCGCGGCGGCTCACACCGCCGACCTGGTCGAGTCGGCCGCCGGGTACCTGGAGCGGCGGGCTCCCGGGCCGGAGGTCACCCCGCAGCAGTTGCGGGACCGGTCCTGGTGGTCCGGGCCGGAGCTGTTCGTGCTGGTGGACGACTACGACCTGGTGGCGGCCGGGCCGGCGAACCCGTTACGCGCACTGGAGGAGCACCTGCCGCACGCCCGGGACATCGGGCTGCACCTGGTGCTGGCCCGCCGGTCCGGTGGGGCGAGCCGGGCCCAGTACGAGCCGATCGTGCAGCGCCTGCGGGAGCTGTCCACCGCCGGCCTGGTGATGGCGGGCAGCCCCGAGGAGGGCGCACTCGTCGGGGCGGTGCGACCCGGACCGCTGCCGCCGGGGCGTGGTCGGCTGGTCACCCGACGGGAGGGCGTACGCCTTGTTCAGCTGGCACAACTGCCGCCGCAATGACCTGACTCGCCGGTTCTTCCCGTGACGGGTGGGGAAACCGGTAATCTCCGATCGTCATGGTTCCGTCGGGATGAATGGCTGGGTATGTGACTGGGGTGCGGCACAGCGGTCCGTCGGCGGCCCGACGAGCGACCAGCAGGGCGCTGCTCGGCGTGGCCGCGGCGCTTGCTGTCGTGGCTCCGACCGCGGCAGTCGTGCCGGTCGCCGCGCCCACGAACGGTGGACAGCTCGCCGGCGCGCCGATGGCGTTCGCCCCCGGTGACGCCGTCGCCCGCACCGACCAGGTTCGCGACGAGCAGTGGCAGCTCGACGAGTTGCAGGCCGAAACGGCGTGGCGCAGCTCGACCGGCCGGGGCGTGACAGTGGCGGTGGTCGACTCCGGAGTGGACGGCAACCACCCCGACCTGGTTGGTCAGGTGCTTCCTGGCAAGGACCTGGTCGGCCCCGGTGGTGCGCCGGGCCCGGATCCGGTGGGTCACGGCACCACCGTCGCCGGCCTGATCGCCGGGCGCAACGACGACAAGCGGGGCGTGGTCGGCCTCGCACCGGACGCCCGGATCCTGCCGGTCCGCGTGCTGGACGAGGAGAACCGTTACGACGACGCGCTGATCGTCGCCCAGGGGGTCCGCTGGGCGGTCGACAACGGCGCGCGTGTGATCAACCTGTCGCTGGGCGGCAGCGGTGACAGCCCGGCCCTGGCCGCCGCTCTGGACTACGCGTTCGTCCGGGACGTGGTCGTGATCGCCTGCACCGGCAACCTGGCCACCTCCACCAGCACCAAGGTCTGGTACCCGGCTCGGGAGCCGGGTGTGATCGCGGTGTCCGGTCTCGAACGCAGCAGCGACAACCTGTGGTCCGGCTCGATCACCGGCCGGGCGACGGTGCTCACCGCTCCCGCCAGCGGCCTGGTCGGCGCCAAGCCTCCGGGCGGGTACTGGCGGGTGCAGGGCACCAGCTTCGCCGCGCCACTGGTGGCGGCGACCGCCGCACTGGTCCGGTCCCGCTATCCGCGGATGCCCGCCGGTGAGGTGGTCAACCGGTTGTTGGCCACCGCCCGGGACCTGGGCCCGACCGGGCGGGACGACCGCTTCGGGTACGGGGTGGTCGACCCGGTCGCCGCGTTGACCGCTCAGGTGCCGCCGGTGACCGCCAACCCGTTGGACGACCAGACGTCGCCGGGCGTGACCGGGTTCGGCCCGGCGCCCGGCTCGGTCGATGATGATCCGGTGGCCGGAGCGGGCGCCGATCCACTCGGTCTCGCCGCAGCCGGTCAGCAGAGCCGCTGGACGGCTCGGGCGGCGGGCGGTCAGGACACGTCAGCGCCGGAGCAGATGTGGGTCACTGTCGTGCTCCTCGCCGCTCTGGTCGGCGGTGCGGCCCTGATGGTGCGCCGGTTGCGTCAGCGGACCCGTTGATCGCGACCGGCCGGCAGGCCTGAGCGGCTGCCCGGCCGGGTAGAACGGACCCATGAGTACGCACCGGCCGCCCACCCTCGCTCCCACCGGCCAGCCGTCCTGGCGGCGCCGCCGATTCGACCCGGACCATGCGCTGGGTCTGCGGCTCACTCTCGCCGCGACAGCGGCGTTCCTGGTGCTGGTGCCGTTCGCGCTGCTCACCCTGCTGGTGCTCGGTGCCTGGGCACCGCTGCACCGGCTGGACGCGGCGGTCACCGACGCGCTGCACGGCTACGCCCAGGATCACCCGGCCTGGGTCGCGCTGATGCGAGGCTGGACCGAGGTGTTCGCACCGATGCCACTGCGCGCCGTGGTCCTGCTCCTGGTGGTCTGGTTGCTGCGCCGGGGAGCCCGTCGGCTGGCCCTCTGGGCGGCCACCACAATGGTCGTCGGCGGGTTGGTCGGTCCGCTGCTCAAGTTGCTGGTCGGCCGGGACCGACCGGAGTTGCTGGACCCGGTGGCCCGGGCCGCCGGCTACTCGTTCCCCTCCGGGCACGCGCTGAACGCCACCCTGACCGCCGGGGTGCTGCTGCTGGTGCTCCTGCCCTACGCCCGGCGTGGGGTGGCGCGGGCCGCGCTCTGGGTGGCGGCGGTCCTGCTCACAGTGGTGACCGGGCTGAGCAGGGTGACGCTGGGCGTGCACTTCACCAGCGACGTGGTGGGTGGATGGTTGCTCGGTGTGGCGGTGGTCGCTGCCACCACCGCCGCGTTCACCAGTTGGCGCGCACACACCGGTCTTCGGCCGGTCCGGCCGACCCGCGACGGCGTTGCTCCCGAGGTCGAACGGCACCCGGGAGCGGCCTGAGGAGTGACGACGAGCTCGGCCGGGTACTGGGCGACCCATGTCCGAGACCGTGGTCCAGATCCTCCGGCGGGTGCTGCTGCCGGTGTCCCTCCTGCTGGGGCTCATGGTGCTGCTCGGGGTGCTGGTCACCCGGGTGTTCTCCCGTACCTGGCCGTTCACCGTCGAGGACGCGGTGAACCGAGAGTTGGCCGCCGACCGCACCGGCGGCTGGAACAACGTCTCGCTGGTGTTCAGCACGCTGGCCAGCACCCAGATGATCGTCGTGGTCACAGTGCTGGTGGCGTTGGCGCTACGGCTCTGGCTGAAGCGCTGGCGCGAGCCGCTGTTCCTGTGCGCGGCGGTGACCGCCCAGGCACTGGTGTTCCTTCTGACCACGCTGGCGATCGACCGGCGGCGGCCGGCGGTGGAGCACATGGACGTCTCGCCACCCACGTCGAGCTTCCCGTCCGGGCACACCTCGGCGGCGGTGGCGCTCTACGTCGGCATCGCCGTGCTGCTGGCGCTGCGGGCACGGAGCACCGGCGCGAAGGTCGCCTGGTGGACGCTGCTGCTGATGGTGCCGCTGGGCGTGGCGCTGACCCGGATGTACCGGGGCATGCACCACCCGAGCGACGTGGTGGCGTCCTTCGTCAACGGCGGCACGTGCGTCGCGATCATGGCCCGTGCCGTGCTGGACCGGGGGCTGCGGTGGGGCCGGGCGAAGCTACCGGCCGTCAGGCGTCCCGCCCCGGCTCAAAGCTGAGCCGACCTCGCGGCGACGCTCAGGTGCACTCGCCGGTGCCGACCTGCCTGTTGCGTTCGGCACCGGCCAACGCCACCGGGCGGGCCTCGGCCGCCGTCACGGCGAAGCCGGTGTTCGGGTCGTCGGACGCCGCCGCGAAGATGACACCGAGCACCAGGCCATTGGCGGAGAGCAGCGGACCCCCCGAGTTACCGCTGCGGACCAGCGCCCGGATCGTGTAGATCTCCCGGGTCACCTCGTTGGACGAGTAGATGTCCGGGCCCTTGATCCGGTCGACGTCCCGGACCCGCGCCGACTGCGCGTTGTACGGGCCGTCGAGCGGGAAGCCGAGCACTATCGCGTCGGAGCCACTGCCCGCGTTGCCGGCGGCGAACCGCAGGGACGGCCCGGGCAGCCCGGGCACGAGCAGCACCGCCAGATCCCGGCTCGGGTCGTAGACCACCACCTTGCCGTCGTACCGCTCGCCGCCCAGCTCCACGGCGACCGAACGGGTGCCGGCCACCACGTGCGCGTTGGTCATCACCCGGTCGTCCGCGTACACGAAGCCGGAACCCTCGATCCGGCGTGAGCAGCTGGGCGCGGAGCCGAGCACCTTCACGACCGACTGCCGACCGCTGACCACCACCTGCGAGCCGGCCAGTGCCGGGTCCGGCGGGTCGACCTGCCGGGCCCGGGTGGGCGCGAGGTCACCGAAGACGTCCGGGAACCCGTCGGTGTCGACGGTGTCCTCCAGCGCCGTGGACAGCTGGTGGGCCTGCTCCGGCAGGACCTGGTTGACCACCGTGATCAACGCGCTGTTGCGGACCGAGGCGGCGAGCCAGGGCACCGAGGACGAGCCGAGCGGCACGGCGACCAGCCAGGCGAGCAGGAGCACCGCGAACAGCGAGACGAGCGCCCCACCGACGTCGTCGGCCCGTTTGCCCACGTCGCTGGTGATCGTCTTGCGCAGGTGCGAGCCGAGCCAACCGGCGAGTGCCTGCCCGACCACTGCCAGCCCGAAGATGGCCACCAGCGAGATCAGCACACGGGTGCCGGCGTCCACGAACTGTCTGGCGAACAGCGGCCCGAGCTGGAGACCCAGCAGCAGACCCAGGAAGAAGCCGGACAACGACGTGACGCCGATGACGAAACCCTGGCGGTATCCGCTGATCGCGAACACGAGCATGAGCAGCAGCAGGACGAGATCCACGACGGACACGGGTCAAGCGTACGGGCAGTGTGCCCGCCGGATGACCATCGCTTGCGGATGGTGACCGCGCGGTCAGCGCAGGGCGTTCTCGTCAGCCTCGTCGGTGCCGGCGGACGGGGCCGGTGTCGCCCTGGTCGGCGGAAGCTCCACTACCCGGTCGAGCGACCACGGGCGAGCCCAGCCGCCCATCTCGAGCAGGGTGGCGAGCACCCCGGCGGTGAAGCCCCAGACGAGCATCCCGCGCGCCGAGAACGCCGGCCCGATCCAGCCGCTCGGGTGCCGGACCCGCAGTCGGTTGGCCGGGTCGACCAGCTCGCTGACCGGCAGGCGGGCGACGTGCGCCACCTCGGCCGGCTCCCGTGGGTGCACCGGGTGCGGGTCGTGCCACCAGGCCAGCACCGGCGTGACCACGAAGTCGCTGACCGGGATCCACAGTTTCGGCAGCTCGGCCAGCACTGTCACGCTGGCCGGGTCGAGACCGACCTCCTCGTTCGCCTCACGCAGGGCGGTGGCGCGGACGTCGGCGTCCTCCGGGTCGGCCGCACCCCCGGGAAAGGCAGGCTGGCCGGCGTGGTTGCGCAGGGTGGCGGCGCGTTGCAGGACCAGCACGTCGGGACCCGCGCCGGGCTGCTCACCGAGCAGCACCAGCACGGCGCTCTCCCGACCGCCCTCGGTCGGCGTGGTCAGCCGGGTGAAGTCCTCGGCGCGGGCGGTGCCCAGCCGGGTCAGCAACGGATCGATCCATCCGGGTGGCCGACGGGTCACGCCGGCACCGCCAGGCCGAGGTGCTGGCGGACCAGCTCGGCGAGCTTGGTGTCGTCGAGAGCGCCGCTGGCGTCGATGTGCCGGACCTGACCGTCGCCGTCGACGAAGAGGGTCAGCGGAATGGCGTTGCGCTTCAGCTCGCGCTGTAGCGCCTCGCCCTGGTCCACCAGGATCGGGAACCGGACGCCGAAGTCCTCACCGATGGACTGGGCGCCGCCCCGGCTGTCCCGACTGTTGACCCCGATCACCTGGAGCTGACCGGTGGCCCGCTCGCTGAGGCGTTGGAAGGCGGGCAGCTCCTTGCGGCACGGCGGGCACCAGGAGGCCCACACGTTGATCACCGCCGGCCCGGCCACCTCCCGCAGCACGACGGGGGCCCCGCCGGTGAAGCAGGAGAGCGTCAGCTCCGGCAGCGCCGACCCGCCAGCGGCGGGGGCCGTCGTGCCAGGCGTACCGGAGGCCGTCGGGCCCGAGCCGGGCGACGGCGGAATCGCCGTTGCCGGGGTCGCCGCGCCGGAGCCGGGCGACGGTGCCGTGGGCGCCGTGCTCAGCGTCGAACAGTCCCGGAACGGCGATGGTCGCTCAGCGGCGGCCGGGCGGGGAGCTGGCTCGTCGTCGGCAGTGCCGCTGGTGCAACCGGTGACCGCCAGCAGCAGCGGCAGGACGGCGAGGGCGAGGCGGCGGTTCACGGCACCTCCGCAGCGACCGCCTGCGCGGGCACCAGACCCGGGTCGACCCCGGCAGCCACCGCGAGGTCGCGCGCCCGAGGGCCCTTGAGCAGCTTGGCGGCGGCCGCCGGCTCGGTCGGGCCGGTGCCGTACGAAGGGCAGAGCTTCGCGAGCGTGCAGGCGCCGCAGGCCGGCTTGCGGGCGTGGCAGACCCGTCGCCCGTGGAAGATGATCCGGTGCGAGAGCATGGTCCAGTCGCGCTTGTCGTACAGCGCGCCGATCGCGTGCTCGATCTTGACCGGGTCGGTCTCGGTGGTCAGCCGCCACCGGTGGACCAGCCGCTGAAAGTGCGTGTCGACGGTGATGCCCGGGACATCGAAGGCGTTGCCCAGGATCACGTTGGCGGTCTTGCGGCCGATGCCCGGGAGCGTCACCAGGTCGACGAGCCGCCCCGGAACCCTGCCGTCGTACCGGTCGAGAAGGGCCTGACCGAGCTTGAGCAGTGAGTCGGTCTTGTTGCGGTAGAAGCCGGTGGGCCGGATCAACTCCTCCATCTCGCCCCGGTCGGCGCCGGCGTACGCGGCAGCGCTCGGGTAGCGGGCGAAGAGCTTCGGGGTGACCTCGTTGACCTTCTTGTCCGTGCACTGGGCGGACAGGATCGTGGCGACGGCCAACTCCAGGGCGTTGGAGTGGTCCAGCTCACAATGCGCGTCGGGATGCGTCTCGGCCAGCACCCGGCCGATCTTGCGAGCACGGCGTTTGCGCCCGAGATCGGTCTCGCTGGCACCGGGAGGGCTACTGGTCACGACGGTCAGCCTACGTCGCACCCCGGACGTTCCCCGTCGGGTCAGCCGGCGGTCGGCGCCGTGATCTTCCCCTGCCCGTCGAGGCGAGCGCCGCCCTTCGGGAAGTCGGCGCGACTCAACTCGGTGACCAGGCCCAGGCCCCGGTCGTCCGGGTCCATGGTCGGCTTGCCCGCGGAGTTCATGTACGTGGAGGTGAACGAGCCGCCGGCCCAGCTGCCGTCCGGCTTGAGCGACACCTTCAGCACCCCGCCCCAGCCGAGGCGACCGTCGTTGCTCAGCGAGTTGCCGCCGCCGGCGAAGTTGCCCAGGCTGTACGCGATCAGGCGCCCCTTGTAGAACTCCATCCCGCGCAACACGTGCGGGCCGTGCCCGACGATCAGGTCGGCGCCAGCGTCGATCATCGCGTGCGAGAACTTCACCGGATCGCCCCGGTTCTCGCCCAGGAACATCTCGGTGCCCGGCTTCACCCGGGTCTTGTCGACACCCTCGCCACCCATGTGCACCTGCACCACGACCAGGTCGGCCATGGTGGCGGCCTTGGCGACCACCGCCTTGGCCTTGTCGATGTCGACGAGGCTGTTGGACCAGACGTACGACGAGAAGCCGGCGACGGCGACCTTGACGCCCTTGACGTCGACCACGGTGATCTCGTTCGGCGCGCCGGTGTGCTCCAGGTCGTACTTCTTCAGCGCCTTCTGGGTGTTCTCGTAGCCCTTGGGCCCGTAGTCGTAGCCATGGTTGTTGGCCTGGTTGAGCACGTCGAAGCCGGCGTCACGCAGGTGGGCGGCGTACTCCGGCGGGGCGCGGAACTGGAAGCAGCGGGTGGAGTTCGCCCCGCACTTGCCGGTGCCCGTGTCGACAGTCAGCGGCTCCTCCAGGTTGCCCATCACCAGGTCGGCCTTGAGCGCGTCGGTGACCGAGTTGAAGAAGCCCTTACCGCCGGCGGCGGGCAGCCGACTGGGCGCGTTGCCCATGATGATGTCGCCGGTGGCGGAGAGCGAGATCGCGCCACCCTGACCGGACGACGCGGGCCCGGTGGCCTTCGGGCCGGTCGTGGAGACCGGCGCGCCGGTCCCACCACCTCCCGCGCCGGGCTGCCAGACGGGTGCCTCACCACCGGGGTCGGCACAGCCGGCCACGAGGAGGGCGGCCAGCAGCGCGGCGAGGCCGAGGGCGACGCGGCGGCGCGGGCGGGACGCGAGGGGGGCGGGAGCATACATCGCCCGCGACCCTACCGGTCGTTAAACGCGCCAACGACAGCCGATCGGTTGGACTTTGGGCCCCTGAGCTGGTCGGACCACGGCACCACCGGCCGGGAACCGCCGGCGAGCACCGCAGCGTGCACCGCTCGGGCGAGCGGGGCGCCCCAGGTGGAGCGCGGCCCGCCGTACGCGGCCTCCGGCCCGCCCACCGGGCAGAGCACCGTGACCGCGTCGGTGGGCGTGCCGGTCCCCGGCAACCCCAGCTCGGCGATCGCCTGGGTCTTCGCCTCGGTCGCGGTGGACACCGCGTTGACCAGCGCGGAGTCGGCGAGCCGGGCCGGCACGTACACCACGATGTTGACAGTGCCGACGCGGGGGCCGAGCGCGGCCGGCGTCGGCGCGGCAGCGGGCACCGGTGTGCCGAGCCCGACCGTCGCCCAGGCCCGCACCCCGGCGTCGCTACGCGCCACCACCTCGGCCACATCGACGCCGGTCAGCAGGCCGATCCCGGGCCCGTCGAGGGTCAGCTCGGCGGCGAGCGAGGCCAGGTGCGCCGCGGGGTCCTCCCGGTCGTACGACATCGGGACCGTCGCGTTCAACACCCACCCCCGGACCCCGATGCCACCGCCCAGCGGGGCACTGCTGGCCGCCCGCAGGGGCACGTCCGCACGCCAGACGAGCAGCGGTACGTGCCGCCCGTCCTCGGCGCGGCTGGTCAGAGTCGGCTCGCTCAGCACGTCCGGCAGGTTACGCCCACCGATCAAGATTCCAGGGGCGACCTCTGATTCGTGCTCACGTGCGCCTAGACTTGGCGGCGCGCGAGGGGATCAGCGGACGGCGGCCCCGGCCGACGGACGGCACGCGCAACCGGAGGTGCGCAATGGACGAGGTACTGGCCCGCAGCGGGATCTTCCAGGGTGTTGACCCGGAAGCTGCCGAGGCGCTTGCCAAGGAGATGGAGACGATCGAGGTCCGCAAGGGCGAGATCGTCTTCAATGAGGGCGAGCCCGGTGACAGCCTCTACATCCTGCTGTCCGGGAAGATCAAGGTTGGTCGCCGCGCAGCGGACGGCCGGCAGAACCTCATCGCGGTGATGGGGCCGTCGGACATGGTCGGTGAGCTGTCGCTCTTCGACCCGGGTCCGCGTACGGCGACCGCCACCGCGGTGACCGACACCCGGCTGGTGCGGCTGCGTAAGCAGGCGCTGCGGCCGTGGCTCAACAACCGCCCGGAGATCGCCGAGCAGCTGCTGCGGGTGCTCGCCCGACGGCTGCGTCGGACCAACGACTCGCTCGCCGACCTGATCTTCACGGACGTGCCGGGTCGGGTCGCCAAGAACCTGCTCCAGATGGCGGGCCGCTTCGGCACCCGCGACGGCGGCGTTCTGCGGGTGACCCACGACCTCACCCAGGAGGAGATCGCCCAGCTCGTCGGCGCCTCCCGGGAGACCGTCAACAAGGCGCTGGCCGACTTCGCCTCGCGCGGCTGGCTGCGGTTGGACGGCAAGAGCATCATCATCCTGGACCCGGAGCGCCTGGCCCGCCGCGCCCGCGTCTGAGCAGTACAACGCGTCCCCGCCTGCCGTCACCGGCCGCAGGCGGGGACGTCTGCCGTCTGCCTGGCGCAGAATCGCTGGCCTCGATGGATGTCAGCGGTGATGGTGGGGCCATGGTGAATCGTGTTGCGGTGCTCTCCGACATCCACGGCGTCCTGCCGGCGTTGGAGGCCGTCCTGGCCGAGCCGGACGTGGCCGCCGCCGATCTGATCGTGCTCACCGGTGACATCGCCGCCGGCCCGCAACCGGTCGAGGCGCTGGACGTGCTCGCCGGTTTGGGCGAGCGGGTGTGCTGGGTCGGCGGCAATTGCGAGCGCGAGCTGGTCGAGGCCCGGGCCGGTCGCCCGGCGTCGATCGAGGTGTCGAACTGGGCCGCCGGGCAGCTACGCGACGACCAGGTGGCCCGGCTCGCCGCACTGCCGACGACGGCGACGCTGGACATCGACGGCCTCGGGCGGACGCTGTTCTGCCACGCGACGCCCCGCGACGACGAGGAGGTCGTGCTCGTCGACTCCCGGATGGCGCGCTGGGCGGACGTGTTCGACGGTCTTCCCGCCGAGGTTTCCACTGTCGTCTGCGGCCACACGCACATGCCCTTCACCCGGTTGGTCGATCGGCGCCTGGTGGTCAATCCGGGCAGCATCGGCATGCCGTACGGGGGCGCGGGCGCGTGGTGGGCGCTGCTCGGGCCGGGCGTCCAGCTACGCCGCACCGCCTTCGACGTGGACGCGGCCTGCGCCCGGGTGGCGGCCGAGTCGGCCTTCCCCGCCGCTGCCGCCTGGGCCGACGAGTACCTGCGCTCCCAGCACAGCGACGCGGACGCGCTGACCGTCTTCGGCCCCCGCGACGGCCGCTGAGCCCTACGTACGGCAGCGGACCGGTCAGGGACGGCAGGATAGGGCCGTGCCGAAGAACCCGCCCGAGTCCGTGCAGCAACCTCACCCGCCGGGCGGGTCCGGCCCGATCCGAGTGTCAGCGGGACTCGTGCTCCTCGTCGGCCCGCCGGCCTCCGGCAAGACCAGCCTCCTGCGGGCACTGATCGCGCTCGGCCAGATCGACGCGGATGCCGTGGTCTCCAGCGACGAGATTCGCGCGGAGTTATTCGGCACCTCACCCACCGCCGTGAACTCCGACGCGGCGGACGCTCGAATCTTCGAGGAACGCGACCGCAGGATCGTCGCCCGGCTCGCCGCCGGGCGCAGCGCGGTCGCCGAGTCAACGAACGTCACGCCGCAGGCGCGTGCTCGACTCATCGCCATCGCCAGACGGTTCGACGCCCCGGTGACCATGCTGCGATTCAATCCGGACGTCGCCGACCTCCTCCACCAGTACACCGAGCGAGGCCGCACCGACGTCACCGCCGCAGACGTCCGCGCTTACGCCGCTGTCATGGCCCGGCACGCCGACGCCAACCATCTGCGTTTCGAGGGCGCGGACGCCGTCCACGACGTCCCCGGACGCCGGGAGGGCGCCACGCCCGCCGAGGCCGCGGCCCACTTCCCATTCACCTGGCACCCGACGCCTCCAGACTCGCCTTCCCCCGGCCCCCACGAACGTCCGCAGAGCAGCACCCCCTGACGAGGCCGCTCCGTCCCGGTGGATCATGGAGTTGTGGTGCCCGTTACGAGTTATAAAATGGCTTTTGTCAACCACCACAACTGCATGATCGACCCGGGGGCGCCGGGCGCCGGGAGACGGCTCTCGAGAAAAAGTCAGGCTTGACTGTTTGTTTCGTAGGCAGCAGGCTGTCTCCGTGCCCGCCGCATCGACGCGTGTCCCCCAGCAGGAACGCAGCCGCGCCACCCAGGCCCGGCTGCTGGAGGCGACCGTCGACTGCCTGATCGAGCACGGCTGGTCCGGCACCACGACCACAGTCGTCGCGGCGCGGGCCGGTGTTTCGCGTGGGGCGCAGCTGCACCACTACCCGACGAAGGCGGCGCTGGTGACGGCCGCCGTGGCCCACTTGGCCGAGCGCCGGGCCGACGAGTTGCGCACCGAGGCCGAGGCGCTGCCGGCTGGCCCGCAGCGGTTGGACCGGGTCGTCGACCTGCTCGCCGTGGCGTTCACCGGGCCGCTGTTCGTGGCCGCGCTTGAGCTCTGGGTCGCCGCCCGCACCGATCGGGAGCTGCGGGACGCCCTGGTGCCGCTGGAGGCGAGGGTGGGGCGGGAAATGCACCGGCTCACCGTCGCCCTGCTCGGTGTCGACGAGCGTCGACCGGGTGTCCGCGAAGCGGTGCAGGCCACGCTCGACCTGCTCCGCGGGCTCGGGGTGGCCAACCTGCTCAGCGACGACTCCGCCCGCCGGGCCGCTCTTCTGACCACCTGGAAGCGCCAGCTCGCCACCCTGCTCACGCCCTGACCGCCGGCCGCAGCGGCCACCACCGACCGGAGGCACCATGGTCGACCTCAGCGACCTGCTCACGGACCTGGCCGACGAGTCCGCCCAACTGGACGCCCTGGTGGCGCCACTGCCCGTGGCCGACTGGGCGAGGCCGACCCCCGCGCCGGGCTGGAGCATCGGGCATCAGATCGCCCACCTCGCCTGGACCGACCACGTCGCGCTGTTGGCCGCGACCGATCCCGAGGCGTTCTACGCGACGGTCACCGCCGCGCCGGACGTGACCCGACTCGTCGACGTCGGCGCTGAGGAGTTCCTCGCCCCGCCGGCCGAGCTGCTCCCCCGCTGGCGGGCCGGGCGCACCGCGCTCGTCGACGCACTGGCCGCCGTTCCGGCCGGCGGCAAACTGCCCTGGTACGGCACGCGGATGTCGGCCACCTCGATGGCCACCGCCCGGATCATGGAGACCTGGGCGCACGGCGCGGACGTGGCCGACGCCCTCGGCGTGGTCCGCCCCGACAGCGACCGACTCCGGCACGTGGCGCACCTGGGCGTGCGTACCCTCGGGCACGGTTTCGCCGCGCACGGCCGGGAGGCACCGGCGGCGCCGGTCCGGGTCGAGCTGGTCGGGCCCGGCGGCGACACCTGGAGCTGGGGTCCGGCGGACGCCGCCGACCGGGTCACCGGCCCGGCTCGGGACTTCTGCCTGCTGGTCACCCAGCGCCGGCACCGCGCGGACCTCGCTCTGGTCGCCACCGGGCCGGTCGCCGACGAATGGCTCGACGTGGCGCAGGCCTTCGCCGGGCCGCCAGGTGACGGCCGGCAGCCGGCCGGCGGGATCGGGGTACCGGCATGATCCGCATCGGCAACGCCTCCGGCTTTTACGGCGACCGGTTCACCGCCTGGCGGGAGATGCTCGACGGCGGTGAGCTGGACGTGCTGACCGGCGACTACCTCGCTGAGTTGACCATGCTGATCCTGGCCCGGGACCGTATGCGCGACCCCGACCTGGGCTACGCGAAGACGTTCCTGCGGCAACTGGAGACCTGCCTCGGCACCGCCCTCGACCGAGGGGTGCGGATCGTGACGAACGCCGGCGGGTTGAACCCGGCCGGCCTGGCCGCCGCGATCGGGAAGCTCGCCGACCGGCTCGGGCTACCGACTCAGGTCGGGTACGTCGAGGGCGACACGATCCAGCGACCGGACGCGTTGAGCGCCAACGCCTACCTCGGCGCGTTCGGGATCGCCGCCTGCCTCGACGCGGGCGCGGACGTGGTGGTCACCGGCCGGGTCACCGACGCGTCGCTGGTGGTCGGCCCGGCCATCGCCCGGTACGGGTGGGGCCGCGACGACCTCGACGAGCTGGCCGGGGCCACCGTCGCGGGGCACCTCGTCGAGTGCGGCGCGCAGGTCACCGGCGGCAACTTCAGCTTCTTCACCGAGCTGCCCGACGGCGGCCACCGGCCCGGGTTCCCGATCGCCGAGGTGCACCCCGACGGCTCGTCGGTGCTCACCAAGCATCCGGGCACCGGCGGCGCGGTCACAGTGGAAACTGTCACCGCCCAACTGCTCTACGAGATCGGCGGGCCGTCCTACCTCGGGCCGGACGTGGTCACCCGACTGGACACTGTGACGCTGCACCCCGACGGGGCGGACCGGGTCCGGGTCGCAGGCGTACGGGGAACCCCGCCCCCGCCCACGCTGAAGGTGGGCGTCAACAACCTCGGCGGCTTCCGCAACTCGATGACGTTCGTCCTGTGCGGCCTGCAGATCGAGGAGAAGGCGGCACTGGTCCGGGGGCAGGTCGAGGAGACGGTGGGCAAGGACGGGCTGGAGTTCACCCTCGCTCGGACCGACCATCCGGACGCCGTCGACACCGAGGCGGCCAGCGCCCTGCTGCACGTACACCTGCGCGACGGCGACAAGGCGCGGGCCGGGCGGGCGTTCTCGGCCGCCGCCGTGGAGTTGGCCCTGGCCTCGTACCCGGGCTGCACGCTGACCACACTGCCCGGTGACGCGACACCGTACGGCGTCTTCACCGCCGACGCGGTGCCGCAGGACACGGTGGCGCACGTCGCTGTGCTGCCCGGTGGCGAGCGGGTGCCGATCGCCCCACCGACCCGCACCGCCCCCACCTCGCCGGACGAATCGGCCCCGGGTGGCGAGGCGGCCATCGACGGCCCGACCCGACGCGGGGCGCTCGGCGAGGTGGTGGGCGCACGCTCCGGGGACAAGGCCGGGGACGCCAACCTCGGTGTCTGGGCGCGTTCCGACGCCGGGTACGCGTGGCTGCGGACCTGGTTGACAGTCGACCGGCTGGCCGAGCTGGTGCCGGAGACCGCCCCGCTGTCGGTGCGGCGCTACGAGTTGTCGAACCTGCGGGCTGTCAACTTCGTGATCGAGGGCCTGCTCGGCGCCGGGGTGGCCGCGTCCACGCGGTTCGACCCGCAGGCCAAGGCGCTCGGCGAGCTGCTGCGCGCCCGAATCGTCGACCTGCCGGCCGACCTTCCGACGGGGGCCTCCGGGTGAGCGCGAGGAGTGAGCCGGTCCTGCGAGCCCCGCAGTCGCGAACGAAGGAGGCGTGGTGAGCATCGTGGACACCCCGGAGCGCCGGCAACTACGCGAGCTGACCCGGGCGTTCGTGACCCGGGAGGTGTTGCCGCACCTGGACGACTGGGAGCGGGCCGGCGAGGTGCCCCGGGCGCTGCACGCGACCGCCGCGAAGCTCGGCCTGCTCGGCATCGGCTTTCCGGAGTCGGTGGGTGGCAGCGGCGGTGACCTGCTCGACTCGATCATCGTGACCGAGGAGCTGATCCGCTCCGGCGGCTCGTCGGGGCTGGTGGCGGCCCTGTTCACGCACGGGATCGCGTTGCCGCACATGGTCACGGCGGCCGGTGCCCGCACCGGTGGCTCGCTGGGCGGCCGGCTCGGCGGCACCGCGTCCCCGGCCGACGACAGTCTGATCGAGCGGTACGTGCGGCCCACTCTGTCCGGCACGATGATCGGCGCGCTGGCCATCACCGAGCCGGACGGCGGTTCGGACGTCGCCGGCATCCGCACCACCGCCCGCCGCGACGGCGACCACTACGTGGTGAACGGGTCGAAGACGTACATCACCAGCGGGCACCGGGCCGACTTCGTGACCACTGCGGTGTGTACCGACTTCCCCGGCAGCGGCTCGCTCACCCTGCTGGTCATCGACAAGGGGTCGCCCGGGTTCACAGTGGGACGCCGGTTGGAGAAGCTGGGCTGGCACTGCTCTGACACCGCCGAGCTGTCCTTCGCTGACGTGCGGGTGCCGGTCGCCAACCGGATCGGCGCGGAGGACACCGGCTTCCTGGCGATCATGCAGAACTTCGCGGCGGAACGGCTGTCGCTGGCGACCCAGGCGTACGCGACAGCGCAGCGCTGCGTCGAGTTGGCGGTGCGCTGGTGCCGGGACCGGGAGACCTTCGGGCGTCCGCTGGCCAGCCGGCAGCTGATCCGGCACCGGTTGGCCGAGATGCACACCCGGGCCGAGGCCGCCCGGTCGTACGTGCACGAGGTCGCAGGTCGGGTCGCTGCCGGCGAGCCAGTGGTGACCGAGGTGGCGATGGCGAAGAACGTGGCGGTGGCCGCCTGCGACCACGTCGTCGACCAGGCGTTGCAGCTGCACGGCGGGTTTGGCTACCTGCGCGACGCCGAGGTGGAGCGGCACTACCGCGACGCGCGGATCCTCGGCATCGGCGGCGGCACCACCGAGATCATGAACGAGATCATCGCGAAAGGCATGGGCCTATGACCACATTGGACAGCACCGTCGACCCGTCCTCGCCCTCGTACCTGGCGAACCGGGCCGCGTTGCTGGAGCGGTTGACCGAGTTGGACGCCGCGCTGGACCAGGCGCGGGCGGGTGGCGGCGAGAAGTACGTGACCCGGCACCACGCCCGCGGCAAACTGCTCCCCCGCGAGCGGATCGAGCTGCTGGTGGACGCCGACAGCCCGTTCCTGGAGCTGTCGCCGGTAGCCGCGTACGGCTCGGACTTCCCGGTCGGGGCCAGCGTGGTCACCGGCATCGGGGTCATCGAGGGCGTGGAGTGCCTGATCGTCGCCAACGACCCGACGGTACGCGGCGGCGCTGTCAACCCGTGGTCACTGGCGAAGACCCGGCGGGCCGGCGAGATCGCCCTGACCAACCGGCTACCCATGATCAATCTGGTGGAGTCGGCGGGGGCGGACCTGCCCACCCAGGCGGAGATCTTCATTCCCGGCGGTCGGGTGTTCCGTGACCTCACCCGGCTCTCGGCGGCCGGCATCCCCACTGTCAGCGTGGTTTTCGGCAACGCCACGGCCGGCGGTGCGTACGTGCCGGGGATGTCCGACCACGTGATCATGATTCGGGACCGGTCACAGGTCTACCTGGCCGGTCCGCCGCTGGTGAAGATGGCGACCGGCGAGGTCACCGACGACGAGTCGCTGGGTGGCGCGGCGATGCACGCCGGCACGTCCGGGCTCGCCGACTACCTGGCCGTTGACGAGCGGGACGGCATCCGGCTGGCCCGGCAGTGCGTCCGCCGGTTGAACTGGCGAAAGCAGGGCCCGTCGCCGCGGACGGCGGTGCCACAGCCGCCGAAGTACGACCCGGAGGAACTGCTCGGCATCACCAGCGCCGACCTGAAGGTGCCGTTCGACCCCCGGGAGGTGCTGGCCCGGGTACTTGACGGCAGCGACTTCGACGAGTTCAAGCCGGCGTACGGGGACGCGCTGGTCACCGGTTGGGGCGAGCTGCACGGATACCCGGTGGGGGTGCTGGCGAACGCCCGGGGGGTGCTGTTCAGCGCGGAGGCGCAGAAGGCGGCCCAGTTCATCCAGCTCGCGAACGCCTCGGACACCCCGTTGATCTTCTTGCAGAACACCACCGGCTACATGGTCGGCACCGAGTACGAGCAGCGCGGCATCATCAAGCACGGCGCGTTGATGGTCAACGCGGTGTCGAACTCGACGGTGCCGCACCTGACGGTGAACATGGGCGCCTCCTACGGCGCCGGCAACTACGGCATGTGCGGCCGGGCGTACGAGCCGAGGTTCCTGTTCACCTGGCCGAACGCGAAGTCGGCGGTGATGGGCCCGGCGCAGCTCGCGGGGGTGCTGTCGATCGTGGCCCGGCAGGCGGCTGCCGCGCGAGGGCGCGACTACGACGAGGATTCCGACGCGGCGATGCGTTTGATGGTCGAGCAGCAGATCGAGTCGCAGTCCGGCGCGCTCTTCCTCTCCGGCCGGCTCTACGACGACGGGGTGATCGACCCCCGGGACACCCGGACCATCCTCGGGCTCTGCCTCTCGGCGATCCACAACGGACCGGTGAAGGGCGCCGACGGTTTCGGCGTCTTCCGGATGTAGAAGGGCCACTTATGATCAACAGACTGCTCGTGGCCAACCGGGGCGAGATCGCCCGTCGGGTCTTCGCCACCTGCCGCGCAGTGGGCGTGCAGACCGTTGCCGTGCACTCGGACGCGGACGCCGACGCGCCGTTCGTGGCCGAGGCCGACCAGGCCGTACGCCTGCCGGGGAGAACGCCTGCCGAGACGTACCTGCGGGTCGACCTGATCCTGGAGGCGGCCCGGCGCAGCGGCGCGGACGCCGTCCACCCCGGTTACGGGTTCCTCGCCGAGAACGCCGAGTTCGCGGCGGCGGTGACCGACGCCGGCCTGACCTGGGTCGGCCCGCCGGCCAAGGTGATCGCCGCGATGGGCGACAAACTGGCGGCGAAGGCGTTGCTCGCCGAGGCGGGCGTGCCGATGCTGCCGAGCTGGACCGACACCGACGGGATCACCGACTTCCCGGTGTTGGTGAAGGCGTCCGCCGGCGGTGGTGGCCGGGGCATGCGGATCGTCCGGACCGCCGACGAACTGGCCGAGGCCGTGGCCTCCGCGCGCCGCGAGGCGGCTGCCGCGTTCGGCGACGGCACTGTCTTCATCGAGCGGTACGTCGAGCGCGGCCGGCACGTCGAGGTGCAGATCTTCGGTGACGCCCACGGTCGGGTGGTGGCCCTCGGCGACCGGGAGTGCTCGATCCAGCGGCGGCACCAGAAGATCGTCGAGGAGGCGCCGGCGGTTGTGTCGGACCGGGTGCGGACGGCGTTGCACGAGGCGGCGGTGGCCGCCGGGCGCGCTGTCGACTACCTGGGCGCGGGCACTGTGGAGTTCCTGCTCGCCCCGGGCGGTGAGTTCTTCTTCCTGGAGATGAACACCCGCCTTCAGGTCGAGCATCCGGTCACCGAGTTGTGCACCGGACTGGACCTGGTGGGTCTGCAACTGCTCGTCGCCGAGGGTGAGCCGTTGCCGGCGGCCCTGCCGGCGAGCACCGGGCACGCGATCGAGGTGCGCCTCTGCGCCGAGGACGCGGCGGCGGGTTGGCGGCCGGCCACCGGGACCCTGCACCGGTTCAGCGTCGGCGATGTGGCGACCGAGTTCGGTGGGCTGGCCGGGCCAGGCCTGCGGCTCGACTCGGGTGTGCTGGCCGGCTCGGTGGTCGGGGTGCACTACGACTCGATGCTCGCGAAGGTGGTCGCCTGGGGTCGTACCCGCGCGGAGGCGACCCGGCTGCTGGCCAGCGCGTTGGCCCGGGCCGAGCTGCACGGGGTGACCACCAACCGGGATCTGCTGGTCCGGGTGCTGCGCAGCCCCGCGTTCGCCGCCGTGGAGATCGACACGGGTTTCCTGGACCGGCACCCGGAGGTCTTCACCCCGCTGCTGCCCGCCGACCGGCTGCCGGTCACCGCCCTCGCCGCGGCGCTGGCCACGGCCGCCCAGCGCCGGGCGACAGCACCGGTGCTCTCCGGGCTCCCCTCCGGCTGGCGCAACGTGCCCGCCGTTCCCCAGACCACCCGCTTCGTCGGGCTGGACGGCGACGAGATCGAGATCCGCTACCGGCTGGACCGGGTCGGCCGGCTCACCGACTGGTCCAGCACGTCGGCGACGGAGGAGTCGACCGAGCGACCGACGGTGGCGCTGGTCGAGGCCACAGCGGACCGGGCAGTGCTCGACGTCGACGGGGTCCGCCGCGCGTACCGCGTGCACCGGGTGGGGGCGGATGTCTTCGTGGACGGCCCGGACGGGGCGGCGAGCCTGGCCGAGCTGCCGCGTCTCCCGCTGCCCACCGCGGCGGTGGCGGCCGGGTCGCTGCTCGCGCCGCTGCCCGGCGTGGTGACCCGGGTGCACGTCAAGGTCGGCCAGCGGGTCGCCGCCGGTGATCCGCTGCTCACGCTGGAAGCGATGAAGCTGGAACATCCCGTGCTCGCCCCGATCGACGGCGTGGTGGCCGAGTTGCCGGTGCCAACCGGCGGTCAGGTGCAGACGGGCGCCGTGTTGGCCGTTGTCGACGAAAAGGACCCCCGATGACCTTCGACCTCACCCCCGAGCAGGACCAGTTGCGCGACGCCGTGCGGGCGCTCGGCCGCCGGTACGGCCACTCCTACTTCGTCGAGAAGGCGAGGACTGGCGAACACACCACCGAGCTCTGGGCGGAGGCCGGACGGCTCGGCTACCTGGGGGTCAACATCCCCACCGAGTACGGCGGCGGGGGCGGCGGCATCACCGAGCTGGCCATCGTCTGCGAGGAGTTGGCGGCGGCGGGTTGCCCGCTGCTGCTGCTGGTGGTCTCCCCCGCCATCGCGGCGACGGTGCTCAGTCGGCACGGCACCGAGGAGCAGCGCAAGCGGCACCTGCCGGGCCTCGCCGACGGCTCCCAGAAGATCGTTTTCGCGATCACCGAGCCGGAGGCCGGTTCCAACTTCCACCGGCTCGGCACCGTGGCCCGGCGCGACGGCGACGACTGGGTGCTCAACGGTCGCAAGTGCTACATCTCCGGGGTCGACGAGGCCGGTCATGTGCTGGTGGTGGCGCGTACCGAGGATTCCTCCACCGGCAAGCTGAAGCCGGCGCTGTTCCTGGTGCCGACCGACGCGGCCGGGCTGACCCGCTCCAAGTTGGACATGGAGATCGTGTCTCCGGAGAACCAGTTCCTGCTCTACCTGGACGACGTGCGGGTGCCCGCCGAGGCGCTGCTGGGTGAGTCGTTGGACGCCGGGCTTCCGGCGCTCTTCGCCGGGCTCAACCCGGAGCGGATCACGGTGGCCGCGATGGGTGCCGGCACCGGTCGGTACGCCATCGAGCGGGCCAGTGAGTACACCGCCACCCGCAAGGTCTGGGGTGGTCGGAGCATCGGCTCGCACCAGGGGGTGTCGCATCCGCTGGCCCACGCGGCGGTGCAGGTGGAGCTGGCCCGCCTCATGATTCAGAAGGCGGCCACCCTGTACGACGCCGGCCGCGACCTGGAGGCCGGGGTGTCCGGCAACATGGCCAAGTACGCGGCCGGGGAGGCCGCCGCGCTCGCCGTGGACACTGCCGTACAGGTGCTCGGCGGGGCCGGAATGACCACCGAGTACGGCGTGGCGACCCTGCTCGGCGCCGTCCGGGCCGGCCGGATCGCCCCGGTCAGCCGCGAGATGATCCTCAACTTCGTGGCCCAACACGTCCTCGGCCAGGACAAGTCCTACTGACGGCGCACTGGGCGGGCGGGGCGGGGTTCAGGCCGGGGTACGGCAGGCGGCGTCGATGCGGTGGACCGGGCGGACCCGTCGACCCATGCCCTCCAACAGCGAATCCTCGACGTGGAAGTCGTGAATGCGCAGTTGGTGGCGGGGCAGCTCCTCTTCGCTCGGGCAGAGCACCTGGGCACGGACCAGACCGACCGGAACATACCGGACCCCGCCCCGTTCCTGAAGGATCACCATGTTGACGTCGTCGGTGGTGATCACGTGCCCGCGAACGTCCTCGGTGGGCCCACTCTCCGCGCCCACCGTGGTGACGGTGAGCGGCAGCACCGGTGTGGTGATCACCGGCACCGCCGCCCAGACCAGGGTGGCGAGCACCGCCACCTCGGTCACCGACGCCAGCGGCCGGATCACCAGGCCCGGCAGCGGCCCCGCGACGAAGAGCGCGAGCAGCGGGGGCACCACGATGAGCGCCAGCACCAGCCACTCGTCGCCCTGCCGCATCGCGTCGCGCATCGTGGGCAGCATCAGCCAGCCGTACCCGGCGAGCAGCGCGCCGATCAGCAGCAACCGAGGCGCGACCCGCTCGTGCAGCCGCGCCGGGCTCAGTTGGAACGCGGCCACGAACGCCGGCAACAGCAACGGCAGATAGAGCAACGGCCAGGTGATCAGGGCGAGCAGGAAGCTGGCCAGCACCACCCAGGCCGGGGTGATGTCGGCCCAGCGGGCGAAGAGCGGGCGGCGACGGGTGCCGGGCGGAAGCCGGTCCGCGCTGACGGCCAGTACCGCGCCGAGCGCGAAGACGGCGACCAGCCCGGTGGAGAGCAGCCGCGCCGCCGTGGTCAGGAAACCGGCGAGCAGGTTCACCGGCCCGACGTTGGCCACCAGCAGCAGCGTGGTCTGGAGCTCCCCGCCGGCCTCCACGCCGAGGCGGAGCACCGAGAAGATCGCCGGCACGCCCACCACCGCCGTCCAGAACGACTGGCTGGCGCGGGCACGCCGCTCCGCCGGATCCCAGCGGACCCGCCCCGGCTCAACCGCGGCGACGACCGGCTCGGCCGGTTCGGCGACCGGCACCGCGGCCGGCCAGGCAACGTCACCTTCCGCGCCGACCGGACGATCCACGGCCGGCGGCGCTGTGGCCGTACCGTCGATCGGCGACGCGTCGCCGCCGGGCACTGACGTGCGGGGCGGCGGGACCGGCCCGTCGCCGCCGGTGGCGGTCGGCGCCGCGCTCACTTCGCGGGCGCCTTGTCGTCGAAGTCGACAAGCTTCGGCACCTCCAGCGGCTGCGGCTGGCGCTTCTCAGCCTTCAGCCAGGGGCCCAGGGTCCGGTTGTACGCGGTCTGCCAGGGGCTGGCATCTCCGTCGCGGCCCTGTACGTAGCTCTTCTGCAGGAAGAACGCGACCAGGTCGCGCAGCGCGGGATCACCGATCGGCACGCCGATGCCCAGCAACTCGCTGGTGCCGAACGGCATGTCCACGATCTCGAACTCCTTGGGGAAGCTGGCCAGGAAACCGGCGAGGATCGACTCGTCGGAGCTGACCGCGTCGTACCGCCCCTTCCGGATGCCGTCGACGCAGTCGCCGACGTCCTTGACCACGAACGTCTTGACCTGGTGCTTCTCCAACTCGGCCTCGGTGGTGGAGCCGCCGCTGGTGCAGACCTTGTACGCCGGGTCGCGCAGATCCTCGATGGTGCGGATCCTGTCCTTGAGTCGGATCGGCACCATCACCTCCTGCGTGGTGACGAAGTACGGCCCGGCGAAGCTGACCAGCTGCTTACGGTCCTCCGTCATGGAGAAGCTGGACACCACCAGGTCGACGGTGCCACCTTGCAGCGACGGGATCCGGTCCTCGGTCGCGACCGAGACGAACTCCAGCCGCTGGTCCCCCTCGTAGCCGAGGGAGGCCGCGATGTACCGGGCGATCTCGACGTCGAACCCGACGTGCTGGCCGTTTCGCAACTCACCCATCAGCGGCTCGTTGGTGGCGACACCGATCCGCAGCTTCGACTGACCGTAGATGTGCGTCTCGCGCATCTTCTCCTGCACGGAGGGCAGGTCTGGCTCCTTCCGGCTGTCGCAACCGGCCGCTGCGGCGAGCACGAGAGTGAGAGCGACCGCCAGCGTCGACGCGATCGGGCGGAGCCGGGACTGCGAACTGCCTGAGTTCATGGGCGACCTCGCTACCGGAAGGGCCTGCGGACCACCGAGAGTAGCGGTTCTTGTCCAATCCGTGTGCGCGCGGTGGGCCCTGTCCAGTGGACGGCTCGGATCGACGTCGATCGGCGCGGCGGTCGGCTCTGCGGTTGACAGCCGGCCAGGTCGCGACATGCTGGACACGTGAGCCGATTGTCCAGACCCGATGCGCGCACGGTGGCGGTGCTCGCGGCGCTGGGAGCCCTTGCGCCGCTGGTCATGCTGGTCGTGTGGCGCCGACAGGACCTCCTCGGCGTGGTTCTCGCGCTGCTCTGCGTGCTAATGACCATGGTCGCCGGGGTCGCGGTCTCGGCCGCCCGTCAGGTCGACGATCCGGAGCCGGCGGACCGGTCGGCAGCCTTCGGGCCGCCCGAGCTGATGCCGTACGGGATCGACGCGGACACCCTCGATGCCCTCGACCCCAGGGACGCGTTGCGTGCGGTGCGTGACCGCCGACGCGGGTCGAACGGGCTCAGCGGCCGGTGAGCGTGGGTGCGGTGAGCCCGTCCACGCCGCGCCCCGCCAGACACCGGTAGGTCCGGTCGATGCTGCCGTCGATCGGCGGTAGCACCTCCAGGTGCCAGCCGGTCGCCTCGCCGATCCCGGTGGTCAACCGGAACGTCGTGGCGCTGCACACCTGCCGCACCGGCTCAGCGGCGGTCACCTCGTCGTAGTCGGCGCCGACCAGCGACACCGGCAGGATGCCCTCGGCGTACGTCTCCCAGGTGTGTCGGCCGGCGCAGGACAGCCGAGCCGCCTCGGCGCGGCTGCCGCGGATCCGCATCGGGCCGAAGCACTCCAGCTCGGGCAGACACCGGGCACCCTCGGGCAGGGCGGTGGGCGCGCCGGTGCCGGTGGAGCAGCCGGGCAGCGGCCCGGTCGCCGGTGCGGCGATCTGGGTGGCCGACGGGTACGGGGTGGGTGGCGGTGCCCGGTCAGCGACCCAGGCACCGGCGGTCGCGGAGGCGGCGAGCGCGAGCACCCCGGCGCCGCCGAAGAGCCAGCGCCGCCAACGCCGACCGGTGGGGCCCGCCCGCTGGGTGTCCTCGATGGGCGATCGGGGCACCGGCTGGTTGGCCGCGTACGGGCCGGAGAGCGTCGCGGCACCGCTGACCGGAGCGCCGCTGACGGGTGCCGCCGGCGAGCCGAGTGGGAGGTTGTTGAGCAGGTCGTGCAACTCCAGGGCGGAGGGACGCTCGCCCGGATCGTTGGCCATGCCTACGCGCAGCACGTCGATCAGCTCGTCCGGCACTCCGGGCAGCGCGGGGAGCGGCTGGTTGAACATCTCCAGCACGGTGACCAGGCTCGGGTTGCGCTCGGACTGCCAGCGCGGCGGTCGGCCGTGCATCACCGCGTAGAGGGTGGCGCAGAGCGCGTACACGTCGACGGCCGGGGACGGCGGGCTGTGGCTGAACATCTCCGGCGGCGCGTACGCCGGGGTGAGCACCTCCAGGGTGACCGAGGCGTCCCGGTGCTCGGCGAGGACGGCGAGCCCGAAGTCGGCGAGCACCGCCGAGTTGAAGTGCGAGTGGAGGATGTTCGCCGGTTTCACGTCCCGGTGCAGCACCCCGGCGGCGTGCGAGTGGGCCAGCGCGTCCGCGATCTTGATGCCGAGGTCGCGGGCCTCCACCGGGCCGAGCGGTGAGGTGCGCATCCGTTCGGCGTACGAGCCGTCGCAGAGCTCCATGATCAGGTAGGGGTGCTGATCGACTGTGACCCCCACGTCGAAGAGGTCCACCACGTGCGGGTGGGACGACATCCGACCGGCCGCCCGCGCCTCGCGCAGGAAGCGGGCCTGATCGCGCTCGCTGTCCAGCGTCCGGTTCTCCACTTTGACGGCGACCTCGCGACCCACGGAGATCTGAGTGGCCCGGTAGACGGTCGCGTACCCGCCCCGGGCAAAGACCCGCAAATCAGTCAGGCCGGGCACGATCGGCACTGGCACGCCGCCGGTCGGGGTGTCGGTCACCGCTCGAAAATACCCAACCCGACCGATGGCTCAGCGCACCGCGTCCGCCGGAGCCGCACCGGCGGGACCGGTACCCTCCTCGGCGACCGCAGTCGTCCCGGCACCCTCGGACGATCCGACCCCGCCGGCCGGGATGCCCCGCCGGGCGTCCAGACGCAGACCGACGGCGGTGGCCACGGCGCCCAGCCCTTCCCACGCCGCCACCCCGAAGAACCGGTCGGGAGCTATGTCGGCCAGCACCGCGATGGTGAACACGGTGAACGTGACCAGCCGGAAGACCACAGTGAACCGGTAGAACGCCCGCCACTCGGTCACCGTGGCCAGCAGGTAGTAGACGCCCATGTTGAAGGCCGCCATCGAGGACGCCAGCAGGAACGTCCCGGTGTGATCACCGACGGCCCGCGTCGCTGGCACCTCGAACCCGAGCATGCGCAGCTGCGCCTCCGGCCAGAGCAGCCCGACCGCGCCCATCACCAGCGCCAACACGCCGAAGACCGCGATGGTCCAGCCCGCGATGGATCGCGGCAGCTTCATGAAGGGCCTCCCCAGGCACGGCGAGGGTCACCACTGTGGACCCGTACGCGGTGGTGACACGCTAGCCGCTCCCCCCGACCACCACATCCCCAGAACCGGCAGAACCCGGCACCCCCCGGGGTCGCGTTGATCAAGAGCTTCCGGTCACCGGCGGGCCGGACTCTGACCGAAACCTCTTGATCAACAGTAGGTCAGACCAGGGCGGACAGGCGGGTATGCAGGGCGTCGGCTGCGGCTCGTTCGCTGCGCTGCTCGGTGGCGTACGCCAGGCGGACCGCCTCCTGCGCGCAGGACAGCGCCTCCGCCGGACGACCGCAGGCAGCCAACGCCTCGGCCAGCACACTCGCCGCGATCACCTGGCTGCGCACGTCCTCGGCCGGCGCGGTGACCGCTCGACGAGCCCAGTCCAACGCCTGCTCCCGCTGACCGTGAGCGAGTAGCGCCGCAGCGTACTGAGCCATCGTCTGACGGCGGGAGAACAGCAGCGAGGGTGCGTTCGCGGCGGCCGTGGCCACCGGGGCGAGCAGCCCGACCGCTGTCGCCGAGTCGCCGGCGGCGAGACGGGCCGTCGCCAGCAACACCCGGGGCGCCACCTGCGCCGGGGCCTGCGGGTTGTGCGGCTCGACAGCCATCAGCACCGCGCGGGCAACCCGCTCGGCCGTCTCGCAGTCGCCCATGTCCAACGCGACGAAGCCGCGCAGCGTGCCGGCCATTCCGGTGAGCAGCGGATGCGAGGTGCGCTCCGCGTACGCCAGGGCGTCGGTGAGCAGGTCCGCCGCGTGCTCCGGCTCGCCCAGGCCGCGCGCCACCACCGCCCGGACCACCAGGGCGAACCCGCGCCCCCAGTCGTCGGACGCTGCGGCGAACTCCCGGTACGCCCGCCGCGCCTCCCGGTCCGCCTCGGCCAGGTCCCCCAGCTCGGCAGTGGCGAACGCCGCCACCGCCCGCAACGTGCCCACGGCCCACGCCTCACCGACCCGCTCGCCGAACGGCAGGAACACCTGCGCCATCCGACACGCCTCGCGCAGCCGGCCGGCGAGCAGCCGGGCGAACGCCGTGGTGCCGCGCAGCCAGGCCCGCCCGTACGGGTCCTTCAGCTCGGCGAAGAGTCGGGCGGCGCGGCCGAGCACCGCGTCGGTCCCGGCGAAGTCACCCCGGGTGGTGGTCACCCAGGCCAGGTTCTGCAGGGACCACGCCTGCCCGCGTCGGTCCTGGGCACCGAGGCTGACCTGGTACGCGGCCGCCAACCGACTGCTCGCCTGACTCAGCCGCCCCGCCACGAAGTCGGCCATGCCGAGCCGGCGCATCGCCGTGGCGCGCTGCGTGGGCAGTCGGCCTTCGGTGGCCACCTGCAACGCCTCCTGCCAGGCGGTCACCGCCCGGCCCTGATCGCCGAGGGTCTCCTGGGCCTGCCCCGCCAGCAGGAGAGCACTGACCCGGGTGACCTCGTCCCCCGCGTTCGCGGCGATCTTCTCGGCGTACGCCAACGCGTCGGAGACCCGGCCGACCTGGAGCAACGCCCGCGCGTGCACCACCCGGTCGGCTGCCGGCACCCCGTCGCGGGCCAGTTCGGTGGCGCGCTCGGCGTACTCGACGGCCATGGCCGGCTCACCGGCGGCGATCGACCGGCGGGCGGCGCGTCCGAGCGCGGCCACGCCGAGCGGGACAACCGCACGGGCCGGCGCGTCCGGGCGCAGCTTCACCGCGTCAGCGAGCGTGGCGGCCCGCTCGACGTGCATCGCCACGAAGTCGTCCCGGGCCTCGTCGGTGAACCCGCCCACAGTGCTGACGGTGGCCTCGTCCGCCGGCGCCGCCCACCGGGCCAGCGCGGCGTGCCGCTCGGCCAACTCGGCCTTGCTCACCCCGGCGTACGCGGCCTCCCGCATGAGCGGCGTCGCGAACGAGTAGCCGGTACGAGAACGGTGCAGCATGCGGCGTTGCAGCAACTCCTCGACCGCTCGGTCGAGCTCGACGGCGACCACGGCCGACGGCCTGCCGTCGCGGCCACCGCGCAGCTCCCGCATCGCCTCCAGCGCGCCGGTCGGCACCGTGTCGCCGGTGACCGCCGCGTCGCGAAGCACCGACCGGGCGTCCGGCGGCAACGCGTCGATCCGGGCCGCGAGCACGGCGGCGAGGTCCCGGGAGAGCAGCCGGCTGCCCAGCGACCCCGGCACCAACCGCCAGCCGTTCGCCCCACTCTGGTCCCGATCGCCGGAGCCTGGCCGATCAGCGGCGGCACGGACAGATTCCGTGGTCAGCGCGCCCCGTTCGATAAGCAGGGTGACCAGCTCAGCCAGGTAGAACGGATTGCCCTGCGCGGTGGCGAGCAACCGGTCGGTGTCGGCCTGCGGCAGCTTGCCGCCGCTGAGGTAACTCGTCAGCAGCCGGGCCGCGTCGGCACCGCGCAGCGGCGGCAGCGAGTGCACCTCGGCGTCCGCGACCCGGGTCAGCGCCCCAGCGGTACGCACCAACTCGGGGCGGCCGAGCAGCAGCACCAGCACCGGGCCGGTGAGCTTGGACAGGGTCAACCCGAGGACCTTGATCGTCTCGGCGGTGGCATCGTGCAGGTCGTCCACCACGATCACCAGCGGCGCCTCCGAGGCGAGCCCACTGAGCAGGTCGGCGACCGCGTTCGGCACCACCTCGGCGTCTGCGGCCGGAGTGCCCGAGCCGCCCCACTCGCCGCTGTCGCCGCCGGTGTGCGCCGGGAGTTCGGCGTAGCCGAGCAGGGCCAGCAGCTGCTCCGTGGCGATCGGCGGTGTCTCCGCACCGGAGCGGGCGAGCCGCTGCCCGAGCCGGCGCAGCCGCTCCTCGACCGCCGGGCGGGTCAACGCGGTGGACGCGTCGCTGGGCAGACCGACGGCGGCCCGCACCAGATCGGCCAGGGGCGCGAGCCGTCGCCGCTCCCCGAACGCCGCACAGCGCACCGAGAGCACCCGGGCCCCGGTGTGCGCCGCGTACCGACCGGCACCGACGTCGTAGCCGGCGGCGAGGCGTTCCACCTCGGCGGCGAACCGGGACTTGCCGATGCCCGCCTCGGCGGTCATCAACAGCACCCGCGGGTCGCCCTGGTCGATCACCTCGGCGAGCCGGCCGGCGACCCGGCCGACCTCCGTCTCCCGGCCGACGTACGGCGCCTCGTCGCCGAGCCCCGAGCGGGTGCCCGGCGCGTCCAGCAGACCCAGCAGCTCGTACGCCTCGACCGGCTCACGCTTGCCCTTGAGCCGCAGCGGGCGCAGCGCCCGCCAGGAGGAGACGTGCCGGGTGGCCGCAGCGGTGCGTCCGCCGGCGTAGACGGCCCCGACGGCGGCGGCGTCGGCGAGCCGGGCCGCTGTGTTCACGGTGTCGCCGATGACCGTGTATTCGATCGCGGCCTGGATGCCCGCGATGACGTCGCCGGTGTTCAACCCGACCCGCAGCCCGAGCGGCGCGCCGCCGCCCCGCTCGTCGTCGAGCACCCGGCGGACGGCCCGTTGCATGGACAGGGCGGCCCGGACGGCGCGTTCGGCGTCGTCCTCGTGCGCCACCGGGGCACCGAAGACCGCCATGATGCCGTCACCGGTCAGCTTGTCGACGTGCCCGCCGAACGTCTTCACGGCACCGGCGAGCGCGGCGAGCACCCGGTCGGTGACGGCGCCGACGCGTTCCGGGTCGAGATCCTCCGACCAGGAGGTGAACTCGGAGAGGTCGCCGAAGAGCACTGTCACCACCCGGCGCTCGGCCGCCGGCAACGTGGCGGCGGCCGGCAGCGCGGCGCCACAGTTGTGGCAGAACCGCGCGCCGGGAACGGCAACGGTTCCACACACGGGGCAGGTCACATGTGCTCCAACCCACTGACCCCGGGCGCGGATTCCCCGGCGTCGACGCCCAGATACTCCAACTGGGCCCGGACCGACCATTCGGCCGCCCACCAGAGTGAGCGGTCCACGTCCGCGTAGACCGTCGCCACCACGTCAGCGGGGGTGTGGGCGCCGGCGGCGACCGCCGCCCGGACCTGGTCGAGCCGGGCCCGGCGGTGCGCGAGGTAGAAGTCGGCGGCGGCGGCGCAGTCGGCCAGCGCCGGGCCGTGTCCCGGCAGCGCCGGGATTCCCCGGTACGCGGACAGCAGCCCCAGGCTGCTCAGATAGTCACCGAGGTGACCGTCGGGATGGGCGACCACGGTGGTGCCCCGGCCGAGGATGGTGTCACCGGTGAGCACCACCCGCTCGTCGCCGTGCTCGACCAGGAAGCAGACCGAGTCGGCGGTGTGCCCTGGCGTCTGCAACAGCCTGATGTGCAGACCGAAGCCGCCGAAGTGCTCGCCCGGCTCGGTCAGCGACTCACCACCGATGGTGTGCGCCGGGTCGGCGGCGAGCACGTGCACGCCGCCGAGCAGCTCACTCAGCCGGGCCGCGCCCTCGGTGTGGTCGGGGTGGCCGTGGGTGATCAGGATCAGCCCGACAGGGCCGTGCTCGGCGATCCGGGTCAGGTGCCCCTCGTCCGCCGGCCCCGGGTCGACAACGATGCCGGACTCGGCCGCCGGGGCGCGCAGCACCCAGGTGTTGGTGCCGTCGAGGGTCATCGGCCCCGGGTTCGGCGCACGCAGCAGTGAAACCCAGCGGGGCAACTCGTCGGCAAGCGCCGCCACCGCCCCCGTCACGTGCCCGCTCATGGCTGCGATCGTACGACCCCGCTCGCCACACCCCGCGATCTTGCACTTGCTGCTGCTGATTTATGCCTCTTCACGGCTTTCGTCACGACAGCAAGTGCAAGATCGCGGTTAGCTCAGCCGACCTCGACGATCAGCTCGATCTCCACCGGGGCGTCCAGGGGCAACTCGGCCACGCCCACCGCGCTGCGCGCGTGCCGGCCGGCCTCCCCGAAGACGGTGCCGAACAGATCCGAGGCACCGTTGATCACGGCGGGCTGACCGGTGAAGCCGGGCGCGGAGGCCACGAACCCGGTCACCTTGACCACCTTGACCACGTTCTCCAGGCCGACCAGCGAGTCGACAGCGGCCAGCGCGTTGAGCCCGCACCGCTGGGCCAGATCCTTCGCCTGCTCGGCGGAGATCCCGGCACCGACCTTGCCGGTCGCCAGCAACTTGCCCTCGGCCATCGGCAACTGGCCGGAAACGTACACGTGCTGCCCGGACTGCACGGCCGGGACGTAACTGGCTACCGGCGGCACGACCTCGGGCAGTTCGAGACCCAGCTCGGCGAGCTTCGCGTGCGGACCGTTGCTCACGCCTTGGGCCGCTTCAGGTAGGCGACCAGCTGGTCCGGGTTCGGGCCGGGGACCACGGCGACGAGCTCCCACCCGTCCTCGCCCCAGTTGTCGAGGATCTGCTTGGTCGCGTGGACCAGCAGCGGGACCGTGGAGTATTCCCACTTCTGCATCGCTGAAGGGCTCCCTCTCGGTGCGGAATTGTTCGAGGGACAGCCTACGGTCCGCTGGCCGGACGAGGTACGGGACGCTGCTCCGGCGCGGCCGGCAGCTCCCCGCAGCACCCTTCGTGCTCGTACCCCTGGGGGCAGCGGGACCGGTCGGGCAGCAGCAGGTCGCAGAAGACCCGGTGCCGGTTGTTCTGATCGTCGGCGTTGGAGACGGTGGTCTCGCCGGCGTCCAACTCGGGCAGGAAGCCAAGGGACACCGCGACCCGGCCGGCCAGCACTGTCGCCGCCGCCAGATTCGGCACCCGGATCGGCAGGTGGATGACGAAGCCCGGCTCGTCGTCCTCGCGGGTCCGCTCGGCGGGCTGGCTCGGCACCCGGGCCGTCTCCGCCTGCTCCGGCATCCGGCGGTACGACCGTTCGTTGATCGGCTGGTTGGTGACCTGCCCGCCGGCCTCGACCACGGACCCGAGCCGGCGGGGCCGCTCGTTCGTCGGGAACTGGGTGCGAGGGATGTTGTCCGCGTCGCGCATGCACTGCCTCCGGTCGTACCTCTCGGACCATGCTTCCGGCCCGGACCCATTCGTCCGTTCCGGCCCCCGCACGGGGACGAAGGTAGGTCTGTGGCCGCGGTCCCGCCAACAGGACGCGCACAAGAGGTCATCAACAGTCACATATGCGACACACCGCAGGTCGGAGGCCCGACACCGAAACCGGCGCGGGTACCGCTCACCGGATCGCCGGCCCGCTCGACAGGCAGGGGCGACACCGATCCCGTCATCGACCGCTACCCTTCCGGTCGGACGGTCGCGCAGCGCCCGGCCGCCCGCTCGATCACGCTCGGCGCCAGGGGTGGCGGCGGGCGCCGCACCCCTGGGGGAACGACATGACCCACCCGCCCAGCGGCGACCAGGCCGGCACACCCGCTCACCCGCCGGCCCACCCGGATCCCGCCGGTCAGCCCGGCGCACCGACCATCCCCAGCCAGCCGAGCCCCGCGCCGCCGCCCGGGCAGCTCGCTCTCCCCGCCTCCCCCGCCCAGCCGGCACTCCCCGCCGCCCCCACCTCACCAGCCTTCCCCGGGCAGCCCAGCGGCCCCAGCCAGCCGGCCTTCCCCGGGCAGCCGGCCTTCCCCGGGCAACCCAGCGGCACCGGGCAGCCGGCCTTCCCCGGGCAACTCGGCGGCGCCGGGCAGCCGGACGGGCCTGGCGGCCCCACCTCGGCGGCCGCACCGACGCAGCCGGGTGCTCCGAACTCCTCGTCGATCCCCCCGGCCCCGCCGGCCTATCCGCCCTACCAGGGCACGCCCGCGCCGAAGAAGAAGCGCGGTCTGCTGATCGCGGCGATCGCCCTGGTCGTGATCATGGTGCTCTGCGTCGGGGGTGGCGTGGTGGCCTTCCTGACCCTGCGCGATACCGAGACCGGCGAGGGCGCCAAGGAGCCGGCGGTCGCCGTCGACGAGTTCCTCACCGCGGTCTACAAGGATCGCGACGCGACCAAGGCGGCCGGTCACGTCTGCGCCGCTTCCCGCGACGACGACAAGATCGCCGCCAAGGTGGCCGAGGTGGAGAAGTACGCCTCCACCTACCAGAACCCGCGCTTCCGGTGGACCACCCCGAAGGTGGACAACCAGACCGGGGAACGGGCCACCGTCTCCACCCGGCTCACCATGACCACCGCCGACGAGAAGGTGGCCGACCAGGAGTTGCGCTTCACTGTGGTGCAGAAGACGGGTTGGTGGGTCTGCGAGGTCGCCTGACCGCCCGGCCTGGATAGGCTCGACGGGTGTGTGCAGCTGAGCGTCCGATCGACCCGGCCGGTACCGGGTGGCCCGCCCGTCTCCACGTGGTGACCGGCAAGGGCGGCACCGGTAAGACCAGCGTGGCGGCGGCGCTGGCCATGGCGCTCGCCGCTGGCGGCCGGCGCACCCTGCTGGTCGAGGTCGAGGGGCGGCAGGGCATCGCCCAACTGTTCGGCATCGAGCCGCTGCCCTACGAGGAACGGCACCTCGCCGACGCGCCGGACGGCGGTGAGGTGCGCGCGCTCGCCGTGGACGCCGAGGAGGCGTTGCTCGAGTACCTGGACATGTTCTACAAACTAGGCGCGGCGGGCCGGGCACTGCGCAAGCTCGGCGCCATCGACTTCGCCACCACCATCGCGCCCGGCCTGCGGGACGTCCTCCTCACCGGCAAGGTGAAGGAGGCCACCACCCGCAAGACCGGGCAGCGGCGCGCGTACGACGCGGTGGTGCTGGACGCCCCGCCGACCGGGCGGATCGGCCGGTTCCTCAACGTGACGGCGGAGACGGCCCGGCTGGCCAAGGTGGGCCCGATCAAGACCCAGAGCGAGGGGGTCGCCGCGTTGCTGCGGTCCCCGATGACAGCGGTGCACGTGGTCACGCTGCTGGAGGAGATGCCGATCCAGGAGACGGTCGACGCGATCGCCGACCTGACCGCCCTCGGCTTCGGCGTCGGGAAGGTGCTCGTCAACGGAGTCCGACCGCCGCTGCCCGCCGGAGCGGCGGTCACCGCCGCCGAGTTGAAGCGCGGGCTGGTCGCCGCCGGGCTGCCGGCCGATCGGGACACCGTGGCCGGGTTGCACGATGAGGCGCGCGACCAGCTCATCCGGCGCGAACTGGAAGATTCGCTCCGCGCCGACCTGGTGGAGCTGGGGCTGCCGATGATCGAGCTGCCGTTGCTGCCCGACGGGGTGGATCGGGCGGGGCTCTCGACGCTGGCCCAGGCCCTCGTCCGCGCCGAATGACTCACACCTGAGCGCAGCACGGGCGCGCGGACCCACCGGCCCGATACGCTCGATTGGTGCCTTCCGAAGACGCGGCGCCGCAGCTGGACGTCGACCAGATCCTCGCCGACCCAGGCGTGCGGATCATCGTGTGCTGCGGTGCCGGCGGAGTGGGAAAGACGACCACGGCCGCGGCGCTGGCGCTGCGGGCCGCCGAGCACCACGGCCGACGCACTGTGGTGCTCACCATCGACCCGGCCCGCCGGCTGGCCCAGTCGCTGGGCCTGACCGAGCTGGACAACACCCCTCGCCAGGTCAAGGGGATCGACGTCGAGAGCAGCGGCGGCGAGTTGCACGCCATGATGCTGGACATGAAGCGCACCTTCGACGACGTGGTGTTGCAGCACACCGACCCGACGAAGGCCGCGGAGATCTTCGCGAACCCGTTCTACCAGGCGATGAGCTCGACCTTCGCCGGCACGCAGGAATACATGGCGATGGAGAAGCTGGGTCAGTTGCACGCCCGGGGCGAGTGGGACCTGATCGTGGTGGACACTCCGCCGTCCCGCTCGGCACTGGACTTCCTGGATGCGCCGGCTCGGCTCTCCCGTTTCCTCGACGGCCGGATGCTGCGACTGCTGCTGGCCCCGGCACGCAGCGGCGGACGGAGCATGTTCAGCCTGGTCACGGCCTCGTTCGGGATGTTCTCGAAGGTGGTGCAGAAGGTGCTCGGCGCGCAGCTGCTCACCGACCTGTCCGGCTTCGTGGCGGCACTTGATTCGATGTTCGGTGGTTTCCGGCAGCGCGCCGAGCAGACGTACCGCATCCTCCAGGCTGGGGAGACGGCCTTTCTGCTGGTCGCGACGCCGGAGCCGGACGCGGTCCGGGAGGCCGCCTACTTCGCGGGCCGGCTGCGCGACGAGCGGATGCCGCTGGCCGGCCTGGTGCTCAACCGGGTGCACCGCCCGGCGGTCCCGGCGCTGGACGCCGAGCAGAGCCAGGTCGCCGCCGAGCGGCTGACCCAGCTGGGTGGGCATGAGGCCACCGCCGAGGTGTTGCGGGCGCACGCGGCGTTGGCTCGTCAGGCGGTACGCGAGCAGCAGGTCGCCGCGCGCTTCACGGAGGCCTTCCCGGCCGTGCCGGCGGTTTCGGTCACGGCGCAGCCCGCCGACGTGCACGACGTCGACGGGCTACGGACGATCGGCGCGGCGATCAGCCGGTCGTGACCGGCGTCAGTTGGCCGCGCTGACGAGAATCTTGTCCTTGCCGGTCTTGTCCTTGCTGTTCTTCTTCATCGCGGCCTCGAACATCTTGCGCCAGCTCGTCACCTGGGGGTGACGACGCAGCAGCGCCCGCCGTTCGCGTTCGGTCATGCCGCCCCACACACCGAACTCGATCCGGTTGTCCAGGGCGTCGGCCAGGCACTCGTACCGAACAGGGCAGCTCCGGCAGATCCGCTTCGCCACGTTCTGTTCGGCGCCCTGTACGAACAACGCGTCCGGGTCCCCGTTCTGACATGCCGCCAGTGACGGCCAGTCAGTGATCATGCCCATGTGTACACGTCCCCCCTTGCAGTACCTACCGACCTCGTCGATGCACGTCAGCCGGCAATTCCCCCCGATCGCCCGGCCTGCCTTCCCCAAGGCGGCGCGGACGACATCTGGCGCTGTCGCCGCCCCCATCATGCTCTGTAGTCGACTGATTACGCAACGTTGTCGACGAAATCCATCATTTCGGACAGTCCCGGCTTCCCGGGCCTTCGACCGCCGGTTACCCCGCCGAGGTCAGCGATAACGCTGCGCCGCCCCACTGAATCGGAGGAGACTCACGCCAGGTCACACGCAACCAAGTAGCGGGGGTCGTGCGTTTAGCACAACGAGGGCAGCGCGCGCAGGAAATGGGGAAAGAACGCCCCAGCGCCCCTCGTTCCCTACTCGCGTACCCTGCTGAGGTGACCTGGATGCGGAAACGTGACCACAATGTGCTGACCAACGCCGCATCGCTACTGGTGTGTGGCCTGCTGGCCGGCGTGGTGGTCGCTGCGGCGGCCTTCCCCGCGGTAGCGATGTCCGGCCTGGCCGCGAAGGCCGGCGCCGAGACATTCGGTGCCCTACCCACGGAGCTGACGGTGGCCCGCGCGCCACAGATCAGCTACCTGATGGCATCGGACGGCAAGACACCGCTCGCGACGATGTACGACGAGAACCGACGGGACGTCAAGCTCGCCGACATCTCGCCGTTCATGCAGAAGGCCATCATCGCGGCCGAGGACCATGACTTCTACAAGCACAACGGCGTCGACATCAACGGTGTCGCCCGTGCGTTCGTCAACAACCAGAGCGAAGGCTCCGGCCGACAGGGCGCCTCGACGCTGACCATGCAGTACGTCCGGCTGGCCATCGCGTACTCGGCCACCCACCCGGCGGACGTCGTCGCGGCGACCGAGGACACCAGCGCCCGCAAGCTGCGCGAGATGCGGTTGGCCCTCCAGGTCGACAAGGAATTCTCCAAGGACGAGATCCTCACCCGCTATCTCAACCTCGCCTCGTTCGGCAACGGCGCGTACGGCATCTACGCCGCCAGCCAGGTCTACTTCGGTAAGCCGCCGAGCAAGCTGAAGATCGAGGAAGCGGCGCTGCTGGCCGGCATGGTCAAGGCGCCCACGACGAACGACCCGACCACCGAGCTCGGCTACCCGCTCGCGCTGGATCGCCGCGACTACGTCATCCAGAACATGGTCGACATCAAGGCCATCACCCAGCAGGAGGCGGACGCCGCCAAGGCGACCAAGCTGGTGGTGAAGGACAAGCGCACCCCGAACGGCTGCGTCGCCGCCAACGTCAACAGCTGGGGCTTCTTCTGCGACTACTTCTACCGCTGGTGGATGGATCAGGAGACGTTCGGTTCGACCAGGTACGACCGGGAGCGCCGGCTCAAGAGCGGTGGCTACACCGTCGTGACCTCGATCGACGTCAAGGCGCAGAGCGCCGCGGACAAGGCGGTCCGTAAGGCCAAGAGCATCAACAGCAAGGAAGCCGCGATGGTCGCGGTCGTCGAGCCGGGCACCGGCCGGGTGCGGGCGCTCGCGGTCAACCGGCAGTTCAAGCTCGACGACCCGAAGAACCCGAAGAACAAGATCTCCAGCGATCCGGCGAAGAGCAAGAAGAAGATTCGGGGCAACTACCCGGCGACTGTCAACCCGCTGCTCACCGGTGGCGACGGCATCACCGGCTACCAGGCCGGGTCGACGTTCAAGATGTTCACCATCGTCGCGGCGCTGGAGAAGGGCATCCCGCTCAGCTACTCGATCAACGCACCGAAGCAGTTCAAGTCGGAATACATCATCCGCCCCGGCCCGGCAGCCTGCCCGGGGACCAGTTTCTACTGCCCCACCAACTCGACCGAGAGCATGGCCGGCCCACAGAACATGTGGACCGCCTTCGGCCGGTCGGTGAACACCTACTTCGTGCCGCTGCAACAGCAGGTTGGCGCCGAGAACGTGGTCAAGGCCGCCAAGCGGCTGGGCATCAACTTCCGGTCCGAGGAAGATCTGACTCTGGAGAAGGGGGCGCACCAGTGGGGTGCGTTCACCCTGGGCGTCTCGCAGACCACCCCGCTGGACCTGGCCAACGCCTACGCCACCCTGGCCGCGGACGGCAAGTACTGCGAACCGATCCCGGTGCAGGAGATCCGCGACCCGGAGGGCAACAAGCTGGACATCGCCAACCCGCGCTGCGAGAAGCGGTTCAGCACCGAGGTGGCCCGCGCCGCCGTGGACGCGGCCCGCTGCCCGGTCGGTGACAAGTCGTCGTCCTCCCGGTGCGCGGGGGCGACCGCCGGAAACGTGCGCGGCGACGTCGGTTACCCGGTGGCCGGCAAGTCGGGCACCACCGACTCGGAGAAGACCGCCGCGCTGGTCGCGATGACCAAGCAGTACGCGGTCGCCGGCATCATGGCCGACCCGGACTGGCCGCAGACCAACGTGCAGATGAAGCACGCGGAGAAGGACGGCATCAACCCGCCGGTCTGGGAGACGCTGCGGGACGCCATGAAGGGCAAGCCGAAGATCGACTTTGAGGCGCCGGGTCAGAAGATCTCCCTGGGTGACCAGCGCAGCATCCCCGACGTGAAGTGCGTTTCGGTGGACACCGCGAAGTCCCGGCTCAAGGGCGCCGGCTTCGAACCGGTCGTCTCCAGCGCCAAGGTGCCGTCCTCCTGCAAGGCGGGCGAAGCGGCCGGCACCAGCCCGGACGGACGCACCATCAAGGGTGGCGTGGTCACCATCGAGGTCAGCAGCGGTGGCGGCACGCCGGGCAACACCGACGGAACTCCGGGCGGCCAGCCCGGGGGCCGACCAGGTGGTCGCCCCGGCGGCTGAACCGACGGGTAGGACACAACGGGCGGGCACCCTTGAAGGGTGCCCGCCCGTTCCATCTGTCCGGACCAGCGGGTAGCTACGACACGTCCTGCCGCGCCGCTGACCCTGCCGGGTCAGAGACCGAGCTGTCGGCGTACCTCGGCGGCCACCCGACCACCCTCGGCCTGGCCGGCCACCGCGGCCTGGGCCGCCTTCATCGCCGGGCCCATCTGGGACTTGCCGGTGAAGCCGCCCGCGGCGAGCGCCCCCGACACCAGCTCGGTCAGCTCGGCGTCCGAGAGCTGCTTGGGCAGGTAGCGGTCCAACACCTCGCCCTCGGCGCTCTCCTTCGCGGCCTGCTCGGCGCGCCCGGCGTCGGCGAAGGCGGTGGCCGCCTCCCGACGCTTCTTGGCTTCCTTGGTCAACACCGCGAGCACCTCGTCATCGGTGAGCTCGCGCTTGGCCTTGCCGGCGACCTCGGCGGTGCCGACGGCGGCCAGGGCCATCCGCAGCGTGGAGGTGGTCAGCTCGTCGCGCGCCTTGAGCGCGGTACGCATGTCGGCAGTGAGGCGGTCCTTCAGCGTGCTCATGGACGGTCAAACTACCCTGAACGCCATGCGAAAGCGCACACTATTCCGGCTCGCCGCCGGAACCGCCACGATCGGCGCGGCCACCCTCGCGTACGCGTCGCTCGTCGAGCGCAACATGTTCACCCTGCGGCGGTACGACGTGCCGGTGCTCCCGGCCGACGCGGAGCCGCTGCGCGTGCTGCACCTGTCGGACCTGCACATGATGCCCGACCAGGCGCGCAAGCAGCGCTGGGTGGCATCGCTGGCCGCCCTCGACCCCGACCTGGTGGTGGTCACCGGCGACAACATGGCGCACCCTGGCGCGGTGCCCGGGGTGCTGCGGGCCCTGCAACCACTGCTGGACTACCCGGGCGCGTTCGTGTTCGGCTCCAACGACTACACCGGGCCGGTGCTGAAGAACCCCTTCACCTACTTCCTGCCCGACCGGGAGTACACCGAGGGCGTCGAGCTGCCGTACGAGGAGTTGCGTCAGGTCTTCACCGGCGCCGGCTGGGCGGACCTCAACAACGCCCGGACCATGCTGAAGGCCGGCGGTCGACAGCTCGACCTGGTCGGCGTCGACGACCCGCACATCGACCGGGACGACTACCCCTCCGTTGCCGGCGCGGTGTCGTCCTCGGCGGACCTCTCCATCGCGGTGACGCACTCACCCGAGCCACGGGTGCTCGACCAGATGGCGGCGGACGGCTTCGGGCTGCTGCTGGCCGGGCACACCCACGGCGGTCAGGTCTGCGTACCGGGCTACGGGGCGCTCGTGACCAACTGCGGCCTGCCCCGCTCGATGGCGCGCGGCCTGCACCGGTGGCCGGGCTCGGACTCCTGGCTGCACGTCTCCGCCGGCCTCGGCACCCACCCGACTGCCCCGATCCGCTTCGCCTGCCCCCCGGAGGCCAGCATCCTGACCCTCATCCCCCGCTGACCGCCGCCGCGCTGCCGCCCCGCCTCTTCGCGGCTTCGAGATTCGCGCACCATCAGGGATGTTGCTGGCTCGGCGCGTCGTGAGGCAGCAACATCCCGGAAGTTGTGCGGATCTTGGCCTCTTTGGGCAGGGTCAGGGCGGCGGGGGTACCGAGTTTGACCATCGGGGCGGGTGGGCTACTATTTGTCGGCACGCCTCGGGGTGTGGCGCAGCTTGGTAGCGCGCTTCGTTCGGGACGAAGAGGTCGTCGGTTCGAATCCGGCCACCCCGACCAGAGGTAAAAGGCCAGGTGAGATCTTCTCTCACCTGGCCTTTTTGTCTGCCCCGGCAAGCCCTCTCGACCGATTCCCGCGCTACGGCCGCTTGGCTAGCGTCCGCGTATGACCCACCCTCAGACGCCTGCGCCGTGGATCCAGCCCGACGGCACGGCAGGGGCACCCCGTGGTCGAAGGGCTGCTGAGCTTCATCGGACTGCTGGGTCTCGCCGCGTGTGACGTGTTCGCGTTGCTGTTCACCATCACCGCTGCTTTCGAGCTGCGCGGGCGCAACTCACCTCGCGCGGCCCTGGCGGCCGGTCTGGTCGCGGTCACCGGGGTCGTCGCGACGATCGTGTTCCTGGTCTGGGTTTCAACGACCGGGAGTACCTACCCGTAGCGACCGGTAACCGAGCTCTCGCCTTCAACCTTTCGACCCTCGTCGGAGTCGTGAGAGGTAACCAATCAAGGCGGGGGCTCATGGCAGCTGACGACGAGCATTTTCGAGAGTTCGTCGAGACGCGCTACGTGGATCTCTTGCGCGTGGCGTACCACCTCACCGGCTCGGCCCAGGATGCCGAGGACCTGGTGCAGGCCGCGCTGGTGAAGGTGATGCGTCGGTGGCGGCGGGTCGACGATCCGATGGCCTACCTGCGGCGAGTCATGATCAACCAGCACATCAGCGTCTGGCGCCGCCATCGGATGCACGAGGTGGTTACGGCCTTCTTCCCTGAGCGGCCCACCCGGGACATGACTGAGACGGTTGCCGAACGGCGCGCTCTCTACGAGGCGATGCGGGAGCTGACACCTCGTACCCGTGCGGTGATCGTGCTTCGGTACGTGGTCGACCTGCCGGAGGCGGAGGTCGCGGCCGCTCTCGGCTGCTCCGTCGGGTCGGTCAAGAGTCGCGCATCACGAGGCTTGGCTCGCCTGCGTCTGACGCTGGCAGCGGATCCAGCACCGACCGGGACGACGAAGATGACGGGGGTGGCACCATGACTGTCGACGATGAGCTGAGCCAGGCCCTGGCCGAGTTGAGCAGGACGCTGACCCCGCAGCCGGACCCGTACGGCCGAGCGAGGGCGCGATTCCGACGGAGCCGGCAGCGACGCCTCGGCGGGCTGGTTCTGGCCCTCGTGGTCTCCCTGGGGAGCACGGCCTTCGCCATCGCCAGCCCGGGTCGCACCACGCAGCCACCACCGGCGGACCCGTCCGAGTCCATCGCGCCCGTCCTGGCGTGGTCGGACCGACTTCTCCAGTCGCCGCCGCGCGGTGCCGTCGCCGGGGACGACAGCTACGTCCGTCAGCTCTCCGAACAGTTGTTGGCCGCCCAAACCCGGGGCGAATTCTCCCGCTTGAAGGTGCCGGTGAGCGGGGTGAGGGTCCTCTTCGCCGACGACGTGGACGACCACCGGGTCGCGCTCGCCGCCTTCGTCCGCAACCAACCCGATCCGGGCACCGGCTGGCCGAGCGCCGCTGTGTGGCTGGTCGCCGACAAAGGTGCCAGCGCCCGGGAACTGGCCGGCACCGCCGCCATCCGGTCGGTCAGCGACGCCCTGGAACCCTACGAGAGCCTGGCCGTGGACGGTCCGGAGGCGGCACACGTGGCGATCGCCCCGGCCGGATGTGTCTTCCTCAGCTCACCGTTGCCCGACGGCGACACCTTCCGGTGGGCCCTGGAGCCGACCGGGTCCTACCTGGTTCGTACGGCGAAGACCCACCGACCCGAGTGGTGGCGGGTCGACTGCGGCGCGGTGACCCGTCAGATGATGCCCGGACCGGGGTCGTTGGCCTCCAAGCCGATCACCGACGCCCAGCTCGCAACGGCGATGTCCCGCGTACGCGGCAGTGTCGAGCAGCAACGCGCCCGGGAGTTGACGTACCAGTGGGCCCAGTCAGAGGGTTACCGACTGACCGCCCTTCCGAGCGTGGTGTGGGGCGGGCACGTTGCTGGCCTCCCTATCGGTCCAGCCGACACGTCGCCGGCCGCTGGAGAGCCGACGGTGCAGGACGGCAAGGTGACGGTCCTGGCTGCGCCCAATGTGGGCGGCGGCTGGGTCGGCGAGGTGTCGATCGCCCTCGATCGGCCACGGGCCGACGGCGTGCTCAGCACTGGCACCTCCTTCACCGCTACGGCCGACCCGACCGATCCCGACAGCGTGCTGGCCGTGTCCATCGACGATGACGACGGCGGTGGCGAGGGTCAGCAGTTCCTGCTCGTGGTGACGCCGGCAGCCGCCACCACGGTGCGCGTCCTGCGCGACGGGCAGGAGGTGGCGAGAAGCGCCGTCAGCGGCTCCGGGACGGCCATGCAGGTGCCCCGCCCCACCGCGGGCCTTGTCGTGGAGGCGCTCGACGCCTCCGGCGGGACGATTGCCAGCGGTCCGGTGTCCAAGCAGGGCGCCCAGCGGACAACTGAGACCGACACCTGGAACCAGGAGTGATCGCGTCCGAGTGGACCGCCGGCACGGTGACGCCTATCGGACACCTCGCCAACAGCCTTGAGCTGCTCGTATAGGTGTTTCTACCGATCCCCGCAGGGGCTGCCGCCCCTAACGTCAGTGGCACACCACACTGTCCGAGGGAGACCACCGATGACCATCGCACCCGATCTCATCGCCGTGAAGGCACGCCAGCAGGTGACGTGGGCCAGCGGTGACTACGGCGCGGTCGCCGCTCTCATCCACCCGATCTCCGAGCTTCTGGTGACCGCCGCCGACCTTTCCGCCGGCGCCCGCGTACTCGACGTGGCGACCGGGTCCGGCAACGCCGCCATCGCCGCAGCCCGCTGCGGCTGCGTCGTGACCGGCGTCGACTACGTACCCGAACTGCTGGAACGCGGCCAGGCCCGCGCCGCCGCGGAACGACTTCCGGTCACGTTCGTGACCGGCGACGCGGAGCGCCTGGCGTACGCCGACGGGTCCTTCGACGCGGTCCTCTCCGTCGTCGGGGTGATGTTCGCGCCGGACCAGGAGCGGGCGGCGGCGGAGTTGGCCCGGGTCTGCCGGCCCGGCGGCACGGTGGCGCTGGCGTCGTGGACACCGCAGGGCTTCATCGGCGACCTGTTCCGGACGGTGGGGCGGCATGTGCCGCCACCGGCGGGGCTGCGCCCGCCGGTCGAGTGGGGCGACGAGGGCCGGGTCCGCGAGCTGCTCGGCGCGGCAGTGAGTGAACTGCGGGCGGTACGCAAGGAGTTCGTCTTCCGCTTCGGCACACCGGAGGAGTTCGCCGACTTCTTCCGGGTCAACTACGGGCCGACGTTGAAGGCGTTCGAAGCACTGCCCGAGGAGCGACGCCCGGACCTGCACGCCGATCTGGTGGAACTGGTCCGCACCCACAACCGTGCCACCGACGCCACTGTCCGCATCCCGGCGGAGTACCTGGAGGTCGTCGCACGGCGGACCCCCGACCCGGCCTGATGCCCATCCGCGCCACCCCGTTCGAGGTGGCGCGGCCGGTCAGTCCTGCCGTTCGGTGCGCTCAGTCCTGCCGCCTCCGGTGCGCTCAGTCCTGCCGCCCGGCGCGCTCAGTCCTGCCGGCGCGGTGCGCTCAGTCCTGCCGTTCGGTGCGCTCAGTCCTGCCGTTCGGTGCGCTCGATCTCTGCGAACGCGGCTGCCAGGTAGTCGTCCAACGGCACGCTGGTCGCCGTCAACAGGTCGGCCACCAGCAGCGGGGCATGTCGGGCCAGCGCCGACGCGTCCGGCGGTGACTCGTCGCTGTCGGGGTCGTACACGCCCAACGCGCCGGCCAGCAGGACGAGCACCACGTGCGGGTCGACATCCGTTCGCCACCGCGTCGACTCCTGCACGCAGCGGGTCAACACCTGGCGGATGTCGTCGCCGGTCAACCCGTCCGGATGGCTCTCCTCCAGCAGCAACCGGACCACGGCGCCGAGCACCAGGCCGGAACGCTCGTCCGCGGCGAGACCGCCGACCGCCTCGTCGTACGCCTGGCCGTCGCGCGCCTGGGCGGCGGCGACTGCCGTCGTCGCGGTCAACGCGATGGCGCGGGCGGTAGCGGGCAGATGTCGCCAGGTGCCGGTCATCGCGCCAGCATCGCAGACCCGACGGACACCGACCGACCGCGATCACAGCGAGTGGATCAACGTGGGATTGGTCACCGAATGGTCCCGGTGACCGCGAGTCGTGGCCAAAACGGTTCGCGCGGCGTCAGACCCACCGAACAGAATGCCGGCATGCTGCGTCGTGCCCTGCCCCGCCGTTCGGAAGCTCGCCGGATCCTCCTCGGCACACTGCTGTCGGCGATCGGGCGGGGTCTGACCCTGCCGTTCCTGTTCATCTACCTGACCGACGTGCGCGGGCTCACCGACACCCGTGCCGGGCTCGTCATCGGCTGGTACGGCGTGGTCACCCTGGCCCTGTCGCCGCTGGGCGGGACGCTGATCGACCGGATCGGCGCCCGCCGGGTGGTGGTGCCCTGCCTGCTGATCGAAGCGATCGGCACCGGCTCGTTGGCGCTGGTCCACTCGACCGGCTCGGCCCTGCTGGTGATGACCGTGGTCGCCATCGGCAGCTCGGCGATCTGGTCCGGGCAGAACACCATCCTCGCGTCGCTGACCGACGACGATGAACGGCAACGCGTCTTCGGGTTGAACTTCGCCCTGCTCAACCTCGGCATCGGCATCGGGGGCATGACCTCCGGCGCGATCGTCGACACCGCCCGGCCCGGCACCTTCCAGGCGCTCTACCTGCTTGATGCGGTGACGTACCTGATGCCGGCGCTGATCCTGCTCACGCTGCCCGGGGTGGGCCACCGACTCGGCAAACGTCGAGGCGTCGACGAACCGTCGCCCGGCGGCTACCTGACGGTGCTCCGCGACCGCCCGTTCCGACGGCTGGTGATCTTCGGGCTGATCCTCACCACCTGCGGCTACGCGCAGGTGGAGGTGGGCTTCGCCGCGTACGCGGTGCGCGTGGCGGAGGTGAACCCCCGGGTCGTGGCCTGGGCACTCGCGGCCAACACGGTGATGATCGTGCTCGCGCAACTGGTGGTCATCCGCCGGATCGAGGGGCGCAGCCGCACCCGGGCGTTGGCAGTGGTGGGAGCGGTGTTCGCCGCCGCCTGGCTGGTCCTCGGCGTGGCCGGCCTGGTCAGTGCCGAGAACGCCGTACTGGCCGCCCTGTGCGTGGTGCTCTGCTCGGCGATCTTCGGCTTCGGCGAGACGATGCTGTCCCCGGTGATGCCCGCACTGACCAACGCGCTGGCCACCGACGAGCTGCGCGGCCGGTACAACGCCATGAGTTCGATGATCTTCGGAATCAGCGGTGTGATCGGCCCAGTGACCGCCGGCCCACTCATCGGCGCCGCCAACGGCATGGTCTGGGTGGCGACGGTGGTCGGCGGCTGCCTGGTCGCCTCGCTGGTCGCGCTCTCCCTGCGCCGGCTGCTCACCACGGAGCAGGACGGTCTCGCGACGACCACCCCGGCATCCCCCACCCCCACGCCCGCCTCCGCCTGACCCCAACGCACCCTCCGCCCCGCCCCCGACCTCACCAAGCACGCTGCCCCGCCCCGCCCCTTGCACCAAGATCCGCACAACTTCCCGGAAGTTGGTGCCTCGGGCGCCCGGGAGACAGCAACATCGGAGAAGTTGCGCGGATCTACCTGATTGAACCCGCCAATGATCTTGTCGCGGACCAAGATCGCGCTAAATCCTGGATGCAGTGGCATCCCGCGGCACCGATGCCACTACATCCATGTTCGAGCGCGATCTTGCCCTAAAAGGGGCGCGCGCGGGCAGCACGGGAGGGCAGACAGGCGCAGGCAAGCACAAGCGCGGCCCCGCGAGGGCTGGGACGGGTCGGGCCCCGGAGCTGGTGCTCCGGGGCCCGATGTCGCGAAAGTCGGCCGTCAGGCGGCGGGGACCTCGGCGGTGGTGCGGATCCGGTCCAGCGTCGGTGCGGAGACCGGCGACTGGGCGGTCAGGTAGTCGACGAAGGCGTCCAGGTCGATCTGGCCGGTGACCAGGTTCGTGCCGCCGGTGAGGGCGCTGAAGCCGTCGCCTCCGCCGGCCAGGAAGTTGTTCACCGTCACCCGGTAGGTGGCGGCGGTGTCGACGGTGGTGCCGCCGAGGGTGAGGCTGCCCCGGACCACGCGGGTGCCGGCGCACGGGTCGGCGACCGTACCGGTGGTGCCGTTCGGGTCGACCACGTAGCCCACTGTGGCCGACGGGTACAGGGTCCGACCGGTGACGAACTGCTGCTCCAGTACGCAGTAGAGCTGCTGACCGGTGAGGTCCAGTGTCACCAGGTTGTTGGCGAACGGCTGCACCGTGAACGCCTCCTCGTAGGTGACCGGGCCCGCGTCGAGGTCGGCTCGGACCCCGCCCGGGTTCATGAAGGCGGCGACGGCGTTCTGTTCGTCGTCGGTGGCGGCGAGCTGCGCGTCGGCGATCAGGTTGCCCAGTGGCGATTCGCCTAGACTCGTACCGAAGAGGGTTTCCTGGCTCCGGGTGATCGCCTGGTTGGTCACGCCGACCTGGCGTCCGGCGACCGGGCCGAGCACTGTCTTGTACCGGTTGATCAGCGCGGTCTGCTTCGGGTCCTTGGCGACGTCGCGGGTGACCACTACGTTGTTCGCGGCGGCGGAGATCACGTCCCCGCTCCGGCGATCGATCTTCAGGTCGATGTCGGTGACCAGGCGACCGAACGAGCTGGCGCTGGTGACCAGCTTGCCGTTGATGTCGCAGTTGTACGCCTGGTGGGTGTGCCCGCTGACCACCACGTCGATCGACGGGTCCATCCGGTTGGTGATGTCCACGATGGGGCCGGTCATGCCGACGCAGTCGTTGATCCCGCCGGTCGCGGCCTGAGTGCCGCCCTCGTGCAGCAGGACGACGATCGCCTGTACGCCCTTGCGGCGCAGCTCGCGCGCGTACCGGTTGGCGGTGTCCGCCTCATCGGCGAAGCTGAGGCCGGCGACGCCCTGCTGGCTGACGATCTGCGGGGTGCCTTCCAGGGTCATGCCGATGAAGCCGACCTTGACGCCCTGCACCTTGTGGATCGCGTACGGCGCCATCAGCGGCTTGCCGGTGGCGGTCTTGAAGGCGTTCGCGGACAGGTACTGGAAGCCGGCTCCCCGGTAGGGGGTGCCGTCGATGCAGCCGTCCACCGGGTGGCAGCCGCCGTTCTGGATCCGCAGGAGCTCGGCGGCTCCCTCGTCGAACTCGTGGTTGCCGACGCTGGCGTAGTCCAGCCCGGCCATGCTCAGCGCCTCGATGGTCGGCTCGTCGTGGAACGCGGCCGAGAGCAGCGGGGACGCACCGATCAGGTCGCCGGCGGCGACGGTGATGGTGTTCTTCTTCTTGGCTGCGGCGCGCAGCTCGGCAAGGTGGGTGGCCAGGAACTCGACGCCACCAGCGGTCTGCCCGGCGATGGTGCCGCTGGACCCGCTCGGCGGTTCGAGGTTGCCGTGGAAGTCGTTGAGGGCGAGCAGGGTGACGTCGACCGGCTTCGGCCGCGCGTCGGCTTGTTCAGGGCTGGTGGCGACCGCGCCGAAAGCGGCCACCGCGAGCGCGGTCAGGCCGACAGCGGCCCGACGCATCCCGGGTATGAACATGGATCTCCTCGTGAGAATCGGCGCGTACGGTGCCTGGCCTCTGGGTCGACCGGGGCCGCCGACGGACGCCGTCGAAAGGGTCGCGGATGACGGTGGTTGAGCATGGCCCCCGCCCCGACAGCCTCTCATCCGGACGCCCACCGGTCGACCCGGGCAGCGCATCGGAGCAGCGCGTACGCCGAGGCCGTTATCGATCATCGTTTAACGCGGTCTGCCGGACAACGTCAGACCCAGGGTCTAGAAAGGACAGGGCAGCCTACGAGGAATAGGGGACGGCATCGTGAGCGGAACGACACCCGTGGCGGAGCAGGTGCGATCGGTCGACGGCACGCCCATCGCGTTCGAGCGGTCCGGTGCCGGGCCGGCGGTCGTCCTCGTCGGGGGCGCGTTCAGCGATCGCGGCGCGACCCGCGACCTGGGTGCCGCGTTGGCACCGGATTTCACCGTCTTCAGTTATGACCGTCGCGGTCGGGGCTACAGCGGTGACACCGCACCGTACGAGGTCGGCCGCGAGATCGACGACCTGGCCGCCCTGATCGCGGCGGCGGGTGGTTCCGCCGCCGTCTACGGCATCTCCTCCGGGGCCGTCCTGGCCGCCCTCGCCACCGCACAGGGTCTACCGGTGACCAGGTTGGTCATGTTCGAGCCACCGTTCCGGGTCGGTCCGCACGTGGGCGTCGGCAAGGACATCACACCGCAGCTCATCGAGCTGATCGCCGCCGACGACCGGGACGGCGCGGTGGAGACCTTCCTCAGCTCCTCGGTGGGGCTGCCGGCCGAGCAGATCAGCGGGATGCGGTCGCAACCGATGTGGGGTGGGCTGACGGCGATCGCGCACACCCTGGTGTACGACGCGATCGTCACGGCCGGCGGGCGACTCCCCGCCGACCGGCTGGCGACCATCACCGCGCCGACCCTCGCAGTGGACAGCACCGGCAGTCCACAGTGGTTGCGGGATGCGAGTCGGGCGGCGGCCGAGGCCGTGCCGGGCGGCCGGTCCGTGAGCCTCGACGGCGGCTACCACGACGTGCCCCCGACGACGCTGGCCCCCGCGCTGCGCGAGTTCCTGCTCGGTTGACCAGCGGCTGCGGAGGCGCGAGCCGGCGGGTCAGCCGTCGGCCAGCGCCTTGTCGACCACTGCAGTGACGGCGTCCGCTGGCCAGGCGCCCGCCACGCCCGGCCGGGCCGCCAGGTAGGTGGCGATCCGCTCGGCGGGCCAGCCGTGCGACTCGCGCAGCCCTCGGGCGATCATGCCGAGGTAGATCGACGCCGGAGGTCGGCACGGCACGGCTGACGCCCCCTCGGGGGCGGTGAAGGTGAGCATCGGAACACCGTCGCGGCTGCCCGGGCAGATCAGCGTCTCGTACCGCCCCGGGCCGAGCGTGGCCCGTCCGTTGGCGACGGCGGCGGCGATGGCCGCGCCGGTCGCCGGGATCAGCTCGGTCGTGTCGCCCGGCGGGCGGTACATCTCCTGGGCCGCGATGTCGGTGAACTGCTCCAGGGTGACCAGGTAGGCGCGGGCCGCGGCCTCGCCCGGCAGGTGCGGGTCGTAGAAGGCCATACCGCCGGTCCAGGCACCGGACTCGCCGGCGAAGTAGATGCCGCCGGGCAGCGACACGGGCGTCGACCGGCTGGGTGGGCGCCGGTCGCGGCAGCCCGGGTACGTCCGCTTTCCGCCGGGCGGGCAGCCGCCACCGATGTACCAGGCCAGCCGGGCGGCGTGCATGTTCGAGCCGTACGAGACGTACCAGGCCAGCACGACGTAGCCCTTCAGAAGCCGCAGGTCTGCCCGGTGGAGTGACTGACCTGCACGGTGTGGGTCACGCAGCCGCCAGACTCGACCGAGTGCAGCAGGAAGGCGGTGGGCTCGTGGACCCAACCGATCTGCTCGTCGGCGCTCATGGTGAGCGTGCTCTGCTTCCAGGTGCTGGGGGCCACGGTGAGGACCGTGCCCGCGTACGCCGTGGTGACCGGGCGGTGCAGGTGGCCGGCGGCGACCCGGACGACGTGCCGGTGCCGCCCGATGACCTCGGCGAGGGCATCACCGTCGGCGAGCCGGATGGTGTCCGCCACCGGAATGCCGACCGCGACCGGCGGGTGGTGCAGGAAGAGCACGGCGGGCACCTCGGGCCGCCCGGCCAGCACCCCGTCGAGCCAGCTGAGCTGCTCCTCGCCGAGTTGGCCGCCGTCGCTGCCGGGGACGAGCGAGTCGAGCACCACGACCGACACCGCTTCGTGGTCGACGTGGTAGTAGGCCGAGAAGCCGCCGCCGAGCCACGGCGTGCCCCCGAACGCGTCGAGCAGCGACTCCCGGTCGTCATGGTTACCGGTGGCCAGGTGCACCGGCAGCGGGAATGCGCCGATCACCTCGCGCAGCGCCGCGTACTCCTCGGGTTTCCCGTGGTCGGCCAGGTCGCCGGTGATCACCACGCATTCCGGGCGGGGTCGCAACGCCAGCACCCGACCGAGCGCCCGGTGCAACCCGGCGGCGGGTTCCGCGGCGAGCAGGCCGGTGGTCAGGTGCGGGTCACTGAGCTGGGCGATGAGCACGGGCTCGCCTCCTCGACGCCGGGGTGCTTCAGGCTATCGCCGGGCGCGGCATCCCGGGGGCAGGCGTCCACAGGCCGCGTCCACAGCCTGTGGATAGCACGTGTGTACGAAGGTCGCCGGCCCGCCACCGTGAGTACGCTTGATCGAGCGGTTCGGCGTCAGCCGGACCCCTCCCCTACCTGGAACGACGTGCGAGTGGATCATCAGCGAGTCATCCGTGACGTCACCGTCCGCCTGCCGATGGCGTCGAGCACACCGGAGGCGTGTCGGTGGACTGTCACCGCGCTGTCCCGCCACACCCCGGCGACAATCTCCGTACTCCTCGCGGTCCACGACCGTCTGCGCTGCGTCGCGGCGACCGGGGCGTGGCAGGTCTTCGCCACGGTTCCGGCGCGGATCGGCATCGTCGGCCGGGTGTACGCGACCGGCTCCCCCGCCGTCGTCCCGGACGTCACGGTCGACCCGGACTACCTGCCGGTACGCCCGGACGTGACCGCCGAGCTGTGCGTACCGGTGCTGGACCCGACGGGCCGGGCGATCGGCGTACTCGACCTGCAGTGGAGCGAGCCGACGGACCTGGAGCCGTGGCGGGAGACCGCACAGCGGCTGGCCGACGGGCTCGGTGCGCGGATCGCCGCCCTCGGTGGCCCACCGGTGGAGAGCCGCAGCGAGAAGCTGCTCCGGCACGCGTCCGCGCTCTCTTCCGCGCCGACCGAGGGGGAGGTGATGGGGGCAGCCGCCCGCGCCGCCCGGGAGGTCTCCACGCTCTCCACCGCACTGCTGTTGATCGGCGGCCAGCTCGGCCCGTCCCCGGCGACGCCGAGCGACCTGGAGACCCGGATCCGCGCCGAGTTGACCACTGCGGGTCCGGCCGCCCTGGACCGGATGGTTGAGCGGGCGCACCGGTACGGCGCCGGGTACACGCTGGGCGAGGCCGGGCATCCCCCGACCGAGGACTACCGCCCGCTGACCCAGGCGGGGGTACGCACACTGGTCGCCGTGCCGGTCGGGCCCACGGACGCCGGTGGGGTGCTGCTGGTCGCCGACGAACGCGCACTGCGCCCGGACCCGACCACGGTCAGCCTGATGGAGTTGCTCGCCGGGCAGGCCTGGACGAGCGTGGACCGGCTGCGCACGCTGTCCCGGCTGCGGGAGCAGGCCAGCTCCGACCCGCTGACCGGGTTGCAGCACACCGGCCCGTTCGGGCAGCGGATCGCTGCGGCCACCCCCGGCCGTACGGCCCTGCTGGCGATCGACGTGGACGGCTTCAAGATTGTGAACGACACGTACGGCCACCAGGCCGGTGACCGGGTGCTGGTCGGGTTGGCCCGGGCGCTGGAGGGGGCGCTGCGGCACGGCGACGAGTTGTACCGGATCGGCGGCGACGAGTTCGTTGCGGTGATCGAGGTGAGCCGCCCGGAGGAGGCGGTCCGGATCGCCGAGCGACTCACCGAGGCGGCCCGCCGCATCGGCCGCACGATCAGCGTGGGCGTCGCACTACCCCGCCCCGGCGAAACCCCCGACCGCACCTTGAAGCGAGCCGACCAGGCCCTCTACGCGGTCAAACGCCAAGGCCGAGACGGCGTCCTCCTCTCCGCCGCCTAACCCCAAGCCCCACGCCCCACGCCCCACGCCCCACGCCCCACGATCTTGCACTTTCGGTTGTCGTTTTGTCGCTCTAGTCCTTTACGCCGCCACAGAAACTGCAAGATCGCCGCAGCGGAGGGCCCCGAGCCTCAGGACCAGATCGATCATGGACTTGGGGTGGGCGCTTTAGCCCCGGAAGGGGTGAACGCCCCCCACCACAAGTCCATGATCGACGCGGGTCAGAGGGCAGGGCCGCGGCAGGGGGCAACCGCGCCGCGAGCAGGGGCGGCGCACGGCGGGGCAGGGAGGCAGCGGGGCGGGGCAGGGAGGCAGCGGGGCGGGGCAGGGAGGCAGCGGGGGTTAGGGAGTGCGGAGTTCTTTGGCCAGGAGTTCGGCGATCTGGGCCGTGTTGAGGGCCGCGCCCTTGCGGAGGTTGTCGCCGGTGACGAAGAAGTCGAGGGCGCGGGGGTCGTCCAGGGCGCGGCGGATCCGGCCGACCCAGGACGGATCGGTGCCGACGGCGTCGATCGGCATCGGGAACTCACCGGCTGCGGGGTCGTCGACCAGGATCACCCCGGGTGCGTTGCGCAGTGCCTCGCGGGCGCCCTCGGCGTCGACCTCACTGGCGAAGACCGCGTGCACCGCTACCGAGTGGGCGGTGACCACCGGCACCCGGACGCAGGTGGCGGAGACCTTGAGGTCGGGGAGGCCGAGGATCTTCCGCGACTCGTTGCGGATCTTCATCTCTTCCGATGACCAGCCGCTGTCCGCCGGGGAGCCGGCCCACGGGACCACATTGAGCGCCATGGGTGCCGGGAACGGGCCCAGGTCGTCGCCGACCGCCTGACGTACGTCGCCGGTGCGCGAGCCGAGCGCCCGATCACCGGCGACCTTGGTGAGTTGGTCGTGCAGGATGTCGACGCCGGACTGACCGGCTCCGGAGACCGCCTGGTAGGAGGCGAGCACCAGCTCTCGTAGGCCGTACTCGCGGTGCAGCGGCGCGACGGCGACGATCATCGCGAGGGTTGTGCAGTTGGCGTTGGCGATGATACCCCGGGGCCGGTTGCGGACCTGCTCGGGGTTGATCTCCGGAACGACCAGCGGGACGTCGCGGTCCATCCGGAACGCGCCGGAGTTGTCGACAGCGATCGCGCCGCGGGCGACGGCGATCGGTGCCCACTCGGCGGAGACCTCGTCGGGCACGTCGAACATGGCCACCTGGACCCCGTCGAACGCCTCGGGGGTCAGCGCCTGGACGACGAGTTCCTCGCCCCGGCAGCGCACCCGGCGGCCGACGGAGCGCTCGGAGGCGAGCAGCCGGATCTCGCCCCAGACGTTGCGTCGCCCGGTGAGCAGCTCACACATCACCGTGCCGACGGCACCTGTCGCTCCGACCACGGCGAGGGTGGGCAGCGCCGTCATCGGCGCTACCTACCCGTCCCCGCGTAGACCACGGCTTCGGTGTCGCCGCCCAGCTCGAACGCGTCGTGGATGGCGCGGACGGCGGCGTCGAGGTCGGTGTCCCGGCAGACCACGGAGACCCGGATCTCGGAGGTGGAGATCATCTCGATGTTGACCCCGGCCGCGCCGAGGGCGGCGAAGAAGCCGGCCGCCACCCCGGGGTGCGAGCGCATGCCCGCGCCGATCAGCGAGACCTTGCCGACGTGGTCGTCGTAGAGCAGGCCCTTGAACTTGACCGGCTCCTGGATCTTGCTGAGCGCGGCCATCGCGGTGGGGCCGTCGGCCTTGGGCAGGGTGAACGAGATGTCCGTCCGGCCGGTGCCCTCGGTGGAGACGTTCTGCACGATCATGTCGATGTTGATCTCGGCGCCGGCGACGGTGTCGAAGATCCGCGCGGCGGCACCCGGCTCGTCGGGCACCCCGACGATCGTGATCTTGGCCTCGCTGCGGTCGTGCGCGACCCCGGTGATCAGTGCCTGCTCCACGGAAAGGTCCTCCATCGATCCGGTGACCATCGTGCCGGTGTTGGTCGAGTATGACGAACGGACGTGGATCGGCAACCCCGCCCGCCGGGCGTACTCCACGCTACGCAGGTGCAGCACCTTCGCGCCGCACGCGGCCAGCTCCAACATCTCCTCGTAGGTGATGTGCCGGATGTGTCGGGCGTTGGGCACGATCCGCGGGTCGGCGGTGAAGATGCCGTCCACATCGGTGTAGATCTCGCAGACGTCGGCGTGCAGGGCGGCGGCGAGCGCCACGGCGGTGGTGTCCGAACCACCGCGACCCAGCGTGGTGACGTCCTTGGTGTCCTGCGAGACGCCCTGGAAGCCGGCCACGATGACCACCGAACCCTCGTCGAGCGCTCCCTTGAGCCGCCCGGGGGTGACGTCGATGATCCGGGCGCGGCCGTGCACCGAGGTGGTGATCACGCCGGCCTGCGAACCGGTGAACGAGCGGGCTTCGTACCCCAGGTTGTGGATGGCCATGGCCAGCAGGGCCATGGAGATCCGCTCCCCGGCGGTGAGCAGCATGTCCAGCTCGCGGCCCGGCGGCAGCGGGCTGACCTGGTTGGCCAGGTCGAGCAGCTCGTCGGTGGTGTCACCCATCGCGGAGACCACCACCACCACGTCGTCGCCGGCCTTGCGGGCGGCGACGATGCGCTCGGCCACCCGCTTGATCCGCTCGGCGTTGGCGACGGAGGACCCGCCGTACTTCTGCACCACGAGTGCCACGACGGTGCACTCCCTCCCAGCGACCCTGAGCGTGCCGACGCCGCCGGAACCGGGGCCGGCGGCGCGTGTCAGACCTCATGAGGGTATCCGGCGGATAACGAAGCCGGGTCAGGTGATCCCACCATCCGGCCCGGCCGGGACCGGCCGGGGCGGTCCCACCAGGTCGGATGGGTACGCCGGGCCGCCCCGCCCGACACGCCGGGACGGGCCAGGTACGCGCCGGCACCCGCCAACCGCCCGCACCCACCAGAATGGGCCGGTGCCCGTCCTCATCCGCTCGGCCGGCCGCGTGATCGGGCCGCTCGTCCTCGCCCTGCCAGCCCTCCTGGTCGCCTGCACCAGCGAGCAGCCTCCGCCTCCGCCGCCGGCCGACCCGGGGCCGGTCGAGGTGGACGCCGCACGGGACGAGCTGGCCGCGCTGGCCGCGGCGGCTCAGGACCGTCACCTGGTGGCCCAGTACGTCTACAGCCAGACGGGTCAATCGGATCGCACCATCGTGTTCACCAGCGCGAACGACGGCAGCTGGCGGGTGGACGTGCCGGGGGGCGCCCTGGGTGGCACCGCCGACGTCTCGATGGCCAGCACGGCCGACGGGCTGTTCCAGTGCGCCCTGCCGGCGGCAGGTCGGGCCGAGTCGGCGAGTTGCGTACGCCTGGGTGATCGCGACGACGCGGTTCCACGCCGGTCGGACCCCCGGGTCCAGCACCTGCTCACCGACTGGCTGGACGTGCTCACCGACCGACGCGCGCCCCTGGCCGTCGCCCCGGCCAGGACGCCCGACGGCCTCACCGGCACCTGCTACTCGGTGGATTCCACCTCGGCGTCGCTGAACGCCCCGCTGGATGTGGGCATCTACTGCTACGACCAGGACGGCACGCCCACCGGCGTCCAGACCGGGGCCGGGATGCTGAGGCTGGCCGCCGCACCCGGCCCGGCACCGGCCACCGTGCAGCTGGCCGGCCCGGTGGTGATCGACCGGGAGCCGCTCGACACCGCCGCGCCGCCGACCCCGGATCCGTCGGAGAGCCCGGGCGCGGGAACGCCCTGATCTTCGTCCCGTTACGGGTGCTCTTGCCCACATTCAGCCACCCCATCCTGAGGGGCGAATCACCCATACAGGACGATCCGGTGTATGGCCGACCTCACCCCGCTGCTCGCCTACCGCTGGAGTCCACGAGCCTTCGACCCGGGCGCCGAGCTGACCCCGGAGGAGTCCGCCTTGCTGCTTGAGGCCGCGCGTTGGGCCCCGTCGGCGGAGAACGGGCAGCCCTGGCGGTTCGCCCTCGGCCACCGCGACGACGAGACCTGGAAACGGATCCTGATCAGCCTCCCGGTCGACGACCAGATCTGGATCCGGCACGCCGCGACCCTGGTGGTCGGCGCCCACACCGGCCTGAACACCGAGCAGGCGGCGTACGACCTGGGGCAGGCGATCGCCCACCTGACAGTGCAGGCCACAGCGCTCGGCCTGCACGTACACCAGCTCACCCGGTTCGACCGGGCCGGCCTCGCCACCGAACTCGACCTGCCCGGCGACGTCCGCCCGTTGGTGGTCGCCGCCGTCGGACGACTCGGCAACCCGTTCGACCTCCCGGCCGACCTGCACGCCCGGGAGACCGGCCTGCGGCACCGCCACCCGGTCGCCGAGCTGCTGCTGCTGCGTTGATCGGGCGCTGGGCTCACTCGCCCCGGCTGGCCCGGAGCAGGACCGCCGCGGCATCGGTGTTGCGGTAGCGCACGTGCCGGCCCTCGCGGGACCGGGACACCAGGCCGGCACCGTGCAACGCGGCCAGGTGTTGGGAGACGTTTCCGGCGGACATCCCGGTGAGTCGGGCCAGGTCGCTGGTGGTCAGCGCCGTCTCGAGCAGGTACAGCAGCGTGGTCCGACCCGGCCCGATCACCCGTGCCAGCGGGTCGCCGGGCGGCGACGCGGTCGCCTCCCAGAGCGTCCCGACGGCACGGACCGGGTACGCGCCGGCCGGCAGCGAATCCTCGAGCAGGTTCCACAGCACGTGCTGCTCGGTGAACACCGTCGGGATCAGCGCCAGCCCACGACCGCGGAGGTCGAAGTCCCGCTCGAACGTGTCGTCGCTGATCACCCGGTCGCCGTGCCAGCGCAGGCTCGGGTGGAGGTGCTCGAAGAACCGGCCGGCCCCGCTCTCGGCGAGCTGGGCGGCCCGATACGCCACATCGCCGTCGAGCAGCGCCCGCATCCGCGGCCAGTCCGGGGCGATCGCCTCGTCGTACCAGACCCGCACCGCGTCGACGACCTGCGGCAGCAGCCCGCCGGGGTCGGCGAGCAGCGCCCGCCCGAACGGGCTCAGCGGCTTCTGCCAGGTCGTCGCCAGCAGGTCCTGGACCACCACGGCCGGCGGTGTCGCGGCGATCTGGTCGAGCTGTTCGGCCATCTCCACGTTCGGTCGGGCCGCCGGGGTGAGGAAGTCGGGCAGCCAGCGACCCGGCACGACCAACCCCACCAGAGGCCGGACCCGGTCGGCCACCTCGGGACGATGCAACGTCACCCGGGCCCGGTCGATCCAGGGCAGGTGCACCGCGTAGCGGACCGGGTTGGCCAGCGCCCACATGCTCATGACCGTCTCGTTGACCGGTGACACGGCGAGCCGCACTCCCGCCACGTCGGCCAGGCTGAACCGCAACTCGGACACACGCCCCCCAGGAGCAGGATTCGGTCCAGCCTAAAAGATTCGACCGAGGTCATGGGGACCCGCTTCACTCCTCGAACATGGGGACCAGAGAAACCATCCGTACCGCCGTTCGAGATGTCGTACCGCCGGCCGGGCTGACCCGCGCCCTGGCCGTGCAGGCCATGGTCTACGCCGTCGGCAGCGGCCTGTTCCACGCCGGTAGCGCCGTCTTCTTCACCCGGGCGCTCGGGCTCAGCGCCGCCCAGGTGGGGTTGGGGCTCTCCATCGCGGCGGGGGTGACGTTGCTGGGCACGGTGTCGCTGGGTGGGCTCACCGACCGGTACGGACCGCAGCGGGTCTGGGTGGTGGGGCTGGTGCTGAACGCGGCGCTGTTCGCGACCTACCCCTTCGTGGGTGGCTTCGCGGGGTTCCTCGCCGTGGTGGTGGCGCTGGCCGCCGTGGACGCCGCCGTCGGCGTGGCCCGGCAGGTCTACTCGATCAACGCGCTCGCGCCGGCCGAACGGGTCACGGCGATGGCGTACCAGCGCTCGTCACTGAACGTCGGCTTCGGGCTCGGCGCGGTGATCAGCGGCCTGGTGCTGGCGGTGGACACGATCGAGGCGTACCGGGGGATGGTCTGGTTCATCTCTACGGTCTTCCTGGTGACGGCCCTCTTCGTGCGCCGACTGCCTCGACTGCCGCAGGTGCGCAGGCCGGTGGAGCCGATGAGTCGGCTCGCCGTGCTGCGGGACCGCCCGTTCATGACGGTGTCCCTGCTCTCCGGGCTGCTCACCGCACACCAGGCGCTCTACCTGACGGTCATGCCGCTCTGGATCCTCACCCACACCGACGCCCCGAAGACGGTCATCGCCGCTCTGGTGCTGCTCAACACGGTCCTGATCGTGCTGCTCCAGGTACGTGTGAGCCGGGGCGCGGACACCGCCACGGACGCGGCGCGGGCCTCCCGTCGGGGTGGACTGCTGATCGCCCTGTTCTGTCTGGTCCTGCCGATTTCCGGGTTCACCCGGGGCTGGCTCACCATCGTGGTGCTGGTGACCGCGGCGACGGTACTCATCCTGGCCGAGCTGATCGAGTCAGCCGGCACCTGGGGGCTCACCGCCACCCTGCCACCGGCCAACCAGCGCGGCGCGTACGTGGGGGCGCTCGAACTCGGCGTGCAGGTGCAGTACCTGATCGCGCCGGCCGGACTGACCGTGCTCGGCGTGACCACCGGCGGGTGGGGTTGGTTACCGACGGCAGCGATCTTCGTGCTGGTCGGGCTGGCGATCGTGCCTGCGGTGGCCTGGGCCGGACGCACGCCGCGGCTGGGTGCCGAGGCCGCAGCGCCGGCCATGACCCCGGTCCCATAGTCCGGACCTGTCTTTCCACCCACCGTTCCATCACGTAGGGTGACTTGGTCATGTGGCAGGCGCTGCTCCTCCTTAGCCGCCGCGACGAGGCCTGACCGGCCGGCACCTCGTCGCGGAGTTGCATCGCGCCGTCCAGCACATCCGATTTTCTTCTCGGCACCGCCGCGCACCGTCGCCCGGCATCTCGCCGACACCTTCCGATCTGCTGACGCCACATGTTCCAGGGAGCACTCCGAGATGGCTCAACCTGTCACCGACGCTGAAACCGATCCGATCGCCCGGCAACGCCCGAGCCGGATGCCGTACCACCGCTACCAGCCGTACGGGGAGCAGTTCCGGGTCGAACTCCCGGACCGCACCTGGCCCACCCGCACCGTCGAGGCCGCCCCCCGCTGGTGCGCCGTGGATCTCCGCGACGGCAACCAGGCACTGATCGACCCGATGTCGCCCGAGCGCAAGCGCCGGATGTTCCAGCTGCTGGTCCAGATGGGCTACAAGGAGATCGAGGTCGGTTTCCCGTCGGCCAGCCAGACCGACTTCGACTTCGTCCGGCAGCTCATCGAAGACGAGATGATCCCGGACGACGTCACCATCCAGGTGCTCACGCAGTGCCGGGAGCACCTGATCGACCGGACGTTCGAGTCGCTGCGCGGCGCGAAGCGGGCCATCGTGCACTTCTACAACTCGACCTCCACCCTCCAGCGGCGGGTGGTCTTCGGCCTGGACAGGGACGGCATCGCCGACATCGCCACCACCGGGGCGCGGCTCTGCCAGAAGTACGCCGAGATCCACACCCCGGACACGGAGATCTTCTACGAGTACTCGCCGGAGTCGTACACGGGCACCGAGCTGGAGTACGCGCTGGAGGTCTGCTCCCGGGTGATCGACGTGATCGACCCGACCCCGGACCGGCCGCTGATCATCAACCTGCCGGCCACCGTCGAGATGGCCACCCCCAACGTGTACGCCGACTCGATCGAGTGGATGCACAGGCACCTGCCGCGCCGGGACAGCGTGGTGTTGAGCCTGCACCCGCACAACGACCGGGGCACCGGTGTGGCCGCCGCCGAGCTGGGCCTGCTCGCCGGCGCGGATCGCATCGAGGGCTGCCTGTTCGGCAACGGTGAGCGCACCGGCAACGTCGACCTGGTGACCCTGGGGCTCAACATCTTCTCCCAGGGCATCGACCCGATGATCGACTTCTCGAACATCGACGAGGTCCGGCGAGCGGTTGAATACTGCAACCAACTGCCGGTGCACGAGCGCCACCCGTACGCGGGCGACCTGGTCTACACCGCCTTCTCCGGTTCCCACCAGGACGCGATCAAGAAGGGCTTCGACGCCCTCGCCGCCGACGCGAAGGCGGCCGGCGTGCCGGTGGACGAGCACACCTGGGCGGTGCCGTACCTGCCGATCGACCCGAAGGACCTGGGCCGCACCTACGAGGCGGTCATCCGGGTCAACTCGCAGTCCGGTAAGGGCGGCGTCGCGTACATCATGAAGAGCGAGCACCAACTGGACCTGCCGCGCCGGCTCCAGATCGAGTTCTCCGGGGTGGTGCAGCAGGTCACCGACCACGACGGCGGCGAGGTCGACCCGGCCGCCATGTGGGAGATCTTCGCGACGCACTACCTGCTCGACCACCAGCCCGACCCGGCGGTCCGGCTGGCCGGCTACACGATCGGCACGGTGGACGGCAAGGTCGAGATCGAGGCCCAGGTCGGTGTGGGCGGCGAGCAGCGCTCGCTCGCCGCTGTCGGCAACGGCCCGATCGACGCGTACGTCAACGCGCTCCAGTCGGTCGGGGTGGGCGTACGGGTGCTCGACTACCACGAGCACGCGCTCTCCTCCGGTGGTGACGCGCAGGCCGCCGCGTACGTGGAGTGTGAGGTGGACGGCAGGACGGTCTGGGGTGTCGGCACCGACGCCAACATCGTCACCGCGTCGATCAAGGCGGTCACCAGCGCCGTCAACCGCGCCCGCCGCTGACCTTGGCGCGCGACACCCCCGAAGTGGCTTCCTACTTCGGGGGTGTCGCGGCGGGCATTGAGTGGCAGGGCTGGGACGGCAGGGCTTTCCGGGGCGGTCGGTGGACCAGCACGAGGGCCAGCAGCGCGCCGGCCACGAGCAGCCCCGCACACCACTCCATCGCGCCCCGGAACGCGTCGGTCAGCTCGGCCTTCTGCTCGTACCCGCCGCCGGAGAGCCCGACCAGCAGCGGCAGCGCCGCCACCGCGAGCAGGCCGCCGGCGCGGGATGCGGCGTTGTTGAACCCGCTGGCCACCCCGGAGAACCGGTCCTGCACGGCGGCCAGCACCGACGCGGTGAGCGGTGCCACCACCAGGGTCAGCCCGATGCCGAAGAGCAGCACCCCGGGCAGCACGTCCCGCCAGTACGACGCGCCCGGTCCGACGCCGCGCAGCAGCAGCAGGCCGACCGCGGCGACCACCGGTCCGATGGCCAGCGGCAGTCGTGGGCCGATCCGGGCGGACAGCGCACCGGCGCGCGCGGAGCCGACCAGCAGCAGCAGGGTCATCGGCAGCAACGCGATGCCGGTGCGGAAGGCCGACCAGCCGACCACGTTCTGGAGGTAGACGGCGAAGAAGAAGGTGAAGCCGCCGAGCGCCGCGTAGACGACAACGGTGAAGATGTTCAGCACCGAGAAGAGTCGGCTGCTGAACAGGCCGGTGGGCAGCATCGCGGTGTCGCCACGCCGCCGTTCCAGCAGGACGAAGGCCACTGCGGAGAGCACCCCGACCAGGGCGGCGATCAGCACCTCGGCGGAGTCGAACCCGCGGGCCGGCGCGTCGATCAGGGCGTAGGTGACGCCGGCGAGCGCGAGCGCTCCGAGCAGGGCTCCGGCGACGTCGAACCGTCGTCGGGTCCGACCCCGCTCCTCCGTGCGGGAGGCACTCTCGTCCCGGCTCTCCGGCACCCAGCGCAGGGCGGCCAGTAGCACGAGCACGGCGATCGGCAGGTTGAGGAAGAAGATCCAGCGCCAGGAGAGCGCGTCGATCAGCCAGCCCCCGATGAACGGCCCCAGCGCGGTGGAGACCCCGGACAGTCCGGCCCAGGCACCGATCGCCCGACCCCGGTCATCGGGATGGAAGCTCGCCTGGAGCACCGACAGCGACCCGGGCGTGAGCAGCGCGCCACCGGCGCCCTGGAGGAACCGGGCGGCGATCAGCATGCCGGTGTCCTGGGCAAGCCCACAGAGCACGGAGGCGGCGGTGAACCAGACCACGCCGATGAGGAATATGCGTCGCCGGCCGAAGCGGTCGCCCAGCGCGCCGCCGAGCAGCACGAACGCCGCCAGCATCAGCAGGTAGCCGTTGATGGTCCACTGGAGATCGGCCACGTTCGCGCCGAGGTCCTGCCCAAGTTTCGGCAGCGCCACGTTGACGACGGTGCTGTCGAGGAAGACCATTCCAGAGGCGAGTACGGCGGCGAGCAGCGTGCCCCGGCCGGCGGTGGTGCCCATCCGGAGGGCGGTCGCCGGTACGGGTGCGGTCATCCCACCAATCTGCCTTGCATCATGTGGGAGACGCCACGAAACGCCGAAACCGTGCCCGGGTACTGTGCGCAATCGCCGGGAGCCCCCAAGCTGGAGAGGTGTCGTCTGTGCGTACCAGATCAGGACCGCGAGCGGCGGTGGCCGTGCTCACCGCGGCGCTGGCGCTCGGCGTGGCCGGTTGCGTCCCGCAGGATGAACCGACCACACCGCCGTCGAGCGACGGCGGCAACGCCGCTGAGCAGCTGAGTCAGCTGACCGTCGCTACCGCCGGCTCGATGAAGGGCTACAGCCGGGAGCGTTTCCCGCATTGGCGGGACACCGGCAAGAACTGCGATATCCGGGACAGCATCCTCCAGCGCGACGGCAAGGACGTGAAGCTCTCCGGCTGCAACGTGGTCGGTGGGCGCTGGGAGAGCGTGTACGACGGTCGCAGCTTCTCGGATCCCTCCGACGTGGACATCGACCACATGGTGCCGTTGGCCAACGCGTGGCGCTCGGGTGCCGACGAGTGGGACAACGCGAAGCGCGGCGATTTCGCCAACGACACCACCCGTCCGCAGCTTTTCGCGGTTTCCGCCTCGTCCAACCGGGCAAAGGGTGACCAGGACCCGTCGCAGTGGAAACCGGCAAACCGGTCTTACTGGTGCAAATACGCCCAGGACTGGGTGACGGTCAAGCACTACTGGAAGCTGACGGTGACCAGCGCCGAGAAGGCCGCCCTGACCGACATGTTGGAGGGCTGTTGAGTGGGGAGCGATTCGTGACCGCCGCCGAGGAGAGCGGCCCGTCCGCCGCCGGCATGACCGCGGACGGCGCCGCCGAGACTCCCGCCGCCGTGCCGGGTGCCGGCATGGTCGCGGATTCGAGCGGGGCGGCCGGCCCGCAGAGCCGCACCACCGACATCGTGCCCGGCCCCGGCGGCGTGATGACCGACGAGGTCGGCGTCGTCACCGGGGACCTGACGCTGCGCACCGAGTACGCGGACGGCAAGGTCACACTGCGGGTGCAGTACAAGGACGCGGACGAGTGGTACGCGGTGACCGGCACGTCGGTCACGCTTGCCGACCCGGCTGGGCTGGACGCGGTGCACGGCGTCGCGGTGGGGCTGCTGAACCGCCCCGAGGGCTGACGACCGCCGGCACCGCGTCCAGTCTCAGACGTACGAGCCGGGCTCGGTGGGCGCGGAGACCACGCTCGGCGCGTCCCCCTCGCCCTCGGGCCTGACGATCTGCGCGCTGACCCCGTGCGGGCGCAGTTCGCCGCTGGCGATCTGCTCCGCGAAGTGGCAGGCCACCCGGCTGGCGCCGATGTCCCGCAGCACCGGTCGCTCGTCGGCGCAGCGGGTGGGCTGCGCCCACGGGCAGCGGGTGTGGAAGCGGCAGCCGGTCGGCGGGTTGGCCGGCGACGGCAGGTCACCGGCGAGCAGGATCCGCTCCCGGCGGTCCTCCACGTCCGGGTCCGGCACCGGCACCGCCGACATCAGCGCCCGGGTGTACGGGTGCAGCGGCTCGGTGTAGAGCCGGTCGCTCGGCGCCTCCTCCACCAGCGCGCCCAGATACATCACGCCGACCGTGTCGGAGATGTGCCGGACCACAGCGAGGTCGTGCGCGATCACCAGGTAGGTGAGCCCCAGGCTGTCCTGGAGCTCGTCCAGCAGGTTGACCACCTGGGCCTGGATCGACACGTCGAGCGCCGAGACCGGCTCGTCGGCGACGATCAGTTCCGGCCCGAGCACCAGCGCACGGGCGATGCCGATGCGCTGCCGCTGCCCGCCGGAGAACTCGTGCGGGTAGCGGGAGAGCGCCCAGCGCGGCAGCCCGACCGCGTCCAGGGTCTCGCCGATGATCCGTCGACGGTCGGTGCGGTCGGTGCCGATTCCGTGGGTCTGGAGGCCCTCGGTCAGGATCGACTCGACGTTCTGCCGGGGGTCGAGACTGGACATCGGGTCCTGGAAGATCATCTGCATCCGGCGACGCATGCTGCGCAGCTTGCCGGACGGCAGCGTCGTCAGCTCGACGCCGTCGAAGCTGACCTCACCGGCGGTCGGCGGGGTGAGCTGGAGCAGCGCCCTGCCCAACGTGGACTTGCCGCAACCGGACTCACCCACCAGGCCGTACGTCTTGCCGCGCGCGATGCTCAGGTCGACCCCGTCGACGGCCTTCACCTGGCCGACCACCCGGTCGAAGAGCACCCCCCGCTTGATCGGGAAGTGCACCTTCAGGTCGCGCACCTCGACGAGGATGTCGTTCTCACTCACGCCAGCACTCCGCTTCGCTCCGCGCCGGCGTGAGACGCCACGCTGCTGTGCCTGATGGTTCGCTCGCTACGCTCGCTCACGCTTCCTCCTCGCGCGGGGCGGGCACCAGGCCCGGCAGCGGCTCCGGGTTGACGCACCGGTAGCTCCGTCCGTCGTGCGCGTGCACCAGCTCCGGCGGCTCACCCACACACTCGTCGATCCGGCGGGCGCAGCGCGGGGCGAAGGCGCATCCGTCCGGCCACGGCAGCAGGTCGCGGACCGAACCGGGAATCGGGTTGAGCTTCTCGCCCCGCCCGGCGTCCAGGCGCGGCACCGAGCCGAGCAGACCCACTGTGTACGGGTGGCGCGGCTGGCGGAACAGCGGACGACGGCGGGCCGTCTCCACCACCCGGCCGCCGTAGAGCACGTTGACGGTGTCGACCATGCCGGCCACCACACCGAGATCGTGCGTGATCATCAACAGTGCGGTGCCGGAGTCCCGGACCAGCTCCTTGAGCAGCTCCAGGATCTGTGCCTGGATGGTGACGTCCAGCGCGGTCGTCGGCTCGTCGGCGATCAGCAGCCGAGGCTGGCAGGCCACCGCCATCGCGATGAGCGCCCGCTGGCGCATGCCACCGGAGAGCTGGTGCGGGTACTCCTTGAGCCGCCGCTTCGGGTCGGGGATGCCGACCCGGTCCAGCAGCGCCGCCGCCTCCTTCGCCGCGGCCTCGCCCTTCATCCCCCGGTGCCGGGTGAGCACCTCGGTCACCTGCAACCCGATCGGGATCACCGGGTTCAACGAGGAGAGCGGGTCCTGGAAGATCATCGCGATGTCGCGGCCCCGGATGTCCCGCCGCGACCGGTCGTCGAGCTGGAGCAGGTCCGTGCCGTCGAAGACGGCCTTGCCGCCGACCCGGAGGCCGGGCTGCTTGGGCAGCAGACCCATGATCGCGAGCGAGGTGACGCTCTTGCCGCAGCCGGACTCGCCGACCAGGCCGACCACCTCACCGGCGTCGACCGAGAAGGACACCCCGTCGACCGCGTGCACGGCCCGCTGGCCGCGCCGGGCGAACGTGACGGAGAGATCTTCAACTTCGAGCAGTGCCATTGCGGGCCTACTTCCGCAGCTTCGGGTCGAGGGCCTCGCGCATCGCCTCACCCAGCAGGGTGAAGCCGAGCGCGGTGATGATGATCGCGACGGCCGGGTAGATCGCCAGTGACGGCCGGATGCCGAGGTACTGCTGCGCGTCGGCGAGCATGACACCCCATTCCGGTACGGCGGTGTCCGGGTTGCCGAGGCCGAGGAAGGAGAGCGCCGCGGCCTCGATGATCGCGGTGGCCAGGGTCAGCGTGGCCTGCACGATCACCGGGGCGAGCGAGTTCGGCACCACGTGGGTCAGCGCGATCTTCGACTTCTTGACACCGAGCGAGGTGGCCGCCAGCACGTAGTCGCTGTTGGCCTGGGAGATCATCGAGCCGCGCAGCAGCCGGGCGAACACCGGCACCGAGACCACGCCGACCGCGATCATCACCGTGGTCAGGCTGGCCCCTAGCAGGGCGGCGATGCTCACCGCCAGCAGCAGGCTCGGCATCGCCAGCAGCATGTCGATGAACCGCATCAGGGTTGTGTCGATCCACCGCCCCCACCGGCCACCGAGGCCGGCCGCGGCACCGGAGACGCCACCGATCAGCGCGCCGATCGCCAGACCGATCAGGGTGGAGACCACACCGACCAGCAGGGTCTGGCGGGCACCCACGATCATCCGGCTGAACTCGTCACGGCCCTGGTGGTCGTAGCCGAACCAGTGGTCGCCGTTCGGGCCGGGAATGACACCCGGCTTGATCAGCCCTTCCCGGATGCCGATCGTGTCCGTCGCCGCGTACGGCACGAGGAACGGGCCGATGACCGCGACCAGCACGAAGAGCGCCAGGATGACGGCGCCGACGATCGCGGCCGGGTTGCCGCGCAGCCGGCGGAACGCCTCCTGCCAGAGGCTGACGCCCCGCTCGTCGTCACGGGCGGCCAACTCGGAGAGCCGGTCGATCTTTTCGCGCTTCTTGCCCGGGCTGAGTGTCATCGCACCCTCACCCTCGGGTCGATGAAGCTGTAGGAGAGATCGACCAGGAGATTCACCAGCACGTACACCACCGCGATGATCAGGATGAAGCCCATCAGCACCGGATAGTCGCGCTGGCCGATGGCCTCGGCGACGAACGCTCCGATGCCACTGAAGGCGAAGACGGTCTCGGTCAGCACGGCGCCGGAGAGCAGACCGCCCGCGAGCAGACCGATCGAGGTGGCGACCGGCAGCATGGCGTTGCGCAGGACGTGCCGGCGACGAACCGTCTGCTCGGTCAGGCCCTTCGCCTCGGCGGTGCGCACGAAGTCCTCGTTGAGCACCTCCAGCACGCTCGCCCGGGTGATCCGGACGATGATCGCCAACGGGATGCTGGCCAGCGCGATGGCCGGCAGCACCAGATGCCAGAGCGCGTCGGCGGCGGCGTCCCACTCGCGGGTCATCAGGCCATCGAGGACGAAGAAGTTGGTGACCCGGGTCGCCTCGAGCGTCGGGTCCTGCCGGCCGCTGGACGGGAACCAGTGCAGATTCTCCGAGAAGATCGCCTTGAGCACGTAGCCCAGGAAGAAGACCGGGATGCAGATGCCGATCAGCGAACCGCCCACTGACGCGTGGTCCAGGAAACGGCCGCGACGGCGGGCGGCCAGGTAGCCCAGCGGGATGCCGATGCCGATCGCGATGATCATCGCGGTGATGGTCAGCTCGACGGTGCCGGGGAAGCGCTCGATGAACTCCGTGGTGACCGCCCGCTTGGTGGAGGTCGAGGTGCCCAGGTCGAGCTTGATCATGCGCCGGACGAACCGGCCGTACTGGACCAGGATGGGCTCGTCGAGCCCCATGTTGCGGCGGATGGCGGCACGCATCTCGGGCGTGCCGCGCTCGCCGAGGATGGCGGTCTCGGGGCCGCCGGGGAGCCGGCGGAGCCAGATGAAGAGCAGGATGGAGAGCCCGAACAGCGTGGGTATCAGCTGAAGCAGGCGCCTGACGATGAACCGGAACACGGCGGCCTCGAAGGGGTGCGGAGGGTTGCGGGCGAGCGCTGTGCGACAGCGCCCGCCCGCGTTCCTTGCGTCAGATCAGGACTTACTTGAACTCGGCGGTGGCGAAGCGCTCGTCGGTGAGCGGGCTCGCCTTGACGCCGGTCACGTCCTTGCCGAACACGATCGCCGGCGGCGAGTGCGAGATCGGCACACCCGGCAGGAACTCCATCACGGACTTGTTCAGGGCCTTGTACTTCTCGGTCCGGGCCGCGATGTCGGCGGTGGTGTCCGCGTCCTTGAACTGGTCGAACAGGGCCTTGTTGTTGAAGCCCCACTCGTCCTTCGGCCGGTCGAAGAAGGTGCCGATGAAGTTGTAGGCGTCGCCGTAGTCGCCGGTCCAGCCCAGGAAGTGGATGTCGTGCTTGCTACCCGAGGTGGTGGCGTTCAGGTAGTCCGGGCTCCACTTCAGCGGGATCGCCTCGACGGTGATCCCAACGGCCTTCAGGTCCGCCGACAGCAACTCGAAGATGTCCTTCGGGTTCGGCATGTACGGCCGGGTGACCTCGGTCGGGTAGTGGAACTTCAGCGTCAGGTTCGACGCGCCCGCCTCGGCCAGCAGCGCCTTCGCCTTGGCCGGGTCGTAGGTGTACTTCGGAACGTCGCCGTTCCAGCCCTCGACGGTGTCCGGCATGAAGTTGTCGGCGACCTTGGCGCCCGGCGGCAGCTTGGAGGTGACCAGCTGCTGACGGTTCAGGGCGTACGCGATGGCCTGCCGGACGCGGACGTCGGCGAGCTTCGGGTTGCCCTTCTGGTTCATCGCCAGGTAGAGCACGTTGAACGCCGGGCGCGTGAGCATGTTGAAGCCCTCGCTCTTCAGCGGCTCGACGTCGGCCGGGCCGACCAGGTCGTAGCCCTGGATGTCGCCGGAGCGCAGCGCCTGCTTGCGGGCGTTCTCGTCCGAGATCGTCTTGAAGATGAGGGTCTTCAGCTTGGCCTTGGCGCCCGAGTAGTCCTCGTTGCGCTCCAGGGTCAGCGTCTTGTTGGCGACGTCCCAGGCCTTGAACTTGAACGGGCCGGTGCCGGTCGGGTGCGCCGTCGCGTACGCCGGGTACTTGATGTCCTCGGCGGTGCCCGCGACGTTGCTCGCGTCGAACTCCTGCAGCGCCTTCGGGCTGTGGATGGAGAACGAGGGGAGCATCAGCGCGGCCGGGATCTTGCTGGAGACCCGGGTGAAGGCCAGGTCCACGGTGGTGGCGTCCTTGGCGGCGCAGGACTTGAAGAGGCTCGGCGGGAGCTCCGCGTCCTCGTTCTTGGCGAAGCCACCCATGACGTCCTGCCAGTACGCGGTCACGTCCGGGCTCTGCATGAGGCCCTTGGCGTTGTACCAGCGGTTGAAGTTGACGCAAACGGCCTCGGCGTTGAAGTCGGTGCCGTCGTGGAACTTCACGCCCGAGCGGAGCTTGAAGGTCCAGGTGGTGCCGGCGGCGTCCGGGGTCCAGGACTCGGCCAGGCCGGGGGTGACCTTCGTGCCACCCTCCTCCGGTCGGACCAGGGTCTCGAAGACCTGACGCGCCACACGCAGCGACTCACCGTCGCTGGCGAAGCTCGGGTCGAGCACCTTCGGGTCTCCGGCGACGCCGAAGATGAGGGTGTCCTTCTTACTACCGCCGGATTTGTCGTCGTCGCGGTTGCTCTCGGCGCAGCCTGCTACCGCGAGGGCCGCGACCGCGATGGCCGCGATCGCGACCTTCGGCCTGGGTGCACGCATGTGTGCTTCACCTCGTCCTTGGGGGTACGGACAACGTGGTGACAGGGGTCACCGATGGCGGTGACCATAGCTCCCGATGCGTCCACCCGGAAACCGCTGAGTGGACGGTTGGTATCGGATCGTGCCTCAACCGCCGCTTGACATTCGATTCTTAGGTAAACAGCGGCAAAAACCGATCAATCAGCACCCGTGATGCCAAACTGTTACGTCGAACAGCCCCGATGAGGGCACAGGTGTCAGATCATTTCCGGGCAGAGACGCAGCGGTGGCCGGCACCCGAACGGGGTGCCGGCCACCGGCCGTACGTCAGGCGATCAGACCGCGCGGCGCCCCTCGAAGGCCCGGCCGAGGGTGATCTCGTCGGCGTACTCCAGATCGCCGCCGACTGGCAGCCCGCTGGCCAGCCGGGTCACCGAGATGCCCATCGGCTTCACCATCAACGCCAGGTAGGTGGCTGTCGCCTCGCCCTCGGTGTTCGGATCCGTGGCCAGGATCAACTCCCGAACCCCGCCACCACCGAGCCGGATCATCAACTCCCGGATGCGCAGGTTGTCCGGGCCGATCCCCTCCAGCGGATTGATCGCGCCACCCAGCACGTGGTAGCGACCGCGGAACTCACCCGTCCGCTCGACGGCCACCACGTCCTTGGGCTCCTCCACCACGCACAGCACCTCGTCGGTGCGGCGCGGGTCGCGGCAGATCCGGCACTGCTCGGACTCGGCCACGTTGTAGCAGGTAGTGCAGAACCGCACCAGCTCCTTGACCTTGCGCAGCGCGCCGGCCAGCCGGTTGACGTCGGCCGGATCCGCCGAGAGGACGTAGAACGCGATCCGCTGAGCGCTCTTCGGACCCACGCCCGGCAGCCGACCCAGCTCGTCGATCAGATCCTGGATGGCACCTTCGTACATCTGCCGGCTCAGAAACCGGGCAGGCCGAGGCCGCCCATGCCGCCGGCGACCGGGCCCATCTTGCGCTCGGTCAGCTCCCGGGCCGCCTCGGCGGCGTTGTGCACGGCCGCGACGACCAGATCCTCCAGCGTCTCCACGTCGTCCGGGTCGACGGCCTTCGGGTCGATCTTGATGGCCTTGAGTTCACCGGAGCCGGAGACCGTCGCGGTGACCAGCCCGCCGCCGGCGGTGCCGGTCAGCTCGGCCTCGGCCAGCTCGGCCTGGGCGGCGGCGATCTGCTGCTGCATCTTCTGCGCCTGCTTCAGCATCTGCTGCATGTTCGGCTGTCCACCTGGGCGCACGGGATGGCTCCTTCTCGCACTCGTCTGCTCGACCGCCGCTCAGCCTATCCGCTGGGACCGACCTCGCCCCGCCCGGTGCGTCCGCCCACGCCGTGGCTTCGGGTACGGCTACCCCTACCCCGAACCGGCCATCTGCTGGTAGTGCGCCCATACCCGTCGCACTGGTCTGCTCAAGGCATGAACCTCAACCGCACCGGCCGGGTCGGCGCACTGTGCTGGCTCGCGGCCTCGCCCGTCTTCCTCGTCGCCAGCCTGATCACCGGTCTGCGGTGGCGCGAGCCCACCTACAGTTGGGCCACCCACAACATCAGCGACCTCGGCAACGCCCACTGCGGCGTCTGGGACACCACCCGCCCCCGCTACGTCTGCTCACCGTGGCACCCGTTGATGAACACCGCGACACTGGCCACCGCCGTCCTGCTCGCCGGCGGGCTCCTGCTGACCTGGCGGGTTCTCGGCCGCGGCCCGATGGTGCGCACTGCCCAGACACTCCTACTGCTGGCCACCGGCGGATACGCCCTCGTGGCCCTCTACCCGGCCGACATTGACGAGAACCTGCACGTCCTCGGCGCAGTCCTGATCATGGGGATGGGCAACGTCGGCCTACTCCTCGCCGGCCTCGCACCACGCAGCACGACGCTCGGCAGGTGGCGCCGACTCACCCTCACCGCCGGGCTCATCGCGCTGGCCGGAACGACACTGTTCGCCGCCCAACAGGGCTTGGGGCTCGGGGTGGGCGGCATGGAACGAGTAGCGGTGCTCCCGTTCCCCCTCTGGGCCTGCGCCCTGGGAGTCCTCCTAGCCGAAACCCCCCAACCGCGCACCCCCGTCGGCGTCGATCATGGAGTTATGGTGCCCAAGAAGAGCACTGATGGGCGATTTGCCACCCACCACAACTCCATGATCGACGGCGTTAGCGGGCGTCGATCTCGTTGATTTTTTCGGCGCCGAAGGTCTCTCTGAGGAGGCGTACCGCCTGCTCCTCGCTGGACTCCCGGGCGGTCTTCTCGTCGATGATCTCGTCCAACGGCTCGTCGCCCGGGTCGAACCCCTCAAAGGCCGGGGTCGCCGCCGGTGCCGCGCCGCCAGGCCGGCCGCCGGCCCGCGCCGGGCCGTCGAAGTCCGGGTCGTAGGGCGGCTCGCCGGCCCATTCGGCGTCCGCGACGGGCCGGGCTGCCGCTCCGGTACGCGCACCGCGCCCCGCCGCCGCCGCGCGAGCCGCGGCGATGGCGCTGCTCACCGGCGCACCACCGGCTGTCGCCGGCTGCCGGGCCGCCGGTGTCGGGTTACCCCGCCCGCCCGGCTTACCGCCACCGGCCGCCGCCCCGGGCCCACCCGAACCACCGGGTCCGGTGCCATTCGCGCCGCCGCCGTTCGGGCCGCTGCCGTTCGCGCCGCTGCCGTTCGCGCCGCTGCCGTTGGTGCCGCTGCCGTTCGCGCCGCTGCCATTCCCGGCGTTCCCGTACCCGGTGCTGCCATTCGCGCCGGTCGACGCCGGTGCGGAGTGAGGGCTCGACTCGTTTCCAGCGGACGCGCCGCCAGGTCGGGCGGCCTCCGGCCAGTCCTCGTCATCAGTAGCCTCGGCGGCGAGGCCACCGCCGCCTGGGCGCGCCGCCTCCGGCCAGTCGCCGTCGTCGTCCGCCGCCGGGGCGGACGACGCTGCGCCCCGCCCACCAGCACCGTGACCACCAGCCCCGTGACCAGTGGAACCCGCACCGACACCGGCACGCGAGGCCGAGCCGGCAGCGCCGCTCGGGTTCGCGGCGGTCGGCGAGGCGTTCGTCGGACCGGCGGCGGTCGGGGCGTTGGATGGCCCGCTTCCAGGCCCGGCGGAGTTCGCACCTGGCGCTGCGTTCGAGCCTGACCCAGCGGTCGAGCCAGGCGCGGCGGTCGAGCCAGGCGCAGCGGTCGAGCCAGGCGCAGCGCTGAAGCCCGGTGCCGCGCTGAAGCCCGGCGCAGCGGTCGAGCCAGATGTGTTCGACCCTGACGCTGCATTCGAGCCAGGCACAGGGTTCGAGCCAGACGCAGCGCCCAAGCCAGGCGCGTCATTCGAGCCATGCGCAGTGTTCGAGCCATGCGCAGTGTTCGAGCCGGGCGCGGGGTTCGAGCCAGGCAGGGCGTTCGAGCCGGGCGCGGGGTTCGAGCCAGGCACGGCGTTCGAGCCGGGCGCGGGGTTCAAGCCAGGCACGGCGTTCGAACCAGACGCGGCGCTCGAACCAGGCACGGCGTTCGAACCAGACGCGGCGCTCGAACCAGGCACGGCGTTCGAACCAGGCGCGGCGTTCAAGCCACGGGCAGCAGGCGAGCCAGGCGCGGCGCTCGAACCAGGCGCGGCATTCGAGCCGGGCGCGGCGGTCGGGCCAGGCGCGGCCGGCGGCGCGCTCGTCGGGCCTGCGGCAGTCGGGTTCGCGGCGGCGGGCGCGTCGGACGGGGCTGGGGGCGCGGCGGGTCGGGGCGGTGCGGTCTGCGGTGCGCGCGACGAGCCGGACAGCGACACGCCACCGCGCTCGCCGGCCACCTCGCACCGGATCTGCCAGCGCCCGCCCAACTCCTCGTAGAGCGCGTCGGTGAGCACCGCCGCGTGGTCGGCCATCATCTTGGCCAGCACTGTGGACTTCACCGTCAGCACCAGCGTGTCGCCGTCGAGTTCGCGGACCACGGCGTCGCGCATCAGGGCGGCGATCCGCTTGTTGGTCCGGTTGACCTTGCCGACCACGTCGGGCCAGACACGGCGGACCGCTACAGCGTCCAGCGCGGCGGCCGGTGCTCCGGGTCGGGGCGGCGCGGGCGTGGCCGGGTCGGGAAGCACCGCCGACGGTGGCACCACGCGACGCGGGGCCGAGCCGGCGGGCGAGACGGGTACGGCCTGGTCAGCGGTTGCCGGACCGGTCGACGCGCCGGGCGAGGCCGGGATCGGCGAGTCGGCCGGCGAGACGTACGAGACCGGTGCGCCGGAGGTCGGAGCGGGTGCCTCGGTGACCGGAGCGGCCGGGGCGGGAGCGCTCTGGGCCGGGGACGCCGCCGGGTCGACGTCCCACGGCGGTGCCGAGGTAGGGGCGTTCGCGGGTGCCGGGGTGGCGGCAGCCGGGACCGGGGTGGCTGGCTGTGGGCGTACCCCTGGGTGGTTGGTTGGCGCGGAGCCGGCGGCGGCCGACGGCGCGTCGCTGCCGCCCACTGTGAGCCGGCGTTCCATCCGTTCCAGGCGCTGGAGCAGGCCGCCGGTGGAGTCGTCCGCGCCGGGCAGCAGCATCCGGGCGCAGATCAGCTCCAGCAGCAGTCGGGGCGCTGTGGTGCCGCGCATCTCGACCAGGCCGTTGTGCACGATGTCGGCGCAGCGGGAGAGCGTTGCCGAGCCGAGCTGCGAAGCCTGGGCTGCCATCCGCTCGATCTGGTCGGCCGGGCCGTCGATCAGACCCTTCGCGGCGGCGTCCGGCACCTGCTGGATCACGATCAGGTCGCGCAGCCGTTCCAGCAGGTCGGAGGCGAACCGGCGCATGTCGTGCCCGGCCTCGGCGACCCGGTCGACGGTGGCGTACGCGGCCGCGCCGTCACCGGCGGCCAGCGCGTCGCACATCTCGTCGATCAGCGCCGAGTCGGTGACCCCGAGCAGCGCGACGGCCCGGGCGTAGCTGACCCCCTCCGCGCCGGCGCCGGCGATGAGCTGGTCGAGCACGGAGAGGCTGTCCCGCATGCTGCCACCGCCGGCGCGGACCACCAGCGGAAAGACCGCCGGCTCGACGGCGACGCCCTCGGCCTGGGTGAGCTGTTCCAGGTACGGGCGGACCACCTTCGGCGGAAACAGCCGGAACGGGTAGTGGTGGGTCCGCGACCGGATCGTGCCGAGGACCTTCTCCGGCTCGGTGGTGGCGAAGATGAACTTGACGTACTCCGGGGGCTCCTCGACCAGTTTGAGCAGGGCGTTGAAGCCCTGGGTCGAGACCATGTGCGCCTCGTCGATGATGTAGATCTTGAAGCGGCTGCTGGCCGGCGCGAAGAAGGCGCGCTCGCGCAGCTCGCGGGCGTCGTCGACACCGCCGTGGCTGGCCGCGTCGATCTCGATCACGTCGATCGAGCCGGCGCCGTCGGCGGCCAGCGAGCGGCAGGAGTCACACTTGCCGCACGGCTCGGGTGTGGGGCCCTGCTCACAGTTGAGCGAGCGGGCCATGATCCGGGCGCTGGTGGTCTTGCCGCAGCCACGGGGGCCGGAAAAGAGGTAGGCGTGGTTGAGCCGTCCGCTGCGCAGCGCCTGCGACAGCGGCTCGGTCACGTGCTCCTGACCGATGACCTCAGCGAAGGTACGCGGCCGGTACTTGCGGTAGAGCGCCAGCGTCACTCGTCCCGCCTCCTCTCGACCGAGCCATTCTGCGCCGGTCGCGCGCGGGTGACCACCCACCACCCCGGGTGCCTGGGCCTTCAGCCTTGATCGACCGGGCCACCAGGGCTTGATCGACCGGGCCGCCAGGCCTTGATCGACTCGGCTTCCTGGAAACCGCGGTGTCCGCATGGCCGGGACACCGCGACATCAGGGATGCCGAGTGGATCAACCGGCCCACAGACAAAAAGGCCTCCCGTGCACCCGGCAGAGCTCGCTTATCCTTGCTGCCTTCCGGCCCTGGGGAGGTTCACGAGATACCGCCGCACGGGAGGTGACGCCCAGCCTACCCGACCGCCCGTCGATCTTCAGGGGGTGGTGGGGTGGCCCGCCCGACACGGGCCTGTATCCTGGCTCGCGGAGGATTCGCCTAGAGGCCTAGGGCGCACGCTTGGAAAGCGTGTTGGGTTTACACCCTCACGAGTTCGAATCTCGTATCCTCCGCTCGCTTGAGCAGCACGAACGACAGGGCCGGCCCCGCGGGGACCGGCCCTGAGTCGTCTGTGCGGGGCGTCAGCCCACCACCTCGACGTGCGCCGAGAACCACACCTCCAGCTCAGCGCCGCCGAGAAGCCGGGGTGCGGTCAGGCGCGGGCGCGGGCCCAGGAGAGGAAGCGGTCGGTCAGCCGGGCCGGGTCGACGTCGGTGAGGTGTTCGCCGGCCTCTGCTTGAAGCGTCGCCAGGTAGACGGTCAACGCGAGCCGGTCGTTCCGGTACTCGCCCAGCAGTCGCAGCTTCGCCGCTGAGCAGGGCCAGGCGATGCCGCACGCGGCGCAGCGCCAGGTCGGTCGGGTCGGCAGGTGGTTCCGGTGGCGGCGGCGGGGCATGGGCGGATCTCCTTCGCGGTGGACGGGAGCCGCCCCGCCTCCCCGTCGGGGCGACCCCCGGACTGACGCGGACCGCCGGGCTCCTGCGCCTCCACCGGCCACGCCGTCTTCTGTGGACCACCCTTGGGTGCGTTACGAGACAGATACACCGCGTAGCGATATGGTTCGCAGATATTTAGGACATCCGATGGAGGAGCCGTGAACGACGCGCTTCGGGTGGCGCTCAGCGACACCGGGCACACCACCGAATCCCTCGCCGAGACCGTCGGCGTCGACCCGAAGACAGTGGGGCGCTGGTTGACCGAGGACCGCATCCCGCATTCACGCCATCGGCTGGCGGCAGCGGAGGCGCTGCACAAGGACGTGTCGGACATCTGGCCGGACACTTCAAGACGTCGTGATCCCATTTGGTTTCGTCCGTGGCAGGAGATCGAGCGCGAGGCGGTGTCGCTTCGCTGGTTCGAGTCGACAGTTCTGCCGGGGTTGCTCCAGACCGAGGCGTACGCCCGCGCGGTGCTGGGCGACGCGGGCCTGATCCCCCGCGGTGAGATCGAGCGGCATCTCACCGTCCGGCTCGGCCGGCAGGCAATCCTCAAGCGGGACGACCCGCCGCAGTTCACGGCCGTGGTGGACGAGGCGGTCATCCGCCGCCCGGTGGGCGGGCGGGCGACGATGCGCGAGCAATTGCTGGCCGTGGCGGCGGCGTGCGTCGAGCCGCACATCCGGGTGCACGTGGTGCCCAGCACGGTCGGCGCCTATGCCGGCCTCAACGGACCTTTCGTGATCGCGCACAGCCACGACCACCGGGTCGCCGGCTACCTCGACAACCAACTTCAGGGACAAGTGGCTAGCGACCCGGAGGACATCGCGGCCATGATGGCGGCATGGGAGAACGTGCGCGGCGAGGCGTTGTCCCACTGGCAGTCGGTCCAACTCATCCAGGAAGTGGCGGAGTCATGGAGCTGAACGGCGCCCGGTGGCGCAAGAGCAGCCGCAGCAGCGGCAACGGCGGCGCCTGCGTCGAGGTCGCCGACAACCTGCCCGGCGTCATCGGCGTACGGGATTCAAAGGACCCGACCGGCCCGGCGCTCGCCTTCGCGCCGACGGCCTGGCGCGCGTTCGTCAGCAAGCTCACCCGACGCACCTGACCTCCTCCCGGTCGCACGCCCCGCCGCGGCGAACAGGTCAGGATCCGTCGCGGAGATCCCCCAGACGCTCTGCCCGGAACGTGATCTCGTCGAAGGTCACGCTGCACCCCTCACCGGTCGGGGACTGGCCCGCGAAGCCGATCCGATCGCGAGACGCGTCGGGGTCGAGGAGGAAGACGCGGATCAGCTGCCAGGTCTCACCATCGACCGAGGCGTGGTACGCGTAGACCCCGTCGACCCGGGAGACCCGCAGCCACACCGACCGGTCGGGTACGACGAAGGCGTTCGCGTCGTCGGCGACGCCTCGGCAGATGACCGACACGATCATCGGGTCGCCCGCCGGGGAGAACTCGAAGCACAGCTTGGCCCAGCGCCGCTCGTCGAGCCACAGCAGGAGCACACCGGCATCGAAGGTGGCGGCGAAGTCCACGCTGACCCGGGCGCTGAACTGGAAGTCCCCCGTCGGCAGGTCCCCGAGCAGCGTCGCGGCGTTGAGCGTCGACTCGGCGCTGACCGTGGTGGTTCCGGCCGCGTTGGCGGCGCCGGTGCTGGGGTCGATGAAGATGTCCGTGAGCGGCTGCGCCTCGACCGCCACGGTGCCGGCCGCCTCGTCGACCCGCCACAGCTCGGCGGACGAGGGCACGAGCGGGAACGGCACACCGGGAACGCTCAGTTGACTGACCATGGCCAGGACCGTACAACGGTCGCCCTGCTCGCCGATGCCCACTGATCGAGCAGGGCCCGGCACGTCCATCCTCCGGCCGGTACCGTCCCAAACACCGACGACGGGAGCCCCGTCGTACACATGTTCTATCCACAGGCTGTGGACGACCGGAGGTTCCATGGCTTACCAGCTCAGCGCGGTGGTCGCGGACGTCGAGCTGCTCCGCGAGCAGACCGCCGAGCTGGATCACGCGGTCCTCGGCGGGCTGCGCCAGGACTTCGCGTTGCTGCCGGTCACCCCGCAGTTGGTGACCGAGCTGACCGGGTCGTTGCCGGATTTCGCCACTGACGACCGGAGCGCCGCGCGTCCGTTCGGCCTGGTGTTGTCGACGGCGCTGGTCGAGGTGCTGACCCGGTGGTCACAGTCGGGGCCGGTGGCCTATCTGGAGGCGGAGTTCGGTGGTGGGGTCGGCTACCAGTCGGCAGCGGTGTGGTTGGGCGGGGCGCTGTCCTGGGGCCCGTGCTTCGACGACGAGTTGAGCGCGCCGCGCGAGCATTGGCCGATCAACGGTGCGCTGATTCAGCTCGGCGTGGAGCCCGGCGCCTGGATCGACAGGTTCGCCGAACTGGGGTTGCATCTGGAGCGGAGCACCGAGGGTTGGCTGGCGCACGGGCGGCGTCGACTCAGCGCCGACTACTGGGATGAGCTGGTCGAACAGTGGGAAAACCAGTAATCCAGCGTTCGGCAGCAACCTGAACGCCCCCGTTCCGTTGGGGGACTGGGGGATTCCATGAAATTGCGACAATTTACGTTTATCGCCGCGCTGTTGACGGCTGCCTCGATCGCGGGCAGCGGCGTACCGCCCACCAGGTCGATTCCGAACGGCCGGCCCGCCGGCAACGTGGAGATCATCGATCTGAACGGCCTCAGCAACATCGAGTTCGGTGCCACCGAGGACGAGCTGACCCGACGCGGCATCCTGCGTACCAGCCTGGACGCCTGCGGGCCGATGCTCGCTGGCCACGACACGGTCAGTCCGGTCTTCGTGGAGGACAAACTCGTGCTGCTCTGGGTCGGCGACCCGATGCGGACACCCGAGGGCATAACGGCGGGCTCGCCCGTCGACGAGGTCTGGGACCGCTACCCGGAGGTCAGCCGGTTACGGGCTCCACAGGGGACACACCGGCTCGACGGGTTGCTCGCCCGCAGCGGCGACCGCGCGTACCTGTTCCTGCACGACGGGCGCACGGTCCGAAAAACCATAGCCGGGTACGCGGAGTGGGCCCGCCGCCTCTTCAACGAGGGGACGGGCCCGTGCTGAGCCGGGCTGACCTGTCGAGCCGTCCCGCTCCAGGTTGGGCGAGGGCGTCCCGCGCGTACCCCATGTCCCTTTCGGCGTAGCGGGCCACGGCCTTGCGAACACCTCCTCACAGAAAAAACCGATCGGTACAGAAATTTGTGGACCCGGTCGACGGTTACTACGGTCGGATACGTACCGCACGGTACAGAACTGCAGGAGGCCCGGCCGGCCGCGCACCACCACACGCCGACAGAGGAGATCCATCGTGGGACAGCTCGACGGCAAGACCGCCCTCGTCACCGGGGGCACCACGGGCATCGGCCTGGCCGCCGCCCGCCGCTTCGCCGCCGAAGGCGCGTACGTCTTCGTCACCGGCCGCCGCAAGGGCCCGGTGGACGAGGCCGTCGCCAGCATCGGCGCGAACGTCACCGGCATCGCCAGCGATGTCAGCAAGCTCGACGACCTGGACCGGGTGATGCGGGCGATCGAGGAACGGGGCGCCGGGCTGGACGTGGTGTTCGCCAACGCCGGCGGTGGGGAGTTCCGCACCCTCGACTCGATCACGGTCGAGCACATTGCCGGCACCTTCGACACCAACATCTACGGCACCGTCTTCACTGTGCAGAAGGCCCTGCCCCTGCTCAACGAGGGCGCGTCGATCGTGCTCACCGGCTCGACAGCCGCGAGCAACGGCACCCCGGCGTTCAGCGTCTACGCGGCGTCCAAGGCGGCCATCCGCTCGTTCGGCCGCACCTGGGCCGCCGAGCTGATCGGCCGGAAGATCCGGGTCAACACCCTCGTGCCCGGCTCGACCGAGACCCCCGGGCTCGCGGGCCTCGCACCCAGCGCCGCCGAGGCGCCAGGGTTGCTGAAGACCATCGCCTCGGGTGTGCCCATGCAGCGCATGGCCCACCCGGACGAGATCGCCAACGCCGCGCTCTTCCTCGCCTCGGACCAGAGCAGCTTCATGACCGGCGGCGAGTTGTTCGTCGACGGCGGCGAGCAGCAGCTCTGACGCGAAAACGCCCGGTCGATCCTCGCGGATCGACCGGGCGTTTCGGCACTACAGAGCGGTGGCGGAGGGATGAGCGGGAACTCCAGGAGCTCACGAATCGTGGCAACCAGGAGATTTGCCGTCGCGTCCCGGACCGTGCGATGGCGTGCTGACGACAACGAGTGCCAGATGTCCGCCATGATCGTTCGGCCTGAATACCAGGATTCACAACCAGAAACTGTCGGGTTCTTGTCAGACTCGCGGACACACCGCCCCGTAGCCTCAGCTATGCGGCAGCCGCCGTGGTGATTGAGCCGCGGAAGGATGGGGAATTGATTCCGCAGCGCAGCCTGTTTACGGTCTACTTCCTAGTATATGCGCTTGCAGCGGCAGCACATTATCAACTCACGCGCGGCGTTCACCTGTCGATTGCACCCTCGAAGGTCGTGGCATCCGCGAGTTTCGCAATCGGACCCGCTTTTTTGGTCGTGGTGGCATTCAATAAATGGCTCTGGCGACCAAGACTGGTCAGGAAGCTATTCGGAATCGACACCCCAGATGTATCGGGGCGCTGGACTGGCCACCTCAGATCAACCTACACAAACCATCAGTTCGACCACTATATGGTGCTTGAAATCTGGCAGACTCTGACCTCCATCGATGTTTGGTACTATGACCAAAACGCCGTCACGCACAGCCTGGTAGCTGGGTTTGTGCGGAACGGCACCGGCGGGCCGATGAGGCTATACAGCCTTTACTTGAATCAACCGATAACGACACAGTACCGAACGTTGCATACTCACAACGGTGTGATGGATCTAGTCGTCAATACCGAGGAGAACCAAATCACAGGAACCTACTTCAACAACCCACACCAGCGAAAGACCTACGGTGAGATAAGGGTTACAAAGGAGAGTAGAAAACGCCTTGGGTCGTTCGGCCCCCACGGTACGAACACCCAGGAATATCCGAAGCGGGGAAGCGTGCGCAACGCTCCCTCTACTGGTTCGAACGTAGGAGTTGCAGACGATGGGTGAGCTCAGGGACTCCTTCGAGTTGGACGACCTCCGACGTGGAGCATTCTTTATAGAAACAGACCTCGCGATCTATAGTCGACGTCTGACTAACGAGCCGATCCTCGGATCCGGCCTCATAGTTCCGAAGCGCCACGCTAGAACGTTATTTGACCTGACAGCAGATGAAGTAGCGGATATTCACAAGTTGCTGCTTGACGCCAAGGCCTACCTGGAAAGAGAATTTAACCCCGACGGATACACCGTAGGCTGGAACGTTGGAATAGTTGCTGGGCAGACAGTTCAGCATGCCCACCTACACGTAATCCCACGTTTTGCCACTGATCCACAAAGCGGCCTGGGCATCCGCTACTGGGTGCGACAACAACGAGAAGCCATTACCGCAGCTGAAGTCGACTAAGACCCCTTCTGAGGTGGTGCCCGTTGAATTTTCCCCTACCGTCCTCCGACTGGCTAGTAGGCTCTGTCAACCTGGACGAGGACCTCCACTACTCGTCATATTTCCTCAGAGCCGCCACCGGAGCCTTCGGCGACCATGCCACGCGATACGGTCGCCTCATCTCCGTCTACCATGGCACTAAGGAGATTTATTTTGTCGAAGACCACGAGGCAAGAAAACGCGCCTTTGCACTCATCGAACAATTGCGTGAGGGCGACGTTGCCTCTGAAATGATCGCCAGCCTTGCGGACAAGGTCAGCGAATTCGAGCGATATGCACGCAAGACTTCCTTGAGTCATCGTCGAGGTTTCACCAAACTTCCGACTGCCATGCGCTTCTACGAGGCACACGATCGAAAGTTACGAAAGCTGTATTCTGTAGCTCGGATACCTGAGGTGCTTGACCGGGGCCGCCCTTGGTTCACGGATCATCTCAAATCGCTTCTAGCTGATCGACTTGAGCAAGATGTTACGTCCGACGACGTATCACGGGCTTTCGTCAGTCTCACGCTCGGCGACCCAGGAAAACCGGCTCGTACGGGGGTTCTATCGGGCGCCGGATATGTGCACCTCATACGGCAGCTGTCCACCTCTGAATTGTCGGAGACAGACCTTGAAACCATGTCCGAGAACCCAGGCCTTGCTCATCAACTACTCTCGCCTGACGTCCTCTCGCGCTTAAAGCTCGAATTTGACAACAAGAGGTTCCTCTCTTACCACGGATACGTGCGCCGCAGTCCACCCGCATTCGACGATTTTCTTGCCAGGTTTGTGCGGGATGTCAACGTTGCCCGCAGCCGCCCGAGTTCTCAACTGGGTGAGGGCAATGTTGCCCCGCACAAGTTCAGCAGAGCGCTGGACATGGACAAGGAACTTGTCTCGTTGTTTCGCTTCTATAGAACGATCGGGTACCTCAAGCTGAGGCGGCGCATTGCCCAGCTCCGCCTGTTCCCCATCCTGGATGATTTCCTTCGCCTAGCTGCCGAGGTGACGGCTACAAGGGAATGGGATCTGCGCCGAATGATGCCCGAGGAGTTGGTCGAATACGTGACGAGTCGCGGACAGTCCCACCCAGGTATTGGGAACCGGTCCAACGAATGTCTGGCCCTTTGGTCCGCTGACGGCGTCTGCATCAGCACCTCGCCCAGCCTTACAGAGGATTGGCTTGGGTTTTCGAACGATGCCGCGCCTGTTCTGGCCGGCGATCTGACTGGCGAACCGGTATATCCCGGTGTTCGCCGAGGTCGCTGTATCGTGCTCGACCGCTCGATGTTTGATAGATCTGAGGCGCTTCTATCCGACGATTATGTGCTGGTTAGCGAAGCCACGGACCTGGACATGCTTGATTTGATGATTTCGGCGCAAGCGGTTGTCACATCTCGCGGGGGCATCACCTCACATGCCGCAACGATTTGCAGAGAGTTGGCCATCACGTCGGTCGTCGGGGTCAGGAATGCCTCGCAAATTCTCCGAACAGGCATGTTCATCGAGGTTGATGGCAGTCGAGGTGTCGTCAAGGTTCTCACATGACCGGTGGTGCAGGCGTCGCCATTGGACCTGGTAAAGCCTTGCCCATTGTCCAACTTTCGGAGGCCGGTGATCCTTCAGCATACGGCGGAAAAGCCGTCAAGTTGGGGAGGTTGATTCAGCTGGGATTTCCCGTGCCGGACGGTGCAGCACTATCGGCTAGCGCCGCCGCGGATATAGCCAACAATCCGAAGGCAGTACAGAATCAAACTCTTTCTCGCCTTATGGAGCACCTACCGATTCGTGATCAGTCCTATCCACTCGTCGTCAGGAGCTCGGCCGTCGGCGAGGATGGCGAGCGCACGAGCTGCGCCGGGATGTACGAGTCGGTTCTCGGGATTGATCGGGAGCATCAGGAACTAGCGACAGCGATAACCGATGTTGTCCGTTCCTATGACACCCCTCGTGCCGCACTTTATCGTCGCCTTACTGGAATCAAACCCTCCTCTTCTGGGATGGCGATTGTAGTCCAGGAATTGGTTGAAGCGCGGTGGAGTGGAGTCGCTCATTCATCTACGATTTACAGAGGCATGACGGCCATGGTGATCGAATTTGGCCGAGGTCTAGGCGGTGGCGCGTCAGACACTGCCGACAGCAACAGGTACGTCATATTCCGAAATGCCGCGCGAGCTCGCGAGTTGGTGTCTGGAAGTGAAGGAGCTCCCGTAGAACTGCTCAGATCCGTAGAAGCATGCGTCTCAGAGATCGAGAAGCTTTTCGGTACAGCGCAGGACGTTGAATGGGCTGCGGACGATAACCAGTTGTGGGTAATCCAATCTCGTAGGCTGGTCAATTCGATCTGGTAGCGGAACTGGGCCCCCAGAGGAGTCACGTTGAGTTTCATCGTAACGTTCTTCGCTCATGGCACGACGTTGGACAACGAGGCTAACATCGCCACTGGCTGGATGCCCGGAGAGCTGTCCCTGCGGGGTCGGGGGGAATGTGCCCAGCTTCGCCATCAGATTGCACCGACCACCTTTGATGGCGTGTTCACCTCAGACCTCGCGCGATCAATCATGTCAGCGCAGATCATATTCGAGCCTGCATATTCGATCGAAATCGACTCCCGATTGCGGGAGTGTGACTATGGTGCAATGACGGGCGCGGCCGCCAGTGAGGTATTCTCTTGTATCCATAATCACGTTGAGGAACCCTTTCCCGGAGGGGAGTCCCTGTTAGACGTTCAGGAACGCGTCGCAAGCTTCGTTGAGGGTCTCCGCGAGGGTGGTGCTCCTGGCTCCAACATTGCGATTGTTGGCCACCAGGGCACGCAGCTTGCGTTGGAGGTCCTTCTGAACGGGAAGTCCTGGGCGGAAGCCCTATCCGAGGATTGGCGTGGCTCAGGGCGGTGGCGACCAGGCTGGCCCTATCACGTGCAGGACGAGCCGTAGTTCCCTTAGCCTATTCGACTGTCAGGCGCTGCAGGCGTCGCGCCGTCGTCGTGGAAAGCTCCTGCCCAGGGTCGTGGTCGCCGTCGTCTTGCTGTCGAACCGGTTGGGTCTGAGCATCACGCGCTCTGCGGGTGTGAGACAGCCCGGGCTCAGCCACGAACGAAACGCCCGGTCGATCCTCGCGGATCGACCGGGCGTTTCTGCACTACAGAGCGGTGGCGGAGGGATTTGAACCCTCGGAGGGCGTTAACCCTCACACGCTTTCGAGGCGTGCTCCTTAGGCCGCTCGGACACGCCACCGCCGACGAGGGTACAGGACCGCCGGTTCCGACGCCGAACCGGTATCGCCCGGGCCGGCCTGGCAGGATCTTTGCCATGAGTACGCACATCGGCGCGAAGCCGGGCGAGATCGCCGAGCGGGTCCTGATGCCGGGCGACCCCCTGCGGGCCAAGTGGATCGCGGAGACCTACCTCGAGGGCGCTACCTGCTACTCGACGGTTCGGGGCATGCTGGGTTTCACCGGCCGCTGGAACGGCGTCGAGGTTTCCGTCCAGGGCTCCGGCATGGGCATGCCGTCGGCCTCCATCTACGCCCACGAGTTGATCAACGAGTACGGCGTGAAGACGCTGATCCGGGTCGGCTCCTGTGGTGCCCTCAGCACCGACCTGCAACTGCGGGACGTGGTGGCCGCGATCGGGTCGTCCACCGACTCGAACATGAACCGGATGCGCTTCGACGGGCTGATCGACTACGCCCCGGTGGCCGACTTCGGGCTGCTGCGTACGTCGGTCGAGGTGGCCGAGCGGCGCGGCATCACCATGCACGTGGGGCCGATCCTGGCGGCGGACGCCTTCTACACCGACCGGCCGGACCTGTACGACACCCTCGCCGACTACGGCGTGCTGGCGGTGGAGATGGAGTCGGCGGCGCTCTACACGATCGCCGCCCGGTTCAAGGCCCGCGCGCTGACCGTGTTGACCGTCAGCGACCACATCAAGACCGGCGAGAAGACCACCTCGGAGGAGCGCGAGCAGACCTTCAGCCAGATGGTCGAGATCGCCCTCGACACGATCATCGCCTGACCTGTTCGGGCGGCAATACCGCGAAGAGCGTGATGACTGTGAGGCATCAAGATGACTCCCAGTCATCACGCTCTTTCGCATCAGACCACCGGGCCGCAGCAAGTCGGACGGCGGCCAGCAAGTCAGACGGCGGCCAGCGCCTCGGTCGGCGCGAGGCGGGCGGCACGCACCGCCGGGTAGAGGCCGGCGAAGCCGCCGATGACCACTGTCGCGCCCACCCCGCCGAGCATCGCCCAGGCCGGTACCACTGCCGGCCAGCCCTGCGACAGCGCGTAGCCCGAGGTGACCAGGATGCCCAGCACCACCCCGCCGATCCCGCCGAGCGCGGAGAGCAGCAGCGACTCGGTGAGGAACTGGGCCCGTACCTGACCACGGGTGGCGCCGAGTGACCGGCGCAGGCCGATCTCGGCTCGGCGTTCCAGCACCGAGATCACCATGGTGTTCGCCACGCCGACCCCGCCGACCAGCAGGGCGACAGCTCCCAGGCCCAGCAACAGGCCGGTGAACGCGTCGTCGGTCGCCTCGGCGGCGGCCAGCGCGTCCGAGGGCCGGGACACCTCGACCTCGTTCGGAGCCTCCGGGTTGGTGGTCGCGCCGAGCACCGATCGGACCGCGTCGACCTGCGACTCCTGCGCCCGGGTGTAGACGGTGGTCGGGTGACCGTCGAAGCCCAGGTACTCGGCCGCCGCCGCCCAGCCGACCAACGCCGACGTGTCCAGCTCCGGGGCGAGCGGTGCGGCGGCGAGGGTGCCGACCACGGTGAACGGCCGCCCACCCAACCACACCTGCACCTGCGGGTCCGCTGAGGTGATCCCGAGCCGCTGCGCGGCGGTGGCGCCGAGCACGACCGCCGGGTAGCGGGCGGTCGCCTCGTTGAGCCAGGTGCCGGTGGTCACCTTGGCTCCCACGGTGCCGAGCAGGTCCAGTCGGGCCGCCCGGGTGGCGATGCCACCGGTCTCCGCCGTCGGGATCCGGTCCGAGCGGTACACCTTGGCGTCGGGCACCTGCCCGGTGGCGGACACCTCTGTCACCGGGCCGATCCGCCCGATCATCGCGATCGACTCTTCAGGCAGTTGCGCGTCCGCGCCGAACAGTGTGGTGCCCGCCTCGACGGTGAGCAGGTTGGTGCCGAGCGCGTCGAGCGCCCGCTCCAACTCGGCTCGGGACGACGAGGAGATGCCGACCACCGCGATCATCGCCGCGATGCCGATCGCGATGCCCAACGCGGAGAGGAACGCCCGCAGCGGACGGGTCCGCAGCCCCACCCCACCGACGCGCACGACGTCCATCGGCCGCAGTCGGGCCGGGGTCAGCGTCGCCATCAGTCGACCCCGCCCGGTACGAAAGCCGAGTCGTGCCGCACCGCGCCGTCGCGCATCCGCACCTGCCGGGGCAGATTTCCCGCGATCTCCCGGTCATGGGTGATCACCACGACGGTGGTGCCGGCCCGGTGCAGATCGTGCAGCAACTCCAACACCCCGGCCCCGGAGTGCGAGTCCAGGTTGCCGGTCGGCTCGTCGGCGAGCAGCACCGCAGGCTCGCCGACCACCGCGCGGGCCACTGCCACCCGCTGCCGCTCCCCACCGGACAGCTCGTGCGGCCGGTGCCCCAACCGGTTGCCCAGGCCGACCCGGACCAACGCGGCCTCCGCCCGTTCGCGACGCCGCCGCAGCGGTACGCCGGAGTAGAGCAACCCGTCGGCCACGTTGTCCACGACCGGGACGCCGGGAGCGAGGTGGAACTGCTGGAAGACGAAGCCGATCCGGGTGGCCCGCAGCGCGGACAACTCCCGGTCGGTCAGCTTCGCCGCGTCGTACCCGTCGATGAGCACGCTGCCCGACGACGGCCGGTCCAGGGTGCCGATCAGGTGCAACATGGTCGACTTGCCCGATCCGGATGGGCCGACGATCGCGACCAACTCGCCGCGACCGACCCGCAGCGACACGTCGTCCAGCGCGACGACGCCGCCGGCGTACCGCTTGCTGACCCGGTCGAGCACGATCACGTCGCTGCTCACCTCGGCACCACCACCGTCGTGCCCTCGGTGAGGCCCGCCGCCGAGACCTCCACCCGGCCGTCGGTGAACAACCCGGTGGTCACCGCGAGGACCCGGCTCGCGTCGCCATCGGCGACCTGGACGCCGTAGCCGCCCTCGGCCAGCGCCAACAGGGCAGCCACCGGCACGGTGAGCACGTCGCGGCGCTCCGAGACGGTGAACGTGACGTCCGCGCTGGCCTGGTCGAAGCCGGCGAGGGTCTTCGGGTCGGTCACCGCGACCGTCACCTCGATCTTCGTCTCGGCTTCGCCGGCCTGCCCGTTGGCACCGGCCGCGCCGGCCTGGACGACCGTCTCGACAGTGCTGACCGTGCCCGCCACCGTCCGGCCGTCCGGCAGCCGCACTGTGACCTTCGCGTCGCGCTTGGCCAACCGCTGGTCGTCCACGTCCAACTCGACGGTGACGACCCGGCTGGTGCCGGTGTACGTCAGCACCGCCTTGCCGGGGTGGGTGAGATCACCGACGTCGACCTGGTGGCTCTCCACCCGGACCTCCCGGTCGGCGTACACGATCCGCCCCGGCTCGACCCGACCGGTTTCGGTCAGGCCCAGGTCCTCCTGCCAGTCCCGGACCGCGTCGGCGGTGGCGCCGGTGTACTCGTCGTCGATGGTGAAGCCGGTGTAGCCCAACGCTCCGAGGTTCCGTTCGAACTGCGCGACATCGGCTCCCTCCACCCCCGGGGCGAGGGTCCGGTACGCGGGCAACCCGCCGTAGAGCAGCACCACCTCCTCGTTGTCGACCAGGTAGAGCGCCTTGCCCCGCCGTACCGTCGACCCGGTGGCCGGCAGCCCGGTGACGGTGCCGTTGAGCTTCGCCGTTGCGGTACGCGTCGCGCCGTACCCCAGCTCGCCGTCAGCGGTCTCGGAGTCGGCGAGGGTCTGCCGGGTGACGGTGGCGGTGGCGGGAGGCGCGCTGCCGGCCTGGGCCCGGCCCCCGTCGGTGCCGCCGCCCCCGAAACCCACCGCGGCGACCACGCCGACGGCGGCGACCAGCAGGACGACGCCGCCGGTGACGGCGGCGCGCAACCGTGAGCGTCGGATGGCGATGGTCACCGGCCACCCCCGAACTGCGGCGCGTGCTGCCGGCACTTCTCCATCGCGGCCTTCATGGCCGGGTCGCCGAGGTTGATCGCATTGCCCTGCGTCCCGATGCGGACCCGCCCGTCGGCGTCCGGGTCCGGGAAGTCCGGCACCCCGTTCTCCCGCATGCACTTGGCCAACGTCCGCATCTGCTCGGCCTGCTCGGGGTTGAGCTGCGGTCCCTGCCCACCGTTGGGCAGCTTGTCCTGGCACTTCTCCATGGCCGCCTGGACCTTCTGCTGATCCACGTCCGCACCGAACCGGAAGTTGGGACGCCCGCCCGCCTCGGGGTCGGGCATGTCCACCCCGTTCTCCCGCATGCATCGGGCGAAGGCGAGTTGTCGCTCCGAGTCACTGGCCGGCGTGCCGCTCGCGGTGGCCTCGGCCTTCGCCCCGCCGGCGGTCGCGACCCCGCCGCCGTCGTCGCCTCCCGCGCCGCACGCGGACAGTGCCAGGGCGAGCAGGACCGGGATCGCAAGCATCTGTCGTCGCATGGTGTCCGCTTCCGCTCAGGTCCGGCGCGGTTCGCCGAACGTGACACCCAGTGCACGGCAGCGGGCGTATCCCCGGCGTTACCGTCGGCGGTTATGCCGCCGTTACGGCACCCGGAGCACCATTGGGGGGGTGAGAGTGCTGGTGGTCGAGGACGAGAACGTGCTGGCGGACGCCATCGCCGAGTGGCTGCGTCGGGAGTCGTTCGCCGTCGACGTGGCGTACGACGGGGACGCCGCGTTGGAACGGCTCGGCGTCAACGAGTACGCAGTGGTGGTCCTGGACCGGGACCTGCCGGTGGTGCACGGCGACGACGTGTGCCGGGCGATCGTGGACGCGGGCGGGGAGACCCGGGTGCTGATGTTGACCGCGTCAGCGGCGGTCCGGGAACGGGTGGCGGGGTTGGCGCTCGGTGCCGACGACTACCTGACCAAGCCGTTCGCCCTGGTCGAGCTGTCGGCCCGGGTGCACGCGCTGACCCGCCGGTCCCGCCCGGCGGCGCCGCCGACGCTGCGTCGCGCCGGCATCCAACTCGACGCGGCCCGCCACGAGGTACGCCGGGACGACCGGCACGTGGCGCTGTCCCGCAAGGAGTTCGCGGTGCTGGCCGAGCTGCTACGCGCCGACGGCGCGGTGGTCTCCGCCGAGGACCTGCTGGAACGCGCGTGGGACGAGCACATCGACCCGTTCACCAACGTGGTCCGGGTGACCGTCATGAAGTTGCGCCGCAAACTCGGCGACCCACCGGTGATCGAGACGATTCCCGGGGCGGGGTACCAGATCCGATGAAGCGTCTCACGATCCGCGCCCGCCTCACCCTCATCTACGGCGGGCTCTTCCTGTTGGCCGGCGTGGTCCTACTCGCCGTCACGTACGTGCTGGTGGATCAGCGGATGGCGCAGCCGTTCGGGGTGAGCCTGCGCGACCTGCCCAAGACCTCCCCCGTGACGCCCAGCGGGCAGAACGTCGACAACCTGCGCACCCTGTTGCAGGAGGTGCAGGACGAGGCGAAGCGCAACGCGTTGGAGTCGCTGCTCACGCAGGGCGGCATCGCGTTGATCGTGGTGTCGACGGTGGCGATCGCGTTCGGCTGGCTGCTCGCCGGTCGGGCCCTGCAACCCCTGCTCCAGATCACCGGCACGGCCCGCCGGATCGCCGGCGCGGACACCGCCGGCCGTGGCCTGCACGAGCGGATCGCGCTCACCGGCCCTCCCGACGAGGTACGCGAACTCGCCGACACCTTCGACGAGATGCTGGAACGGCTGGACCGCTCATTCGACGGGCAGCGCAGGTTCGTGGCGAACGCCTCGCACGAGCTGCGTACGCCGCTGGCGCTCAACCGTGCCCTGGTGGAGCTGGCCATCACCCGCCCGGACGCCTCGGCGGAGACCCGGCGACTGGGCGAGTCGCTGCTGGCGGTCAACGAACGACACGAGCGGCTGATCGACGGTCTGCTGACCCTGGCCGACTCGGAGAACGAGCTGACCGAGCGTACGCCGGTCGACCTGGCCGAGGTCTGCACGCACACGACCGACCAGGCCGGGAAGCAGATACCCGGCGTGCCGGTCCGGCGGGCCCTGGCTCCGGCGCCCACCAGCGGCGACCCGGTGCTGTTGGAGCGGCTCACGTTCAACCTGGTGGAGAACGCGCTGCGCCACAATCTGCCCGCCGACGGCTGGGTGGAGGTGCGCACCGGGTTGGTCTCCGGCCGACCCACCCTCACCGTGACCAACACCGGCCCGGTCGTCCCCGGCTACGACGTCGAGACGATGTTCCAGCCCTTCCGGCGGCTGTCGCGTGAGCGGGTCGTCGGGGCGCGGGGCTTCGGGTTGGGGCTGTCCATCGTCCGCGCGGTGGCCCGAGCCCACGGCGGCACCGCCGAGGCGCAGCCCCGCCCGGACGGTGGTCTGATCGTCACGGTCACCCTGCCGCCGGCCTGACCGGCGACCCGGCCTCAGCGGAAGAACGCGCGCAGGACGGTGGCGGTCTCGGCCTCCAGCACCCCGCCGTAGACCTCGGGACGGTGGTTGAGCCGACGGTCGCGCAGCACGTCCCAGAGCGATCCGGCAGCGCCGGTCTTGGGCTCCCAGGCACCGAACACGACTGTGGAGACCCGGGCCAGCACCAGCGCACCGGCGCACATGGTGCACGGTTCGAGGGTGACCACCAGGGTGCAGCCGTCCAGCCGCCACCGACCGGTGCGCTCGGCGCCCCGACGCAGGGCCAGCACCTCGGCGTGGGCGGTGGGGTCACCGGTCAGCTCGCGCTCGTTGCGTCCGGTGGCCAATTCGGTGCCGTCCGGCCCGTAGAGCACCGCCCCCACCGGCACGTCGTCGACGTCGGTGCTGACCGTGTCGTCGACGGGTGGACCGGCGACGGCCACCTCCAGGGCACGGCGCATCCACAGCTCGTGCCGCTGTCGTCGGCCGACCTCGCCCAGGTCGGCCAGGCCCTCGTGCGCGCCGGGTCCGGCGCGGCGCACCGCGCCGGGGGTCGGCTGGCCCGGTCGGATCGACTCCAGCGACGGATCGGTGGCGTCGGCCGGCTCAGACCTCACGCAGCTCCTCGACCTCGTCGGCGCAGCCGAGCACCTGGCAGATCTCGACTGTGACGTCCGCCGGCATCATCCCCTCGTGGGTGCAGAGGGTCAGCAGCTTCTGCGCGGAGATGCCCAGGTTGGCCAGCAGGTCGGCGTCGCCGACCGGATCGGCCTCCGGGTCGACGACGGGCTGCTCGGTCTCCTCGTCGCCGGTGCTCACCGGGCGTGGCTCGTCGTCGCCGTCGAGCCCCGTGACCGAGGTCTTCAGGTCACCGACCAGCAGCGACCCGAGCTGCGACTCCTCCGCGTACGCGGAGTCCGAACCGAAGACCCGCAGGTCCTCGCCCTCGTCGAGGCGCAGGATCACCAGGTAGGCGTCGTCGGCCTCGACGAAGAGCAGCGACACGTCGGCCTCCAGGTCGACGTCACGCAGCCGGTCGGCAACCTCGTCGATGTCGGTGGCGCCACGCAGGCTGACCTCGGCGGCGGTCCAGCCACTGTCGTCGCGCACCACGGCCGCAGCGAAGTACGACACGGTCCCCCCAATAGCCTCGACACAGCGTCGACTCGTTACGCGTGCACGTTAGCCGGTCGGGTCGGCAGGCGACCCGTCAACGCCCCGAAGGGCGGGTCATTCCTGACAAAGTCGGATCAGCCGACGACTCGACGGCGGGTGGCGATGAGCTGGCGCAGACGCTCGGTGCGCTGCCGCTGCGGTCGGCTGCGCTGGCGGACCGCCCGGGCGCCCGCCAACTCGGCCAGCAACTGCAGTCGACGGCGATTGCGATCGGGATCCTGCCGGGGAGTGGTCCAGGCCATAGTTGCGAGCGTGCCGAGTCTCGGCGGCCACGTCAAGACGGCGTTCGCTACGCAGCCAACCGGGCACTCGGTGCAGTCACCGAGCACCGTTTCGGGGCCCGTCCGCGCCGGTCACCACAGCGGCCAGTCACCACTGGTGGCCCAGCGGACCGCCACCACCGCGGCGGCGATGCTCCAACCACCCGCCGTGACGATGGCGACCCCGGTGGCCACCCCTCGGTCACCGAAGCGCACCAGCACCAGGGCGGTGGCCCAGGCCAGCAGGCCGGCGAACACCGTCCACCACGCGTAGCTGGCCACGTCGGTGCCGAGCAGGCCGAACAGCAGCAGCCAACCGGCCGCCGCGCCGCCTCCGACGGCGACACCAGCGCCGGTGACCGGGTGCGGCTCGCGGTAGGTGGGCCGTGGCGGTGGCCCGGAGGGGAAGAGACCCGACGGGGTACGCGGAACCGGGCGTGCGGCGCCGAAATCGGGGCCAGGTTCGGGTCGGGCAATGGTCACCGTCGCTGCCCTCCCTCACGCGTGCCGCTCGTGCCCACGGTACCGGCTCTGCCAGGATGACCGGATGTCCTCGCCGACGATCAGCCGCCGCGCTCGTCCGGCGTACCCGATCCTGCTGTTGCTCGCCCCGGTGCTGGCCGCCGGCTGCGCGACCACCCGGCCGGGGGTGCCCGACGGCGCCGCGCCGACGCCACAGTCGGTCTGGGCGACCGCCGACCAGCCGGCGTCGCAGCCGCCCACGCCGGCGGCGACCGACCCGAGCTCCCCGGCGCCGTCGGCGGCCAGGCCGTCGACGGCGGCACCCCGCACCGGGCTGAAGCATGTCTTTCCGGTACGCGCCGACAACGTCGACTACCACCCGACGCACGGGGCGTACCCGGCGACGGACCTCTTCGCCGACTGCGGCGAGCCGTTCGTGGCGGTGACCGACGGGACGGTGCTGGAGGTGAGCCGAGTGGACCGGTACCGCAAGCGTGGGCCGCAGGGCCCCGACAACGGCGGCCTGTCGGTCGCCCTGCTCGGGGACGACGGGGTGCGCTACTACGGCTCCCACCTGAGCGTCGTGACCGGCGGAATCGACGCCGGGGTACGGGTCCGCGCCGGGCAGCAGCTCGGCAAGGTGGGCCGTACGGGCAACGCGAACAACGTGTGTCATGTGCACTTCGGCATCTCGCCGGCGTGCGCGGGCAAGGACGGCTGGTGGATCCGGCGCGGGGTGATCTGGCCGGCGCGTTACCTGGACTCCTGGCGGCGTGGCGGCAACCGGGAGCCGGCCACCGAGGTCACCGCGTGGCAACGCAAGCGCGGTTGCCCGAAGGCGCCCTGACATGACTCGCGCGAGAGATCCCATCGCCGACCTGCGCCGGATCGCCTTCCTGTTGGAACGGGCGAACGAGGCCACCTACCGGGTACGCGCGTTCCGGTCGGCGGCGAAGGCGCTGGCTGGCATGCCTGCGGCAGAGCTGACCGAACGGGTCGGCAACGGCACACTCACCGAACTGGCCGGGGTCGGTGACGTCACGGCCCGTTGCGTGGCGGAGTCCCTCGCCGGTGAGGAACCGGTCTACCTCCGCCGTCTGGTGGCGACCGAGGGCAGCGACCTGGACGCCGAGGCCACGGCGCTCCGCGCCGCCCTGCGCGGCGACTGTCACACCCACTCGGACTGGTCCGACGGCGGCTCACCCATCGAGGAGATGGCGTTGGCCGCTGTGGAGTTGGGCCACGAGTACCTGGTGCTGACCGACCACTCGCCCCGGCTGACGGTGGCCCGGGGGCTGACCGCGGAGCGGCTGCGCCGGCAGCTCGACCATGTGGCGCAGGTGAACGCGGCGCTGCCCGAGGGTTTCCGGATCCTCACCGGGATCGAGGTGGACATCCTCGCCGACGGTTCCCTGGATCAGGACGACGACCTGTTGGCGCGGCTCGACGTGGTGGTCGGGTCGGTGCACAGCGGCCTGAAGGACGAGCGGTCGAAGATGACCCGGCGCATGCTGAAGGCGGTCGCCAACCCGCACCTGGACATCCTCGGGCACGTCACCGGCCGGATGGTGTCGTCCCGCCCGGCCGGGGTGACCGGTCCGGGCGATCGGGGGCACCGCGCGCGGACCAGGGCGGAGAGCGACTTCGACGCGGACGCCGTCTTCGCCGCCTGCGCCGCGCACGACACCGCCGTCGAGATCAACTCTCGGCCGGAGCGGCAGGACCCGCCGAAGCGCCTGATCCGTCGCGCCCTGGAGGCCGGCTGCCGGTTCGCCATCAACACCGACGCGCACGCGCCCGGCCAACTCGACTGGCAACGGTTCGGCTGTGAACGCGCCGCCCTCTGCGGCGTCCCCGCCGACCGCGTGATCAACACCTGGTCGGCGGAGCAACTGGTGGCCTGGACGCACACCCGCACCTGATCCCCGGGGCTGACCGAAACTGTGCTCTGTCAGCTGCGGGCGGGTTCGGCGGCGGGTGTGGCGGGAGCGCCGACGCCGATGACCGGGCTGCTCCGGCGACGACTGAACATCCCCTGCGAGACAGCGACCCCGAGCAGCACAATCAGCGCGCCGACCGGCTGGTGCCAGTTGAGGCGTTCGTCGAGCGCCAGCGCACCGATCAGCACCGCGAAGATCGGGACCAGGTACGTGACAGTGGACGCGGTGCTCGCGCCGGCCAGCCGGATGTTGCGCATGTTGATCACGAACGCGAGCCCGGTGCCGAGCGCGCCGAGGGTGAGCACACTTGTCACCACCCCCGCCGACAGCTCGGTGGGCAGCGGCGGCAGGCCGGCGACGAAGGGGGCGACGATGGCCAGCTGCGCGGCCGCGAGCAGCAGTTGCGCGGTGGAGAGCGACAGGCCTGAGTACGCGCTGTCGGCGACGAACCGCTTCTGGTACGGGATGGCCAGCCCGTAGCAGGCCGCCGCACCGAAGCACATGAGCTGCCCGGTGAAGTGCGCCCCGCCGATGCCCTCCCAGACCCCGAGCACCACCAGCACCCCGACGAAGCCCAACCCGAGCCCGACCGCACGGCGCGCTGTGAGCCGCTCGGTGCGGAAGACCAGCACCGCCAGCGGCAGCACGATCAACGGCGTGGTGGCGTTCCAGATGCCGGCCAGCATCGACTCGACCCGCTGCTCGCCGTAGCCGAAGAGGGTGAACGGCACGGCCACGCCGAAGGCGGCGACGACGGTCAGGTGCGCCCAGACCCGGGGCTCGTGGGGCAGCCGGTCGCGCAGCACGGCGAGGACCACCAGCAGGGTCAACGCGCCGGCGACGACCCGGTAGAGGGTGAGTTGGACCGGGTGCAGCTCGGCCACCCCGACCTTGATGAAGAGAAAGCTGGAACCCCAGATCGCGGCGAGGGCGACAAAGCCGGGCAGCCAGGCGCGGACCGGCGCCTTGTCAGGAGTGGTATCGGTGTTCACCCCTGACACTCTGCCGCAACCGTACGACAAATGTCGCGCGCCTTTCGGCAGTCACGCCACGCCCGAACCCGCAGCTCCAACACGACAAAACGTCGGCGACACGGGGGTGGGGTGGTCCCGTAGGGTCGCAGCGTGGGACGAATTGATGAACTCGCCAACCGCTACGTGGCCGAGTGGGCGCCGTTGAGCCCCACCGGCGCGACCTTCGTCGGCATCGCCGGCCATGACGACCAGCTCGACGACCTCTCGCCCGACGGCTACGGGGCGCGCGCGGACCTCACCCGCCGGACCCTGGCCGAGCTGGAGGTGACCGAGCCGGAGGACGAATCGGAACGAACCGCCAAGGAGGCCATGCAGGAGCGGCTCGGCCTGGACCTCGCCAGGTACGACGCCGGTGAGGTGACCAGCGAGGTCAGCGTGATCACCAGCGGGCTGCACGAGATCCGCATGGTGTTCGACCTGATGCCCACCGCGACCAGCGACGAGAAGGCCAACATCGCCGCCCGGCTCAACGGCTTCGGTGCCGCGCTGGAGGGCTACAAGACCACGCTGCGGGAGGCGCTCGCCGCCGGTGAGGTCAGCTCCAAGGTGCAGTTGGTCGAGGTGGCCAAGCAGTGCGACATCTGGGTCGACCCGACCGGTGACAACTTCTTCCACGGGTTGGTCGAGCGGCTCGGGGCGGAGGGCACGCTCGGGGCGGAACTGCGCCGGGGTGCGGCGGCGGCGACCGCGGCGACCGCCGAGTTCGGCCAGTTCCTACGTACCGAGATGGCCCCGCACGGGCGGGACAAGCAGGCCGCCGGTCGGGAGCGCTACGAGCTCGCCTCGCAGTACTTCCTCGGCGCCAAGGTCGACCTGGACGAGACGTACGCCTGGGGCTTCGCCGAGCTGGCCCGCCTGGAGGCGGAGATGCGGGTCGTGGCGGGGCGCATCGCCGGCTCCGGCGCCACCGTCGACGAGGCCGTGACCAGGTTGGACGCCGACCCGGCCCGGACCATCCAGGGCAAGGAGGCATTCCGGGACTGGATGCAGGCGCTGGCCGACAAGGCGATCACCGAGCTGCACGGCACCCACTTCGACATCCCCGAGCAGGTCCGCCGCATCGAGTGCTGCCTCGCCCCGACCAGCGACGGTGCCATCTACTACACCGGCCCGAGCGAGGACTTCTCCCGCCCGGGTCGGATGTGGTGGGCGGTGCCGCAGGGCATCAGCGACTTCTCCACCTGGCGAGAGGTGACAACGGTCTACCACGAGGGCGTGCCGGGTCACCATCTCCAGGTGGCGCAGACCGCCGTCCGGGCCGACCTGCTCAACCGCTGGCAGCGGCTGCTCTGCTGGGTCTCCGGGCACGGTGAGGGCTGGGCGCTCTACTCGGAGCGGCTGATGGACGAGTTGGGCTACCTGGAGGATCCGGGCGACAAGCTGGGCATGCTCGACGGCCAGGCGATGCGCGCGGCACGGGTCATCGTGGACATCGGCATGCACCTGGAGCTGGAGATCCCGAAGGACAATCCGTTCGGTTTCCACCCGGGCGAGCGGTGGACGCCCGAGCTGGGCTGGGAGTTCATGCGGGCGCACTGCCGGGTTCCGGACGAGAACCTGCGCTTCGAGCTGAACCGCTACCTGGGTTGGCCGGGGCAGGCGCCGTCGTACAAGGTGGGTGAGCGGATCTGGCTCCAGGCCCGCGAGGACGCCAAGGCCCGCAAGGGAGCCGATTTCGACCTGCGGGAGTTCCACCGGCAGGCGTTGGACCTGGGCGCCCTGGGTCTCGACCCGCTGCGCCGGGCGCTGGCCCGGCTCTGAGTCGCTGATAGCTCCCGGTGCTGGCGGCTCGTCTTACCGCCAGCACCGGGAGCCATCGGAGCGGGTGTCGTTCAGCCGAGGGCCAGTGCCAACGACGGCCGGGCGGTCAGCGTGTCACTGGTGACGTACGCCAGATCCATCACCGGGTCGGTGAACGTGATCGAGATCGGCAGGGTGACCGGGATCCCGTCCGGCAACGGCAGGTCCGGGGTCAAGGTGAGCTTGATGCCGAGCAGCTTGCCGACGAACCGGGTGGAGTAGAAGGCCACGTCACCGCGGACGGTCAGCCGGTCGGTCTTGTATCGCTGGGTGCGCCCGTCGGGGCCGTCGGCGACCAGCAGGAAGTCGTCGGTCACCGCCTCCCGCATGCTGAACTTCAGCACCTTGAGGCTGCCCCTCTCGGTCCGCAGTTCGGTGGTCCCGTCGAACCGCAGCCCGGTCATGGTGACCTTGGAGCCGGTGAGCTTGGACGGCAGCTGGCCCACCATTGGCAGATTCGGGTCGGCCGCGATGCGGGGCAGCGGCTTGCCCGGCTCCGCTTTGTCTGGCTTGTCGGGTGTCGTGGCCCCGGGCTTGCCTGACCCGCCCGGGTTCGGTGACGGGCAGGCCGTGGACCCGGGATGGGCCGTCGGCCTGACTGTCGGCTTCGCCGACGGGCTGGCGGTCGGGGTAGCCGACGGCGTCGCGGTCTTCTCGCTGCGTCCACCGGTGAGCAGGTCCCCGATCTCGTCCAGGATGTCGGTGATGATGTTGCCGTCCCGCTCCGGGCTGGCGCTCGGTGTCGGGGTCGGCGTCCTGGTGATGGGAGTGGTGGCGCTGGGCGACGGCGTGCCGGACCGGGACGGGGTCGGGCAGGCGATCGCGGCGGGTCGGGTCGGTGCGGCCTGCACCGCTCTGGGCTGGGTGGCCAGGCCGGTCGCGGCGAGGCCCAGCACCAGCAGTGCGACTCTGAACACCCGAGGATCAGCAGAACGTCCCGGCCACTCGGGGGGTGCGCCCGCGTCGGTCGCGTCGCCCGCCGGGCGGTCCACCGGTTCGCCGGCCGCGTCGGCCTGCACGACTCCGATCCGCTCCGTGTCGAGCCGTTCGACTCCGCGCTGCTCGGCGTGGGGCTGATCCGCCTCCGCCTGATCCGCATCGACCTTTTCGGCGACGGGCAGTTCGGTGTCGGACAGGTCAGCAGCGGTTGGCGCGGGTCGGATCGGGGTCCAGGCGAAGGCGAGCGCGCTGCCGACGATGCCGAGCAGCAGACCGACGAAGAAGCCGCCGAGGTTGAGTCCGATCAGCGAGTAGACCGATGTGACCGCCGCGACGACCGAGTAGAACAGCCGCTGCGCCGGGCTCAACCAGAGCAGCAGGGCGCAGGTCACCAGGATGACCGGGATCAGAAGCGAGAGCAGACCGGTGGCTCCGCTGTGGAAGCTCAGGCCGTTGATCGTCATCCGGGTGGAGGCGAACATCGCCACCCCAGCCAGGGCGATGAAGAGACCACCCCAGAACGGTCGGCTCCGCTGCCAGCGGCGGAAGGTCTGCCACGCCTGGGCCGTACCGCCGGGCCGGGCGTGGGACGCGTTCGCGGTTGTCACGTACTCCTCCTGGCGGAGCGGGACGGGGACAGGGCCGGGGCCCGCGGTGGTCGGCCAGCGCGGACCCAGTCACCTCAGAAGCACTCCTTGCCCTTGGCGTCATCGCCCACGTTGACCTTCAACCGGAGGCCGACCAGGTTGAAGGTGGCCGCCGTGGTGTAGCGGGACACCTGCTGCAGGTTCGTGATGGTGACGTGGTCGGAATTCTGGCCGAACGAACCCTTCTGCGCCGTCGCGTTCAGGTCCGTCGCGTCCCGGCCAATCTTGATGTTGGTGAACGTCGCGTTGCCGTCGAGCGAGTCCATGGCGATCAGCAGGTCCTTGGCCCGGGCAGGCTCCTTGCCCTCACCGGCGTTGATGGTGAGCACCACCGGCAGGCCGGGCAGGTCGGAGCGGACGGACTGGCAGAGGTTGTAGAGCTCTGCGCTGCTGATCTCGGCGACGGCGATCGGGTGGGTCTTGCCGTTCTCACCCTTCTCGCGGACGACGCCGCCGTACTGCTTGAAGCCGTCGCCCTCGAGACGGGCCGCGCCGATCTTGAACGTCTGTCCGGACACGGTGACGTCGGACGCGATGGCGCCGGTCGACATGCCGAACAGGATGGCGCCGACGGCGGCGGTGGCGGGGACCGCCATGGCGGCGAACCGCCGCCACCGGGTACGACCCTGATCCTCAAACCGATCCTGCACGGGTTCCTCCTCAGGTGGCCGGTCCCGGACTGGCGGCCTCGCACCGGGCCCGTCATGTGTTACCGGCGGGTAACGATCGAGCCTGATCGTGCACCCGTTGCGGCGCGGCTCACAACCCCCTGACCATCCGGCGGCAACACGAGGGCGACCCAACAGCGGCTCGACGTCACGAATCGTGGAATTACCTGTGTGGATAAAAGCCTCTCTATATGACAAATACGGCAAAACCGTGCCCCCCGACAGCGGAGAGTGGCGAGGCATCGACGAATTACAATTAGATAACGGATGTAAAGTACGCAGGTCGCGGAGAGCCGTTCGGCTCGTCCTCCCGTCCGAACATCCAGGCGATCCCGGAGACAGCAGGACCCCACCGAACGGCCCGAGGTCCTAGGGTTTCGGCGTGCATCTGAACGACGTGCGACGCCACTGGACCAAGCTCGGAGCTGAAGATCCACTCTGGGCCGTACTCGTTGAGCCCGGCAAACGCGGCGGACGGTGGGACGTCGGGGAGTTCCTGGCCACCGGCCGTACCGACGTCGAGGAGACGACCGGCCAACTTCGCCAACTCGGTCTGCCCACCCGCTGGGAGCGGGTGCTCGACTTCGGCTGCGGCGTCGGGCGACTGTCGCAGGCACTCGCCCCACACGCGGACGAGGTCGTCGGTGTGGACATCGCTCCGACCATGCTGGAGGCCGCCCGGCGACTGAACCGGAGCGCCGAGAACATCCGGTTCGTCCTCAACGACGCACCGGACCTGAGCCAGTTTCCCGACGGTCACTTCGACCTCGTCTACAGCGCCCTGGTGTTGCAACATCTGCCGCGCCCCGCGATCGATCACTATCTGGCCGAGTTCCTGCGCGTGTTGCGGCCAGGCGGCACCGCCGTCGTCGGGTTGCCAACCGAGCGGGGGCATACGGCCAGGGGCATCGTCTGGCATCTGGCGCCGTCCCGCCTGATCAGCTGGGCACAGTGCCACCTGCTCAACTATCCGGCGCCGATGAAGATGACTGTCGTCCCGCACACCGACATGGTGCGACTCATGGCCGCACACGGCGGGGACATCGTCGGGCAGTGGCGCGATGTGCTGTACAGCGAGGACTGGGTCTGCACGCGGTACGCCGTGCGCCGCGCAGGGCATTAGAGGCAGGTGCCGCTCCACGACTGAGGGGTGGACCGCATCGCGGCCCACCCCCCGGTCGTGCTTCCTGTCGTACCCGTCAGCGCTGCTCCACCTCGCCGTGCGCCGGGCGCTGGGTCGGCACCGTCGGGTCCTCGGACTTCCAGTTCGTCGACGCCGGCGGGATCTCGTCGGTCAGTGGACCGCCTGCGGGCTCGGTCCTGGGCTGCTCGGCGGTCTCCGCGTCGCGTACCGGTTCCTGGTCCACCCGGGTCCGAGTCGGGTCGGTGCCGGGTGCCACAGCCGGGTCGGCGCGGTGCCGGGCAGCACCGTCGTTGGTCCGCGTCACCAGCCATACGCCGACGACGAGGGCGATCAGACCCAGGACGCCGGCGGCGATCGGGCCCCAGAAACTGATCAGGCCGATCTTGAAGCGGTTGTCCTTGACCGTCTCGACACTGCGAGTGACAGTGTCGTCGTTGTAGTTGAAGTCCGCGTCCAGCAGCACCGTGGCGGTGCCGGTGTCGGGGCGCAACTCCTTGTTCTGCTGTTCCCGGACGTTCACGTAGGAGCCCGTCACCGGGTCGATCCAGAGCGTACGGGTGTTGCTGTAGACGATCTGACCGCTGGTGGCGCCGGGGGCGAACCTGCCGAGCAGCGGCTTGAGGCTCGCCTCCGGGGTGTTCAACACCTCGTTCTCGATTCGCTGCTCGAAGCGGTACGCCTCGATGCCCTTGATCTTTTCCGTGCCGACGAACTTGGCCGGGACGGCCCGCTTCAGGTCACGGTCGAAAACCTGGTAGGCCCGCTTGTCGGTGCCGAACGGGAACTTGTAGATCTGGCCGGAGTAACTCACGTTGCCGACCGGAGTCTGCTCCGCGCCGCTCTCGTTGAGCCACTGCTCCTTCCACGGGGCGGCCGCGCCGGAGATCCGGTCGAGGGCCAGCTCGGTGCTGTACTGGCTGACCACATCCGAGGTGTCGGCACGCCTGACCGTCTGGTACACGTCCCAGATCACCGCGTCGCCCTTGAGTTCCTCGGGTAGCCGGTCCCTCGTGTCGTCCGGCTGAGGAATGACCTCGACGCTGGAGACGAGGTCACCTTGCAGGACCTCGATGCTCACCGACTCGCCGACACGAGTGATCTTCAGGAACTTGGCGTTCTTCGCCTCCGCGACGGACGTCGTTGGTTCAAGATCATAAGGGAGCTTGGTCACGGAGGGGGCCACGTAGAACGGCAGCCCAGCCGCGAAGACCAGCAACAAAACACCGAGCCCGAAGAGCGCGGCGCCCACGCGAAGCTTCACTCATCCTCCTGTAGCCTGCCGCCCTACGACCTGTTGTCCGGGGCACCCGATCCTTAACATGGCGGGAGGTTACTCCCCGGTCACCTTCAAAGCGACCCCCTGGATGTCCAGATGTCCACAGCCGCCGCGCCAACAGTTCCGCAGACTTCGGTAACCGACCGACTCCCCGCCCTCGACGCGCTGCGAGCAATTGGCGCTGTGGCGGTCGTCGGCCACCACGTCGGGTTTCAGACCGCCGCCACCATGAACACCACGTGGGGCGGATGGCTGGCCCGGCTCGACGTCGGCGTTGCCATCTTCTTCGTGCTCTCCGGATTCCTGCTGTTCCGACCGTGGGCACTGAGCGCCGCAACGGGACAGGCCCGACCGCGCGCCGGGCGGTACCTCTGGCGGCGGGCCCTACGAATCCTGCCGGCCTACTGGCTGGCGGTGCTGGTCTGCCTGATCGTCCTGCCGCAGAATCAGCCGGCATCCGCCGGTGACTGGATTCGCTACCTCACCTTCACCCAGATCTACGGGCCGGGCCAGTTGCGCTCCGGGCTCACCCAGACCTGGAGCCTCGCCACCGAGGTCGCGTTCTACCTGATCCTGCCGCTGGTAGCCGTGCTCGCTGTTGGTCGGTCATGGCGTCCCGTCCGAACCGTCGTGATCGTCTGCGGGGGTTTGTTGATTACTGCGGGATGGCTCGCCCTCTTGGGGTTCGGCTGGCTCAGCAACGGCCTGCACACCATGTGGCTCCCCTCGTACGCCGCCTGGTTCAGCGCAGGGATGGCCCTGGCGGCGGCGCACGTCGCCCTGCGCACCGGGACCGCGCCCGTCGCCTTCCGCGTACTGGACGACCTCGCCTCCGCACCGATTGCCTGCTGGGCAGCGGCGGTCGGCCTGATGGCGATCGCGACGACGCCCATCGCCGGCCCCCGCGACCTCGCCGGCCCGACAGCCGCCGAGTTCGCCGTCAAGCTGGCCCTGTACCTCGCGATCGCGACACTGATCCTGATCCCGGTGGCCTTCGGTGGGCGGACGCGGGTCAAGGAGGTCTTCGGCGCCGAGTCCGCCCGATGGCTCGGCACCGTCTCGTACGGACTGTTCCTCTGGCATCCGCTGGTCATCGAATTGATCTACCTGATCGACGACCGACCGCTCTTCACCGGCGGGCTGTTCAACACCTTCGCACTCACCATGGTCTTCGGTCTGGTGTACGCCACCGTCAGCTACTACGGCGTCGAGCGGCCCCTGCAGGTGCTCGGATCGCAGCGTCGAAAGCGACCGGCCAGGCGCGGGCAGGCGTCCGGCACACCCGCCGTCGACGTGGCCGCACCGGCAGTCGCGGCGCCGACGGTCACGCCGGCACCCACGGTCAACGCGTAGCGCCAGTCGATCAGCGCTGCCCCATAGGGGCATTGCCGGCCGGCACCCCAGCCCCTAGTGTGACGCGCGTCCCTAAATTACTTGAGAGTAGGGTTCGCGTGGAGCGTCGCTTCGGCATGCCCGGACACGTGCTGTTCCTCAACTGGCGAGACACCCGTAACCCCGAGGGTGGCGGTTCCGAGGTGTACGTGGAACGGATCGCTGCCGAGTTGGTGTCGCGCGGTTTCCGCGCCACCCTCTTCTGCGCCGCCCACAGCGAGGCACCCGGCGACGAGGTCAACGAGGCAGGCGTCCGGCTGGTGCGGCGCGGCGGCAGACACACCGTCTACCTCTGGGCGGCGCTCTGCTACCTGGCCGGCGCAGTGGGCGTGGGCCCAATGTCGAGCCGCCGGGGCGGCCGGCCCGACATCCTGGTCGACGTCTGCAACGGGTTGCCGTTCCTCTCCCCGCTGTGGACACGGCGCCCGGTGGTCAAGCTGATCCACCACGTGCATCGCGAGCAGTGGCCGGTGGTCCTTCCGCAGTGGGCCGCCCGGTTCGGCTGGTGGGTCGAGTCGTCGCTCGCCGTGCGCGTCTATCGGCGGTGCCGATACGTCACCGTCTCCGAGGCCACCCGTAGAGAACTGGCCGTGCTGGGAGTACCGCCGGAGCAGGTCGCCGTGGTGCACAACGGCACCCCGGCGCTGCCCCGCACCGACGCCGAGCGGGCACCGTTCCCGCTGCTCGTGACGCTGAATCGGCTGGTGCCACACAAGCGGGTCGAGGTGGCGTTGCGGGCGGTCGCGGCCCTCGCCGACGAGTTGCCTCAGCTGCGGCTGGTCGTCGCCGGCCAGGGCTGGTGGGAGTCGCACCTGCGCGAGCTCGCCGCGGAGCTGGACATCACCGAGCGGGTGGATTTCCGGGGCTTCGTGACGGAGGAGGAAAAAGCCGCTCTGCTCGCCTCTGCCTGGGTCGCCCTGACCCCGTCACTCAAGGAGGGCTGGGGCCTGACGATTGTCGAGGCGGGTTCCGCGGGCACGCCAACAGTCGCGTTCCGGGAAGCGGGTGGGGTCGCCGAAGCTGTCGTGGACGGGCGTACCGGCCTGCTGGCCGATGACATCGACGATTACCTGGCGAAGGTGCGCACTCTTCTGCACGAGGACGAAATGCGGCGGGAGATGGGGGCGCAGGCCCGGGAGCACGCGGCGAGCTTCACCTGGCAGGCCGCGGGTGGGCACTTCGCGGACCTGCTGGACGGTGTGGAGTCGCCCCGCCCAGTGCAGCAGCGGGGCGAGCCGTCCTACCTGTCGCCGTAGACCACGGGGGCGTACGGGTCCTTCTTTCCGGCACGCTTGGCCGCTTCCGAAACACTCTTGGCCTCGTTGGCCGCCTCTTTGTCGGTGGCGGTCGCGGCGGCCGAGAGCCCGCCGAGGGCCAGGATCCCCAGCAACGCCGCCACCATGCCGGAGACGACCAGGGTCAGAGCTCTACGCATGCCAATCCTCCAATGGCGAGACGTGCGAGCGGACGTTACCACGCAGTAGGGCGCCGGTGTAGTGCCGAAATGGCGGCAGCCGTGACCACCAGAAGGGCAGCGCCGAGCGCCATCACGACTGCCCACGCACCTCGTCCAGGGGGGTTCGATTCCGGAGGAACAGCGGGATTTCGGTAGAGGGTGAGAGACGGTCCCTCGTGAACGGCTTCGAGATCACGAAGGGTCGCAGGGTCGACCTCGCTGGGCAGTTGGTGATGCACCACCACCCAGCGCACGCCGGTGGCCGAGACGGGCCGCCCTTCGGCCAACACCCGGCGCACCTCGCGGAGCCGTGGATTCTCCCCGGCCACCGCGACATCGCCGACCCGCAGTGTGTCGTCGGTCAGCACCGTCCCCGGTAGATAGCGCGGCAACGGATCCAGGACGACACGTCCCGGGTTCCACGGATAGGCCCGGTAGGCGGACAGCGGCAGCGCGAGGATCTCCCCCGGCTCGCCGGCCACCCGCTCGGCGACCACCTGCCAGTCCGCCGGATAGCTCACCGGACGAAGCCGGCCGGCACCGCCGAAGGCAAGGTCCGGCATGACGGCCACCGGCAGGAGCAGCAGGCCGACCAGAACCACCCCCGCCACCTCCCGGTCGATCCTGGCCACCAGCCGCTCGGCTCCCAACGCGGCACACACCACCAGCAGCAGGGCGTACGGGGCCAGGAACTTCTGGCCGTCTCGAAGCAGCCCCGCACCCGGCAGATGCACCACCGCCCAGCGCAACGCGGCGGCCCCGCCGGGGAGCACCCCGAGGGCAGCGAGAAGGCAGGCGATCCCAGCGAGCACCGCCAGCCGCACCGCCGCACCCGGGGGCAGCCGACGCCGCAGCAGACCGGCACCGACACCGGCCAGGATCAGCAGGAGCAGGGTCGCCAGCGGCACCAGCGGTGCCGCGCGACTGGAGGGGGTCGCCTGTGCGCTCCAGACGCCACCCGTACCCGCGAGCGCCACCAGCGGACCGGCCCAGTTCTCCGAACGCGCCGCGAACGCCGACACCCCCGCCGGATCGGATGACCCGCCGGCGCCGGTGACCAGGGCCGCGGTCACCCAGGGGGCGTTGAGTAACGCGATGCCGCCCACCACGAGCGCCGACCGGCGAAGGCGCGTCCGGTCCCACACCAGCAGGACCACCGTGCCCAACGCGATCAACCCGCCGGTCGGGGTGATCGCGGCGGGAGCGGCGGCGAGCACCACCCGAGCGAGCGCGCCATCACGACCCGCTCGCAGGTCCAGCGCCGCCCGGACCAACCAGGGCAGCGCGGCGTACGCGAGCAGCAGCCCCCACTGTCCGATCAGCAGCCGCTCGGCAAGGTAGGGCGTCCACGCGTACGCCACCGCTGCGAGCAATCGGACCGCGAGCCGTTCGGTCGGCACCAGACGGCCGGCGCCGACCGCGGCCAGGAGAACCGCCCCACCGAGCGCCACCCGCTGCACCGCCCAGCCCGGTACGAGCTGGGTGACCAGGGACATCAGTGCGTCCATCGGCACCGCCCGGGGCAGAGTCTGCGCCGGGGCGACGAGATCCCAACTCAGCGGCTGCCGGGGTACGAACACCATGTCGTACAGCAGCGCGTAGCCGGGTGCCGCGAGCGGGGCCAGCACCAGCACCGTGACAGCCGCCGCAACTGCGTAAAGCGGCAGCGCGTCCCGCACCCGCCGCACCGGTGGGGCCCCGACGCCGGTGGTCTGCTCAACCATTCACGGTGCCGGCACCGCGCGGCCGACGGTGATCAGTTGGGTGCACACCCTGACCCCCGAGGTGCTCACGGTGACCTCGACGGCGTCCCCAGCCCCCTCCAGCAGGAAGAACACGTCGTTCAGCCCGCGCTTCAGGGTGATCACCCGGACGCTGTCCCCGAGACGGAAGATTGCCGTCGAATCGCCCGAACTGACATAGCCGAAATGGATCGCGTACGGCCACTCCTCCAGGTACCCGTCCAACGGGATCCGGGCGGGCTGACCACCCTCCGCCAGGTGCCCACAGTCGGGCACCGTGCCGGGCACGACCTTCCGCCCCTGAACCACGACCGAACGAATCCGGCCGAAGTCGTCGAACATGAACGGTTTCTCGGCCTCCTCCACGAAGGTGGGCCGACGCTCGGCCGGGCGGAAGAAGTGCGACTGGAGATTGTCCGGCCAGAAATAGCCGGCGATGACGCGGTCCGGGACTGTGGTTTCCAGGAAGACGGTGCCCGGCGCCGCGGCGGCAAGCTCGATCTGCGTCGTCGCGAGGTAGTCCCGTCCGTACTTGGTGCTCCAGTTGTCCCCGAAACGGGCCGTGCTCCACAGCGTGCCCACCCCGATGGTGGCCAGGACGACGATTATCGAGACCAGGCCGACCGCGAAGGCACCCGGCTCCCGCAGAACGGTCGGCACCGGCCACGCGGACACGTCCTCCTCATCGGCGTCCTTCGTCCCCAACAGGGCCGCGCCGACACAGATCGCGGCGACCAGCACCACGTCGGCGACGTACCGGGGGATGATGCCCACGAACGAGCCGAGCGGCCCACCGAGGCGGGTCACGGCGAAGAGCGCGGCGACCAGCCCGAGGTAGCACGCGAGCAGCAGCCAGGCCCGCCGGGCCGACGGGCGCCGCCGCGCGGTGACCACGATGAGAGCCCCCAGCACCGCCCAGGACAGCCACTTGGCGATGTCGTACGGGTTCACGGCCGGAGGACCGTCACCGGCGTACGCCCACCGCCAGGGGCCACCGAGCAGACCCGGAACGACGGTTTCGCCGACCAGGTCACCGAGGAATTTGAGGACCTGACCGACGGATGTGGGCTCGTCCAACTCGCGGGCGGGACGGGTCAGATAGAACGCCAGGTACGCCCCCGAGAGCGCACCGAGCACCAGCCACGCCGGCCAGTGTCGGCGGACCGTCGTCACCAGGCTGCGCCAGGCGCCGCCCGACGTGAAGAGGAAGACGGTCAGCAGGAACAGCAGCGGCACGATCAGCAGGGACTTGGTGTCGAAGAGAAGGCCGAACACCACCCACAGGACGACCGCCACGAGGTGCCGCAGCCGGCCGGTCCGCACGTACCAGACCTGGGCCGTCGCCGCCATGACCAGGGCCAACTGCATCGGCATCACGAGCAGCCCGACCAGCCACAGCGAGGAAACCTCGAGCGTCAGCGGGCTGAACACGAACAGGCACAGCGGGATGAGCAGCCCCCAGCCCGGCCGGAGCAGATGGCGCAGCAACCGGTAGACGGCGAACCCGATCGCCGCCTGGCCGACCGCCAGCAGCACCACCCAGGGCCAGGTGACAAAGCCCGCCACCCGCACCATCGCCCACGCCACCAGCAGGCCGCCGGGCATGAGGTGGTTGTTGAAGGTACGCAGGAGGAAGTCCGCGTCCAACCGGGTGTCGAGGACCTGGGCAGCGATGACGAACTCGTCCTGCGAGAACCAGCCACGGGTGGCAAGGCCGGCGCGCCACGCGACGGACACGACGATGAGGGCGATCGCTACCGCGCGGACGCGGTCGGCACGGAACCATCGGCCGACCGGCCCCGGCCGGTCGCCATCGGACGCGACGCGTTCCGGACGCGTCTCGGCCTCAGCTTCTGGCATTGACATGGTCGGCAGCCTGCCACACGCTTACACGCCGTGGGGACGGCCGTTCTCCCGATAACGCCACCGCAGCGCCCCTGGTCGCCCGTCCGTGCCCGGTCCGGATAACGTCGCGCGACAGTCGTCGGCTGCAGGTGCGCGTCCGGCCGGTGAAGACAGGAGCCGAAATGCGTGCAGAGGTGACCAGTGACGCCGCCCCGGCGTCCAGTCGAAGCCGGCACACGGCCCGACGGTTCCGGCACCTGGTCATCTGCATCGCGCTGACCGCCCTCGCATTCCAGCAGGCCCCGGGTCAGGTCGTTCCCGACACCAAGGTCGACCTGAGCGTCAACCCGGCCGGCTGGCTGCTCCGCTCGCTGCACCTCTGGGACCCCACCGGCACGTTCGGTCAGCTACAGAACCAGGCATACGGATATCTCTGGCCGATGGGCCCGTTCTTCCTGCTCGGATCGGAACTCGGCCTCGCGCCGTGGGTGGTCCAGCGGCTGTGGTGGGCGCTGATCTTCTGTGTCGCCTACCTGGGAGTGGTACGGCTGGCGGGCAGGCTCGGCATCGGCACGCCCGCCGGACGCATGATCGCCGGTGTCGCCTTCGCGCTGTCACCCCGCATCCTCACCCAGCTCGGCTACGCCTCGGTGGAGTCCTGGCCCAGCGCCATCGCCCCCTGGGTACTCATCCCGCTGGTGGGCCTCGCCCGCGGCACCCCCCTGCGGCGCGCCGTCGCCGGGTCGGCCGTCGCCGTCGCCTGCGCCGGTGGAGTCAACGCCACAGCCGTGGCCGCGGTAGTGCCACTCGCCCTGCTCTGGCTCGCCACCCTCCAACCCGTACGCCGCCGCGTCACCGCCATCGCCGCCTGGTGTGGCGCGGTGGCGCTGGCCACGGCGTGGTGGTTGATTCCGCTGCTCGTTCTGGGGCGGTACAGCCCACCCTTCCTGGACTACATCGAGACCGCCCGGAACACGACCAGCGTCACCGACGCGGTGACGACGCTCCGCGGCGCCTCCTACTGGCTCGCCTACCTGGCCTCCCCGTTCGGGTCGATCCTTCCGGCCGGCGCACGACTCGCCAACGAGGCGCTACTGGTCGCCGCCACCCTGGTGGTCGCCGCCCTCGGTGTGCTCGGGCTGTCCCGACGGGGGATGCCGCACCGCCGGTTCCTCATCACCGGTCTGGTGCTCGGCGTCGCGCTCGTCGGTCTCGGGCACGTCGGTGACCTGCCGAACATCCTCGCCGGGCCGCAGCGGGAGTTCCTCGACGGCGTCGGCGCACCCCTGCGCAACGTGCACAAGTTCGACGTCCTGCTCCGCCTGCCCCTGGCCCTGGGCATGGCGCACCTGATCGGCCTGGCCGTCCGCGCGGTACGCACCGCGCCCGAGCAGCATCGCCCACGAACGGTCGCGCGCGCCTGGCTCACGGCCGGCGTGGCCATGGTCGCCGTCACGGCGGTTGCCACGCCCGCGCTTGCCGGCGGTCTCGCCACGCCAGCCGGCGTCAAGGCGGTGCCCGGCTACTGGCATGAGGCCACCGACTGGCTCGACGCGAACACCGGGCGCGGGCGGGTGCTCGTCGTACCCGGGGCGCGTTTCCCCTCGTACGACTGGGGCAACACCACCGATGAGATCGCCCAGCCGCTGCTGAACAGCAGGTGGGCGGTACGCAACGCCATCCCCTTCACCCCACCGACCACGATCCGGCTGCTGGACGCGATCGAGTCGACACTCGCCTCCGGCTCCGGCTCGACCGGGCTGGCCGACCTGCTCGCCCGGTCCGGGATCAGCCACGTCCTGTTCCGCGCCGACCTTGACCACGGCCGCTCCGACACGGCCCGCCCGGCAGTGGTCCGGCAGGCGCTGGAGCGCTCACCCGGGTTGACCCGCGTCACCTCCTTCGGCCCCCTGCGCGGCGGGCCCTCGTCCCCGGACGAGTTCCGCGACCAGGGGCTCGACGTGCCGGTCCGGGCGTTGGAGGTCTACCGGGTCGACCGGCAGGTCGAGCCGGTCGTCGCATACGACAGTGACGCCGTGACCACCGTGGTGGGCGGCCCCGAATCGCTCCTCGACCTCGCCGCGGCAGGGCAGCTCGGCGCGGCGCCAACGGTCCTGGCGGGCGATGCGGCGGCTGCCGGCGTCGCCGGGCCGGTCGCGATGACCGACGGGCTGCGCAGGCGGGACGTGTCATTCGGCCGAGCGCGCGACAACGCCTCACAGACCCTCACCGCCGACGACACCTTCGAGGTGACGGCACCCGCCCACGACTACCTGCCCGAGTGGGGAGCGCAGCAGTCCACCGTCGCTCGCTTCGAGGGCATCAGCGCGATCCGCGCGTCGACCGCCCGCTCGCAGGTGGACTCCCCCGGCGGCGCCCGCCCCGAGCACCAGCCGTACGCGGCGATGGACGGCAATCCCGAAACCTCCTGGCAGTCCGCGCCGTACTCGCCCAGCGACCGCCAGTGGGTCGAGGTGGACCTCGCCAACCCGACACGGGTCACCCGGGTCGAGGTCTGGTTCGACGTGAAAGCCGACGCCCTGCCCACGAAGGTGACCGTCACCGCCGGGTACGAGAGCCGCACCATCGAACAGTTCAGCGATCACATGGTCTTCGAACTACCCGGCGTCCACGCCACCCGCGCGGTCCAGATCACGATCGACGACGCGTACGACCTCCGCTCGCTCGGCAACAGGTCGGTCGGCATCGCCGAGATCAAGATTCCCGGCATCCAGACCAGCCGGACCCTCGTCCTTCCCGCCGCACCGGCCACCGACCGGCCGGCGACCGTCGTCGTGGCGGCGGCGCCCACCACGCCGGCCTGCTTCTCCGTCGACGGCCACCCTCGCTGCTCCACCGACGCCGTCCGCGGTTCCGAGGACGCCTCCATCATCGACCGGACCCTCACCCTGCCCGCCGCCGGCGCGTATGACGCCAAGCTGTGGGCGCGGCCGACGGCCGGCGCGGACCTGGACAACACTCTCGACAAGCTGGTGGCCGACGCACAGCCGCTGCGCCTCGCCGCGCAGGTCAGCGCCTCCTCAACGGCCGTTGCCGACCCGACCGGTCGGGCCGGCGCCGCGCTCGACGGGGACCCGACCACCAGTTGGTCACCGGCGGTCAGCGACGAGGCACCGATCCTGCGCCTCACGTGGCTCAAGCCGCAGACCATCACCGGGCTCAGGTTCTCCGTCGATGACGGCACAGCCGCCACCCGCCTCGGCAGTGTGCGGGTGGTCGGCGACGACGGTTTCCGAAGCAGCTTGCTCGGCGACGACGGGTTCCTTCGCCTGGACCCGCCGATGCGGACCGACGAAATCACCATCCAGTTCCTCGACAAGCCGTCCGCCACGAGCACGGACCCGTACAAGCTGCGGTTGCCGGAGAAGCTGCCCGTCGCGGTCGGCGAGGTGACCGTGCTGCCCGGAGCGACAATCGTCAAACCGCGCCTCGACGCACCCCTGACGCTGGCCTGCGGGTCGGGCCCGACGCTGCAGATCGGCGCGTCCCGGGTGACCACCACGCTCCGCGGCACACTCCGCGATTTGCTGGAACTGCGCGAGATGCCGGTGACGCCGTGCGGGCGGGCCACGCCCCGACAGCTTGACCTGGGCCGCGGGGAGCATCGCCTCGTGACCACACCGAGCAAGCTCGCCTCGCCGACTCGGGTCGCCCTGGTGCCGCGGACGCCCACGCCGACCCCGGCGGCGGTCGCCGGCACCATTGAAGTGGGCTCCTGGGGAGCCACCGAACGACGGGTACGGGTGGTCGATCACCCCGTCGACCGCGTACTCGCCGTGCGGGAGAACACCAACACCGGCTGGGAGGCGACCATCGGCGGGCGGACGCTGAAGCCGCTGGTGGTGGACGGATGGCAGCAGGGCTGGATCCTTCCCGCTGGCACCTCCGGGGAGGTGGTACTCCGCTTCGCCCCGGACACGACGTACCGGGCGGGCCTTCTGCTCGGCGGCATCCTGCTGGCGGTGGTGGTCCTCCTCGCGGTGCTGCCCGCCCGGCAGCCCACCGGGCGCACGTCGTCGACCGCCGTACCGCGGGGCCGTCGTCGGGTCACCCGATCCCTGCCGTTGTTGGCCGTCGGTGCCGCCGCGCTGGTGTTGTGGAGCGGTTTCATCGGCGGACTGCTGGTCGCGGCGGGGTTCATGCTGGCGGTACCCGGCCCACGCCGCCTGCCCTGGCCAGCCGACCCACGTCGGGCCAGGACGATCAGCCGGGCCGTCGAGACGTGGCTCCCCGGCGTGCTCGTCCTGCTCGCCGGGTGGCTCTATCTCAATTCGACGCAACGCAACACCGACGCCCTGTTGCAACTCATGATCGTCGTCGCCCTGGGCGCTCTCTGGCTCTCCACCACCGCCCGACGGCGGCCCGTACGCCGGGCCAGGCCGACCGCCGTGACCTCGGCCGTTGCGGCGACTGCGCTGGTCGGGGAGGAGCCAAACCCGGACCTGGCCAAGCCGGACCCGGCCGAACCTGACCCGGCGGGGCCGGCCGACGGGCAGCTTCCGACCTTCTCGGAGGTCACGTGAGCCCTCGGCGACCCGTCCGTCCGGCGGAGACGGAGCGGACGGCGGAGACGGAGGATCCGGGCCGACGGAACAACGGTCTGGGCGCCGCAGGGATCAGCATCACCCTGGCCGGGGTGCTGGTCAACGGCCTGGCCTACCTGGTGCCGGTCCTGGCCGCCCGGCGGCTCGACCCGGCCGACCTCAGCGTGCTCGCCGCCGCCCTCGGTCTGGTGGCCATCGTCGGTGTGCCCGGGCTCGGCCTGCAACTGGCCGTCGCCGTGCACCGCGCCCGGCACGGCGCATCCGACACTCGGCGGCTCACCGCGGTCACCGCCGCAGTGTGCGCGGGAACCCTCGTCGCGGCGACACCACTGCTGGTCATCGCCCTGGATCTCCCGGTCGAGATGCCCGCGCTGCTGGCGGTCACCACCGTCGCAATCGTGCTCTCCTCGCGCTCCCTCGGAGAGTTGCAGGGAAGCCAACGCTTCGTACGACTCGCCATCGGGATGGCGGTGCTCGCCGCCGGCCGCTACGGCGGCGTGATCGCCGGGTTGCTGCTCGGCACGGGACCGACCGGTGCGCTGGCGGTCGGCGCGTTGACCGCCGCCCTCACCCCTGCGGTGCTGGCCCGACTCGCCCGCGAGCCGCAACGGTCGTCCACCGCCCCACGGCTGACCGTCGCTCAGGTCGTTGCCGGCTGCGGTGCGACACTGGCGATGCTCGTCGTCTCCTACGCCGACCTGCTGTTGTCCCGGCAACTGCTGTCCCCGTCGGATTCCGGGGCGTACTCGGTCGGCACCGTCCTGAGCAAGGGCGCGCTCTGGGCACCGCAGGTCGCCGCCGTCCTCGCCCTACCGAGGCTGGCCCGCGGTGACCGGCGCAGCCGAACGATCGCGCTCGCGGTGACAGGCGGGTGTGGCGTGGTGCTCGTCCTCGCCTCGACGCTCGCCGGGGGGCTCGCCTTCCGCCTCGCCGGTGGGCCCGACTACGACCACCTGGGCCGGTACGCGCCCCTCTTCGCGGCGGTCGGTGCTCTCTACGCGGTGACGTTCGTGCTGCTCAACGACCGCCTCGCGGCCGGCGCGCGCTGGGCGGCGGCACCGCTGTGGCTGGGCGTGGCCGGCCTGGTGGCCGTCACCGCGACCCTCCGGCCCCACACCGTCCCCGGCCTCCTCGTCGCGGCCCTGGGCACGGCCATCGGCACCACCGCGCTGATGGCGGTGACGGCCCGTCGGCCCGCCCCGGTTCCGGCGGCCGACCCGACTAGCCCTCCGCCAGCCAGTCCGTCAGCAGTCGGTGGTCGATCGAGTCCACCCGACCGAGCGGGCGACCCGAGGCCGCCCGGTCCCGCAGCTCCGCCCGGGTGAACCAGCGCGCCTCCAGCAACTCCTCGCCGTCCACGTGTACCTCGTCGGAGGTGGCGGTGGCCCGGAAGCCCACCATCAGGCCGGCGGGGAACGGCCACGCCTGTGACCCCTGGTAGGTCACGTCGGTGACGGTCACGCCCGCCTCCTCACCCATCTCCCGACGGACCGCGTCCTCCAGGCTCTCGCCGATCTCGACGAAGCCGGCCAGCGTCGAGTACGCGTCCTCGGCCGCGCCCGCGTGCCGGGCCAGCAGACAGCGCCCCGACCGACCGGGTGCCTCGACCAACACGATGATGGCCGGCTCGATCCGGGGGAACAGCAGACGTCCGCACTCCGTGCCGGTGCAGGTCCGCAGGTGCCCGCCACCGCCGGCGACGGCCGGCGCGCCGCACGTCCCGCAGAATCGCTGCTGCCGGTGCCAGTGCAACAAACCCCTGGCGTACGCCAGGACGGTCGCGTCGCCGGGTTCGAGCCGCCCGACCAGTGCCCGCACGTCGACGGACCGCACCGCACCGGCCATCTCGACGGCGGACTGCTCGGGTAGCGCCGAGAGGTCCGCGGCGAAAACGGCGGCCTCCCCGTCGAGCCCCAGGAAGACGGTCTCGCCGGCGGCGGACCGGACCAGTGCCGCGCGTTCCGCGCTGAGCCGGACCGGCCCGTGCCCGTCGACGAGACAACGGTCCCGCCACATCGGCAACAACACGGCGGTCGACCCGGTGAGCAGCGCGCCCAACCGCGTCGGATCGGTGCGCAACGGTCCCGCCCGGTCCAGCGATCCGCCCCCGTACGCCAACACCCGCTCCGCAGTGCCCACCCGGTCACCGTGCCACGTCGATGATCGGCCGTCGGCACCGCCCCCGGGGCCGATGCGACACACCGAACGACACGCGGTAGCAGCGCCTGCTGGGCGCAGCCGACGAGGACGGCCGCGCATTCGTTACCGTAGGTGCCTCCGGGAGGGAGGACCTCCCGCGGCACCCTGGCGATCGAGGTTGCAGTGACGCTGTACGGCGAAAACAGTCCACCCGCCGACGACCGGCCCACCGTGCAGGTCACCGCGGTCACCTGGCCGGACGGACCTGAGCCGGTCACCACAGCCGCCCCCGGCGAGCCGGACGGCGGCCCGCGCCGGCCGCGTCGGGTGCGCATGCTGCTCGCCGCGGGCATCACCGGTGGCGTCCTCGCCGCCGTGGCGGGTGCCGGCGCCTGGGCGTACGCCGGTGACGTTCCCCGTGGCACCAGCGTGCTCGGCACCGAACTGGGCGGCCGGAGCCGCGCGGACGCCGACCGGGAGTTGCGGGCGGAGCTGGACCGGCGGGCGGCATCGCTGGCCACACCACTGAAGGTCACCGTCGACGGGCGCACCGCCGAGATCAACCCCGCCGACGTGGGGCTGACCGTCGACGTGCCGGCGACCGTCGCGGCAGCCGCCGAGGCCGACGCGCACCCGGTCAGCCGGTTGGTCGGCTCCCGCACCGTCGAACCCGTGGTGACCGTCGACGAGGGCCGGTTGGACGACGCGCTCCGTAAGGTGCTCGGCGACCAGGCCCAGGGCATGACGATGCCGGCGATCACCTATCAGGGCACCACGCCGAAGGTCGTCCAGCCCAAGCCCGGGCTGGCTCTGAACCCGGAGCGTTCCGCCGAGGTGGTCCGCACCGGCTGGTTGGCCGGCGCCCCGGTCACCGTTCCCCTGGTGGAGACCCACCCGGCGACCACCGCCGAGGAGTTGGACCGGATGGTCAGCGAGCTGGCGAAGCCGGCGGTCGCCGCACCGGTCACCCTGCGGACGAACAAGGGCCAGGTGACGATCCCGCCCGCCGCGATCGCGAAGAGCCTCCGGTTCGGTGCCGACAAGACCGGCAAGCTCACCCCCTCGGTGGACGTCAAGCGGCTGCGGGCGGCGCTCGGCGACAAGCTGAGCGCCATCGAGGTGCCGCCGAAGGACGCCACGATGACGATCTCCGGTGGCCGGCCGACCGCCAAGGAGGGGAAAGCCGGGCAGCAGCTGGACACGGCAGCCCTCGGTCGAGACCTGCTGGCCGTGCTGCCGAAGGCGGACGGCCGCGAGGTGACCGGCGAGTTGAAGCCGACGCCGCCGCAACTGACCGGGGAGAAGCTCGCCGGGCTGGGCATCAAGGAGCGGGTGTCGACCTTCACCACCCGGTTCACCGGCGGCATGGCCTCGTCGCGCAGCCAGAACATCGCGACCATCGCGAGGAAGGTGGACGGCACTGTCGTACTGCCAGGGAAGACGTTCTCGCTCAACGGGCACACCGGCGAACGCGGCTACGCCCAGGGCTACCGGGACGCACCCGTCATCCTCGACGGCAAGCTGGTGCCGGGCGTCGGCGGCGGCACCTCGCAGTTCACCACCACGCTGTTCAACGCCACCTACTACGCCGGCCTGGAGGACGTCGAGCACAAGCCGCACTCGTACTGGTTCGACAGGTACCCGGCGGTCATCGAGTCGACAATCTTCTGGCCGAATCTGGACTTCAAGTTCCGCAACAACACCGAGTACGGCGTGCTCATCGACACGTCGTACACGTCGAGCACGATCACCGTGTCGATCTGGAGCACGAAGATCTACGACAGCGTGAAGACCGAGTACGGGCCTCGCCGCAACATCACCACGCCGAAGCAGATCCACCTGACTCCCGGCCCCTCGTGCATCGAGACCAACGGCATCAACGGCTTCACCCAGGACGCCTTCCGGGTCATCAAGAAGGGCGGCGCGGTGGTCAAGCGGGAGAAGTTCACCTGGCGCTACGACGCGGAGCCCCGCTACGTCTGCGGACCGAAGCCCTCCTGAAGCCCGGGTACGGCTGGAGTCTGGGGTCAGCTCAGGTCTCGGGTCGGCTCGGCGGCGTTGTCGCCGTGCTCGTTGCGCTTGCCGCCCTGTGGTGGCATCGGTACAACGCGACTCTCCTACACCCGGATCTCGGCCCGGAACCGGTGCGCCGCGGGGTGCCACATCTCCTCGAACGGACCCATGACCTCGCCACCGACACCACGGCGACGAATGCGGGACGCGAGCCACCAGAGGGTGCCCAGGACCGCCGCCAGGCAGCCCACGAACACCACAATTGTCAGGACCTCATCCACAGGCCGAGCCTAAGAGAATTCTCGTAGCTCAGGGCATTCTGGGCGAGGCGATTCAAAGAGATCGGTGGTCGAGGGTTGCGGTGTGTTGCTGGATGAACTTGACGCGGGAGGCGATGTCGCTGCGGGGCAGGGTGCTGAGCTGGTATCCGTGTTGGGTGTAGGCGGTAACCATGGCGTCGTGGGTTCGTACGGCTTCGGCGAAGTCCTGATGTCGTTCGCTGTCGGTGGTGTAGATCTGCGACCAAGGCGGGGCGATGAACACCCGCTGGTGGTAGCGGAAGAGCTGTGCGGCGGCTGTCACGTGTGCGGGAACGGGTTGGCCGAGTAGGAGGTAGTAGCCGACGAGGTCGGGGATCCCTCGGTCGAAGAAGACGGGTCCGGGATGTTGGCTGGCTTGGCGGTAGGAGCGGACCTCCCAGCTGAGCATGATCTCGGCGAACAGTCGTGAGTCGCTGGTGTGCAGGGCCTGGCCGCCGATCGACAGCTGGTCCTGGATGATCTGTCGTCCTGCTTCGTCGACGCAGGCGTAGCCGGCAAGCCGCAGCCTTTCGATCAGCGTGGTTTTGCCGGCTCCGGGTCCCCCGGTGATGACGATGTACTGACTGCTCACGTCGTCCTCTCTGGTCGGCATTGCAATCCTCGCGACCCCAGGGGCAGGGGAACCCGATGACCCACAAAAAGGGGGCGGAGACGCAGAGAAGCCCACCCCTGATGGGGTGGGCTTCTCTGGAAGATTGTCCGGCGGCGTCCTACTCTCCCACACCCTCACGAGTGCAGTACCATCGGCGCTGGAGGGCTTAGCTTCCGGGTTCGGAATGTAACCGGGCGTTTCCCCTCCGCCATGACCGCCGTAACTCTATGAACATATCAAACAACCCCGGCACACAGTCACGGGTGTTCGCTTGTTCAGAGTTGCACAGTGGACGCGTAGCAGCTTAGTAGTCAAGTCCTCGGCCTATTAGTACCGGTCAACTGAACCCGTTACCGGGCTTACATTTCCGGCCTATCAACCCAGTCGTCTA
>NZ_JBIAJD010000002.1:1063217-1081824 GCF_042871765.1 Micromonospora sp. NPDC005553 | reverse complement strand
AGCCAGCAAAAACTGACCAGTCCGGGGTATAAATCATAATTGGCACTGGCTTTACAAGCACCCTGTTGAGTTCTCAAAGAACAACCACACACCGACCAGAAGCCCCACCTCAGTGGAACCCCAACCGGGGCTTTTCGTACCGCGTCCCCGTCGCTCTCGCGCCGGGCACTTTTACTACGTTACCTCACCGTCTTCGCCGTGTCAAACCGTGTGTCCCGGTCTGTCATGCTTCGTACGGATCAGCGCCGGCGCACTCACGCAGCAGCGAACCGCTGCGTCAGGTCGTCGGATTCGGCAGACCGGCCGCTGCGGTTTCCCGCAGTCTCGCCCGGTTCCCTGCCGGTCGTGAACCTTACCCGGTCGGCTTCGCCGCACCAAATCCGCCTCGCGGCCGATCCGGCGAGCCCCGCCCGGACCGCGTCTCCCAGGAGCGAACCCCTGCTTGACCCGGCTTGCCATCCCGTTTCGGCGCTCTAGGACTTTCGTCCCGTTTGCCCCGTTCCGCGCTGGCAGAGAGAAAGTTACGCGTCTGCGGGTTTGATCGTCAAATCCACGGGTAGCGGCGCGCGTCACATTCGTTCGTCTGAGGAGTTTCCCCAGGTCAGGCCCGTTCCGCAGAAACCGGGGCTCGGCGACCATCCGTAGTGGGGGGCTCGCGCGGCCTGATCCGCAGGAGCGGCGGCGATCAGGACGGCCGCCGGGAAGCGGCGATCAGGACGGCTGCCGCCGCCGAGCGGCGAGCCAGGCCCGGACGCCGAGAACACCGGCGGTGGTGCCGATCGCCAGGGACGCAGCGATCAGCAGCGCGTGCACCCACAGGAAGCTGGTGGCCGCACCCTCGGCCACCGTGCCGGACGCCCAGGACCGCGGGTCCTGCCAGATGGCCACCGCGAACCTCGGCCAGATCACCCAGGTCCAGACGCCGACTCCGACCAGGAAGAGACTCCACCCTCGCGACAGCACCATGGCAGCCGAGTATGCCAGCGCACCTGCTCACCGGGCCGGCGACGCGGACGCGGCGCTCTGCCGCACGCGGGCAGGAGCACCCCCGCGTCGAGTGCCCGCTGTTTCCGGCGTCAGCGGGATGGGCACTGCGAAGGGGGACAGCTGAGGACCGTCCTTCGGAGGTGCCCCATGCAAACCTCGATCTTCAACCCCTGGGCCTGGCGTGATCCGTCCGCCCTGGCCGGCGGGTACACGCAGACCACCCCCTCGGTCACCCCTCCGGAGGGTCAGGAGGGTGGACACGACGGCCCGGACGCCCCCGGCCCGGGTACGCCCGTCGACCTGGTGGGTTATCAGGTGCAGGCGAGCGACGGGCGCATCGGCACCATCGACGAGACGAGCGACGAGGCGGACGCCGGGCACCTGGTGGTGGACACCGGGCCGTGGATCTTCGGCCAGAAGGTGTTGCTGCCGGCCGGAACGGTCGACCGGGTGGATCACCAGGAGCGCGTCGTGCACGTCGACCGGACCCGCCAGCAGATCAAGGACGCGCCACCGTTCGATCCGGCAGCGGCCGACCAGGAGTACCGGGAACGCGTCGGCGCCTACTACGCCGACAGCTACCTTCCGCCTCCCGGCGCCATCCCGCGGGTAATCTGAGGCCGTGGTCCGGACGGGCAACTGCGCATCCGAGGCGGTCGACCTGGTCGACGGCCGCTCCCTCGGTGCCGTGTCCGAGGTCCCGCCCAGCTCCGGTGATGGCCGTGAGCAACTTCTGAACGTCCTCCGTGCCGGTGGTCTGCGGTTTCGCGCCGGCGCGCGATGGCGGGCGACTCGCTGAGTCGATCCCGCTGACCGAGCAGGGCTGAGCCAGCCCTGCTCGGCGCGCGCCCACGCGTGACCCACCTTCGGATACGAGAGGCACCACCATGTCCGTCGCACGAATGCTCACCGGGGACCGGCCCACCGGCCGTCTGCACCTCGGGCACTACGTCGGCAGCATCGCCAACCGGGTACGGCTGCACCGGCGCTACGAGAGCTTCTTCATCATCGCCGACCTGCACATGCTCACCACCCGCAACCGCCGCGAGGACATCGACCAGGTCGCCGGCAACGCCCGCGAGATGGTGACCGACATCCTCGCCGCCGGCGTCGACCCGGACCGGGCCACCTTCTACCTCCAGTCGGCCATCCCCGAGGTCGGCGACCTCAACACCCTCCTCCAGAACCTGGTGACAGTCCCCCGGCTGGAACGGGTGCCCTCGCTCAAGGACATGGCCCGCGACGCCGGCAAGGAGGAGATGCCGTACGGGCTGCTGGGTTATCCGGTGCTCCAGGCCGCGGACATCCTCTGCGTGAAGGGGGAGGTGGTTCCGGTCGGCCGGGACAACGCCGCACACGTCGAGGTGACCAGGGAGATCGCTCGGCGGTTCAACCACCTGTACGGCCCCGTCTTCCCGGTGCCGGAGTTGATCCCGGCGGACACACCGAGCCTGGTGGGGACCGATGGCGCCGCCAAGATGAGCAAGAGCCGGGGCAACTCGATCGCGCTCTCCGACGACGCGGCGACTGTGCGTCGCAAGGTGCTCGGCATGTACACCGACCCGAACCGGGTGCGGGCCGACGTGCCGGGCACTGTGGAGGGGAACCCGGTCTTCGCGTACCACGAGGTTTTCAATCCGGACCGCGACGAGGTGGCCGACCTGGCCCGGCGTTACCGGGCCGGGCGGGTGGGCGACGTGGAGGTCAAGGAACGGCTGATCGTCGCGCTGGAGGGGTTCCTGGCGCCGATCCGGCAGCGGCGGGCCGAGATCGAAGCCGACCGGGGCCTGGTCGACCGACTGATCGTGGAGGGTACGGAACGGACCCGCCAGGAGGTACGCCAGACGGTGCTCGAGGTACGCCGGGCGATGGGGCTGACCGGCGCGTACCAGCAGGTGCGGCGGCGGGCTGAGCGGAGCCGACGTCGGACGGACGCCTCGACCTGAGACCGGGGCGTCCGGTAGGCGGCGTGCGCCGGGTCCGCTGCGACACCATCGGGGTCTCAGCGGATCGGGCCGCCAGCCAGGTCCAGGGCGCAGAATGCGAGGGTGAGGAGGATTTTCGACATTCGTCCGGTGCCGGCGGGGCTGACGCACCGGACCACGATGTTCGAGATCTTCTTCGACCTGGTCTTCGTCTTCGCGCTCACCCGGGTCATCACGTTCATGGCGGGTTCCCCGGGCGCGCTCACCCTGGCCCAGGGGCTGCTCCTCCTGCTCCTGCTGCTGTACTCCTGGTCGCCGTACATCTGGGTGGGAAACCTGGTCCGGCCGGACGTCGGCCCGGTCCGCGCGGTCACCCTGGTCGCGATGGCGGCGATCTTCGTGGCCGCGCTGGTGTTGCCGGACGCCTGGCAGCAGAGCCCGAAACTGTTCGACGCGCCGCTGACTCTCGCCCTGGCCTACGTGGTCGGCCGGGCCGTGCAGCTCGTGATCCTGTTCTGGGCGAGCGCGACGAACCCGCCACTGCGCTCGACGCTGCGGTTCTTCACAGTGCCGGTGGTGCTGGGCTGGGTGCCGCTGATCATCGGTGCCCTGCTCGGCGGTGCGGCCCAGACGGCGCTCTGGACGGTCGCGTTTCTGCTGAACATCGGCGGCGCCCGGATCGCGTCCACCTTCCGGCCGTGGCAACTGCGCAGCGTGGACCACTTCAGCGAGCGGTTCGGCCTGGTGCTCATCATCGCGCTGGGTGAGTCCCTGATCTCCGCCGGCGCAGGCCCGAGGGCGATGGCACCGGTCGGCCCCGCCCTACTGGCCGCTCTGCTCGGCCTCACCAGCACGGTCTGCCTGTGGTGGCTCTACTTCGATCGGCTGGCGTCCGCCGCCCGAGAGGCGGTCGGCACCGTGCCGGATGAGCGACGGGCCCGCGTCGCCGGCGACGCGTACGGCCTCGGGCACTCCACGCTGATCATCGGCGCCATCTACGTCGCGCTCGGTATCGAGGAGGTGATCGCCCAGCTCACCGAGGAGTCCGCGCACCCCGGCCGGCTCGGCTGGGAGGCCGCGACCGCGCTCTACGGCGGTGCCGCCCTCTACCTGCTCAGCAGGTTGGCCTTCCGCCGGCTGACCGTCGGCGTGGTGTACCCGCCGCAGGTCGTCGCCGCGCTGCTGCCGCTGGCCCTGCTGCCGATCGGCCGGTCCCTGCCGCCACTGGTGGCGCTCACCCTGCTGACCGCTCTCCTGATCGGGGTGACCTGGTTCGAGCGACGAATGGACCGACGCGACGAACGCCCAGGAAAAAGCTGATGCGCCGTGTCGATATCCCCGTCCCGCGTTCGTCGTCATGCTGTACGGCGACCCGCCGCACCGAGAGGAGCCGAAACGTGAAGTACATGCTGCTGTTCATGAGCCCCATGGTTGACGGGGAGGTCGTCGACAACGGGTGCAGCTTCGAGGACTGGATCCGCTACGACCGGGAGATGAAGGACGCCGGGGTCTGGGTCTCCGGGCATCCCCTGCAGGACCTGACCACCTGCACCACCGTGCAGGTCAACCCGGACGGCGAGCGCACGATCACCGACGGGCCGTTCGCCGAGACCCGGGAGCTGCTCGGCGGGTACGACGTCATCGACGTGCCGGACCTCGACGCCGCGCTGGAGTGGGCGGCCCGCAGCCCCGGAGCCGTCGGCACCGGCTCGGTCCAGGTCCGTCCGATCTTCGAGATCGACATGCAGGTGTGACAGTGCCGGGTGAGGGGGCAGCCGTCGGGTCGTCGGTGGAGGCGGTGTTCCGGGAGGAACGCGGCCGGCTGCTCGCCTCGCTCGTGCGCCGCTTCGGTGACCTCGACCTGGCCGAGGAGGTCACCTCCGAGGCCATCGAGGCGGCGCTGACGCACTGGCCGACCGACGGCGTCCCGAGCCGGCCGGGCGCCTGGCTGCTCACCACGGCTCGGCGTCGGGCAGTGGACCGGCTGCGTCGCGACCGGGTGTTGGCGACCCGGCTCGCCGTACTGCAGGCGGAGGCCGAACGGGCCGATCCCGCGCCGCCCGCCGACGCGGACCGCGACCTGCCCGACGACCGCTTGGCGCTCTTCTTCACCTGTGCGCACCCGGCGCTGGCCGCGCAGGATCGGGGCGCGCTCACCCTGCGGTTCCTGGCCGGCCTCACGACCACCGAGGTCGCGCGGGCCTTCCTGGTGCCGCCGGCCACCATGGCCCAGCGACTCGTCCGCGCCAAACGGAAGATCCGCGACGCGCGCATCCCGTTCCGGGTGCCGGGGCCCGACGAGCTGCCCGGTCGTCTGCCCACCGTGCTCCAGGCCGTCTACTCGGTCTTCACCGAGGGGTACGCGGCCAGCTCCGGCCCGGATCTGCAACGGATCGACCTGGCCGAGGAGGCCATCCGGCTGGGCCGGATCCTGCGTCGGCTGCTGCCGGCCGAGCGGGAGGTCGCCGGGCTGCTCGGTCTGATGCTGCTGGTCCACGCCCGCCGGGACGCGCGTACCGGACCGGACGGCACCATGATCCTTCTCGACGACCAGGACCGTGGACGCTGGGACGGTCAGATGATCGAGGAGGGGCGGGGCCTGGTGGTGGTCGCGCTGACCGGCCGAGCGCCCGGCCCGTACGGCGTGCAGGCCGCCATCGCCGCGCTGCACGACGAGGCCGCCGACGTGGCCAGCACCGACTGGCCGCAGGTGGTGGCCCTCTACGACGTGTTGCTCGGCCTGGTGCCCTCACCGATCGTGGCGCTCAACCGGGCCGCCGCGGTCGCCATGCGGGACGGGCCGGCGGCGGGGCTCGCGCTGCTCGACGAGTTGGCCGACGAGCCTCGGCTGCGCGGCTACCACCCCTATCCGGCGGCGCGGGCCGACCTGCTGCGCCGGCTCGGCCGGTACGACGAGGCCGCGGCCGCGTACCGCAGCGCGTTGACGCTGGTCGGCACCGAACCGGAGCGTGCGTACCTGCTCAGCCAGCTGAGAGCCGTCACGAACGAGTGAGCTGTACCCTTCCCGGGTGAGTCTGCCGCTGCCCCCCGGGCCGTTCGCCGCGTACCTGTTCGACTGCGACGGCACCATCGTCGACTCGATGCCGCTGCACTACCTGGCCTGGCAGCGGGCCCTTGAGGAGTGGGGCTGCGAGTTCCCCGAGGACCTCTTCTACGCCTGGGGTGGGCGGCCCACCGCCGACATCATCGTCGCCCTGAACGAGCAGCAGGGTCTCACCATGCCGGTGGAGGCCGTCGTCGAGCGCCGGGAGAGCTACTACCAGGAGTTGCTGCCGCAGCTCGCCGCCGTGCCCGAGGTGCTGGCGCACATCCACGACGCGCACCGGCGGGTCCCGTTCGCCGTCGTCTCCGGCAGCACCCGCGCGTCGGTCACCGCCTCCCTGGACGCGCTCGGTCTGCTGGACCGGTTCGACGTGCTGGTCTGCGCCGACGACTACACCCGGGCCAAGCCCGACCCGGAGGCGTTCCTGCTCGCGGCGGAGCAGCTCGGCGTACCCCCGGAGTCCTGCCTGGTCTTCGAGGACACCGACCTGGGCATCCAGGCCGCGACGGCGGCCGGCATGGCGTCGGTACGCGTGCCGCAACAGCGCACGCCCTGACGTCTCAGGCCACCGTCAGCAGGAGCTTGCCGGCGTACGACGTCTGTAGGCGCTGGTGCGCGTCGCGCACCTTGCCCAGCGGGAACTTCTCCGCGACGTGCACCACGAACGGCCCCGCCTCGATGAGTTCGTTGAGGCGTTGCAACTGTCGAGGGCTCGATTCGCCGTCGTACGCGCGGACCATGACGCCCGGCCGTTCCTGCGGCTCCGGCCGCACCCCGTGGGCGAACGCGACCACCCCGCCGTCGGCCAGCGCCTCGGTGAGCTGGTCCAGCGTCGCGCCGCCGGCCATCGCCAGGATGGCGTTCACGCCGCCCGGCGCCGCGTCCCGGATCCGGGCCAGCACGTCGGTCATGTCGCCGTGGCCGTCGAGGGACACGTCGGCGCCGAGCCGGGTGACCAGCGCGACGCCGTCCGCCCCGGACGCCACCGCGATCACGTTCAGCCCCTGCCGCTTTGCCAACTGCACGGCCAGGTGGCCCTGACCGCCGCTCGCACCGAAGATCAGCAGCCAGGCACCGGCCGACAGGCTGATCGCGTCGAGCCCGGCCAGCGCGGTCAGCGCGTCGGTGGGCATGGCACCCGCGTGCTGGGCGGGCACACCATCGGGCACCTTCGCCACGTACTCCGCCTTGACCGACGCGTACTCGGCGTAGAGGCCGCCCTTCGGCCGCGTGGTGGCGGAGACGTAGACCAGATCACCGACAGCCAGGCCGGTCACCTTGCTGCCGGCCGCGACGACGGTTCCGGCGCCGTCGGAGCCGGGCACGATCGGGAGCGCCGAGCCCTCCGGCACCAGCATGCCCTGCCGCTCGTACGCGTCCCACACCCCGACACCGGCGCTCAAGACCTTGATCAGCACCTCGTCGTCGGCGACCTGCGGGATTGGCAGCTTCCGCAGGGTGATCACCTCCGGCCCGCCGAACTCGTCGAAGGCCGCTGCCTGCATCCGCTCTGGCAGATCCCCGTCAACCATGTGGATTCCCTCTCCGTGCCGGCGTCACCGTCGCAGCATGCCGGCTGGAGAACAGGCGTGGCCCGGAGCTGAGCGCCGTTCACCCACAAGGACGAACGCCCACGCCCTGGCCCAGCGGGCGAGAACCGCCGCCGGCCGACGCCAGCCGAGGTGACCGGTGCCGTGATCAGGAAGTCTGCGGCTCCGGGCCCCGAAGCGCCTGCTCGACGGCGTCGCGTACGCGGGCGTCCTCGCGCGCCTTGCTCTGCGCCCGGTTGCGGCGTCGGTAGAGGTACGCCCCGACGAGCACGGCGATCAGCACGACGAGCACCAGCAACAGCATCCAGGGCAGGGCCCAGCCGTGCGCGGTGACCTGGACCGGCTTGAGCGAGGTGGTGGAGCCCGAGGCGTCGGTGAGCAGGGGTGTCACTGTCGCTGTAGCGGCCAGCGAGATGGCGGGAGCCACCCCGTGTACGGGCACCGACACGTCCCAGCTCTCACCCGGAAGCAGCTCCGGCGGCGCGGCGACATCCTCGGCCCGTACCCGCAGCAGGCCGAACGGGCCCGAGACGGCCACCGACTGCTTCCCGGACAGGGCCGCGTTGCCGACGTTGTGGACCTGGTAGGTGATGGTGGCGTCACCCTTGCTGAACGGGTTGGTCGGTCCGGCGTACGTGACCTGGAGGTTCTCGATCGCGAGGTTCGGCTTCAGCTCGCCGCCCACCCGCAACTTGATCCGGATGCCGAGGCGCCGGTCGACGTTGATCCCCTCAGCCTGGTCGGCCTGGGTCAGCGTGGTGAGGATGCCGCCGACGTAGTCCCCGGGCGTGGCGTTCTGCGGAACGTCGACAGTGAAGGGGACCTGGGCGGTCTTTCCGGGCTGGATCACGACGCTGCCGGCGTTCGGCTTCACCCAGGCGCCGATCGCGATCGACTTCTTGTCCCTGGTGAGCAGGTCGAGCTGGCCGGCGTCGGTGGTGAAGCCGTCGGCCGCGTACACGGTGAGGGTGAGCGGCGCCGGGCCGCGGTTGGCCACGACCATGGCGTCCTCGACGGCACCGCCCGGGTTGACGTTGTAGCTGTAGCTGGACCTGGCCTCGCCGTAGCCGTTGGAGGCCGTCCGGACCGTCCAGGCGACGTTACCGTCCGCCGCCAGGGCGGGACCGGCACCGACACCGACGGCCGCGACGACGGCGAACAGGGACAGTGCTGTCGTACGGAGGCGTGTCTTCCAGCGCGTTACGGGCGGGTACATGTCAGTTCCTTGAGGTGATCTTGGGAGGGGTGCAATGGGTGGCGGGGTAGGCCCCGAAGGTGCCTACCCCGCCGCATGGATCCGTTCGGTCAGCTGCTCAGCGCAGTGATCGTGAGGGTGGTGCGGTAGCTGCCCTTCGCGATGCTGTCCGGGATCTTCAGATCCAGGTCAGCGCCGAGCTTGGCGCCGCCACGCGGGTGACCCTGCGCGGCCGCGGCGAGCGCGCTGGAGACCGAGAGGCCCTTGCCCTGGTCGTCGAGCGACGACAGGACCGGGGCACCGGCCTCGGCACCCGCGCCGGCGTCGAGCACGTACGGGTTCCAGCCGAGGTAGGAGCCGGAGAACTTCTTGTCGGCGTCGGAGAAGTCGCCGACGTTGGCCGAGATCGACCACGGGGCGAGCGACCGGCGGCTGTCCGACACGAGGATCGGGTTGATCTTGCCGTTGGCCTGGAAGTAGGTGCCGTTGCGCTCCTGCGCGGTGCCCAGGTCGACCAGACCGTTGTAGCCGTCGATCGTCCAGCCGAACTCGCCCGGGGCCGGGTTCGGCACGTTGACCTGGATGGCCTGACCGTCACCGTGGAACGGGTGCACCGTCACGTTGTCGACGATCGAGCCGACCGGCTGACCCTCGGGGGTGTTGACGCAGGAGAGGCCGGCCTCGACCGACGCGTTCGGTGCCGCGCAGGTGCCGCTGCGCACGTTCGCCAGGACCAGCTTGTCGCCGCGCACCTGCACCTTGACGTAGCTGCGGACGTGCTCCTGGTTCTGCACCGAGTTGTACCAGTACTTGTCCGGGTCCAGCGGGTCCGGACCGTTGCCCTTGATGCCGGTGCCGGTGGCGTCCGGCTTCTTGATGTCGTAGTACTTCGAGCCGGAGGCCGAGTTGGCGGTCACGTAGATGACGCCGCCCGGGCCGGGGAAGACATCGGCGGCACCCGGCTTCTCGGCCGGGTTCTCCTTCTGGCCGTTCTTGATGGAGTAGCTGCGCGAGTAGCTGTGGTCGTGACCCTGGAGCACCATGTCGATGCCGAGGTTCGAGAAGGCCGTGGTGAAGTCTTCCCGGCGCTGCTTGTTGTCGGTGTCCGTCGCGTGGCTGGCCGGCGAGTAGATGGAGTGGTGGTAGACCAGCACCTTCCACTTGGCCTCGGAGCCGTGCTTGTTCACCACGTCGGTGATGTACGAGACGTGCGCGGCGTCGCCGGCGTTGCTGCCGTCGGTCGGCAGCTTGTAGCTGTTGCTGTTGATGTCGATGAACAGCACGTCCTTGTAGACGAACCAGTAGTCACCACCGGACTTGGTGCCCGCCGGGTTCCCGTTGTCGTAGTACGGGGCCGTGCGGTCGGTGTTCGGGGTGAAGTGGTGCTGCTCGTAGGACTTGCCGCCGACGTCGTGGTTACCGATGGTGGCGACCACGGGGTACTGACGCAGCTGGTCGGGGGCCATGAACGAGGTCCACTGACCCTCGTCGTTGGCGGACTCGACGTGGTCGCCGCCGGAGACCAGCAGTTCCGCGTTCGGGTTGGCCGCGGTGGCGACCTTCAGGGTGTCCTCCCAGCCGGCCTGGTCCTTGAGCCGGTCGCCGGACGAGCCGATCTGCGGGTCACCGAAGAAGAGGAAGTCGTAGTCGCCCTCGAAGTCCTGCGTCTTGAAGGCGTACGTCGGGGACCAGCTGCCCTCGGCGCCGACCCGGTACGAGTACGCCGTCTTCTCACGCAGGTTGCTGATCGTGGCGTGCCGGTTGAACCCGGTGGTGGAGGTGTTCGCCGCGCCGACGGCGTCGAAGCTGACCGCGCCGGCCGGGAACTCGCCGTTGACGATCTCGGCGGTCGGGGCGAGCTGGATCTTCTGCGCGGTGTCGGCCGAGGAGTACCAGGTCACGATGCGCTGGGTCTCGTTGGCGCCGACGCCGAGGATCACGCTGCTGATCGTGGTGGACTCGGCCGCGCTCGCGGTGGCCATCAGGCCACTGCCGAGGGCCGCGCCCAGACCGAGGAACCCGGCTGCGACCCCGGCGACCAGGCGCCGCCGCACGAGCGCGGAGGCCCGTGTCGAGGTGCTCAATGTCATCGACATTGTTCCCTTTTCAAATAGAGAAATGGATTGTGCCTTCACCCGACGCTGGGGAAGCAATTCCACGCTTTCGCCGTCCGATGAACCGATCATGAACGTGATCTTGCGAAAGACTGCACTTCACGAACTACTTAGCCCTGCTCATGATCCAGAAACGCGCTGCACAAACCAGATCAACCCCATAATGGACACGCCCGCAGAAACGACTCCGGTCACCCAGAGGCCGGCTTTCGGCGCACGACGGCGCAGCACGAACAGCAGCGGGAAGACGACAGCGATAATTGTCAACTGAACGACCTCGATGCCGACGTTGAACACCAGCAGCGACCACAACAGGGTCCACGACCACGCCTCGTCGATACCCAGGGCGCCCGCGAAGCCGAGGCCGTGCACGAGGCCGAAGCAGAACACCACGCCGAGGCGGATCCAGCCGGCCCGATCCAGGCTGAAGTGACCGCGCCCGGCCGTCTCCAGGTCAGCCGCGTGCTCACCACGCCGCCAGATCCCCCACAGGTGCCAACCGGCGACGACGGCGATCGACAGCGCGATGATCGGCTCCACGATCACCGCCGGCACCTCGACCAGGCCGAGCGCGGCGAGCATGAACGTCACCGAGTGCGCCAGCGTGAAGCTGGTGGCCGCGAGCACGATCTCCCGAAGCCGCCGGGACCCGGCGATGAGCGCCAGCAGGAACAGGATGTGGTCGATCCCGGTCAGCAGATGCTCGGCGCCCAGGAGGAAGAACTCGCCGAACCGCTCGTACCAGGTCTGCGCCGTCGAGAAGGACGGGTTGGCGGCGTCGAGCGCGGCACTGCCCGAGCGGCCGTCGATCTCGTACGTGACGATCGTCTTCGTGCCCTTGACGTAGCCCTCACCGTCCGGGAAGAGGCCGCTGCGCACCACGTGCTCGTCGACCCGCTCCGGGCAGGTCCAGTCGAGCAGCAGATCGGCGTACGGCACGCCCTCGCGCTCGCCGATCGTCGCGTCACCCACCTGGGCAGGCCGGCAGTCCGCACCCCGGGAAGTCACAGCGAACCGGTCGGAGACGTACCGGAGAACCGCCGGCGCGTGACCCTTCAGCGCGGCGGCCTGGGCGGCCGTGTCGCCCGTCTCGAACGCGGCGGTTCCCGCCTGGAAGAGCGGGTCGTCGTCGCCGGCATCCGCGGCGGACACGACGAGGAGGTCGTATTCGAGCTCCACACCGGTCCGAATGTGACCCTCATCTCCCGCTGCAATTTTCGCGTACACAGTCGACGAGAAACCGTGCGCGGACGCCGGTTCGGCGCCCAGAAACGGAACCACCGCTGCGGCGAATCCGACAGCGGCGACGATAACGGTACGGCGGATGCGGCCTGACATTCGACTCCCTCGGTTGGCCAGTGCACGTTGCATGTCGCGGGTGAACGCCAACCCGCGCACCGACGAACCGCCGGAGAACAACTTCCCCGAACGACCGCCCACGGATCACCGGTGAACGGAATTGAGATAGGAATACGAAGAAGTACGCGCACTTTCCGCCACCACCCGGAGGACGATCACCTTGCGCCCCCCGCTTCGGGCCGTCGCCATGCTGGCCGCGACCGCCGCGCTGGTCTCCGCCTGCAACTCCAGCGACGACTGGTCCGAGCCACGTCCGGCGCCCAGCGCCCTCGGCACTCTCGGCCCGGGGTTCGTCGACCCCTCCACGAAACCCGCGCCGGAGGCGACGATCACCCCGCGGCCCGGCTCGTGGGCCGACGTCCACCCGCCGAAGGACTACCGGGTCGTCCTGCTGACCAGCGGGGCGGACAACCCGACCAAGGCCCTCGTGACGGCGGTCGAGGAGTGGGCCGACGACGAGCACGTCGACCTGAGGACCATCGTCGTCGGCAGTGCGCACGACACCGTTCCCAGCATCGCCAAGGCGATGGAGATGGGCCCGGACCTCATCGTCAGCGCGGGCAACGACCTCATCGACGGGCTCGCGCTGGTCACCCCGAACCACCTGGACGAGAAGTTCCTCGTGGTCGGCGCGGAACTCGCCGAGCCCACCCACAACGTCACGGCTGTCGACTGGGACGGCGCGTCCTTCCGGGGCGAGGGGCTGGGGATGTCCTCCACGTACGACCCGAACTCGTTCACCGCGGACCGGTGCGCGTCGGCCATCCGGGCGGGCGTGGCCGCGGTCCTCAACGACCTGACCGGGCTCGTGGTCTGGCTCTGACGGCCGGGCTGGCCGTCCCCGATCCGGCCCCGTGCACGCTCGCCCCGCGTCGGCGCAGACGGGTTCAGCGCGGGGCGGGGCCGCGATCCAGGAACTCGTACGTGGTGGTCAGGCCCTCAGGCAGGTCGGGAACCAGGGCGTTGGTGCCGTCGACCACCTGGACGTAGCGCTTGCCCTGGAAGACCGAGTAGCTGCCGTCCGGCACCTGATCGATCCGGAAGAGCTGCGCCGAGGCGGCGGCATCACACGCCCGCCCGCGTACGCTGCCCGGCGCGGCGTCGTGCACGACGGTCATGCAGATCGCCTCGGCACCGGCGGCCAGGAGGATCCGGTACCTGTCGCCCTCGGGGCGCAGCACCCACAGCGCCCGATCGTCGATGCCCTGTTCGGTGGTGGCCCGAACCTGATCGCCGTCGCGGTCGATCGCCAACGTGGCCCCGCGCATGCCGGGCAGCACGATCTGGACCTGCCGCCGGCCACCGAGGATCTCCTGCGGTCCCGCCGGGGCGGTCGCGGACGGGACCACTGGCGGCGCGGCCTGGGTGGCCGGGCCGACGCCGGGCGTCTCGACGGTGTCGCGCACCTGCACCAGGGCGGTGCCGGCGGCGAGGGCCACCACGGCCAGCCCCGCTGCGCCGACGGCCGTCCGACGCCGCCGACGCCGGTCGCTGCGGTGCCGCAACGTCTGTGCCCCCGGCATGGTGGTGACTCGCCGGACCTCGTCCACGATCGCGGTGAGATCGTCGCGCGGATCAGCCATGGGAGGTCTCCTCCTGGTGCGCATCGGTCAGCAACCCGGCCATCGCTCTCCGACCACGGGCGAGGTACGTCTTCACGGTTCCGACGGGGGCCTGCATCTCGGCTGCCACCTCCGCGACGCTGAGGTCGTTGAGGTGGTGCAGCACGACGGCCCGGCGCTCGTTGGCGCTCAGTCGTTGCAGCGCCTGCAACAGCGCGACGTGGTCCTCGTTCAGTCCGGGCACGCCCTGGTCGACAGCGGCCCGGCGGTGTGCGCGTACCCGGTTGAACGCCTTGCGCCAACTGCTCACCGCGATCCGGGAGGCCACCCGGCGGACCCACGCCTCCGGACTGTCCGTCTCCCGCACCGTCGCCCACCGCTGCCAGGCCCGCATGAACGCCTCGGCGACGGCGTCCTCGGCCTCGGCGCGGTTGCCGGTGAGCGCGTACACGTGACCCACGACCCGACCCGCACAGGCCGCGTAGAGGGCGTCGAACTCTTCGGCGTCACGCATCCGACCGGTGCCCTCCCCTGCCTCGTCCCCTGGTCACCGCCGCATGGAACTCGCAAGGGTGGACCGGTCACGTCGGCGCGGGGCGCGATTGTGGGCTGCGTCACACCACTGTGATCAACCTGACGACCTGGTCAGGCGTCATCGTGCCGACCCGGGAGACGCCCGTGGCGGAGAGGACGATGTGCGACGACGGCAACGACGCGCCCTGACAGCCGGCGTACTCGCGACCGCGCTGGTTGCGGCGGGCCTGATCGCCCAACCGGCGAACGCGCAGGAGACGCCGGCGGCCACGGCCCCCGGCACCCACGGAACCTTCACCCTGATCACCGGTGACCGGGTTTCGCTGGACACGGCGGGGCGTCCGCAGATCCAGCGCGGGCCGGGTCGGGCCGGCATGCGGTTCGTGAGCAGCCGGGAGGACGGTCACCAGTACGTCATCCCGGTGGACGCGATGCCGCTGGTGCGGGACGGGCGGCTCGATCGACGCCTGTTCGACCTCAGCACGCTCGGCGAGTTCGGCTACGACGACCGGGCAGCCGAATTGCCGCTGCTGGTCGCGTACCCCGAGAACATGGCGGCGCGGGCACGGACCGCGACCACCGGGGGTGCCGGCCGTGTGCGGGCCGATCTCCCGGCCGCGCACGCGCTCGCGGTCCGGGCGGACCCTGACGACCGGGTGAAGCTCTGGACGTCGCTGACCAGTGGTACGCCGTCCGCGCGCACCCTCACCACCGGAATCACCCACATCTGGCTGGACGGCAAGCGCAAGGTCTCCCTCGATCGCAGCGTGCCGCAGATCGGTGCCCCGGCCGCGTGGCAGGCAGGTTTCGACGGCACCGGCGTCACCGTCGGCGTGCTGGACACCGGGATCGACGCCAGCCACCCCGACTTCGCCGGCCACCTCGCCGAGGTCCGGGACTTCACCGGCGGCAACGACCCCGGCGACTCGGTCGGCCACGGCACCCACGTGGCATCGACCATCGTCGGTAGCGGCGCCGCCTCCGGCGGGAGGTATCGCGGGGTCGCGCCAGGGGCGAAGCTGCTCGTCGGCAAGGTCTGCGCCACCACCGAATGCCAGGACTCGGACATCATCACCGGCATGCAGTGGCTCGCGCCGCAGACCCGGGTGGTCAACCTGAGCGTGGGTGGCGACGACGCACCCGGCCTCGACCCGCTGGAGACCGCCGTCCAGGAGCTGAGCCACCGGTACGGCACCCTGTTCGTGGTCGCGGCCGGCAACGAGGGGAAGCCGAAGTCGGTCTCCTCGCCGGCCTCCGCCGACGACGCTCTCGCCGTCGCCGCGGTGGACGCCGACGACCAGCGGGCCTACTTCTCCAGCCGGGGCCCACGCGTCGGCGACAACCACATCAAGCCCGAGATCAGCGCTCCGGGCGTCGACATCGTGGCTGCCGCCCCCGGCGGCGACTACGCCACCATGTCGGGTACGTCGATGGCGACCCCGCACGTTGCCGGCACCGCCGCGATTCTCGCCGGCCAGCACCCGGACTGGACCGGGCCGCAGCTCAAGGCCGCCCTGATGGACTCGGCCAAGCCGACCGGCGAGGACACCATCTACGAGCAGGGCGCCGGCCGGGTGGACATCGCACGTGCGGTCGCCCAACCGGTCGCCACCGACATCGCCGCCATCGACTTTCCGGTGCAGCGCTGGCCGCACGCCGACGACAGCCCGATCACCCAGGTCGTCGGCTACCGCAACACGGGCACCGCACCGGTGACCCTGACGCTGGCCATCGCTCCGGCCCCGGCCGGCATGCTCACCGTCAGCCCGGCCACGCTGGTGGTGCCGGCCGGTGGCCGGGCCGAGGCGACGATCACGGTGGACACCCGCGTGGACGCCCCGGACGGCGTCTACCAGGGTGCGCTGACCGCGACCGGCGCCGGAGACCTGCGGGTACGGACGCCCTTCGTGTTGAACCGTGAGATCGAGAGCTACGACGTACGGCTCAACCACACCGGACGCGACGGCAGACCGGCCACCGAGTACACGACAGTGGCGGCGAACCTGACCACCGGCGAGTTCAGCACCCTCCCCGCGACACCGGGCGGCGGCGTCCTGCGGCTGCCCAAGGGGCGGTACGCGTTGTACAGCACCATCCACGAGGGTGCCGTGTCGACACTGCTCGCGCAGCCGGTCCTGGACGTACGCGGCCCGATCACCGAGGCGGTCGACGCCCGCAACGCCAAGCCCGTCGCGTTGACAGTGCCGCAGCAGGACGCCGCGCCGATCTCGATCAACGTGAGCGCCAACTGGGACGACGGCATGCGCTACCCGGGCGTCCAACTCAGCGGAGTCTCCCTCACCGACGTCTTCTTCGGCCGGCTCGGGCCCGCCGTCGCGGCACCCGAGTTCACCTCGACGCTGGGCGTCGGGCTCGCCCGACCGGGCAGGGACGGCACCTTCCGCAACAGCCCCTACACCTACGACCTGGCGTACGTCGGCAGGGGCGACATGTTCACCGGCCTGACCAGGAAGCTGTCACCGAAGAACCTCGCCACGGTCAGGACGACCTACCGCAGCCAGTCCACGGCGGCGACGGCCACCCGTTTCCACCGCGCGTCGGCTCCCGGAGGCTCGGGCCCGATCGGGTCGAACACGCCTGTCGACCTGCCGTTCACGGGCACCGAGTACTACAACACCGACGGCGGCATCGTCTGGACGTCCACGTTCGTCGAGGGGGACAACCTCACGACGCAGGATTCGACCTTCAGGTCGGGGCGTACGTACAGCCAGACCTGGAACGCGGCACCCTTCGGGCCTTCCGTGACCCAGGCACCGACCCTGTCACCCCTGGGGTACGCGGGCCGCGACGGCGACACCATCTCGATCGCGTCGGTGCCCCTGTTCGGCGACGCGACCGGTCGCCCCGCGAGCCGCGACGACCAGCCGGTGCGGTTCCGGCTGCTGCGCGACGGTAAGGAGATCGGCACCTCGGACAGCCCGTGGGCCGAGTTCGCGGTGCCCGCCGGAAAGGCGACCTACCGGCTGGAGGCGACCGCCACCCGAGGCGCACCGGACACCCTGTCGACGTCGGTCTCGGTGGCCTGGACCTTCACCTCGGCGCACACCACGTCGCCGGAGCGCCTGCCTCTGACCACGGCCCGCCCGACGCCCGTGCTCGACGACACCAACACGGCACGGACCGGCCGGATCATGACGATCCCGGTGGCGCTGGACCGGCAGGCCGGTTCGAAGGCAGCGCCGAACCGCACCCTCGGCGTGTCCGCGTCGTTCGACGACGGCCGGACGTGGGTCGCCCTCCGGGTGATCCGGAACGTCGCGCTGATCAGTCACCCACGACGGGCCGGTTTCGTCTCGCTGCGGCTGACCGCCACCGACACCGCCGGCAACACGGTCACCCAGACGATCCAGCGGGCCTACCGGATCGCCTGACGCGTTGCCCGGTCCGGGGTGGCGGCTGGAGCCGCCGCCCCGGACCTTCAGTAGCTGCACTGATCGCTTGTCGCGGCTGTCGTTCCGGCGCGGTGACCGAGGACACGGTGCACTGACTCCGCTGACAGGGTGGAATCAGAGGTGTGAGCAGAAGGCACCGGCGAGTGACGTCGTGAGGTCCACTCTGTCGACCCGCGAGCCGGGTTCGTCCAGCGGCGACACGACGCCCGCGGCGAACGAACCGAGTCGGGTGACGCCCGCCCGTCGGCAGCGCTGGGCGGTGCAGACAATGGCCGTCACGCCCGACGACCAGGTGCTGGAGATCGGTTGTGGTCGGGGAGCAGCCGTCTCGCTGGTCGCCGGCCAACTCACCACCGGACGGATCGTCGCCATCGACCGCGCCGCGACGATGGTGCGGCTCGCGACCGAACGGAACCTGGGCCACATCGACGCTGGTAGGGCCGAGATCCGGCGAGCAGGGTTCGAGTCGGCCGACCTACCGACCGGCCACTTCACCAAGATCTTCGCGGTGAACGTCAGCCTCTTCTGGTTGGGCGAGGCGGCGCAGCAGATCGCTCGGATACGCAGCCTGCTGGCGCCGGGAGGACGGCTCTACGTCTTCGGTGAGCGACCCACCGAAGCGCACGCCACCGCGAACCTCACCGCGACCGAAGCACTGCTCCAAACCCACGGTTTCGCCACGACCACGTCGAGCGCCACCCGTGGTCAGGGTCAGGTGCTCACCTGTGTCACCGGCACACCGATCCGGTGAGCCTGGGCTGATCGCAGCGTTGACATGAGCCGGGGGGGGGGGGGGGGGGGGCCGGCCCCCCCCCGGGGGGGGGGGGGGTGGGGTTTAAAAAAGGGGGGCGCGGGCGGGGGGGCCCGACCCCCCCGGGCCGGCCCCCCGCCCGGGGCGCCCCCG
>NZ_JBIAJD010000002.1:1015228-1063207 GCF_042871765.1 Micromonospora sp. NPDC005553 | reverse complement strand
GCCCCCGTGGAGCCGCACACCGGCTGGGGGGGGGGGGGGGTGGGGGGTGGGGGGGTTGGGGGGGGGGGGGGGGGGGGGGGGCCCCCCCCCCCCCCCCGTTCCGGGTCAGTAGAGCTTGATCAGACAGGGTCAGCGCTGCAGGGTCAGCAGACCCGGCCGGTACGGCAGCAGGCCGTAGTCGACGCCGTCGGAGCTGGGGGAACGACCCTGGTAGAGCAGTTGCAGGTTGCAGGCGTCAACGGTCATCGTCTGGTCGGCGTTGGTGCGCAGCAGCTCACCGTGGCTGATGTCGTTGGTCCAGGTTGCACCGCTGTTGACCTTGCCGGCGAACGGGTTGCTCTGGGACGCGGCCTGCGGGGTCCACGAACCGTTCAGGCTGGTGGCCGTGAACGAGCGGAAGTAGCGGCCCGTCGAGCCGATCGCCTCGACGATCATGAGGTACTTGTTCAGGCCCTGGAGCTTGTAGACCTGGACGGCCTCGAACAGGTTGTTCGTGGTGTCGCTCATGATGGTCGTGTAGCTGCTGCCGAAGTTGCCCGGGAAGTTCCCGATCGGCATGCTGGCCCGGTAGATCTTGCCGTTGTCACCGGCGAAGAAGAGGTACATGTTCGTGCTGTCACCGATGATCGTCTGATCGATCGGGCCGGTGCCGGAGCCGGTGATGCTTCCGGTGAACAGCGGCTGCGCCGCGGACCAGCCGTTCGCGTTGGTGGGGTTGGTCGAGGTCCGGTAGGAGAACGCCGTGCCACCCCACTGGTAGGTGAGCACCCAGATGTTCTTCGGCGCGAAGTAGAACAGCGACGGCGCGACAGTCCCGGAGTTCATCGTGTTCTGGGTGGCCGAGGCCATCTGCGAGTAGTTCGAGAAGAGGCTGAAGTTCATCGAGCCCCAGCTGCTACCGAAGTCGTGCGTGGTGGCGTAGACCAGCTGCTGGCCGTTGTACGGGGCGACGGTGAAGTCCTTCAGCGACACCCAACCCGACTTCGGGGTCGCCAACACCCCGGTGGAGGACCACCGGTACGTCGAGGGAAGGTCGCACGTGCCGCCCGGCGGCGGGGTCGTCGGCGGCGGCGTGGTGGGGTCGGTCCCACCGCCGACGCGGACGAACTGCCACTGCTGGTTGGTGCCGTTCCAGTCGTCGTACTGCACGATGTTGCCACCGTCGGCGGTCGAGGCGCCCTGCACCTCCATCACCTTGTTGCTGTTCCGGTTGATCAACCGGACGTAGCCGCTGTCCGAGTCGGCCAGCCGGAACTGCTGGTTGGTGCCGTTGAGGTCACTCCACTGCACGATGCTGCCACCGTTGGCGGTCGAGAAGCCCGAGACGTCCAGCACCTTGCCGGAGAGCCGCGACTTCACCCGGTAGTAGCCACCACCGGAGTCGACGAACTGCCACTGCTGCTGGTTGCCGTTGTTGCGGGCCCACTGGGTGATCCGGGCACCGTCATTCGTGGCCAGGTTGTAGACATCCAGGGCCTTGCCGCTGTTGCGGTTGACCAACACGTACCACGCGTTCGTGTCGACCGATGCCGCGGCGGCGGGTGACGACACCACCGCTACGGCGGCGCCACCGACCATCAGCGCCGCCGCGCTGGCGGCGACAAGGCGGGGCAACCACCAACGTCGCCGTCGCGACGGCGTGGCGATCGATGGAGACCTATCGAGGGCAGACATGATTCTCCTCCAGTGACCAAGAGCCGAACGGCCTGCCCGAGGGTGGGCGTACCGCGACGCGTGGCCGAGCACGCCGGCGTCAGAGAGTTAGCGTTAACAAGACGCCGGCAAGCAATAGCGCACGCCTGATTCGAGGTCGACGAAGCAAGGCTTGCCCGGAAAGCCGAGGTGTCGTCGTCCTTAGGCATCGACTGTGAGCGATAACATGCCGTTCGTCAAGACGTAACGTGCTGGGAACATCTACCGCTGTCGACCTGCGGATCTTGAGGTGAGGCGACTTGAACCGCATTCCCGCAGGCATCGCCCCAGCTCCCCGGCCAGGACCACCGCCGGGCCCTTGAGGAGGCCTCGCGAGCGCGTTAACATCGACAACTGCCCATTGCCGAGGGCTCGCTGACGGTGCCAGTGAATTCAGCCTGACGGGTCGACCGGCAGGAGCGATGGCGCGGCGACGGTCAGGACCGATCGCCATGCGAGTCAAGGCCCACCGGGTGGGCCGGTCCGCGGGGGCCGGGGCACCCCCGAGTCAGACCGCGCCTCGATCGACCAGGCTGAACGTGGTGTTCAGCGGGGCGTCGCCGAGGAACTCGACGAAGATCTCGCTCTTGGTCGGGCTCCACTGCACCGGGCCGTGCTCGTCGTTGACGATGCCGTAGGCGGGGCGCCCCTTGTCGTCGTTGCCCTCACGGTACAACGTGAACAACGTTGCCTTGCTCGGCCGACAGTCGGCTCCGACCAGCGCCGAGTACCCCTCCGAATCGACCTTGACCCCGAGGCACGGTCGGTGGGCGATCTCCGGGTTGACCGATTTGATCATGTAGTCGACACCGACCGGTACGAGTACGAAGAGCGCATCCTTGCCGGTTCCTTTGCCGACCTCGACCTCGCCGTGCGACGGCAGCGACAGGTCACGGTCGATCTCCACCACGTGCAGCAGGACTCGCCGCTGACCGGCCAGCATGGCCTGGGCCGGGTCCACGTTGGCCGACGGTGAGGCGGACGGCTTGCCCGACGCGGGCGTGGACGGCGTCGCCGCCGGCCCGGTCGTCGCCGGGCTACCGCTCGGCGTCGAGCCGGCCCGGTCCTGTTTGGACTGCCCACTCAACAGTTGCGGACCGAACAGGAAAGCGGGCACCAGCACGGCGACCACCGCGGCGGTCGCCCCAAACGCGGTGAGCCATCCGCGCCGGCGTGAACCCGCGCGACCGGCCTTGGCCGGACCCGATGTCGTCGACCGCGCGCCTTGATCACCACCGGCAGCGGGCGACACACGTGGCGGCGTCGCGCCCAGGAGTTGGGCCGACTCGCCGGCACCCACCGGAGACGCCGCGGTCAACAGCCCGTCGAGCAACTCCCGGGACGTGGGCCGGGCAGCCGGGTCCTTCTCCAACGCGCGGGAGACCAACTCCCGCAACGGCCCACCGAGCCCGGTCAGGTCCGGTGGTTGAGTGAGGATCCGCATCGCGGTCGCCGTAGGGGAGTCGCCCCCGAACGGGCTGCGGCCGGTCGCGGCGTAGGCGACCAGGGCCCCCCAGGCGAAGATGTCCGCGGCCGGGCCCGCCGGACGGCCGGAAACCGTCTCGAACCGCTCCGGAGCCATGTACGAGACGGTCCCGACCACCTGGTTCGTCCGGGTGTGCTGGCTCGTCGCCTCGAAGGCTCGGGCGATGCCGAAGTCGATGACCTTGATCCCACCCGGTGCGACCAGGACGTTCGCCGGCTTGAGATCGCGGTGGATCACCCCGGCGCCGTGGATGGCGGTGAGCGCGGTGGCCACCCCGACCGCGATGCCGTGCAGGTGCGCCCCTCCCAGCGGGCCCTGCTCCCGAACCACCTGGGCCAGACTGGGGCCCTCGACGTACTCCACCACCAGGTAGGGCGGGTCATGGTCCGGGTCGGCGTCCAGAACCTCGGCCGTGCAGAACGGTGGAACCTGGCGGGCGCGGTTCACCTCACTACGGAACCGACCCCGGAACTCCTCGTCGTGCGAGAGGTCCGCACGGACGACCTTGACCGCCACCCGCCGCCCTTGCGGCGAACGGGCCAGGAAGACACTGCCCATGCCCCCGTCACCGAGCCGGTCGAGCACCTCGTACCCACCGAGGCGTGCCGGGTCACCAAGACGGAGCCCGCCGCTCACGCCGGATGCCCGCAGACCGCGACCACCGCGCGAACCGATCCGCCCATCACCCGTCCCCCTAGGTCACTCCGACGCCGGCCGCAGCCTATCGTCCGCCCACCGAATCCCGTCGATGCCGTCCGTCAGTCGGCCGCGACCGGGGCTGCCGCCTCGTCGCGGCTGGGCCCCCTACCGCTTCGAGGCCCAGAAGACGTAGACAGCGCCGTACGGCACGGCCACCGTTGCGCCGTCGGTGCAGGCGCCGGCCGGTGCGACGCCGCCCGACGTCAGCAGACGGCTGACGTACGCGACGTTGCTGAGAATGCCGGCGCCGGCACTCGTCGGATCGAGCGACGCTACTGGAGCTATTCTTCGACGTCTTCTACGTCGCCGTGTTCGCGCAACTGTCGATGCCGTTGGCCACGAAGCCCCTTGGGGCGGACTGGGACAGAGCGTCATCCGGCTGCTGGCCGCGTGGTGGACCTGGGCGGGCACCGCCATCGACACCGGGTACCAGGACCCCGACCACGGCGAGCGTGATGCCCCTGAGGCATCAATATGACTCACAGACATCACGGTCGTTCGGGCGTTGCCCTCCGCACACCAGAGTCTGCGGCAGGCGGTGCGCCTGGTCGGATCACACTCACGGACACCTGGCGCCTTCGACGCTCGACGGCCAAGAGGCAGCGCAGGCGACGGTGGTCGGATCGCCCGCGATCCGACCACCACCCGCCGCGACCGTACGAGCTATCGACGGCTCCACTGCTGGTTGGCCTGGCCGGTGCAGGTCCAGAGGACGAGCTTGGTGCCGTTGCCCGTACCCACGTTGTACGGGTCGAGGCAGAGGCCGGACTGCACCCCGGTGATGGTGCCGTTGGCGTTGACGTTCCACTGCTGGTTCGTTCCGCCGTGGCAGTCGTAGATGGTGACCAGGGTGCCCGGCGAGGTGCCGTAGCCGGCGGCGTCGAGGCACTTGTTGCCGTACACGGTCAGCGTCTTGCTGCTCGTGTAGGTCCACTGCTGGTTGGTGCGGCCGTGACAGTCCCACAACTGCACCTGGGTGCCGTTGGTGGTGGAAGAGCCGGGGACGTCGACGCAGCGGCCGGACAGGGCACCCACGATCGCAGTGGTCTGCTGCCCGCCGCCGCTTCCCGGGTCGCCGATGCTGCCGGGCACCGCCTGCAGCGCGCTGTACCAGCGGGCAGCCATCTTGTCGTAACCGCCGGCCGTGGGGTGGACACCGTCGATCAGGTCGGCGGTGGTGAGTGCGCTGTACATGTCGACCAGGCGTACCCGCTTGCCGGCGTTCACCTTGCTCTGCACGATGCCCGGGATCGCCGCGTTGAAGGTGCGGGCCGCCGCATTCTGGTTGCTGTTGGAGAGCGGGATGATCTGCGCGACGAACACCTCAGCGTTGGGAGCTGTGGTGGTGATCCGGTCGATCAGGGTGGAGAGCCGGTTCGGCGCGGTGCTCACGTTGTAGTTCTGCAGGATGTCGTTGGTGCCGATGTGCAGCAGAACTGTCTGCGGCCGCTGGGTGTTCAGCCAGCCGACGATGTTCGCGTCGATCTGGTCGATGCGCCAGCCGGGATGCCCCTGGTGGTCGTGGTCACCCAGGCTGGCAGGCCCGTTGAACTGCGACCCGACGAAGTCCACTGTGTACCGCCCGTTGACGAGGCGCTGCCAGAGCCCGATGCGGTACCCGCCCGGCACCTGCGTGCCCTCGGTGATGGAGTCGCCGAGAGGCATCACCCGCACCCCGCCGTTGGATTCGGCGTAGGCCGGGCCGGTCGAGGTCAGCACCCCGGCGAGGACGACACCGAGCGCGGCGGTCGTCGCGAGCCATCTTGCCCTGGTTCGCATGGAATTCTCCCCTGCAGTGGCAGTGCTGACCGAGGGGTCAGGTCGTCGCGACAGTCGCCGCATCGACATGACGATGCCGCCGCAGCACTGGGACGGATTGTTAACGCTAACAGCGATTCCTGTAAATTCTTGTCGCTGATCCGGCCCACGTCAAGCGCCAGCAACCGCGCCCCAGGGATGCCGCGACTTCACGAAAGACGAGTGGATCATGTCCGCTGGGGTCACCGTGGACCAGAAGACCGCCATCAGCGGCAACCGGCCCACGAACTGCACCCCAACTCACCGCCGGTGCCCAACTGCTTCGGCTGATCATTCGATCACCCCGGCAGTCGGGTAGTACGAGATAGGCAATCCGGTTCAGGTATCGATGATGTTGTTGTTTTCATCGATGCCGTGGCTGCGCCAATAGACGTCCCACTCATCGTCGACGTGCTGCGGGATCTTGCCCTCCGGATAGCGGACGTACGGCGGGGTCGGCTCCTGCCCATCCGGGAAGCAGGCGCTGCCGCCCTGCCCGCCCACCGCCATCGCCGGATACTCACCACCAGCGCAGATGTCCTCCCGGAACGAGCAACCGGTGGTGGCCATCAGCCCACCCAGGCCGACTGCGGCCAGAGCGATCATGATTCGCGTTCGCATGGAGGGAATTCTGGTCGCAGCGGCAGCGCCTGCCATGCGCACGCGTACTCATCTCGCGCCGGGCGTCACGATTCCTCGCCCGGACCGACCAGGCCGACGGGGCGAGCAGAACAACCGCGTCCGACACGTACGCCCATACGAAAGCAGGGAATATAGCCTATTAGCTATATTCCCTGCTCAAGTGGTGCGCCCGAAGGGACTCGAACCCCTAACCTTCTGATCCGTAGTCAGATGCTCTATCCATTGAGCTACGGGCGCTCGTGCTCAGCCAGCATACACACCTGGCTTTCGCGCGGAGACTCCGGGATTCGAACCCGGGAGGGGCTTTAAGACCCCAACCGCATTAGCAGTGCGGCGCCATAGACCAGACTAGGCGAAGTCTCCCCGGTGATCCTCAGACCACCGCGCCCGAGGATACAGGTCACCACCCACCGGGAGCAAAACGACTTCCGGGGTACGCCCACCGGGGTCCGTCCGCCCCCGTGTTTCCACGCTGTGCGGCGGCGTGATCGGGACTACGCTCCATCGATATGCAGGAGCAGCCGCCCAGCGAGTCGACCCGTCGAGAGCCTGCTGAACGAGCGCGTCGCCGCTCTCCACGGGCCACGTTCACGCCGCCGGTCGTGGCCGAGGAGCCCACCGGGACGGTGGAACCGGTCCCGCCGGCTGCGGCTCCGGCGAGCCAGCGTCCTCGACGGGCCAAGGCCGCCCCGGCGGTGCTCTTCCAACCGCCAGAGCCGGACCGCCCGCTGCCTCGACAGCCTCGGCGAGCGCCGGCGGAACTGACCACCGACACCAACGCCGAGCAGCCGCAGCAGCCGGAGCACTCGGAGCAGCCGGCCGGCGACCAACCGAGCCCAGCAACCGGCCTCGCATCGACACCGCCGAAGGCTCGGACCGCCCCTGTTCGCAGGGCTGACCATCGGCAGGCAGCCGACACGCCCGCCGAGGTGACCCCGGCCACGCCGACGCCCCGCAAGCGCGCCGCAAAACCCACAAAGACCGCGAGCACCACAAAGACCGCGAGCACCACCGAGGCCGCGAGCACCACCGAACCGCAGACCTCCACCGAAGCGCAGACCAGCACAGCCGCGAGCACCACCGGCGAGTCGAGCACCATCACGCCAGCGGCCCCGGCCAGAGCCGCGAAGACCACCAGGCGCGCGGCCACCCCACGAAAGAGCACCCCGCCGACCAGGAGCATCCCGCCGACAACGCCCGCCCCCGAACCCGTGGTCAGGCCGCAGACGGCACCCACCGAGCAGCAGCTGACCCCGGCAGACCCCGCCGTGCGGCAGGTTGAGCCGGCTCTGGGGCGTACCCCCGAATCGGAGCTGCGCGCGGTCGCCGCGCGCGTGCTCGACCACCCTGGCTTCGCACCGGAGCTGTTGGCTCTTGCCGCGGTGCGGACCTTCGGGCCCGGCGCGGCCGGATGGGCCGCTGGGTTGCGCGACAGGTACCCGGATGCCTCGGCGGACGGCCTGGCCCGGTTGGCGGCCCGACGGTTCGTCCGCTCGGCGGGTGCGGGTGGGGCCACCGCCGCGCTGGCCGGCTTCTTCGCGCCGCTGGCCGAATTGGCGGCGGTGCTGTGGACGCACTCGGAGCTGGTGCTGCACCTGGCCGCGGCGTACGGCAAGGATCCGACGCATCCCGACCGGGCCGTCGACCTGCTGGTGCTGACCCAGGTGCACCCGGATCGGGCGAGCGCGGTGGCGGCTCTGGCCGCCGCCGAGAGCGCTGGTGACCCGGTCGAGGGGGCGTGGCCGCGGGCGGCGGAGGCGGCCTGGCGGTTGGCCGCGCCGCTCACGGCTCAGGCCGGTGGTTGGGTCGCGTTGCGGCTGGTGGCCCGGTTGCTGCCGGGCGCGGCGGTGCTCGCGGCGGCATTGGGTGACGCGGCGGCGGCCGACCGGCTCGCGGCCCGGACGGTGGCCGTCTACCGACCCGACCGGCGCTGACGGGTCAGAGCCAGTCGAACCACTCCCGGGGCAGCAGCGCGTAGCCGACGAACGCGAACACGTCGAGCAGTGTGTGCGCGATGATCAACGGCATCACCCGCCGGGTGCGCAGGTAGAAGAGGCTGAACACGACGCCCATGATCGCGTTGCCGACGAACGCGCCGAAGCCCTGGTAGAGGTGGTACGAGCCGCGCAGCAGCGCGCTGGCCGCGATGATCGCGGCCAGCCGCCACTGGAGCTGACGCAGCCGGGTGACCAGGTAACCGACCACGATCACCTCTTCCAGCACGGCGTTCTGCACGGCGGCGAGGATCAGCACCGGAACCGTCCACCAGATGTCCGGCAGCGCGGCCGGCACCAGCGTGGCGTTGAGGCCCAGGTGGGCCGCCACCCAGAACAGCGCCAACCCGGGTAGGCCGATGAGCGCCGCCAGGCCGGCGCCGCGCGCCACGTCCTGGCCGGGCCGCCGTGCGTCCAGGCCGAGGGTCCGCGCCGGGTCGCCGGGGTCACGGGTGAGCAGGTGTACGGCGAGAAGCACCGGCAGCAGCGCGAACACGATGCCGAGCAGTTGGTAGGTGAGGTCCAGCCAGGGGCGGGCCGACGCCGAGGTGTTCAGCGAGGCGGTCTGCTTGGAGAGCGGACCGTCGGCGGTCAACTTCGCGATGATCGAGACCACCGCGTAGATCGCGGACTGGCCGAGGGAGAGGCCGAGGACCAGCAGCGTCTCGGTGCCCAGCAGTCGGCGGGACACCGGGCGGGTCAGCTCAACGGTCACCGCACCACTCTGCCCGACGTACGGCACCCGTGACATGGCCGACCGGCCACCGTGAGCCGATCGCACATTCTGTGCGACCAGTCGACACGCTCCGTGGAGATTCTATGAGCGCCCGATCCGTTGCCGTCTGGAGAAGGAGCGTCAGTGGACAACCTCGCGCGGTTGCTGAAGGAGAGCTGGGCCCTGGTCGAGGACGACCGGGTCCGGCTGAGCGGTCACTTCTACGCTCGGCTGTTCCTGCTCGACCCCGCCCTGCGGCAACTCTTCCCGGTGCAGATGACCGGCCAGGGCGACCGCCTACTCGAAGCGATCATCACGGCGATCCACACTGTGGACGACCCGGAGAGCTTCGACGAGTTCCTCCGGGCGCTGGGCCGCGACCACCGCAAGTACCACGTCGACGAGCGGCACTACGCCACGATGGGCGTCGCGCTGCTGGACGCGCTGCGCAGCACCGCTGGCGACGGCTGGAACCTGGAGTACGACCAGGCGTGGCGGGAGGCGTACGCGGCGATCGCCGCCCTGATGGTGGCCGGTGCCGCCTCCGACGACGACCCACCGTTCTGGCACGCCGAGGTGCTGACCCACGAGCGGTACGGCCCGGACACCGCCGTGCTGACCTGCCGGGCGTTGCAGCATCCGCTGCGCTGGCAGGCGGGGCAGTACGTGAGCCTGGAGGTGCCGCGCTACCACCCCCGGGTGTGGCGCAACTACTCGGTGGCGAACGCCCCGAACGACGACAACGTGCTGGAGTTCCACGTGCGGTCTCCGGGGGCCGGCTGGGTGTCCGGTGCCCTGGTGCGGCGGGTGCGGCCGGGTGACCTGCTCCGCCTGGCGGCGCCGATGGGGTCGATGACAGTGGACCGCGCCTCGGAACGGGACATCCTCTGTGTGGCCGGCGGCGTCGGGCTGGCGCCGATCAAGGCGCTGGTGGAGGAGTTGGCCACCTTCAACCGGACCCGGTGGGTGCACGTCTTCTACGGTGCCCGGCAGGCGGCCGACCTGTACGGCCTGGACGGGTTGCAGGAGTTGGTGGCCGCACACCCGTGGTTGTCGGTCACCGCGGCGTGCAGTGAGGATCCGGACTTCGACGGCGAGCAGGGCGAGATCCCGGAGGTGGTGGCCCGGTACGGCCCGTGGACCACGCACGACTGCTTCGTCTCCGGTGCCGCCCGGATGGTCCGGTCCACCCTGCGGGTGCTGGCCGCCGACAACGTGCCGCCGCCGAACATCCGCTACGACACCTTCGGCGACCTCTAGACGTTCCTCCCCCCACACCGGGGCGCGTGCCCCTGCCCCCTGGGGCACGCGCCCCGGTCCCTTCCTGGTCAGTAGCGCCAGGGACGCCCGGCCTCGCGGTACTCCTCGACCGGCACCAGGGGCACGCCCGGCGCCATCCGGTCGACGTAGAGCCGGCCTTCCAGGTGGTCGATCTCGTGTGCGACCAGCCGGGCCATGCCGAATTCGAACGACGTGATGATCCGGCTGCCGTCCCACTGGGCGTGTTCCACGTCCAGGCGTAGCGGCCGGGGCACCAGACCTCGGTGGTCGAAGAAGGAGAGGCAGCCCTCGTACTGCTCGTCCGTCTCCGGGTCGGCGTCGACCACCCGCGGGTTGAGCAGCACGACCGGCTCCGCCGACCGGTCGGGCGGCCGTACCACGGCCGCCGCGCGGCCGATGCTGAACTGCGGGGCGGCGACACCAACACCCTTGCTGAACGGGTGCAGCTCGTCGAGCCGGGCCAGGGCCATGACGAGCCGGTCGACCACGTCCCGGGCGACATGTTCCTCAGCGGGCAGGTCGAACGGGCGGGCCCGCTGGCGGAGCAGGTCGTCTCCGCGTTGCACGATGCCGAGGCCGCGCATCCGGTCGCTGGGTCGGACCCGGGCGGCGCCGGGGCCGATGTCCGGTTCGGTCTCCGGACGGGCACGGAACCGCCACTGCATCCGGTAGCGGGCGTTCAACGGGGGGTCGTCGGTCTGCCAGTCGTAGATCACCCGGTCGCCCTCGTCGTGACGCTGCGGCGCCGTCCGCAGCGGGCCCTCCTCCGCGCTGAGCGAGGTCTCCACGCCCCAGACCTGCGGGTCGAGGGCAGCGGGCAGATCCAGGCGTACGGCGAGCTGGCGGGTGGGCAGTCGGACGGCCCGCTGGAACCAGGGGCCCCACTTCTCGTGGCCGACGCTGTACGCGTACTCGATGGTGGCCCGGTCGCCCGGGTAGAGGGGGAAGCGTCGCTCCCCGTTCTCGAAGAGCAGCCAGATCTCCTTGAACGCGTCCCGATCGTGCTTGGCTCGCCAGTGCATCGGCTCCGGGTCTCCGCCACCGTCGTCTCGACGGGCCTGTATCTGCAACTCGGCGAAGGTGAGGGGGTGCTCCCGGTGGTGCCGGTTGGAGCGGCCGGGGTCGTTCGGGTAGCGGTCGACGGCGACCCGGACCAGGTAGCGGGTGACCGGCTCGGTGCCGGCGTTGTAGAGCTCACGGTGGATGACGCACCGGTAGCCGTCGTCGGTGTGGGTGAGGGTGGCCAGCTCCCGTTCCACGACCAGCCCGGTGCCCGGTGGCAGCCACTGGCCTGGCAGGTACGACTCGCGGTGCGGATGACCCGCCCGGGCGTGCCGAAGGTCGTCGTACTCCCGGAAGCGCTGCCAGATCGCGCCGCTCGCCTCCAGGACGGCCTCCGCGCGGCGGGCGAAGTCCTCGGTCGGGCGGTGCCGGCGCCCCTCGACGTGGCTCACGTAGGACGGGTCGAACCCCATCAGGACGGCCAGTTGCTTCTTGGACAGCCCTCGCCCGGTCCGTTGCCGGGCGAGTTCGGCCGCGAAGGAGTCGGCAGCCCGTTCGAGGGGTGAGGTAGTCATCAGCTTCCTCGTGGCCGGGGCTATAAGTTTTCACGTTCCGTGCGCGGGCACACACGCAAGTGGCATGTTTTCGACACACCGCTTGACAATTCACCGATGGCCGTCGATCGTGCGGCGGCGTTTCCCAGCAGGGACTCCGGGTAGTAGCCGAAGCACTACTCCCGCCGAACACGGGGGTGACCTGGACGTCCGGGATGTGACCAAGGTGAGGCTTCCCTTACGGCCACGGGCTTGGTTAGGCTAGCCTTAGCTCAGGACGGCACTGGTTCGTCCGCCGGGGCGCACTCCTCGGTCAGACAGACAGGGGACGACTCAGGTGACAGCGGTGATGCCACGGCGCGAGACCGCCACCACGCCGCTCGCCCCCGTCACCGCTGCGCTCCGGGCCATGTTCGGCACCGATGACCTGCCCGGCCTCGCCCGGGGCCTGCTGGTCGACGACGAGCTCGGCTGGGCGCCCGCCACCACCCTGATCGATGGCAGCCGACTGCCCGAGTTGCTGAACGGCGCGGCCGTCCGCTGGGGCGGCACCCCGCACGCCTGCGCGGCGCTCGCCTGGAAGTCCTACAGCTACTGGGCCGCCCTGCCGGTCGTGCTCGGCTGGGCCTCCGCCCGCCGGGTGCCACTGCTCGACCCGGCCGACCTGCTGATCCATTTCGAGGACCATCGGCAGCTGCTCACCATGGGCCTGCGCCGGGGCACCACGGTGGCGGTGCTGCCGAACGACCCGCTGGCGCTGACCGGCCTGCCGGAGGTGCGGGTCGTCGCCGACGAGGCGGAGCTGCTGGCCGCGCTGCGCGCGTCCCTGCTCGACGCCCACCTGGCGCCGCTCATCACGGCGATCCAGTCCGAGGTCCGGGTGGGCACCCGGACGCTGCTCGGCTCGGTCGCCTCCGGCATCGCGCACGGCATCCTGCGGGCTGCGGACGCCCTGCCCGGCTCCACGGTCCAGAGCATCGACACCCTGCTGGGCGCACTCGACCTGGCCGACCTGATCGAGCTGGTGCCGGGGCCGACCGGTGAGCCGACAGTGCAGCGCCGCACCTGCTGCCTCGCCTTCACCCTGCCCCGCCCGAAGGTCTGCCAGGGCTGCTGCGTCCGCTAGGCCGGACCGGGGCGGTATCGCTCAGTCGGTCAACGGCCGGACGTCCCACACCCACACGCCGCCGGTGAAGACCGGTTCGATCCCGGTCAGCTCGGTCATGCCCCGGCGCAGCGCGGTCTCGTGCTCGTGTGGCCCGAGGATGACCACCCCGGCCCGCCAGTAGCGCAGGTCGTCGACCGCTCGGACCCGGCTCTGCGGCGTGATCGGCGGCACCGCCCCGGTGCGCCGGATGGTGGTGAAGAAGCTGCTGGTGGGGCGGGGGGTCGCACCGAACAACGCGACCTTCGGCGGATCGGCGTCCGGACGCGTGTCCGGGCCGAGGAAGTAGCCGCGGGCCAACGGCATGTCCAGCCGGGTCGTCGCGGACCAGCGCAGCGGCTCGGCGTAGGTGGTGTCCGGCAGCGGCAGGGTCACCACACTGCGCCCACCGGCCACGTACGGCCGCCACGCCCCACTGGTCACGAAGCTGGGGACCGGATCGGGGCGGGCCACGGGCAGCGGGGTGGGGACGATCGGCAACAGGGCCATCGTGAGCACTGTGGCGGTGACGAAGCGGATCTGCCCCCGAGCGGCCGGATGCGCGTGGGCCAACTCGCGGGCACGTTCGGCGCCGTAGGCGAGCAGCAGCCCGATGATCGGGGTGATCGCCAACGCCCAGCGTGTCGGCACCACCGAGTGCAGGATGGGCAGGTTCTCCAGCGCCGCCCAGGGGCCCGGCACACCCGTACCCCGGTTGTCGAAGCGGACCTCCCGCCCCAGCGAGAGCACCGCGAAGAGCAACCCGAGCGCGGCCAGCGCGAGCACCACGATCGACCGGCGCAGCCACCAGACCAGTGCGATCACCAGGACCACAAGGGCCCACCCGAAGAAGCTGTTCTCCTCGGTCGGGTTCTTGGCCAGGCCCGCGGCGGTGCGCGCGCTACCGGCCAGCGACTCCCGGGAGTACGCGAGGAACGAGGCCACGTCGCTGGAGTAGCCGCGGATCAGGCGGGACAACCCGGAGTACGCGCCCGGTCCGAAGAACTGGACGTACAGGGGGTACGCGAGCAGGAGCCCGGCGACCCCGGCGGCGACGGCCAGCCCGGCGAGGAAGGATCGGGCCCGCGGCCGTAGATCCGCGCGGCCGAGGGCGAGCACGCCGACGACCACGCCGAGCCCGATCGCGGTCATCAGCAGGATTTCCAGGTTGAGGAACGCCTGCCAGACGATGACCAGCGCGAGAAGGATCCCGTTGCGCAGCCAGCGACCCGGTTCACCAAGTCGTAGCGTGCGCCAAATGATCAACGGGACGACGAACTGCGACACGATGTTCGGGTGCCCATTGGCGTGGGACACCATGGCCGGCGCGAACGCGCAGAAGCCGGCGGCGAGCCACGCCGGCCCCCGACTGCCGATCAGGACCCGGGAGAGCAGGAAATACCAGGCCGTGGCGGTGGCAATCATGCCGGCGGTCAGAAAGACCAGAAATGACGCTCGCGGCCCGAACAGCAGGGTGATCGGCGTCATTGGCAATGAAATGGATAATACGGACGTATTGGCCATCAGATTGACGCCGTCGGGCACGTTCATCTGATTGGAATGGAACGGATACGCAAAGTGCGTGACTACTCGCGCACCGTGCGCCATCATCCATTCAAACTGCGACTGATCCGACTGGTTGTCCCGCACATCGCTGTCCGGGTCCAGCCAGAGCCGACAGGTGACCCAGAAGCCGAGCACCACGAAGCTCAGCACGGCGGTCAGATCGGCCCACATCCCCCTACGGGAAGGCCGATCGGCACCGGAAGCCCCCTCCGCCGGAGGCGCGGCGGCCGGGCTGCGGTTGCCGCTGGGCACGTCCGGTTCAGGAGTAGTCATGACAATTCATAGGGTAGTCAGCGCCTGGCAGCGCCGTGACATGTTTCGGGGTACTGCCGTACTATGTGCCGGGTTCGCCGACCGCCGATCACGAACCCACCCCCCGACCACAATTCGGCCACCCCGATGCCCCGATTCTTTCGCCGTCCCAGCGGATGATTCACTCTGTCGGTCCAGGCACGGGTCGAGTTCATACCGTGAGGAATCGACGCATGGCAGAAATCACTGGGGACCAGCGCGTGCAGTCCGAGGTGCTGGAAGGCCTGGCAACCGCTGTCAACCACCGTCGCTGGTTCATCGAACTGGCCGTGCCGTACCTCGGCGACGACCCGATCGAAATCGGCAGCGGTCTCGGTGACTACGCGCTGGAATGGTCCGAGCGGCTGCCACGGTTCACCGCCACCGAGGCCGACCCGGACCGGCTGCTGCAGCTCAAGGAGCGCCTCGCCGACCGTCCGAACGTCGACGTCCGGCAGATGCTGCTGCCGCACAACGACCGGGGCGACTACAGCGCGGCCGTCTCGTACAACGTCCTGGAGCACATCGAGGACCACGTGGGCGCGCTACAGAGCATGCGCGACCTGGTCCGACCCGGCGGCGCCGTGATCATCATCGTGCCCGCGTTCCAGTTCGCGATGGGCCCGGCCGACATCGCCACCGGGCACGTCCGCCGCTACACGAAGAAGACGCTCGGGGCGGCGATGACCGAGGCCGGTCTGACCATCGAGAAGATGCACTACGCCAACGCGCTCGGGCTGATCGGCTACTTCATGGCCACCAAGGTCTTCCGGCTGATGCCGAAAGAGGGCCCGATGGTCAAGGTGTACGACACCCTCGTCCTGCCCGCCACCAAGGCCGCCGAGCAGCTCGTCCTCCCGCCGTTCGGCCAGTCCGTCTTCGCCGTAGCCCGCGTCCCAGCCTGACCCAGCCCCCGCGCTGGTCCTGCAGCAGGACCAGCCTGCCCAGTCGATCATGGACTTGTGGTGCCCGGCTTGGTGCTTGCCGGGCGTTTTGTCACCCACCACAACTCCATGATCGACGAGACTCGGCGGCTCCGGGGTTAGTCCTTGATCTGGTACGTCGGGCGGATCACCGCTCGGGCCAGGGTGTGGAACGTCAGGTTGAAGCCGACGTAGGCGGGGGTGGCGTCCGGGGTCAGGTCCAGGCGGTCGACGTCCAGGGCGTGCACCGCGAAGACGTACCGGTGCGGGCGGTCGCCGGCCGGCGGAGCCGCCCCGCCGTACCCCTGCTCGCCGTAGTCGTTGCGGACCGAGAACGCCCCACCGAGGTCGGTGCCCGCCGCGCCACCAGCCCCGGTGGGCAGCTGGGTGACGTCGACCGGCACGTTCACCAGCACCCAGTGCCAGAAACCGCTGCCCGTCGGCGCGTCCGGGTCGTAGCAGGTCACCGTGAAGCTCTTCGTCTCGGCGGGAAAGTCCGACCAGGCCAGCTGCGGCGAGACGTTGTCACCCCCGGTGCTGCCATGCGCGTGCCGGGCGTCCATCGGCTCGCCGTTCTGCACGTCGTCGCTCGTCAGCGTGAACGAGGGCAGCGTCGGCAGCAGTTCGTACGGGTCCGGGGCGATCGGTCGTTCCAGGGTCATGGGGACGCGTCCTTCCGATGTGCGGAGATACCAGCCCCTTCTTACCCCGCCGCGGCCCTCCCGACGACCGGAAGCACGCGCTGACCGACTGTGGTTTCGCAGAGCTACGGTTGAGTTCGGGCAACGTTCCGCAGGGGGACATCGTGGCCGGCATCTGGCGGGACTTCGCGATAGCCGTCCTCACCGCGTTCCGCCGCCGGGACGAACGAGCCATCGCCGACGACCGCCGACGCGCGGTGGAGCGACTGGCCGAGGAGACGATCCGCCGGGAGCGGCGAACCGTCGACCCGCCGGAGTGACCGGGAGGCCGGACGCCGGAACCCTCCGGGGCGAACAGACAAGATGATCTGATGTGGCGGATCTTCCGGTCCCGGCCGGTGGTCACCGCGGAGACTCACCGACCGACGCTGTTCGAGGTCTTCTTCGACCTGGTGCTCGTCTTCGGGCTCATCCGGGTCACCACGTTCATGAGCGAGCGACAGTCGTCGGTGACCCTGGTGCAGGGCCTGCTCGTCCTCATGCTGCTGTGGAACTCCTGGCTCGTCTATGCCTGGCTGGGCAACTACGTCCGGCTCGACGTCGGGTTGATCCGGGTCGGCATCGCCGTGGCGATGGCAGCCGTCTTCCTCATCGCGTTGGTCCTCCCCGAAGCCTGGGAAACCGGCAGGGGTACGAGGACACCCCGGCTGATCCTGGTGCTGGCGTACCTCGTGGTGCGGTCGACCCAGTTCGTTCTCTTCTACTGGGTGTCGGTGGACGACCCCCGGCGACTCAGAACCGTACGGCTCTACGCCCTCACCACAGCGCTGTCCTGGATCCCGCTCGTCCTCGGCGCGGTGTTCGGCGGCACCGCACAGATCCTGCTCTGGGCGGCGGCGCTCATCATCGACATGGGCGGTGGGGTGCTCGCCCTGCTGGTGGGCGGGTGGCCGATACGCAGCCCCGGCCACTTCGCGGAGCGGCACGGCCTGGTGGTGATCATCGCGCTCGGAGAGTCCCTGATCTCGGTCGGCGCCGGCGTCGGGACTCAGATGATCCACTGGCCGAGCCTGCTGGCGGCGCTGCTCACGCTCACCGTCATTGGTTGCCTGTACTGGCTGTACTTCCCCAGCGCGTCGAGCGCCGGGAACGCACTGACGACGGACTCCGGACTGCACCGGGGCTTCGTGGCCGGCAACGCCTACAGCGTCGCCCACCTCCCGCTGCTGGCGGGAACCATCTACGTGGCGCTGGGAGTCGAAGAGGTGCTCGCCGGCATGGCGCACGGGAAGTCGCACGAAACCCTGCACTGGATCCCGGCTGTCGCACTGTTCGGCGGGACCGCCCTGTACCTCGCGGGCCGGGCGACGTTCCTGGCACTCAGCGTCCGGTGCGTACGACCCGAGCAGTTTCTCGCCCCCGCTGTGGCGCTGCTGCTACTTCCCGTCGGCCGTTACCTGCCCGGTCTGGCCGCTCTGGGCCTGCTCACCGGGTTCCTCGTCATCCTGCTCAGCTACGAGGCGTGGACCAGGCGATCCGCATCGACCAGCGACTGACGGTGCTGCTCAACGCGCCCACCCAACGAACCGCTCGAACAGTTCGCCAGCGGCGACGGAGGGCAGTTCCGTGACCACCACCGCGTGCAAACTGCCCAGGTACATGGACAGCCCGATCCGGTCCCGGCCGTACGCCTCGGACAGGCGCACTCGGGCCGGAGCGCAAGGCCACGGAGTGTCCTGCTCGCAGCTACCGCAGACCCATTCGGGCCGTCGGGGGATGTGTTGGTCGGCCAGGCGGCTCGGCAAGACAGCGGCTGCCCGTTGACCCTGCGCCGATCGGGCTTGCACAGCCGCTCTTGCGGTGGTGGGGACCTCACCCATCATCGGCCGGCCCCGTCATCACCATGCTCGGAGGATCGGCGGCGGGCTTGAGCCAGCAACCGTGCCCGGGCGGCTTCCTGCTCTGCCCGTTGTATCGCCGGACCGGTGGCACTCAGCGGCGCACAAACCGCCGGTCGCTTGCCTCGCCGACGGAGCAGGTTGAACGGCCACATCATCGTGGTGCCCTCCCGTCTCAGGGGTAGCGGTCATCGCCCCAAATTCGGGCAAGGCCGCACACCCACTGCATTCGTGAGAACACGCTAGGCAGCAACGACGTGCGCAACGGGTACGCAGCGTACCCAGCGACAGGAGGTACCCCTACAGGTCTGGCACCGCGATCCGGCTCTCCAACTGGATCGCCTCGGCGCGGATTGCCGCTGGTGCCTCTCGGGCCAACCGGCCTGCCAACTCCTGAGCTGCCGGTGAGTATCGGACCGTCTCGGGAGAGGTGGACTCCGCGAGGCCCAACAGGTGAAGTGTCGCCTCCCTCGCCCCTTCCAGGTCGGCAGAGCGGGCAAGCTCGACGTAGTGCCGGCCCCGCCGTTCGGTCGACGGAATGGACGCCGGATCGAGCGAGTGTGCTCGCCGCTGCGCCTCGTCAGGATCGCCCAGGTCGACGGCGCACATCACCGCGTACACGTCTACCAACGGCCGCGAAACCCGGGTGCGCAGGCCGACGAAGCCGGCCGGCAGGGCCTGCTCGACCACCCGGCGAGCGGCGTCCCAGTCCGACCAGGCACCCTGATCACCGGTACGGGCCCGGGTAAGCGCGGTGCACAGGTGCAGGTCGGCCAGCATCTCGGCCCACTCACTCCCGCCATCGGCGACTCGGGGCTCGATCAGACCGCGAGCCTCCTGCAACCGCTCCAACGCCTCGTCGCCGCGACCGACGGCCCGCAGCAGATGAGCCGCATACCAGGTGGATTGGGCGATGGCGAGAGGATCGTCGGCATCGAGGGCCGCGGCCATGCCACGGTCGACGGTCAGCCAACACAGCTCGCGGTCACCGTGCCAGGCAAGGTAAGCCTGCGCGAGGTGATGCGCCTGGGCGAGCAAAGCGAGGCTGGCACGCCGGTCGTCGCCGGTGTGCAGCCGGGCCGCTCGCTGAGTCGCATCGAGCAGACCGGGCAGGAGAACGCTCACCTCGGTGCGTTGGTGCCGAGAGGTGTGCCAGGTCTGCCACGCGGAGTCGACGGCACCGCGCAAGTAGTCGGGGGACTCTGGTTCACCGGAGACGGTGATGTGCCAGGCGGTCAGCCCGCGACGGACATCGCCGATGGCGGGGTGACTAGGTCGGCCGTCCAATGACAGGGTCACCTGTGGCCCGAACAGATCACCGAGGTCACGCACGCCGAGGTGCGGAGCGATCTGCTGGGCGGCTCGCAAGGTCAGGCTTCGGCGTCCGTTCTCGACGAACTTGATGGTTGTCGGTGACAGAGCGGCAAGGCCGGCGAGCTGTTCGCGAGAAAGGCCGACGGCTCGACGAAGCCGCTCGACGCGCTGGCCAGGGGTGGGTTGCTGATCCGCCATGAGGCACCTCGCCGTATTGGGTACATCGTGTACCCCGACCGTACGCCGCGAGGAGGCACTCGTCGATGCCTACTCGCTGCGGTAGTTGATTCACTCGCATTCACTGGTGTCGGCGTATTCCTGAGCACCGAACACCCCGGCTTCCGGGAAGCCGAGTGGATCAAGCTCGGCGTTCGGATTGGCGGAGGGTGCGGGAGGTGACCGCCACCAACGACACACGGAAGCGCCCCCGGTCATACCGGCCGGGGGCGCTTCGCGCTATGCCTACGAACTCCTGGACTGTCGCATTGACGACCCGAGTGGGGCGTTTCGCCGCAGCTGTCCCATACCGTGCTCAGTCTCGGCCTGATCCCGTTGATGTGGCTGTGACCGAGCGCGCCTGTTAGTCGATCTTCTGGGTATGTAACCTCAAGAGGCAAGGAGCGTTTACCAAGTGTCACGCCCCAAGCACAGGTACAAAGAACTTGAGGACGTTCTCCAGGACGCCGAGCGCAAGGACTGGAGGATCACCGGCGGTGGGAAGAGCTACTTCAAGATGTACTGCCCCTGTCCGGAGAAGCACTGGAAGACCGTGAAGTGCACCCCCTCGGGGGCGAACTACTTGAGAGACCTGATCGGGCAGCTCAAGCGGGCTACATGCTGGGAGAAAGGTTGATCATGCGGCAGCATCGCATCGCGATCCAGATGACGCTCGAAAGCGACCCTCACGGGACTGACGCGCAGTATGAAGACTTCCTCGACGCCGTCCAAGAGCACCTGGACGAACTGGAGCACGAGGTGCAAATGGCCGCGAGTCTCGCTGACCGCACGGTCGAGTTCGCCACGAGCATCGAGGCCCCTGACTTCGAGAGCGCCGCCAACGCCCTGCTGGTCCAGATCCGTACAGCTCTACACGCGGCCGAGTGCCACACTGACGACTGGCCGCAGTACGTAGCGACCGACCGCAACCTGCGGGAGCTGCAAGAGGCATGATCTAACGCCCAACTATGCGCCCTCGGCTGTGATGGCTGGGGGCGCTTCGTCGTCTACCGACACATCGGGTGGTGCTACGGCCGTCCTCCCGCTGAGACCAACGCACACGATGAGCAGACCCAGCCATCGCCGCGCTTCGATCCATCAATGGCAACGGCGCCGCGTAGTACCCCCACCAGCATTCAGCCCCCGTCGGGAAACGAGGGCTGAGCTGCGTCAACGTAGATCACCAGCAGGCGGAGGGTGTGGGATTCGAACCCACGAAGACATCGCTGCCTTACCGGTTTTCAAGACCAGCGCCATCGGCCACTAGGCGAACCCTCCTTGACCGTCGCCCGTGGGCGTACGGCCACGCATAGTCTGCCACGGCTCGCTCCGGGCGGCCCGGCGTCCCTCCCCGGTACGCCGGCCAGGCGGTCTGCCGTGTCCACTGTGGGCTGGACGGTGCGCCTGCGGCACCCGGGAAGATCGGGAAGACTGGGCCCATGCGAGCCATCACGATTCCGGAGCCCGGTGGACCTGACGCGCTGGTGTGGGCCGAGGTGCCCGACCCGGAGCCGGGCCCGGACGAGGTGATCGTGGACGTGCGGGCCAGTGGGGTGAACCGCGCTGACCTGCTGCAACGGCAGGGGCACTACCCGCCGCCGCCGGGCGTGCCCGCGTACCCCGGGTTGGAATGCTCTGGGGTGATCACGGAGGTTGGCGCGGAGGTCGCCGGGTGGGCGGTCGGGCAGCAGGTCTGCGCGCTGCTGGCCGGCGGCGGGTACGCGGAGCGGGTCGCGGTCCCCGCCGGGCAGTTGCTGCCGGTGCCGGCCTGCGACCCGGTCGACGCGGCGGCGCTGCCCGAGGTGGCCTGCACGGTCTGGTCGAATCTGGTCCAGGTGGCGCGGCTCGGCGGGGGCGACACGCTGCTGGTGCACGGTGGCGGCAGCGGGATCGGCACCTTCGCCATCCAGTTCGGGGCGGCCCTCGGCGTGACAGTGCTGACCACCGCGCGGGAGGCCAAGCACGCCCGGCTGCGTGAGCTGGGTGCGGCACACGTCATCGACTACCGGGAGCAGGACTTCGTCGAGGAGGTCCGGCGGATCACCGACGGGCGCGGTGTCGACGTCATCCTCGACATCATGGGTGGGTCCTACCTGGGGCGGAACGTCTCCGCGCTGACCACCGGCGGTCGGCTCGTGGTGATCGGGATGCAGGGCGGGCGCAAGGCCGAGTTGGATCTCGGCGCGCTGATGACCAGGCGGGCCAGCGTCACCGCGACGTCGCTACGGTCCCGTCCGCTCGCTGAGAAGGCGGAGATCGTCCAGGGCGTACGGGACGAGGTGTGGCCGTTGGTCGAGGCGGGCCGGATCCGGCCAATCGTGGACCGGCGGCTGCCGATGACCGAGGCGGCGCAGGCGCACCGGCTCGTCGAGTCGAACGACCACTTCGGCAAGGTGCTGCTCACCCGCCCGCCGGGCGGAGGGTCGGCCGTCAGCTGAGCGGGCCGGCCGGGTCGGCGCACCTCAGCGACCTGACCGGCCCGGCCGTCAGTTGAGCGAGCCGGCCGGCGTCGGGTCGACGGTCGGTCGGGGCAGCACCAGTCGGGCGCCCGGGCCCTCGCCGGCCAGCGCGTCCTCCGGGTTGTTCAACGTGCAGCGCTGCAGGGACAGGCAGCCGCAGCCGATGCAGCCGTCCAGGTCGTCGCGGAGCCTGGTGAGCAGCCGGATCCGCTCGTCCAGCCGGCTGCGCCAGCTCGCCGACAGCCGCGCCCAGTCCTGCGGGCTCGGCGTGCGGGCCTCGGGGAGCGAGTCGAGTGCCTCCCGGATCTCGTCGAGCGAGACGCCGACCTGCTGGGAGATCCGGATGAAGGCGACCCGCCGCAGCTCGGCGCGGGCGTACCGGCGCTGGTTGCCGCCGGTGCGGTCGGCGCGGATCAGCCCGAGTCGCTCGTAGTAGCGCAGCGCCGACGGCGCCACCCCGGAGCGGGCGGACAGCTCACCGATCGTCAATGAATCCGGCATCCCCAGGTCCTTGAGTTGAAGTCCACTTCAACTAACACAGTAGTGGCATGGCCACCACACTGACCACCGACAGCAGCGCCCGACTGCCCGGGCTGATCCGACGACTGACCGGCGACGAGAAACACGCGCCGAGCGCGCACTCCACCGTCGACGTGCTCCAGGTGCTCTACGACCGGGTGCTGCAGGTCACCCCCGACACCGCCGACGACCCGGAGCGGGACCGATTCCTGCTCTCCAAGGGCCACGGACCGGCCGCCTACTACGCGGTGCTCGCCGCGCACAGCTTCATCCCGGACGCCTGGCTCGACGACCTGGCCGGACCGGAGAGCCGGCTCGGCCACCACCCGGACCGACTCCTGGTGCCCGGGGTCGAAATCGGCTCCGGCTCCCTCGGGCACGGCCTCGGGCTGGCCGTCGGCACCGCGCTCGGCCTGCGCGCCCAGGGGCTGCTCAACCCCCGGGTGTACGTGCTGCTCGGCGACGCCGAACTGGACGAGGGATCCAACCACGAGGCGATCGCGTACGCCGGAGCGACCGGCCTCGACAGCCTCACCGCTGTCGTTGTCGACAACGCGTCGGCCAGCCACGGGTGGGCCGGTGGCATCGCCGGCCGGTTCACCGTCAACGGTTGGACAGCCGACACCGTCGACGGCCGGAACCACGAAGCCCTGTATTCGGCACTGACCGGGCACCGACCACGACACCCGCACCTGGTGGTCGCCCGCATCGGGAGCAAGGGATGACCGACATGCGTACCGCCTCCATCGACACCGCCACAGCGCTCCTCGACGAGGACCCGCGTACCGCGCTGGTGCTGGCCGACATCTCGGCGAGCCAGTTCGCCCCAGCCGGCCACCGCCACCCGGACCGGGTGCTCAATGTCGGGATCCGGGAGCAACTGATGATCGGGGTGGCCGGCGGGCTGGCCCTGACCGGGCTGCGTCCGATCGCGCACTCGTACGCGACGTTCCTGGTGGACCGGGCGTACGAGCAGATCAAGTTGGATCTGGACCACCAGGGCGTGGGCGCCGTCCTGGTCAGCATCGGCGCGTCGTACGACGGGTCGGCTGAGGGTCGCACCCATCAGTCGCCCGGAGACGTGGCGCTCTTCGACTCCCTCGGTGACGGCTGGACCGTCCGGGTGCCCGGCCACCCGGACGAGGTGGGGCCGCTGCTGCGCAACGCCGCGACCACCGACGATCCGATCTACCTGCGGCTCTGCGAGCAGCGCAACGCCGAGGCGTACCCGGACGCCACCCGGCTACGGGTGCTCCGGCGGGGCCCGACGAATGCGCCCCTCGTGGTGGCGGTCGGACCAATGCTCGACCCCACCCTGGCGGCGACGGAGGGAATGGACGTGACAGTGGCGTACACCCACACACCCCGGCCGCTCGACACGCCCGGGCTGCGGGCGCTCGCCAACACCGACGTGGTGTTGGTCGAGCCGTACCTGGCGGGAACGTCGAGCTCTCTCGTCAGCCGGGCCCTGGCGGACGTGCCGCACCGGCTGCTCGCCCTCGGGGTGGGTCAGACCGACCTGCGACGGTACGGCGATCCGGCCGACCACGCCCGGTGGCACGGGCTGGACGCCGACGGCCTGCGGCGGTCGATCAGCGCGTTCCTGGGGTCAGTTGGCGGCTGAGACGGCGGGGCGGCGGCGAGCGCGCTCGCGCCCGAGGATCCAGATCGCCTCGACGCCGTCCTTCCAGGTGATCTTCTTGCCCTCTTCCCGGCCGCGTGCCCGGTAGCTGATCGGCACCTCGTACGGCCGGATCCGGCGACGCAGCAGCTTGCCGGTCACCTCGGCCTCCATGCCGAAGCCGCGCGAGCGCACCCCGAGCGACCGGTAGAGAGCCACCGGCATCAGCTTGAAGCAGGTCTCCAGGTCGCCGATGTACGAGTTGAACAGCACGTTGGCCGCCATCGTGACGCCCTTGTTGCCCATCACGTACCAGAAGCTGTAGGCGCTGTGGCTGCCGAAGGTGCGATTGCCGTAGACCACAGTGGCCCGGCCGTCGAGCACCGGGTCGAGCAGCTTGGGGATGTCCTGCGGGTCGTACTCCAGGTCGGCGTCGAGGATGACCATGTAGTCACCCTCCGCGCTGTCGACCGCCGTCTTGATGGCGGCACCCTTGCCGGCGTTGCGTTGGTGGGTGATGACCCGAAGGCGCGCGTCGTCGGCGCGACCGAGGACCTCGCCGGTGCCGTCGCGGCTGCCGTCGTCGACGACGACCAACTCGATCTCACACGGATAGTCAACCGCCAATGCCTGCTTGAGGGCATCCGCGATGCGTTCTTCCTCGTTGTAGACCGGCATGAGGATCGAGAGCTTCACGGGGATCTCCACGGTGGCGGCAACACGTCGGCCATAGCCTAACCTGGTTGGTTTGTTTACCGCGTACCGCTACCGCTGGGCAGTCGACGCGGCGGCCTCAGATCAATGGTGTTTACTTCCGCCATGTCGGCTGCCGGCTCCCTGCTCGCGGTGGTTCCTGCCGCCGCGGTGCTTTTGCTCATCGTCGCGGCGATGCCACGAGAGGCTGGCGCAGTGGCACCGCTGCGGCTCGCCGTGGTGCGCGCCGTCCTGCTCAGCGGGGCGTACGCGGTGCTCGTCGTCGAGGTGCTCGGCGCGTCGCACGCGCTGACCCGAGGCGCGTTCACAGTCGCCTGGCTGCTTCTGCTGGTCGCAGCCGCGGCGGCGGTCGGTCTGCGCTGGCGACGGGCGACCCGCCCCGGGCAGCCGAGCGCCGCCGCACCGGTGCCGGTCAGCGCTGCGCCGGCAGTCAGCACCGCACCGCAGCCGGTCCCGGTCGGCGCCGTGGTGTCCCGTGGCGGACCCGACGTGTCCGTCCCGGCCGCCGAGCGCGGTGAGCCCGGCCCCGCGCCGATCCGGGCTGCTCGGGGGTTCGCTGACCTTCGTGGTGCAGCGGTCGAGGCGTGGCGTACGGCCCGGCCGGGTGAGCGGCTCCTCGCCGGCACGGTCGGCGGGCTGGTCCTGGTGGAGCTGCTGGTCGCGCTGCTGGCCGAGCCGAACAACTTCGACTCGCAGACGTACCACCTGCCGAAGGTGGAGCACTGGGTGGCCCAGGGCGACCTGGACTTCTGGCCCACCGCCATCCACCGGCAGGTGACCATTCCGCCCGGAGCCGAGTACCTGCTGCTGCACCTGCGCCTGCTCACCGGCGGGGACCACCTGCACAACCTGGTGCAGTGGGCGGCCGGAGTGGTCTGCCTCCTGGTGGCCGCACGGATCACCGCGCAGCTCGGCGGCGGCCGGCGGGCCCAGTTGCTCACCACGTTCGTGCTGGCGACCACGCCGATGGTCGTGCTCCAGGCGACCAGCACGCAGACCGACCTGATCTGCGCGGCGTGGGTGGCCTGCGCGGCGACCCTGACGCTGGACGGGCTGAGTCGACGGACCGGCTGGGGCACGCTGCTCGGGCTGGGGGCGGCCACCGGGTTGACCGCGGTGACCAAGACCAGCGGCCTGATCGCGGTCGGCCCGCTGCTGGTGCTCTGGGGCCTGGCCCAGTTGAGGCTGGCCCGGGCCGATCGATCGGCGCTGGCAGGCCCGACAGCGCCCGCCGGGGGTCGGCGGGCCTGGCCGATCGGCGGGTTGGCCCGCACTGTCGGCGGTTCGGTGCTGATCCTGGTGGTCGCTGCCGTGGTGGTCGGCCCCTTCCTGGCCCGGGTGACCGCCGAGTTCGGGCACCCGCTGGGGCCGCCCCGGCTGCGCGAGTCCATCCCCATGGAACGGCACGACCCGGCGTCGATAGTGGTCAACGCGCTGCGGATCGGGCACACCGCATTCGACACGCCGCTTGCACCGCTGCGTCGGGCCGGAGCCGAGGTGATCATCAGCGGCGCCGAGGCGATCGGGGTCGACCCGCAGGACCGCGCGATCACCTTCGGGCGGGAGCTGTTCCCGGAGCCGGCCTGGTATCCGGACGAGGACCGGGTGGCGTTCCCGCTGGCCGGGGCGTTGGCGGTGATCGGTGCGGTGATCGCGCTCGCCCGACCACGGCGGATCACTTCCGAGCGGGCGGGGTCGCTGCGGGCGTACGCCGTGGTGGTGCTGACCGCCGTGCTGCTGCACACCGCGATGATCAAGTGGCAGCCGTGGGGCAACCGGCTGCTGCTCTACGCCGTCGTGCTCGCCACGCCCCTCGCCGGCCTCTGGCTGGACGCTCTCCTGCGCAACCGCGCGGGTGGGCGTCGAACTGTTGCCACCGTGGCGGCCGTCACCGTGCTGGCCACCTCGGCGCTGGCCGGAGTGCTCGCCCTGTCGTACGGCTTCCCGCGCCGGCTGGTCGGTTCCGGCTCGGTGTTCACCACCTCGGACTGGGACACCCGGTTCCTGCGCCGCCCCCAGTGGGCCGACGAGTTCCGCTGGGCGGCGACAGCGGTCCAGGACAGTGGTGCGCGACGGATCGGGCTGGTGCAGCAGAACGACAACTGGGAATACCCGTGGTGGCTGCTGCTGCGGCAGCCCGACGGCGGCTCACCGGACCTGGTGGCGTTGCAGTCGGTGTTGCCGGAACGACCGCCGGCCGATCCCGCCTCGGTCGACGCGATCGTCTGCACCGGCAACAAGGCGGCCTGCGCCAAACTCGTCCCGGCCGGCTGGCGGCTGGAGTTCCGCAGCTACGTCGGCTACGCCCTGCCGCCGGGCCGCTAAAGCCGCCGTGGGGGGTCGGATAGTCCGATCCGGGCGGTTCTGCATTCCGCGCGCAAGGATCTGAAGCGCATTCACATCTGTTGATTCGCACGTTACCGTCTGGTAACTCAATCGACGTCCCGCGATTGAGCCGAAAGGAGTGCGTCGATGCCTGCAATCCCCGCCAGGCCCGAACGCGCGACCCGACGACGGGCCATCACCGTCGCCGTCGCCGTCGCCGCTCTCGTCCTACCGATGCTCGCCGGACCGGCCACCCCCGCCACCGCAGCCGACCGACCAACCGTCCAACCACTCCCCGCCAACCTCGAAGCCATCCGGGCCGCCGAGGCGACCGCCCTCTACGGCAGCCCGGCGATCCGTCCGATCGAACAACGGCGTACCGCGCTGATCACCATGGGCGACAGCGAGATCTCCGGTGAGGGCGTCGGCAACTACGTCCCCGGCACCCACCAGGACGGCAACTGGTGCGACCGCTCGTACGACCAGGCGGTGTTCCGCACCGGCATCCCGTCGGACGTGCGCTACAACATCGCCTGCTCCGGTGCCACCCCGTGGAACCTCATCGCCGGCGGCCCCACCCAGCACAACGAGCTCAACCAGGGTGACCACCTGGGCATCAAGGCACGCAACACACACGTGAAGCTGATCTGGGTGGTGGTCGGCGCGAACGGTGACGGCACCATCCAGTTCGGTCCGGTCGCCACCGACTGCGCCGTCCGCCGGGTCTTCTTCCAGGGCGCCTGCTACCCCACCTACACCGACCAGTGGACGATCCGCACCGACGGCAGCCGGCAGGCGGTGGAGTCGGCCCTGACCGACATCCGGCAGACCATGACCAACGCCGGTTACCTGCGGTCGGACTACGAACTGGTGCTGATGTCGTACCCGAGCCCCGGCAGCCCCGACGTGGAGGACAACCCCAACTTCCCCGGCTGGTACTCCGGCGGTTGTCTGCTCTACCTGGCCGACGCGGCGTTCGCCCGGAACAAGGCGGTGCCGATGTTCGAGTCGGCGCTGCGCTCGGCCGCGGCGAACACCGGAACCCGCTACCTGGACGCCAGCCGGCTCTTCCACGGGCACGAGGTGTGCACCGACAACACCTCGGTGCGCGGCCTCTTCATCGAGGTCGGCATCTGGAACGAGAACGCCGCCCGACAGTCGTTCCACCCCAACGCCCGCGGGCACGGCATGTTCGCCCAGTGCATCACCCAGTTCTGGAACTCCGGGCAGACGCGGGCGAGCTGCGTCGACCCGGCCAGCACCGGCGGCGGCGTGCTCTACCCGGGCCTGCTGGAGTTCAAGCAACTGCGCAACCTGGCCACCGGCACCTGTGTCGACGGCAAGGGGTACGACTCCCGCAACGGCACGGCGCAGCAGCCGTACTCCTGCCACGGTGGGCGCAACCAGGGCTTCTGGTACGACTCGGCCAGGCGGTCGTTGCACTCGGAGCTGTCCCACGACCGTTGCCTGGACGTCGCCAACAGCTCGATGACAGCCGGCACCGCGGTCAACATCTACGACTGCAACGGCACCGGCGCGCAGCAGTTCGTCTTCTCCGGCAACCAGATCAGGCCGGCCGTCGCGAGCAACCTCTGCGTGGCGTTCGACAACCCGTTGCTGGGTAGCTCTCGCCTGCGGTTGGCGAACTGCTCCAGCAGCAGCCGGCAGCAGTGGTCGTTCGAGACCCGTACCGCCGCCAACCCGGTCGGCTACGGTCACGACGACTTCATCGGCTCCCGCGTCTACTGACACCGGGAAAGGGGGCCCTGGCGTCGGCCAGGGCCCCCTTTCGCTCACTTGGCTCGGGGGATGAGGATGAGCCGGGCCACGCCCTTGTCGCCGTCCTTCGCGCCGGCGACGCCGAGCGTCGCGCCGACCTTCACCTCGCTCGGCTGCACCGTGGCCCGCCGCTCGACCACCCGCAGGTCGTCGCCGAAGGTCCAGGTCATTGTGAAGCCGTCGGTGGACTTGACGGTCACCGAGTCGCCGTCGATCGCTGTCACCTCGCCGCGCTGCACGGCGACGGTCTGCGTACCGCCGTCCTTCGTCTTCACCACCGCCTCACCGTGCAGGGTGTTCTTACGCAGCAGCACGCGGGCCTGGCGGCGCTTGCGCCACTCCTCACCGCGCTTCTCCCGGGCCTTCTCCTTGGCGCTGGGGGACGTACCCGGCGTCGGCGTGGCCGGTGCGGCGACGGTCAGCACGTCCAGGTCGTCGGCGTCGAAGCCCATCGCGGCCAGCGCCTGCCCCTCGACTCCCATGGCGGCGGCGACCTCGACGGCGACATCCCGGGCGGGCTGGCTGGCCACCTCGGCCGCGCCGCAGCCGCTGACGCCGAGCGCGACCGCCGCGAGCAGTGCCGTGGTGCCGGTGGCGATACCCCAACGTGGCATGACTCTCCCTCTCGGTCAGTGGAGCCCTCAGCCTTCCCCGGAACGACGAGCGGAGCGTCAGGACGATGTTCGAGTCAGGTAAGGATCACCGGGCAGCCGGACGGTGAAGGCGGCACCGCCCTCCGGCGCGTGCCCGGCGGCGATCTCCCCGCCCAACCGGCGGACCAGCCCGGCGGCCAGCGCCAACCCCAGCCCGCTGCCCACCTTGCGCACCCCCCGGTAACGCTCGTGCAGCGCACCGCGTTCGAAGGCCACCGCCAGGTCGTCGTCGGTGAAGCCGGGCCCGCCGTCGCGGACCTCGAACACGCCGCCGTGCGCCGGGTCCGCGCCGGCCGGCCGGACCGCGAGCACCACCGGCGACCCCGGGGGTACGACCCGCAGCGCGTTCTCCAGCAGCCCGTCCAGGACCTGCCGGATCCTCCCGGGATCGGTGTACGCGGGCACCGGCTGACCGGGCGTCTCCACCCGGAACGGCACGCCCACCGCCGCGCACCGACCGGACCAGGTCGGCGCCGCGTCCACTGCCAGTTGGGTCAGGTCCACCGGCACCGGTTCCAGGGGAAAGTCGGCGGCCTCCAGCCGGGCCAGTGCCAACAGGTCGCCGATCAGCCGGTCCAGGTGCTGGGCCTCGGCCAGCATCGTCCGACCGGTGTCCACCGTGTCGTCGGCGCCGAGCACCCCGTCGGCGAGCGCCTCGGCGTACCCCCGGATCGCGGTCAGCGGAGTGCGTAGCTCGTGCGAGACGGAGAGCAGAAACTCCCGCTGTCGGCCCTCGCTGGTGGCCAGAGCGGCAGCCAGACCGTTCAACGCCTCGGCCAGGTCGGCGACCTCGTCCGGCGACTCGACCGGCACCCGGACGGCCCGGTCACCGGCGCGCAGCCGGGCGGCTGCGGTGGCCGCGACCCGGATCGGCCGGGCCAGCCGACGGGCCAGCAGCAGCCCGGCCACCACACCGGCGGTCAACCCGGCCAGCAGCGGCAACCAGAGACTGAGCAGCACCCGGACCCACAGCCCGTCGGCCAGCGGACGGGAGAGCACCACCCCGTTGCCGCCGGGCAGGGCCCGACCCTCGACCAGGGCCCGCTCACCGTTGACGGAGCGGCGGGCCGACACGTTGCGGCCCTGCCCGATCCGCTGCACCACCCGCTGTGGCAGACCCGCCCGGTCGACCGCCCCACGGCGGATCAGGTACGCGTCGATGCCCTGGTCGCGCAGTTGTTGGATGAGCCGTTCCTCGTCGGCGCTGCGTCCCCGGTCGAGGCGGGTCCGCAGCACCTCGGCGGCGAGTCGGGCCTGGGCGGCGAGCGCTTCCTGCTCGCTCCGCTCCGCGCCACGGATCGCCAACGGCACCGCGACGATGGCGGTGACCAGCACCGACACCAGTGCCACCGCGCAGGTGACGAGCACCGCGCGGGCGGTCAGCGTACGGCCGGTTCGGCCTCGTCGGGGTGCGGTGGGTGGGGCGCCGACCACCGGCAGTGCCATTGTCGGCGACTCGACGTGCCGGGGGTGGTCAGGCATCTACCGCGTACCCGACGCCGCGATGGGTCCGGATCACGCTCGCCGGGCCGAGCTTCGCCCGCACCTGGGCGACGTGCACGTCCACCGTCCGGGTGCCGGCGTGCGCCGCGTAGCCCCAGACTCCGGCCAGCAGCTCCTCCCGGGTGAAGACCCGGCCGGGCCGGGCCATCAGGTGGGCCAGCAGGTCGAACTCGGTGGAGGTGAGCTGCACCGGGGCACCGGCGGCGGTGACAGTACGGCGGGCCGGGTCGAGGGTCACCCGGCCGACGACACGTGGGCGGTCCGCGCCCTCCGGGCCGCCGGCGGATCGGCGCAGCACCGCGCGGACGCGGGCGACCAGTTCCCGAGGGCTGAACGGCTTGGTGACGTAGTCGTCGGCACCCAACTCCAGGCCGACGATCCGGTCCACCTCGTCGTCGCGTGCGGTGAGGAAGATGACAGGGGTCCAGTCGCCGGCCTCGCGCAGCCGGCGGCAGATTTCGGTGCCGGGCAGACCCGGCAGCGCGATGTCCAGGACGCAGGCCACCGGGCGCATCCGGCGGGCCGCGCTCAGACCGGCCTCGCCGTCACGTTCCAGGTGGACGCCGAACCCGTCCCGGGTCAGGTAGAGCCGGACCAGGTCGGCGATGGCCGGCTCGTCCTCCACGACGAGGACGAGCCCGCGATGCGGTGGTTCGACGGTCACCGGACCATGATTGCCGACCGCGCAGGCTCGGCGCGATCGGTGTGTGTTCGAGTTAGGTAAAGGCGGGGTCAGCTCACCAGGACGGAGCGAACAGCCCGGGTCGGGCGGCGGCCGGCGCGTCACCGATGCTGGCGACGACCCGCGCGCCGGGCGGCCGCAGGCGGGTCCGGAACGCCTGGTTGAGCAACGCGTCGAGCTGCCAGACCTGCTTCGGGTGACTGGTCCGGATCAGGAACCGCTCACGGATCCCGTCGATCGCGGTGGCCGCCATCTCGACCGACTGCAGCCGCGGGTCCGGGCTCCAGGTGACGTTGCTCAGCTCGCGCAACTCGGTGTTGAGGTGCAGGCGTAGTCGGTGCAGGACGCGGGTCTGCTGGGTCACCACCAGGCGGCGGTGCGTGAGTAGCAACAGGTAGTCGCCGGTGACCGGGCGGTCGGGGCGGCTGCAACGGGTGACCAGGATGGTGGCGTCACCGGAGCCGACGCAGCGCCGGAAGACCGGCATGTGCCGGCTCACCGTCTGCACGGCCAGGCCAGCCTCAGCGGCGGCCGGGAGGAACGTTCGGGAGAAGACGTCCATGACCTGCCCAACGACGTCCCCAGCAGGGTGACGTGGGTCACCTGGAATTTTTGGAAGTTCCACGCCGCCTGTCGCACTGCCTGTCCGACTTCCGACTCGGACGGATCATGGTCAGGAGTTCGGCTGAAGTGGACTGGCGGCGAACAGCTCCTCCAGCCACCCCGGGACCGCGTCGGCGTACTCGGCGCGGGACTCCTCGGCGGTGTCCAGCGCCCGACGCCAGGACAGCGACCGGCTCACCGGACCCAGGCCGACAGCGAGGTCGGCGGCCTCCACGAGGGTCCGCCGGTCGTACCGGTCGGTCCACACCTCCAGGTACGCGTCGCGCAACCGCACCAGCTGGGCGTCGTGGGGGGCAAGCTTCCCGGCGTGCCCGACGGTGCGCAGGGTCACCAGCAGCGTGCCGAACGGGTGCGCCACGGAGGCGTCGCCCCAGTCGAAGTACCGGTACCCGGCCGCGCCGGCGAAGACGTTGCCGTCGTGCAGGTCGTCGTGTTGCACGGTCGCCGGAATGCCGAGGTCGGCGAGCCGGCGGCACCGCTGCGCGTACGCCGGCAGCTCGGCCCGCAACCGCTCGTGCATTTCCGGACGGAGCCCACAGTCGGCGCCGATCAGCAGCGCCTCGTGATCGTCGAGCAGCTCGGCGAAGAGACCGGCCAGCACCTCCGGACGCTGATCCGGCACGCCCGAGGCGACCAGCTCGTCGGCGCGCGACGCGCTCGCCAGTTGCAGCGCGGCGTACCCGGGCAGCGCCCGCTCCCAGTGCGCCAGGTCGGGGTCGCGCGCCAGCACGTCGCGCAACAACTCGCCGCCGTCGGGCAGCAGCGACCAGCCCTGCGCCGGGTCCACCGCGATCGGCGTGAGCACCCGGTCGGGCGTCAACTCGGCGAGCGCCGCGATCAGGACGGCCTCGTGCACGGTGCCCGGGTTGTTGGCCTTGAACCAGACCGGACCGTCGTCGGTGGGCACCCGCCACACCAGCGACCAGGGCCGCAGCCTCGGCTCCACCGGCCCGGTCACCCGTCGGCCGGCCCGGCTGAGCTGCGCGTCGACCCAGGACCGGGCCCGCACCTGCCACTGCTCGCTGGACCAGTCGGGGGCACGCTCACCGGCGATCGTCGTCACGCTGGGCACCCTAGGCCGTCTGCCCGACGTTGGGGACCGCTTTTCCGGCCGGCACGTCGCGGCGTCCCACCGAAGGCCCGCACCTCTGCCGATTGCGCACTCTGCGAGATGCGCCGGGGCAACCCTGAGCGACATCATCGCTGCGCATAGTCACGCGCGAATCGGCCCGGGGAGTAGAGCTATGACGGAAACGCCGACCACAGGCACCCGAGACTTCGCGAGACCCTTCGTCGCGGAGCGTCCACACCGCAACGGGCTCATCATCGCGGTGAGCGTGGCGGCCGGAGTCCTGCTTGCCGTGCTCTGGTCCTACGAGTTCGTCGACTCGGTCATCGGTGACAGTGTCGCCAGCGGGCTCCTCGGTCACGACGCGAAGGCGACGGCGATCTCCGGTACCGCCGCCGGCCTGGTGTTCGCGTTCGTGTCGGGCCTCGCTGGCACCTTCACCGCGTGCAACATCGCGATGCTCGCGTCCATCGGGCCGCTCGGCGCGGCAAGCGGTGGCAACGGCGACCGGCTCCGGCTGCTGTTGCGGCCGGTCGGCTACCTCACCCTGGGCATGGTCGCTGTCGCTGCGGCGTACGGGTTCGTCGGAGTCCTCCTGGGCGACCGGCTCCCCCAGCTGTCCACCGAGACCGCCGGTGGGGTGCCGGTACGCATCATCCAGTCGTCAGTGGTGTTCGGTGTCATCGGACTGGCCCTCATCTACCTCGGCCTGGCCGCGATCGGGACGGTGCGGGACGTGTTCGCCGATCGACCGGTCGCGCGGGTGATCACTCTCGGCGCGCTCATCGGCGGTTTCCTCATCGGCCGGCCGTACCCGCTGTTCAACAAGTTGTTCCACTGGGCGGTCGACAGCGGCAACCCGCTGTACGGTTCGGCCGCGTTCGTTCTGCAGTCCCTCGGCAACATCGTCGTGGTCACCGCGCTGTTCGCACTGCTGATCATGCTCACCCGCGGCCGGTTCATCGGCTGGCTCGCCGCCGACGTGCGGCGCAGCATGGTGCTCAGCGGCGCCCTGCTCATCGCCCTCGGGGTCTTCACAGTCGTGTACTGGGACGTCCGGGTGCCCTCGATCTTCGGCTTCGGCTGGTTCCCCACCATGTTCTACAACCACTGACGCCGATCCGGACCTGCCGCCTGTGGCGAAGACGGCACGTTCGAAGATGCTCCGGCACGTCAGGTCCCCGATGCTGTTCGGATGACTGGCGTGGCAGACCCGGACCGGTGGAGTGTGGCCAACACGGCACTGCGAACGGCAACCGACCGGTTCACCGACCTGGTGGCCGCCGCGCCCTCGCCCGTCGTCATGGCGACCGCCGACTGGACAGTGGCCGACACGCTGGCACACGTGGTGTCGATCGCGATGTTGTACGTGTCGAGACTGGAGGGCACCGAGGTCCCCATCCGGGTGCCGGGGCTGGAGGACCTGCTCGCCACCACGAACGTGGACACGGTGGCCGACGTCAATTCCCACGTGCTCGCCCACTTCACCGAACGCGACCCGCAGGTGCTGCTGACGCAGCTGAACACCATGGTCGACCGCCTCCTGGCGACGTCGGCTGATCCGCGATCGACGGTGAGTTGGTTGGGCAACGCGCGGGTGACGGTCGGCGGCCTGTTCGCCCATCTGACCAACGAGCTGCTGGTGCACGGCTGGGACATCGCCCGGGCGCTCCGCCGGGCGTGGCCGATGCCGGACGAGCACGCCGCGCTCTACTGGGACCTGTTCATGTTCGACATGCTGCGCGACACGTACGGGGTGCTGCTCAACACCGAACTGCCGACGCCCCGGCACGATGTGTCGGTGCAGTTCCGCTCACGGTACGTACCGACGACGACGCTGACCCTGGGCGACCGCCGGGTGTGGATCGCGGCTCCCGACGCCCCGTTCGACGCGAGCGTGACGTTCCGCCCCGCCCGGTTCAACCTGATGATGTTCGGCCGGATCAGCACCGCGCAGGCGGTGCTGCGGCGCGACGTCGTCATCGGTGGGCCGAGGCCGTGGCGACTACCCGCGTTCCTCCGGGTCGTGCACATGCCCAACGGCCGGCTCGCGCCCCCACCGGCGCCCCGGCGGGAGTGACCGGTGTGTGGCGGTGTCCTCAGACCAGCTCGACGATTGTGGCGTTGGCCATGCCGCCGCCCTCGCACATGGTCTGAAGGCCGTAGCGGATGCCGTTGTCCCGCATGTGCTGGAGCATGGTCGTCATGATCCGGGCACCGGAGCCGCCGAGCGGGTGGCCGAGGGCGATCGCCCCGCCACGCGGGTTGAGCCGCTCCGGGTCCGCCTCGGTCTCCGCCAGCCAGGCCAGCGGCACCGGGGCGAACGCCTCGTTCACCTCGTACACCCCGATCTCCTCAATGCCCAGCCCCGCGCGGCGCAGCGCCTTCGCGGTGGCCGGGATGGGTGCGGTGAGCATGGTGACCGGGTCGTCGGCGGCGACCACTGCGGTGTGGATCCGGGCCAACGGGCGCAGGCCGTGTCGGCTGGCCCAGTCGGAGGTGGTCACCGCGAGGGCCGCGGCGCCGTCGGAGATCTGGGACGCGGAACCGGCGGTCACGACGCCGTCGGCGCGGAACGGGGTGGCGAGCTCACCCAGCTTCTCCAGGGAGGTCTCTCGGCGGATGCCCTCGTCGGCGGCGAACTTGCCGCCGTCGGCGAGCGGCACCGGGGTCAGCTCCCTGTCGAACGCGCCGGCGTCCTGCGCGGCTGCCGCCTTCTCGTGGCTGGCCAGCGCGAACTCGTCCAGTTGGGTACGCGAGAGACGCCACCGTTGGGCGATCAGCTCGGCCCCGACCCCCTGGTTGAACGGCAGCGGCGCGTCGTCGGCGAAGCCCTCGACGCCCCGGTAACGGGCGCGCAACTGGTCGCTGAAGGGCATGCCGCCGGCCACACTGGAGCCCATCGGCACCCGGGTCATCGACTCGACGCCGCCGGCGACCACCAGGTCGGCCTGACCGGAGAGCACCGTCGCGGCGGCGAAGTGCAGGGCCTGCTGGCTGGAGCCGCACTGCCGGTCGAGCGTCGTGCCGGGGACCGTCTCGGGCCAGCCGGCGGCGAGCACGCCGTTGCGGGCGATGTTCCACGACTGCTCGCCGACCTGGGACACGCAGCCCCAGAAGACATCGTCGACCTGGGCCGGGTCGAGCCCGGTGCGCTCGGCGAGGGCGCGCAGCACGTGCGCCGAGAGGTCGACCGGGTGGACGCCGGCGAGGCTGCCCTTGCGCCGTCCGACCGGGGTACGTACCGCGCCGACGATGACCGCGTCACTCATGTTTACTCCCCGGTAACTTGGGCTGCCCCGATCCTACGTCGTCCATCGACCCTCCGGCGTCGATCATGGACTTGTGGTGGGCAGAAGCTCCCGCTTCGCACCATATGAGGGGCACCACAACTGCATGATCGACCCGCGCGGGAGCGGCTTACCGCTGGCATGCTGGGCGGGTGACTGAGACCTCCCCGGCCCGGCAGTGGCGAGTGCCGGCGAGCCTGCCGGCGGCGAAACTGGCCGGTGCGGTTCTGCTCATCGCGCTCGGTCTGCTCTTCGCCGACGGCGACCCGGTCCGGCTGGCACTGGCCGTCCTGGCCGCCGCCGCGCTGGCCGGCTGGGCGGTACGTGACCTGGTCGCGCCGGTCCGGTTGGCGGTGGACCCGGCCGGGCTCACCGTCATCCACGGCTTCGCCGGCCGGCGGCTGCTGCCCTGGTCGACGGTCGAGGCGATCGCCGTCGACCGGCGGCCCCGCCTCGGGCTGACCAGCGAAACCCTGGAGATCGACGCGGGCAACTCGCTGCATCTGTTCGGCCGGTACGACCTGGGGGCCACCCCGGAAGAGGTGGCCGCCGCACTGCGCGCCGCCCGCCCTGTCAGGTGAGCAGTGCGGCGGTCTGTCAGGTGAGCAGCGCGGCGGTCCGGAAGAGCACCAGCGCGAGCAGGATCAGCAGGATCAGCGCCCCACCGGTGACCTGCACCAGCGTGCGCCGACCACGTGGCGCGTACGCGAGCACCAACGCCATCAGCGCGCCGACCACCAGGCCGCCCAGGTGCCCGGGGATCGAGATGCCCGGCACGGCCAGCGTGAACACCAGGTTGATCACCAGGATCGGGATGATCCGGGAGATGTCCCGGCCCAACCTGCGCTCGATGATGATCAGCGCGGCGAAGAGACCGAACACGGCCGTCGACGCGCCGACGGTGGCCGCCCGCGGGCTGCTGAACAGGTAGGCGGCCACGTTGCCGCCGAGGCCCGCGATCAGGTAGAGCGCGGCGAACCGCACCCGCCCGAGGTTGGCCTCCAACGACCGGCCGAGCACCCACAGCGCCCACATGTTGAGCAGCAGGTGAAGTACGCCATAGTGCAGGAACATCGCCGTGACCAGCCGGTACCACTGGCCCTCGGCGATCCCGCCCAGGGTGTAGTCGGAGAGGTAGGCCCGGCCGAGCACCGCACCCCACTCGGTCAGCGGCGTGCTGCCACCCATCAGGCCGCCGAAGCCGGAACCGCCGACCGCCGCGTCCCCGCCCCGGGCGGAAGCGATGGAGGCCAGCAAAAACAGCACGTTCACGGCGATCAGCGCCTTGGTGACATAGCCGTGCCGGCCGGCCGTACCGCCGCCGAAGGCGGTACGCGCCGGCCGGACACTGCGACGTCCCTCGTTGACGCACTCCGGGCACTGGTGCCCGACCGCGGCATCCCGCATGCAGTCCGGGCAGATCGGCCGGTCACAGCGGGAACACCGGACGTAGGTTTCCCGGCCGGGGTGCCGGTAGCAGACCGGGGTGGTCGGTGGAGACTCGCTCACCGGGCCGACCCTCTGTCCGCCACCGCACGGTCCACCGGCACCGGCTGTGCTCCGGAGCGCTCAATCATGCGAGCAAAGGTACCTCGCCGGTCGCTCAGGAAGCGGACCGCTCGATCTCGACCCGCTCGATGACGACGTCCTGGAGCGGACGGTCGCTCGGACCGGTCGGGGTGCTCGCGATCGAATCCACGATCTTCACCGACTGCTCGTCGGCGACCTGGCCGAAGATCGTGTGCCGGTTGTTGAGGTGCGGCGTCGGGGACACCGTGATGAAGAACTGCGAACCGTTGGTGCCCGGTCCGGCGTTCGCCATCGCCAGCAGGTACGGACGGTCGAACCGCAGCTCCGGGTGGAACTCGTCGGCGAACTTGTAGCCCGGGCCGCCCCGGCCGGTGCCGGTCGGGTCGCCCATCTGGACCATGAAACCGCTGATCACCCGGTGCGAGATGGTGCCGTCGTAGTACGGACCACTGCCCGGCTGACCGGTGCGCGGGTCGGTGTACTCACGGTTGCCCTCGGCCAGGTCGACGAAGTTGCGGACGGTCTTCGGCGCGTGGTTGGGGAAGAGCTCCAGCCGGATCGGGCCAGCGTTGGTGTGCAGGGTGGCGTAGACAGCCTCGGCCACGGGTACTCCTCACTCGTTGGTCAGTTCCATGCGGATCCTCCCATGTGCCCGATCTGGCATCGCGGAGGCATCCGAAGGTGGAGGATGACGAAGGAACAACTCCCAGGAGGTAGGACCGTGTTTGGATTCGGGCGGCGTAAGTCCCAGGGGCAGTTGGCGAAGGCCGAGCTGAACCAGAGCATCAGCCACCTGATGCTGGCAGCCAACCACGCCGCGAAGGGCGCTGGCGCGACCGTCGGCCCGCGGGTCCAGGTGGCCCGAGGTTACGTCGCACCGACCGCCGCGAAGGTACGCGACCGCGCGTCGACCGGCTGGGGGACGACTCTCACCACGCTGGCACCGCTGGCGGCGGCTGCTCGTGACGGCGCCGCGCAGGCAGGGCCGCTGACCAGGAAGGCCAAGTCGAAGACCATGCGGATCACCGGGAAGAAGAAGCAGCCGCGTCGTCGCGGTTCGATGATGACCGGCCTGTTGGCGGCGGGTGCCATCGCCGGCCTGGCCGGCGCGGTCGCGCTGCGTCGCCGCCGGGAGCAGCAGGAGTGGGCCGAGTACGACCCGACCCGCAGCACCCTGGAGCCCATGCGCGACGAGGTCGACTCGATCGAGGTGCGTACGCCGTCCGCCGCCCGGGGCTCCGACGGGTCCGCCATGTCCGGCGCGGCGGGGATGACCGGCGCGGGCAGCTCGGCGGTGGCCGGCGGCTCCAGCGCCAGCACCACCGCCCCGGCCAAGCAGACCGCTGTCCGACCGACCGACAAGGTCCCGTCGGTCGCCGAGGGCGCCACCGACGTCTCCGGTCGGCCGACCGACGACCTCACCAAGGCGTTGGGCAAGGACACGGCCCGCACCAACGGCCGCCGCTGAGATCAACAGCAGCGCATCGGAGCGCCGGCGAGTGGTCACCCACTCGTCGGCGCTTCCGCGTGCGCGGCGCTGTCGCCGGTTCAGAGCCAGCCGTTGCGGCGGAACCAGCGGTAGAGGGCCAGTGAGACGCCGAGCATGAGGGCGAGGGCCACCGGATAGCCGTACGTCATCTTGAGCTCGGGCATGTTGTCGAAGTTCATGCCCTCGACGCCGGCGATGGAGGTCCAGACCGCGGCGATGGCCGCCCACGCGGCGATCTTGCGCATGTCGTTGTTCTGGTCGACGGTGACCTGGGCCAGCCGCGCCTGGAGGATCGAGTTCAGCAGGTCATCGTAGGAGTTCACCTGCTCGACGGTGCGGCTCAGGTGGTCCTGCACGTCCCGGAAGTACTTGCGGATCTCCTTCGGCACGTCCCGGTTGACCTGGGAGGTCAGCGTCATCAGCGGCCGTTGCAACGGCACCACCGCCCGCTTGAACTCGACCAGCTCCCGCTTCATCTGGTAGATCCGCTGGATCCGCCCGTGGCCCTGCCGGTCGAAGACCTCCGCCTCCAGCACGTCCAGGTCGTCCTCGATCTGCTCGGCCACCTCCAGATAGAGGTCGACCACCCGGTCGGTCACCCCGTACGCCACCGCCCACGGGCCGTGCAGCAGCAACTCCTGCTTGGTCTCCAGGTCGGCGCGGATCGGGGCGAGCCGGCAGGCGTCGCCGTGCCGGACGCTGATCACGAAGTTCGGGCCGATGAAGAGCATCACCTGCCCGGTCTCCACCACCTCGGAGTTCTCGGTCAGCTCTGTGTGCTCGCAGTAGCGGGCGGTGCGCAGCACCAGGAAGACGACATCGCCGAACCGCTCCAGCTTGGGGCGCTGCTCGGCCTTGACCGCGTCCTCGACCGCCAGCTCGTGCAGGCCGTAGGTCTCCGCGATGGCGGTCATCTCGGCCAGCTCCGGCTGGTGCAGACCGATCCAGACGAAGCCGTGCTCCTCGCGGCGGGCAGCGGCCAACGCCTCCGCGTAGGTCCAGTCGCCGGGCTGCCGCTTGCCGTCGACGTAGAGCGCGCAGTCGACCACGGCGCTGCGGCCGGTGCCAGTGCCCGTGGGGGCCGGCGCGGGCGGCGAGCCGTCGGCGTTGAGGATCCGGGTCATCGCTCGGACCGGGGAGGGCCACGCCCGAGGTCGCAGCACCCGACCGGTGGTCGACGGTGCCGTCCGGTCCCGCTCTGTCCGATCCGTCATCGCGTCACCTCCCGCGCTCAGTCAGCGGCTTGCAGGCTACGCCGATCGTGGTCGAGGACCGGTGTGACGGCGGTCGCGTGGGGGCGGCGCCGGGCGGGCCGGGCCGCATCGGGGGGTGTGCGGGGACGACACGGCCCACCCGGCACCTGTGGGGGCGGGAGGTTGTGCTGCCGCGTCGACCCAGCGGGACCGGGCCCGGAGGCCGGCGGTGAACACCGCAGCTCGCGGGGTGACGCTCGCAGCATTGTGGGCCAGCCGGCCGCCCGGAGGGGAGCCCCGGGACGGCCGGCATCGTCGTTCTGTCAGGAACCCGACAGTTGAGTCAGCTGCGGACGGCCTCGACGGCCGAGGCGAGCCGCCGGACGCCCTCGTCGATCCGGTCGGCGGTCACCGCCGAGAAGGCCAGTCGGAGAGCGTGTCGCCCGCCGTCCAGCACGAAGTCACTGCCCTTGACCACGGCGACCCCGCGCTCGGCCGCCGCCGGGGCGAGCCGGTCGACAAGCACGTCCTCCGGGAACTCCACCCAGAGGAAGTAGCCGCCGTCGGGCTCCACGAACCGCGCCTGCGGCAGGTGCCGGCGCAACGACTCGGCGAGCACCTGGGCCCGCTCGCCGAGCGCCGCCCGAACCGTCTCGATCGAGCGGTCGATGTCACCGGAGACGCAGAACTGGTGCACGATCGCCTGGGACACCATCCCGGGGGAGATGTAGAGGCTCGTCGCGTTCTTCGCGATGGAGGCGATCAGGTCGGCCGGGCCGACCAGGTAACCGACCCGCACACCCGGGCACACCGTCTTGGTGAAGCTCGACGCGTGCACCACCACGTTGCGGGTGTCCAGCGAGAGCATCGACGGCAGCGCCTCGCCACGGAAGCGGACGTCCGCGTACGGGTCGTCCTCGAAGATCGTGAACTCGTACTCGGCGGCCAGGTCGAGCAGCTCCCGGCGCTTCTCCTCCGACAGCGTCATGCCGGCCGGGTTCTGGTAGTTCGGGATGACGTGCGCGAGCCGGGGGCGGACCCCGGACTCCAGCAGCTTGCGCAGCTCGGCAGTGTCCAGGCCGTCCGGTTGAACGGCGACGCTGTGCAGCTCACTGCCCATCCGCTGGAGGTTGAGCAGCGTCCGGTCGTACGTCGGGCGCTCCACCACCACCGCGTCGCCCGGGCGGACCAGGTGGTCGAAGAGGAACGCGTCGGCCTGGAGCGACCCGTTGGTGACCAGCACCTGGTCGGCCTCGACCCCGTGCTTCTCGGCGATCCACTTCCGCAGCGGAAGGTAACCGACGGAGGTGCCGTACGCCGTCACCCCAGCGGGGTCGGCGTCGAAGGCGCGGACGGCGGCGGCCTTGAGCCCCTCGACATCGACGATGTCCAGGGAGGGAGCCCCACGGGCAAAGGAGATCAACTGCTCGGCGGTCATGGATATTGAGCGTACGGGCGGCGGCGGGGGACGCGCGGTCGGCACGGCGATGTCCGCATCCTGAGCCACCGGGTCGGGTGACGGCACTCCACCGGTCGGCGGCAGATCAGACCGGAAGGGCGAGCGCGTCGTGCTGCGCACCCCGGGAAAGTCCCTCAAGCTGCACGCCGAGCGCGTCGAGGAGCTGACTCCAGTCGAAGTAGGAGCGCCACGCGGTGATCCGACCCTTGCGGGCCCGGACCACGTCGGCCACCTCCCAGCTCACCAGCCGGCCGGTCGGCGCGACGGTGCCGTACGGCGAATGCAGGGTGCCGGTGTGGGTGCCGGTCAGCCGCAGCTCGACCGCGGCGCCACCGCCGGTGCGGACCGCGCCCATCGGGTCGACTCGCAGATCTCCGAAGGCGCCGGTCCAGGTACGCAGCAGGGCGGGCAGCTCGATCGGACGGACCGTCACGCCCGGCATGGCGTAGAACGCCTCCGGGGCGTAGAGATCCGGCAGCCGGGCCACGTCCCGACGCAGGAGCATTGCGTACTGCTGCTCGACCAGCCGCTCCGCGTCGCGCATCGGGACCTCCCCCGCGGGCCACGGCATCTCCGCGCCCGCAAGGGATGTCTACCCATCGATCCGGCCCCGCACACCACCCCCGGTCAGGTGGTGGCGACCGCCTGGCTCTCCGACCAGACCCGCATGATGTCCCGCACGGAGATCACGCCGGCCACCTCCTGGCCGTCCAGCACCACCAGGTGCCGGAATCCGCCCCGCGCCATCGCGGCGGCGGCCTCGGCCACCGTCCACTCCGGCCCGGCGTAGACCACGTCCCACGTCAGGTGCGCGCCGGTGCGTTCCACGTCGCAGTCCAGACCGGCGCCGATGGCCTTCAACACGTCACGTTCGGTCATGATCCCCACGCCTTCGGAATCCGGGTCGATCACGACCGCCGACCCGACACCGCGGGCCGACATCATCCGGGCCGCCTGGCGGAGCGTGTGCTCCGGACCGACGACGAGGACCTGGCTGGACATCGCATCCCGTACCTGCATCACACATCACCCCTTTGGGACGGTGGCATTCGGTACGGACATGGTGGTCGGTGGATGTTTCCGGGACAAGAGCGGCATCGCACAAGCTGCGGACGCTGGCTACTGTCGGATGGTGTCCACCGAGCCCCTGCGCTGCGCCGGCGCGCTGATCGTCGACCATGACGGCCGCATCTTCTTTCAGCGCCGCTCACCACACCGACGCCTGTTTCCCAACTGTTGGGACATCGTCGGCGGCCACGTGGAGCCGGGTGAGGACATCGACGAGGCGTTGCGCCGGGAGATCACCGAGGAGACCGGCTGGGTCCTCTCCCACGTCCTGGGCCAGGTGGGCGAGTACAGCTACGTCGGCGACGACGGCCTGGCCCGGACCGAGTACGACTTCCTGGTCCGCGTCGACGGTGACCTCGACCGCCCGATGCTGGAGGCCGGCAAGCACACCGAGTACCGCTGGCTGGCCGAGCACGAGGTGACGGTGCTCGACGAGCACCGCGACGTCAACGACGGGCTGATCCGGCGGATCGCGGAGGAGGGCTTCGCCGTCCTGCGGTCGATCGGTCTGTGAACGCCGTCGAACTGGCGCCCCACCGGATCGCCGGGCTGCTCGCACCGGCCGTGGACCGGACCTTCCGCGCCGGCATCCTGGCCGGCCGGGACGGCGGTGGCGCCGAGTTGTCCCAGCGCTACGGTGGCATCACCGCCACCGGCTTCCTGGTCGACCTGCGCACCCGGCTGGCCGCACCCGGTGGCACCGTCGACGGGCAGGGGTTCGCGGCGATCACCCGCTACCAGGACCCGGTCGCCTGCCGGCGGAGCGTGGACAAGCAGGTGGCCCACGGGATGATCTACCGCGGCCCGGACGGGTCCCTGTCCGCCACCGAGCGGGGCGCAGCGTTCCTCGCCGAGTTGTACCAGGTGCACGCCGAGGTCACCGAGGAGTTGTGGGCCGGCCACGACGACCGGGTGGCCCGGCTGGTGTCCATGCTCGGCCGACTGCTGTCGTACGCACTCGTGCTGGCCGACGAGGAGGCGAACCCCGTCGCCTCCTCGGCCTTCACCGCGCTGGCGCCCCCGTACGAGCCGGACGGCACCCCGTCGGGCGTGCTGCTGCTCAACCGGCTCAGCACGCTGCGACACCACCGGGCCGACGCGCACGCCGCCGCCTGGACCGCCGCCGGGCACACCGCGTCGAGCATCGCCGCCCTGCCGGCCGGTCCCGAGCGGCTCGCCATCGAACTGGAGACCGACCGGCGGGCCGCCGCCCCGTACGCCGCGCTCAGCGCGGAGGAGCGCCTGACCATGCTCGCCGACCTGGCGGCCTTGCCCGGCTGACCCGGTTGGCCGGAGCGGCGCACCCGGCCGGCGCTATCCTCCACCGGTGACCGGAGCAGGACTAGGGAGGATGTCGCGATGATCGGAATGGTGCTCGCGGCCGGAGCGGGACGACGGCTGCGCCCGTACACCGACACCCTGCCCAAGGCGTTGGTGCCGGTGGACGGCGAGACGACGATCCTGGACATTGCGCTGGGCAACCTCGCCGAGGTCGGCCTCACCGACATCGTGATCGTCGTCGGCTACGCGGCGGACGCGGTCGTCTCCCGCCAGGCGGAGCTGGAGAAGAAGTACGGCGTCACGCTCACCCTTGTGCACAACGACAAGGCCGAGGAGTGGAACAACGCCTACTCGCTCTGGCTGGCCCGGGAGTACTTCGCTCGCGGCGTGCTGCTGGTCAACGGGGACACCGTGCACCCGGTGAGCGTGGAGAAGACCCTGCTCGCCGAGCGTGGCCCGGGCATCCTGCTGGCCGTGGACACCCTCAAGCCGCTGGCCGAGGAGGAGATGAAGACCACCTTCGACGCCGCCGGCCAACTCACCCGGATCACCAAGATCATGGACCCGGGCGAGGCGTACGGGGAGTACATCGGCGCGACACTGATCGAACCGCAGGTCGCCGACGCCCTCGCCGACGCGCTGGAGGCGACCTGGCGACGGGACCCGAACCTCTACTACGAGGACGGCTACCAGGAGTTCTCCGACCGGGGCGGGGAGGTGCGGGCGGCACCGATCGGTGACGTCCTGTGGGTCGAGGTCGACAACCACGCCGACCTGGCCCGCGCGCGGGAGATCGCGTGCCGCTACTAGCTCGGAGCGTCCTCACCCCGCTGCACATCGACGTGCGACGCGGGGCGGTCGCCGACCTGGGCGCGATCCTGGCCGACGGGCGGATCTCCTCCGGGGGCGACGTCGCTGTGGTGGTCGGCCCGGGTCAGGGTGCCCAGATCGCGGAGCTGATCCGACCGTCGCTGCGCTCGGCGGACGTGTTCACCGTCTCCGGCGGGACACTGGACGCCGCCGACGACCTGGGCGGCAAACTCCGCGCCCGGTCCTACGACGCGGTGGTCGGCATCGGTGGCGGCAAGACCATCGACGTGGCCAAGTACGCGGCGACCCGCCGAGGGCTGCCGATGGTGTCGGTGGCGACCAGCCTCGCCAACGACGGGATCGCCTCACCGGTGGCCAGCCTGATCACCGACGGGATCAAGGGCTCCTACGGCGTACACATCCCGATCGGGGTGATCGTCGACCTGGACTTCGTGGAGAGCGGCCCGGACCGGCACAACCGGGCCGGCATCGGCGACGTGATCAGCAACATCAGCGCGCTGGCCGACTGGGAGCTGTCCCGGCAGGTACGCGGTGAACCGGTCGACGGGCTGGCCGCGTCGCTCTCGCGGGCGGGCGCCGAGGCGGTGCTCAACCACCCCGGCGACATGAGCGACGACGCCTTCGTGATCGTCCTCGCCGAGGCGTTGATCTCCAGCGGTCTGGCGATGGCTGTCGACGGCACCAGCCGCCCGTGCAGCGGCGGCTGCCACGAGATCATGCACGCGGTCGACTCGCTCTTTCCGGGAACCGCCTCGCACGGCGAGCTGGCCGGGCTCGGTGCGCTGTTCTGCACCTGGCTGCGCGGAGATCTCCGCCGCTTCGGGGAGATGTCAGCCTGCCTCGCCCGGCACGGCCTGCCCCGGCTCCCCGCCGAGGTGGCGCTCACCGACGACCAGTTCATCGAGGCGGTGCAGTTCGCGCCGCGTACCCGGCCCGACCGGTACACCATCCTCGAACACCTGGCACTGTCGCCTACCGAGACCCGGGAGCGGCTGGCAGACTACGCCGGTGCAATCCGCGACCAGCTTGGCTGACCCCCGTCCCACCGTCGCCGACTTCCACCGGGTGAACCGGGGCGGCGGCCTGTTCAGCGAGTCGATCAGCCAGTGGCTGGGGGCCGTCTTCGCGCTCGTCGCCCAGCGGCTCGGGCTGCGACCGACAGCGTTGACAATCACCAACCTGCTGCTCGGACTGGCCACCTCGGTCACCGTCGTGGCGCTCGCCGGCCCGGTCGCCGCCGGGGACGTACCGGCCTGGGTGGTCGGCGTGCTCGCCCTCGTCGGCTGGCAGGTGGCGTACTCCCTGGACTGCGCGGACGGGCAGCTGGCGCGGGTGACCGGCCAGGGCAGCGCGGCCGGCGCGCGCGTCGACGTGCTCTGCGACGTGGCCGCGCAGATCGCCCTGGTGGCAGCGCTGGCCGCCACCGCCGTGGCGCAGGAGCCGGCCACGCCGACCTGGCTCGTGGCGACCTTCGCGGGCACCTGGATGGTCAACCTGGTCACGTCCGTGATGCAGGCCGGCCCGAACGCGGCCAGCATGGTCACCTCGACCTCGCTGCCGGTGCGCCTGGTTAAGCTGGTCCGCGACTACGGCGCGGTGATCTTCGTAGCCGCAGTGGTGCTCGCCGTGGCCCCCGCGCTGGTCCTCTGGGTGATGGTCGCCTTCACCATCGTCAACGGCGGCTTCCTGCTGGCAAGCATCGCCTTCTCCGCCCGAGCCTCCTGGTAACGAAGAACGCCCTACCAATGCCTGCGCTCCACCATCACGATCCCGAAGGCAGTTCGGTCTCGCCGTCCTGCGCGCGTTGTCGGCGAAGTTGTTCGAGGACGGCGGTGTCGGCTTCGAGGTCGGGGTGGTCGACCTGCCGGTCGAGGTCGACCACGCGTTCGAGTTCCCGGATCGCCTGGTCCAGGTCACCGCCCGCCCGATGGACCATCGCGATGTTGAATCGGGTGGTGGCTTCGCCAGCCCGGTCACCGACTTCCCGCCGGATCGGCAGGGCCTCGTGGTAGTAGTCGAGAGCCCGCTGCCGCTC
>NZ_JBIAJD010000002.1:765307-1015130 GCF_042871765.1 Micromonospora sp. NPDC005553 | reverse complement strand
TCCCCCAAGGCGTTGTACACGCCGCCGATGTTGTTGAGCGTGGTGGCTTCACCGGCCCGGTCACCAACTTCCCGCCGGATCGGCAAGGCCTCGTGGTAGTAGTCGAGAGCCCGCTGCCGCTCCCCCAAGGCGTTGTACACGCCGCCGATGTTGTTGAGCGTGGTGGCTTCACCGGCCCGGTCACCAACTTCCCGCCGGATCGGCAAGGCCTCGTGGAAGTGGTCCAGGGCCCGCTGCCGCTCCCCCAACCCGATGTACACCCCGCCGATGTTGTTGAGCGTGGTGGCCTCACCGGCCCGGTCACCAACTTCCCGCCGGATCGGCAAGGCCTCGTGGAAGTGGTCCAGGGCCCGCTGCCGCTCCCCCAACCCGTCGTACACCCCGCCGATGTTGGTCAGGGTGGCGGCTTCACCGGCCCGGTCACCAACCTGCCGCCGAATGGGCAGGGCCTGGTGGTAGTGGTCCAAGGCCCGCTGCCGATCCCCCAGCCTGTCGTACACGTGGCCGATGTTGGTCAAGGTGGTGGCTTCGCCGGCCCGGTCACCGACTTCCCGCTCGATTGGCAGGGCCTGGTGGTAGTGGTCCAAGGCCCGCTGCCGATCCCCTAACCCGTCGTACACGCTGCCGATGTTGTTCAGGGTGGCGGCTTCGTTGCCCCGGTCGTCGGCCTGCTGGAACATGGTGAGGGCCTGCTGAAAGTCCTCCAGTGCCGGCCGGGGCCGACCGGTCGACGACCGCGCCCAGCCACGTTGGTAGAAGGCGCGGGCATCAGGGCCGAGGGTCAGGGTCGCGGTGGCCACGGCCTCGACCGCCGCGAACCGCGAGGTGCGCAACCACACCCGGCACACCCTGTCACCGATATGCCGGGCGATCACCGGCTGCTGACCGGCGACAGCAAGCCGATGCACCTCCACATGTCGGGCGACGGCGGTCGCCGCAGCGTTAGGGACGGGGCGCAATGGTGATGGTTCTCGATCCTCCATGCCGAATCCACCTCGCTCTTCGCGCTGCTCCCGGTTGCCTGTTCGGCGCGTCCAGGGACCGGACCGTGGCGTCATTGTTCTTTCCACGATGGCCAAGACTTGGTCGGCGAGTCGGAAACCCGTCAGCCGGGTTTACCGAGCGGTTCCAGGACGCGAATAAACGTACAGTGGCCGCCAAGGTCCACCCGTTGATCGCCTGGCCCGGGCCAGGGATCCGCGGTCCTGGGCCGGCTTGAACAGGCGCATCAGGGGAGGGTGCGGGTGATGGGAAACGCCACAGTGGAGGTGTCCGGGGCGCAGGCCGCGCGCTGGGCGGCGGAGTTGCGGGCCGCGCTGATCGGGGCGATGGGGCCGGACGACAGCGTGTCGCCAGTGCAGGTGCAGCGGTCGGCCGAGATGGTGATCGCGGTCATCGGGCTGGTGTTCTCCGGGGTCGAGGTGGCCAGGACGATCGCCGAGTGGTGGAGCGCCCGCCGCCGGGAAGGTGCTGCGGTGACCGTGCTGCTGCCGGACGGCACCCGGATCGAGCTGGCCGAGGGCAGCCAGGCTCGGCTGGAGATCGCCATGCGGCAGGAAGGCACCGAGCCGCACTGAACTGACCGCCACGACGGGATGGGCAGATGGGCACCTTCGAACTGGAGGTCTTCGCGCAGACCTCGAACTACTACGAGCTGCGGCTGTCCTTCGACGGCGCGGCGCCCCAGACCCGCAACCTGGACAGGGCGGCGGTCGATGAGCTGATCACGCTGGTAGAGCGTGACTACAGCAGTGACGCCCACGCACAGCGGGTGTACGGCGCGGTCCGGCTAGCTCAGCTGGGGACGAGGCTGGCGGAGTTCCTCGACGGCGATCAGCGGTGGCTGACCCCGATCCTGGCCCATCCTGCCGGGGCGGTGTTGCGGATCGCCGCCGAGGAGCGGTTGCGGCACCTGCCTTGGGAACTGCTCGCCCGGGAGGGCACGTTCCTGACCGTGGCAGGGCGGGCACCGCTGTTGCCGGTTCGTGCGGTTGGCACCCACGCGGCACTGACCAGCCCGGTCACGCCGAACAACAGGCCGTTGCGGGTGTTGTTCATGGCAGCCTCGCCCGAAGGCGTCGAGCCGGTGCTCAACTTCGAGGCCGAGGAGGCGGCGATCCTGGCCGCGACCCGACGGACCGGCACCGACCTGGTGGTCGAGGAGAGCGGCACCCTGGACGGGCTCCGGTTCCTGAGCCGCGCCTACGGGCCCGACCACTTCGATGTGCTGCATCTGAGCGGGCACGCCACCACCGACGGCGGGGAGCCGGTCTTCGTGGTGGAGGGTGAGTTCGGCGGGCGAGCCACGGCGACAGCCGACCAGATCGCCCAGGCGATGCAGGGACACTGGCCGCGACTGGTGTTCGTCTCCGGCTGCCTGACCGCTGACGCCCCCGGTGGTGGGGTTTTCCCCTCGATGAGCGAGAGTCTGGTCGACGCTGGCGCCCCTGCGGTGCTGGGCTGGGCGCTACCGGTGGGAGACGTCTCCGCCACCGATTTCGCCGCAGCTCTCTACCAGGCGCTGGCCGACGGCGGGTCGTTGAACCAGGCCGTCATCGAGGCTCGCCGTCACCTGTTCCACGACAAGAAGAGCAACTGCTGGCATCTGCTCCGGGTCTACGCCGACCGGTCTCCGCTGACGCCCCTGGTCACGCCGCTGCACAACCGGGGCCGCAGACAGTCGCAGGTGCGCGCCGCCGACCAGCAGTTCCTGGACCCGCAGACCCAACTGTCCCGGGTCGCGTCCCGCGCCGAGTTCGTAGGCCGACGGCGGATCATCCAGCGCTGTCTGCGCGCCCTCCGGCAACCCGCAGACACCCCCGGCGCGGCACAGGGCCTGCTGCTGGCCGGCATGGGTGGGCTCGGCAAGAGCAGCCTCGCCTCCCGGCTCCTGGAACGCATGCCCATCCACCAGCATGTCGTCTGGTACGGCCAGGTCGACGCCATCAAGTTCCGCGAACTGACCACCAAGATCCGCTTCGACAGCGTCGAGCAGGCCGAAGAGGCCGGCAAAATTCTCGACAACGAGCAGGTTCCGCTCCCGACCCGGCTGCGGCACCTGCTCGACGTCGACGGGCTCCTTGGTGGGACACCCTGCCTGTTCGTGTTCGACGACTTCGAGAGCGGCAACCTCGACACCCGCGACGACGGAAGCCGCGTGCTCGCCCCGGCGATGGCCGAGATCCTGCCCGCCCTACTCGCGGCAATCCGCGACACCGGCAGCCCGAGCCGTGTGATCATCACCAGCCGCTACCGCTTCCCCACCCCGGCCGGCACCACCGTCGCCGTCGAGGCTCTGGAGACCCTCAGCCCCGTCGAGCAGACCAAGAAGATCGCCAACCTGGTCAACCTGCGCCCCGAATCCACCATCGACCCGGCCATCCGGGACCGGGCGATCGAGGCCGCAGCGGGCAATCCCCGCCTGCTCGACTGGCTCAACCGGATCGTCAACGATCCCGCCCTCGACATCGATGGCCTGCTCACCGCCATCGAGAACGAGACCGACAGGTTCCGCCGCGAGACGGTGCTGGCCGACAACCTGCTCGACTCCCAGCCCCTCGAACTCCGTCGCATGCTCGCCAGGATCAACGTCGTCGAACTACCCGTACCCGCCGCCACCGTCCACGCAATGCACCAACACGCCGACGCCGATCGGCACATCCAGCGGGCCGTCCAACTCGGCCTGCTCGAAGAGGGCATCGACCCCGAGACCCACCAGCCCCGCTACTACGTCTCCAACGTCCTGCACCCCCTCGTTCGCCCCCTGATCACCGACGACGAGTACATCGAGGCATGCGCCGCCGCCGCCCAGTCCCTCTACCAACTCTGGGTCCTCAACCCCGCCGCTTCCGATGGCCGCTGACCCGAGGAACCTCGCCCGATGGGTCGAGGTGCATCGGCTTGCCGTCGCCGGTCAGCAGCCGGTGATCGCCCGCGATGCCGGTGCCCGGGTGTGTCGGGTGTGGCTGTCTACCTCGCGGTTCGCGGCGGTCGAGGCCGTGGCCACCGCGACCCTGACCCTCGGCCCGGATGCCCGCGCCTTCTACCAACGTGGCTGGGCGCGGTCGTCGACCGGTCGACCCCGGCCGGCACTGGAGGACTTTCAGCAGGCCCTGACCATGTACCAGCAGGCCGGCGACCGGGGCAACGAAGCCGCCACCCTGAACAACATCGGCAGCGTCTACGACAGGTTGGGGGATCGGCAGCGGGCCCTGGACCACTACCACCGCGCCCTGCCCATCCGACGGGAGGTCGGCGACCGAGGCGGCGAAGCCGTCACCCTCAACAACATCGGCAGCGTGCACAACGCCTTGGGGGATCGGCAGCGGGCTCTCGACCACTACCACCGGGCCCTGCCCATCCGACGGGAAGTCGGCGACCGAGCCGGCGAAGCCACCACCCTCACCAACATTGGCAGCGTGCACGACGGATGGGGGGATCGGCAGCGGGCCCTGGACCAGTACCACCGGGCCCTGCCTATCCGGCGGGAGGTCGGTGACCGAGCCGGCGAAGCCACCACCCTCAACAACATCGGCCACGCGTATCACGGGTTAGGGGATCGGCAGCGGGCCCTCGACCACTACCACCAGGCCCTCCCCATTACGCGGGAGGTCGGCGACCGGGCCGGCGAAGCCGTCACCCGGTACAACATCGCGATGGCCCACCTGGAGGGCGGTGACCTCGACCAGGCGATCCGGGAACTCGAACACGTGGTCGACCTCGACCGGCAGGCCGACCACCCCGACCTCGAAGCCGACACCGCCGTCCTCGAACAACTCCGCCGACAACGCTCCCTACCTAACACCTGAGCGGTGAATGATCTCGGCAGGTCCGGATTCAATGAGGGCGGGCCAGGCTCGCGTAGATGTCCAGGTGTCGCTTGATGACCACGTCGGGGTGGAACGTCTGCTCGTACCGCAGCCGGGCCGGTGCGGAGAGCGCGGCGGCACCGGCCCGCGCGACCGGGAGCGCGGCGGCCAGCGCGACCGCTTCCGGCGGGACCACCCAGCCGGCGGTGCCGGCGACCAGGCCGGCCGGCACCGCCGACGGACCTGCCGGCGGCGGGGAATGGCCGGCGACCGCGGAGGCGATCTTGGCGGGCCCGGTGCCGGCGGGCTCGTGCGGGGCGTCGGCACCGACCAGGTACGGAATACCGCCCAACGCCGTCCCGAGCACGGGTCGGCCGTTCGCCAACGCCTCAATGATCACGGTGGGCAGCACGTCGTGCCACATCGCGGCGGCGATCACCACAGCGCTCGCCTCGACCGCGGCCTGCACGCCGGCCCGGTCGAGCTGACCGAGGTAGACCACGTCGGGTCGCTCGGCGGCGGCGGCTTCCACGAGCGGGCGCAGCTCGCCGTCACCGGCCACCCGCAGCGTGCCCAGCGAACCCACCGGGTGCCGGCGCCAGGCGTCCAGCAGCAGGTCGACGCCCTTCTCCGGAGAGAGTCGGGCCATGTAGAGGAACCCGTCGCCCAGCGGCGCCGGCCGACCCGGGTCGGGTACGGAGTTCGGCTTCACGACGATGCGTTCGTCCGGAATGCCGTAGTCGCGGAGGTGATCGGCGATGGCCGAGGTGAGCGCGATGTACCGATCCACCGAGCGCCAGGTGCCCCGGTGCACGGCCAGGGTGGTCGCCATCAGCGCGCTCTGCACCGCCGAGTCGCGGTAGCAGCGGTGCTTGATCGCGGGCACACCCAACGCCCGACCCTTGCAGTCCTGGCAGATCACGCCGTCGCGGAAGTAGATCCCCGACGAGCAGACCTGCCGGTAGTTGTGCACCGTCTGGACCACCGGCACGCCGTGCCGGTGGGCGGTTCGCACCACCCAGGGCGAGATCAGGGGGTACGGGTTGTGCAGGTGCAGAACGTCCGGTCGGTGCTCGGTGAGCAGGCGGCTCAGGTCGTGTTGGGCGCGGGGCGCCCAGATCGGCGAGATCGGCAGCAGGGCCTTCGCCGACTTCGACATCGACGGGATCTCGTCCGAACTGCGGATGAAGGGCAGCACCTCGACGCCGGCGGCGGTGAGCTGGGCGATCTCCGAGTCGACGATCGTGTTCTCACCGGAGGGCTGGGCTTCCCGGTACCGGTTGTGTGCCACCACGATTCTCACGGAGCTTGCCTCTCGTTCGCGATTGCGGGACTCGCAAGCTCATTCCTCACGCTCACGGGAAAGAAGGCTACCGTTGTGTCGTGCCCGAACTACCGGAGGTTGAGGCGCTCGCGGGTTACCTGCGTCAGCGCGCGGTGGGGCGGCGCGTCGATCGGCTGGAGATCGCCGCGATCAGCGCCCTGAAGACGTACGAGCCGGCACCCACCGAGGTCGCCGGCCGGGCGGTGGTCGACGCCAGTCGGCACGGAAAGTTCCTCGACGTCCTGTTCGAGGGCGGCCTGCACCTGGTGGTGCATTTGGCGCGAGCGGGCTGGCTGCACTACCGGGAGGCGTTCCCCGCCACCACGCCGCTCCGTCCGGGCAAGGGCCCGATCGCGGTGCGGGTACGCCTGGACGACGGTTCCGGCTTCGACCTCACCGAGGCCGGCACCCAGAAGAAGCTGGCCGCGTATCTGGTCACCGACCTCGCAACGGTTCCCGGGGTGGCCAAGCTGGGCCCGGACGCGCTCGCCGCGGATCTGCCCCTCTTCGCCGAGCGGCTGCGGAGCAGGCGGGGGCAGGTCAAGGGGGTGCTGACCGACCAGTCGGTGCTGTCCGGGGTGGGTAACGCGTACTCCGACGAGATTCTGCACGCCGCGAAGCTGTCCCCGTTCGCGATCACCGATCGGCTCACCGACGCCCAGATCGCCACCCTGCACGCAGCCACCCGACAGGTTCTCGGCGACGCGGTAGAGCGGTCCCTCGGTCAGCGGGCCGCGGAACTGAAGGGCGAGAAGCGCTCCGGGCTGAAGGTGCACGCCCGCACCGGGCTGCCCTGCCCGGTCTGCGGGGACACCGTGCGCGAGGTGTCGTTCGCCGACTCCAGCCTCCAGTACTGCCCGACCTGCCAAACCGGCGGAAAACCGCTCGCTGACCGACGGTTGTCCCGACTCGTACGGTGAGTAATTCCACTCGGCGACTACGCAGCGGAATCGCCCGCGCTGAGCGGAACCTCCGGTCCGCCGCTCTCGCCACGCGCGTATCCATCGGTATAGTGGCCCCGGTCCCCGGCTTCTGAAATGGTGCGGAGCCGGCCAGATCGCACCGGCACCGGCGGTCGCCAATCTCCTTCGGGGCGGCGACCGGTCGGAGCCCGCGTGGGAGACTGGAACGGTGGGCGACCCGGGCCCTCACTGCGAGTGAGCAGCCCGTGTCATGCGGGAGGACATGGGTGAGGTGACGGCAAGCCTCCAGCGCCCGGTAACCAACGAAGGCCGGAGCAGACTCGTGCGGCACGTCGACAGCTTCGAGATTCAGCCGCCGACGCCGCCGTCCCACAACGGCGTACCCCGGTCGGCGTGGACGAGGTCGCGACGCCGGGTTTCCCGCTGGCACCGCCCCTACATCGCGATCCTGCTGCTGCTCGACTTCGGCGCGGCGGCGTTCGCCAGCTGGATCGCGATCCAGCTCTTCGACCAGGCCGCCTCCGGGTTCTCCGGCACCAAGCAGGACCCGACCTGGTTCCACACCATCTCCTACCTGCTGCTCCCGCTCGGCTGGGTGATCATCCTCTGGAGCAACCGGGCCTACGACCGGCGTTATCTGGGGCTCGGCCCGGACGAGTTCAAGCGGGTCATCCGGGCCGCGGTGACGGTCGCGGCGAGTGTCTCGTTCCTCGCCTTCGCCACCAAGACCGAGTTGTCCCGTTGGACGGTCGGCACGGCCCTGCTCGGGGCGCTGCTGTTGATCCTCTGGGGCCGTTTCGTGGCCCGCTGGGCGCTGCACTACATCCGGCGGCGGGCCGGCCAGGCCGCCCACCGGATGGTGCTGGTCGGCACCCTGCCCGAATGCCTGGAGGTCTACGCGGCGGTCACCCGCAGCCCGGCCGCCGGGCTGATGCCCGTCGCCATCCACATCACCGACGGGTACGCGGCGGCCAGAGGCATGCCGACCCCGGTTCCGGTGTACGCCGGACGCGACGTCCTGGCCCTGGTCCGTGAGGTCGGTGGGGACACCATCGCCGTCTGCGGGTCGGCCAGCGCCGAGCCGGGCGAGTTGCGCCGGCTGGCCTGGCAGTTGGAGGGCTCCGGTGTCGACCTGGTGGTCGCCCCGCAGCTCACCGACATCGCCGGCCCCCGGGTGCACATCCGGCCGATCGAGGGTCTGCCGCTGCTGCACGTCGAGGAGCCGACCCTCTCTGGGCCGGCGCTGCTGGCCAAGAACCTGATGGACCGGGTCGCCGCCGGCCTCGGCCTGCTGCTGCTGATCCCGCTCTTCCTGGCCATCGCCGTGGCGATCCGGATCTCCGACCCCGGGCCGGTCTTCTTCCGCCAGCCCCGGGTGGGGCACGAGGGGCGCACGTTCCGGGTGTGGAAGTTCCGGACCATGTACGTCAACGCCGAGGACCGGCTGGCCAGCCTGGTCGATCGGAACGAGACCGACGGCATGCTGTTCAAGATGAAGGAGGACCCTCGGGTCTTCCCGGTCGGTCGCTTCCTGCGGGCCACGTCGCTGGACGAGCTGCCGCAGCTGATCAACGTGCTGTGGGGCGAGATGTCGCTGGTCGGGCCCCGCCCGCTGCCGGCCGACGACGGTGACTTCCTGGGTGACGTACGGCGCCGACTGCTGGTCCGCCCCGGCATGACCGGGCTGTGGCAGGTCTCCGGCCGCTCCGACCTGTCCTGGGACGAGTCGGTCCGACTGGACCTCTACTACGTCGACAACTGGTCGCTCGCGTACGACCTGAGCATCCTGTGGCGCACCGTCGGAGTGGTGCTCGCCCGAAAGGGCGCGTACTAGAGGGTTGGCGCGCGGGCTCGCAGGGGCGAGGATCGCTGCGTGGCTGCCAACCTCTCCGCCGTGGTAGGCGTCGTCTCACTCGTCACCGCGCTGACCGCGGCTCTGCTGGCGGTACTGCGGCTGCGGGCCCGCCGTGGCATCGCCACCGCCACCCAGCGGGCCACCTACGAGGTGCTGCACACCGCCGGCCTGGCCGCCGAGCCGCTGCGGGCGGGGTTGAGCGAGGCGGGCGCGGCGAAGGCCGTACGGCATCTGCGGGCGCTGGTGGGCGCGGTCGGGCTGGCGCTCGCCGACGCTGACCGGCTGCTCGCCCTCGACGGGCGCGGCACGCACCACGGGGAGCAACTGCTCGCGGCGGCGCAGCGGACTGTGGGCAGCGGCCGCTCGACGGTGCTGGGTGAGCAGGAACTGCACTGCGACCGGGTCGACTGCCCGGTCCGCGGGGCGGTGGTCGCGCCGTTGCTGGGGGCCGACGGCCGGGTGGTGGGCGCTCTGGTGGCGGTAGCCGACAGCCCGCCGCCTCCGGGGTTGGTGCAGGCCACCCTGGAGACGGCGCACTGGGCCGGCAACCAGCTGGCCCTGGCTGAGCTGGACTCGTCGCGGGAGCGGCTGGCCCGCGCCGAGATCCGGGCGTTGCGGGCGCAGATCAGCCCGCACTTCATCTACAACGCGCTGACCGCCATCGGCTCGTTCGTCCGCACCGACCCGGAGCGGGCCCGGGAGTTGATCCTGGAGTTCGCGGAGTTCACCAGGTACTCGTTCCGTGCGCACGGGGAGTTCACCACGCTGGCCGAGGAGCTGCGGTCGATCGACCGCTACCTGACCATCGAGCGGGCCCGGTTTGGCGACCGGTTGCAGGTGCGGTTGCAGATCGCCCCGGAGGTGCTGCCGGTGACGCTGCCGTTCCTCTGCCTCCAGCCGCTGGTGGAGAACGCGGTTCGCCACGGGTTGTCCCGCAAGCCGGGCACGGGCATGGTGAGCATCGAGGCCCGGGACGCGGGAGCCGAATGCCACATCACGGTGGAGGACGACGGAGTGGGAATGGATCCGACCACGCTGACCGCCGGCATCGCCGAGCTGGCCCACGGCACCGGCGACCCCGGTGAGGACACGGGCCAGCACGTCGGCCTCTCCAACGTCGACGAGCGGTTGCGCTCGGTCTTCGGGGACCGGTTCGGCCTGGTCGTGGAGACCGGGTTGGGCTCGGGCACGAAGGTGAGCATGCGGGTGCCGAAGTTCCACCCGGGCGTACGGGCAGGGTCGTGAGCGAGCGGACCGGGACGGGGGCGGTGAACGCGACCGGTTTCCTGCGCGTCCTCGCGGTGGACGACGAGCCGCCCGCGCTCGACGAGTTGGCGTACCACCTGCGGGCCGACCCCCGGGTGGCCCGCCTGCACACGGCCGGGGATGCCACCGAGGCGCTGCGGTTACTGCGCGACGGCGACGTGGACGTGGTCTTCCTGGACATCCGGATGCCCGGCCTGGACGGGATGGAGCTGGCCCGGGTGCTGCGCCGGTTCGCCCGGCCACCGGCGATCGTGTTCGTCACCGCGTACGACGACGGCGCGGTGGACGCCTTCGATCTGGGCGCCACCGACTACGTGCGGAAACCGGTGCGCGCCGATCGGCTGGCCGAGTCACTGCGCCGGGTGATCGGCTCACGGGTGGTGCCGTCGCACCCGGCGGCGCTGGCCCGCGCGGAGGAGGACCCGACCATCCCCATCGAGCTGGCCGGCACCACCCGGATGCTGCCCCGCTCGGCGGTGCGCTGGGTGGAGGCGCAGGGCGACTACGCCCGGTTGCACACCGCCGAGGGGTCGCACCTGGTGCGGGTTTCGCTGGCCACGCTCGCGGAACGCTGGGCCGATGCCGGCTTCGTCCGGGTGCACCGGTCGTACCTGGTGCAGTTGAAGTTGATCGCGGAGTTGCGGTTGGTCAACTCCGGCTACGTGGTGGTGATCGACTCGACCGAGCTCCCGGTGAGCCGGCGGCACACCCGGGAGCTGAAGGACAAGCTGGTCAGGGCCGCGAAGCAGGACTGGAGTCGCTGAGCCGGGAATGGAAGCAGCCCTACCGTACGTTGTACGCTAGTCCGTACGACTTCCGGGAGGCCTGCCGTGACCGAGACCCCGTTCGACGCCGCATCCGAGTTCGACAACCAACTCGACCGACTGGTGCAGCTCGCTTACCCCGCCCTCGCCGGGCTGACCGAGAGCGCCTTCCGCGACCTGGTCGCGCCACTGCGTGCCGCTGCGGTCGAGGGGGCCGCCGGGCTGCCCGCCCCCACCGACGCCCGGGTGCCGTTCCTGCTGGTCATCACCCGGGACCTGATCGGTGTGCCGGAACGGCTGGAGCTCACCACACTGGCCGGCAAGCGCAAGCCCGGCGTCATCGACCGGAACTACGCCGAGGACGACCTGCCCCGCTTCGACCCGATCAAGGAGCTGGAGGTGCCGGCCGGTCCGGCGTACCTGCTCTTCGACGTCGACCGGGGCGAGGAGTTCCGCAATCTGGCCCCGGCCACGGCCATGGAGGGGATCACCGCTCAGGGCCGGTTGCCGCTGAGCATCGACGAGGGGCTCGCCTTCATCACGCTGCACCCGGCCGCATTGGCGAGCAACCGGTGCTTCTCGCTGGTCGGCTCCCGCTGCGGCGACAAGCGGGTGCCGGCGCTGTGGATCAGCCAGGGCGCACCCAAGCTGGGTTGGTGCTGGTACGGCAACCCGCACACCTGGCTCGGCTCCGCCTCGGCCCGACCGGAGCGCATCCCGTTGAAGATCTCGTAGGCCTGGTCGTCCTCGGGGATGCTCTGGAGTTCCCGCACGCCAGCCGGCATGATCCCCGAGTTATCCACAGCCGCGCGCGGTTCTCCACAGGTTATTCACAACGCAAACCACTGATCTCCACGGCCGCTCCCTACAGTCAGGACCCATGAACGAACGCCGGGTACTGGTGGTCGAGGACGAACGGACCATCGCCGAGTCCATCGCCGCCCGACTGCGGGCCGAGGGATTCACCGTGGAGATCGCGGCGGACGGGCCCAGCGCGGTCGCGCAGTTCCACGCCGGACAGCCGGATCTCGTCGTCCTCGACGTGATGCTGCCGGGCTTCGACGGACTGGAAGTGTGCCGCCGGATCCAGGCCGACCGGCCGGTGCCGGTGCTGATGCTCACCGCCCGGGACGACGAGACCGACCTGCTCGTGGGGCTGGCGGTCGGCGCGGACGACTACCTCACCAAGCCGTTCTCCATGCGGGAACTCACCGCCCGGGTGCATGTCCTGCTGCGTCGGATGGAGCGGGCCGCCGCCACTCCCGCGCCGCCGGCCATCCGCCTCGGCGACATCGAAATCAACCAGGCCGAGCGACGGGTCCGCCGGGCCGGGGCGGACGTGCACCTCACCCCTACCGAGTTCGACCTGCTGGTCCACCTCGCGGGACGACCCCGCACGGTGCTCCCCCGGGAACGGCTGCTCGCCGACGTCTGGGGATGGGTCGACGGGAGCGGCACCCGCACCGTGGACAGCCACATCAAGGCTCTGCGCCGCAAGCTCGGCGCCGACCTGATCCGGACCGTCCACGGCGTCGGGTACGCCCTGGAGATGCCCGCGTGATCGGCCGCGCGTTCGACTGGCTGGAACGGGTGCTACCGCGTCCACTGGATCCCGTCCGCTCGATCAAGATGAAGCTCGGCGTCCTGCTGGTCGCGTCCTGGGCCGTGGCCATCGGTTACTTCTGGTACGGCATCGGTTGGCTCCCGCCCGGCACGGCGGTCACCAGCATCTGCATCGCGCTGGTGACCTCGCAGGTGCTCGCCCACGGGATGACGTCGCCGCTGCGCGAGATGACGGCGGCCGCCGGGGCGATGGCCCGCGGCGACTACACACGTCGGGTGCGCGCGACCTCCCGCGACGAGGTGGGCGAGCTGGCCCAGGCGTTCAACAAGATGGCCGAGGACCTGCACGCCGCCGACCAGCGCCGACGCGAGCTGATCGCGAACGTCTCGCACGAGCTGCGTACGCCGATCACCGCGTTGCAGGGCGTGCTGGAGAACATGGTGGACGGGGTCGCCGACCCCGAACCGGCCGCGCTGCGTTCGGCGTTGGCCCAGACCCAACGGCTCGGGCACCTCGTCGCCGACCTGCTCGACCTGTCCCGACTCGACGCCGGGGTGGTGCCGCTGCGGCGAGTACGCATCGACGTGTGGGACTTCCTCGACGAGGCGGTGGAGCACGCCACCGCCAGCGCGTCCGGTGCCGGTCTGGACGTGCGCTTCGAGCTCCGGGACCTGCCGACACCGCTGACGGTCCACGCGGACCCGTGGCGGCTGCACCAGGTCTTCGCGAACCTCCTCGACAACGCGGCCCGACACAGCCCACCCGGCGGCACGGTACGGGTGTGCGCCGAGGAACACGGCGACCAGCTCCGCTTCGAGGTGAGCGACGAGGGCCAGGGCATTCCGCCGGCTGAGCGTTCCCGGGTGTTCGAGCGCTTCACCCGCGGCGACCGGTCGGCCGGCGGCGGGACCGGGCTCGGCCTGGCCATCGCCCGGTGGGTCGTCGAACTGCACGGCGGTCGGATCGGTGTCCTCGATCCCGCCGGACCAGACCGGGGTGGCCGGCCCGGCTGCCGCATCCAGGTCACCATCCCGTGCGACGGGACATACCGAGAAGAGGCAGCATGACCAGCCCCGGCAGCACCCCTCTCCCGGCCACCGGGCCGACCGGACCGCAGGTCTCCCCGGTCGTCGGCCCCGGCCCGGCTGCCACTCCGGTCGCCGTCCGACCTCAGGCGTGGCCTGTCGCACCCGCCCCGCCCAGGCCCCCGTCGCTGATCCAGCGCCGCTGGCCGGGGCCGTCCGGACCTGCCCGTCCGCTGGTGCTGGGGGCGCTGGCGGCTGCGGCGGTCATTGGGGCGTCGATCCTGACGATGGTTCGTCCCGGCCTCGGCTGGCTGGTGGCCGCGCTGGCCGTCACCGCTGCCCTCGGCACCGCCAGCGTCGTCCGTTCCGGGAGGCCGTCCCCGGCGGGGAGCGCCATCACGCCGACCGGCGCGGCGGTACCGCAGGGACCGACCGCCGCGCCGGAGCGGACTGTCCAGGCGGATCCGGCCGCCGCGCCCGAGCCGACCGTCCAGGCGGATCCGGCCGCCGCGCCCGAGCCGACCGTCCAGGCGGCCACCGCCCGTCCCGGTGCCACGGGGGCACCGGGGCGGGCGGTACAGGCCCTCTGGGCCGCCGCGACGGTCGCGTTGGTCGCCGTCGGCACGGTCCGGGCCGCCGGCTGGCTCTTCGCCCTCTGCCTGCTTGCGGCGGCGGTGACCGGGGCTCTCGCGGTGACCGGTGGGCGAAGCCCGCTCGGCATGCTGGTCGCCGTGACGCTGCCGCCCGCCGCGACGGTACGGGCGCTCCCGTGGGCGGTACGCGGAGTACGCGACACCCGCCCGGCAGGGTCCGGGGTCGGCTTCGGACGAATCCTCACCAGCGTGGCCGTCTCCGCCGTCCTGCTGACGCTGTTCGGGCTGCTCTTCTCCTCCGCCGACGCGGTCTTCGCCGAACTGGTCACCGGTCTGCTGCCCGACATCTCGCTACCCGGCGTGATCGGCTGGACGTTCCGCCTGGTGGTGATCGGCGGTGGTTTGCTCGGCGGCGCGTACCTGATCAGCCGCCCACCCGACCTGGAGGGCCTGCGGCCGAGGCCGTCACGACCGGTCCACCGACTGGAGTGGACCCTCCCGCTGGTGTTGCTCGACGCCCTGTTCGCCGCGTTCGTGCTGGTCCAGCTGACAGTGTTGTTCGGCGGGGCGGGGCACGTGCTGCGTACGGCCGGGCTCACCTACGCCGAGTACGCCCGTGGCGGGTTCTGGCAACTGCTCGCCGTCACCGCGCTCACCCTGCTGGTGATCGCGGTCGCCGCCCGCCGGGCGTCGCAGGCCACCCGCGCGGACCGGCTGCTGGTCCGCGTACTGCTCGGCACGCTCACCGCGCTCAGTCTGGTGATCGTCGCCTCGGCGCTCTACCGGATGCAGGTCTACGCCGACGCGTACGGGGCGACCCGGCTGCGGCTCGTCGTGGCGACCATGGAGCTGTGGCTCGGGCTGCTCTTCCTCTTGGTCGGGGTCGCCGTGGTGCGGCTGCGGGCCGAGTGGCTGCCTCGGTTGGTGATCGGCACGGCGGTGCTGGCGCTGCTCGGGTTGGCGCTCGTCAATCCCGACCGGTTGATCGCCGACCGGAACGTCGACAGGTACCTGGAGACCGGCCGGTTGGACGTCGGGTACGTGTCCGGGTTGTCCGCCGATGCGGTACCCGCGTTGGCCCGACTGCCCGATCCGATGCGCATCTGCGCACTGACGCAGATCGCCGCCGAGCAGCCCCGGGACGGCCTCTGGGCGACGAACCTCGGCCGGCTGCGGGCCCGAGCGGAACTCGACACGATTCCGCTGAGCCGCACGCTGACCTACTGCCTCGAACTGGGACGCTGGTGAGTGTGAGCGCTTGACAATCGCGTACGGCGGGCGAGACTGCCGGGGTGGCCAAGCAACTCCCCGACGTGGGGTCGAGCGGTGCGGTGCCGCCGCCCCGGCGGTCCCGGATCGTGCTGGCCGAAATCACCAGGCAGGACACCCGCGCCGAGCGAACCCGCGCCGAGCTGGCCCAGCAGACCCAGGTCGGCGAGGCGCTGGTCCGCGGCCTGGTCCGGGCCCAGCTCGCGCTGGCGCTGCGGCTGTCCCTGGTGGTGGCCATCGGGCTGGGCGGGCTGCCCTGGCTGTTCGCGATCGCGCCCTCGCTCGGCCGGACCACCGTCGCCGGCGTCAACCTGCCGTGGCTGCTGCTCGGGGTGGTCTCCTTTCCGTTCCTGATCGCCGTGGGCTGGGCGTACGTGCGGCTGGCCGAGCGCAACGAGCAGGACTTCACCGACCTGGTGCAACGGCCGGAGCGCTGAGTGGGCAACGACTTCGTGGTGCCGGCCATCGTCGCGGTCACCCTGGTCACCGTCGGGATCGGCTTCTACGGGCTGCGGTTGGCCCGGACCACGTCCGACTTCCTGGTGGCGTCCAGGGCGATCAGTCCGACCTGGAACGCCGCCGCCATCGGTGGGGAGTACCTGTCGGCGGCGAGCTTCCTCGGCATCGCGGGGCTGGTCCTCAAGTACGGCGTGGACGTGCTCTGGTACCCGGTCGGGTTCGCCGCCGGGTACCTTGCCCTGCTGCTCTTCGTGGCCGCGCCGTTGCGGCGCTCCGGGGCGTTCACCCTGCCCGACTTCTGCGAGTTGCGGCTGGGCTCGCGTCGACTCCGCATCCTGGCCACCGCCTTCGTGATCTTCATCGGTTGGCTGTACCTGGTGCCGCAGCTCCAGGGCGCCGGGCTGACCCTGGCCACGGTGGCCGGCTCCCCGTACCCTCTCGGAGCCCTGCTGGTGGCGGCCGTGGTCACCGCGAACGTGGCGCTGGGCGGCATGCGCGCGATCACCTTCGTGCAGGCGTTCCAGTACTGGCTCAAGCTGACCGCTCTCGCCGTACCGGTGATCTTTCTGGCCCTGCAGTGGCAGGCCGACGGCCGCCCGGCGGTGACCCCGCCCGACGGGCCGACGTTCCGGACCGCGACCACCGTCGTGGTCGAGCACCGCGCGGCCCTCACCCTGCCCAACGGTGACATCCGGGAGGTACGCCCCGGCGACGAGTTGACCTTCGCCGCCGGTGATCCGGTGCCGAACGTCTCCGGGGTGGCCACCGATGCCAACGACTGGTTGCTGCCCAGCGCCGCCGGTGACGACGACCGGGGCCTGTTCGCCACGTACTCGCTGATCCTGGCCACCTTCCTGGGCACCATGGGCCTGCCGCACGTGCTGGTGCGCTTCTACACCAATCCGGACGGCGCGGCGGCCCGTCGGACCACCCTGGTCGTGCTGGCGTTGGTCGGCGCGTTCTACCTGCTGCCTACTCTCTACGGGGTCCTCGGCCGGATCTACACCCCGCAGTTGCTGCTCAGCGGCCAGACCGACGCGGTGGTGGTGCTGCTACCCGAAGCCGCCCTGGGTGACGGCCTGGCCGGGCGGCTGCTCGCCGCGCTGGTCGCCGCAGGCGCCTTCGCGGCATTCCTCTCCACCTCGTCCGGCCTGCTGACCAGCGTCGCCGGGGTGATCTCGACGGACGTGCTCGGTCGGGGATCGGTACGCGGGTTCCGGCTGGCCACCGTCATCGCCGGTGGTGTGCCAGCGGTGCTGGCGCTGCACGTTTCCGGGCTGGACGTCTCACAGGTCGTCGGGCTGGCCTTCGCGGTCGCCGCGTCGAGCTTCTGCCCGCTGTTGGTGCTCGGCATCTGGTGGCGCGGGCTGACCGACGTGGGCGCCACCGCCGGCGTGGTGGCCGGCGGCGGCGCGGCGATCGGCGCGGTGCTGGTCACAGTGCTCGGCCCACCGCTGTCCGGCTGGCCGGCCACGCTCATCGCGCAGCCGGCCGCCTGGACGGTGCCACTGGCCTTCACCGTGATGGTCGCCGTGTCGATGGCGACCCGCCGCCGAGCCCCGGCCGACGTCGCCGCCACCATGCTCCGCCTGCACACCCCGGAAGCCCTCCGCATGTAGATGCGGTCAGCAGGCATCGGTGCCGGCACACAACCGGTCGGCTGCCCGTTTTGCCACCCGTCGGGCCTCCGATTCGGTCGAGTTGCCCAGCCGGATCTCTGCGACCAGATCGCCCTGTCGGACGAAGAGCGTGTAATCGACCAAGCTCGGGCCGTCGGATCTGATCAGGAGCGAACCGTCCCCGGCGAATCCGGAGTCGACAGTCGACAGCGAATACCGCTCGTCCTCCGGCTCGCACTGCGTCACCGTCCACGCCCAGAAGGTCATCGTGGCCTTCGCGCCTTCAAGGGAGTATCGCCCCACCCGCTCGATGACCGACGACGCGCCGGGCTTGCTGAACCCCGCGGTGCGCTCGGCGCGCTCCTGCGGCGACCGGTCCGGCGTGGCCGCGCAGGCGATGCTGACGATATAACCGAACGACCATTCACCATCCAGCAGGTCACTTCCGCCCACCCGGTAACCGGACGGCAGGTCCGACGCACGCAGGAGCGCCTGCGCAGGAATGGCCGGGCTGGTGGGGCCCTTCGTCGGTTGACCAGTGGTCGTCGACGGGCTCGACGGTGGTGCGCCGGGGGTGTTGCGGGGCGAGGTCGTCGGAAACGGAGATGGGGTCGGGGGGGCGGATGGCGTGGGTGTCGGGGTGGGCGATCCGGTCGCCGGCAGCACCGGCGGCGGCGCCCCCTCCCGGTTACCGGCCAGTGCCACCGCCCCGGTGGCCACCAGAGCCATCGCCACCACCGCGGCGAGCCCCGCCACAAACCTCGTCTGACGGGTCCGCCGCCGGCCGCGCTCCCGCACCTGCTCGGTAGCGGCCCAGCTCAGGTGCTCGGTGTCCTGGAACAGGTGCGCGAAGGGCTGATCAGGCATTGCTGACCTCCTCAGGGAGGGTGGTGCCGAGCAGAGATGCGAGAGCCTTGCGCCCTCGGGCGAGCCGGGCCTTGACCGTTCCGACCGGAACAGCGGTCCGCGTCGCGATGTCCGCGACCGGGAGATCCGCGAGGTGGTGCAGGACGATCGCCTCGCGTTGGTCCTTCGGTAACTGGCGTAACGCGGCGACCACCGCGACGGTGTTCTCCGATGGTGGCCCGACCGCGGTCACCGAACCATTCCGCCGCTGGGCGGTGATCCCGTTGCGGATCTTCCGCCAGCGGTTTTGAAGAAGGCGGTGTCCCACGAGGTGCACCCAAGCCTCCGGATCGTCGTACTCGCTGATGCTCCGCCAGCGCTGCCAGGCCCGCACGTACGCCTCCTGTGCGGCGTCCTGCGCCTCATGGATGTCGCCACCGAGCGCGTACAGCACGGTGACGACCCGGTGCCTGCTGGCTCGGTAGAACTCTTCGAAGCCGTCGTCTCTGTCCACTGCCTCTCCCCCGTGTCGATCCTGCCTCTGTCACCCGCCAGCCCGGTGTCCGGTTGCATGAGGTGCCGCGAGGTGAGTGGGAGGGTTGATCGAACCCGGGCGGTGGCCGCGTGGGAGCGGGACAACGGTCGTCAGCACCCGTACCAGGGGCTTTGAGGGGCTCGTCCGCCTCGGGGATGATCGTGGGTCCGCCTGTTGCCGGAGGGCGGAACTGGTGATCGGCGGATAACGTCGGCGCATGACTGTTGAGCACCCCGCGCTCGCACTGCGTGGCCTGGCCAAGCGGTTCGACGGCACGATCGCGGTGGCCGGCGTCGACCTGGACGTCCCCGCCGGCTCCTTCTACGGCCTGCTCGGCCCGAACGGTGCCGGCAAGACGACCACGCTGTCGATGGCTGTCGGGCTGTTGCGACCGGACGCCGGCTCTGCCTGGGTGCTCGGGCACGACGTCTGGCAGGACCCGGTCACCGCCAAGCGGCTGCTCGGCGTGATGCCCGACGGGGTCCGGTTGTTCGACCGGCTGACCGGGGCGGAGCTTCTGGCGTACAACGGTCTGTTGCGGGGGATGGACCCGGCGGTGGTCGACCAGCGGGCCGCCGAGCTGCTGGACGTGCTGGCGCTCGGCGACGCCGGTCGCACGCTTGTGGTGGACTACTCGGCGGGCATGAAGAAGAAGATCGGGCTGGCCTGCGCGCTGCTGCACGGTCCTCGGGTGCTCGTGTTGGACGAGCCGTTCGAGGCTGTCGACCCGGTGTCCGCGGCGCTGATCCGGGACATCCTCACCCGGTACGCGGCCGGTGGCGGCACCGTGGTGTTCTCCAGTCACGTCATGGAGGTCGTCGAGCGGCTGTGCTCGCACGTGGCGATCCTCGCCCAGGGCGTCATCAAGCGGGTCGGGACCATCGACGAGGTCCGCGGCGGTCGCTCGTTGGAGCAGGTCTTCGTCGAGGTGGTCGGCGGGCGCACCGCTACCGGCGAGGAGCTGTCGTGGCTCTCCCAGTGAGCGCGGACGCCACCCCCGCCGCGCCGCTACGGTCGGTCTCCGCTCGACACTTCGTACGGCTCAAGCTGCGGGTGATGGGCAACAACTTCCGGGGGCAGGGCTGGCGGATCGCCCTGTTCATCGGCGGCGCGTTGCTCGGGCTCTGGTTCGCGGCCAGCGGGTTCTTCCTCTTCGCCGCGCCGGGCCTGGCCGGCAACGGTCGGTACGCGGTGCTGGTCGCGGCGGCCGGCGGCGGGCTGCTGGTGCTCGGTTGGCTGCTCCTGCCACTTGTCTTCTTCGGCGTGGACGAGACACTCGATCCAGCCCGGTTCGCGCTGCTGCCACTGCCCCGGCGCACGTTGGTGACCGGCTTGTTCGCGGCGGCTCTGGTCAGCGTGCCGGTGCTTGCGGTGCTCCTCGCGACGTCCGGGCTGGTGCTGACCGCCTGGTCGTTGGGTGGCTGGTCGGCGGGGTTGGTCGCTGCCGTGGGTGTGCTCGCCGGGCTGCTGCTCTGTGTTGCGGCGAGCCGTGCGGTGACCAGCGCGTTCGCCACCATGCTGCGGTCCCGACGGGTTCGCGACCTGGCAGCCGTGCTGCTGGCGGTGACGGCGGCGCTGCTCGGCCCTCTCCAGGTCATCGGCCTCGCCGCGCTACGGGAGGCGGACTGGAGCCGGTTGAGCGGTGTGGCGACCGTGATCGGTTGGACGCCGTTGGGCGCTCCGTGGACGCTCGGCATCGACGTGGCCCAGGGGCGGGTCTGGGCGGCACCGGTCAAGTTGCTGATCACTGTGGTGGCGCTCGGTGGCCTGCTGGCCTGGTGGTCCCGGTCGCTCGAGTCGGCGATGGTGGGCGCGGCGAGCGGCGGTAAGGCACCGGTTCGACGCGGGGTCGCGGGTGGCGCGGTCGCCCAACTGTTCCCCCGGGCCGCTGGCTGGGCCCGCCGGGACCGGTTCGGTGCCCTGGTCGCCCGGGAGGCCCGTTACTGGTGGCGGGACGCGCGCCGCCGCGCCAACCTGATCTCGATCGCGGTGGTCGGCATCTTCGTGCCCGTCTTCGTCAACGTCACCGGCGGCGACTTCGCTGCCATGGACAGCGGGGGGTTGACGGCGGCTGCCAACGACAGCTCACCGGTCGTGGTCACCATTTCCATGGTTCTCGTGGGTGTGCTGGCCGCCGCCACCCTGGCCAACCAGTTCGGTTTCGACGGCAGCGCGTACGCCGCGAACGTGGTGGCCGGCGTGCCCGGCCGGGTCGAGCTGCGGGCGAGGATGACGGCCTTCTCGCTGTACGTGCTGCCGATGCTGGCGTTCGTGTCGGTGGTGCTGTCGGTGCTGCTCAGTCGACCCGGGTGGATCGGGCTCACCTTCGGCAGCCTGGTCGCCACCTACGGCGTCGGGCTGGCGGTGAACAGCCTGGTCTCGGTGCTCGGGGCGTACTCACTGCCGGAGACCAGCAACCCGTTCGCGATGAACAGCGGAGCGGGCCTCACGAAGGGGCTGCTCACCCTGCTGAGCATGCTCGCCTCGGCGGTCGCCGCGGTGCCGATGGTGGTGGCCGCCGCGCTGCTCGGTGACGCGTGGCTCTGGCTGGCCCTGCCGGTCGGCGCGGCGTACGGGCTGGGCGCGGCGCTGCTGGGCGCGTACCTGGCCGGCGACGTGCTGGACCGCCGCCAGCCGGAACTGCTGGCCACTGTCACCCCGCGCCGTTAACCGACGCGGCGGCCAGCCCTCTGGCCAGCGTCGGCGAGAAACCCACGCCAGGCGGCCGGAGCGAAGGTGAGGACCGGGCCGGAGCGATCCTTGCTGTCCCGGACCAGCACGACACCAGGCAGGTTGTCCGCGACCTCAACGCAGTTGCCGCCGGAGTCAGTCGACCGAGCGGAGGTGCGCCATCGGGGTTCGTTGATCGTCATGGGGTCACCTTCAGCTTCCGGATCAGATCCATCGAGGCGCTTGTGGACAGCGCCTCGCCGAGCAGGCTATCCCATTTGCGATCAATCAACCGGAGTGTCTCCGGGTCGTCCATGACGTGTCCGCGAGCGGCATTCTCCAGGTAGAGCACTCTGTCTCCGTCTGGCAGATCGGCGAACACGAAGCCACCTCCAAAGCCGACATGCTCCCCGACGCTCAGGGGAATGACGTGCAGTCGGGCGGACGGAAGGTCCGCCACCTCAAGCAGTCGGCCGAGTTGGGCGTTGAGCACGGCGTGACCACCCACCGGACGGTGGAGGCCCATCTCGTCCACCAGGAACACGCACGTCGGCGGCGCACTACGGGACAGCAGCAGTTGGCGCTCCAGACGAACCGCGACAAGCTCGTCAACCACCGCGGGCGGATGCAGCCCACCCGCCGAGATGACGGCGCGGGCGTACTCCTCGGTCTGAAGGAGGCCTGGCACAAGACACGCCTCGAAGGCACGCAGGCGCGTCGCCCGCTGTTCGTATCCGCGCCAGGGAACGAACCAGGATGGGCCATATTCCTGGTCCGCAGCCTTGAGGAGTTCGGCGAGGAGGCCGCCGGTGGCGAGGGCCTCGTCGGCCGCCACAGCGAATTCCATCGTCGGGCGGCGTCGGCCGGTCTCGATGGCCGCGACAGTGGATGGGCTCCACCTGGTGAGCGTCGCCAACGCCTCCTGGGACACCTCGGCACCGGCGCGGGCGGCCTTCAACGCCCGTACCCACATTTCGACGTTCATCCTTACCTCTCCGGTAAGTACGTGACTGCGCTGCGTAGTAAGCCCTGGCATCCTCCCCTGTCCGCGCCTTGCCGTCCAGGGTGGAGGGCACGCGGCCCGGCCGGTGGAGGCGACGTCCCGGCGACCGGGTCCTGCGTTCGGGCCGCCCCGGTCGTCCCCCGGCCGGGGCGGCCCTCGTCGACGGGAGGAGATCAGCCATGTTCGGGTTCATCCGGGGCAGGAACGGGGCGCTGTGGTCGTACCGGAAAAGGAAGGTGGCCGCGCCGGCGGCCGTGCCGGGCGCGACCGGATCGGAGCGGTCGGCAGGCCCGCCGAACCGACCACCCGCGTGGGCTGACGGGCCGACGGTGGCCCTGCCGCGACCCGGCCGGGCCGGTTGGCTGACCCCGGCGCAGACCTGGCGGGCGAACGGCGGGCGCTGGTGAACCCCGCAGCCCAGCAGCCGGATCGGGCCGCGAACCAGGCAGGCGACCGGACGGCGCGCCGCACCAGGGATCGGTGTCTCACCGCGAGCGTGATGTCTGTGAGGCATCAATATGACTCACAGACATCACGGTCATTCGGGCATTGCCCTCCGCCGAGCGGACCGCGCCGCGGCCGGGCGACCCCACCGCCCCGGACGGCCGGAGAGCCGCGGTGAGCCGGCCGCACCTGCCGATGCGGCCGCTCTGGCGGTGCCGTGGGTGTGGCGCGCTCTGGCCGTGCCAGCCGGCGCGGCTGGCGCTGCTGGCCGAGTACCGGGACGACCGGGTGGGGTTGCTGGTCTACCTGGGCGCGCTCATGACGGAGGCGGGCGATCAGCTCGCCCGGCTCAACGGGCGGCCCGCCGACCTGCACGAGCGCTTCCTTGGTTGGGCGAGGGCCCGGGGCGGCACAATGTTTCACGTGAATCATGAGCCGGGTGCCGAGATCCACCACACCGATCCGTTCGCGGTGCCGACCGGGCAACGGTCGCCGGTACGCCGGCTGCGTGGTCGCCTCGCCGCACCGGTGACCCTCTGGACGGCGCCCGGTCCGGCCGGGCTGACCGTCTCGTCCACCCTGGTGGCCGAGGGGGAACCCGACCGGCTGCTCGGGCTGATCGACCCGGAGTCCGACCTCTGGGCATCGGCCGAGGAGTCGGGTCGGTTCGCTGTCACGCCGCTCGGCCCGCCACACCGGCAGCTCGCCGACCGGTTCGCCGGCCTCTTCCCCGCCCCGGGCGGGCTCTTCGCCACGGGCGCGTGGAACGAGACGCCGTACGGGCCGGTTCCGGCGGACGCCGGCGGCTGGGCCGGGTGCCGGCTGGACACCGCCCGGGAGTACGGCTGGGGCCTGCTGGTCGAGGCCACCATCGAGGCTGTCGACCTGACCGGGGAGGCCACCCCGCTGCTGCACTACCGGGGTCGTTACCACGAGCTGCCGATCTGAACGGACGCCTCACCACGGGCGACCGATCACCGCAGTGACCTGAGTCACTTGGCGCAGCCAGCCAACCGCTCGGCGCACTCGCCGACCGGCGTCGATCTCAGCCTTCCCTGCCGGGGAGTGCGCTCTCTACGGTGCGCGAAACTCCTCTGACGCCTGTGAAGGTGGTGATCCACAGATGTCCACGGACACACCCGCTCCGGCCGCTTCCCAGTCGGACAAGTACCTGGCCGTACAACGGTCGGACGAGTTCGCCGGGCTGCGGCGTGCGCTGCGCGGCTTCGTCTTCCCGATGACCGTCGCGTTCTTCCTGTGGTATGCGCTCTACGTCATTCTCTCCGCGTACGCCCGGGACTTCATGGGCACGAAGCTGTTCGGCAGCAACATCAACGTCGCACTGGTCTTCGGCCTGCTCCAGTTCGTCTCCACGTTCGTGATCGCCTGGCTCTACTCCCGGTACGCGGACCGGAAGATCGACCCCATCGCGGACCGGATCCGCGCCGAGATCGGGGAGGTGACCCGTGAAGACGGTTCACGCGGTTGAGTCGTTCCTCGCGGCTGAGGCGGGCAATCACACCGCCCGCAACCTGACCATCACGCTCTTCCTGGTCTTCGTGGCGGTGACCCTGGGCATCACCATCTGGGCCAGCCGGCAGACCAAGACGGCTACCGACTTCTACGCGGGCGGCCGGTCCTTCTCCGGTTTCCAGAACGGCATGGCGATCGGCGGCGACTACATGTCGGCCGCTTCGTTCCTCGGCATCGCCGGCATCATCGCGTTGTACGGCTACGACGGCTTCCTCTACTCGATCGGCTTCCTGGTCGCCTGGCTGGTGGCCCTGCTGCTGGTCGCGGAGCTGCTGCGCAACTCGGGCCGGTACACGATGGCGGACGTGCTGGCCTTCCGGATGCGTCAGCGTCCGGTGCGTACCGCGGCTGCGGTCTCCACCATCACGGTGTCGATCTTCTACCTGCTCGCGCAGATGGTGGGCGCCGGCGCGCTGGTCGCGCTGCTGCTCGGCATCCGGCCGGGGACGACCTTCCTCGGCATGGACGCGGCCACCGCCAAGGTGGCCACCATCATCATGGTCGGCACCCTGATGATCATCTACGTGACCGTGGGTGGCATGAAGGGCACCACCTACGTACAGATCGTCAAGGCGTTCCTGCTCATGGGCGGCGCGCTGTTGATGACCATCCTGGTGCTGGCGAAGTTCAACTTCAACCTGTCGGAGCTGCTCGGCCAGGCGGCCGCCGCATCCGGCAAGGGCAGCGCGTTCCTCGAACCCGGGCTCCGGTACGGCGTCGAGGTCGCCGGCAACTCGACGCAGACGTTCTACAACAAGGTCGACCTGCTGTCCCTGGGCATCGCCCTGGTGCTCGGCACCGCCGGTCTGCCGCACATCCTGATCCGCTTCTACACGGTGCCGACCGCGAAGGCGGCCCGTAAGAGCGTGCTCTGGGCGATCGGCATCATCGGCACCTTCTACCTGCTCACCCTGGCCCTCGGCTTCGGTGCGGCGGCGCTGGTCGGCAGCCAGGCGATCACGGCACAGGACAAGGCCGGCAACACCGCCGCGCCACAGTTGGCCGAAGCGCTCGGCATCGACTTCTTCGGTGGCGAACTGGGCGGGGCAGCACTGCTGGCGATCATCGCAGCGGTCGCCTTCGCCACCATCCTCGCGGTGGTCGCCGGGTTGACGCTGGCCTCGTCGTCCAGCCTGGCGCACGACTTCTACGCGAACGTGCTGAAGAAGGGTGAGGCGTCGGAGCGGCAGGAGGTGCGGGTCGCCCGGATCTCCGCCCTGGGAATCGGCGCGGTGTCGATCGCCCTGTCGATCTACGCGCAGAACCTCAACGTGGCGTTCCTGGTGGCGCTGGCCTTCGCGGTCGCCGCCTCGGGCAACCTGCCGGCGATCCTCTACAGCCTGTTCTGGCGGCGGTTCAACACCTCCGGCGCGGTGTGGTCGATCTACGGCGGGCTGATCTCGGCCGTGCTGCTGGTGTTCTTCTCGCCGGTGGTCTCCGGTGCGGCGACCTCGATGTTCCCGGACCACGACTGGCAGTGGTTCCCGCTGTCCAACCCGGGCATCCTCTCCATCCCGTTCGGTTTCCTCTGCGGGTGGATCGGCACTGTCATCTCCAAGGAGCACGACGAGGACAAGTACGCGGAGCTGGAGGTGCGCGCCCTCACCGGCGCAGGCGCCCACTGATCACGGCATCTGTCGAGGGGTTCCCTGTTGACGTCCCACGTCAACAGGGGACCCCTTCGGCGAATTCGGCGGTCGGTAGGCTGAGCCGTATGAAGGTTGCTGAGCGCTTTGGTTCCGATCACCGCGTCCTCGTCACCGGCGGAGCTGGCTTCGTCCCGTCACACCTGGTGGACGCCCTGATCGCCCGAGGCTGCACGGTGGTGGCGCTGGACAACTTCGTGACCGGCTCCAAGGAGAACGTCGCCCACCTGCTGGACCGGCCGACCTTCACCCTCGTCGAAGCGGACATCTCCGACGGTCTGCCGACCCACCACCCGGCGCTGGCCGAGCGGTTCGACGCGATCCTGCACATGGCCTCTCCGGCCAGCCCCACCGACTTCGCTCAACTGCCGGTGGAGATCCTCCGGGTCGGCTCGGTCGGCACCCTGCACCTGCTGGAGCGCGCTGTCGCCGACGGCGCCCGGTTCCTGATGGCCTCCACCTCCGAGGCGTACGGAGACCCGAAGGAGCACCCGCAGCGGGAGACCTACTGGGGCAACGTCAACCCGATCGGGGTCCGCAGCGTCTACGACGAGGCCAAGCGCTTCTCCGAGGCCGCGACGATGGCGTACCACCGCTACCGCGGGCTCGACGCGGCGATCGTCCGGATCTTCAACACGTACGGCCCGCGGATGCGCCCGGACGACGGCCGCGCCATCCCCACCTTCATCTCCCAGGCGCTGCGCGGCGAGCCGATCACCGTGCACGGCACCGGCAACCAGACCCGGTCGATCTGCTTCGTCGAGGATCTGGTGCGCGGCATCCTGCTGCTGCTCGACTCGACCGAGACGGGCCCGGTCAACTGCGGCACCGAGCACGAGCTGACCATGCGGCAACTCGCCGAGTTGATCGTGTCGCTCTCCGACAGCACCTCGAAGGTGACCTATGTCACCCGCAGCTCGGATGACCCGGAGATGCGCCGCCCGGATCTGACGCTCGCTCGCGAGCTGCTCGGATACGAGCCGTCGGTCGCGCCCGAAGATGGCCTGCGACGCACGATCGAGTACTTCCGGTCGCGGCTAGGGTAACCGGATTTCCGCGTACCGCCTGCCGCTGAGTGTCGCCTGAAGGCGGCAGTGGCTCCCGCTACGTACCCTGATTTACATGTCCGCGACCTCGTCTGCCGGCGTCCCGCATCCGTACCTGCACCGCAGCGCCGGGCGCGCATCGGTGCCCGGCCCCGATCGGGGCGCCTCCGGGCGTGCCCGTCCGACCGAGGCGCGCTTCTACCCGTCGTACGACGAGGAACAGCCCCGGTCCGGCGGCCCGGCGGGGCCCACCGGGCCTGGCGGCCCGGGTGGCACCGGCGGGTCAGGACGGCGCGGCCCACGACCGCGTTGGGGCCGGATCGCCCTGGTGGCCGGGGCCGCGGTGCTGGTGCTGGCGCTGCTCGGCAGCGTCGGCGCCTGGTTGTACGCCCGCAACCTCAACAGTGACCTGGCCCGCACCGACCCGTTCGCGGAGATCACCGGTGGTCGGCCCGCCAAGACCGTCGATGGCGCGCTGAACATCCTGCTGGTCGGCAGCGACTCACGGGACCCGGACGCACCGGTCGACAGCAAGAGTCAGTGGCGCGCCGACACGATCATCGTCATGCACATCCCGGCCGACCACCAGGAGGCCTACCTGGTCTCCATCCCCCGGGACCTGTACGTGCCGATCCCGCAGAGCGCCGGCGCGGACTGCAGCTCCGGTTCGCGCGCGAAGATCAACGCAGCGTTCGCGTTCGGTGGGCTGCCGCTGGCGGTCCGCACCGTGGAGTGCTTCACCGACGTTCGGATCGACCACGTGATGGCGATCGACTTCGGCGGCTTCAAGGAGGTCACCGACGCTCTCGGCGGGGTGGACCTGAAGGTGGAGCGCACCATCACCTCGATCCACAAGCCGTACCGGACCTTCACCAAGGGCACCAACCACATGGACGGCGCGGAGGCCCTGGACTGGATCCGGCAGCGCAAGCAGTTCCCGGACGGTGACTTCGCCCGGATGCGGCACCAGCAGGAGTTCCTCAGGGCCCTGATGGACAAGGCGGCCAGCACCGGCACGCTGGCGAACCCGAAGAAGCTGAACGATTTCCTCAAATCGGTGACCGCGGCCGTAACCGTCGACCAGACTTTCTCGGTTACAGACATGGCGCTGCAGTTCCGTAACCTGCGCGGCCAGAACCTCACCTTTGTGACCAGCCCGAACTCGGGCAGCGACACGATCAACGGCGAGTCGGTGGTGGTGTCGGACCGGGAGAAGGCGCTCGCGATGTACCAGGCCATGTCCGCCGACACGATGGCCGACTGGGTCAAGGCGAACCCGCCGAAGAGCAACGACGGCGGCTGAGCGCGGCCCGGCTGGCACCAGCCGTTCGGGTCATCGAGCGGCGACGATCGACTGAGTCTGCAAAATTCGACGTCCGGATTGACCCGGGATGAACTCGCCAAGTCGATTTGATGTACGTACAGTGGTGCCGCCCCCTCCTGATCACGAGCTGGAGCACGAATGCCGGTTCAGGCCAGTCGTCGCCCTTCTTCCTCCGGGTCCGCCGCCCCCAGCGGCCGAGTCGCTGCGGCCATACCCGCGCAGGCGCGCCCCTCGGGAGGCGGGCCGGGCTCGCGTCCGCCGGGTAGCGGCGGTGGTGGCGGTGGCGGCGACCGCCTGGGTGGCGGTGGGTCGAAGAAGCGGACCAAGCGCAAGGACCCGCTCTGGGCCAGGCTGACCGTCGTCTTCGGTGCCGTGCTGATGCTGAGCAGCGGGGTGGCCATCGTCGGCAGCAAGGCGTTGATCGGGCAGGCGACCGGCGGCATCGCGAAGGGCAACCTGCTGGGTGATGCCGGCAAGTCCGACGCCGAGGGCGGTGCGAGCCTGGACGGCCCGATCGACATGCTGCTGCTCGGCGTGGACGCGCGGGAGCGCTGGGCCGCCGACGACGTGCGTTCGGACAGCATCATCGTCCTGCACATTCCGGCCACCCACGACCAGGCGTACCTGATCTCGATCCCCCGGGACACCGAGGCGCAGATCCCGGCGTTCAAGAAGAGCGGCTACGGCGGCGGTTCCGGCAAGATCAACGCCGCGTTCCAGGCCGGTGCCGCCAACGGTGGCGGCTGGGAGGGTGGCGCCCAGCTGATGGCCCAGACGATCAAGCGGCTCACCGGGATCAGCTTCGACGGCGCGGCGATCATCAACTTCGGTGGCTTCAAGAACGTCATCGACACCCTGGGCACGGTGCGGATCTGTGTCAGCCAGGAGGTCAAGTCGCTGCACATGTCGTACGTCGACGGCAAGCCGATGTGGAACGCGGACGCCAAGAAGACCGGCAAGCAGCGGACCCCGGTGGTGCACAAGAAGGGCTGCCAGGAGATGGAGGGTTGGGCCGCGCTCGACTACTCCCGCCAGCGCAAGTCCCTCAAGAACGGCGACTACGACCGGCAGGCCAACCAGCAGCAGCTGATCAAGGCGATGGCGAAGAAGGCCACCGAGGGCGGGATGCTGTCCAACCCGGCCAAGATGAACAACCTGATCAAGGCGGCGGGCAAGGCGTTCGTGCTGGACACCGGCGGCGTGCCGATCGAGGACTTCATCTTCACGATGCGCGGGGTCACCGGCAACGAGCTGACCATGCTCAAGACCAACAACGGCACCTTCAACGCCAACAACAACAACACCGAGGGTCTGAACGAAGAGACCCTGGCGATGTTCCAGGCGGTCAAGCAGGACAAACTCGCCGAGTTCGTCTTCACCCACCCCGAGGTGATCTCCACCCGCAAGTGAGGCCGGGAGTCGCGGAAAGCCAGCGACGACCTCCTCACCGCCCGTAGCCTGACGTGAACGGGTTTCACGTATCGGCTGCGGGGAGGCGGTCACGTCCAGGTGGGGACGGAACGCAGCGGGCCGGGCCGGAGCAGCCCCGTCCGCCCGGTCGCCCCGCGCCCGTTGGCCGCGGATCCTGCTCGGCATCGGCCTGGCCCTCGTCCTGCTGGCGGGGCTCGCCGTGGCCGGGCTCAAGACGCTCAGCCACCGCTACGACCGCACGGTGACCAAGGAGCAACTGCTCGACGCCGACGCCCGCACAGGGCGCACCGACCTGGACGGGCCGCTCAACTACCTCCTGGTCGGCTCCGACCGGCGCCCGGGCGAGAGCGGCCCCGACCAGCGCTCGGACACCATCCTCATCGTGCACGTCCCCGCCGGGCAGCGGGAGGCGTACCTGGTCTCCATCCCGCGTGACCTGCTGGTCGCCATCCCGCCCGCGAACGGCTTCGGCGGCGGTCAAGACAAGATCAATGCCGCGTACGAGCACGGCGGCGGCGGGCAGGCCGGCGCCCAACTGCTCTCCGCCACCCTGCACCGGCTCACCGGCATCCGGTTCGACGGTGCCGCGCTGATCGACTTCTCCGGCTTCCGGAAGGTCATCGACCTGCTCGGCGGGGTGGAGATGTGCGTGGACACCGAGGTCCGCTCGATCCACACCAACCGGGTCTTCCCCACCGGCTGCCAGCAGATGGACGGCGCGCAGGCGCTCGACTACGTCCGACAGCGCTACGACCTGCCCCGCGGTGACTACGACCGGCAGCACCACCAGCAGCAGCTGCTCAGGGCGATGTTGGACAGCGCCGGCAGGGCGGACCTGCGGAGCAACCCCGTCAAACTGGACCAGGTGCTCCGGGCGGTCGGCGGCTCATTGACCGTCGACACCAACGGCGTACCCCTGGAGGATCTGCTCCTCGCGCTGCGCGCGCTGCCGCCCGACGGGATGCGCGGCGTTCAGGTGCCCTCCTCGCCGCAGACCATCGACGAGGTCTCGTACGTGGTGCTGGACAACGGCGGCAACGGGCTGTTCGAGGCGCTGCGTGACACCCGGGTGCCGGCCTGGGCGCAGGCCAATCCCCGCTGGGTGACCCGGTTGTGACGGTGCCGACGGCCGGGTCGGTGTCGAACCGGGCCACGAGGATCTAGTGTTGCTTCCTGTGTTTGGACCCCAGGTTCCCACAGTGCCCGTGACCGAGATCGCCGACGAGACCTACCTGCTGGATGTGCGGGAGGACGACGAGTGGGCGGCCGGCCACGCGCCCACCGCTCACCACCTGCCGATGATGCAGCTGCCGGCCCGGCTGGCCGAGGTGCCCACCGACCGGGAGGTGGCGGTCGTCTGCCGTTCCGGCGGGCGTTCCGCCCAGGTCGTCGCCTACCTGATCAACAACGGTTGGGAGCAGGTGCGCAACGCCGACGGCGGGATGCGCCAGTGGGCTGCCGTCGGCCGACCGGTGGTCGACGCGAACGGGCAGCCCGGCCAGGTCATCTGAGGCCGGCGCAATGGGCGGGCCACTGGTCTTCGCGCACCGCGGCGCCTCGTTCGACCTACCCGAGCACACACTCGCCGCGTACCTGCGCGCCCTCGACGAGGGCGCCGACGGCCTGGAGTGCGACGTCCGGCTGACCCGGGACGGGCACCTGGTCTGTGTGCACGACCGACGACTGGACCGCACCAGCAACGGTCGCGGTCTGGTCAGCGCGCGTACGCTCGCCGAACTGGACGCCCTGGACTTCGGCTCGTGGCACCCGGGCGGCGCCCCGGACGGTGATCTGCCGCCTGACGAGTCACACACCCGGCTGCTGACCCTGGCCCGGCTCCTGGACGCGGTGCTCGCCGCCGGGCGGCCGGTCCGACTGCTGGTGGAGACGAAGCACCCCTCCCGCTACGGCTCGAACGTGGAACGGCGGCTGGTCAGCCTGCTGCGCCGGTACGGGCTCGCCGACCCCGCGCCGGACGACCCGGTGCAGGTGACAGTCATGTCGTTCTCCCCGCTGGCGGTCCGTCGGGTGCGCGAGCTGGCCCCGACGCTGCCCACCGTGCTGTTGCTGGAGGTGCTGCCGCGCTGGCTGCGGTTGGGTCGGCTGCCGTTCGGCACCCGGATCGCCGGGCCGGGCATCGGCCTGGTCCGGACCCGCCCGCAGTTGCTGCCCGCGCTACGCGCCGCTGGCAACCAGGTGTACGTCTGGACGATCAACGAGCCGACCGACCTGGAGCTGGTGCTGGCCGCCGGGGTGGACGGGATCATCACCGACCGGCCCGCGTACGCCCTCGCCCGGCTGGACCGCTGACCCATCGACCGGGCGGGGGTGCCCAAAACCGGGTCGGCGGGGCAGACTCGGCACATGCCGGAGCGTATCGATTTTCCCGCTCTCCTCGCCGGCCACACCGTCGTGATCGAGATGATCAACTCTGGGGACGCGGGCCTGCCGGTCCTCACCCAACTGCTCCGGGTGGCCCAGCCGGCGCTCGGCGCGACCGGGATGGCGTTCGTCGAGTTCGGTCCCACCGGCGGTCGCGTCATCGCCGCGACCGGCGCGGCGGAATGGGCCCTGGGCCGACCACTGGCGGTCGACGACCCGGACACCGTCTGCCTGCTCACCGGACCACGGGTACGACAGGCGCGGGTGAGTGACCTCAACGGCAAGCTGGCCGCCGAACTGGCCGGCAGCGGCCTGCGCCGGATGGTGGTCTCCCGGGCCGAGATCGGCGGTCACACCGTCGGCAGCCTGCACGCGCTCTACCCGGGCGACGACGAGCCGGGCGCCGAGCAGCAGGGGGTGATCGCCTATCTCGCCTCCTGCGTCGGGCACATGTACGGCGACCAGAGTGGCCTGCCGGTGCACGGCGACGGCCCGGTGGTGGCGGCCCTCGCCGACGGGCTGGCCGTCGTCGACCGGGACGGGCACGTCCGGCTCTGGAACCCGGCCGCCGCCCAGGTCACCGGCCGGACGGTCGAGCAGTCGCTGAGCCGCCCGTTGCCGTTCCCGCTGCCACCCTCCGGGCAGGTTCGGGACCACCGAATGCCGGACGGCCGCTGGCTGCGGATCACCTCCGGCGACCTGCCCGGCCCGGGAACGTTACGGGTGGTCACCTTCCGCGACATCACCGACCAGCAGCGCCGCGACCACGACCGCGAACTGTTCGTCGCGGTGACCAGCCACGAGCTGCGCACCCCGGTCACCGTCATCAAGGGGTACGCGGACACCCTCACCGACCACTGGGAGTCGCTGACCGACGTCGACCGACGGCAGGCGGCCCGGGTGATCGGGCAACGCGCCAACGAGCTGGCCCGGCTGGTCGACCGTCTGCTCAGCTCGGCGGCCGAGGTGGGGCCGGGCGACGACCCTCCCACCCCGTTCGACCTCGGTGAGGCGCTGCGCTCCGCCGTCGTCGACCTGCCGGCTGAGCTGCGCCGCCGGCTGGTGCTCCGCCTTCCGAGCGACCTGCCCAAGGCGCTCGGTCACCGGCCCAGCCTGGCCACGGTGCTGACCGAGTTGACGACGAACGCCGGTAAGTACTCGGCACCTGATTCTCCCATCGAGATCACCGCCTCGGGCGACGGTCATCTGGTGGCGTTCCGGGTCAGCGACCAGGGCATCGGCATCAGACCCGAGCACGTGGAACGGGCGTTCGACAGGTTCTGGCAGGGCGAGTCCGGCGACCGGCGCGGCTATCCCGGAGCCGGGCTCGGGCTCTATCTCGTCCGCCGAATCGTTGAACAACAGAATGGATGGGTATCCCTACGTCCGAGGGCCGGCGGCGGTACGGTCGCAGAGGTGCGGCTACCGCGCGGTTGACCAGGGGTGGCGCGACGTGGAGGCGACGGTGGCAGCGGCAACGAGGGATCGGGCCTGGTGCGTGGTGGTTCCTCACCACCCGGGCGGGGCACGGCTGGCCCGACACCGGCTCGCCGCCGAGCTGACGGATGTCGTACCCCCGACGATCCTCGCGGACCTGATCGCTGTGCTCGCGGAGCTGGTGGGCAACGCGGTGCGGCACGCCAGACCGCTGCCCGGCGACGTGATCAGGGTTGCCTGGCAACTGCGGCCCTCGACCGAGGGCACACTGATCCAGCTTCGGGTCACCGACGGCGGCAGCGCGAGCACCGGGCCACGGCTCCGGACGGCCAGCCCGGATGCGGCGGACGGGCGCGGCCTGCACATCGTGGCCGGCCTGGCGACCCGTTGGGGCGTCGAGCAGGATGGCATGGGCCAGCGCGTCTGGGCGGAGTTCGACAGGGTGCCGACACCCCGACCCGACCTGGTGCCGGCGGGCTGAGGACGACTCGGGCGGGTCCCGGTCACGGCGAGCCGCTCGAAGCTCTAGGCTGTGACGCCGTGAGTAAGCGTCGAAAGAGCCAGCGCGCCGCCGCCGACACCACCCCTCGTCGCGACAAGGTGCGGGACGTCTTCGTGCCGCGTCCGTTCGACGGGCTGGTCGACGAGTCCGAGTGGATCGCGCTGCGCGAGTTGGTGCCCGCCGCCTCCGCCCCGCTGCGGCTGGCGCCCGCCCTGGTCGAGGAATTCGGCGACCGGACGGCGACGCTCGCCACGGTGCTGCCCATGGCCGCCCCGGCGATCACCAAGCCGGACGGACGGGTGCTGATCGGCCTCCAGCGCCACCAGCAGTCCGGTGACGTGTCGCGGGATCTGGCCGACGCGTTGCTCAGCGCGCTGCGCGCCGAGCCGGGTGGCCAGGTGGCGGTGGCGCCACTGCCCGGCCCCGGGCCCCGGCTGCAGGACATCCTCGTGGACGGTCCGCTGGACATCACCATGCACGACGGTTTCGACTTCTGGCTCGACCCCGGAGCCGCCGACGACCCGACCGTCCAGGCGTCGCTGGAGCGGGCGAACGCGGCCATCTACCCAACGGTCCGGCTGACCGCGGCGAAGGCCGCGTACTGGTGTCAGGTCCCGGAGAAGGCCCACGTGCGCTGGGTGCTGCCGGACGACGAGGACGCCGCCCTGGACGCGCTGGCCCGACTCGGCGCGGCCGGCACGTTGACGCTCGGCGAGCAGACCAAGTTCGCCGGCATGTTCCGCGCGCACGGTCGACTCGTGCCGGTCTGGGACCTGCCGGAGGAGACCCCGGCCGCCGAGTGGGAGGAGCCGGTGGCGCAGTTCGCCAAGCGGTACGCCGAGGCGCTCACCGTCGCCGACCCACTCGACGCCGCCGGCCGCCGGGCCCGTCAGGGGCTGCTCGGCCGCCAACTCACCCTGCGCTGAGCCGGGGACGACAGCGCCCCGCGCGGCGGGCGCTGTCGTCCACTCAGCCGGTGCTGGTCGTCCCGCTCTGCCAGGCGGCGGCTGCGCCCGCCGCGTGCTCAGCCGGCGACGGGTAGCGGGTCCCGGGTGATCGGGCAGGACATGCAGCGCGGTCCGCCCCGACCGGAGCCCAACTCGGAGCCGGCGATCGGGATCACCTCGATGCCGGCCCGCTCCAGTTGGGCGTTGGTCGCCGTGTTGCGCTCGTAGCCGACGCAGAGCCGGGGGGCCAGCGCGAGGGTGTTGTTGCCGTCGTCCCACTGCTCGCGTTCCGCGGTGACCGGATCCAGGCCGGTGTCGATGACCCGGAGCAGGTCGAGGTCCATCGCGTCGGCGGCGGCCCGCAGGAACGGTGCCGGCCCGTCCACCCGCGGGTCCTCGCCGTCCCCGCCGGCGATCACCGTGTACGCGGACAGCGTGCTGGCGATGTTGGGGTACATCAGGACGGCGTCCACGTCGACCATCGTGCACACGGTGTCCAGGTGCATCGTGGCGCGCTTCTGGGCGATCGGCACCACCAGGATGGTGTGGGCCAGGCCGGCGGCGAAGACCTGCCGACCGAGGCGTTCCGCGCCGGCCGGTGTCGTCCGCTCGCCCACCCCGACCGCGAGTACGCCGGGCGCGAGCAGCAGCACGTCCCCGCCCTCCAGGTGCTCGAGGGTGGGGCGGTAGACGAACTCGGTGCCGGCGAACCGGGGGTGGTGGCGGTAGATGGCGTCGGTCAGGGTGGTCTCGCGGCGGCGGGCCGGCATGGCCAGGCTGGTGACGCCGACCCGGTCGCCGATCCACAGCGACGAGTCGCGGGTGAAGAGCAGGTTGGGCAACGGGTCGATGACGAAGTCGTGTCGGTCCATCAGCGTGTAGACCAGCCCACCGGGCCGCTCCGAGCTGATCCGCAACTCCTCGTGGGCCAGCCCGGCGGTGAGCACGTCGGCCAGCGCGGCCGGGTCCAGGTAGGAGAGGTGGTCGGCGACGCGGGCGCGCAGCGTGTCGCCGAGCCGCCGGGAGCGCAACACCTGCTCGGTGAGTTCGGCCCGGGCGTCCGCGACGGCCAGCGTCTCGGCCAGCAGGGTGGCCAGGTAGAGCACCTCGACGCCGCGTTCGCGCAGGGCGGCGGCGAACGCGTCGTGCTCCTCCTGGGCGCGCTCCACCCAGGGGATCGCGTCGAACAGGAGCGAGTCGTTGTTGCGCGGGGTGAGCCGGGCCAGTTCGGGGCCGGGCCGGTGCAGCAGTACGGTGCCGAGCCGGCCGACTTCACTGTCGACGTAGTGGGTCACTCCCGCAGCGTAGGGCAGGGTTTAGCGGCATCCGAGAAAAGAACTGTGGATGAATATGGCATTCATCCACAGTCACTCCGGCGCTCCGGCTTGCAGAACACCGGTAGTGGCAACGTAGGGTAGTGAGGACATAACTTCGAGGGACCTTTTGCCGGAGGTCGCGATGACTGTCTTTCCCGCACGACGAGCCGTACCGTCCGCTCGGGCACTGCCGCCCGTCGCGGTGCCACACCCCCGCGTCGAGGCGCCGGGGGTTCTCGAACCGGTCCGTCCGACACCGCTCGAATGGGCCCGCCGCCGTCGTGCTGAGCGGGGTGCACGCCGCCTGGAGGCGGCCGGGGCACGGGCGTTGGGCCAACTCGACCACCTCGGGCCGTCCTGGCACGTGATCGAGTGGCCGCGCACCGACGTGACAGACGTCCTCGACCACGGTCAGGACGATCGAGCCGGGTTCCTCGCCATCGGGCCGAGTGGCCTCTTCGCCGTGACCATCGCCGACCACGGCCGGGCCCGGGTGCTCGTCGCCGGAGACGTGGTGCAGATCAACGGCAAGCGACCTCCGTACGTGGCCGAGTCCCGCCGGGACGCCAAGCGGGCCAGCAAGGCCCTCTCCGAGGCGGTGGGGCTTCCCGTTCCGGTGACACCGGTGCTGACCTTCGTCGGTTCGGGCGTGATCAGCGTCTACGGCCTTCCGAAGGACTGTCTGATGGCCACCCACCGGGAACTGGACCGGCTGCTCGTGGCCGGCGGCAGCCGGATCAGCCCCGCCACCGCCGAGAAGCTTTCCCGGGTCGCGCAGCACCCAGGCACCTGGCTGAACGGCACGTACCGTCCAACCGCCGACTACCGGTGGTACGACGAGGGCCGAACGGCCGCTGACAAGCCGGCCCACCGCCGGTAACGTCACCGGCGACGCCACGCGGCTCCGGTCCCCCCGTTCACCTCACCGGTTTCCGCGCCGTCACCGGTCGCTACGGTTCACGCTGCGCGCCCCGGTGACCCGGTGCGCTCGGTGATTCCGTCGGCGACCCGCTAGCGTGGACAGTCGATCGGTGCACATAGGAGGCGCGGTGGCCCACGTCGAACTTTCGCTCTCGGAAGCGTTCGTGCCGGCGGTGCGGGCCTCGACAGAGCCGGAGTCCGACAATGTCGGCCAATGGTCGTCGACAGTCTCCCGGGCCGACGAGCCGTGCCTGCTGATCGACGCCGACACCCGGGTGGTGGCGATCTCCACGGCTGGTTGCGAGCTGCTCTGCCTCGGCGAGCCGGCCGGGCTGATCGGTCGACCGTTGCTCGATGGCGGGCTGCGCCTGCTCGACTTCACCGCCAACCGGGGCGAGCTGACCGAAGCCGAGATCGACAAGATTCCGCCCCTGCTGGCGCTCTCCTCCGGCCGACTCGCCCGGGGGCTACTCAGGGTGCAGGCCGCCTCCGCGAACAGCTCCGACGCGACAGTTGACGCGATCTCCACCCCGGTGCTCACCGACGGCACCGTCACTGGCTCACTCACCTTCTTCTCCGAGGTCTGACCTGCGGCGCAGTGTGTCCTTCGCCGCACGCGGCGTTGCCGGGGCGGGTTTGCACGAAGGCCGTAGGGTGCCCTCATGCTCGATATCGCTCTGCTGCCGGGGGAATACGCTGTGTGCCGGCTGGCTCCCGGCAACACAGTGCCGTACGCGCTGTCGAGCGGGCTGCGCGGCGCGGACGTGGTGACCGTGAGCTGGACCTCCGACGGGATCTCCGTGATCTGCCCGACCGAGCGGGCGCCGGCACAGGCCGTGGTGGAGACGACCTGGCGCTGCCTACGGGTCACTGCCCCGGTGACGCTGGCCGGCACCGGCAGTCTGGCCGCGCTGGTCGACCCGCTCGCCGAGGCCCGGGTCAGTGCCGTCACGTTCTCCACGTTCGACACCGACTATCTGCTGGTGCCGACCGTCCGGCTGACCGAGGGCACGGCCGCGCTCCAGCGCGCCGGGCATCGCGTCACCGGCTGACCTTCACCCGACCGGCCGCTCACCCTACGATGGGCTCGGCCACCCCGGCCGCGACGAATTCTCCGATGTCCCGAGGATCGGCCCGTGCCGTTCACCCCGCCCCCGCCCGCGTCCCCCGCACCGCGGTCGACGATCCACCCCGCACCGGCGGCTCCTGGCCGGCCAGTCGATCGCGTTCCGGCGCGGAGCCTCGCCCGAGTCCTGCCGATGGTGCTCGCCGTCGCGGCGCTGGCCGGCTGTGGCGCCCCACCCGGGCTGGGGGAGCCGACCAGCGTTCCCACCCACACCGCAGCCCCGACACCGTCCGCCCCGAGCACCGCACCGGCCACCCCGCCGACCACCGCCCCGTCTCTCGGCACTGTCACGCCCACCCCGGACGCCGGATTGGTCGCGACGGCCTGCCGCAACGGGCCGACCGGCCAGCGGGTGCTGCAACTGTTGCGCGGCAGGGCCGGAGTGCTGCCGGCGAACGTCCGGGTCCAGGTCCGCACCGGGCCGCTCTGCGCCGGCGACTGGCAGTTCACAGTGCTGACGGTGACCGGGCACGAGGAACTCCAGGTGATCACCCGGGGCGAGCCCGGTTCCCCGGTGCTGGTCACCGCCGGCACTGACGTCTGCACCATCGAGGTACGCGCCACCGGCCCGGCCGGGATTCGCGCCCTCGCCTGCGACGCCGGCCCGGCCAACGGGCCGGGTGCGTAGGCTGATCGGCATGCCGGGAACACCGCCGACACGTTTCGTCTTCCTCGGGCCGGAAGGCACCTTCGCCGAGCAGGCCCTGCGCTCGATACCCGCCGCCGAGCGCGGCGCCCGTACGCCCGCTCGCAGCGTCGGAGAGGCGCTGGACAGCGTCCGCGCCGGCGACGCCGACGCCGCCCTGGTGCCACTGGAGAACTCGATCGGCGGGGCGGTGGGCGTCACGCTGGACGAGATGGCCGAGGGCGAGCCGCTGGTGATCACCCGGGAGGTGATCCTGTCAGTGGAGTTCGTGCTCGCCGCACGGCCCGACACCCCGCTGACCTCGATCCGCACCGTGGCGGCCCATCCACAGGCGTCCACCCAGTGCCGGGGCTGGTTGCGCAACCACCTGCCCGACGCCGTGGTGGTCGACGTGCTCTCCAACGGCGCGGCGGCCGCCGGCGCCGGCACGGGCGAGTACGACGCGGCGATCTGCGCACCGATCGGAGCCGCCCGGCACCGACTCACCACCCTCGCCGACAAGATCGCCGACCACCCCGACGCGGTGACCCGGTTCGCGCTGGTGTCCCGCCCCGGGCCGCCACCCCCGCCGACCGGTGACGACCTCACCTCGCTCGCGGTCTTCATCGCCCACGACCGGGTCGGCGCGCTGCTGTCCGTGCTGATGGAGTTGGCCGTCCGTGGGGTCAACCTGACCCGGATCGAATCCCGGCCGACCGGCGAGGCGTTGGGCCGCTACGTCTTCTTCCTGGACTGCACCGGCCACGTGGCCGACGTACGCCTGGGCGAGGCGTTGCAGGGGCTCCGCAGGGTCTGTGCCGACGTCCGCTTCCTGGGCTCCTACCCCCGGCACCGGTGGGCCGAGGCGGGCGAACGCCCGGTGCCCGCGCCGGCGGGCCTCTCCGACGTCGACTACGCCGACGCGGCGGCCTGGTTGGCCCGCCTGCGTACCGGCGAGTTGACCTGACCGGCGCGGAGCGCCCCCGAGGGAACGGGAGCGCCCGCGCCGCCGCGGTCAGCTCTACGGATCAGGTGCGCGTCGCGCGACTGTCGATCAGCTCAGCAGACCGCCGAGCAGACCGCCCTCCTGCTGCTGCTGGCCACTGCCCATGACCGGTGGCTCCTCGGACGGCTGCACCACCACGAAGCCCTGACCGGCGAAGCTCATCGTGAACGACTCACCGGTGCGGCGCCCCAGCAGAGTGCCGAGGCCGAGCTGCTCGGCCCGGTGGTAGCCGGTCTGGAGGTTGGCCGACCAGCAGACCGCAGCCTGTGGGTCGACGTACGTCGGAGCGTCCACGTTCAGCACGACCGGGGTGCCCTTGGTGGTGATGGCGATCCGCCCGTAGCCGCTGAACACACAGTTGAAGAGGCCGGACGAGGACGCCATCCCGGCGCCGCCGACCATCCTGATGTCGTACTGGAGGGTGGAGTCGAAGGCGAGCACGCTGCTGCCGTTGATGGAGAGGGCGTCGCCCGGCTCCAGGTCGATGATGTGCACGTCCTTGGCCAGCTCGGCGAGGAAGACGTCACCCTGCCCGGTGACCTTCATCAGCGGGACGCCCTCGCCGGTGAGCTTCTGCTTGAGGAACTTGCCGAGCCCACCTGAACCCAACGCCTGGAACTGCACATTCCCCTGGTAGGCGACCATCGACCCGACCCGGGCCATCGCCTCGCCGTTGAGCTCGATCTTCAACATCTTGGAGTTCTGCAACCGCATGCCGGGCTGCGCGGACTCCTTCTCCAGGTTCTCCGCGGAGAACAGCTCGCTGCGCATGAAAGGGCCTCCTGAATAGGGTCGCGTTCGCTGCACCGACGGTAGGCGACCTCGGCAAGCACCGGCCGTCGGAGGGGCGGCGCGGCGCGTTCGTGTGGCGCGGGTGGGCGGGCGTCGAGCGGCGGGGCTCAGCCCCAGCCGAGCGCGTGCAACCGCGCGTCGTCGATGCCGAAGTGGTGGGCGATCTCGTGCACCACCGTCACCGCCACCTCGTCGATGACGTCGTCGTCGTTGTCACAGATCCGCAGGATCGGACGGCGGTAGATGAAGATCCGGTCGGGCAGCACACCGGAATAGCCCCAACCGCGCTCGGTGAGCGCGTGCCCCTCGTAGAGGCCGAGCAGGTCGACCTCTCCCGGTGGTGGGTCGTCCTCGACCAGGATCACCACGTTGTTCATCAGGCCGAGTAGTTCTTCGGGCACCTCGTCGAGGGCTTCGCCGACCAACTCCTCGAAGCGCTCACGGCTCATCTCCACCGGCACCTCGCCCATTGTGCCCGACGCTGGCGCACGCGGCCCGGTCCTGCTGGACGACGATGACTGTCATCCGCACATGCACGGAAGAAGCGACCACCCGCAACCGGGCGGAGGCTCCTTCCGTGGACGTACGGTGTGGGCCGGCTGGCTCAGGCAGCCAGGCGGGCGTTGAGGGTGATCTCGGCACCCGGCGAGAGCAGGCGGGAGATCGGGCAGTTGGCCTTGGCGGCCTCGGCGAGCTTCTGGAACTCCGCCTCGTCGATCCCCGGGACCTGGCCGACCGTCTCCAGGTCGATCCGGGTCACGGTCATGCCGGCGTCGGTCTTGTCCAGGTGCACCTTGGCGGTGGTCTCGACCGAGGTGGCCGTCGAGCCCGCGTCGGCAAGCGCCTTGGAGAACGCCATCGAGAAGCAGCCGGCGTGCGCGGCGGCGATCAGCTCCTCGGGGTTGGTGCCCTCACCCTCCTCGAAGCGCGACTTGAAGGAGTAGTTGCCGGACAGGCCGCCCTTACCGGTGCGAATGGTGCCCGCGCCCTCGGTGAGATTGCCCTGCCATTGTGCTGAAGCGGTACGGATAGGCATGGGGCAAACGCTAGCGGAAAGGCGACCATCGGGCGACAGACCGGCGCGCGCGCCAGCCCTGCGATCCCTGTCACCACCAGGTTGCTGTGCCATGATGCGACCCAGGTCCGTGACCGGCGGAAGGGTGGCCGATGTCCGAGGAGCTTCCGATCCCGCGGCAGGGCGACCGCTCCGAGGCCCCTGCGGTGATCGAGTGGGGTGCCGACGAGCCGGCCCGGCGACGCCGCTTCGCCTGGTCCCTGGCCGACCTCGCGCAGGATCCCCGGCTGCCCCTGCTGCTCGCCGGTCTGGGCGCGGTGGCCGCGATCGCCTCGCTCGTCGGTGAGTGGCTGGTGATGAGCCTGCCGAACGGTGGGCCCGAGGGCAACACGACGATCGAGGTGCCCGCCGGGGTGTCCGAGGTCGGTGGCTTCGGGGTCGGCTACCTGGTCGGGCTTATCGCCCTCGTCTGCGCCGTGGCGCTGACGTTGCGCGGCACGGCGGCCGTACGGCCGAACGCCCGGCTGGCCGGCCTCACCCTGGCCGGTGCCCTGCTGGTGCTGCTGGTGGCCGCCACCGCGGGCCTCGACAACCCCGGTCAGCGAAACTTCTTCTACTCGCTCGAGGACGGTTTTCGGATCGAGTACGGCCGTGGGCTGGTGATGGCGTTTGTCGCCTGTGTGCTGTTCGCTGCCGCTCTGCGACTGACTCCCGCCGCGCCCCCCGCCGTGTTCGGCGGCCCACCGGACGATGACCGGCCCGGCGACGCGCCAGCACCGCGCCCCTGGCGCCGCCGCCGGGACCCCGACCCGATCGAGGACGGCCTTCCGTCTCCGGCCGACCTGACGGTCACCCCCGCCGCCCCCTTCGCCCGCCCCGACTCCCAGCCCTGACCGGCCCCCTTCACCCGCCCACCGCCCGGGAGTGGGTGGGAGTTGGCGTCCGATTCGCCTGGAAGTCATGGATGCGACCCGTTCCGCGAGGTACGGTTGCTGACCCGCCGTCACTCCGAGACTCGGGTTCCCTGACCCTGGCGGTGCGACGGCGGCGGGCGAAGGAGGAACCATGACCCGCCCGGGACTGCCCAAGTTGATCGCGACCGACCTCGACGGGACGCTGGTCCGCAGCGATGACACCGTCTCCGCGTACACCCATGGGGTGCTCGACCGGGTGCGCGCCGCCGGAATTCCGGTGGTCGGCGCGACCGGACGCGGCCCTCGGTTGACCGAGTTGACCCGCAACGACATCCGCGCCGCCGACTTCCTGGTGATGGCCGGCGGTGGACGGGTGGTCGACCAGAGCGACCCGAGCGGCCCGGTGGTGCTCCGCGACGAGCGGCTGCCCGCCGAGGTGCTGGCTCGGCTCCTCGCCGATCTGGAGGCGGAGGTCGGCCCGCTGACCGTGATGGTCGAGGCGTCCGACGAGCACGACGCCCCGCTGTGGGGCGACTACCACGAGAGCTGGCCGTACCAGGACCGCTTCGAGGCGCGTACTCGCGACGAGTGCCTCGCCTGCGACGTGATCAAGGCGTTTGCCCGGACCGCCGACCATCACGTGGACGAGCTGCTGGCGGTGGCCCGCCGGATCGTCCCGCCGCAGGTCGCCACACTCACCCAGGCCGGGCTCGGCTTCATCGAGATCTGCCCGCCCGGCGTGGACAAGGCGACCGGGTTGACAGTGGTGGCGCAGACCCTCGGGGTCGACCCGGCCGATGTGCTGGTCTTCGGCGACATGCCCAACGACCTGCCGATGTTCGAGTGGGCCGGCTGGTCGCGGGTGGCCGTGGCCAACGCGCACCCCGAGTTGCGTGCCGTCGCCGACGAGGTGACCTTGCGCAACGACGACGACGGGGTGGCGGTGTATCTGGACCGGCTACTGTCCCGCTAATGGGAGACACACCCCGCCTCATCGCCACCGACATCGACGGCACGCTGATCCGCGACGACCACACCGTCAGCCCACGCACCGCCGACCTGCTCGCGCGGATCTCCGCGCAGGGCACGCCGGTCGTCCTGGTCACCGGCCGTCCGGTCCGCTGGCTCAAAATGGTGTACGACCAGCTCGCCCGACCGCTGCCGGCGGTCTGCGCCAACGGCGCCGTGGTCTACGACCCGTTCTCCGACGAGGTGGTGCGGGCTGACCCGCTCGCCCCGCACCACCTGGCCGAGGTGGCCCGGAGGCTACGGGCCGAGGTGCCCGGGATCAGCTTCGCCGTGGAGATCCTGGACAGCCGGGAGATGCGGCACGAGGAGCACTACCCGCTGCGCTGGGACGCCGACGCCAGCGGCATCCGACCGGTCGAGACGCCGGAGGAGCTGCTCTCCGTCCCGGCGGTGAAGCTCCTCGCCCGAGCCGGCGAGCAGGACCCGGATGCCTTCGCCGAGCTGATCGCCACGGCGGTGGCGGGGTTGGCCGAGGCCACGCACTCGTCGTCCTCCGGGCTGGTGGAGATTTCGGCGGCCGGCGTGACCAAGGCGGCGGGGCTGGCCTGGTACTGCGACCAGGTCGGGGTGGCCGCGGCGGACGTGCTGGCCTTCGGCGACATGCCGAACGACGTGCCGATGCTGACCTGGGCCGGGCGTGGTGTGGCGGTGGCCAACGCGCACCGCGCCGTCCTGGCGGTCGCCGACGACGTGACGACGGCGAACACCGAGGACGGCGTGGCGGCGTACCTGGAGAAGATCTTCGGGGTGGACTGAGGTCAGAGGTACTGACCGGTGTTGTGGCCCTCGCCGCCGCCCGGCTGGCCGATGCCCGGCATCCCGGGGACGACCCCACCGGGGCCGCTGGGCAGCGCCTGCCGGCCGCCGCGCATCTGCTCCAGCTGCACCCGGGCGGCCATCTGCTGGGCCACCAGGGCCGCCTGGATGCCGTGGAACAGGCCCTCCAGCCAGCCGACGAGCTGGGCGTGCGCGATCCGCAGCTCGCTCTCGCTGGGGGCCTTGTCCTCAGCGAAGGGCAGCGAGATGCGCTCCAGCTCGTCGCGAAGCTCGGGGGCGAGGCCCTCCTTGAGCTCGACGATCGACCGCTCGTGGATCTCCCGCATCCGGCTGCGGCTGGCGTCGTCGAGAGGTGCGGCCTTCACCTCCTCCAGCAACTGCTTGATCATGCTGCCGATCCGCATCACCTTGGCCGGCTGTTCGACCAGGCGGGTCGGGTCCTCGCCCTGGCCCTCGTCGGTCTGCATCGTGCCGATCGGCCGGCCGTCCGGACCAACCACCACCACTGTGCCGGAGTGGCCGGAGTCGTCGGGGCCGGGCTCGTCGTTCTGTCCAGCGGAGCGCGCTTCGGTCATGGGGTCCATCTTTACCCAGCGGGCGCGACCCATGCCGCCCGGGACCGACTACCGGGGCCGAACCACCCGGGCGGGGCGCGCTACCGTCGCGCCATGCCTGTCGACCCGCGCGCCGTGTTGACCCGGCCCGCCCCCGAGCCCGACCGGACGGTGGCGTACGGGGACCACCCGGATCAGGTGGCCGATCTGCGCCTCCCGGCGGGCATCGGGCCGGCCCGGCCGCTGGTCGTCGTCCTGCACGGCGGCTTCTGGCGGGCCGAGTACGACCGACGGCACACCGGCCCGCTGGCCGCAGCCCTCGCCGCCGCCGGTTACCCGGTGGCGCAGCTGGAATACCGCCGCACCGGGCAGCCCGGAGGCGGCTGGCCGGGCACCCTCACCGACGTACTGACCGGGGTGGCCGAGCTGCCGGCGCTGGCGGCCGAGGCGCTGCCCGGCCGGGTGAGCCTGGCCGCACCGATCCTGGTCGGGCACTCCGCCGGCGGCCACCTGGCGCTGTACGTGGCGGGCACCGCACCGGCGACGGTGGGCGGAGTACTCGCGCTGGCCCCGGTGGCCGATCTGGGCGAGGCGTACCGGCGGGATCTGGACTCGGGCGCGGTCGCCGCGCTGCTCGGCGGCGGCCCGGCGCACGTCCCGGACCGGTACGCGGCAGCGGATCCACGGATGTTGGTACCGATACGAACACGCACAGTAGTCGTTCATGGCTCTGACGATCATCAGGTTCCAGTGGAGATGAGCCGGGATTTCGTCGCGGAGGCGCGTGCCACGGGTTCCGATATCTCCCTTGTTGAACTGCCCGGATGTGAGCATTTCGGGCTGATCGACCCGGAGGCCGTCGCCTGGCCTCAGGTCCTTGCCGTGTTGCGGTCCCTGCACGATGATCAATAGCCATTGACGCAGCGTCGCGGACCAGGTAGAACGCCGTTGGGGCGGTGTTCAGCCCTGCAACGCTTCCCTGGAAGGAACTCGGTGTCGCAGATGAATCGCAGGCGGGCGCTCCAACTGTTGGCCGCGCTCGGAACCACCGGGTTCGTCGCCGCGTGCGGCTCCGACGGTGACGCCGAGCCGACCGCCGACCGGGGCCCGATCAAGATCGGTTTGATCACGCCGCAGGCCGGTGGTTTCAAGAGCATCGGCGATGACATCACCAATGGCTTCCAGCTCTTCCTCGACCTGCACGACCAGCGGCTGGGCGGCCACTCGGTGGACCTGCTGACCGCCGACGAGGGCGACACCGCCAAGACGGGCAAGGCTGCCGTCGAGGGCCTGCTCAAGCAGGGCGTGCTGGCACTCACCGGCGTGGTCAACTCGGCGGTGATGGTCGGCATCCGGGACACCGTGGAACAGGCCCGGGTCCCGCTGATCGGCTCCAACGCCTCACCGAGCAGCCTGCAGAGCGTCTTCTACATCTGGCGGACCTCGTACGTGCTCGACGAGGCCGGCAAGGCGCTGGGCACCTACCTGCGCGACCAGCTGCCGGCGAACGGCCGTATTGCGATCATCATGCCGGAGAACGTCGGCAGCCCGGACGTCGTGCGCGGCTTCCGGGAGTACTTCGGCACGAACGACCCCCGGATCCGCGACGCGGTGACCTACACCAGCGCCACCTCCAACCCCGGCAAGACGACGTACGCCTCGGACATCAGCAGGGCGCTGGCCAAGAAGCCCACAGCGGTCTTCTGCTTCTTCGCCGGAGCGGCGGCGGTGGAGTTCATCAAGCAGCTGCGCGAGAAGTTCGCCGGGCCGATCTACGCACCCGGCTTCCTCACCGAGGGCGCCGTGCTGGAGAACCTGAAGGACAACGCGCTGGGCATCCAGACCGCGCTGAACTACTCGGCCGACCTGAACAACACGTCCAACCGGGTCTTCGCCTCGGCGTACCGCAAGAAGTACCAGGTCACCCCCACCACGTACGCGATGGCGTCGTACGACGCGGCGCAGGTGCTCGACCAGGCCATCCAGCTGACCGGTGGGAAGCCCACGCCGCAGCAGGTCAACCTGGCCCTGGGCAAGATCGGCCAGATCGACAGCCCGCGCGGCATCTGGCAGTTCAATCAGCCGCGTACCCCGCAGCAGAAGTGGTACCTGCGCGAGGTGCAGCGCGACGGTCAGGTCATGTCGAACGTGCTGATCAACGAGCTGGCCACGCTGGGCTGAACGCCCACCCGGAGCACGATTCGGGGCCGGTCTCCCAGTGGGAGGCCGGCCCCGGAACGTTCGAGGGTCAGTGCCGCAGCTCGGCGATGCAGCACTTCACGCTGCCGCCACCCTTCTTCAGCTCGGCCAGCTCGACCGGGACCGGGGTGTACCCGGCCGCCTTGAGCTTGCCGGCCAGGCGGGTGGCCTCGCTGTTGAGCACCACGTTCGCGCCGTCGCTGACCAGGTTGAGCCCGAAGGCCATCGCGTCCTCGTCGTCGGCGATCACCGCGTCCGGGAAGAGCTGGGTGAGCACCCGCTGACTGGCCGCGGAGAACGCACCCGGGAAGTAGACGACATTCGCGTCGTCGATGGCCGCGAGCGCCACGTCCAGGTGATAGAAGCGGGGGTCGATCAGGCGCAGCGACACCACCGGACGGCCCAGCGCCTCCTGCGCCTCCGCGTGCGCCGGGATCTCGGTACGGAAGCCGTGCCCGGCCAGGATGAGCCCGCCGTGCGCCTCCGGCACGTACGCGAAGTCGCCCTCACCCTCGTTGGTCTCGCTGGGTGCGATGAACCGCCAGCCCTGCGCGTCGTAGAAGGCGTGGTGGGCGGCGGCCTCGGCGGCCCGCTGCTCGTGCTTGAACCGGGCGCCGTAGACGCTGCCGTCCACCACGAAGCCACCATTGGCGGCGTAGACCATGTCGGGCAGGCCCTGCTCGGCGGTGAGCAGGTGCACCTCGTGGCCGAGGCCGACAAGCGTCTCGCGCAGCCGGTCCCACTGCTTGACGGCCAGGGCCCGGTCGACCGGGGTGGTCACGTCCATCCACGGGTTGATCGCGTACTCGACCGCGAAGTACTCCGGCGAGCACATGAGATATGTCCGCTTTCGCGGGAAACGCTGCTGGTTCACGGTCACCAAGAGTAGGTACCGTAGAACTTTGAAAACAGCCACAAGCGTTGCTTCCCAGAGGCGGAACGTTGCAGATAGACGCGGTAGACCAGCGGATCATTGCGTTACTCGTCGCGGACGCCCGTGCGTCCTACGCCGACATCGGTGCCCGGGTGTCACTCTCCGCCCCGGCGGTCAAGCGTCGCGTCGACCGACTGCGCGCCACCGGCGTGATCAGGGGATTCACGGCCGTCGTTGATCCGGCCGCCGTCGGCTGGACCACGGAGGCCTTCGTCGAGCTGTTCTGCGCCGGCCGGACCACCCCGGCGCAGATCGGCGTGGCCTCCCGCCGGCACCCCGAGGTGGTCGGCGCGTACACCGTCTCCGGGGAGGCGGACGCGCTCGTGCACCTGCGCGCCGCCGACATCGCCCACCTGGAGGCGGCACTGGAGCGGCTGCGTGCCGAGTCCTTCGTGACCTCCACCCGCAGCACCATCGTGCTCTCCCGGCTGGTCGAATCGCCCGGCGTCGGCCCGTCCTCCGGCACCTCTTGACCTCAACCCAGGTTGAGGAGATGGACTGGCCCCGAGTGGGCGAGGCAGCCCACCGGGGCCGAGGGGGCTGTCATGCGGGCGATCTGGTTACGTGAGTTCGGCGGGCCCGAGGTGCTGGTGCCCGGCCCCGCGCCGGACCCGGTCCCCGGTCCCGGTCAGGTGCTGATCGACGTCGCACACGCGAACATCACCTTCGTCGAGACCCAACTGCGCGCCGGTCACCCCGGCCCGTTCCGCCTCACCCCACCGCTGATCCCCGGCAACGGCGTCGGCGGGGTGATCACCGCCGTCGGGCCGGACGTCGACCCGGCGCTGACCGGGCAGCGGGTGGTCAGCGCCACCGGAGGTTCCGGCGGTTACGCCGAACGCGCCGCAGTGGACGCGTCGGCGACGATCGCGGTGCCGGCCGGGTTGGCTCTGGACGAGGCGGTGGCACTGCTGGCCGACGGGCGGACCGCCACCATGCTGATCGAGGCGGTCGGCGTCCGCCCCGGTGACCGGGTGCTGGTGGAGGCCGCTGCCGGCGGCGTCGGCAGCCTGTTGGTGCAGCTCGCGGTCCGCGCCGGGGCACTGGTGATCGGCGTGGCCGGTGGGCGACGCAAGGTGGACCTGCTACCCGGCCTGGGCGCCGAACTGGCCGTCGACTACCTGCTGCCCGAGTGGGCCGAGCAGGTACGCGCCGCGGTGGGCGGGGTCGACGTGGTGCTCGACGGGGTCGGTGGTTCGGTGGCCCGGGCCGCCTTCGACCTGCTCCCGCCGGGCGGCCGGATGGTCAGCTTCGGGCTGGCGAGCGGAGAGTGGTCCCCGGTGTCGACTGAGGCCGCCACGGCACGGCAGGTCACCATGATCCGCCCGGACGTGCCGCCCGCCCGGCTGCGGGCGTACACCGAACAGGCCCTGACGGACGCGGCGGCCGGCCACCTGCGACCGCTCATCGGCCAACGCTTCCCACTGGAACGCGCCGCCGACGCGCACGCCGCCATCGAGGCGCGCGCGACGGTCGGCAAGACTCTGCTGGACGTGGCCTGACCGAGCTCAGAGGTACATGCCGGTGCGGTGCTCCGACTCGTCGCGTCGGACCGGCTTGTCACCTTCACCGAAGAACCGCTTGCCGCCGAACTCGCCGTGCAGACGGTCGTCCAACTCGTCGGCGAGACCGGTCATCACCTGCACGGCCAGCATCAGATGGGTCGCCTGGAAGTTGCGGCCGAAGACCGGGATGGACGCCCACACCGTGTCGTCGGCGCAGTAGAGGCGGCCGATCGGCATCCGGTTCGTCAGTTCGGAGAGCTTGACGTAGAGCCGCTCGGTCGGCTCCACCTCGGTGAGCACCGGGGAGAAGACGTCCACCAGGGGCGGGTTGTCCCGCACCCGCACGAAGACCATCGCCGAACCGGCGCGGATGGTGATGTCGCCGTCCGAGTCGATCTGCAACCGGTCGGTGTCCGACTTCAACATGGTGGAGACCACGGTTCGGACCCGATCGGCCAGGTCGAGCACGTCGTCCTGCTCGACCTGCGCGGCGGCCGCCTCGGCCAACGCCTCCTCCAGGTCCGCCTCGACGTCGGCGTCCGGACCGAACTCGCTGCGAGCGGTGCCCAGCGGTTCCACGGCCAACGGCTCGCCCTCGGCGTCGTGCACCAGATAGACGAGGAAGGCCGGGTGCGGAGCACCGTAGACGTCCCGCAGCGTGCGGGAGAGCAGGGTGGCGACCTGGGTCGACTCGGCCGTCGTGGCGTTCAGTCCGAAGGAACCGCCAGAGCCGGCGACCACCCCGGGCGGGGACCAACCGAGCGCGACCATGTCCGCCACCGCGCCCCGGTCCAGTCGGTAGCCCGCCGGCAGAGCGGCGTTGCCGACCGCGCGGGCGGACAACACCCGGTCCGCGTCCACGTCGACGCTGATCGAATAGACAGCGTCCCCGGTGCCGGAGGCGGTGGGGTCCAGGGTCAGGTCGAGGTTTGCGCCGACGGGAAGTTCCCGCAGCCGTACGGCGAGCGCACGGGCGAACTCCCGCCACGCCTCGGTCACCTTCGCCCGCAGGTCGGTGGTGCTGGGCTCGTCGAGCAGGATCGATTCCGCCGGCTCAGTCGAAGCGCCGGGCAGCTCACCGTGCGGCGCCGAGGGGTGGTCAGCCGTCATGATCGCCTCCGTCCGTCACGATCACCCTACCCACGCCGCCCGTGGGTCGGATCAGCCCGGACCGGGATCGGACAGCGGCGGTCAGGGGGCCGTCGGGTCCGTCGGGTCGGCGCCCAGCTCGACCGGCCACGCGCCCGCCAGCGCGCTGAGCCGGGCCGCGGCGTCCGCCGGGTCCGCGCCCCGGCCAACCGCCAACCCGAAGAGGTACGCGGTGACCGGCGCACCCGGACGCAGCACCTGGTGGGCGACGTCCCGGGCCAGATCCAGCACCGCCGGCACCGGCACCGCGGTCGGGTCCAGATCCAACTCGGCACACACCGCCGTGACCCAGTCGTCCATCACCGTCATCGCGCCCACTCCTCCGCCCGGCGTACGTCCTCGTCAGTGTCGCAGTCGAACCACGGCGGCGGGCCCTCGCCGGACCAGGCCACCTCCGACACGACGAGCCCCGCCAGCAACGCCCGGACCGGGGCTCCGGACAAGCTGCCGCCCCGCTCGACCGCCAACCGGTCCACCGCTGCCCGCAGCGCGGCCACCCGCCAGACGCCACAGAGCGACTGCCGCCGCCCGTCCCCATCCACGAAGCACGCCCCGTCGGGTTGCTCACCGCCGCCGAGGCCGTCGCGAGCCGGCGGTGCCGGATCGGTGCGGCCGCCCGCCGAACCGGTGTCGGGGGTCTCCCGATCGAGGTGGTGCAGCAGATCGCCGATCGCGGCCCGGGTGAGCAGCGGCAGGTCGGCGGCGAGCAGCGCGACCAAGGTGACGTCGGTGTCCAGCAGCGCCAGTCCGGCCGCAGCCGCGGCGACAGGGCCCCCGCCGGGCGGGTCCTCCCGGACGACCCGGACGCCCGCCGGCACGGCGTCGGCCGCACCGACAAGCACCCGCGGCGTCGCGTCGGCGACTGCGGCCAGCACCCGGTCGCGCATCGGCCGGCCGCCGACCGGAAGCGCGGGCTTGTCGAGCCCGCCCATCCGTCGGGCGGCCCCACCCGCGAGCACCACGGCGGCGTACGTCCCCACCCGGCCACCGTAGCCGGGACCGGTCCCACCCAGATGTCGGGCGGCTACGCGAACCCAGCGCGGCGAACGAGCACCATGATCCACTCGGATTCGCCGAAATCGCGGTGTCCCGGTGCCGGGGATACCCCGACTTCAAGGAACACGAGTGGATCATGCCCTGGGGCACCGCCGGCAGACCGGATCGGAGGGGCATCGGTCGGACGGCGCCGCCGGATGCCCGGTGACCCGTCGCCCGGCCAGCCCCTCGCCCCAGTGATCATGGAGTTATCGCTCGACACGCCGACGACACGCACGGGCAACTCCATGATCAACGCGTCGGGGGCGTCGGGGGCGTCGGGGGGCACGCGTCCGGGGGCGGGCGTTGGGGTGGGGTGGGGGTATGGGGTGGGGCGGGGGGTGGAGGATGGCGGGATGGGACGGGCAACTGATCGACGGGGCGTACTCCGGATCGACCTGGACGCGGCGAGCGCCGGACGCGGGGCGATCCGCCGACCGGACACGCTCGCCGTGGAGGAGCCGCTGGAGCTCCGGGTCGGCGCGGCAGGCCCCGGCCGACGCCGGCCGCTCGCCGTCACCATGCGTACTCCCGGCGACGATCTGGACCTGGCCATCGGGTTCCTGCTGACGGAGGGGCTGATCCGGTCGACCGACGACGTGTTGACCGCGCAACTCTGTGCCGGCGCGGAGACGCCGAACACGTACAACGTGGTGGACGTGGTGCTCGCGCCCGGCGTACCGGAACCGGCCACCGACCCGTCCCGGAACTTCTACACGACCAGCTCCTGCGGTGTCTGCGGCAAGGCCAGCATCGACGCGGTACGCACCCGGTCGCTCTTCCCGGTCGCGGCGGACCCGCTCAGCGTCCCGGCCACGTTGCTCGCCGAGCTGCCCGACCGGTTGCGCGCCGCCCAGCGCGGTTTCGATCGGACCGGCGGGCTGCACGCGGCGGGGTTGTTCACCCCCGACGGTGAGCTGGTGGTGCTCCGGGAGGACGTGGGCCGGCACAACGCCGTGGACAAGGTGATCGGCTGGGCCGTGCGGGAACGCCGGCTGCCGCTCGCCGGGCACCTGCTGCTGGTCTCCGGGCGGGCCAGCTTCGAGCTGACCCAGAAGGCGTGGATGGCGGGGTTGCCGCTGCTGGCAGCGGTGTCCGCCCCGAGCACCCTCGCCGCGGAACTGGCCGACGAGGCGGGAATGACACTTGTCGGCTTCCTGCGCGGGCGGACCATGAACGTCTACGCCGGGCCGCACCGGATCACCGTGGAGCAGCCAGCCTGACCCGAGCGGCCCGTCAGCGACCGATCCGGTCGATCAGGTCGAACAGGGCCAGCCGTGCGGCGGCGTCACGGGCGATCAGGAAACCGGCGATGCCGAGGATCCAGCCCAAGGCGCTGCCCGCCTTCGTGACGATCCAGGTGTTCAGGCGGGCCAGCACCGGCTCGACCAGTCGCGGGCTGGCCACTCTGGCACCCAGCAGCAGCACCGCCGGCAGCACCATGACCAGGCAGTATCCGGCGAGCAGCACCACCACGCTCGCCGCTCCCACCTCCGAGGTGGCCAACAGACCCACCGCACCTAGGTACGGAAGCATGGTCGCCACCTCGGCTAGCGCCGCGAGCAGCGCGAGCCCGACCAACCAGCGGGCCGAGGAATCTCCGGCGGTGGCCCGGTCCCGCCAGCGCAGGACGCCACCGGTACGGGGACGCCGCTTGCCGTCGTAGCGGAAGCTGAGCGCCAGCATTCCCACGCCCAGCACGAGTTGTGCCCAGAGGACGCCCCGGTTGTCCAGGGCGCCGCCCAGCGCGTCGCCCAGGCTGCTGCCTCCCCAGACCAGAAGCAGCCCAACCGCGAGGTAGAACACCGCGATGGTGGCGAGGTAGCCCAGGATCCGCCGGACGTTGACCGGCCCGGGGGCGAGCAGCAACCAGACCGGGATGAAGAGGGTGCCGATGCTGGTGCTGTCGATCAACGCCAGCCCGGCCAGCGACAGCAGCAACTCGGGGGTCATGTCGTACCAACGCGGAGAACGGCCACGAGATCATTCTCCGGCGGCGGCGAGCCTGCCGCGTCGGCCGTGAACAGGAGCAACGCGTACATCCTTCGACGGAGGCGTCGCCGGAAGACCCGTCACGCCAGGTCGAGAATGCTCCAGTTGGTCGGGAGCACCTTCGCCGCCACCTTGGGTCGCACTGTCGCGTAGTGCGCCTCGTGGGTGAGTGCCGCGCGGGCGGCATGGCCGAACGAGATGTCGCCGTCCACGGCGCGGGCCAGCCTGCCGGTGTCCTGCACGTCCTCGACGTCGAGCGGCAGCAGACGGATCATCGGGGCAGTCATCATCAGGGCCAGTAGCGCGGCATCGATCTCGTCGGCCACGCTCGCGAAGGCGACAGCGAGGCACGTCGCTGGGACGGCGACCTGCCGACCCTCGTCGGCGACCTCCAGCATCAACTCCCCCACCGAGACGTTGCCCTCGATGTAGGCAGTCAGCGCCGACGCGTCGAACACGGCAGCGATCTGATCGCTCATCCGGGGCGGCCCAACATCCGGCGTCCCTCAGCCAGGGCGTCCGCCGGGATGGGTGTCGCCAGCCGCTTGCGCCATCGCGCCCGGCCAGCCTCGGTCACCTCGATGCCGGCTCGCCGCAGCACCTCGTCGAGGTGCGTCCCGTTCATCTGGGCCCGCACCGCCGCGGTGATGGCGGCCGAGACGTTGGGCTGCTGGTCGAGCCAGTCCGCGACGTCGTCGGGAAGGCTCACGGAGCGCTTCACTGTCACGTCCGCCAGCCTATCAATTCTGGTAGCACCTGCGGTATTACCGCGCGGGTGGTCGCGTCCTTCAGCGGCGACCACGACGGCTCCGCTTGCGGGTGCGAATGACGCCGGGCATCCCGACCGACGGCCAGCCGTCCAGCTCGGCCGGGGGAACGCCCCGTCGGAGCAGGTCGTCCAGCAGCAGCGCGAGCGAGTAGTCGGGGTGCAGGCTCAGCGTGCGTTCGAGCGCGACCGCCGCCAACGCGCCCTGCCCAGCACGCCAGGCGGCGAACGCCAGCAGCGCACCCGGCGCGGCGGCCACCTCCGGCTCGGCGCGGCGCAGCACGTCGGTCCAGAGGGCGATGTCCCGGTCCCGGCCGTCGGTGCGTTCCCACGCGTGATCGCGGACCGGCAGGTGTGTCATCAACAGGCTCAGCCAAGCCACCTCGTCGTCGTCGAGCCGTTCACCACGCCGCTGCCGACGCTGGGCCTCGCGGACCGCCGCCACCCCGGCGGCGCGCAGCGCCCGCGCCCCGAGCAGATCACTCTCGGGTGCCTGCTCGACCAGCTCGGCCAATCTCAGCTCGGCGCGGGCGGTGGCCGCGCGGGCCGCCTCCCGGGCCGGCCCGTCCACCGGTGCCACCTGCGCCACCAGGGCGGCCCGGTCGGGGAGCGCGACCTGACCGGCGAAGACCGCCGAGGCGGTCACCGGGTTGGCGGTCGGGTCGTAGCGGCGGCCCTCGGGCGGGCAGCACTCGGGCTCGGTGCAGAGATAGGACCACCAGCGGCCGTCGGTCACCCGCAGCGCGTCGAGCACGTGCAGCCCGAAGTCGTTCAACGCGTCGCGCAACGCGTCCACTGCCGGGGTGACCTGCTCGGGTTGCCCGTAACCCACGACCGTGGCGGCCTCCGCGCCCTGCCGGCGGAGCACACCAGCCAGGTGCCCGGCCAATCCGCCCAGCTCGGTCGGGTCGGGCAGGTCCGCGCGGGCGGCGAAGACGATCTGTCGGCCGACCAGCGCCACGGCGACGACGCTGTCGGTGGGGTGGAAGCCGAGCAGGTACGGCACAGCGGCGATCAGGTCGGCGGGTGAGCGGACGGCGAGCTGAGGGCGTTCGGTCGAGGTCATGTCGGAAGCCTGCGGCGGGCGTGCCGAGCCCTGCCACCCCTGTGGACGACACGCGGCTTATCCACAGTTACTGAACGTGTTTTCCCTGCTCACGTGCCACCTACGGGTGCGGAAAGAGCGCCGATGTCGTCGGGCGACACCTGGCTGTCGTAAGGAGCGGTTACCGTGCGCTGATGGACCTGGCGTACCTGCGCGCGCATCCGGCACACCTCCCGACCTTCCGGACCCATCAGCGGCTCCGGGAGACGCCGGTCGCCGGTGGAAACATCTGCGCAGCCGCCCGGCTCACCCTCGACGACGGCCACTCCGTCTTCGCCAAGTCCTGGCCGGAGGGCGCCGACCGACCGGCGCCGGAGGGCTTCTTCGCCGCCGAGGCCGCCGGCCTGCGCTGGCTGCGGGAGGCGGGCACTGTCGGCGTACCCGAGGTGATCGTGGTGTTGCCGGAGCTGCTGGCGCTCGACTGGGTGGAGCCCGGCGAACCGACGCCGGAGGCAGCCGAGCGCTTCGGCCGGGAGCTGGCCGGCCTGCACCGGGCGGGCGCAACCGCCTTCGGTGCCGCCTGGCCCGGCTTCATAGGCTCGCTCCCCCAGGACAACACCCTCACCGGCGGGCGCTGGTCGACCTGGTTCGCCGAGCGACGCCTCGCCCCCTACCTGCGACGCTCGGTCGACGCTGGCGCGCTGACCAGCGCCGATGCCGCTCTGGTCGAGCAGGTGATCGGTCGCCTCGACGGGCTCGGCGGCGACGAGCCGCCCGCGCGCATCCACGGCGACCTGTGGCCGGGCAACGTGCTGTGGGGGATCGACGACCGGGCCTGGCTCGTCGACCCGGCGGCGCACGGTGGGCACCGGGAGACGGATCTCGCCCAGCTCGCCCTCTTCGGCGGCATTCCCCACCTGGATCGGGTGCTGGCCGCCTACCAGGAGAGTTGGCCACTACCGGACGGTTGGCGTGACCGCGTGCCAGTGCATCAGCTGCATCTGCTGCTCGTGCACACAGCACTCTTCGGCGTCAGCTTCCGAGATGTGGTCGTCCAGACCGCCCGTGGCGTCCTGAGCCGGGCCGAGCGCGCTACGGTCGACAGGTGAGCGTCGCCCCGGGGATCGACGGCGTCCTCGTCGACCGGTACGACCGTGTCGCCCGGGACCTGCGCGTGTCCCTCACCGACAAGTGCAACCTGCGCTGCACCTACTGCATGCCGGCGGAAGGGCTCCCCTGGCTGGCCGGCCCCGAGTTGTTGACCGACGAGGAGATCGTCCGGCTGGTCCGGGTGGCTGTCGAACTGCTCGGCGTGACCGAGGTGCGGTTCACCGGCGGTGAACCGCTGATCCGAGCCGGGCTGGTCGACATCGTGACGGCGGTCGCCGCCCTCGAACCCCGCCCCCGGGTCTCGCTGACCACCAACGGCATCGGCCTGGACCGACTGGCCCCGGCGTTGCGGGCGGCCGGCCTGGACCGGGTGAACGTCTCACTGGACACCCTGGACCCGGACCGGTTCACCAAGCTCACCCGGCGCCCCCGCCTCGACGCGGTGCTGGCCGGGCTCGCCGGTGCGGCGACCGTCGGGCTCAGCCCCGTGAAGATCAATTCAGTGCTGATGCGTGGTGTCAACGAGGACGAGGCGCCGGCGCTGCTCCGCTTCGCCCTCGAGCACGACTACCAGCTGCGGATCATCGAGCAGATGCCGTTGGACGCCCAGCACGGTTGGGCCCGCGACACCATGGTCACGGCCGAGGAGATCCTGGCGTCACTGCGTACCGTCTTCGATCTGAGCCCCGACCCGACCGAGCGCGGCGCGGCACCGGCGGAGACCTGGCTGGTCGACGGAGGCCCCGCCCGGGTCGGCGTGATCGCCAGCGTCACCCGCCCCTTCTGCGGGGACTGCGACCGCACCCGGTTGACAGCCGACGGCCAGGTCCGCGCCTGCCTCTTCGCCACCGAAGAGTCGGATCTGCGCGCCGCGCTGCGCACCGGTGCCGACGACGACGAGTTGGCCCGGCGCTGGCGTACCGCGATGTGGGGCAAGCGTGCCGGGCACGGCATCGACGATCCCACCTTCCTCCAGCCCACCCGCCCGATGTCAGCGATCGGAGGCTGAGCGTGGAGTCGACGACGCTGACCGTCCGCTACTTCGCGGGCGCCCGCGCCGCCGCCGGCCGCGCCGAGGAGACCATCCCCTCCGGGCGGTCACTGGACGACCTCACGGCGGAGCTGACCCAGCGCCACGGCGACCGGCTCGCCGGCGTGCTGCGGGTGGCGAGTTTCCTCGTGAACGGCGTCAGCTGTCATGATCGTCAGACCCCCCTACCGGCCGGGGCCACGATCGATGTCCTGCCCCCGTTCGCGGGCGGCTGAGGGAGGCTTCACACATGATGGCGGTTCTGGGGTTCGTGGCTGTCCTGGCGCTGGTCACCGGCCTCATCCACCTCTACCTGTGGAAGCGGCTCGTTCGGGACGCCACCGCGCCGGGCCGCTGGCGACGGGTCGGCGGGATCGCCGCAGTGGTGCTGGCACTGCTCGTGCCGGTCACGATGGCCGGCACGCAGGCCGGGCTCTACTGGCTCGCCTGGCCCGGCTACCTGTGGCTCGCGCTGATGTTCTACCTGCTGATCGTCCTGGTCGTGCTGGAAGTCCCGATGCTCGTCGCCCGGCTGGTGCTGCGCCGTCGGGTGGTCGCCGCGGAGCCCACCACCGCCGCGCCCGAGCCGGTGCTCGTCGGGGCCGCCGGGCCGACCGACCCGCCGGCCGCCGACGCCGTCGCCGCACCAGACCACGACCCGTCCCGTCGGTTGGTGCTCGCCCGTGGGGCCGCCATCTTCGCCGGTCTCACCGCCACAGGCATCGTGGGGTACGGCGTTCGCACGGCACTCGGTCCACCCCAGCTCGACCGGGTACGCATCCCGCTCGCCAAACTCCCCCGCAGCATGGACGGCCTGCGCATCGCCACCGTCTCCGACATCCACCTCGGTCCGCTGCGCGGCCGGGCGCACACCGAGCGGATCGTCGCCGCGATCAACCGGCTCGACGCGGACCTGGTCGCGGTTGTCGGCGACCTGGTCGACGGGTCCGTCGCCGAACTCGGCGCGGCCGCCGAGCCCCTGCGTGACCTGCGCTCCCGGTACGGCAACTTCTTCGTCACCGGCAACCACGAGTACTACTCCGGGGTGGAGGAGTGGGTCCAGGAGGTCGACCGGCTCGGCCTACGAGTCCTCCAGAACCAGCGGCAGGAGATCCAGGCTCGGGGTGGTGTGCTCGACCTGGCCGGCGTGAACGACCTCACCGGGGCCGGCACCGGCCTCGCCGCCGGCCCGGACTTCGCCGCCGCCCTCGGCGACCGCGACCCGAGCCGTCCCGTGGTCCTGCTCGCGCACCAGCCGCTGGCGGCGAAGGAGGCCGCCCGGTACGGCGTCGACCTGCAACTGTCCGGGCACACCCACGGTGGGCAGATGGTGCCGTTCAACCTGGCCGTCAGGCTCGAACAGCCGGTGGTCAGCGGCCTCGGCGAAGTCGACGGCACGAAGGTCTACGTGACCAACGGCGCCGGTTTCTGGGGGCCACCGGTCCGGGTCGGGGCGGAGCCGCAGATCAGTCTGGTCGAGCTGCGCTCGGCATAGCGGAGGTCACGTCCGCGCGTGGCGGCGGGTGGCCGGCGCGGCGGGCGTGACAGGATGCGGCGTGCCCCCGTTCAGCGCCGTACCCCCCGGTGGCCTACCGCCATTCGTCGCGGACCTGCACATCCACTCGAAGTACTCGCGCGCGTGCAGCCGTGACCTCACAGTGCCGAACCTCGCGTGGTGGGCCCGGCGTAAGGGCATCGGCCTGCTCGGCACCGGCGACTTCACCCACCCCGCCTGGTACGACCACCTGCGGGAGACGCTGCGCCCGGCCGAACCGGGGCTCTACCGGCTCGACCCGGAGGCGGAACGGGACCTCGCCCGGCGGCTGCCACCCCGACTCGCGCCGAACGCGGAGGCGGACCCGGTCCGGTTCATGCTGAGCGTGGAAATCTCCACCATCTACAAGCGGGACGACCGGACCCGCAAGGTGCACCACCTGATCTACCTGCCGGATCTGGACGCGGTGGCCCGGTTCAACACCGCGCTGGGCCGGATCGGCAACCTCGGCTCCGACGGCCGGCCGATCCTCGGACTGGACTCCCGCGACCTGCTGGAGATCACCCTGGAGGCCAGCCCGGACGGCTACCTGGTGCCGGCACACATCTGGACTCCCTGGTTCTCCGCGCTGGGCTCGAAGTCCGGCTTCGACGCGATCGCGGACTGCTACGCCGACCTGGCCGGGCACATCTTCGCCGTGGAGACCGGGCTCTCCTCCGACCCCGCCATGAACTGGCGGGTCGGCAGCCTGGACGGCTACCAACTGGTGTCCAACTCGGACGCGCACTCGCCGCCGGCGCTCGGCCGGGAGGCGACGGTGCTGACCGCCGAACGGAACTACTTCGCCGTTCGGGAGGCGCTGCGTACCGGTGACGGCCTGGCCGGCACCATCGAGTTCTTCCCGGAGGAGGGCAAGTACCACGCGGACGGGCACCGGCTGTGCGGGGTCAACTGGACTCCGGAGCGCACCCGCGCGGCCGACGGGCGCTGCCCCGAGTGCGGCAAACCCCTCACCGTGGGTGTCCTCAGTCGGATCGAGGAGTTGGCGGACCGGCCGGACGGGTACCGGCCGGCGCACGCCCGGGACGTCACCCACCTGGTGCCGCTGGCCGAGATCCTCGGCGAGATCAACAAGGTGGGTGCCCGGTCGAAGAAGGTCGAGGGGCGGCTCAACGAGCTGCTGGCCACGCTCGGTCCCGAGCTGGAGATCCTGACCACGACGCCGCTGACCGAGATCGCGCAGGCCGGTGGTGAGCTCCTCGCGGAGGGCATCGGGCGGCTGCGGCGCGGCGACGTCCGCCGGGTGCCCGGCTACGACGGCGAGTACGGCGTGATCACGCTCTTCGACCCGACCGAGCTGGGCGCGCAGGAGACGCTGTTCGACGTACCGGTGCCGACGCAGCGACGACCCTCGGAGCCGGCTCCACGGGTCCCGGCCAAGCGCCCGACGGCGGCCAAGGCGGAGCCGAAGCGGAAGCCGGTCCCGGCGCCCGCGCCGCCGATCGCGTCGCCGCCGTCTCCGCACGAGCCGTTCGAGCCGATGCTCTCCGGCATGGAGGAGGTCGGCACCGGCCTGCTGGACCGACTGGACGCCATGCAGCGGGTGGCCGCCTCCGCACCCGGCGGTCCGCTGCTCATCGTGGCTGGTCCGGGCACCGGCAAGACCAGGACGCTCACCCACCGGATCGCGTACCTCTGCGCGGAGCTGAACGTCTTCCCCGAGCACTGCCTCGCGATCACCTTCACCCGCCGGGCAGCCGAGGAGCTGCGGCACCGCCTCGACGGTCTGCTCGGCCCGGTCGCCGAGGACGTCACGGTGGGTACCTTCCACGCGTTGGGGCTGACCATCCTGCGGGAGAACGTCGGCGCGGCGGGTCTCCCCGCCGACTTCCGGATCGCCGACGACGCCGAGCGGGCGGCGGCACGCACCGAGGCCGGCGACGACAGCGCCGCTTACGTGTCGCTGCTGCGCAAGCAGGACCTGGTCGACCTGGACGAGCTGGTGACCCTGCCGGTGGAGCTGCTGCGGGCCGACCGGAAGCTTGTCGAACGGTACCGGGACCGCTGGCGGTGGATCTTCGTCGACGAGTACCAGGACGTCGACGAGGTGCAGTACGAGCTGCTGCGGCTGCTCAGCCCCGCCGACGGCAACCTCTGCGCGATCGGCGACCCGGACCAGGCCATCTACTCGTTCCGGGGTGCCGACGTCGGCTACTTCCTGCGCTTCTCCGAGGACTTCACAGACGCCCGACTGGTCCGACTCAACCGCAACTACCGCTCGTCGGCCCCGATCCTGGCCGCCGCCGTGCAGGCCATCGCACCGTCCTCGCTGGTCCGGGGCCGGCGGCTCGACCCGGCCCGGCTCGACCCGGAAGCTCCGCTGGTCGGGCGGTACCCGGCGGCGTCGGTGAACGAGGAGGCCGACTTCGTCGTGCGTACCGTCGACGATCTGGTCGGCGGGTTGTCGCACCGCTCGCTGGACTCGGGCCGCATCGACGGCCGGTCCACCTCACTGTCGTTCTCCGACATCGCCGTGCTGTACCGCACCGACGCGCAGGCCGCCCCGATCGTGGACGCCCTGACCCGGGCCAACATCCCCGTGCAGAAGCGTTCCCACGACCGGCTGCGGGATCGGCCCGGGGTGGCGGCCATCGCCCGCGAACTACGACACGCCGACGGCCTGGCCGGCTCACTTGCCGCCCGGGTGCGGCTGGCCGGTCAGGTGGTCGCCGAGCGGTTCGCCGTGCCCACCCTGGACGGCGCCAGCAGTGCGGTCCGACCCGAGGACGTCCGCTCGGCCGTGGACCTGCTGACCCCGCTGGCCCGACGCTGCGGCGACGACCTGGAGGTCTTCCTGTCGCAGTTGGCCACCGGCGCCGAGGTGGACGCCCTCGACCCGCGCGCCGAGGCGGTCACGCTGCTCACCCTGCACGCCGCGAAGGGCCTGGAGTTCCCGGTTGTCTTCCTGGTCGGTGTCGAGGACGGGTTGTTGCCGTTGCGCTGGCCGGGCTCGACCCCCGACGAGGACGCCGTCGCCGAGGAGCGCCGGCTCTTCTTCGTCGGCCTGACCCGGGCCCAGGATCGGCTGTACGTCAGTCACGCCGCCCGCCGCACCCGGCACGGCACCGAGCGCGACTGTTCACCATCGCCGTTCCTCGGCACCATCGACCCCGGCCTCTTCGAACGCTTCGGCGAAGCCGAACCCCGCCGCCCCAAGGACCGCCAACTCCGCCTGATCTAAGCCCCGCGCCGCCACGCCGCCGAGCCGCCGCCGATCTTGCGCTTTCGGTTGCCGATGTGCGCGGGATGCACCTTGTGTCGGCGCAGAAACTGCAAGATCGACGAAGCCTGGGGCCGGGACCACGGCCACGGCCGGGGCGGGGCCGGGGCGGGGGTGTTAGGGGAGGAGGGCGGCTAGCCAGGCGCCCGCAAGCATTGCCGGGCCGACGGGTAGCAGGGTGGTCCGGCGCACCTTTCGGGTGACGAGCAGGGCGAGCACCAGACCGCCGTGCAGCACGTGCGGCAGGAGCAGCCCGGTCAGCAGGGCGTCCCACCCCAACCAGCCGAGCGGCAGGCCGAGGACGGCGGCGAGTTTCACGTCCCCGAAACCCAGCCGTGAGCCGGGCAGCAGGGCCAGCAGCACGTGGGCCGCGCCCGCGACGACCGCACCTGCCAGCGCGCCGAGCAGCCGGCCGGGAGTGCCGGACAGCAGCGCCGCTGCGGTCAGCCCTCCGAGGGCCAGCAGCCCGGCAACGAGGACCAGCGGGTCGGGCAGCCGCAGGCAGGCCAGGTCGACCCGCGCCAGCACCAGACCGACCGCCGCGACCGCGAGGAAGGCCGGCAGCGCCGCGTCGTCACCCATGGCGACGGCAAGGCCGGCGAAGACGCCGGCCGCCACCACCGGGTCGACCCAGGGCCGCCGGACCGGCTGCGGCAGTGGAAACGTCGGTGGCCGCGCGTCCGCGGTGGCGAAGCACCGCGACACCAGGGGTACGACGAGGCCGACCATCGCGCCGAGCAGCGCGATCGACACCAGCGCGGCGGCCGACATGGGCCGGACGTTACTGGCGGTCGCGCACCGGCGTGTCCCCCGATCGTGATGCCGGCTTGTCCCCCGATCGTGATCCCGTGCCCGCCCGACGCGGCCGTTCGGTGGTCACCACCACGGCGACCCCGGCGACGATGACGGCACCGCCGAGCAGCACCTGCGGGGTGATCGGCTCGGCCACCAGCAGCGCGCCGAGCGCCACCGCGACCGCCGGGTTCACGTAGGCGTACGTCGACACCAGCGAGATCGGCGCGTTGTGCAGCAGCCAGACGTACGCGGTGAAGGCCACCAGCGAGCCGGCGACCATGAGGTAGCCCAACGCCAACCAGGACCGGGTGCTCACCGCCGCCGGGTGGAAGTCGGCCAGTTCGCCCCGACCGGCGGCGAGGGCCACCAGCACCAGCGCGCCGGCCATCATCTCGTACACCGTGGCCACGAACGGGTCGGCGGGCATCCGGATCCGTCCGGACAGGAACGACCCGACCGACCAGGAGGTGGCCGCCGCCACCACTGTCAACGCCCCGACCAGGGGCACCGCTGCCGAACTACCGCTCGGCAGCACCAGCAGGACGAGGCCGGCGAAGCCCACTGTGACCCCGGCGAACGTCCAGATCGGCGGCCGGTCCCCGGTGGCCGAGCGCAACAGCACGACCAGCAGCGGCACCGTGGCCACCAGCAGCGCGGCGATCCCGGACGGCAGCGCCACTCCCGGCGGCCCTGATTCGGCGAGCACCACCAGGCCGTTGCCGGCGGTGAGCAGGAGCACCCCGACCAAGGCGGCCGAGCCGAGTTGCCGTCGGTCCACCCGCAGCGCGCCGGGGCCTCGACGCAGTCGCAGCACCACCGCCAGGACCAGGCCGGCCACGGCGAAGCGGAGCGCGGCCGACAGCAGCGGAGGCATCGTCTCCACTGTGATCCGGATGGCCAGATAGGTCGAACCCCAGAGCACGTAGACCACGATCAACGCGGTCCAGATCACTGTCGGTGTGCTGTTGGCACGACGGCCGGCGAGGGCCGTGGCGCTCGGTGGAGGTGAGCTCATCAGTGGACCACGCTACGGTGACCCCGGAGCCCGCGTCGCGCTTTGGTGGCCGGCCTCTCACCACTTGTGCAGGAGGGCGGCATGACGAACTACGGACAACCGGGGAGCGGGCACCCGGGGCCGTGGCGTGGGCAAAGACCCGACGAGACGCCCGGTCGACCGCCGCAGCAGCCCTACCCGCCCGCGGCGGAGCCCTACCCGCCGGCGGTCCCGTCGTACCCGCCCGCACCGCAGGGACGACCCGGGGAGTACGGCGGCCCACCCACCCCGCCCTACGGTGCGGCACCCGACGCGCCTTACGGCGGCGGGACAGCCACGCCCTACGGTCACGAGCCCCGCCCGCCCTACGGCGGCCCGTACCAGCCGACCCCGACGTACGGCGGGCAGCCGTACCGGCCCGACGACCCGTACGGCGAGGATCCGGCACCGAGCCGGCGCGGCCGGGGGCCACTGATCGCGGTACTGGCCGTCGTACTGCTGGTGGTGGCCGCCGCCGGGGCGTTCTGGTTGCGCAGTGGGCCGAGCGACCCGCCGCCGGCAGCCGCGCCGAGCAACTCGGCCGTTGCCGGTGAACCCAGCGCGGACGCGGTAGAGCCCGCGCCGAGCGCGGCCGCGCCGGAGTCGTCGGCCGATCCCCGGTTCGCGAAGGTCGGCCAGTGCGTCCGCAACGACGGCACCGCCGGTGGCAAGCCGAAGCTGCTGATCAGCGGCTGTACCGCGAAGTCGTACGAGGTGCTGAGCCGGATCGACGGCCCGACCAGCGGCGAGCGGGACGCCGAGGCCAAGTGCGGCAAGGTCGAGGGCTACACCAACTGGTATTTCTTCGACAGTGAGCTGGACACTCTCGACTTCGTCCTCTGCCTCAAGCAACGCTGAGACCACCCACCCCCGGGGATGACATGACGACCTACGGACCTGCGGGTTCCGACCAGCCGGACGATCCGTACCAGCGCCCGCCCAACGGGCCTGACGGCTCACCACCGGTCGATGAGACGGTGCCCCTGCGGAGCACGCCGCCGCCCGCGGATGACCCGACCCGGCAGCAGTGGGGTCCCCCGCCGGCTGGCGCGGAGCCACCGACGGCACCCATGTGGGCGCCGCCACCCACCGATCCGGAGCCGCCGACCGCGCCGATGTGGGCGCCGCCGCCCACCTCGGGCCCGGGTTACCCACCGCCCGGCCCGTACCCGCCAGCGGGTCCGACACCGCAGGCCGGGCCGTACCCACCCGCCGGCTCGACACCGCCGACCGGGCCGTACCCACCGATCGGGCCGTACCCACCGGCCGGCCCGATGCCCGGTCAGCCGGCCGGGCCGGCACCGGGGCAGCCACCCGCGCCCTGGGGTCAGCAGCCTCCCGGCGGCTACGGGATGCCGCCCGTCGCGCCCGCGAAGAAGACCGGCCGCAACGTCGCTCTGATCATCACCGTGGTGGTGCTGCTCGTGCTCTGTCCGTGCCTCGGCCTGGCCGGATGGGCGGTCTGGAAGGTGGCCGACGCTGGCAGTGACGCGCCGCGTACCCCGTCGACGAGTGCCCCGGGCGTTCCACCCGCGCTGCCCAGCGACGCTCCGAAGTCGCCCGCCCCGACTCCGGGCCCGGAGTTCGCCAGGGGTGACTGCGTGGTGAACGACGGCAGTGAGAGCGACGCGGAGCTCCGTAAGGTGCCCTGCGGCCCGAACACCTATCAGGTGCTGCTGCGGATTCCGGCGACCACCGACGGCGACCGGTGCGAGATGCTCGCGCCGCAGGCGACCGCGAACTATGTGCACGACAACTCGGTCGACCTGTTCGACTACGTGCTCTGTCTGAAGGAGCGCTAAAGCCTGTTGCCAAAACTAGGGCTGTCTAGCGTGGATGCTAGACAGCCCTAGTTTATGGTCGACGGTCTCGACACGCCGGTAGCCCCATCTATCCATGTCTAGCCTCGCAGCTAGACGGCCCGATAATCTGCGATGCGTGGATCCGGTCCGCAACCCGTACGCGCCGGGCGCCGGTCAGCGTCCGCCCGAACTTGCCGGGCGGGGGCGAGAGCTGGACGTCTTCGACATCGTGCTCGAGCGCATCGCCCGAGGCCGACCCGAGCGCAGCCTCATGCTCACCGGGCTGCGGGGCGTCGGCAAGACGGTCCTGCTCAACACGCTCCGGTCGCAGGCGATCAACCGACTCTGGGGCAGCGGCAAGATCGAGGCCCGACCGGACCAGTCGTTGCGCAGACCGGTCGCCGCCGCACTGCACATGGCCGTCCGGGAGCTGGCCCCCCGCCACCGCGCACCGGACCGCATCGACGCGTTCCTCGGCGTCCTCAAGGCGTTCGCCCAGCGGTCCAACCCGACCGGCCGGGCCGGTGCCGCCACCAAGCTGCGCGACCGGTGGCAGCCCGGCATCGACGTGCCGGCCGCCAGCGGTCGGGCCGACTCCGGCGACATCGAGATCGACCTGGTCGAACTGTTCAGTGACGCCGCCGCCGTAGCCAGCGACGTCGGCACCGGCATCGCCATCTTCATCGACGAGATGCAGGATCTCGGCCCGGAGGACGTGTCGGCGCTCTGCGCCGCCTGCCACGAGCTGTCCCAGCTCGGCGCGCCGCTGATCGTCGTCGGCGCCGGCCTTCCGCACCTGCCGGCGGTGCTCAGCGCCGCCAAGTCGTACTCCGAACGGTTGTTCCGTTATCAACGCATCGACCGGCTCGACCGGATCGCCGCCGACCGGGCGCTCTGCGCACCCGCCGAGCGCGAGGAGGTCGAGTACGAGCAGAAGGCGCTCGACCTGCTCTACGAGAAGTCCGGCGGCTATCCCTACTTCGTCCAGGCGTACGGCAAGGCCACCTGGGACCACGCGCCACGCTCGCCGATCACCGCCGCCGACGTGCGGGTGGCCGCTCCCGAGGCGGAGGCCGAGCTGGCGGTCGGGTTCTTCGGTTCCCGGTTCGAACGGGCCACTCCCGCCGAACGCGAGTACATGCGGGCGATGGCCATGATGTCCGCGGTCGAGGGCGAGCCCGGCGAGGTGGTCCGCGACGACATGGACGCCGCGGTGCCCACCGCGGAGATCGCCCGTGCCCTCGGCCGCAAGCCGGCCAGTCTGTCTCCGGCCCGGGATGCGCTGATCAAGAAGGGGCTGATCTACTCCGGTGAGCGGGGCACTGTCGCCTTCACCGTCCCGCACTTCGGCCGGTACCTGCGGACGCAGCCGGCCTGAGGCCCGGTCAGACCTTCGACCAGGGAGCCGGGAAGAGCACCTCACCGCGAGGCGGGGGGCCCTCCTCGCTGGTGGACGGCGGCAGCACCAGCGCCTGCCAGGGCTCGCCGAGGCCGGCCCAGGGGCTGGTCAGGCCCAGTTCACTCGCCGGGCCGAACCCGAACCGACGGTAGAAGACCGGGGCACCGAGGACGACGACGAGCCGCTCACCCAACTCGGTGGAGGCATCCAGGGCAGCCTGCACGACCGCCGTGCCGTGCCCGACACGCTGTCGGTGCGGCGCGACCGCCACCGGGCCGAGGGCCAGGACTGGCACGTCCGAACCCCGCTCCGGCCGCAGCCGCACCCGGGTGAGCAGCGCGTAACCGACCACCTCACCGCCGTACTCGGCGACCATGGCCAACTCCGGCAACCAGGCGGTGGTGTCGCGCAGCTCCTCGACCAGGCTGACCTCCGGCGGCGTCGCCACGTCCGGGCGGGCGAAGGCGGCGGCCAGTACGCGGCGGACCGGGCCGGCGTCGGCCGGGTCCTCGGGGCGTAGCCGCAGCGTGGTCACCCGCGCGACGTTACCCGCCAGCGCCCGTCCATCCGTGACGGTCGCTTGACTCGGCGTGGCGCACGTGTACGAACACCAATCCGATCCTGCGGTTGACGGGGTAGCAAACGTCGCGAGGGGGTATGACTGATCCATGACGCCCGTACGTTCCCTCGCCCGCGCCATGCTGAGCGGCATCTTCGTGGTCAGCGGGTATCGCAACTTACGCGACCCCGGCCGACTCGCGGTGGCCGCCAAACCGGTGACCGACAAGGTCGCGCCGATGCTGAAGAAGGCACACCCGAGCTTCCCCACCGAGACCGAGACGTTGATCCGGCTCAACGCGGCTGTGCAGGTCGGTGCCGGTCTGATGCTGGCCACCGGCCGGTTCAGCCGACCCGCGGCGCTGGTTCTGGCCGGCACGCTGGTGCCGGTGACAGTCGCCGGGCATCCCTTCTGGAACAACGACGACCCGATCGCCAGGAACAACAACCAGATTCACGCCCTGAAGAACCTCGGGCTCCTCGGCGGTCTGCTCCTCGCCGCCGCGGACACCGGCGGCAAGCCGGGTCTGCGGTGGCGGACGGGCCATCGCATCGGTCATTCTCGACGTTCCATGCAACGCGCCGTCCGAACCGCCCGCCGCGAGGCCCGGATCGCCGTCCGCTCCGCGTCCACCGCACGTCGACTCCCCGGCTGACCTGCGTCGATCCGTCTCCGTCTCACCCCCACCCCTCGCTAAGGCCGCGAATTACCTGAACCACCCGGTAGGCGTTAACGCGGTGGAAATGTCAAAAACATGTGTGGGATCGGACACGGTCGCATAACGCGGGAGGCACTGACGTGAGGCGCCGTTCTAGGCTCCGTGCAGGACCTGGACGGGTAGGACGACCTTGGTACGGGGGTGGCCACGCCATGCCGACGGATGTCGGTAGACGGGCGGACCGCCTCGCCCCAATCCAACGTGTGACACGCGGGATCGATCGCGTGGCTCGCGGGATCGATCGCAGGAACGTCGTACGGGGGGCCATCGTGGCCGCCGTCGCCTATGCCGCATGGCTTGCCATCGGTGCCTTCGGGCGGCCGTACAACTTCTTCGACATGAAGATCTACCACGGTGCCGTGGTGTGGTGGGCGAGCGGTCACGAGCTCTATGAGTTCATCGCGCCCGAAACCACTCTCGGGTTCACCTACCCGCCCTTCGCCGGGCTGGTCATGCTGCCGATGGCGCAGCTGCCGATCGGCGTGGCCGGCCTCGTCAACGCCGCCGCCAGCATCGCCGCCCTGGCGCTGGTGCTGGCCGGGCTGCTCCGACCCATCGTGGACCGACTGGGATGGCCACTGTGGTTCACGGTGGCCCTGGCGGTGCCGCTCGCGGTCGCCATCGAGCCGGGTCGGGAGACGCTCGGGTACGGCCAGGTCAACATCCTGCTGTTCGCCTTGATCATGGCTGACCTGATCGGCCTTCGCTGGCGGTCCCGCCGGGGCACCCACTACGCCGCCACCGACGGGCCGCTGCTGCGCTTCATCTACGGTGGGGCCTGGGCAGGGGCCGGTATCGGCCTCGCCACGGCGGTCAAGCTCACCCCGGCACTGTTCATCGCCTACCTGCTGATCACCCGTCAGTGGCGGGTGGCGGCCACCGCCATCGGCACGACGATCGGCGTGACGTTGGGGACCTTCGCGATCGTCGGGGACGAGTCGCGGACCTACTTCGGCAGCGTGCTGTGGCAGACCGAACGCGTCGGCGCGGCGGACATGACGCCCAACCAGTCCCTCGCCGGCCTGCTTGCCCGGCTGTACGACTCGATCGAGACGCCGGGGCTGCTGTGGCTCGCCTTCTCGGTGCTGGTCCTGGCGCTGGGCCTGTCCCGGGCGGCCAGTTCCCGCGCCGACGGTGACGAGTTGACCGCCTTCACGTTGGTGGGTCTCACCGCGAACGTGATCAGCCCGATCTCCTGGACGCACCACCTGGTCTGGGTGATCCCGGCGATCATCGTGCTGGCCGACGCCGCCGTGCGTCGCCGCGAGGCGAGCCGGGGGATGCCGCAGCGCACCGGCCAGGGGCCGGTCTTCGGCGGTCTACCCGGTGTCAACGGGCTCCGCCCACCGATCTGGTACCCGGCGCTGACCGGGCTCCGCCACGGCTTCGCCGCGATCGGGCTCTACCTGCTCTTCCTGATCTCCCCGATCTGGCCGTACGAACACCAACTGCCGGAGATGTCGCACTACCAGGACGGTCTGTTCGGGGCGCTGATGGAAAACTCGCTCGCGCTCGCGCTGATCGTCCTGGTCGCCGCGCTGCCCTGGCGCCCCGGCGCGGAGCCGGCGTTCTACGGCGACCGGCTCGCCCGGGCCGTGGTGGTCAACGGCCGCCGCTGAGCGTCAGGGGCAGTTGACCCATTCCTCGGTGCCGTCGGTGAAGACCTGCCGCTTCCAGATCGGCAGTCGCGCCTTGACCTCGTCGACCAGCCGGGCGCAGGCCGCGAAGGCCGCCGCCCGGTGCGCGGTGCTCACCGCGGCGACGAGCGCGACGTCACCGATCGCCAGGGGGCCGACCCGGTGCGAGACCGCCACCGCGTAGACGTCGGGCTCTGCGGCGATCTCGGCGGCCACCTCGCGCAGCACCTGTGCGGCGCTCGGGTGGCCCTCGTACTCCAGGCTGGTGACCTGGCGACCGTGGTCGTGGTCGCGGACCACGCCCTGGAACGACACCACGGCGCCGGCCCGGCGGTCGGCGACCGCCGCCTCGTGCGTGGCGAGATCGAGCGGCTGGTCGGTGACCTCGCCGAAGGTGATCGCTGGCGCGGTCACGACGCACGCTCCCCGGGAAACAACGGCAGTGGCACGATCGGCACCCGGTCGCCCGGCTCACCGCGGGTGCCGGGTCGGATGACCGCGAACCCGTCCGCGCCGGCCAGGCCCCGCAGCATCGCCGAGCCGACGTGACGGACCGGGAACGCGACGCCGGCGGACCGGTCCAGTCGGACCAACGCCAGGTGGGTGTGGTCACCGCGACCGGGCACCGCCTCGGCCAACGTGACCTGCGGCAGCACCGGCATCGACCGGCCCTGGAGGCCGGCGAGCAGCGGGGCGACCAACGACACCAGCGCAACGATGGCGGACTGCGGGTTGCCAGGCAGCCCGGCCACGAACCGGGCTCGCCCGTCGGGCCCGGTCAGCCGGGCCAGCAGCATCGGGAAGCCCGGGCGAACCGCCACCGTGTTGACGACGTAGTCGGCGCCGAGCGCCTCCAGGGTCGGGTGCAGGTGGTCGACCGGACCGTTCATCGTGCCGCCGGTGGTGCAGACCAGATCGGCGTGGCCCAGCGCCGAGCGTAGGGCCGCCACGTGCGCGGGCAGCGTGTCGGCCACCGGGCCGACCACGTCGGACGGGCGGACCTGGCAGCCGTAGCGCCGCAGCCAGGCCGGCACCGCGGGGCCCAACGCGTCGCGGATGCGACCGGCCGCGGGCGGACCCGCCGTCAGCAGCTCGTCGCCGAAGACCAGCAGCGCGGCGCGCGGCAAGCGCCGGACCCGCAGCGTGTCGTGCCCGCAGGCGGCGGCCAGGCCGATCACCGCCGGGTCGACCGGCGTGCCGACCGGCAACAACTCCTCATCGGCGTACGCCTCCTCGCCGGGCTTCCGCCACTCGGGCGTCTCCCGGGGAACGCCGCTGATCAGGCCGGTGGTGGATGCGGCGGACTCCTCGACGCGGAGCACGGCGGTGGCGCCCTCGGGCACCATCGCGCCGGTCGCGATCTCGACAGTGGTGTCGTCCTCGGTGAGCGGCGCGGGGGTGCTGCCGGCCAGGACCCGGCCGACGACGCGCCACGGCCCACTGCCGCGCACCGCCCAGCCGTCCACGCTGGAGGTCGGGAACGCCGGCAGGTCGGTGCGGGTGGTCAACGGCTCGGCCAGTGTCGACCCGTCGGTGTCGGCAAGTGGTCGGGCGGCGGCGGGCAGCGCGGCGGCCAGACCGACCGCGTAGACCCGCGAACGGGCTTCTTCCCACCCGGCTGGCGGGGGTGCGGTGACCCGATCCGCGGTGGGTGCGGTTTCCGTGCTCACCGACCGAGCCTATCGGCCCGGACCGACACCCGCCCGGGCCTGGCGCGCACCGGTCAGCGCTCGCCGCGGAGCGGTCAGTGGTCCCGTCGTGCGGAGCGGTCAGTGGTCTCCGCCGCGGAGCTGGTCGACGGTGTGGCCGAGGATCGGCCCGAGAACGGCCAGGCCATCGCGGGCACCGCCGGTCGAGCCGGGCAGATTGACCACCAGCATCCGACCGGTGACCCCGGCCAGGCCCCGGGACAGCACCGACGTCGGCACGCGGTCACGACTGTGCGCCCGGATCGCCTCGGCGACGCCAGGGATCTCGTAATCCAGGAGGCCCCGCGTCACGTCCGGGGTCCGATCCGTCGGGGTCACTCCGGTGCCGCCGCTGGTCAGCACCACGTCGACACCGTCGGCGCGGGCGGCCCGCAGAGCGTCGCCGACCGGCTCGCCGTCGGGCACCACCACCGGGTCGTCGACCTGGCAGCCCAGCTCACGCAACCCGGCGACGAGAAGCGGCCCGCTGGTGTCGGCGTAGACACCGGCCGCAGCCCGGTTGGAAGCGACGATCACCCGAGCCCGGATCACTGCCGGTCCTCCGGCCGAACCCACTCGCCGGTCTTGCCGCCCTCCTTGCGCAGCACCCGGACCGCCTCCACCGAGGCCGCCGGGTCGACCGCCTTGACCATGTCGACCAGGGCGAGACCGGCGACAGCAACCGCCGTCAGTGCCTCCATCTCCACCCCCGTCCGGTCCGCCGTGCGGGCAGTGGCCGTGATCTCCACGGTGTCGGCGGTCAGCCGCAGGTCGACGGTGACACCGTGCAGCGCGATCGGGTGGCAGAGCGGAATCAGGTCAGGAGTGCGCTTGGCCCCCATGATCCCGGCCAGCCGTCCGACGGCCAACGCGTCACCCTTGGGCAGCCCGTCGCGATGCAACAGGTCGATGACCTCTGGCGTGGTCCGCAGACGGCCGGCCGCGACGGCCAACCGACCCGTCACCGCCTTGGCGGAGACGTCGACCATGCGGGCCGCGCCGGCGCGATCGACGTGGCTGAGCTGCGCGGGTTCGGTCACGGTCGTGAGCCTATCGGTGCGGTACGACGGCGGTCGGAAGGAGCGGCGTCACGCTGGCGACCGCACCGGGTGCTGCCGGCGCAACGGCCCCGACGCCGCTCCTTCCTCACCAGCCCGCCGCCGAGGTCGCTGGGGGGACCCGGCAGCGGGCGTGTGCCGACGACCCGGTTCTGCCCAGGGGCAGAACCTCCCCCGTTCGTCGATACGGCCGGTAAGTTACCGGGCCTGCCGATAAGAAATCGATAAGCGCCGTTCAGGCTGGTCAGCGCTCCGCGGCCACTGCCGCCCCGGTCAACTCGGCGAGGCGACGTTCGGCTTCGAAGCGCTCCGGCACTCCCATCCGCCGGAAGATCGCCAACGCCCGCTCCCAGTGCCGCCGCGCCTCGGCCGGGTCGGTGCGGGCAAAGTGTTCGGCGAGCCCGGCGAGTGCCCGACCCTGCTCATGCGGGTGCGCGATCCGGGTGGCCAGCCGCAACGCCTCCTGGTGCACCTCGAACGCCTCGCCCCCCCGCCCCTGCGCCAGCAGGGTGCGGCCGAGTTCGTTGAGCGCAGCCGCCTCGACGTGCCGCTCCCCCGAGCCGATCGACAGCTTCCGAGCCAACTCGTGCTCCTGCTGGGCCTCCACCAGACGACCCAGAGCGCGGTAGGCGATGCCGAGGTCGTTGCGCACCTCGGCTTCCGCGTACCGGTGGCCGGTGCGATTACGGAGGGCCAATGAGGCCTGGAGTATTCGGATCGCCTGCGACAGATCGCCCATCCGGACCCGCACGGCGCCGATGTGGCTGAGGGCGTTGAGTGTGTGGAAGACGTCGGAGTTCGTCCGGGCCCACGCCAGGTGCAGGCGGTGCATCCGCAGTGCCTCCTCGTAACGGCCCAGGGCTGAGAGCGCCAGACCGAGATTCGGCAGCAGGATGGACCCGCCGACATTCCCGTACACCTTGTGATCGCGCAGACACGCGAAGCCGAGCTCCACCGACTCGGACAGGTGACCGCTCCACCAGTAGACGGCAGCGAGGTTCGCGCGGTACCGGGCCGGGTTCAGCGGGTCCCGCGAGTTGCGGGAGAGCTCGACCGAGCGGGTCAGATGGTCGAGCGCGCCCTGCTTGTTCCCGGTTCGGACGTAGGCGGATGCGAGGTAGTTGTTCATCAGCGCGAGCGCGTCGATGTCCCCGGTGACCTCCGCCGCCTCCAGCCCGTGACGATGCGTCAGGATGATGTCCTCGAAGTAACCGCGGATGTAGCAGAAACGCCAGAGAGCGCGGGCCAGTTGCCAGCACTGCTGGTGGAACCCCGACTCGCGTGCCGACAACACCATCGTCACCAGGTCCGTCCGCTCGGCCTCCAACCAGTCAGCCGTCGGCTCCCCGATGGCCCTGACGAGTTCGCATCGTCCGGTCGGGCTGTGCGTCACCTGGGATCTGATGACGCCCGGCTCCAGCAGGTCGGCGACCTTCAGGACGACCTCCAGCATGAAGTCGAACAGTCGAGCCAGTCCATTTTGGCGGTCGTTGGGGGAGTCGGTACCCGAGCACAGATCGATTGAGTACTGCCGCATGAGGTCGTGCAGTCGGTATCGCGTCGAGTCCAGGTCCTCGACCAGGTTCCGGTCGACGAGGTCGTCGAGCGCCGCGCGAGCTTCCGCGATCGTCAAACCGGTCAGTGCGGCGACCGCCGGCACGCCGAAGCGGCTGCCGGGGTACAGGCCGAGGAATCGGAACACCCGCTTGGTCGGAGGTGCAAGCGGTTCATAGGAGGCAGCGAAGGCCCCGGTGACAGTGCTCTCCTCCTGAGCGAGATGGTGCAGCACCGGAGCATCGCCAGCCATCTGCTCGACCAGGTCCGCCAACCGCCAGCCGCGCCGATGCGCCAGTCTCGCCCCGGCCAACCGAATCGCCAGTGGGAGATACCCGCACCGGCGTACCACCTCGGCGGCGGCATCCGGCTCGGCATCGACCCGGTCCCGACCGACGCTCAGGCGGAGCAGATCCACGCTCTCCTGCGGGCTCATCACCGGTAGCGTCCGCGACGGGCCGGCATCCGGGTGGGACAGCCGTCGTCGCGAGGTGACCAACACAACGGTGGTCGGCTCTGCCGGCAGCAGGGGCATGATCTGCTCGCTGCTCGCGGCGTTGTCGAGGATCACCACTGCCCGGCGACGGGCCAACTCCTGTCGCCACAACTCCACCCTGTCGTCGAACTCCACCGGAACCCGGTCGGCCGGCACCCCGAGCTGTCGAAGCAGGGTGAACAGAGCACCCGCCGGCTCGATCCGGTTCTTGTCACCGTGCCCGCCCAGGTCGATGAACAAGGCGGCGTCCGGGTACCAGGCGGACAGCCGACGGGCGAGATGCACGGCGAGGGCCGTCTTCCCGCTGCCCGCCATGCCGTCGATGATGTGTACGGCCGGCACCCGCTCCTCGACCCGCCGGGTCTCCGTGAGAATCCGCACCACCACGTCCGCTCGCCCGACGAAGTCGGTGACAGCTCGGGGAAGGTGATCCACCGGGTTGATCTGAGATGCCGGCTCCGCTGCCGCGCTGACCGCCACGCCCGCTGGCGGGCGCGCCCGGTCAGGTCCGCCAACCCGTACGGCGGCACGCGCCGAACCAGGGCGCGACATGGCCGTGACGATGGAACGGCGCAACTCCTCGAGATTGCCCCCGGGGCCGACACCCAACTCCGTGGTCAGCGTTGTTCGAATCTCGTCGTACACCGCCAGCGCTCCCGCGTTGTCCCCGCGCTCGTACAGCGCTCGCATGAGCAGGACGTAGGCCGGCTCGCGCAGAGGGTGGCGGGCCACCACCTCCCGCAACAGGGCAACTGCCAGGTCGTCCCGACCCGATCTCAGTTGGACGTCGGCGAGAAGTTCCACTGTCAACAGCCGCTCCTCCTCGGCTGCGACAGTTCGGGAGGTGAGGACGGGCCCGAGCGGTACGCCGGCGAGCATCGGTCCCCGCCAACGAGCCAGGGCGCGCCCCAGCAGTTCACGGGCATGGTCGAGGTGGCCTCCGGTCAGCGCTTCCCGACCCGCGTTCCGCTCCAGCTCGAAGCGGAAGACGTCGACTCGTTCCGGGTCGACCACGAGCCGATAGCCGCTGCGCTGGCGCTCGATGGCACCGCGGCCGGCCGGGAAAGCCTCGAAAGCCCGGCGCAGATTGGCGGCGTAGGTGCGCACATTAGCTACTGCTGATCGCGGTGGGCGATCGGCCCATAGCTCATCGACGAGGTCGTCCACCGTCACAAGGCGTTCGGGCGCAACGGTGAGCATCGCGAGGATTGTCTGCTGTTTGGGTGTGCCAAGGCGCAGCGTGTGGGTAGAGAGTTGCACCGAAAGGCCGCCCAGAACCCGAATCTCCACCCGCCCCCGCCAGCCCTATCAGGTATTCAGCCGATCACGCAACGGAGTGTACGACCCCGTGGCGTGGCGTTCCGCTCACGGGGCGATACGAGCGACCGTTGGGTGTCCAGGAGTGATGCGCGGAGCTGTGCGAATGCCGGTCCACGACGGGCACGGTGCCGGCCGCAAGTTGCATCTCGGCCTGCTGAAACGCGGTTATCCACCTGTCGTCGCCAACGACCCCGGCGAAGGCTGTCACCATTACCTGCACTCGCCGGGCGCCTACGACCACGCCAACTCTGCCCATGCCGCCCTTACGCCTGACCAAACTCCGGATGAGACAACTCCCGAAGAGCCCTCAGACTCAAGGAATAAGGCGTCCAATAACCTGGTCAGATACCGTCCGCAGTTGCAAGGTGCCACTTGAATCCCGCGTTGGCAAGCTCGACCGCACTCCGTTCAGCAACGATGGACAGAACGTAATAAACGGGCTTCAACTTGGCTAATGTTGCGCATACCGACATATATTTCTTCTAGCCTGCCCTTCCGGCTCTTAAGCTGCCTTTCGGAGGAAGACCTCCCCATCCGGGGACAGGTACTCCAATTGACGCAGCGGGAGAAGGGGGCAACGCGATGCGTGGCACCGACTGGAACTGACAAGTTCGACACAGGACTTCTGAGGGCCCGAGCAGTAGGCTGCGAGAACGCGCAGGCAGTCCTCCGGGAGCGGCATGACCCTTCCTCAGCGACGAGAGATTGAGACCGATCGGCGGCTGTTGCTGCTCGTCGGTCTCGTCGTCGTTGTTGCCGCCGTCATCGTCGCCACGTCACTCCCGGCCGCATTGCGTTCGGCAAGGCCGGAGACGGGGAATGACGTTGCGGTCCTGGTCATGCTTACGCTCATGATCGCGTTGGGCACGCTGGTCAAGGCCCGCGTAAGGATCCGGTCGACGACCCAGTCGATCAGCTGGAACGAGACAGCGATCATCGTCGGTGCAGCCATCGCGCCAACGTCGGTAGTCGTGCTCTGCACCGCCGTCGGGATCACCCTCGCCTCGATTCGCCTCACACCGATAAAGCTGGCTTTCGGTATCGGCAAGAACGTCATCGTGGCCTGGGGCGCCGGCACGGCACTCGCGATGACGACCTGGACCTGGCCGCCCACGGAAACGGGCCCCCTGATGCTGCTGGGGCCGTTGGCCCTCGCCTACCTGGTCGCGGCGCTCCTGGACGACCTGCTCGCCATCCCAGTCATCGCGCTCGCCTCCCAGACCAGGATCGCGAAGCACTTCCGCAGCAACCTCGACCTTCGGCTCGCTGGCTTCGCCGTGCGGTTCGCCGTCGCGGCCTGCACGCTGCTGATCATCCGGATGGACCCACGGCTCCTTCTCGCCGTGCCACCCCTGGTCCTGAGCCTGCACCTGGCCTACTCCGCGCGCATCCGAGGCCGCACCGAGCAACAGGCGTGGCAGCGGCTCGCCCGCGCCACCGACGCGCTCAACGTGGTCGACCTCGACGACGTCCTCACCACCGCCGTCACGCAGGCCGCCGAGCTGTTCTCCGCCGACGAGGTCGAGATCGAGCTGAGCGACGGCAGCCGCACCGTACGCGGCGGCACCGGCGGCATCACCTTCGACGGCCCGAGCGGCACGCCCACCAGCGTCGACGGCACCATCGTCCCCGCACCGCTGGAAGGCCACGACCGGACGGTCGACGTCGGCACGCTCCGGCTGCGGTTCCGCGGTCCGGTGCAACTCTCCGAGCGGGAGCAGTACACCCTGCGGACCTTCGCCTCCGCGCTCTGCACCGCCGTCCGCAACGCCCGGGCGTACGCCGAACTGGCCCGGGTCGCCGACGAGCACGCGTACGCGGCCTCGCACGACGCGCTGACCGGCCTGGCCAACCGCCGGCACCTCCTCGACGAGGGCACCGAACAGTTGAGCACCCGCCACGCCGAAGGGGTGACCGCGCTGGTCCTGATCGACCTCAACCATTTCAAGGAGGTCAACGACACCCTCGGGCACGCCGCCGGCGATCAGGTGCTGGTGCAGGTGGCCGACCGGTTGCGGGGTGCGGCCCAGCCGAGCGACCTGGTGGCCCGCCTCGGCGGCGACGAGTTCGCCGTACTCATGCGCGGTCTGCCGGCCCCGGCGGTCGCCGCGCACCGGGCCGAGACGCTGCTCGCCGCCCTGCACGAGCCGTTCGAGTTGGACGGCATGCGCATCAGCGTCGAAGCCAGCGGCGGCATCTCCGCCGCCCCGTCCAACGGCGGCATGGCCGAGTTGCTGCGCCGCGCCGACGTGGCCATGTACCAGGCGAAGCGAGCCGGGCAGCGGATCTCCACGTACGCCCCGACCCGCGACACCGCCGACCTCGGGCGTCTCACCCTCGGCGGTGACCTGCCGCGCGCGGTCGCCGACCACGAGTTCGTCGTCAACTTCCAACCGATCGTCGACCTGGGCACCGGTGAGGTGACCAGCGCCGAGGCCCTGGCCCGCTGGCACCACCCCACCCACGGCCTGATCGACCCACTGCGGTTCCTGGAGGCGGTGGAACGATCCGGCCTGCTACCGGCCTTCGCCGAAGCGATCCTCGACCAGGCGCTGATCGCGGCGGTGAGTTGGCGCGACGCCGGCTTCGACGTACCGGTCGCGGTCAACGTGTCCCCGCGCAGCCTTCTCGACGCGCGGTTCCCCGGCTCGGTGCTGGCCCGCCTCCGCGCCCACGACCTACCACCGGACCGGCTGGTCCTGGAGTTGACCGAGACGCTGACCCTCAGCCAACTCGACGTGGTCGACCGGGTGCTCAGCCGACTACGCGACGAGGGCGTCCGGTTGGCGTTGGACGACTTCGGCACCGGTTACTCCTCACTCTCGCTGCTCTCCCGAATCCCGGTTCACGAGCTGAAGATCGACCGGACCTTCGTGACGACGATGGAGAGTTCGGCGGAGGCCGCCGCCGTCATCCGCTCCACCCTCGACCTGGGTCGCAGCCTCGACCTGGACGTGGTGGCCGAGGGGGTGGAGAGCGAGCCGCAGCGGCGGGCCCTCTGGGAGTTGGGCTGCGTCGCCGGCCAGGGGCATCTGTTCGCCCGGCCGATGCCGTCCGGCACCCTGCTCGCGGCGATGCAGCGCGGCTCGGGCGGCCGGCCGGGCACCCTCGCCGCGCCGCTGCACGACACCGGGGCGGTGATCCGGTTGAGCCAGAACCGCCGCCAGGCCGGCCGCTCCAGGCCCGACCGCCTGCCACACCTGCCCGCCTGAGCAGGCATCGGCCCGCTGCGCGGGCAGCCTGGTCTGCCAGACTGTCGCGCGTGATCGTCGACGACCCGACCGCCCACCGCAGTCGCTGGCACTGGCGCACTGTCGACAACGCCGCTGGCGGGCTCGCCCTCGACCTGGGGCTCTACGCCGTGTCGGCCGCCTTCGCGGCGATCACAGCTGTCACGTCCACCCTGCTGCCGCACCGCGCCTGGGGCGCGGTCGCCGCCGTCGGCTACCTACTCGCGACGCTGACGGTGACCGCCCAACTTCTGCTGCGTCGACGCTCTGCAACCTCCCGGCTGACCGGTCTGCCAGCCCGCTGGGCGGTCACCGGTCTCGCCTGGGCCGCCACCACACTGCTGCCCCTGGCCTGGCAGAGCATCGACCGGGCCGGTGGGCGCACCGACCGGGCCCAGGAGGAGGTGCTGGTCGTGGAGCAGGCCGGCAGCCGCCTCCTGGAACACGGCACGCCGTACCTCGGACCGGACGCCATCGCCGCTCTGCCACCGGGCGAGCAACTGATGGGCTACACCCCGTACCAGCCCGGCATGGCGATGTTCGGCCTGCCCAGGGCGCTGCTCGACACCTGGTGGACCGACTCCCGGGTCTGGTTCGCGGTGGGCACCGCGCTGGCGCTCGCCCTGGCCGTGGCCGCCCTACGCCGAACACCGGCCACCACCAGCGAGGCCACCCCCGGCCAGGCCACCAACGGCGCGACCCGCCGACGGGACGCCGCCCTGCTGCGCGGTGTACAGGCCGCCACCGTACTGCCGATCTGTGCCCTCACCCTCGCCACCGGCGGTGACGACCTACCCGTACTCGCGCTCTGCCTGCTGGCCCTCGCGTTCGCCGCCGCCGACCGGCCCGGCCGGGCCGGCGTCGCGGTCGGACTCGCCGGCGCGCTGAAGTTGTTCGCCTGGCCGGTCGCCCTGGTCCTGATCGTCTGGGGCCTGACCCGACGCGCCGGAACCCGGGTCGCCGCCGGCGCGATCGGACTGCCCGTCGCCGCACTACTGCCGGCGCTGCTGGTGGACCGCGACGCCCTCACCGAGAACGTGCTGCGCTTCCCCCTCGGCCACGGGCTGGTCACCAGCCCCGCGCAGTCCCCGTTCCCCGGCTACCTGATCGCCAACGCGCTACCCGCGGGCCGGTTGATCGCCGCCGGGCTGCTGGTCGCCGCCGGACTGGCCATCGCCGTCCGGCTCGCCCGCCGCCCGCCCCGCACCGCCGTCGCCACCGCGCTGATCTGCGGGTACGGGCTGCTCGCCGCCATCGCCCTGATGCCGACCACCCGCTTCGGCTACCTGCTGTACCCGTTGGCCCTGCTGACCTGGGCCCCCGCCCTGCACCGCCCGGTCGACACACCGACCGCCACCGTTGCCGAAGAAACCTCCGGTCGGAGCACTTCGGCCTAACTTGCGGGCGGAACGGCACGTCAGGGCGTAGACCTGAAGGCATGACCACGTACCGCGACCGGGCCGACGCCGGCCGGGTGCTCTCCGAACGGCTCACCGCGCTCATCGGCGAACCGGATGTCGTCGTCCTCGGCCTCGTCCGGGGCGGCCTGCCGGTCGCCCGGGTCGTCGCCGAACGGCTCGGCGCACCACTCGACGTGCTTGTCGTCCGCAAGCTCGGCGTGCCGTGGGCCCGGGAGGTCGCCTTCGGCGCACTCGGGCCGGGCGGTGTCCAGGTGCTCAACGACCCGGTGGCCAGCCGACTCAGCAACGACGACATCGCCGAGGTCCGTCACCGGGAGCAGGCCGAACTGGAGCGCCGGGAACGGCTCTACCGGGGCGACCGCCCACAGGTGGACCTCACCGGGCGGACCGCCGTTATCGTCGACGACGGCCTCGCCACCGGCGCGACCGCCCGCGTCGCCGTCGAGGTCGTCCGCCAACTCGGGGCACACCGCGTCGTGGTCGCGGTCCCGGTCGGCGCGCAGGAGGCGTACGAACTGCTCTCCGCCGAGGCCGACCAGGTCGTCTGCGCCCAACGCCCAGCGGACTTCGGCGCGGTCAGCGCCTACTACGACGATTTCCACGAGGTGACCGACGAAGAAGTCACCAAGGCGCTCACAGCAACTGCATAGGTCCACCGGGTACCGTCGGGCGATGAGTAGCCTCACCTGTCCCAAGTGTCACGGAGAAATGCGCCAGTACGAGCGCAGCGGCGTCGTCATCGACCAGTGCGGGGAGTGCCGAGGCATCTTCCTGGACCGCGGCGAGTTGGAGAAGCTGTTCGAGGCGGAGGCCAACTGGAGCCGCCAACAGACCGGAGGCGCGCCGGGGCAGCCCGCGCAACAGCCGGCCGGCTACCCACCCCCGCCGCCCCCGCCGCACCAGCCCGGTTACGGCACGGTCCCGCCGCCCCCGCCGCCCGCCCACGGCTACCCGCCGCAGCCGGCCTACGGCCACCAGCAGCAGCAACACCACGGCTACCACGGCCACTACCGGCAGAAGAAGCGCAAGGGCTTCCTCGACGACATGTTCGGCTGACCCCGGGCCGACCTTCCGCCCGGGTCGATCACGCGTCGACCCGGGCACACCGCCCGCGCCATTGATCGTTGGCGCGCGCCACGCTTCGTGCGAGGCTGAATCGCATGACCGCGATCCGACCGGACGAGGCGCTGGCCCAGGCGTACGACGGCATCACAGCGGTGGTCGGTCGCCTCGACGACTCCGGCCTGCAACAGGCCACCCGGTGCCGGGGCTGGCTCATCGCCGACCTGCTCCTGCACGTGCTCGGCGACGCCCAGCGGGCACTCGTCACCCTGGCCAGCCCGGTCGACGGCCCCGCCGACGTCGACGACGTGAGCTACTGGCGCGACTTTCCCGGCGCCGACACCGACGAGGCTGCCCGCCATGCCTGGTGGGTCCGCCGCTCGGCTGCCGCCTTCGACCGTCCGACCAGGATCGTCGAACTCTGGCGGGACACCGCCCCGGCCGCGGTCCGCGCCGCCGCGTCAGCCGACCCCGACGGGTACGTGACCACCCAGGGACACGTGCTGCGCGTACCGGATTTCCTCGCCACCCTGACCACCGAGGCCGCCGTCCACCACCTGGACCTGACGCTGGAACTGCCCGACGCTCCGCCGCCCGGCCCACTGGCCGTACAGGTCGCGGTAGCGACAATGGACGGCCTGCTCAGCGACGACACAGTTCGACCCGCCGCCTGGGACGACAATGACTTTCTGCTGAAGGCCACCGGGCGCGTACCGCTGACCGACCGGGACCGGCTGGAGCTGGGTGAGTCGGCGGGCTGGTTCCCACTGCTCGGCTGACCGACGACAGGCTGCCGCGTCGGTCAGCCGATGGCCATGTCGACGAAGCGGGACAGGTGCAGCTGAGCCGCGACGGTCACCGTGTCGGTGGGCCCATTTCGATGTTTGGCAACAATAAAATCCGCCTCCCCGGCCCGCGGCGACTCCTTGTCGTAGTAGTCGTCGCGGTGCAGGAGGATGACGACGTCAGCATCCTGCTCGATCGAGTTGTGGGTGGAGATGCCGTTGGCGATGAAGTTGTGCTTCCCAAGCACAGTCGCGTCGAACACTTCCTGCTCACCCAGCGACTCGATGGACACGATCGAGTCCCAGAAGATGTCGTTGGTCGCGTGCAGGTCGAGGTCGGCCGCGTCGAGGACGGTGGCGATCGCCGCCAGCCGGGAGCGGCTGGGCGCATGCTTCCAGAGGGTGCTGCCGCAGAACTGGGTGCCGATGGCCTTCGCGAACTCACGGTGCGTCATGCCCTGCTCGACCAGAATTTCCTTGACTCTGGTCCACACCTCGCGCGGCACGGTGTCAACGTTGGTGTTGCTCTCCGTCGACTCCAGAGCAGCAAGCAGAGCAGCGCAGCCCTCCGAGCGTTGCCCGTAGACGCCAATCTCGCGCAGGAACCTCAACTGGTCGTCCCGACCGGAGATGTCGAGCGTGTACTGAGGCCGATGTCCTACGACTGGTACGGCCCGCAGTCGGGCTGTAATGCCGTACCTGAGGAGCAGTCGAGAGATGTCCTCAAGCATTCGACGGCTCGTGGACGCGAAATATACGCGCCCTCCGCGGCCTGTGCCGTTGACGGTCACCGAACCGTCCGTGGCCCAGAGATGCCGCAGGAAGCTGGTGATCTGTTCCTTGGGCAGGCTGAAGACAGCAGAAGGAAGGAACTTTTCGTGTGACCTCAACCCGAAGAGACCCAGCTCGTCCAGCCAAGACGCGATCGGGTTACGCCGACCGCGAGCCAGGCGATAAGGCGCCGGCAGGCGGAGGGTTGTCACCCTCGCAGCCGCATAGTCGTCGCGGACGGCGGCAATCCCGAAGTGCTTCGCTGCTTCCGCCACGGCCTGCAGGTTCAGCTCATCACAACTTGCGTACCGGATGGGTTGGTGCCGCACGAAGGACCCGTCGCCCAACAGGTGCGCCAACATGACCACCTCGGCGTCGGCCCACGGGCGGGTGACCATGGGAGGCGGTAGGTGTCGGGGCGTAGCAATGCGATCTCCGGGCGACAGCTCACCGAGCGGCAACCAGCCGGTGAACGCTAGGAATGGATGGTTCGCTGTTGCGTCGATCTGCTTGCCCGACGCGAGGGTCAGCCGGAACACTTCGCGAGTGCCGCTCGGGAAGACGTGGGTCATGGTGCGAGGCGTATAGCGAAGGCTCTCGTCCAACGCCCAGACCGGGATGCCCTTTGCGCCGCTGGACAACAGCTCACCGAGCGTGATCTCGGTATTGTCATCCGCTCGAACCACGCGGGTCTCCGCCGTGAGGCAGCCTGATTCACGCAGATCGGATAGCTGGGGTCGCTTGTCGGTGCGTTGCTCAGGGCCACGGTTCAGCTGACTGACCGCGATCACCGGGCACTCGACCTCCTTGGCCAACAGCTTCAAGCCACGGGACAGGTCGGCGACCTCCTGCTGGCGGCTCTCGGTGCGCTTCGGTGAGGTCATCAGCTGGAGATAGTCGACCACGATCATCTTGAGGTCGTGCCGCTGCTTGAGCCGTCGAGCCTTGGCCCGGATCTCCATCAGGTTCATGCTCGGCGTGTCGTCGACGAAGAGTGGAGCCTCGCTGATCTCGCCCATGCATCGGGCCAGCTTGGTCCAGTCGTCGTCGGAGAGTTGACCGCTGCGCAACACGTGCAGCGGCACCCGCGCCTCGGCGGAGAGCAGCCGCATGACGATCTCGACCTTGCTCATTTCCAGCGAGAAGATGGCTGCGGCCTGGTTGGCGCGAATAGCTGCATTTCGGGCAAAGTCCATACTTGCCGTAGATTTACCCAAACCAGGCCTGCCTGCAACGATGATCAACTGTCCGGCGTGCAGGCCGTTGAGCAGTCGATCCAGGTCGCTGAAGCCGGTCGGCACGCCGGTCATCATGCCGCCGGTCGCGCCCACCGCCTCGATCTCGTCCAGCGTCGGCTGCAACATGTCCGCGAGGATCGCGAAGTCCTCGCTGACCCGCCGTTCGGTGACGTCGTACACGGCCTGCTGGGCGAGGTCGACGACGTCGTCCACGTCGCGGCTGCCGCCGCTGGCGGTGCCGTAGCCGAGCTGCACGATCTTCGTGCCGGCCTCGACCAGTCGGCGTAGCACCGCCCGCTCGCTGACGATGCGGGCGTAGTACGCGGCGTTGGCGGCGGTGGGCACGCTGGCGATGAGTGTGTGCAGGTACGGCGCGCCACCGATGCGTACCAGATCCCCGGAGTCGGCGAGGGCCGCCGCGACCGTGATCGAGTCGGCCGGCTCACCCCGGCCGTAGATGTCGAGGATGATGTCGAAGATGGTGGCGTGCACCGGCCGGTAGAAGTCGTTGGTCTTGAGGATCTCGACGACATCGGCGATGGCGTCCTTGGAGAGCAGCATGCCGCCGAGGACGCACTGCTCGGCCGCAACGTCCTGGGGCGGGGTCTTGTCGAACTGGCCATCCCGCTGTGCGGGTGGCTGGCCTCCGCCGGAGCGTGGCTCTGCCCGCATGTCGTCGGTGACCGACACGGGTCCCCCCTCCACTGCGCCGGATCCAACCCCAGCTCTACTGCTGGGGTGCGACACTTCTCCTCCGACCGGGCCGGTCGATCGGGGGCCATCGCCGGCGGTCGAGGGCCAACCATACGGACCCCGAGGTCAGAGACTCAACAACGCCGGTGGACGAGCCTCGGGACAACCTGTGGATCCCGGTGGACAGCATGTGCGCAGCGTGTGCACAGCCTGTGGATAACCATTGGGGAATTCTCGACCATAAGTCGTTGAACTGCGAAGACATACTCCCCAGCCTGTGGAGGAGAATATTTCGGTCGGGCCTGTGACACGATCGTCCCGTACTATCTCCAGCGAACGGCTACACCTGGACAGCGGATTCCGCTTTCGGTTCAGAAGGGTCACACTCCGGCCGTGAATTACCGGGACTGGGGACGCGGCGATGGCAACCCGCGCGAGCGCCAGCCAACCGCCTCGTGGAGTGAGCGCGCGGCGTCCGTTCCGGTTGATCCGTACGACGAGGACGGGCGCTACCGCACCTCCAGCCGTCGACGTGCGTTGGAACGCGGCCAGGACGAGCCTGTCGACGCCTACCTGCCCCGGTGGGCGCTTGAGTCAGGGGTCCGGCACGCGGACGGCGCTGGTCGGCACGCGGCACCGGACGACGACGAGGACGAGCCCGAGCGGCCGATCTCCGGGGCGGGCCGACGGTCCGCCGAGTCGTCGGGTGGTCGGCGGCGGGGCAGCGAGCCGCGTCGACGGGAGCAGGCAGCGATCGGCCCGGCGCCAGACTCGGACCACACCCGGGAGTGGACGCTCGACCGTCCGCAGGACCAGGGTTATTCCGGCCGCCGACGGGCCGACGCCGGCGAGGACGAGCCAATCTCTGGTGCTGTCTCGGAACGGCGTCCCCGCCGCGCGCCGGTTGGCCGTCCGCAGGTGATCTGGTCGGGCGGGGAGCCGGAGTCTCCCCCGAGTGAGCAGGTCCCGGACCAGGAGCCGAGCCGTCCCACCCGGCGTAGCCGTCGTGCGGCGGAGGAGTCCTGGTCCCGTCCGGCGGCCGACCCGTGGGTCCGCAGTTCGGAGCAGGTGGCAGAGCCGGATCCGTCGTACCCGCCTGCTGTGGACCCGTGGGACGCCTCGGGCGTGCACGCGTGGCCACCGGCGGCCGGCGCGGACAGCGGGGACCTGAGCGGGCAGTGGTCGGCGGTGGAGAGTGTCGGCGGCTGGGAACGGTCGGACCGCACCGGCCAGTGGGAGCGGTCCGCGATCGAGGACGACCAGTGGGACCGTACGCTGGCGCCGCGCTCCGATCGCCCGGCGGCTGCCGAGGGGTGGCCGAGCCGGGAGGACGGGTTCTGGTCCGGCACCCGGTTGGCTGATGACGACCCGCGTTGGATGGACCCGACGACGTCGGCGCCCCGGTCTCCGGTGGTGGGATACACCGCCCCACGGCCGCGCAGCGCGCCTGCGCCTGCGCCGCGTCCGGGTACGCCCCGGCGTAGGGCGGACCGGCCGGCGGTGGGCACGGCGTCGGTACGTCGGCGGGTCGAGTCGGCGGCCACGGGTGCCTGGGCGCGGCGCCTGGAGGACGACCTGCTCGACCCGGATCCGGGTGGGTCCGTCCGGCCTCTGCTGTATACGGCGGCCTGTTACCTGGTGCCGGCGATGCTGATCTTCGTTTGGCTGTTGACGTTGGACAGCCAGGCACCGGCTGGTTGTGTGACCGACATCAGCGGGGGTGGGTGTGAGTCGGCCCGGTCCCGCGCGCTGGAGTCACTTCTGGCCGGTTCGCCGCGCTTCGGTCTGGCCCTGGTGAGCAGCCTGGTGGTGGCGGCGCTGCTGCGGCGGGTGGGTACGACCTGGCGCTCGGCGACCATCGCGGTGGCCGCCGCGGTGGTGGGCGGTGGCCTCTCCACGGTGTTGATCAGCGCGGTGACGGGCCAGCCCATCGGCTGACCTGTCGGCGGGTCGGGGCACGCCCGGCCGTGGCCCGGGTTGCCGGCTTGGATGACGTACGCACGAGAGCCCGCACCGATCGCTCGGTGCGGGCTCTCGTGGTGGTGTTGCGGACGTCAGCCCTGAACGACGTTCAGGTTGAACGACGCGGTCACCTCGGGGTGCAGCTTGATCTTCACGGGGTAGGTGCCGGTCGACTTGATGTGACCGGGCACCTCCAGCCGACGCCGGTCGAGGACCGGGCCGCTGGCCGTCTTGACGGCGTCGACGATCTCGGCCGGGGTGACCGAGCCGAAGAGTCGTCCGCCGTCGCCGGCGCGGACCTTCAGGTTGACCTTGAGACCCTCGAGCTGAGCCTTGACCTCGTTGGCGTGGTCGAGGTCGCGGATCTCGCGAGCCCCACGGGCCCGCTTGATAACCGTGACCTGCTTTTCCGCGCCCTTGGTCCAGACGATCGCGAAGCCCTGCGGCAGCAGGTAGTTACGGCCGAAGCCGTCCTTGACCTCGACGATGTCGCCTGGGGCACCGAGGCCGGACACTTCCTGAGTCAGGATGATCTTCATATCGGTGCCTCCTCTCAGCGGGCGGTGGCCGTGTACGGCAGGAGCGCCATCTCACGGGCGTTCTTGACCGCACGGGCGATCTGACGTTGCTGCTGCGAGGTCACGCCGGTCACCCGACGAGCGCGGATCTTGCCGCGATCGGAGATGAACTTGCGCAGCAGCGCGGTGTCCTTGTAATCGATGTAGGCGATCCCGTCCTTGTCGAGCGGGTTCACCTTCTTCTTGGGCTTGCGCAGTGCCGCAGCCTTGGCCGTTGCACGTGCTCCTGGTTTGCGATCGCGAGCGCTAGGCGCCATTAGAACGGTGGCTCCTCGTCAAAATTGGCGCCCGAACCGGCACGCGCGGGAGAGGGAGCGGCCGAAGCCCAGGGGTCGTCGAAGTTGCCTCCGCCGCCGCCCTGGTTGCCACCACCACCGCCGCCACCGAAGCCGCCGCCACCGCCGCCGGAGCGGGACATCTTCTGCACCTTTGCCGTGGCGTAGCGCAGCGACGGGCCGATCTCGTCGACCTCAAGCTCGATGACTGTGCGCTTCTCACCCTCGCGGGTCTCGTACGACCGCTGACGCAGCCGGCCCGACACGATCACCCGGGCGCCACGCTGCAGCGACTCGGCGACGTGCTCGGCGGCCTGCCGCCACACGGTGCATGCGAGGAACAGCGGCTCGCCGTCCTTCCATTCGTTCGACGCCTTGTCCATGAAACGGGGCGTCGAAGCGACTCGGAACTTGGCGACCGCAGCCCCGGAGGGGGTGAACCGCAACTCGGGGTCATCGGTCAGATTGCCGATGACCGTGATGGTGGTGTCTCCTGCCATGACCATCTCCTCGCGCACTCAGCGTCTCGTCGTACAGGCTCTCAGAGCCCTCCGACAGAGTCGCGGAGGCTGATCCGGACGAACCGGGGGTTGGAAGGCTTAGCGCATTTCCGGTCGGATGACCTTGGTGCGCAGCACGGACTCGTTGAGCCGGAGCTGACGGTCCAGCTCGGCCACCGCAGCAGGCGTGGCCTGCAGGTCGATGACGGCGTAGATGCCCTCGGCCTTTTTGTTGATCTCGTACGCGAGGCGCCGGCGGCCCCACACGTCGGTCTTCTCAACCGAGCCACCCGCGGTCCGAATCACGTTCAGGTACGTGTCGAGCGACGGTGCGACGGTGCGCTCCTCGAGGCTGGAGTCGAGGATGACCATCAGTTCATAGTGACGCAAGACGTGCTCACCTCCTGTGGGCTAAGCGGCCACGGTCCTTCCGTGGCAGGAGGTCTTGTGTCGCTGCCCGCACGCGCCGAGGGAACCCGGCCGGACGCGGACAACCTGACCAGGATACCCGGTCCCAACGATCATGCCCGGGGTGGTCGGGACCGGACCCGGACGAGCCGACGGGGGCCCACCGTCCGACCGTCAACCGGTCGGTGGTGAACCCCCGTCTACGAGGCCGCGGGGCGTCCGGTCCGCATTCCTTGGGTGGGACCTGGGGAGGAACGACCACACCGATGAGGTTGGACCGAAGACGCCCCGCGGAGCTTTATCGTGTTGTTATCTGACGATACAACAGCACTCATACCTTGTAGGGGGAAAAAGCACAATTTTCCGAGATCCGTCGTCGCTCGGTACCCGTTGTGCGATGGGTCGCCCCCGCTGCGCCGGGCCGCGCCACGGGGGTGACCTCGCTGTCGGCCGTCGACCGCCGGTCGCCGTGTGCGACGCTCGCGCCGCTGGCGGCACCGGGACGCTGGTCGCCGGTTCACACCCATCAACGATCGTCGGTCCCTCCGGTGACGCGACACCGCCCCGGCCGTCGCCTCGCCGGTCGGGGGCGCGACGTAGGCTCGCTCGCATGCGTATCGGAGCCCACGTCGACTCGACCGACCCGCTGGCGGAGGCGGCCGCCCGGTCCGCCGAGACCGTGCAGTTCTTCCTCGCCGACCCACAGGGTTGGAAGGCGCCCAAGCCTCGCGAAGACGCCGATCGGCTGCGCGCCGCCGAGGTCGACCTCTACGTGCACGCGCCGTACGTCATCAACGTGGCCACACTCAACAACCGCATCCGGATCCCGAGCCGAAAGCTGCTGCTCGGGCACGCCAACGCCGCCACCGCCATCGGCGCCAAGGGCCTGATCGTCCACGGTGGGCACGTCAACGCCGGCGACGACCTGGCCGTCGGCTTCGACAACTGGCGCAAGACCTTCGCGTACGCGGCGGACTCCGGCGGTTTCGGCGTACCGGTCCTGATCGAAAACACCGCCGGCGGTGACAACGCCTGCGCCCGACGGCTGGACGCGCTCGCCCGACTCTGGGACGCCATCGGTGACTACGAGGTCGGCTTCTGCCTGGACACCTGCCACGCGTACGCGGGCGGCGAGGAGCTGCTCGGCCTGGTCGACCGGGTCAAGGCGATCACCGGGCGGATCGACCTGGTGCACGCCAACAACTCAAAGGGCGCGTTCAACTCCGGCCAGGACCGACACGACAACCTGAGCGGCGGGACGATCGACCCGGAGCTGGTGGTTGCGGTGATCCGGGCGGCCGGCGCGCCGGTGGTCGTCGAGACACCGGGCGGCGTGACCGGCCAGGCCGCCGACATCGACTTTCTGCGTGAGCAGCTCGGAGCGGAGAGCCCGGCGGCATGACGAGCGGACAGCCCGGGACCGGCAACGCGCGGCCCACCCCCGCCGGCGCGGCCGGCGAGAGTCAACCCGCCACCACTGCCGCGGCCGGCACCCCCACCCAGCCGGCTCGCACCTCCGACAAGGCCCCCGCCGAAACCACCGCGGACCAGTCCCCGCCTGTCGGTGGCGACACGACCGCAGCCACCCCGAACGGCGACGCCGGGGCAGACCGCGCGACGAGTGGTGCCGCCAGCAAGGACACGGCCCGGCACGGCGACAAGCAGGGCAACGCGGCCAAGAAAGACGACGCGGCCAAGGACAGCAAACCGGCTAAGGACAGCGACCCGGCTAAGGACAGCGGCACGGCCAAGGACGCGAAGGCGGACGGCGCCGACGCTACGGACAAGGCCGACAGCGAGGCAAAGCCGGTCGGCCCGGAGCGTTGGGAGGCATTCGCCTCCGCACCGGAGCCACGGCCCTCCATCTTCACTCGGGCGGGCCGGGAGGTCGGGCGGTTCCTGATCCACGAGTGGACCCTGGCCGCCCTCGGCGCGTTGGCGCTTGCCGTGTTGATGACCTGGCCGACGCTGCGCTATCCGCGCTACACCCTTCCGCAGGACTACTGGGACCCGAGCCTGCAAGCCTGGCAGATGGCCTGGTCCGGGCACATCCTGCTGGCCGAGCCGGCGCGACTGTGGCAGTCCAACACGTTCTTCCCCGAGCTGTGGAGCTTCGCGTTCTCCGACACCCTGCTCGGGTACGCCCCGGCCGGGATGCTCGGCAGCGGTCCCGAGGACGCCGTGCTGCGCTACAACATCATGTTCGTGCTGGCGCACGCGCTCGCCACGCTCGGGGCGTACGCGCTGGCCCGACAGCTCGGGGCCGGCCGGATCGGCGCGGCCGTCGCGGGCGTGAGCTACACCTACGCGCCGTGGCTGCTGGCCCAGGCCGGGCACCTGCACGTGCTCTCCAACGGGGGCATTCCGCTGGCGCTGGCGATGTTGGCGCGCGGGCACGGGTGGTCGCTGCGACACGGCTACCGGCCGGAGCGCCGGCACGACGGTTGGGTCTACGCGGGTTGGCTGGTGGCGGCCTGGCAACTCAGCCTCGGCTTCGGCATCGGGCTGCCATTCGCGTACTTCCTGGCCGGTGCGGTGCTGGTCACCGCCGTCCTGTTCTTCGCGCGGCGGCTGCGCACCGGGCAGGCCGTTCCGTTCGGTCGCCGGTTGTTCGCCGCCGACGTGCTCGGCGGGGTGTTGTTCGCCGGCGTCGGCCTGCTGATGGCGTTCCCGTTCTTCAAGGTGACCGAGCTGCACCCGTACGCCGAGCGCACCATCGGCGACATCGGCCTCTTCTCGCCACCGGCGTCGGGCTTCGTGACAGCGCCCGGGGAGTCGCGGATCTGGGGTGGGCTGCACGAGGGTGCACGGGCAGCGCTGCCGTGGCACCCGGAGATGACCCTGCTGCCGGGCTTCGTGCTCTACGCGCTCGCCGCGGGCGGGTTGTTCTTCTCAGTCTGGCGGTTGCGGCACCGACTGCTGCTGCTCGCCGGGGTGCTGCTGACGATGGTCTTCGCGATGGGCACCCGTTTCTTCGACGGCACCTTCACCTACGTACCTCTTTTCGAGCACCTGCCGGGCTGGAGCGCGTTGCGTACCCCCGGGCGGTTGATGCTCTGGACCACGTTGTTGCTCGGCCTGCTCGCGGCGGGCGCGGTCACCGCGCTCACCGACCGGGTCCGCGAGTTGACCGCGCAGCGGATCCCGTCGTGGCCGGGGCCGTGGCTGCGGATGGCCACCCTGCTGCCGTTGCTGCTGGTCACCGTTGAGGGCCTGAACACCACCCCGCACCCGGTGGTGCCGACCCAACCGGCGGCGATGCGTTCGGCGGAGGGGCCGATGCTGGTGCTGCCCAGCAGTCAGAGCCTGGACCAGCACGTGATGCTCTGGTCGACCAGCGGGTTCCCCGACGTGGTCAACGGCGGTAGCGGCTTCACACCGCGCCAGCTCGACGACGTCCGTCGGGTGAGCCAGTCGTTCCCGGACCAGACCAGCGTCGAATACCTGCGCACGCTCGGTGTCCGCAGTGTGGTCCTGCTGCGCGGCCAGGTGGCTGGCACGCCGTGGGAAATCACCATCGACGCGCCGGTCGAGTCGCTCGGCATCAGCCGGCAGGAGGTCGGCGACGCCGTCGTCTACCGTCTCTGATCCGAAAGCATCAAACTACCCAAAGTACGCCCGACGCATTGAAGTCCCTTGACTTTACGTGGCCTTGGCTGACATAGTCGCTCAACTGCTCACCACGGGGGTGAAATGGTTAAGTACAGACTATTGGGGCCATTGACCATTCAAAGGGGCGATTCGTTCGTCCCAATTTCGAGTCCACGTCATCGGAAACTGCTCGCAGCGCTGCTGATCAGCGGATCCAATGCGGTTTCGGTGGAACGACTGATCGACGTCGTCTGGCCGAACGACCCACCGGCCACCGCCCGCCAGCAGGTGCAGAACTGTGTGGGTCGGATCAATTATCTGTTGGCAGAGTACGAGCACCCGCGAACGGTACGACGTCAGGGCTATCACTACGTACTCGAAGTAGAAGAGGACTCGGTCGACGAGCGCCTCTTCCGTACCGAGTACGACGCCGCTTCCCAGTTCGCGCGACGTGGTGACCTTGGTCGCGCGGCCGAACGGCTCCGGAAGGCGCTGACGCTCTGGCGCGGAGGCGCACTGGAGGATGTCGGCTCCGATCGCCTGGCCGGCGAGGCCGCCCGGCTGGAGGAGATGCGGGTGAGGGCCCTGGAGCAGTTGATTGACTGGGAGTTCGGCCAGGGTCGGCACGCGGAACTGATTCCCGACCTGAGCCTCTGGACCAAGTCCTACCCCTACAACGAACTCATGCATGCCCACCTGGCGCAGGCGTTGCACCAGGCGAGACGGACGGCTGACGGCCTCGGGGTGCTCGATCGGCTCCGCCAGCGGTTGAACAACGAATTGGGCCTCGAACCTGGCACCGCACTGCTCCGTCTGGAAAATCAGCTTCGGGGTTCGGACGAGGCGATAGAGCGCGGCAATCCGATGGCCCTTCCGACGCTTCAGGCGATCAGGGCCGCTCTCATCGATCTGTCCGAGGCGATGCAGTCCTTGGTGGCGGATCCTGGGTCGCAGCGTCCGAGCGCTTCCTCTCGCTCCGATGGCACCAGCAACGGCGGAACCGGCCACAGTGCAACCGTGAGTTCGTGAGCGAAGGGGCCTGGATCCGTCCAGGCCCCTGACTCACATCGCCTGCCGTTCTGAATCGTCACCGCGAAGCAGTCTGCGGACCCCGGAAAGAATCGCCAGCCCGACCACTGCCATTAGGCCGAAAAGCCCGTTCAGCCACCAGTCAACCATGGCCGCGGAGAAGCACAGGGCCCGTGGGGAGCACTCGCCGTCGTTGAGATCCAGGTGGCCTGCGATGATTCCGGCGGGCAGGCAGAGCAGGGCGGCACCGGCGGCCAGGCCGAAGAACCACATCGACACCCGACGGGCGATGGTCAGCACCAGCCAGGTCGCGACGATCAGGACGGGCAATATCAGGTCTGCGCTGCGCGTAACGCTCACGTCTGTGCCAGCCTCCCGTCATGGCCCTCCACCCGTCCCCCACGGCGTCACTCCCAGACCGCGTCCGAGCGTGACAACGACTCCCGTCCGGTACGGCGCTGCGTCGTCGCGCCCGTGGTCGAGAGCACCTCGATCACCGGATACTTGATCGTGCTCAACGGGCCAACCGGTGTCAACGTGGACACCCGGAGCGAGACGTCCAGGACGTCGTCCGGGCCCAACCGCAGGGCCGCCGCCCAGGTGGCCTGATACAGCAGAGGACGGCGGGTCGTCGACACGGGGCGTACGGCACCGGCACGGCTCTGGCCGTTGAACCGCGCTGAAGCGACCTGGATGTCACCCACCACCTGAGGGTCGACCGCGATGCCGAAGAGCAACGATGAGGGCGACTTCCCCGGCCCGGCACCACGGAGGGTGACCTGGAGGGGGTAGTCGTATCGGAATCGACCGCCATCCCCCCAGGTCTTACGGGCCCAGGTGCCTGACAATTCGACTCCCCACGCTGCGGCTGGGCCACCGAAGGACGACGGGCGTCTCGGCTGGAGGCTACGGCGCGAGCGACCGCCCCTCGCGCTGCGCATTTCCGCGCTGGCGTCGGCGGGGGTGCGGACCATGTCCCGCGGGTACAACAGCGGATGCGCGGTGCCCACGACCACCAGCAGGTCACCCGCCGACGGTACGGTCTCGGTCAGTTCGACAGTGCATGAACGCAGACCTGTCGCGGGGTCGGTCGTCGTGGTGGTGCCAGCGGCCACACCTCGCCCGTTCAACGTGACGATCGCCGGTTGGGCAGGGGCGTAGAGGCGCGGGTCGAACGTCACACTGATCCGGCTACCCGCTGGCAGTGGCGTCGAGCGGATCACCTTGACCGCCAGTTGGCGGGGGCACACGGCGGGGGCGGCGCCGGTCCCGGAGAGGACGGACACCGGCTGGTCACCGACCGGCTCCAGGATCGGTGTCGGGTCGGCGGCCGAGGCCGGGGATGACGACATCCCGAGTTCGACGACGCCCACACCGAGCGATACTCCGGCGACGGTCAGCGCCTGCCGCCGGGATAGTTGAGGCATGGTCACCAGGGTCTCCTTAACCAGCGGTGGACGGGGCATCAGCTGACACCGGCGTACTGCTTGATGACGTCGACGAACGCTTTTGCGGTGCCCCGGCGGGCCTCCTCGGGGACCAGGGTCGGGTGCAGATAGTTGTCACTGAACTGCTCGAACCAGAACGCGTCCCGGATCGGCCCGGTGCTGGTGTCGACGATCAGCCCGAACATGCTCATGCACGCCGCCTCGGCGGTGCTGGCCGAACTGTTGAACCGACGGGAGTAGTAGGTGGTGAAGCGGGCCACTGCGGCTGCGGGGGTGGCATACCAGTTGAAAAACAGGGAGGACAGCGGCAGCGAGGGGTTCGCTCGGCTCTGTTGCCCGATCACGAGGGCGTCGACGTCCGCGAAGAGATCACCGAGGGTCAGGAAGGAGTTGTCCGCCCGCGTCGCGATGCGGCTCATCGCGAAGGAGTACGCCTGTGCGGCCGGCAGCCCACTCTGAGTCCACTGGCCGAGCACGCTGAGAACGTCGCCGCCCCATGAGCCGAAGTCGGCGAGGTTCACCTTGGTACGGTCCGACTCCAGGTCGTGGTTGAGGATCGCTCCGAACGACGCTCCGAAATGGTCGATGTCCAGATCCCACAGGTGCTTCGGGTCGCGCAGCGGACGGTCGTCCGGACGCCCTGGGTAACTCCGGACGAAATCGATGAACCCGCTGTCCAGCTCGCCGAAGACGGTGTTGGACCCCGTGAAGGCGTACTGGTTGGACCGCATACGTAGGAACTGAGCAACCAGTTCGGGTGCCGAGCGGGCGGTGTGGCCGTGATCCTCGCGCCACTGCTTGGCCCGCGCCTCCAGCCAGATCAACATCGTGTAGAAGCCATCATTCGGATCGCTGGGACGGGTGACGCTGTCCACGCCGAGGTCACGACCGGAGACAATATTGTTGTCGATCTCCACCGCTCCGGCGGTGCCTGCACCCAGCACGAAGTTGCTGATCTGGTCGAACGCCCAGTTCGCCGGCAGCGGATAGCCCAGGTTTCCGCTGTAGCCGGTGGACATCCCGCTGACGAAACTGCGGCTGGTCAGACCCTCGGCCTCAAGCCGGAGGCAGGTGTTGCGGCATCCGTAGGCGCCGACGGCGAACTGGTTGCCGTCGGCATTGAAGGCGTCGCGCACTCCCTTGAAGTGGGGGATCACGGCGCTGGTGATCTCTTCGTCGAGCGCATCGAAGTCGATGGAGAAGTAGATGACGGTGCCGTATGGGATGCCGAATCGCCGGGCAGCCGTGCAGGCGGCGGTTCCGGCTTCGAAACCCTGGACGTAGTCGAAATACTGGACGGCGTCCCCCCATTCCTGGTAGAGGGGGAAGATGGAGAGTCCATTGGCGAAGATCAGGGCGATCTCGGAATGTGTGAGCACCTTGTTCGTGCCCCCGGTGAGGTACCGGCCGGCATATTTGTAGCCCGCATTCTTCACGGTCTGGATCGTGGTGCTGTTCAACGGATACATACAGTCGATGGCGGTGCCTCTACGTTCGGGATCGCCGGTCGACACCAACAGCGACATCCAGGTCTGGTAGTCGCCCTTCCCTGTCTCGGGAAGCATGCAGAACCGTTGGAAGACACCAACGATGCGAGCAAGTTCGTCATTGAAGCTTCCGCCCCCGTCACCCCAGCGGTTGCCGTACCGGTTGAACGCCATGCCGCACTGGAAGAGCCTCACCCAGCCAGTCGGTCCACTGTCCCGGGAACCGCTCTGCACCAGCGCCTGGCTCCGCAGTCCGTTGCGGGTCCCTGGGCCGATGTAACCGGTGACCTCGCTGTCGCTCATGCCCAACTGGTACTGAATGGCCAGCACGAGGGCCTGCTGCACGTTGCGCGAGAAGTGCCCGTCGCAGGGGCCGACGAAGAACTGCCCGCGCCCGATGTAGGCACCGTTGAGCCATCGCTGACACTCCTGGATAGCAGTGCTTCCGTTGTTGACCAGGACATAGGCATCCATGGTCAGCAACGCCTTGAACACCTTCGGCTCCACGCCGTTGAGCATCAACGGTAGTTGCGGCACTGGAAGACCCATGTCACGGACCACAGCAGCGAGCCCGGACTGGGTGTCGAGCGCGAAGGTGCCGTCGATCTGGCCGCCGCTGTACCCCTTGCAGTAGAGGGCGGCCTCGGCGATGGTCCGCATGTTCATGTTTCCGGAGTTCTGGCCCACGGTGCCGTATGCGATCAGTCGGGACAGTGTCGTCGGGCCGAAACTGTCCGACAGCGCGGCGATGCCGAGCTCATGTTGCAGCGCCCTGGTCAGCGAGTAGATGGTCTGCCATCCGGTCCGGCCGTTCTCGGTGCACTTGTTGTAACCCGGCACGGCGGCATAGGTGGCGTTCACCCATCGCTGCGCCTTGAGCACCATCTCGTCGGTCATCCAGGACCCCCTGGCTCTGCTCGGGCCCCTCGACGCGAGGACCACTCCGGCTGATTGCGGACGGCCGGAGGATCCAGCAACCGGACATCAGGGCTCCACCGTCGGCCCACCGTGCACTCATCCGCCCGTCCATGGGGCTTCGGGCCGCCATGTTGGGCAGCGCACGCGCACCCGGCGTCATCGTGAACCGCGATCGACCACCGGCGGCGTGGCGACATGATGCGCGTTTGATGGCCTCACTGCCTACCGTCACTGGCTCAGCCGGTTCACGCCGACCCCTCGGTCGGTCGACCGTTCGACAAGGAGACAGATGACGAACACAGAGGTGTCTCAGCCAGGCCGCCGCCCGTGGCAATCCCGACTCCTGCTGGTGCTGGCCATGGGCATCGCGATGATCATCGGTTTCCAGGCCCCGGCGATGGCCGCCACGTCAGGGTGTGGCTCGGTCTGCGACGGCAAGGACCCCGACACCTACTTCGCGACGGTCGACGGGAAGGTCATGAGGTGCAACTACATCGACGTCATCACCCCGTACCGTGCGACGAACGTGGAGTTGCGGTACAGCCCCTTCTGCCGTACGGCATGGGCGCGACAGACCGACAGCTTCGGCTGGCTCTCTGGTGTCCTGGTCCAGAGCTACAACTCGAACGGGACGCTGCGTCGGACCGTTGACGACAAGTCCACCTCGGGCACCTGGTCGGCCATGGTCAACGACAAGGGCTTGACGGCGCGGGCTTGCTTCTACCAGTACGACACCGAGTGGGACTACGAGGCCGGCAACCGCCGCATCCTCTACTGCACGGCACGCTACTGACACTGAGACGGCAACACCATCGGTGGCCGGAGCGTCGCGCTCCGGCCACCGATAGTGTCTACCGCGTCCGGCCCAGAGCCGTCGCCGCTTCGACTGGCGCAGCTTGTCGAAGTCGCCAGCGGTCTGTCCAGGGGGCGTCCGGGGCGCCGTCGAGAACGCCGCCGTCCGGGTCGTCCGGGTAGGTGGCCCGCACCGCGTCCTGCTCAGGGTGCAGGATCTCCCTGACGACGAACACGCAGAGCACCACCACAGTGGCCAGCCGCAACGTCGAGGCCAGCACGAACACCCCCTCCGGGAAGACGGGCTTGCTGGTGGCCGCACCGAGCAGTTCCCCGTAGAAGGCGACGAAGTAGCAGACCTCGGCGATCTGCCAGGCCAGGAACGCGCCCCACTTCGGCCGGGCGAGCACCACCAGCGGGAGCAGCCAGAGCACGAACTGCTGCGACCAGACCTTGCTGAAGATCAGGAACGCGGCGACCACCAGGAAGGCGAGCTGACCCAGCCGGGGCCGGCGCGGTGCCCGCAGCGCCAGCACGGCGATGCCGAGGCAGGCCAGGCCGAACAGCGCGTACGAGAGGGTGTTGAGAGTCGGGATGTTGGCGTTGAGCCACTCGAACGGGCCGAGATTGGCGGGGTCGTTGCCGACCTTGCCGTCCAGGTAGCGCCCGATGTACCAGAGCGTGCCCCAGTCGATGGGCCGGGTGGTGTTCAGCTCGAAGAACCGGTCCCAGTTCTCCGGGTACGCGCGGGCGGCCGGCAGGTTCACCAGGACCACCGCCGCGACAGCCGTCCCGATGGCGATCAGCGCGGCCCGAACCCGGTCCGCCCGTAGCGCCAGGATGAGGATCGGCCCGAGCAGGAACAGCGGCCAGAGCTTCGCCGCGCCGGCCAACCCGAGCAGCACGCCGGCCACTGCCGGTCGTTTTCGGGCCCAGGCCAGCAGGCCGAAGGCTGCCAGCCCGATGGCGAGCAGGTCCCAGTTGACGGTGGCGGTGAGCACCAGAGCCGGGGCGAGTGCGAACATCGCCGCATCCCAGGGTCGTCGTCGGCGCAACGACAGGATCACCGCCACCGTGGCCACCGCGAGCGCGCCCAGCACCAGCGCGTTGAGGTTGTAGAACCACTGGCCCTGGTTGATGCTCGGGTCGCCGTCACCGATGGCGTGCACCGGCAGACCCAGCGCCCCCATGAAGTAGCCGGTCAGCACCGGGTACTCGACCGGGTGGTCGCGGTAGGGCACCTTGCCCTCGTTGAGCCCTTCGGCGTAGTAGAGGGCGAGGACGTCGGTGTAGCAGAACCGGGTGTACTGGACGTTGTCCTGCCAGGCGCCGTTCTGGCAGGGCGATTTCTGCACCCAGTGCAGCGCGAACGTGAGGCACACCAGCGCCAGCACGATCCGCGCGGCCGTCCAGAAGCGATGCTCCCGACCGGCCGGCCGGTTCAGCGTTGTCGCGTGGTCGCCGAGCGGCCCGCCGATGACGCTGGAGATGCCGCGGACGAACCCGTCGGAGCGGGACGGGTGATCGGTGGTTCCGGCGTCGTCGATGCCGGGCGTCGACTGGGTGCTCATGAAGAGGCATCCTGCCGTACGAGAGGGGTGCCCGTCCCGTCCCGGCGTGGAGTTCCGGGTACGAAAACGCCGCCGCCGGCCGGGACGTGTCGTCCGGCCGGCGGCGGCGTCGTGTGCTGGTGCGGGTCAGTCCCGGTTGGGTGGCAGGCTGGGCAACAGCCCGCCGCCACCACCACCTGTGCCGCCGCCCGGATTGCCGCCAGGGTTTCCGCCGGGGTTGCCACCAGGGTTTCCGCCGGGGTTGCCACCAGGGTTTCCGCCGCCGGGGTTGTTGCCGCCGGGGTTGCAGAGGATGTCGATCAGCGGGTTACAGGGTTGTCCCTGGCCGGGCTGACCCCCCGGGTTCGGCGGGGGCGGCGGGGGCGGCGGCGCTTCGCCGTTTCCGGAGTCCTTGTCGCCGATGTTCGCCGCCGGCGGGAAGTCCACCTTCGGTTTGCCCTTCAACGCCTCGTTCATGAACCGCTCCCAGATGTCGCCCGGGAGGTTGCCACCACTGACCTTGCGCTTGTCCTTGAGGATAAGCGGCTTCCGGTTCCCCACGTTGCCCACCCACACCGCGGTGGCCAGCTGCGGCGTGTAACCGATCATCCAGGCGTCGCCGTTGTCCTCGCTGCCACCCTTGAGTTCCCAGGTGCCGGTCTTGGAGGCCGCCTTGCGACCGTCATCGAGCCGGTGGTTGACGGCGGCCGGGTAGTCCTTCAGCACGGACGTCACGTCGTCCACGACGCTCCTCTCGATTCTCCGCTTCGAGTCGAGCTTCTCGCTGTAGACCTTGTCCCACTTACCTGTGTTCGGGTTCTGCTTCTCCACCGAGTAGAGGAAGTGCGCCTTGTTGTAGACGCCCCCGTTGGCGAAGGTGGCAACGCCGTTGGCGTGGTCCAGCACCGTGATCGGATACTGGCCGTAGCCGACCACATTGAAGAACGGCTCCGGCGTGATGTCCTTCGGGTTGCTCTTCGTCAGGTCGTAGGCCTTGGCCGGGTTGGTGTCGGTGCGCCACATGGTGGTGACGCCGGCCTGCTTGGCCATGTCCACGACCTTGTCCGCGCCGATGTCCTCGGTGACGTAGTAGAACGGCACGTTCAGGGACTTGAGCGTGGACACCCGCAGTGTGCAGGAGTTGCCGCAGTCCGGGTTGTCGTCGCCCGCGTTGCTGACCTTGAACTCGGTGCCCTCCGGCTTGAAGGCCTTGCCCTTCCAGCGAGACTCGAGCGCCTTCTTCTCCTTGAGCGCGGCCGCCAGAGTGTAGATCTTGAAGCTTGAACCGGGTGAGTGACCGCCGCTGATCGCCCCGGTGGAGTCGGTGTTCTTACCGGCGTAGTCGGTGCCGGTGCCGTTGTCACCGCCGTAGTACGCGACCACCCGACCATTTGTGGGATCGATCGACACCACCGCGGCCATGATGTTGCTTGGCTGACCGGCCACCTCGGAGCCCTTGGACTTGCGCTGGGCCGTCGCGACCGCCGCCGCCTGCATCTTGGTGTCCATTGTGGTGCGGATCCGGTAACCGCCGGACATCAGCGCCTGGGAGCACGACGGCTTGGTATCCGTCACCTCCGTGTCCTTCTCGACACAGATGCCCCTGTCCCGCATCTCCTGCCGGACGTAGTTGATGACGTTGCCGTACGGGGTGTCGACGCCGAAGTCGACGCCGATGCCGCCCTTCTTCGGGGCCTTGATGGCTTTCAGCGGGTACTCGGCAGGACGCGGCTCCATGCCGGGCACACCCAGCCAGCCCTCCTTGACCATGCCGTCGATCACGTAGTTCCAGCGATCCTGTGCGGCGGTCGGGTTGATGGCCGGGTCGTACCCCTGGTGGGTGGAGCTGGGTTCCGGTTGCTTGATCAGAGCCGCGAGGACGGCACCCTCGGCCGGGTTGAGCTTGCCCACCGGCTTGCCGAAGTAGGTCTGCGCAGCGGCCTCGATGCCGTAGGCGCCCCGGCCGAAGTAGATCACGTTGAGGTAGTGCTGCATGATCTGCGGCTTCGTGTACTCGTCGTTGAGCTTGGAGGCGAAGATCGCCTCCTTCACCTTCCGGGCGTACGTGTCGTCCTTCAGGTTGTCGTAGGCGTTGCGCGCGTACTGCTGGGTGATGGTGGAGGCACCCTGCTTGTCGCCGCCGGAGAGGTTGTTCCAGCCGGCCCGGGCGATGCCCTTGTAGTCCACACCCGAGTGTCGGTAGAAGTTCCGGTCCTCGGCGGCGGCCACCGCCTTCTGCACGTGGTCCGGGATCTGGTCGATGGTGACCAGGGTCCGGTTCTGATCGCCCACCTTCGCGATGATCGTCTTGTTGTCGAAGGCGTACAGCGTGGTCGCCTGCGGCGGAGTGATCTCGTCCGGAAGCACCACGTTCGTCGAGTAGTAGGTGAACCCGACCACGCCGATGCCGGCGAGCATGACGAAGACGGCGAACCCGGCGATCAGCAGGTTCATCCGCTTGCGCTTCTTCGCCCGCGCCGCGGCGCCCGAGTCGCCCGGACCACGGCCGCCCCGACCGGGACCACCCGGGCCGCCCGGCCCACCGGGACCCCCAGGGCCGCCCGGCCCACCGGAGACCGGTGAGACGCTCGCGCGCGCGACCGCCGCACGGCCACCGACCGACGCGGACCCGACGCTGGCCCGGCCCGCCGAGGCGGTGCCGACCGAGGCCGCACCGACGGAGGCGGCACCGACCGCGGCCCGACCTGCGGGCGCGCCCGGCGCCGGGGAGACGGGCACCGAGGCCCGACCGGCGCCGGCGCGGCCAGCTGCCGCACCCGGTGCCGGCGACACCGGCACCGAGGCCCGACCGGCCCGGCCGGTCGCTGCCGAACCCACCGACGCGGACCCGGCGGCCGCGCTGCCACGCGGCGGCACCGAGGCGGAGCCACCGACCGTGGCGCGGCCACCGGCAGCCCGGGGCGTCACCGAGGCGCGGCCCGGGGTTGCCGCGCCGGAGTCACCGCCGGGCCGGCGGTACGCGTCGTCCGCGCCCGGTCCGGGGTCACCGTCCGGACCCGAGTACTGGGCCCGCCCGCGCGCAGAACTGGGATCACCGTACGAGTTCATTCCTCACACCCTGCCGGTCGCGGTGGGGCGCGGCTGCGCCGCCACCGGGTTGCCGTGAGTTGCTTCACCCGGGACGCCGGCACGGGGGTGCCGGCCGACCGGGGTCATTGCCGTATCAATCGGGCCAATCGGGCGAACAAGCGGTCGGCCGTCCCGGGTTTCGTCTGCCACTCCGGGGCCGGTCCAACCAGCTGATGTCACCGTTGCGCCTCTCGCCTCCGCCGACCGGCGCCTTCGGCGCCCGCCGCGTCCTGTTCGCTCGTGCCGTCGCTGTCGCCGGTCAGACCGTCCCGGCCGAGCAGGTACTGCTCGACGAGATGGTTCCAGTCACAACCGAGGCACACCTCCACGACGAAGACCTGGAACTCACGCAGCGTCATCGCCAGCACGGGCAACTCGGCAAGTGTCCGAGCCTGGCCGGCGGACTGCTTGAGTTCGTCACCGTAAATGTAGTGGACCAGCGTCAGGTTTTCGCTGCGGCAGATCGGGCAGCGCCGGTCCGTCGGCTCTCCGTGGAACCGAGCGGCGTTCTTCAGGTACGGCGACGCGTCGCAGACGTCGTACGTGCCGACCCGACCGGCCAGGAGCTCACGCAGCACTGCTCGCTTCTGAAGCGAGTAGTCGACGACCTGGCGCTGCGTACGCATGCGGAGAAGGGTACGCGGTCCGACCCGAGCAGGCGACCACGCTCACAATCCGTGACGACGACATCTCGGAACGGGGGTTTGCCCTGACCCACGCGACCCGCTAACGTGCGATGTATCGGTCCGATACATCGCGGCGGTTACCACTCCACGCCGGAGGGTAAAGAGAGGGTGGCCAGTGCTTGAGTTCGCCATCCTCGGCCTCCTGCAGGAGTCTCCGATGCACGGCTATGAGCTGCGCAAGGAGCTGACCGCCAAACTCGGCGCGATCCGGGCGGCGATCAGCTACGGCTCGCTCTATCCCACGCTACGCAGGCTGCAGGCGGCGGGATGGATCACCGAAGCTGCTGAGACACCCGTCACCGCCGAGGAGGTTCCCGCGCTGACCAGCCGACGAGGTCGGGTGGTCTACAAAATCACCGCGGAAGGCAAGGAACGCTTCGGCCAGCTGATCGCACAGGCCGGGCCCGAGACGTATGACGACACGGGCTTCGGGGTGCACTTCGCGTTCTTCGCCCGGACCGACCAGGCGACCCGACTGCGCATTCTGGAGGGTCGCCGCCGCAAGATCGAGGAGCGTCGCGAAGGGCTTCGCGACGTGCTTGGCCGAGCGGCCGAGCGCCTCGACGCTTACACCTTGGAACTGCAGCGCCACGGCCTTGACGCCTGTGAGCGCGAGGTCCGCTGGCTGGAGGAGCTCATCGCCAACGAGCGCTCCGGCCGAGCCCCGACGGTCCCGAACATAGGGACAGCCGGCGGCCGACGAGAAGACAACAGCCCGCCTCCGCCTGGAGAGACCAGGAATGAGCGGCCGTGACAGAAAAGAAGGAGGCAGACGCTATGGGCTCCGTCCGCGTCGCCATCGTCGGTGTGGGTAACTGCGCCTCGTCCCTGGTTCAGGGCGTCGAGTACTACCGGAACGCCGACCCGAACGACCGCGTCCCGGGTCTGATGCACGTCGCCTTCGGCGAGTACCACGTCTCTGACGTGGAGTTCGTCGCGGCGTTCGACGTGGACGCCAAGAAGGTCGGCATGGACCTCTCGGAGGCGATCGTCGCCAGCGAGAACAACACCATCAAGCTCTGCGACGTGCCGCCGACCGGCGTGTCCGTGCAGCGCGGCCCGACCTTCGATGGTCTGGGTGAGTACTACCGCGAGATCGTCGAAGAGTCCGACGCCACCCCGGTCGACGTTGCGCAGACGCTGCGCGACGCGCAGGTCGACGTCGTCGTCTGCTACCTGCCGGTCGGTTCCGAGCAGGCCGCCAAGTTCTACGCCCAGGCCGCGATCGACGCCGGCTGCGCGTTCGTGAACGCCCTGCCGGTCTTCATCGCCTCCAACCCCGAGTGGGCGAAGAAGTTCGAGGACGCGGGCCTGCCGATCGTCGGTGACGACATCAAGAGCCAGGTCGGCGCCACCATCGTGCACCGCGCCCTCGCGAAGCTCTTCGAGGACCGCGGCGTCGAGCTGCTGCGCACGTACCAGCTCAACTTCGGCGGCAACATGGACTTCATGAACATGCTGGAGCGTAAGCGCCTGGTCTCGAAGAAGATCTCGAAGACCCAGTCGGTCACCTCGCAGATCCCGCACGAGATGAGCAAGAGCGACGTGCACATCGGCCCGTCGGACCACGTGCCGTGGCTGGACGACCGCAAGTGGGCGTACATCCGCCTGGAGGGCCGCTCGTTCGGTGACACCCCCCTCAACGCCGAGCTCAAGCTCGAGGTGTGGGACTCTCCGAACTCGGCCGGCGTCATCATCGACGCGGTCCGGGCCGCGAAGATCGCCCTGGACCGGAAGATCGGCGGCCCGATCCTGTCGGCCTCGTCGTACTTCATGAAGTCTCCGCCGGTGCAGTACGCCGACCACGACGCCCACCAGGCCGTCGAGGAGTTCATCGCCGGTGAGGTCACGCGCTGACGCGCTGAATCATCACGCACGTGGAAGGGCCGGGTCCGTGCGGACCCGGCCCTTCGCTACGTTCAGCTCGACATCTCCAGGTACGGCGACAGCCGCAACGCCAACTCGTCAACCGAATCGATCTCACCACTGGCCAACGCGTCGGTGAGCGCCATCCGCTCCTTGGCCGGCATGTGCAGCACCACCCCGCAACGGACCAGGAAGATCCGCATCGCTGCCCAGGCGAGGCCGGCGTTCCACATGTCGAGCGGCCGCCAGATCATCAATCCGTGCATCAACGCCGCCGCCCTCTCCAGCACGGTCGGGTAGACGGCCCGCCCCAGCATCCGGGCGTGTGGGCGGGCCGCCGCTGCGACGAGGATGCCGCCGTCCCTGACCCGGCTGTGCTGGCCCGTGTGCTCGGACAAGAGGATCAACAGGTCTTCCGGCTCGGGCCACGGTTGATTCACCGGTCCCCCAACATCTCGAAGAACTCGGCGTCTTCCTCCAGGACCCGCCGGGCGGCCTGGCGGGTCCACTCGTTGCGCTCCTGACGCTCGAGGTATTCCTGGATCGCCACCTCGACGGTCTTGTGCATCGAACGGTGTTCCGCCTCGGCCAGCTCCCGAAGGCGCTGCTCGACCTCGGGCTTGAGCGTCAGGGTGAAGGCCATACCGTTTTTGTATAACTCTTCCGGGGGTACGTCAACCAGACTCGACACCACCTCTTTCCTCCATCTCCGCAGCCAGCACGTTCGCGTTTCGACCAACGCAGATGCAGAGACCGAGGTACGGCGACAAAGGGTCGAAATGTATAGCGATCGTCACGTGTTCGTCTCTGGCGCGTCGGCCAGGCGTACGGCAGCGGTCGCTGGTCAGGACCACGCGTGTCGCAGCGCGACAGCGGCCTCCAACTCCAGCAGCTTGATCTTGCGCGGCAGGCCTCCGCCGAAGCCGACCAGCTTGCCGCCCGCCCCGACGATCCGGTGACACGGCACGATCACCGGGACCGGGTTGCGGTTGCAGGCCACTCCCACCGCCCGTGCCGCCCCAGGGTCGCCCACCAGGCGCGCCACCTCGCCGTACGTCAGCGTCTCCCCGTACGGGATCCGCGTCATCTCCCGCCACACGGAGCGCTCGAAGTCGGAGCCGCGGGGCACCGACACCGAAACGGTGAACGTGGTCAGCTCACCGGCGAAGTACGCCCGCAGCTCGTCGACGGCCTGCCGGGACAGCGCGTCATCGGGCTCGTCGGTGGCCGCATCGAGCCGGCCGAAGTGGGCACCGCAGACGCTCGTGCCGTCGGTGGCCACGGAGAACTCACCGATCGGCGAGTCGAGCACGGCCCAGCGCATCCACCTATTCTCCCCGACGCGGACCATCTCGCCGGCCCGGCCTCCGGCGTCGGACCGAGCGCCACTCCCGACCCGCACCGGTAGATCACCTTCGCGTCCTGTCAGGCCGTTCGGCGTTGCACGGCGTCGATACCGTCAAGGTCGTGGCAACGGGGACGCTCATCTTTCTGATCATCGGCGGGGCGGGCATCGGCGTGCTCGCGCTCGCGCTGCTCGGCACCGAGCTGCTCCACTTCGGGCACGCCGACGTGGACGGGCCGATCTCGGTCGAGACGGTCGCCGGCTTCGCCGGGGCTTTCGGGTTCGGCGCGGCCATCGTCAACGAGCTGCTCGGTGCGCGTACACCTGGCATGGTCGTCGGGGCGGTGGCCGGCGGCGTGCTCGCAGCCGTGCCCATCGGCTGGTTGGCGTCCCGGCTGAGCCGGGCGGCGCGGAACATGCGCACCGACCCCACCCCCACCCGCGACGACCTGGTCGGCGCGCTCGGCCTGGTCGTCACCCCGGTGCCGGCCAACGGGTACGGCGAGGTCCGCGTTCGCCTCGCCGGCCAACCGGTCAAGCTCAGCGCCCGCGCCGACCAGCCGATCCCGATCGGCGCCCAGATCTTCGTCGTACAGGCGCTCAGCGAGACCAGCGTGCACGTAGAGACCTACTGATCTCCCCCTCACAGACGGGACTTTTATATGGCCCTACTCATCGCCATCGGTGGCGCGGTCCTCCTCGTGCTCATCCTGGTGTTCTTCGTGCTCTCCCGGATCAAGGTGGCCGGCCCGAACGAGGCGTTCATCGTCACCGGTCGCAAGGGCCGCACCACGCAGACCGCCGACGGCGGGCGGTCCACCGACACCTCCGGTCAGAAGGTCGTGCTGGGCGCCTCGGTGTTCGTGCTACCGGTGGTGCAGAAGCTCCAGTCGCTCGACCTGTCCAGCCGGCGGATCGACGTCGGCATCCGCGGCGCTGTCAGCAAGCAGGGCATCCGCGCCGACCTGCACGGCGTGGCGATCGTCAAGGTCGGCGGGACCGAGGACGCGATCCGGGCCGCCGCCCAGCGGTTCCTGCACCAGCAGGACGAAATCGACAACTTCACCCGGGAGGTGCTGGCCGGCGCGCTGCGCTCGATCGTCGGCCGGCTCACCGTCGAGGAGGTCATCCGGGACCGGGCGGCGTTCGCCAGCGCCGTGGCCGAGGAGGCCGAGCACTCGATGACCAACCAGGGTCTGGTGTTGGACACCTTCCAGCTCCAGGACATCCTCGCCGAGGGCTCCTACCTGCAGGACCTGGGTCGGCCTGAGGCCGCCCGGGTGCTCAAGGACGCGGCGATCGCCGAGGCGCGGGCCCGGCAGCAGGCCGAGCAGGAGCGCCTGCTCGCCGAGGAGGCCATCGCCGAGGCGAACCGGAACCTGGCCCTCAAGCAGGCCGGCATCCAGGCCGAGATCGACGCGGCGAAGGCGAAGTCCGCAGCGGCCGGACCGCTCGCCCAGGCCGAGCGGGACCAGGCGATCCTCTCCGAGCAGCAGAAGGTGGCCGAGCGCAACGCCGAACTCAAGCAGCGCCAACTCGACACCGAGGTTCGCAAGCCGGCCGACGCGGCCCGGTACAAGGTGGAGCAGGAGGCCGAGGCGTCCCGCAATGCGGCGGTGCTGCACGCCGACGCGCAGCGCCAGGCCGTCATCGCCGCAGCGCAGGCCTCCGCCGAGCAGGCCCGCCTCACCGGTGAGGGTGAGCGGGCCCGGCGTGCCGCACTTGCCGAGGCCAACGCCATCGAGGGTGCCAAGGAAGGTGAGGCCGAGCAGCGGCGACGCTCCGCCATCGCCGAGGCGGTGGAGCGGGAGGGCCAGGCCGAGGCTGCGGCCATCCTCGCCAAGGGTGAGGCCGAGGCCGACGCGATGGCGCGCAAGGCCGAGGCGTTCGCCGCGTACGGAGAGGCGGCCGTGCTGGACCTGCTGGTCAAGGTGCTGCCGCAGGTCGTCGAGGCCGCCAGCGCGCCGATCGGGGCGATCGACAAGATGACCGTCATCTCCACCGACGGCGCGTCGTCGCTCACCAGGTCGGTGGCCGGCAACGTGGCCCAGGGCCTCCAGCTCGGCAGCGATCTCACCGGGATCGACCTGCCCGGCCTGCTGGCACGGCTCGGTGCCGGACGGACCGACGCCACCGCGCCGGTCGCCGGGGGCGGCACTGTGGACGGCAGCACCGTCTCGCGCTGAGCACGCGCAATCGGCCGACAGTCAGGGCTCTGGCCGGCACGGATCACCCACCAACGGCCGGCGCCCGCCGGCACCGCCTCCCGAGGGAGGGGTGCCGGCGGGCGCCGGTCGTGATTCCGTGGTTGGTTCAGACGAGACCCATGACGAAGCGCTCGCCCGCCGAAAGGCCGAAGTCCTCGCTCCAGAAGTCGAAGTCCTTGTTCGGGATCAGCTGGCTGGTGCCGGCGCTGCCGGCACTGACCGCCTGCCCGTCGACGTTCGCGTAGATCCAGCCCGACCCGTCCGTGGTCCCGACACCCCGGTGCCAGAAGGTGAAGGCCTCCCAGGCATTGATTCCGGCGGCCGAAGCGACCAGAGGCTTGCTGCCCGCACCGTCAGCCGAGACGAACTTGTTGTTGGCCAACGAACGCAGGCCGAAGTAGCCGTAGTAGTCCAGGTCGTACAGCTCGAACTTCTCCCAGGTGCTGACCTTCGTGGCCACCGGGATCAACGGCTTGCTGCCGGCACCGTCAGCGGAGACGAACTTGCCGCTGGCGGAGGACTTGAAGCTGACGATCAGGTTCGTCTCGAGGTCGAACTTCTCCCAGGTGCTGGCGTTCGTCGCGCTGGCAATCAGCGGACCACCGTTGCTGGGGGCACTGACGTACTTGTTGTTGACAGTGGCCTTCAGGCTCACGGTGCCGTCGGTCTGGTGAACCAGCTGGAACCTCTCCCAGGTGCTCACCGTCGAGGCAACGGCGACCAGTGGCTTGCTGCCGGCACTGGTGGCGCTGACGTACTTACCGTTGACGTTCGCCCGCAGTGCGACCAGGCCGCTGCCGGCGTCGACGATGTCGAGCTTCTCCCAGCCGCCCAGCACCGGGCCGACGGAGGCCAGGGGCTTGCTGCCCGCACCGTCAGCCGAGACGAAATAGCCGTTGGAACGCGCCAGCAGACCGTGCGCGGTGCGCGCCGGGGAGAGGGCCGCCGCGACGTTGAGCAGACGGTCCACCCCGCCCTGCGGGTTCAACACAGCGCCGGCGAGCCCTCGGGTCACGATCGTGTTGCGCACCTGCGTCGGGGACCACGTCGGGTTCGACTGGAGCAGCAGCGCAGCGGCTCCGGCCACGTGCGGTGAGGCCATCGAGGTCCCGCTGAAGGCCACCGACCCGTTGGTGGTTCCGCTTGCGGCCGAGACGATGTCCACGCCCGGAGCCCAGACGTCGACACACGGACCGTAGTTCGAATCGAAGTATTCGGTCGAGGCCCGACGGTCGAACCTGTCGGTGGCTCCGACAGTGATCGCCGCCGACACCCCGGCCGGGGTGTACGAGCAGGCATCGTCCGCTTCGTTGCCGGCGGCCACCGCGTAGGTGAGACCGGTGGCGATGGAGTTGCTGACCGCCATGGAGATCGCCGGGTAGTCCGGGTTCTCCGGCCCGCCGAGGCTCATGTTGACCACGGCAGGCTTCTGCGCGTTGGCGGTCACCCAGTCGATCCCGGCCACGACCTCCTCGGTGGTGCCAGCACCATCGCAGTCGAGGACCCGGACGGCGACCAGGCTCACGTCCTTGGCCACGCCGTACTTCGTGCCGCCGACGGTGCCCGCCACGTGCGTGCCGTGACCGTGGCAGTCCTGCGCCACATTGTCACGCTCGATCGCGTCGTAACCGTTGGAGGCACGGCCACCGAAATCGCTGTGACTGATGTCGATGCCGGTGTCGACGATGTACGCCTTCACCCCGGCACCGGTGTTGGGGTAGGTGTAGCTGCCATTCGGCTTGGGCGAAACCTGATCGATCCGGTCCAGGCCCCAGGAGGGAGGCGAACTCTGCGTTCCGCTCGCGTGGACGCGAACCACCGGCTCCACGGATGCGACATCCGGGTCGGCGGCCAGCCGGCCGGCCTGCTTCGCGCTCATGGCGGCGGAGTAGCCGTTGACGGCGCTGCTGTACAGCCGGCGGACGGTGCCGCCGTTCTCCTTGGCCAGAGCCGAAGCGGCGGCCTTGATCTTGGCAGGCGTGGTCTTCTTGTCCTTGAGGACCACGATGTAGCGATTCGGTACGACCTCGGCGGGCTTGGCCTTGGCCAACCGGCCGTCCGCCTTGGGGGCGGTCAACTTGCTCGCGGGCTTCGGCGCCAGCGGAGCGGTCGGCTCGGCCATGGCGGCCCCACCGGTCGCAGCGGTGACGATGATGGTTGCGGAGGCGAGAGCAACGCTCGCCACCGCCGAGCGGCGTATTACGCCACGGCGTTTCACTAGGTGATCTCCCCGTTGATCGTCGCCCGTCCAATCCGGACGACCGGACGGGCGGTGGGGTCGGCGGCGGTGTCGATGCACCGATAGCCGACGGACGCCCAGCCATCATGGACGACAATCAAAGCGATACACCTCAGCCATTCGGTCGATCCGCTCGCGTTTCGTCGTCGACCGGACAGCTGCGCGTCGCCGTCGGCGACGTCCTGAAGTGACGGTTCCCGCCACCGCACCGCAGAGCGCGCTGCCTGATCAGCATCGCGTTGAGCGCGTCAGCCGAGGATGCCCTCGGCGCGGGCCCAGCGCAGCAGCTCCGCCTCAGCGGCGTCGCGGTCCAGCGGACCCTGCTCGAGGCGTTGCTCCTTGAGGTGCTTCCAGGCCCGCCCGACCACCGGCCCCGGCGGTACGCCGAGCAGTTCCATGATCGCGTTGCCGTCCAGGTCGGGTCGAACCCGCGCCAGGTCCTCCTCGGCCGCGATCCGCGCGATCCGATCCTCCAGCGCGTCGTAGTCCGCCGCGAGCTGCGCGGCCTTGCGCCGGTTGCGGGTCGTGCAGTCGGAGCGGGTCAGCTTGTGCAGTCGGGGCAGCAGGTCACCGGCGTCGGCGACGTAGCGGCGCACCGCCGAGTCGGTCCACTCGCCCCGCCCGTACCCGTAAAAGCGCAGGTGCAGCGCGACCAGCGCGGTCACCTGCGCGGTGACGTCCTTGGGGTAACGCATCGCCTTCATCCGGGCCTTGGTCAGCCGGGCGCCGACCACCTCGTGGTGGTGGAAGCTGACCCGGCCGTCGGACCCGACCGCCTTCGTCGCCGGCTTGCCCACGTCGTGCAGGAGGGCGGCCATCCGCAGGATGAAGTCGCAGCCGTCCTCCTCGTAGGAGACCGCATTCTCGACGACCGTCAACGTGTGCTCGTAGACGTCCTTGTGCTGGGCGTGCTCGTCGATCTCCAGTTTCAGCCCGGTCAGCTCCGGCAGGAACCGCTCGGCCAGCCCGGTGTCGACCAGCAGCCGCAGGCCGGTGATCGGATCCGCGCCGCAGAGCAGCTTGGTGAACTCGTCGCGGATCCGCTCGGCGGTGATCCGGTCCAGGTCGGCGGCCATCTCGGTCATCGCCCGGTGCACGTCCGGGTGCACGGCGAAACGCAGCTGGGCGGCGAACCGGGCGGCCCGCAGCATCCGCAGCGGGTCATCGCCGAACGACTCGCCAGGAGTGCTCGGGGTACGGATCACCTTCGCCGAGAGATCGTCCAGCCCACCGTGCGGGTCGGTGAACCGGTGGTCCGGCAGGCTGACCGCCATCGCGTTGATCGTGAAGTCGCGCCGCTTCAGGTCCTCGTCGAGGCTGGTGCCGTACACGACCACCGGGTTGCGGCTGACCTGGTCGTACGACTCCGCGCGGAAGGTGGTGATCTCCAGTCGGAGGCCGTCGCGCTGAGCGCCGATGGTGCCGAACTCCCGACCGGTCTCCCAGATCGACTCGGCCCAGCCCTTGATGATCCGCAGGGTCTCGTCGGGGTGCGCGTCGGTGCAGAAGTCGAGGTCGTCCCCGAGTCGACCGAGCAGGGCATCCCGTACCGAACCGCCCACCAGGTGCAACTCGTGACCGGCGCGGACGAAGCGGCGGCCCAACTCGTCGGCGACCGGGGACACCCGGAGCAGTTCGGCGACGGCGTTGCGCTGCGCGGCGGTGAGTTCGCGGCGGTCGGCGGCGTGAGGAGCGGAGGCTTCGGACATGGGATCGCCAGCTTATCGGGCCGGGGTGTGATCCGATCCGCCGGGCGCGGGTAACGGGTGGGGGTTGACTATGGTCTGTGGCGTGCGGGTCGGTGTCCGACTCGACGTACCCCTGGGAGGCTGGAGATGAGCGGCGGGCTCTACCGCAGCGCCAACGCCGCGAATGACGGCGATCCCGGTGTCCGTCCCGGGGATGGCGCCACCTTCATCTCCGCCGAGCCGCTGAACCAGCCGGCCATGGAGTCGACCGCGCCGCCGCAGGAGCAGGTGGGCGAGGCCAGCGCGGCGGCCAACAGCGCGGTGATGGCGATCGGCAGCCTGGTCAGCCGGGGTACCGGCTTCCTGCGCACGTTGGCGTTGACCGCCGCGCTGGGTGGGGCGCTGGTGGGTGACGCGTACACCACGGCGCAGATCCTCCCGGGGATGGTCTACGAGTTCCTACTCGGCGGCATCCTCACCAGCGTGCTGATCCCGGTGTTGGTCCGTCGGCGCAGGGTCGACACCGACGGCGGGCAGGCGTACGCCCAGCGGTTGCTGACCCTCGCGGTGCTGACCCTTGCCGGCGCGGCGCTCCTCGCGGTGCTGTCGGCGGGACTGTTGACCAAGCTCTACGCCGGTGACGACACCGGGGAAGGCTTCCGGAGTCTGGTCAAGGCTCTGTCGTACCTGATGCTGCCGATGATCTTCTTCACCGGTCTCAGTGCGCTGATCAGCGCGGTGCTCAACACCCGGGGGCACTTCGCCGCACCGATGTGGGCGCCGATCCTCAACAACATCGTGGTGATCGCCACCGCCGGGTCGTACATCGCGATCTTCGGCGCGGAGATCGTCAAGCCGGAGGAGATGACCCCCGGACGGATCCTGCTGATCGGTGGCGGCACCCTGCTCGGCGTCGCGATTCAGGCCGCCGGGCTGCTGCCGGCCTTGCGCAAGGTGGGCTTCCGGTGGAAGTTCCGGTTCGATTTCCGCACCCTCGGCCTACGGGAGCTGGGGCGTCTCGGCGGCTGGATGTTCTGCTACGTCGCGGTGAGCCAGGTCGGCCTGATCGTGCTGTTCAACCTGCTGAACCGGGCAGGCAAGGAGAACGCCGCCGGCCCGCTGATCTACAACAACGTGTTCCTGCTGCTGATGATGGCGCACGGCATCATCGCCGTATCGATCATCACCGCGCTGATGCCCCGGATGAGCGCGGCCGCCGCCGACGGCCGGTACTCCGACGTCGCCGCCGATCTGTCCCGGGGTACTCGCACCGTCTCGGCGGTGCTCGCCCCGATCGCGGTCTGCTACGCGGTACTGGCGACTCCGCTGGCCGTGACGTTGTTCCGCTACGGCGCGTTCACCGACGAGAACGCGGCGGACACCTCGCTGGTGCTGCTCCTGGCGGCACTGGCGTTGGTGCCCTTCGCGATCAGCCAGCTCTTCACCTTCGCCTTCTACGCCCTGCCGGACACCCGCACCCCGGCGCTGATCAACATTCCGGTGGTCGCCCTGCGGATCGGCGTTCAGGTGGTGCTCTACGTGGCCTTCGCCGCCCACTTCGCCGCGGCCGGGATGATGATCGGCAACGCTGTGTCCTACCTGGCGGCCGCCTTCGCCTCCGCGTGGCTGTTGCGGCCCCGAGTGGGCCGGATCGGAATGGGTGCCATCCTGCGCACGCTCGGCCGAGTCGCGGTCGCCGCGCTGGGCGCCGCCCTGGTCGGCCTCCTCGTGGTGAGTCTTCTGCCCGGCGGCGACCGGCCGAATTGGATTCAGGCCGTTGTGCAGCTCGTGGTCGGCGGCGTGGTGATCGGCGGGACCTATCTGGGTCTGGCCATGCTCCTGCGGATCGGGGAGATCACCGAGGTGGTCGGTATGGTTCGCCGCCGCCTCGGTCGCTGAAAGTCCGCATCCGATTACAACAAGTTGGCACTCATACGGAATGTGACTACGGATCACCAGGCTGGGGATGCGCCTGTGGATAACTCCGCGATTCGCCGGTCAACCGCCGCTTCGGCCTGTGGATAACCAACCGTACGGCTGAGGGTGGCGACCCGATCGGTGGGAACGTACGGGGCAACGCGAGCGCCACGCCAGCCCAGCCCCGGCGTCGGTCACTTGCGGTGAAGCCGTAGATTAGCTAGTACATGTGCCAGCAACGTGGCTGACAACGGTCGTAACCGGACGAGTTTTCTGACAGCCGGAACCCCGCCAGGTACGGCGGGAAGATGACATGTCGGAGAGACGGGCAACCCGGGTAAGGTCGCTCTCGACGGGTACGGCAGGGGCCGACGCTGGGCGTCGACACCGGTCGGCCGGTTCCTTCAACGGCAGAGCGGGAAGCCACATGCCCAGCAGTTCGGGTTCATCGATCGACACGATCACCGAGGGAGGACGGGTGACCCAGGTCGGCGAGGGTCAGGAGGCAGACGAAAGCGCTCCTCCGGTCATGACCTTCGGTGCTCCCACGGCCGGTGAAGTCCTCGCCGAGCGGTACGAACTGGTTGAGCACATCAACAACGACAGCGCGGGTCGGCTGGTCTGGCGCGGGGTCGATGTCATCCTGCGCCGTCCCGTTGCCGTCGTGCTGCGTTACCCCGGTGGCGACTCCGCCACCGAGATGCTTCAGGCCGCCGTCGCGGCCAGCCGGGTCATCCACCCCAACCTGGTCGGCGTCTACGACGCGATCGACGAGGCCGACCGGGCGTACGTGGTGCGCGAGTGGGTCGACGGGCAGTCCCTGCGGGACCTGGCGACCGACGGCCCCCTGGACCCGGCTCGGGCCACCGCGATCGGCAACGCCGTCGCGAGCGCGCTCGCCGCGGTGCACGCCACCGGCATGGTGCACGGCAACGTCCACCCCGGCACCGTCATGATCAGCGATGAGGGTCGGGTGGTCCTGGCCGACGCGCGCACCGACGGCGCCGACAGCCAGGAGAACGACATCCGGGCGGTCGGCGGGGTCCTCTACTTCGCGCTGACCGGCTCCTGGCCGCACGCCGAGGCCCCACTGCACGGCGCCACCGCCGGCCACGGCCGCGCCGCCATCCCGGACGCTGTTCGGGACGCCGGGGGTGCCATCGCCGCACCGCGCCAGGTCCGGGCGGGCGTTCCGGCGTACCTGGACGACCTGACCATGGACCTGCTCGACGCCGAGATCGCGCCGCCGTCCTCCGACGTGCTCGCCGCGGAGCTGGCGCGACTGGACGTGCCGGCCGAGGATGAGCACTACCTCGACAACAGCGGGCCGCTGCGGTTCGCCGCCGAGACCGGGGAAGAGCCGTCGCCGCTGGCTGCGGCCGGGGGTCGCAAGGTCGCCGTCGGCATCGCTGGTCTGCTGGCCGTCGCCCTGGTCGGTCTGCTGATCGGGATCATCGCGTTGGGCGGCGACGACGAGGACCCGCAGTCCAACCCGGTCGCCGCGCCGACCTCCAGTGCCCCGGCCGGCGACGCCACCCCGGCCGCCGCGGCGACGCGCAAGCTGACAGTGAAGAACGTCCGGATCATCGACCCGGAGAGCAAGGACCGCAGCGAGGTAAAGGACGCCGAGAAGGTCATCGACGGTGACGAGGACAAGGGCTGGGAGACGGAGACGTACGTCAACAAGCCCAACTTCGGCAACCTGAAGAAGGGCATGGGCGTCTGGATCGATCTCGGCGAGCCGCACACCGTCAAGTCGGTGCAGGCAGTGTTGTCGGCCACCAACGCGTCCGCTCAACTGCTCGCCGGCACGACGACCTGGCCGTCCAGCTCCAGTGGTGACAAGCAGTTGGTCGCGAGCTACAAGACCGCCATCGGCCAGCCGTTCGAGGACCACGACGGCACCACAATGACGTTCAACGGCTTCGACGCCGACACGAAATACCAGTACCTGCTGTTCTGGATCACCGAATTGGCTCCGGTCGAGGGTGGGTTCAAGCTGGGGGTGCAGGAGATTACGGTCCAAGGGTCGTGAGCTGGGCGCCACGATCCGGGCATCGCACGCACTGGACGTGGTGATGGACGGGCGCGCGGCCGCGAGTGACCTGGAGCTGCTGCGCGCGCACGTCGCCGGAGACCGGGACGCTTTCGCCGAGTTGTTCCGCCGGCACCGGGACCGGCTGTGGGCGGTGGCCCTGCGGACGCTCGGCGACCGCGAGGAGGCAGCCGACGCGCTCCAGGACGCCCTGCTGTCGGCGCATCGGGCGGCGGCCCGGTTCCGTGGTGACTCCGCTGTCACCACCTGGCTGCACCGGATCGTGGTCAACGCCTGCCTGGACCGGATCCGACGTCGGCAGGCGCACCCCACGGTGCCACTGCCGGACGGCAACCGGGCCGACGGCGGATCGGGCACCGGCGGGCTCGAACCGGCGGCGCCGGCAGCGGACCACGACACCGCGCTCGTGGTCCGCGAGGCGCTCGCCGCACTGCCCCTTGAGCAACGCGCCGCGTTGGTGCTCGTCGACGTCCAGGGTTATCCGGTCGCCGAGGTGGCACGCATCCTCGGCGTCGCCGAGGGGACGGTGAAGAGCCGGTGTGCCCGGGGCCGGGCCCGGCTGGCCGTGCTGCTCGGGCATCTCCGCCCCGCCGTCGTGGCGACGCCTTCGCACCGGCCGGACCCCGCCGCCCCGAGCACCGGCGTGCCCGGCGTCACGCCGGGGAACCCAGGCCCGGTGCAGGGCGTCGGATCGGGGTCAGGTCGATACCGGCGGGACGCCAACCAGGAGGACACGTGACGACCGAGGGGTTCCGGGAGGTCGACGCCGACCTTCTCGCTGACTACCTCGGCGGGGCGTTGGACGGCACCCCGCAGCAGGACGAGGTCGCCCTGCTGGTCTCCACCGACCCGTCCTGGGCCGAGGCGTACGCGCTGTTGGCCCCCGCCGTGGCCGAGGTGCGGACGGGTCTGAGCCGCTGGGCCGAGCCGTCCCCGGAGATGCCCTCGGAGATCACCGACCGTCTCCTGGCCGCGCTGGCCGCCGCGGAACCGACGAGCGACGCCTCAACCGGGCAGACCGGCGATGCGACCACGCCGTCGGTCGTACCGGCGCAGGGTGGAGTCGGTCGCCGACCGCCCGCTCCAACGCCCGCCGGGCGCTGGGCGTCCACCGGTCCGGGCCGCCGACGGCGCGGCTGGGCCCGCCGTGGCGCACCCGTGGCCGCCGCCGCGATCGCCGTCGTCGCCGTCGCGCTGGGCCTCAACCAGCTCTCGATGCGGGCGTCGGACGACTCCGGCGGCACCGCCATGAACCAGCCGGCCAGCGCGCCGGAGGGCGTCGCGGGGGCCGGGACGGCCCGCACCACCGGCCCGGCACTGCGCAGTGGTACGAACTACACCCCGCAGACCCTCGGGGACGTCCACGGCCCGGATGCTCCGGCTGCCAGCCGGGCGACCGGCAACACCCCGGGCGGGCAGCCGCACGTGGATGCCGAGGGCGGACGCCGTCCGTCTCCCGACGGGTCGGACCAGCTCGCCCGGCTCACCGACGAGGCCGCGCTGACCAGCTGCCTGACCAGCGTGGCGGCGGAACACGGATCGGCCCCTCTGGTGGTCGAGGTGATCGACTACGCGCGGTTCCAGGGCGACCAGGCACTGGTCATCCACTTCACCGACGCGAACGGGGCCCGGTGGGTCTGGGTCAGCGGCCCGGAGTGCGGCGTGCCCGGGTCCGGCTCGGACAGCCGGTATTCGGCGCGGGTAGGGTGAATCCACGGTCAATGGCACGATGACCCCCCACGTGACCTGACCCACCGGATGCCCGGCTCGGGAATCCCCGGTTCGTACGATGACGTTCTGGAAGTCAGCTGCCGGCCCCACCCAGGCGTCGGCGACTCGGATCAGCATCGGTGCTCGCGCCGACGCCGAACACACACAACTCGGGAGACGGCAGTGGACGAGGTCCGCAACCTGATCATCATCGGCTCCGGGCCGGCCGGCTACACAGCGGCGGTCTACGCCGCACGTGCCAACCTGAAGCCGCTGATCATTGAGGGCGTGCAGTCCGGTGGCGCGCTGATGACCACGACCGAGGTGGAGAACTTCCCCGGCTTCGCCGACGGCATCCTCGGCCCCGAGCTGATGGACAACATGCGCAAGCAGGCCGAGCGGTTCGGCGCCGAGTTCCTCACCGACGACGTGACCCGGGTCGAGCTGGTGGACACGGGCGACGCCGGCTCCGGCGCGGTGAGCACCGTCTGGGTTGGCGAGACCGCCTACCGGGCGCGATCCATCATTCTCTCCACCGGTTCGGCCTGGCGTCCGCTGGGCGTGCCCGGTGAGCAGGAATTCCTGGGCCACGGCGTCTCCGCGTGTGCCACCTGTGACGGCTTCTTCTTCCGCAACCAGCAGATCGTGGTTGTTGGCGGCGGCGACTCGGCGATGGAGGAGGCCACCTTCCTCACCCGCTTCGCGGAGTCGGTGACCATCATCCACCGCCGCGACTCGTTCCGGGCCAGCAAGATCATGGCCGACCGGGCGCTGAGCAACGAAAAGATCAAGGTCGAGTGGAACAGCACCGTCGAGGAGATCCTCGGCGAGGACGGCAAGGTCACCGGCGTACGCGTCCGTAACGTGCACACCGGCGAGACCAAGGTGATGGACGTGACCGGTGTCTTCGTCGCCATCGGTCACGACCCTCGCAGCGAGCTGTTCCAGGGCCAGGTCGAGCTGGACGACGAGGGCTACGTGAAGGTCCACGCCCCGAGCACCCGTACCAACGTGCCAGGTGTCTTCGCCGCCGGCGACGTGGTCGACCACACCTACCGTCAGGCGATCACCGCAGCCGGCACCGGTTGTGCCGCAGCGCTCGACGCCGAGCGGTTCATCGCGACGCTCAGCTGAAACAAGGAACACATCCCGGAGGAGGGGCATAGTGGGAACAACCAAGGCGGTCACCGACAAGAGCTTCGTCGCTGACGTGCTGCAGGCCGACAAGCCGGTGCTTGTGGACTTCTGGGCGGAGTGGTGCGGGCCGTGCCGCAAGGTGTCGCCACTGCTCGAGGAGATCGCCCGGGAGATGGGTGACCAGGTCACCATCGTCAAGCTCAACATCGACGAGAACCCGGAGACCGCCCGGGCCTACCGGGTGATGTCGGTGCCGACCCTCACCGTCTTCAAGAACGGTCAGCCGGTGCAGTCGATCGCTGGCGCCAAGCCGAAGGGCGAGCTGGTCCGGCTCATCGAATCGGCCCTCTGAGCAGCAGAAACATCAACCGAACCCCGTACCCGCTCGTCGGGTGCGGGGTTCGGTGCCTTCCCGGCCTTACCGTCGACGTATTTCCCGGCCCAGCCACCTCGCCGCCCCGGAGCGCATAGCCTCAAGCCTGGGCCGCCCGGCCAGCGAGTGTCGTGCAGAGGGGGTCGTGCGTGCGTCCGATCCGACCCGGTGACCGGGGACCCGCGGTCACGGAGATCCGTACCATCCTGACCGGCCTCGACCTGCTGGCCGCCGTCGACCCGCACACCGACGAGTTCGACCTCGACACCGAGCGGGCGGTCCGCGCGTTCCAGCAGTCGCGGGGGCTCAGCGTGGACGGCCGGGTCGGCGCGGAAACCTGGCGCGCCCTGGATGCCGCCCGTTGGCGGCTCGGCGCCCGCACCCTCTACCACGCGGTTCCCGAACCGCTCACCGGCGAGGACGTCCGGTCGCTCCAGGAGCGACTGCTGGAGATGGGGTACGACACGGGCCGCGCGGACGCCATCTACGGTGTCCGGACGTCGCGGGCGCTGGCCCAGTTCCAGCGTGAGGTCGGGCTCACCCCCGACGGCTCCTGCGGCCCGCACACGATGAACGCGCTTCGCCGGATCGGCCGCAAGGTGGTCGGTGGCCGCCCGCAGTGGCTCCGCGAATCCGACGCGATCCGCCAGTCCGGGCCGGCGCTGGTCGGCAAGACTGTCGTCATCGACCCGGGGCACGGGGGCACCGACCCCGGGATGGTGGTGCCCGACGGCTCACTGCGCTGGACCGAGGCGGACCTGGTGCACGACCTGGCCAGCCGACTGGAGGGACGCCTCGCCGCCTCCGGAGTGCGGGTGCAGCTCACCCGGGGCCCGTCGCCCGACAGCTGCCTGCCGGACGCCGACCGGGCCCTGCTCGCCAACTCGCTCGGCGCCGACGTGTTCATCTCGCTGCACCTGGACGGGCACGCCAACCCGGATGCGGAGGGCGTGGCGACCTACCACTACGGCACCGACAACGGGGTGACCTCGGCGACGGGTGAGCGCCTGGCCGGGCTCGTGCAGCGGGAGATCGTCGCCCGCACCGGGCTGCGGGACTGCCGCACCCACGCCAAGACGTGGGAGTTGCTGCGACTGACGCGGATGCCCGCCGTCCGGGTCGAGGTCGGCTATCTCACCTCTCCGACGGACCGCGCCCGCCTCGTCGACCCCCGGTTCCGGGACCGGGTGGTGGAGGCGATCGTGGCCGCTGTGCAGCGGATGTACTACCCGATCGAACGAGACGTGCCGACCGGATCGCTCGACGTCAGCGAACTGCGTGCCGTGGTGACCGCCGGCACCGTGCTGGACTGATCAGCCGGACGTCAGCCGTTGGTGGAGCGGGTGGCCGGGGCTGGACGGACCGGCCGGAGCAGGGTCTCCGGGCTCATCGACCCGAGCAATTTCTCCAGCGCGTACTCGACGTCGGACTTCCAGCTCAGCGCCGTACGCAGCTCAAGACGCAACCGGGGGAAGCGCGGATGCGGACGTACGGTCTTGAAGCCCACAGAGAGGAAGAAGTCGACGGGGGCCACGCAACCGCCGGCCGGGTCGTCCGCGTCACCGAACTTGGCGTCGCCGAAAGCCTCGATCGCCTTGATCCCACGCTTGGTGAGATCCCGGGCGACACCCTGCACCAGCATCCGGCCCAACCCGCCGCCCGAGAACGCGGCGACCACGTTGGCGGTCATCAACAGTGCCGCGTCCGCGGAGACCGGTGAGGTCGGGAACGCCATCGAACGGGGCACGTAGGCGGGCGGGGCGTACATCACGAAGCCGGCCGGCATGCCGTCGACGTACGCGAGCTTGCCGCAGGAGCCCCACTCCAGCAGCGTCTGGGAGACCCACGCCTCCTTCTCCAGGCCCGGATCGCCAGCGGCGCAGGCGCGCTCCGCGGAGACCGGATCGAGCTCCCAGTAGACGCACTGTCGGCAGGGGCGCGGGAGGTCTTCCAACGTGTCGAGGGTCAGGCTGACCAGACGTCGCGACATATGGCGCATCCCCACAATAGGCTCGGTGGTGAGACCGGCATGGAACGACAGCGCCGCCTTCCTGCCCCCGACGAGCGATCGTACGCCGCCGATCGACGATACGGGAGGGGACGCGCGAATGCCCACCGCGACGGGGGACGCCGAGGACGGTCCGCGATGTGGTCGATCTGCTGCGGTACGGCGGCAGTACGGTTCAGGCGGACTAGGATCGACAATCGGTGTGTCCGCCGCCATGGTCAGCGGTGTGCGGGGTACCCGGGGCGGGAGCCACTCGAGCAGCGATCGAGGTGAGGTCATGACCGGCACGACACTCGACGACTACACCGACCGGTACGCCCGGCGGGTACGCGGGATGACCGCCTCCGAGATCCGAGCACTGTTCGCGGTGGCCAGTCGTCCGGAGGTCGTCTCGCTCGCCGGTGGCGCACCGTACATCGCGGCCCTCCCGCTGGACGCGGTCGGCGAGATGCTCGGCCGGCTCGGTTCCGAGCACGGCGTGAGCACCCTTCAGTACGGCATCGGTCAGGGCACCCTCGAACTCCGCGAGCGGATCTGCGAGGTGATGTCGCTCTCCGGGATCGACGCCGCGTGTGGGGCCTCCCCGGAGGACGTCGTCGTCACCGTGGGCGGGCAGCAGGCACTGGACCTGGTGGCCCGGCTCTTCCTCGACCCAGGCGACGTGGTGCTCGCCGAGGGGCCGACGTACGTCGGTGCGCTCGGCGTGTTTCAGGCCGCCCAGGCGCAGGTCGTCCACGTACCGATGGATGCGGACGGGCTGATCCCGGCAGCGCTGGAGACGGCCATCGCCGACCTGGCCCGCGCGGGCCGGCGGGTCAAGTTCCTCTACACGATCCCCACCTACCAGAACCCGACCGGCGTGACGCTCAGCGAGGAGCGCCGGGAACAGGTGCTCGACATCTGCGAGCGCGCCGGCCTGCTCGTCGTCGAGGACGACCCGTACGGCCAGCTGGGGTTCGAGGGTGAGGCCCCGGCCCCCCTGCGGGCCCGCCGCCGCGACGGCGTCTTCTACCTCAGCACCTTCTCCAAGACCTTCGCCCCCGGGCTGCGGGTCGGCTGGATCCTGGCGCCGCACGCGGTGCGCGACAAACTTGTCATCGCCAGCGAGGCGCAGATCCTCTGCCCCAGCGGTTTCGCCCAGGCCGCGGTGGCCACCTACCTGAGCACGATGCCCTGGCGGCAGCAGCTCAAGGTCTACCGCGAGGTCTACCGGGAACGCCGCGACGCCCTGCTCGACGCGATGGCCGACCTGATGCCCGAGGGCACCAGCTGGACCACCCCCGCCGGCGGTCTCTTCGTGTGGGCCAGCCTGCCCGACGGGCTCGACTCGAAGGCCATGATGCCGCGAGCGGTCGCCGCCCGGGTCGCCTACGTGCCCGGCACCGGCTTCTACGCCGACGGCACCGGCACCGACGCCATGCGGCTCAACTTCAGCTTCCCGCCGCCGGAGCGGATCCGTGAGGGCGTCCGCCGGCTGGCCGGTGTGATGGAGCAGGAAATCGCGATGCGCCGGGTCTTCGGTGCCGTGGGTGGCGCCGCCGGCCGACGCGGCCGGGCCGGCTCCGACGTGCCCGGGCCCGACTTGGCATGATGCCGGCATGGCTACGACCGCCGAGCGCCTCCTCGTGACCGATTCCGCCATCTCGGCCGACCTGCGCGTCGTGGTGCTCGCCGGGGGGCTCTCCTACGAACGGGACGTGTCGCTGCGCTCCGGTCGCCGGGTGCTCGACGCGCTGCGCGCCGTCGGGGTGGAGGCCGAGCTGCGGGACGCGGACGTGGCGCTGCTGCCGGCGCTCGCAGCCGACCCGCCGGACGCGGTGGTGATCGCACTGCACGGCGCGACCGGCGAGGACGGCTCTTTGCGCGGGGTGCTGGATCTGTGCGACGTCCCGTACGTCGGCTGCGACGCTCGGGCCTCCCGGGTCGCCTGGGACAAGCCCTCGGCCAAGGCGGTGCTCCGCGAGGCCGGCATCCCCACCCCCGACTGGGTGGCGCTCCCGCACGATCGTTTCTCCGAGCTCGGCGCGGTCGCCGTCCTGGACCGGATCGTCGACCGTCTGGGCGTACCCCTGATGGTGAAGCCTGCGCAGGGCGGGTCCGGGCTGGGCGGGGCGGTGGTCCGGGACGCCGCCGCACTGCCCGCCGCGATGGTCGGCTGCTTCGCGTACTACTCCACCGCGCTCGTGGAGCGGTACGTGCCAGGGATGGATGTGGCAGTCTCCGTCGTCGACCTGGGCGACGGCCCGCAGGCGCTGCCCCCGGTGGAGATCGTGCCGCGTAACGGCGTGTACGACTACGCCGCCCGCTACACCGCGGGGCGGACCACCTGGCACGCCCCCGCCCGGCTGGACCCGGAGGTGGCTGCGACTGTCGCTGACGTGGCCCTCGCCGCGCACACCGCGCTCGGTCTACGGGACCTCTCCCGCGTCGACGTGATCGTGGACGCGGACGGCCAGCCGCACGTGCTGGAGGTCAACGTCTCGCCGGGGATGACGGAGACGTCGCTGCTTCCGCTCGCCGTGCAGGCGGCCGGGCTGGACTTCGGCCGACTCCTCGGCACCCTGGTCGCCCGAGCAGCCGCCCGCCTCACCCGGCACTGACCTACCCGCCAACCCGTTCGGCGGAGCGGACCACCCGCGGGCCGACCATGAGGTTGGCCTTGTCCTGCCGGGTCAACCTCATGGTCGGTTCCAGATCAGTGAGTCGCGCGTACGTCGGGAGTGCCGCTGCCGTCGGTGCGCGCGGCCTCGCCCGGAGTGCCAGTGCCCTTATCGGGGGCGTTCCTGCTGACGGCCTCTCCGGAGGCTTCTCCGTTCGCGGGGTCGGACGCTGCCGGGTTGGCGGATCCAGCCTCGTCGCTTCCGCTCGCCGGGCCGACGTGGGGCCCTCCGGTGGGCTTCTCCGCCGAGCCGACGCCGTGAGGTCTGGCGGTGGGCTGCTCCGCCAGGCCGGGGCGGAGTCCGTCGATGGCCGTCGTGGCGGCGCTGCCGGATGCCGCGCTGCCGGATGCTGCGGTGGTGGAGTCCCGGGTGCCGGCGGCCGGGAAGCCGGGCAGGTCGGTGGCGGATGCCGTCCGAGCGGGTTCAGCCGCCGGACGGTTGACAGTGCCCGACTGGGCGGGTTCAGCCGCGCGGTCGGTGACGGTGGTCGTCGTCGAGCCGGCACCGGCACCGGGGTCGGCTACCGGTTCGGCCCGGGGGCCGCTGTCGGCGTCGGTCGGATCAGGAGTGGAGTCGAGGGGCGGTTCCGGGATCTCCTCTGCCGCCTCGATGACCGAGACGGCCTCCGTCCCGGCTGCTGCCGCTGAGGCGGCCTCCGCTGCGGCAGCGGCGTCCGCGGCGGCGGACTGGGCCAGCAGACTGGACGGCGCCTGCCACTGGATGCGGGGCGGCTCGGCGAGCGGGCGGCCACCGAACTCGGCGAGCCAGGCCGCGACGAGCGCCAGGTTCTCCCGCCACTGCGCTTCGGAGATCGGCGGCAGGATCGAATCCCACAGGGACAGGAACGTGCCCCGCAATTGAAGGCGGCCGTACGGGCGAGCGAGGAACCACATGTGCAGATGAGCAGAGCCGTCGCCCCAGCGATTGACGTGCACCCGTGCCACGCCGTCGAGCGACCGGATGGCCCGCTCCAGACGTACCGTCATCACCCCCAGCTCGGCAGCCAGCAGGTTCGGCAGGTCGCCGAGGTCGAGGTGGGTGCGCGATTCCAGGATGAGCACCATGGGCAGACCGGTGGGCCGGTCCATCGCGCGGACCCGCCACCGCTCGCCCACCCAGATGTAGGCGTCGTCGGGTGCGTTGCAGGCGGTGCATTCCCGGAGACCCTCGCCCTTCCGGGGCGGTTCGACCGGGACCGGATCATCGAGTTGCTTCACGTGGAGGTCACCCTCGAAGGGAAATGACGGCCACTGGGTGAAGTCCGGGACTGAGGGCGGGTTGTCGTGCACGACGCTGACCCTAACCGAGTCTGGCACCGCTGTCCCTACCTGATCGAGCGGTCCCGGGCCACCGGATCGGTGCTCGCCGCCGCCCGGCTGCTCGTGCTCGCGCAGGCACCGAGAGGCGATATCCACAGGCTGCCGAGATCCTGAACACAGGCCGTCATCCACAGGCTCACACCCGCTCCCACGCGCTGTTTCACGTGAAACGGGGGGTGCCTGTGGACAACCGGTGTGGATAACTTTTTGGCCAGTCGGTCGTTGTCCGCGAGCCTCCAGATCGGCGGGTTCGACGGCCACCGGAGACGGAATCGAACGGGTGCCTTCCGAAGGGCTTCGCGTGCCACCGTCGGAGCGGTATCGAGCCGCCGGCGACCCGTCCGCTGGCTCATGTGACCCACGTCGGCGCTGACGGGTTGACTCGTTCGCGGACCCGCACCAGCACAGACCTCGACCGTGCGGCCTGGACGCCCCGGAGGCCCGGATGCTCTGAACGCCGACGGACGGAGAGGTCGCACCGCAGCACCGACATCGCGTGTCTGAGGTGAAGTGGTCACGTCGCTTGACTAGCCACTCCCGAACGCCGGGTTTTCGATCGGCGCCAGCGAGCCGCTGTCTCGGTTTCACGTGAAACCGCGTGCCGGCTGCCGAGGCGATCCGGGGGGCGGGCTCACGCTTCCGGGCCATCGCCGCCGGCGCCGCGCGTACCCACGGTCGGTGGGCGCGCACGCGGCCTACCGACCGTGCACCTAGTTCAGGAGGTGTCGCGGCCTAGCGGTGTCGCGGCCTAGCGGTGTCGCGGCCTAGCGGCCTAGCGGTCTAGCGGTCTAGCGGTCTAGAGCTCTTCGCGGTGTCGCGTTGTGGCGGTCCACCGACCAGCGCCCGGCGGCCCAGCGGTCGCTGTGAGGAGGCCGCTCCGGAAGACCCAACCACGATCGCGGGCCTCGGCCCCTTACCGATAGCCACGGAGACGTCGTTTCGCGCCTCTCAGCGGCTCGCTGGTGCTTTGAGCGGCGCCAGGGGCAGTTGCGGACGAGTGGACCTTCCCGAAGGCTTCTGCGACGCGTGTAGGGGTTCCAGCAAGGCCCACACTCGCCCAGTGGCCGCCGCCAGTAGCGAGCGACGCGCCCCGCCGCCAGTCGCGCCACCGCGCCCCGCCCGTCGCTGCGTCCGCTCCGCCACCAGCCCCGCTCACGACACCAGGCCCGTCGCCCACCGCCGCGCGCACCGTCCACCGCCGCGCGCACCGCCTACCGGCGCCCCGCCGCTCGCCGATTGCGCTTCCGAACCTGCCCGCCAGCGCGACCAACCGGACCCTCCGGCCCCCACCTCCGTCAACTTCTCCTGCGGTAAGAGCGGGACCCCTGGTTGGCTGGGCGACCCAAGGATGGCGACGGGCCCACGGTCGTGCCGATCTCGGAATCAGGTCCGACGCCTGTTTCACGTGAAACAGGCGTCGACGCCGGGATGCGGAACGGCCGCGCTCCCGGTGGGGTGGCGCGGCCGTAGGTGAGCGGGCGGGGTCAGTCCTCCCCGCTCTCCTCCTGTTGCACTCCGATGATCCCGACGATCCGCTCAAGGTCGTCCACCGTCGCGAACTCGATCGTGATCTTGCCCTTGCTCCGGCCGATGTCCACCTTCACGCGGGTGTCGAACCGGTCGGAGAGCCGATCGGCGAGATCGGTCAGGGCCGGCGCGTGCGCCTTGGGTCGCCGCTTCGCGGCCTGACCCTTCGCCGGCCCGTCGTTGAGCGCCAAGGCCACGATCTCCTCGGTCGCCCGAACCGACAGCCCTTCGGCCACGATCCGCAGAGCAAGCTGTTCCTGCGCCTCCGCCTCGTCGAGGCTCAGCAGGGCGCGAGCGTGCCCCGCCGACAGGATGCCGGCGGCCACCCGGCGCTGCACCTGTGCGGGCAGGTTCAGCAGTCGGATCGTGTTGGAGATCTGCGGGCGACTCCGGCCGATCCGGCGGGCCAACTCCTCGTGGGTGGCCCCGAACTCCTCCAGCAGTTGCTGGTAGGCGGCGGCCTCCTCCAGCGGGTTCAGGTTGGCGCGGTGGATGTTCTCCAGCAGGGCGTCGCGGAGCATCGCGTCGTCACGGGTGTCCCTGACGATCGCCGGGATGCTCTCCCGTCCCACCGCCTGGGCGGCCCGCCAGCGCCGCTCGCCCATCACCAGTTCGTACTTCTCGTCGTCGAGCTGCCGAACGACGATGGGCTGGAGGAAGCCGACCTCCTGGATCGAGGTCTTCAGCTCCTCCAACGCCTCCTCATCGAAGACCTGGCGGGGCTGCTTCGGGTTGGGCATGATCGCGTCGACCGGGATCTCGGCGAATCGAGCACCGGGCACCGGGCTCAGCACCGGCTCCGGCTCGCGGATCGGCGCGTCGGCGGGCACAGCGGCGATGGCTTCGGTGCCGCCGTCGTCCAGGTGCTCGTTCTCCGGCTCGGCCGTCGCGGTGCCAGCGGCACCCGGCGCGGGCCCGGTCGGGATCAGCGCCCCCAGGCCCCTACCCAGACCGCCCCGAGGACGGTTCTTCATGCGACGCCTCCCAGCGACTCGTCCGCACTACGCATTCCGGCCCACCGGCTCCTTGACGCCCCGCTCGGCGATCTCCTGGGCGGCCTCGAAGTAACTCGTGGCGCCCCGCGAACCGGGATCGTAGGTCATCACCGATTGGCCGTAGCTCGGCGCCTCGGAGACCCGGACGTTGCGGGGGATGACCGCCTGGAGAACCTTGTCGCCGAAGTGGTTCCGGACGTCCTGCTCGACAGCGTCGGCCAACCGGGTGCGACGGTCGTACATGGTCAGCAGGATGGTGGAGACATCGAGCTTCGGGTTGAGGTGCTGGCGTACCAGGTTGATGTTGTTGATCAGCTGGTTGAGCCCTTCCAGCGCGTAGTACTCGCACTGGATCGGGATCAGCACCTCCTGCGCGGCGACCAACGCGTTGACAGTGAGCAGGCCGAGCGAGGGCGGGCAGTCGATGAAGACGTAGTCGAACTCGCCCGGGTAGGCGGCGATCGCACGGTCCAGACGCGACTCCCGGGCCACCACCGACACCAGCTCGATCTCCGCGCCCGCCAGGTCGATGGTCGCGGGTACGCACCAGAGGTTGGGGATGCCCTCGACCGCCTGCGCCACCTCGGCCAGCGGCACGCTGTTGATCAGGCAGTCGTACACGTCGGGGATTCCGGTGTGGTGTGGGACGTTGAGCCCGGTCGAGGCGTTGCCCTGCGGGTCGAGGTCGACCACGAGCACCCGGTTGCCGTGCAGGGCGAGCGCCACCGCAAGGTTGACGGTGGTGGTGGTCTTACCCACGCCACCCTTCTGGTTGGCGACGCACATGACCCGGGTCCGGTCCGGCCGAGGCATTGTCACCTCGCCACTGGGATTCAGGATCTGCACGGCGCGCATCGCCTCCATAGCCAACGGTGGGTCATCCTCTTCGCGCGTCGGGGTTTCACGTGAAACGTACGTGGAATCGGCCGCCACAGCGGCCAAGGACTCGGTCGAAGCGACAGGGGCGTCGGCAACCACCGGCCCGGCGTCCCGAACGGCCGCCGCAGTGGGTTGGTGTGGGACGGCCGGCTCGAAGCGAACCGCTGCGGCGGTGTTGCGACGACCTGAGGTCGACCGCACCTCGGCGGCGTTGACGGGTCGACCCGACGCCTCCGGCGTCCGGCGACCACTCGCCGGCTCCGGAATGGTCGAGCCCTCCGGCCGCCCGGCACCCGAGGGCGGGTCGAGAGCGGCCGGCGGATCGCCGTCGGTAGGTCGGGTAGATGGCCCGGTCGCGCCGGGCGACCAGCTCGGGTAGTCGGTTTCACGTGAAACGGGATCGCTGGGCGACCCGGTCACGCGTGGATCGTCGTACCTGCCGTCGTCATGCACCTGTCATCCCTGCCCGCTTCGGATGGTCGGTCCGCGCCCCGGTCAACTTGGCCGCATCCTCGCCCGCAACCCGGAGCGTACGGCCCGCGGGAGCGGTCGGAGACCCGCGACGTCCGTCACCCGCTCCACACTATCGACGCGCGGTCAGCCTACGGCGGACGGGCGCGGCCGGTCCACGTCGGGTTCTCATCCCCTCGTCCATCCGTACCGGTACAACGAGGCAACCCACCGGCCGGAAGCCCGATGGCGCGAAGTGTCAACCTCGGCGGGAGCGTCCGCCCCGGGCGCGCTTCCTGGCCGCCGGGCGGGCCGGGCCGACCATCCGCTCGCGCACGATCTCCACAACCGTGGTGGGCGGATCGATCACCCCGACGCCGCAGAGCTGCACGGCCGGCTCCCCGCCGCCGAGTCGCGCCACCACCTCGGCGTGCTCCTCGATCTCAGTTGCGGCGGATGAGCCCTTGAGCGCCAGCAGCCGACCACCGCGAACCGCCAGGGGAAGGCTCCAGCCCGCGAGCCGATCCAGTGGCGCGACGGCGCGCGCGGTCACCACGTCTCCGCTGATCGGCTCCCGGCCGCTCGACCCGCTGGCCGCCTCGTCGGCCCGACCACGGAACACCCGCACCGACTTGGCCAGACCGAGTCGCTCGACGACCTCGATCAGGAACGACGTCCGCCGGGCCAGCGGCTCGATCAGCGTGACAGTGAGGTCGGGGCGGGCGATGGCCAGGACGAGACCCGGCAGACCGGCGCCGGAGCCCACGTCGAGCACCGTCGCGCCGGCCGGGATCCGCTCCGCGACCGCGGCGCAGTTGAGCAGGTGCCGGTCCCAGATCCGGGGTGCCTCCCGGGGACCGATCAGACCGCGGACCACCCCGTCGGTGGCCAGCAGTTCGGCGTACGCGGCAGCCAGGTCGAGACGGTCACCGAAGAGCGTCAGCGCGGCCGGCGCCAGCTCGGGCGGCAACGCCGCGTCGGCCGGGGACGGGGCGGTGTCGCGCCCTGCCGAGTCGGCATCGGCGTCGCCCGTGGCGGGGTGGACAGCGGACGGCCCGGGCGGCGTGCCGCCCGGGCCGGACACGGCATCGGCCGCGTTGTCGTCGTGAGTCACCCGGTCAGTCCGCGGGCCGTACGACGATGCGCCGGTTCGGCTCCACACCCTCGGACTCGCTCGCCACGCCGGACATGGCGTTGACGACGTCGTGCACGCACTTGCGCTCGAACGCGGACATCGCGTCCAGGCGGACCGGCTCGCCGTACTCCTTGACCTTCTCGACGGCGTTCTTGGCGACCGCGGCGAGTTCCTTACGGCGGTTCGCCCGGTAGCCACCGACATCGAGCAGCAGACGGCTCGGCGTACCGGTCTGCCGGAAGACTGCAAGGCGGGTCAGTTCCTGGAGCGCCTCCAGGGTGGCGCCGCGCTGACCGACCAGATTCTGCAGCCGCTCGCCGACCACCTCGACCATGGGACGGCCGGCGGCGACCAGCTCGTCGATGTCGCCGTCGTAGTCGAGGATGTCGAGCAGGCCCTCGACGTAGTCGGCGGCGATCTCGCTCTGCCGGAACAGGTCGCCCTCGCCCACAGCCTTCTTCACCCGGGTGCCGGCGGCGGTGTCGGTGTCGTCGTCCGCCTCGGTGTCATCGGCTTCGGTGTCGTCACCGTCCACCGCGATCGTGGCGGTCTCCTCCTCGTCCACTGACTGCTCGGCGCGGGGGATGCTGGTCTCGGTCACGGTCTCATCTCCGTACTCGCTCGGCCGGACCGTCGGGTCCGACTGGTTTCCCGGGGCCGGCTGGAGGTTGCCGGTGACCACAGGCACGTCTGTACGGGCAGTGTCGCCCGTGGCCGCGCGGTGCGCGGTCGGTTCCGCCCGGCGCCGGCCGTACGGCGGCTGCGCGGTGCGGAACGGGCCGCCGCCGGATCGCCGGCGACGGCCCTCGCTGGTCAGCCCTGTCGCTTGGCGGGGCGGCTCTTCTTCGGGTTGTTCACCGGCTTGGCGCCCGGCTTCGGCCCGGCAACCTTGGGCGCGGTCGCCTTGACCGGGGCCGGCGGGGTGGCCTTTCCGCGACCGAACAGGCCGCCGGACTTGGCGGGCTGCACCGGGTTACGGCTGGCGGCGGGCGCGACGGCCTTCTTGGCGGTCACCGGCGGCGGGAACTTCCGCAGCACCCACTGCTGCTGGCCCAGGGTGAAGAGGTTGTTGGTGACCCAGTAGATGATGACGCCGATCGGGAAGATCGCGCCGGAGATCAGCAGCGACGCGGGGATGCCGTAGAGCATCAGTCGCTGGATCATCCGCTGCTGCGGGTCCTCGGCCCAGCCGGTCTTGAGGATCATCTGACGGCTGGTCAGGTAGGTGGTGGCGATCATGACCAGGACCAGGACACCAGCAATGATCTTCACGGTGCTGCCGTTGGCGCCGAGGCTGGCCAGCTCGTCGGCCGTCGAGCCGAACTTGCCGGCGATCGGGGCGGTGAAGAGCTTCGCCTGCGAGGCGCTCTCGAACTGGTCGGCGGTCCAGCCGTAGAGGGTCTTGTTCTGCTTGTCCGGGTCGAGCCGGCGCAGCACGTGGAAGAGGCCCAGGAACACCGGGATCTGAAGGAACATCGGAAGGCAACCCATCAGCGGGTTGGCCTTCTCCTTCTTGTAAAGCTCCATCATTTCTTTCTGGAGCGTCTCCCGGTCACCCTTGTGCTTCTCCTGAAGCTCCTTGACCTTGGGCTGGAGCGCCTGCATCGCCCGCTGGGACTTGATCTGCTTGACGAAGACCGGGAACAGGATCACCCGGACGGTGACCACCAGGAAGATGATGGCCAGGATCCAGGCGAAGTTGGTGCCGATCACCGCACCGACGGGCACCCCGATGGCGTCCCAGGCAGAGTGCCAGGTCAGCAGGATCCACGAAATCGCGAAGTAGATCCAGTCGAGACTCAGACTCAATTCGGGGCTCCAGTCACATCAGCACGGCGGCGGCCGCCCGGCTCCGGCACCGGGTCATGTCCACCAGGGTGAAAGGGGTGGCAGCGCAACAACCGCCGGGCCGCCAGCACGGCTCCCCGGAGCGCGCCGTGCCGAACGACCGCCTCCTGGGCGTACGCACTGCACGACGGGTAGAACCGACAGCGAGCCGGCAGTGCCGGACTTATCCACCGACGGTACGCGATGATGGGCGCGATCAGCACCTTGGCACCGGTTGTCGACGGCCGTGGGCTGCTCTGCTCGGTGCCGCTCATCGGGACCGCCGTTCGCGCGGCGACCGGGCGACCGCGATGGCGGCGTCCAGGTCGGTGGCGAGCCGAGGGTACGACGCCTGCGCGGCGGCGGGGAGCGCCCGGACGACAAGCGTGCTGCCGGCGGGCAGGTCGGTCAGTCGTTCCCGGACCAGCGCCCGCAGTCGGCGCCGGACCCGGTTACGGGTCACCGCGTTGCCGACCGCCTTGGACACGACGAAGCCGGCACGGGACGGCACGGACGACTGCTCCGCACTGTTGTCCCGTACCGGCTCCGGCAAGGTCGGTGTGCTGGGGTCGACGGTCACCGGCACGCTCAGGTGGACCACGACGGCACCACGTCCGGCGCGTCGGCCACCGCGAACCGCTGCGGCGAAGTCAGTGCTGCGCCGCAGTCGCTGTGCGGCGGCCAGCACGACTGCCCACGTCCCCTGGACCGGCCCGGTCGGCTCAGGCCGACAGGGTGGTGCGACCCTTGGCGCGACGGCTCGACAGGATGGCACGGCCGGCACGGGTGCGCATGCGCAGCCGGAAGCCGTGGGTCTTCGCGCGCCGGCGGTTGTTCGGCTGGTAGGTGCGCTTGCTCACGTCAGGCTCTCCGTTTTCGTACGCGCCCCGCGCGACGGGATCGCCGGGGTCGTGTGGTGGTCCAGGCCACCTCGACGGTGGCCCACGATCGGTGCTGTCCGGCGGAGCGGGACCTCGGCGATGCGGGGTTGCGACCGCGGACAGCAAGCACCCATCACCCTAGCAGAGGGCGAGAAAGCAGCCGTTCCAGCCTACGCAGGGGTGCAATGACCGTCAAACACCCCGAGCAGGGGGACAACGGGACGCGCCCGAGGCCGAAGGGCGGTTTTCACTGATGCCGACAAGGCCGTCGCCGCGTCGCCGGTTGATGGCGCAGGGACAACGCTGTTACCGTGCCCGATTGCGGTGAGCGTCGGAAGCTCCGGTCGTCGCGCAGGCAAGACCGGACATGGCAGTGAATCGTTCGGCACGGTGAACCCGCTTCAGCGCCCGATCAGGCAGGGGCAGGTCCCACCCGCGTCCGGCGGCGGCCACAATCGGTCGGTACACAGGCTGTGGATAACTTGTGGATGACCACCGGTCGACCGTCCGGGTGGGTGTTGTTCCACCCGCGAACGCGGCGGGCCCGGGACGGCCGGCTGGCAGACAGCGGCGGCCGGGAGCAGAAGCGAGGGGGTGGCACGACGGTGGCCGGTACGACCGACCTTGCCGCGGTGTGGTTAGCGGCGACCGACGAGCTCGCCGACGAGATCATCTCCGCCCAGCAGCGTGCCTATCTCCGACTGACCCGGCTGCGAGCGATAGTCGAGGACACCGCACTGCTCTCCGTCCCGGACGCGTTCACCCGCGACGTGATCGAGTCACGGCTGCGCCCGGCGATCACCGAGGCGCTCACCCGCCGGCTCGGCCGACCGATCCAGGTCGCGGTCACCGTCCGGGTGGCCGAGGACGCCACCGGCCGACCGGCCGGCACCGTCTACCGCAGCGCCCCGGAGACCGGGCAGCTCGACATCGACGGCCCGGGTGTCGCGCCGTACGACGACGACCAGGGCGCTCGACAGTCGGCCGACGCGATGATCCCTGAGCAGTCGCCAGCGCCGCGTCACCCCGATCCGGGTCCGCTGCCCGCGCCGGCGGGTCCGCCGCTCGCGCCCCCGGTGGAGGGGCATCGCGCGGGGTTGATTCCCGCCAGCAGGGACGGGCAGGAGGCGCTGTTCAGCGCCTCCTTCGCGGAGCCCCTGCGGCCCTCCCGGTCGGGTCCGGACCGGCGCGGTTACGACGAGCAGGCCGCCCGCCTGGACCCGTCCGGCCCCGACACCCGGCCCTACGATCCCCGCTACCGGGACGACTCGGCGTCACCGCGCGACCAGCACGTGATCCGTTCGCTCCCCCGGGACAGCGGGACGGACAGCGGCCCGGGTCGCAGCGCGGTGGACCACCGGCCCGGTGGGCGGGACGACCGCCGGTTGCCCGGGGCCGACACCGGCGGCAACCGGCTCAACCCGAAGTACATGTTTGAGACGTTCGTCATCGGCTCGTCCAACCGCTTCGCCCACGCCGCGAGCGTGGCGGTGGCGGAGTCGCCGGCCAAGGCGTACAACCCGCTGTTCATCTACGGGCACTCCGGGTTGGGCAAGACGCACCTGTTGCACGCCATCGGGCACTACGCCACGACGCTCGGCAACGCCCGCTCGGTCCGGTACGTGTCGACCGAGGAATTCACCAACGACTTCATCAACTCGCTCCGGGACGACAAGACCAGCGCGTTCCAACGGCGCTACCGCGACGTCGACATCCTGTTGATCGACGACATCCAGTTCCTGGAGAACCGCGAGCGCACCCAGGAGGAGTTCTTCCACACCTTCAACACCCTGCACAACGCCAACAAGCAGATCGTGATCACCTCTGACCGGTCGCCGCGCCAGCTCGCGACCCTCGAGGACCGGATGCGAACCCGGTTCGAGTGGGGGCTGCTGGCCGACATCCAGCCACCGGATCTGGAGACCCGGATCGCGATCCTGCAGAAGAAGGCGGCGCAGGAGCGGATGTACGCCCCGCCGGACGTCTTGGAGTTCATCGCCTCCAGGGTGTCGAACTCGATCCGGGAGCTGGAGGGCGCGCTGATCCGGGTGACAGCGTTCGCCAGCCTGACCCGGTCGACCGTCGAGCTGTCGCTGGCCGAGGAGGTGCTTCGGGACTTCATGCCCGACGGCGCCGGTCCGGAGATCAACGCTGACCAGATCATGGCCTCGACCGCTGACTACTTCGGGGTGAGCCTGGAGGATCTGCGCGGTCAGTCGAGGTCCCGGGTGCTGGTCAACGCCCGCCAGGTGGCCATGTACCTGTGTCGGGAGTTGACCGAGCTGTCGCTGCCCCGGATCGGGCAGGCGTTCGGTGGCCGGGACCACACCACTGTGATGCACGCCGACCGGAAGATTCGTCAGCAGATGGCGGAGCGCCGTTCGCTCTACAACCAGATCGCCGAGCTGACCAACCGCATCAAACAGAACAGCTGAGGCGTACGACCGCCCGCACGGCGGCGCACAGCCGCAGGACACGCCCGACCGAAGATCCGGTCGGGCGTTCTTTTTGGGTCAGTCAGCTGGACTCTCAACATGGTGCAGACCACAGCATTGAGGCCGTGACCGCCTCGATCCCCACTCGTTGTCCACAGCTCGTTGTCCACCGTCGGTGGATAACTACGGACCGTCCTTCGCCAGTTACCCACAGGCTGTGGAGAAACCCTGTGTACGAGGCTGTGGACGCCTGGGGACGACGGTCAGGTTATCCACCGATCATCATCAACCTGTGTACGAGCTGTTGAAGGTTCTGGGGATGACGGCAATGGTGATCTTCCCCGCGGTCCACAGGCTTGGGGAGAAAGTCGGTGGATTACCGGTGGACAACCGGTGGACAACGGTGGACAACCGGCGGTCGTCGGCGAGCTGTGGACACACAAGCCGGTTGTACCCCGGGTTCTCCACAGCTAAATCACCGGTGGATAACGTGTCTGACCTGCGCAGACTTCAGTTTTCCACAGTTTGCACAGGTGCGATGAAGACGATGAGTTATCTCTTCTAAGAGAACAAAAACCAATCATCACCGTTGGGCTTTCTGTGGATCGGGCCGAACGCTGTCGGATCAGCCGGTCAGCATCGACACGATCCATGGGGTCGGGCGCACAGCCGATGTCCCCGCGCCCTAAGGTGCGATGGGTACCCGCACGGTCGGGCGGGACGGTAGGCAGCGGTCGGCATGAGAGAGTTGTCGCTGACGTCGACGCGGAGGCATTGATGAAGTTCCGAGTGGAGCGCGACGCGCTCGCCGAGGCTGTGGCGTGGACCGCGAAGAGCCTGCCCAACCGGCCATCCGTACCGGTGCTCGCCGGGGTGATGCTCCGCGTCACCGACGGCAACCTGCGGGTCTCCGGGTTCGACTACGAGGTCTCCAGCCAGGTGACCGTCGAGGTGCAGGGCGACGCCGACGGTGCCGCGCTCGTCTCCGGCCGCCTGCTCGCCGAGATCACCAAGGCGTTGCCGGCCAAGCCGGTCGACATCGCCGCGGTCGGCGCGCATCTCGAGTTGGTCTGTGGCAGCGCCCGGTTCACGTTGCCCACCATGCCGGTGGAGGACTACCCCGCGCTGCCCGAGATGCCGCAGAGCGCCGGCACTGTCGACGCCGCGGCGTTCGCCACCGCAGTCGCCCAGGTGGCCATCGCCGCCGGTCGTGACGAGACGCTGCCGATGATGACCGGCGTCCGCGTGGAGTTGTCGGGCGACACCCTGTCGATGCTCGCCACCGACCGTTACCGGTTGGCGCTGCGCGAGATCCAGTGGCGGCCGGACGACCCCGAGGTGAGCATCAACGCCCTGGTGCCCGCCCGCACCCTGAACGACACCGCCAAGGCCCTCGGCCCGCTGGGCGGCGAGGTCACCCTCGCCCTCGCCCAGGGCGCTGCGGGCGAGGGCATGGTCGGCCTCGCCGGCGGCACCCGACGTACCACCAGCCGGCTGCTCGACGGCGCCAACTACCCGCCGGTGCGGTCACTCTTCCCGGCCACCCACAACGCCGCGGCGCGGGTGCCGGTCAGCACGCTGATCGAGGTGGTCAAGCGGGTCGCGCTGGTCGCCGAACGGACCACCCCGGTGCTGCTCAGCTTCAGCGCCGACGGCCTGGTGGTCGAGGCCGGCGGTTCCGAGGAGGCACGGGCCAGCGAGGCGATGGAGGCGACCTTCACCGGTGAACCGCTGACCATCGGCTTCAACCCGCAGTACCTCATCGACGGTCTGGCAAACCTGGGCGCTCAGACGGCCGTGCTCTCGTTCGTCGACGCCTTCAAACCCGCGGTGATCTCACCCGCTGGCGAGGATGGCGAGGTCATTCCGGGGTACCGGTACCTCATCATGCCGATCCGCGTCTCGCGCTGATCGCGCCCAGCAACACCCAGATCCACGGAGGTAGAAACACATGCAGCTCGGCCTGGTAGGACTCGGCCGTATGGGCGGCAACATGCGGGAGCGGTTGCGTTCGGCCGGGCACGAGGTGGTCGGCTTCGACCACAACGCGCAGATCAGCGACGTCACGACCATCGCGGGCCTCGCCGAGAAGCTTGAGTCGCCGCGCGCGGTCTGGGTCATGGTGCCCGCCGGTGTCACCGACGCCACCATCGACGAGCTCGCCGAGGTGCTCGGCGAGGGCGACATCATCATCGACGGCGGCAACTCGCGCTTCAGCGACGACGCCCCCCGCGCGGAGCGACTCAACCAGCGGGGCATCGGCTACATGGACGTCGGGGTCTCCGGCGGCGTCTGGGGCCGGCAGAACGGCTACGGGCTGATGGTCGGCGGTGCCCAGGAGCACGTGGACCGCCTGATGCCGATCTTCAACGCGCTCAAGCCGGAGGGTGAGTTCGGCTTCGTGCACGCCGGCCCCGTCGGTGCCGGGCACTACTCGAAGATGGTGCACAACGGCATCGAGTACGGCCTGATGCACGCCTACGCCGAGGGCTACGAGCTGATGGCCGCCTCGGAGCTGGTGACCAACGTGCCGGGCGTCATCAAGTCCTGGCGGGAGGGCACTGTCGTCCGTTCCTGGCTGCTCGACCTGCTCGACCGGGCGCTCGACGAGGATCCGGAGCTGGCCGATCTGAGCGGCTACACGGAGGACACCGGCGAGGGCCGGTGGACTGTCGACGAGGCGGTCCGGCTGGCGGTGCCGCTGAACGTCATCACCGCTTCGCTCTTCGCCCGGTTCGCCTCGCGGCAGGACGACTCGCCCGCCATGAAGGCCGTCTCCGCGCTGCGTCAGCAGTTCGGTGGCCACGCCGTCCACAAGCGCTGAGCGGTATCCACAACCTGTGTACGTTCACCGGCTGGAACTGGTCGACTTCCGCTCGTACGAGCGGGTGGCCGTCGACCTCCAGCCGGGAGCCAACGTCCTGATCGGGGCCAACGGCGTCGGCAAGACCAACCTCGTCGAGGCGCTGGGCTATGTGGCGACCCTGGACTCGCACCGGGTCGCCACCGACGCGCCTCTGGTCCGGATGGGCGCCACGTCCGCGGTGATCCGCTGCGCTGTGGTGCACGACGGCCGCGAACTCCTGGTCGAGCTGGAGATCGTGCCCGGCAAGGCCAACCGGGCGCGACTGGGCCGGTCACCGGCGCGGCGGGCACGGGACGTGCTCGGTGCGCTCCGGCTGGTGCTCTTCGCCCCGGAAGATCTTGAGCTGGTCCGGGGCGATCCGGCTGAGCGCCGCCGCTACCTGGACGACCTGCTGGTCAACCGGCAGCCCCGGTTCGCGGGCGTGCGGGCCGACTACGAGCGGGTCGTCAAGCAGCGCAACGCCCTGCTGCGCACGGCGTACCTGGCCCGCAAGACCGGTGGCTCCCGCGGTGGTGATCTCGGCACCCTCGCGGTCTGGGACACCCACCTGGCCCAGCACGGGGCGGAGCTGCTCGCCGGCCGCCTGGAGCTGGTGGCCGCGCTCACCCCGCACGTGGCAAAGGCGTACGACGCGGTGGCCGCCGGTCGGGGTGCGGCGGGCATCACCTACCGGCCCTCGATCGAGCTCGCCGAGCCGACCACCGATCGGGCCGCGCTGGCCGAGGCGCTGACGGCGGCGCTGTCCGCGTCCCGCTCCGCCGAGATCGAGCGGGGCACCACCCTGGTCGGCCCACACCGCGACGAGTTGGCGCTGAGCCTCGGTCCACTGCCCGCCAAGGGGTACGCCAGCCACGGTGAGTCGTGGTCGTTCGCCCTCGCGTTGCGGCTGGCCGGGTACGACCTGTTGCGCGCCGACGGCATCGAGCCGGTGCTGGTGCTCGACGACGTCTTCGCGGAGTTGGACACCGGCCGCCGGGAGCGGTTGGCGGAGCTGGTCGGCGGGGCGAGTCAGCTGCTGGTCACCTGCGCCGTGGACGACGACGTGCCGGCCGCCCTGCGCGGCACCCGCTACCAGGTAGGCGAAGGGACGGTACGCCGTGTCGGATGAGCCAGGCAGCAAACGACCAGCGGCCGGCGACGGTCCTGCTGCGCGTACCCCGAAGGCGGCACAGGGTTCGGCGGGCGGTGAGCCGGCGGCGGCCGCCAGCGGGCCGGAGCTGGCCCGGGCGGTGCTCGACGCGGCGCTGTCCCGACGGCAGGCGGCGGCCCGCGCCCGACGTACCCCCGGTGGTGGCGGCGACGCTGCCGGCGGCTCGGGGCGGCGGTTGCGCGGCTACTCCGGCCCTGGGCCCGACCCGCGCGATCCGCAGCCGCTCGGCGCCGTGCTCAACCGGCTGGTGAAGGCGCGCGGCTGGCAGCAGCCGGCCGCCGAGGCCACCGTGTTCGGCGCCTGGGAGCGGGTCGTCGGCGCGGAGGTCGCGCAGAACAGTCGCCCGGTGAAGTTGGAGAACGGCGAGCTGACGGTGGAGGCGCGTTCGACAGCCTGGGCCACCCAGCTGCGGCTGCTCGCCGGCTCGCTGCTCAAGCAGATCGCCAGCGAGGTCGGGCACAACGTGGTGCGCAAGCTGCACATTCACGGCCCGGCCGCGCCCTCGTGGGGAAAGGGGCCGCGCCGGGTACGCGGCCGGGGCCCGCGCGACACCTACGGCTGAGCTGCGCCGGTCAGCCTCGCCGGTCGGCCTCGCGTGCTGCCCGCTTGCGTTCCCGCTGTTCCCGGGTGAAGCGCTTGCGCTCGGCCAGGTCACGTTTCCACGCCTCACGGGCCTCGGCCGAGCCGCCCTGCACCGCGCCCTGCACACCCTCGGCCGGGCCCGCGAGGTGCCGGAAGGCCCACCGCATCAGTCGGCCGCCCTCGCCCGGGGCCTTGGTGACCGCGCCGTCCTCGCTCATCTGCCGCCCTCTTCCGCGCGTCGCCTCGCCGGTGCTCGCCCATCGCACGAGCAGACCTTTGGGGCACCAATGGTTGGTACACCAATGATCGGTACGATAGTCACCGTGCGCAGGGAGGGCAACCGATGAGCGAACGACCGGGCGGCGTCGACCCGCTGGCCCTGGAGCAGCAGGTCTGCTTCGCCCTCTCGGTCGCCGCGCGCAGCGTGGTGGCCGTCTACCGGCCACTGCTGGAGCCGATGGGGCTGACCCATCCGCAGTACCTGGTGATGTTGGCGCTCTGGCAGCACGCGCCACTGTCCGGTCGTGACCTCAGTCGCCTGCTCCAGCTCGACCCGGGCACGCTGTCACCCCTGCTCAAGCGGCTGGAGGCAGCCGGCTACCTGCGCCGGGAACGCGACCCGAGCGACGAGCGCAGCCTCGCCGTCACCCTCACGGCCAGCGGTGCCGCGCTGCGGAGTCAGGCCGAGCTGATCCCGGCCGCGATAGTGCAGCGGCTCGGGCTGCCCGTCGAGGACCTGCAACATCTGCACGCCGTGCTCACGAAGGTGATCTCGGCAGCCAACCGGCCGGCCGCCTCGGAGACCGACGCGGCGGCTCAGGCGTCGGCGTAGACGGCGAACCCGCGCTCGGCGCAGCGCCGGTAGAACGCCGCCAGCACGCCCAGCTCGGCGCAGGTGAAGTTCCACTGCGGCGGGTCACCGCTCTCGTCGCGCAGCGCGTCGAGCCGGCTCTCCAGCCAGCGCAGCTGCTGCTCGGCCAACCGACCGTCGCCGAGCAGGGAGCGCAACACGGTGCTCACCGACTCGAAGGTGACCGCCTCGCCGGTCGGACGGTGCGCGGCCACGAACCGTTCGATGCCGCTCGCGATCCAGGAGCAGCCGTCCGGGTCGATCACCGGGTCCTCGTCCTCGGCGGCGGCGTCTGTGGCGTACAACACACCTTCGAGGCCGAGGAGCAGATCCACCAACTCGGTGTACGCGGTCGCCCGGATGGTGCCGGTCTTCGCGATCAGCTCGGCCAGCGCCGCGGTCGGCGCGGAGATGCGCGGCAGGTCGACGATCTCGCCGAAGTCGACGAACTCGGCCGGCGCGACCGGATCGTAGAAGCGGCCGGTCCGCGGCCAGTGCACCGCGACGTTGTCCAGCCCCATCTGTCACCTCTTAAAGAGCACGTGTCGGGTCGATCGGGTCGATCGTCCCGGTTCCAACCGGTAAAGATCAAGGCCGGTTCCGGGGCGCCGCAAACGTACGGCACCGAGGCTTCGGCCGCGACCCCCGACCCGCCCGACCGCGGGTCAACCCGTCCTGGGGCGGCGCGTGCGATGGGGGTCAGGCGTGTGGGGGGAGTCGTGGGCGGCAGGGTTCTGCCGGCTATGGACTTCTCAGCCGCCTCGCTGAGGGTGCCGAGTGGCGGTTCTGTCCCCCGCGCACAGTAGGATTGACAGCGAGACGAAGACCCGGTGCGGGAGTGCGACGGGGCCGGTGGGCCCCAGATTCATTCTCCACGTCGGGTCGAGCCGATCGCGATCCGCGGGCAACCGCGGCGACCGGCGCGTTCGACCCGCTGTCCGGAGTTCTTCGGCACAGGTCTGCGCGCCGACGTCGCGTCCTGTCCGCCGAACCCGCGCCCGACGCGCCCTACCGGCGCGGCTGACGCGAGAAAGTGGCCGAGGGTGGCAGCGCAGGACAAGCAGGAGTACGGCGCAGAGTCGATCACCGTTCTCGAGGGGCTGGAGGCAGTTCGCAAGCGGCCCGGTATGTACATCGGGTCCACCGGCGAGCGCGGTCTGCACCACCTCGTCTGGGAGGTCGTCGACAACGCTGTCGACGAGGCGATGGCCGGCTACTGCGACACCATCGACGTGGTGCTGCTCGCCGACGGCGGCGTCCGGGTCACCGACAACGGCCGTGGTTTCCCGGTCGACCTCCACCCGAAGCTCAAGAAGCCGGGTGTCGAGGTCGCGCTGACCGTGCTGCACGCGGGTGGCAAGTTCGACGGCAAGGCGTACGCGGTCTCCGGTGGTCTGCACGGCGTCGGCGTTTCCGTGGTGAACGCGCTGTCGACGAAGATGGCCGTGGTGATCCACAAGTCCGGCTTCGTCTGGCGGCAGCAGTACACCAACTCCAAGCCCGGCCAGCTGGAAAAGGGCGAGACCACCGACAGCACCGGCTCGGCCGTTTCCTTCTGGCCCGACCCGGACGTCTTCGAGACGATCGACTTCGACTTCCAGACCATCTACCGACGCCTGCAGGAGATGGCCTTCCTCAACCGGGGCATCACCATCCACCTGCTCGACGAGCGGGTGGCGGAGGACGAGGAGGGCAAGACCCGCGAGGTCACCTTCCGCTACGACGGCGGTATCGCCGACTTCGTCCGGCACCTCAACGCCTCCAAGAACCCGATGCACAAGACGGTGGTCGAGTTCGAGGCCGAAGAGGAGGGCATGTCCCTCGAGATCGCCATGCAGTGGAACGAGTCGTACGGCGAGTCGGTCTACACCTTCGCCAACAACATCAACACACACGAGGGCGGCACCCACGAGGAGGGCTTCCGGTCGGCGCTGACCAGCGTCGTCAACCGGTACGGCACCGACAAGAAGCTGCTCAAGGGCGACGAGAAGCTCTCCGGCGAGGACATCCGCGAGGGCTTGGCCGCGATCATCTCGGTCAAGTTGACCAACCCGCAGTTCGAGGGCCAGACCAAGACGAAGCTGGGCAACACCCCGGTGAAGAGCTTCGTGCAGCGGGTCTGCAACGACCGGCTTGTCGACTGGTTCGACCGCAACCCGGCCGAGGCCAAGACGATCATCCAGAAGGCTTCCCAGGCGGCCCGGGCGCGGATTGCCGCCCAGCAGGCGCGCAAGCTGGCCCGGCGCAAGTCGCTGCTGGAATCCGGCTCGATGCCGGGCAAGCTGGCCGACTGCCAGTCGACCGACCCCCGCGAGTCCGAGGTGTTCATCGTCGAGGGTGACTCGGCCGGCGGCTCGGCCAAGCAGGGTCGCGACCCGCGGACCCAGGCGATCCTGCCGATCCGCGGCAAGATCCTCAACGTGGAGAAGGCCCGGATCGACCGGGTGCTGAAGAACAACGAGGTCCAGGCGCTGATCACCGCGCTGGGCACCGGCATCCACGACGACTTCGACATGGAGAAGCTGCGGTACCACAAGGTGGTGCTGATGGCCGACGCGGACGTCGACGGCCAGCACATCCAGACGCTGCTGCTCACCCTGCTGTTCCGCTTCATGCGTCCGCTTGTCGAGATGGGCAACGTCTACCTGGCCGCCCCGCCGCTCTACAAGATCAAGTGGAACAAGAAGGGCGACGACGCCCAGTACGCGTACTCCGACCGCGAGCGGGACGGTCTGATCGCGCTGCGCCAGCAGAAGAAGCCGAATGCGAAGCCGGATGACATCCAGCGCTTCAAGGGCCTCGGCGAGATGAACTATCCCGAGCTGTGGGAAACCACGATGAACCCCGCGACGCGTACCCTGCGTCAGGTCACTCTCGACGACGCGGCGACCGCCGACGAGTTGTTCAGTGTGTTGATGGGTGAGGACGTCGAGGCGCGCCGGTCGTTCATCCAGCGCAACGCCAAGGACGTGCGGTTCCTGGATATCTGACGGGCTGCGCCGGATCGGCCGGGCATCGCTCGGCCGATCCGGCGGTCCACAGAGTTATCCACAGCTTGGCCGGTATCCACAGCCGTTATCCACAGCACGAAAACGACTCTGAGTCTGATAAGGGTACACAGTGACTGATTCGCCCGAGTCCACACCGAACGAGCCAGAGGTCCCCGCCGAGGCCATCGCCGCGGTGGTCGCGCACGACCGGATCGAACCGGTCGGGCTCGAGGTGGAGATGCAGCGCTCCTACCTCGACTACGCGATGAGCGTCATCGTCGGTCGCGCGCTGCCGGACGTCCGGGACGGCCTCAAGCCGGTCCACCGCAAGATCCTCTACGCGATGTTCGACTCTGGCTACCGCCCGGACCGCGGCTACGTGAAGTGCTCCCGCGTCGTCGGTGACGTGATGGGTCAGTTCCACCCGCACGGCGACTCGGCGATCTACGACGCGCTGGTCCGGATGGCGCAGTCGTGGTCGCTGCGCTACCCGCTGGTCGACGGCAACGGCAACTTCGGCTCGCCGGGTAACGACCCGGCCGCCGCCATGCGATACACCGAGTGCAAGCTCGACCCCCTCGCCATGGAGATGCTGCGGGACATCGACGAGGACACCGTCGACCTGCAGGACAACTACGACGGCCGGGCCAAGGAGCCCACCATCCTGCCGTCGCGGATCCCCAACCTGCTGGTGAACGGCTCCGAGGGCATCGCTGTCGGTATGGCCACCAAGATCCCGCCGCACAATCTGCGGGAGATCGGCGCGGCGGTGCAGTGGTGCCTGGAGCACCCGGAGGAGGACGAGGAGACCACCCTCGAAGCCCTGCTCGGCATCGTCAAGGGCCCGGACTTCCCGACCTACGGCCTGATCGTCGGCACCACCGCGATCCAGGACGCGTACCGCACCGGTCGCGGCTCGATCCGGATGCGCGCCGTGGTGGAGGTCGAGGAGGACAAGCGGGGCCGCCCCTGCCTGGTCGTCAGCGAGTTGCCCTACCAGGTCAACCCGGACAACCTCGCCGAGCGGATCGCCGAGCTGATCAAGGAGGGCAAGCTCGCCGGGATCGCCGACATCCGCGACGAGTCCTCCGGTCGTACCGGCATGCGGATCGTCCTGGTGCTCAAGCGCGACGCGGTCGCCAAGGTCGTGCTGAACAACCTCTACAAGCACACCCAGCTCCAGGAGACCTTCGGCGCCAACATGCTGGCCCTGGTCGACGGGGTGCCGCGCACGCTCAACCTGGCCCAGTTCCTCCGCTACTACGTCGAGCACCAGATCGACGTGATCCGCCGGCGGACCGCGTACCGGCTGCGCAAGGCCGAGGAGCGGGCACACATCCTGCGGGGCCTGGGCAAGGCGCTGGACGCGCTGGACGAGGTGATCGCCCTGATCCGGCGCTCCCCGACGGTGGACGACGCCCGGCAGGGCCTGATCCGGCTGCTGGAGATCGACGAGATTCAGGCGACCGCGATCCTGGACATGCAGCTGCGCCGGCTCGCCGCCCTGGAGCGGCAGCGGATCATCGACGACCTGGCGAAGCTCGAGATCGAGATCGCCGACCTCAAGGACATCCTCGCCAAGCCCGAGCGGCAGCGGAAGATCGTCTCGGAGGAGCTGGGCGAGATCGTCTCCAAGTGGGGCGACGACCGCCGGACGCAGATCATCCCGTTCGACGGCGAGGTCTCGATGGAGGACCTCATCGCCCGCGAGGACGTGGTCGTCACGATCACCCGCACCGGGTACGCCAAGCGGACCAAGGTCGATCTGTACCGCTCACAGCGGCGCGGCGGTAAGGGCGTCAGCGGCGCCACGCTGCGGCAGGACGACATCGTCAGCCACTTCTTCGTCTGCTCGACCCACGACTGGATCCTGTTCCTCACGAACAAGGGCCGCGTCTACCGGGCCAAGGCGTACGAGTTGCCGGAGGCCAGTAGGGTAGCCAAGGGCCAACACGTGGCCAATCTGCTCGCCTTCCTACCCGACGAGCAGATCGCGCAGATCATTGAGATCCCGAACTACCAGGTAGCCCCCTATCTGGTACTGGCCACGAAGAACGGCCTGGTGAAGAAGACGCGGCTCGAGGAGTTCGACTCCAACCGTTCCGGCGGCATCATCGCGATCAACCTGCGCGATGAGGACGAGCTGGTCGGTGCTGCGCTGGTTGCGCCGGAGAACGACCTGCTGCTGGTCTCCAAGAAGGCACAGGCGATCCGGTTCAACGCCTCGGACGAGGCGTTGCGGCCGATGGGCCGGGCCACCTCCGGTGTGATCGGCATGCGCTTCACGGACGACGACGTCCTGCTCGCCATGGAGGTCGTGCGGGAAGGTCTGGACGTTCTGGTGGCCACGAACGGGGGATACGCGAAGCGGACCCCGATCGAGGAATACCCGGTGCAGGGCCGGGGAGGTAAGGGCGTGTTGACTGCAAAGATCACCGAACGGCGCGGTGGTCTGGTTGGCGCTGTGGTGATCGATCCGGACGACGAGCTGTTTGCGATCACCAGCAACGGTGGTGTCATTCGGACTCCGGTGAAGCCTGTACGGCGTACACGTGACCGGAACACAATGGGGGTCAAGCTGATGGACCTCCCGGACGGCGTGACTATCGTGGCGATTGCTCGCAATGCCGACGAGCCTGACGAACAGGACTAGTTGAATGACGGAGACACAGGCGAAGTCGGGGAACACGGGGACCTCGGCCAAACCGGTCGACGAGGAGGCCGCCAAGGGCGGCACACCAGCGACCGGCCGCGCGGCCGTGGGCCGGGCAACGGTCCCCGCCGATGCGCCTGCCCCGAAGTTCACCAGGGCTCCAGGTATGACACCCCCGCCGGAGCAACCGGGCGAGGACGGCGAGTCCGGCGACAAGACCGAGGCGTCCAGCGCCGAGGCGCCGACGTCGGCCGCCGCCAATCCTCCGGGTCCGGCGGCGGCACCCTCGGCACGTCCGGCGACCACCCAGCCGATCGGTCTCCGGGCCGGTCAGGCGGCGTCAACCGGGTCCACCGGCACCCAGCCGCGGATCACACCCGGGATGACCCAGCCACAGCCGGACGCGGCGCGGGCGACCGCCACCGCCGGCCGCCCGGCCAGCGGCGGTGGCCTGCCACCGGGGATCGGCAACGCGTCCGCCGTCGGCGCAGCCCGCGTCGGTGACGCGGTGCGTGCGGCGCGTACGTCGGTCAGTTCGGCCGCCTCCCGAGGACCGCGACGGGCCCGGCTGAACCTCAAGCGGATCGACCCGTGGTCCGTGATGAAGTTCGCATTCGCGGTGTCGGTGGTGCTCTTCATCGTCGTGGTGGTAGCCACCTCGGTGCTCTACCTGGCGCTGGACGCGATGGGTGTGTTCCAGAGCGTCAACGAGAGCCTGAGCGATCTGGTCAACGCCGGCGGTGGGCAGAGCACCAGCGGCTTCCAGATCACCGCCAAGGGCGTGATCCTCAGCTCGGCGCTGATCGGCCTGGTCAACGTGGTGCTGTTCACCGCGCTGGCCACCCTTGGCGCGTTCGTCTACAACGTCTGCGCCGACCTGGTCGGCGGGATCGAGCTGACCCTCGCCGAGCGGGACTGAGCGACCGGGACGCCGGGGCACCGCGGAAAGCGGTCGCTCCGGCGTCCCGTACTCGGGTAGGTTTTGCAGGCGGCGACGGGCCTGGCTCGCAAGCCGGACCCCCGATTTGGGGCCGGCGGAGCGGATGGGTTAATCTTGCTCGTCGCAACGCGGGGCTATAGCTCAGTCGGTTAGAGCGCAGAGCTGATAACTCTGAGGTCGATGGTTCGATTCCATCTAGCCCCACCGCATGTCGTCCGACGGTAGTCGAGCGCGAGGGGTCGCCCCATGTTCAAGAAGCTGCTGATTCTGGCTGGCGTCGTCGGTGTGGCCGCCGTCGTGTTCAACAAGATCAAGGCATCGAACGACGAGCGTGCCCTGTGGCACGAGGCGACCACCGCGCCCGACCTGCGCTGACGCTCGCGCCGCGCGCCAATCGCCGCGCAATCGCGGGGCCCTAGCTCAACTGGCAGAGCACTGCCTTTGCAAGGCAGGGGTTAGGGGTTCGAGTCCCCTGGGCTCCACCAGCACTTTCCTTGGTTGATCTCGGTCCCGAGTACAGCCATTCGTCCGGATCGTGGAGTGCCCGAGCAGCTCCATGACTGTCCGCAGCTCCTCGCCCTGGTCGAGCAGGAACGTGGCGAAGGCGTGCACCTTGATGATGCTGGCCGGCGCTAGGTTCCCGCGCAGCCCGGTGAGGAACCGCTCCACGTCCCGAGGCGTCAGATGCCGCCGCAGATCACCTCACCGGGCACCACGAGGGCTACCAGCCTACGACTGCCCGACGAGGAGATCCGCCTCCCTGCCTGGTTGCTACGCTTCGCGGCCTGACAGGGAGGGAACCGTGAGCAAGTTCCTAGACCGCTTTCGCAAGGTTGACCGAAGTGAGCCTGCTCCGGGCCTCAACCCGGAAGGCGCTGCCCTCGGTATCGCGGCGGCCCGTCGGCTGAGGGAACTCGGACACGTCAAGATTCAGCGCGGTCTGACGGAAGCGGAACTTGCTCACGTGGAACACGCCTTCGGCTTTCAGTTCGCCGACGACCACCGCGCCTTCCTGGTCGCCGGGCTACCGACCGGGCCTTCTTGGCCAGACTGGCGAAGAGGAGACCACGCGGCCCTCCGTGATCGCCTTGCGTGGCCCGCTCATGGCGTGTTGTTCGATGTCGAGCACAACGGCTACTGGCATGAGAGCTGGGGGGAGCGGCCCAGTAACCGCCGTGAGGCTGTAGCAGCTGCCGAGCCGCACCTTCAGAACGTGCCGCAGATGGTTCCGGTGTTCGGGCACCGTTTCCTGCCCTCCGGCCGCGGCTCGTACGGGCACCCGGTCCTGTCGATTCATCAGACCGACATCATCTTCTACGGCGACGACCTGGAGGACTACATCTATTCGGAGTTTGGTGGACCAGCACCGGACCGAGACCAGGAGCCGCAAGCCACCGTCCCCTTCTGGAGAGACTTCCTCTAGCTGGTCCTGTACAGCCATCTGTACAGCCAAGCCGGCTGACAGCCAGGAGTGACCAGCGACGGCGGTCGACAAGTCGAGCCGGTCAGCGGCACCGGCCGACGCTTACCTACAGTCCAGTCCGGCCGCCGCGCGGAGCTGCTCGGAGCGCCGGTTGACGTTCCGTGGCTCCATCGCGGTGCCGATGGCGCTGGCGAAGTCCAGATAGGTCGCGGCGGCGACCTGACGCACCAGCGTCCGAGGGATGGTGTGTAGCCGAGCGAGAGGAGCCTCCTGTGCCCCTGCGAATCATGGTGCTGAGCTTCGCTAGCCTCTGCACGTGATCTTCTACCGCGCTGCCGCCCTCGGAGACATCGACCGCGTGACCTCGTGGATCGTGACCGAGCCCGTTGGGTGGATCCCCGCCGACCGTTACCTGGCCGAACTGGCCGAGGACATGTACCGGCCGGAATGGACATGGATCGCCGAGCATGACGGCCAGGTCGTGGGGCGGGCATTGTGGTGGGGGCCGAAGGGCAGCCTGTATCCGGTCGCGCTTGACTGCCTCGATGTGGATCCTGCCGTGGGTGACCGCGCCGCTGTCGCCGCCGAGCTGATCAGGGCGGCGCTGGCTGGGTTCCCGGAGCCGGTTCAGTACCAGATCAAGGTCACCGGTGGCTGGCGTGACGATCCGGCTACCTCGGCTGCGGTGGAGTGGCGGCGGGCGGCGGCGCACGCGGCGGGCCTCACCCGGGAGGTGGAGCGGCTGCAGTTCGAGTGGGCACCCGCCGACGGGGTGCCCCCCGCGGCCGGCAGGCTGCGGTTCACCGAGGCCTCCGACGAGGAGTTCCTCGCGGTGTTCAGGAGAATCGCCGAGGGGAGCCTGGATGCCCAGACCCGTGCGAACCTGGCCGCCAAGGGCGTGGACGCGACCGCGCGCGAAGAGATGGACTTCTATCTCAGGGCGCCGGGGAAGCGGGAGTGGTGGCGGATCGCCTACACGCGCGAGGGCGAGGTGGCGGGCATGGCGATTCCCTCCGCTACCCCGTACAACGTGAACGTCGGCTATCTCGGGGTTGTGCCGGAGTTCCGCGGGCGCGGCTACGTGGACGAGGTGCTCGCCGAGATCACGCGCCTTCACGCGACCAACGGGGAGTCGCGCATCACCGCCACCACCGACATGGGCAACGCGCCTATGGCGGCCGCTTTCGGTCGCGCCGGATACCGCACCACGGAGATCCGGATCAACCTTTCCAACGACGTCGAGCACTAGACGAGGAAAGGTCGGTGCCGACGTTGCAGCACCAGCAGACGCCGACCGACAGCAGTCTTGACCTTTGCAAGGCAGGGGTTAGGGGTTCGAGTCCCCTGGGCTCCACCGCCGCTTCCCTGTTCAGTCCTGCTGCCGACGGCCGGATGGGCCGGCGTCGAGGTCTGGACCGAAGCCCTCAGTTCGCACTGAGTCCGCAGCAGCTTCCGGTGGGGTGTGGTGGTTGTGGAGGACGTCAACCCGGCCGCGGACGCCAGCAGCGTCGGGACCGGGATCGGAGCCGGTGGGGAGACGAGGGTCTGGCCGAGGTCGCCGCCTGTTCGCTCAATCGCGTCCGTGGTCAGGAGGTCGTCGGGGCGTGGCCCCGAGGGGCTGCTTCCCAACGCACGCCGGGCGGGATGATGCCGAACCAGGCTCCGGTGGCGGCCATCAGGGCGACGAGGTACGCCGCCCACCACCCGAGCAGCGCCCACATACCGTGGGCGAGGGCGTTGGCCAGGCCGGGCACGAGGAACACGAGAAAGAGATAGGCCAGACGGCCGTACGAGAGGCTGGCCCTCTTCGGCAGCCCCCGGGCCTTGCGGAACGGAATGAGCCCGACCCCGTAGGGACGACGGCGCAGCGTGAAACTCGCCGGCCAGAGCCGCCCGTACCCGGCCACGTCGATCACGCTGACGCCGGGCCCGTGCCGGACCGTAGCCTGACGCGACCTGGTCAGCTCCCGCAACCACGGTTCCCAGACGACACGTTGGTGCAGGACACCGCCCCCGCCCCGGCCGCTCACCGTCAGCCACACGGAGTATCCCTTGGGGCTGGTGTTGATCCCGCCGGCGGCGCTTACGGCGTGCGCCGCAGCGGTGACCCGCCCCGCGCTTCCCTGCGCCAGATGCGCGGTCACCATGGCGCGCCTCGCGGGAGCACGAGCGGCACTCCACCACTGCACCAGGCGGACGAGCCAGGACAGCATCAGAAAGGCTCCCGGAGCCAGCGCCACGCGGATGACGTTCCCTCCGTGCCCGACCCGCGGGCCGGTACTGAGCAGGTACCCCAGCGCGATGAGGGCGGCCAACGCCACGACGCTGCCGATCACGAACATCGGCGCGCGAGCACGCCGGTTCGCCAAGCTAGCTGTACTTCCGCTGCTGGCCATCGCGTCGTCCTACCTGTTCGCCCCGAGACGTAGCCACGACGCTAACAACGCCGAGCAACACCGCGTTGTACGGCGGTGGCAGGCTCCCGTGCAGTGCGGTGCAGTGCAGTGCAGTGCAGTGCGGTCGCGGACGGGCCCCTGAACCGATCGCTTCGAGCCCGTCGGGGCGATTCCATTCTGGTCAGCGTGATGACTCAGGGGCATCGTGATGACTCAGGGGCATCGCGCACTTTGCCGCGAGCGCCGCCAGTCAGCCTTCGGAGCCACCGGCGGCCCTGGGACGGGTTTCCGGGAGGCGTTCCACCAGCTTGGTGAGCGCGCCGTTGGCGAAGGTCGCGCCGAGCGCCGACCCGGCCCCGATGGTCCAGCCCACCGGCCCGAGCGGGGTGCAGCCGAAGAACTGGCTCACCCCCGGGGTCTGCACCACCACGACCAGGACTCCCAGTGACGCCACAGTGGAGGCCAGCACGGTCGGGCTGGTGCCGCCGGCCAGGATGGTCTGCCCGAGTTGGGTGCCGACCAGGGAGACCAGGGCGACGGTGCCGGCCCGCTGCCGGCGTCCGGTGTAGCGGGCCAACGTCCAGCCCGCAGTGGCGCCCAGCGTGGTGGCTGCCGCCCGCAGCCCGATCTCCCTGGTCAGGCTCTCGCCGAGCGCAGTGTCCGGACCTTCCTTGAGTAGCGCGTCGGTCCGGTCCGACGCGGGTGGCCGCACCGCGATGGCCAGTGCCGGCGCCAGGTCGGTGAGCAGGTTGACCAGCAGGAGTTGGCGTCCGGTGAGCGCGGAACGGCCGGTCGCGGCAGCGGTGAGCACACTGAACGCGATCTCGCCGAGGTTGCCGCCGACCAGGATGCTGAGCGCGTGCCGCACCGACGACCACATGGCCCGCCCTTCGATGAGGGTGGCGATGATGGTTTCCAGCCGGTCGTCGGTGACCACCAGGTCGGCTGCGGCGCGGGCTGCCGGGGTGCCCCGTTGGCCGAGGGCGATGCCGACGTCGGCCAGCCGGATCGCCGGGGCGTCGTTGGCGCCGTCGCCGGTCATCGCCACGGTCCGTCCGCACTTCTGCAACGCCTGGATGATCCGCACCTTGTGCGCAGGGGTGCAGCGGGCCACCACGTCGGTGTTGGCCAACCGTTCGGCGAGCGCGTCGTCGTCCAGCTGGTCGAGTTCAGCGGCGGTCACCACCCGCTGCTCGTCGTGTTCACTGATGGTGGCGGCGATCGCCTCGGCGGTGGCTGGGTGATCACCAGTGATCATGATGGTGTGCACGCCGGCCTGCCGGATCCGGCGTACCGCCGGGGCTGCGCTCTCCCGGACGCCGTCCGCCAGGGCCAGGAAGCCCACGAAGGTCAGCCCGCGGACGTCGGAGTCGGTCACCTTCGGGTCGTTCACCGGGCACTCCGCGACGGCGAGGATCCGGTTTCCCGCACCGGCCCGGTCGGCGAGCATCCGCTCCAGCTCCGCGCGGCCGGCGTCGTCCAGTGGCTCCTGACGACCGTCCATGCGTCGGGACGAACAGCGCGGCAGCACCGTCTCCGGAGCACCCTTGACGCTCAACAACAGGTGACCATCGGTCTGTCCGATGCTCGCGTGGTAGCCGCGGGACGGCTCGAACGGCAGCCCCCCGGCGGCCCGCCACCCGACGGCACCGGTCTGCTCCACCACCCCGGCCTCCCCGGCGCCCTGGCGGACCGCCCGGTCGGTCTGCAACGCCAGCTCCTCCGGGTTCTTCGCGGCCGGGGTGGCCCGCAGTGCCGCGGCCAGCGTCATCCGGAGCCGGTCGTCCAACCGGTCCAGCGGGGCGTACCGGTCGCCGACGCTGTCGCCGACCCCGGCCAGCAGCAACTGGCCCTCGGTGAGGGTGCCGGTCTTGTCGAAGCAGAGCACGTCCACCCGGCCCAGCGCCTCGATGGTGCGCGGGTTGCGGACCAGCGCGCCGTGCTCGGCCAGCCGCCGGGCCGCGGCCAGCTGCGCCGCGCTGACCAGGAACGGCAGCCCTTCCGGCACCGACGCCACGGCGAGGTTCGCGGCGGTCGCCGCCGTTTCGGCCAGGGGTACGCCTCGAAGCAGGCCCGCGCCGGCCACCGCCACCGCGGAACCGGCCGCCAACGGGATGGCGGCGCTGGTCAACGCGCCGAGCCGAGCTTCCACTCCACTGGCCGGCGGGTCCTGCTTGACCAGGGCGAGGCTGCGGCCGGATTCGGTGTCCGACCCGGTCGCCACCACCACGGCAGTGCCGTGCCCGGCGGCGACGGTGGTGCCCTCGTAGAGCATCGAGTGTCGGTCGGCGATGGCGGCGGCCACCACCGGTCGGTTGGACTTGGCGACCGGCAACGACTCGCCGGTCAGCGACGACTCGTCCGCCTCCAGACCCACCGACTCGAGCACGCGGCAGTCGGCTGGCACCGAGTCGCCCGGCTCAAGGGTGATGACGTCCCCGAGGACGAGGTCTTCGGCGGCGAGGACCTGCTCGGCACCGTCCCGGCGGACCCGGGCGGTCACCGCCGACCGCGACAGCAGTTCCGCCAGCGACCGCTCGGTGTTGCGCTCGTGCACCGCCCCGATCAGGGCGGACCCACCGACGACGCTGCCCACCAGCGCGGCATCGACAAGCGAACCGAATGACGCGGAGAGCACCGCCCCGGCGGCCAGCACCGGGGTGAGCGGGTTGGACAACTCGTCCACGAAGGCACGCAGCAGCCCCCCGCTCCCCGGTGCGGCATTGCCGTTCCCGCCAGCGCCCTGGTGCCGGCGCTGCGCCTCCGCGCTGGTCAGACCGTCGGGCGTGGAGCGCACGTGGTCGAGCACGGTGCCAACCGGCATGAGGTGCCAGGCGGTCGTGACCGGCGCCGGGGTGTCCGACTGGTCGTGCAACCGGCGGGCCTGCCAGACCCCGTTGGCGAAGGCCAGCCCGGCCGCGCCGTTGACCGCGACGAGCGACCGGCCGGGCAGCTCGGTCGGCGGGGCCGTGAACGCGCCCAGCGCCCCGAGACCGGTGCCGGCCATGGCCAGCCGGATGTTCTGCTGGGCCGTACGCCGAGCCACCCCGGTCGCCTCGATCACCAGGGCCACCACCCGCAGGTCGGCACCGACCAGCAGGTGCGCGCCCCACGGCGGCAGCTCCTCCGGTGCGGCGAACCCGAGACCGCAGTCGGACGCGCCGAGCGCCTTCCGGTCCGCGGAAACGAGCATCACCACCGCGCCGTCGCGCTGCAACGCGCGTACCGACTCGGCCAACTGGTCCCCGCCGGGGAGTATCGCGTCGGCGAAGCCGTACCGCTGCTCGTCGCCGCCGGCGACGACCAGCCGCAGGCCGGCATGTCGGGCGGCGGAGGGCAGGCCGTCGACGCCCGGCGCGGGTTCCGGCTCGACCCGCAACAGTGCGACGAGCCGGTCGCCGCGGGCGAGGCCGAGCAGTTGGCCGCCGGCCGAGCGCAGCCGGTCGCCGTCCGGGACGGTGCCGGGGTCGTGGTCCGGCATCTGGTCCAGCGGCCCGAGCCGCCAGCCGTCCGACGCACGGGAGGCGGCCGGGTCGTCCGGGTCGAACAACGCGAAGGCCCGCTCGGCAACCTGGTCGACGTCCGCGTCGGCCGCTGGCGCCAGATCGGCCAGAACGCCCCGGTCCGAGCCGAGCACCGCGGCGTCCAGCACGAGCGTGTCGATGCGGTCCAACTCCCGCAGCACACTGCGGTCCATCGCGATCACCCCGCGCCTGGCCAGCATCCGGCCGAGCTGGGCGCCGTACCCTTCGCGTCCGCTTCCGGGCGCCTTCGGCAGCGCCGACAGGCCCAGCGCGGCGGCCCGCTTGCGCCCGGCGAAGGGCACCGCCGCCGCGCCGGCCGCCGTACCGGCGGCGAGGGCCCGGTTGATGTACCGCTCGACCGGGCCGTGTGGCTTGGGTCGGGGACGGTCGGCTATCGGCCACCGGGCGACGGCACGCTCGGGGGCGCCGGTCAACCGCGGTTCGGCGCTCTCCCAGGCGGAGAACTGGGCCCGGTCCTCGCTCCACTCCACGAGCCGTTGGGCGCTGTCGACGACGATGCCGGTCCAGCGGCCGGCCAGGCCCTGTACGACAGCCTCGGCCAGGGGAAAGAGAATCTCCGCGCGCGGGTCGGAGCGCAACGTCCTGCCAAGGAACGCGTGCAGCTTCGGCTGAAGATCCACCGCGGCGAGCAGACCGGCCACCTCACCGGGCAACGGCGCGAACGGCAGGATCCGGGTGGCCGCCCAGAGGGTCAGACCCAGCGCGTCCGAGGCGAGCGCGCCGAGGGTGCGCGGGTTGTGTGGGCCCTCCTCGGGCGGGTGCGGGGGCGGGATCTCCGGGTCGGGCTCGTGGTCGCAGGTCCGTTCGACGCGGTCGATGGTGGCGATGAGGTCATCGAGATTCGGTTCGGGGGCCCGCACGGCCACCACCACCCGCCCGGAGGGAGCGTTCACCCGGGCCCAGGCCACCCCGGGCATCCGCTCCAGCGCGCCCTCCACCTGGCGGGCGAGCTGGTCGCCGCCCTCCTGGCAGACACCGTGCACCTCGATGTGGTGCCGGCCCGGCCGGGACCAGACCCGACGCCGCGTCAACCCGACCGTCCGGGCCAGCCGGACCGCGGCCGAGCTGACCGACCGGGACGCCTCGCCGACCAGGTGCGGCACGCCGAAGGACGGCAGGATGCGGCCGGCAGCGCGACCCGCCGCCGTCATCGAGGCGTACGGCTGGACGGGCGCCGGCCCGGCTCCCTGTTGCCGCTCGTCCTGAGCTTGGCCATGTCGTCCTCCCACCGCACTCACGTCCGGCGGCCTGGCTTCCCGACCTGCCATCCGTTATGCCCCCTGGGTGGCGGAATTTTCCGCCGTCGCTGGCGCATGGACGGGATGGGCCGTGGAACCCGACCATCATCACCGGACATGGGGAGGCCGGCATGAGCACGCTGACGCGACATCTCAACGGTGCACGGGAGAACGTCAACATGTACAACCGGCGGGTGCACCTGCCGATGCTGGGTGAGATGGCGGTGCCGCCACCGGACAAGGTCATCTACTACGCCGGGCTCGGGGCGCTCGCCGCGCTACAGGTCATCGAGTGGCCGATCGCTGTGGTGATCACCGCTGGCCACCTGCTGGCGGACCAGCATTTTTCCGGGCTGGCGCGCGGTGTCGGGGAGGTGTTGCAGGACGCCTGACGAGAGCCGGGTCACCGGACTGTTGACATGAATCCGGGTTCAGGTCGCATGCTCGGTCGATGCCGAGCACCGCCGTCACCGATGCACCCGCCGCACCAGGACTCTTCGCCCCCCGGCTGCGCGCGATGACGGTGGGCAGCGTCGCGCTGATCTCACTCCTCGCGTTCGAGGCGTTGGCGGTCGGCACGGCGATGCCGACCGTCGCGCGCAGCCTGGACGGGCTGGCGCTCTACGGGATCGCCTTCGGTGGCCCGTTCGCCAGCGGTGTGCTGGCCATGGTGGTCTCCGGCATCTGGTGCGACGCGCGGGGTCCTCGGGGGCCGATGTGGCACGGCGTCGCGTGGTTCGTGGTCGGGTTGCTGATCGCCGGGACCGCGCCCGTGATGAGCGCGCTGGTCGTCGGGCGGGTCGTGCAGGGTTTCGGCTCCGGGCTGCTCTCGGTGGCGCTCTACGTGATCGTCGGCCAGGCGTACCCGCCGGACCTGCACCGGCGGATCTTCGCGGCGTTCGCGGCGGCGTGGGTCGTACCGTCGCTGGTCGGGCCGGCGGTTGCCGGCCTGATCGTGCAGCACCTGGGCTGGCGGTGGGTCTTCCTGGCGGTGCCGGCGGTGGCGGTGCCGGCGGGCCTGCTGATTCATCCCGGGCTGCGGTCGCTGGGCCGGAGTGCGGCGACGAGCCCGCCGGCGGGCGCGGCGGCACGGATCGGTTGGGCGTGCGGGGCCGCGGTGAGTGCCGCACTGCTGCACATCGGGGGACAGCAGCGCGGCGCCACGGCCCTGGTGCTGGTCGCGTCCGCCGTGGTCGGCCTGCTGGTCTGTGCCCCGCGCCTGCTGCCGGTCGGGTTCCTTCGGGCCGCACGAGGGTTGCCCACCGTCGTGGGACTGCGTGGCCTGGCGTCGGCGGCCTTCGTCGGCAGCGAGGTGGTCATCCCGTTGATGCTCTCCCGGGAACGAGGTTTCTCGCCGACTGCGGCCGGGCTGGTCCTCACTGTCGGCGCGCTGGCCTGGTCGGCGGGCTCCTGGTTGCAGGGCCGGATCCCGGTGCCGGCGTCGCGGGCGAGCCTGCCGCGCGCCGGGTTGACCTGCATCACCGTCGGCACGGCCACCGTGGCGCTGGCCGTCCGGCCCGAGCTGCCGGTGGCCGTCGCCGTGGCCGGTTGGGCGATCGCCGGTCTGGGCATGGGGTTGCTCTATCCGCCGTTGTCGGTGCTCACCCTGGAGTTGTCCGCGCCAGGTGAACAGGGCCGCAACAGCTCGTCACTGCAACTGAGCGACTCCCTCTTCGCGGCGACAGTGCTCGCGCTGACCGGGGCCGTGTTGGCGGCAGGAAGTGCGCCGGGCCCGGCGAGCTACGCGACGACGCTCGTGGTGACGGCGGGCCTGGCGCTGCTCGGGGCGCTGCTGGCCGGCCGGGTCGTGGTGGGCGGGGGTGCGCGACAGGCCGGGTGATCGGCGGATTCCGCCGCGTCCCACCTGCTCGTGCCGGGAGGATGGCGGGCGATGAACTTCCTGACCGTGCTGCCGCTCGCCGTGGTCATGGTCGCCGGGACGCAGTTGGTGGTGGCGGTCTTCCTGGCCTCGTCGGATCGGCCCCGGGCGGCGTCGCTGGGCTTCCTCGCCGGCGCGGGGCTGGTGGTCACCGCCGGGGTGACCCTTGCCTGGTTGTTGACCAAACTGGTCGGCGGCGCGGCCGCCGACGCCAGCGCCGTCGCCGGGAAGGTCGACCGCGGCCCCGCCATCGACCTGGTGGTGCTGGTCCTGCTCGTGATCCTGGCCGTGCTGATCTGGGTACGCCGGAACCGCTCCGGACCGCCGCGCTGGCTGGGAAGCATCGAGCAGGCCGGTCCGCCGCAGGCGCTGCGGCTGGGTGCGCTGCTCTTCGTGGCGACGCCCACCGACGACCTGACCATGGCCACCGTCGGGGCGAGCGTGGCCCGACACGACCTGCCGTGGTGGCACCTGGTGCCGTTCGTGTTGGTCACCGTGCTCCTGCTCGCGCTGCCTCTGCTGGCGTTGCTGCTGTTGGGGGGCAGGGCCTCGCGGGTGCTGACCCGGATGCGGGAGTGGGCCGAGGGGCACGCCTGGATCGTCAACGAGATCGTGATCGCGTTCTTCGCGCTGCTCACCGTGTTGGACCTGATTCGATCGGGATGATTGGCCGCCCGCCGTCAGGGGTTGCCGCGATGTCTCGTCAACGCCAGGTAAGGGCCGGACGGGTGTGCAGGAGGACGAGATGAAGGTTCTGGTCACCGGGGCGTCCGGCAATCTGGGCCGTGCGGTGCTGGGCCGGTTGCGCGACGACGGATTCCCGGCCGGCTCGGTCGCGAGCTGCGGGCCGGTGGTCTGGCCACCGAGGTACTGCCCCGGGGCGTGCGTACCTGGGCCGACCTTCTGGCCGACACGTACGGGGGAACCGGCCGGAAATGAGAGCAACAACGGTTCACGTTCGTCTTACCGTGACGCCATGTTCGCTGTCGTCACCACTGTGATTCTCTACGTCTTCGGCTTCGTCTTCCTCTACGGCGTGATCCGGCTGGGTGTCCGGCACGCGTTCGAGGATCTGGAGCTGCAACGGGCCAAGGCCCAGCGCGAGGAGGAGTTGGCCGCTGGCCGCGACCGCTCCTTCATGCGCGACAACGCGTTCCTCGCCGGCAGTTGAGCGCCGGATCGATCCGACCCCGGCCGGTGGCGTCGCCGGGGGGTCGGGGAGCCGCTGGGCGGTTCAGCGTCGCGGATGCGAGGATCGCACCCGTGATGGGAACGCTGAAGACCGAACCGGCCCGCGCCCGCCTGGATCTGCTCGCCCCGCCGGTCGCGGAGGCCATCGCGCAGTGGCCGGCCGACGCGCCGGTGGACGTCAACGATGTGCTGGTCGCGCCGATCGACGCCGACCTCGCCGACACCGCGGCGTTCTGCGCGGCGTACGAGGTGGGGTTGGACGTGTCGGCCAACTGTGTCGTGGTGGCGGGCAAGCGCGAGGGAGTGGTGCGCTACGCGGCGTGCATCGTCCTGGCCACCACGCGGGCCGACGTGAACGGGGTGGCCCGCCGGGCGCTGGACGTCCGCAAGGCGAGCTTCGCCCCGATGGACGACGCTGTCGAGTTGACCGGCATGGAGTACGGCGGCATCACCCCGATCGGGCTGCCGGCGCAGTGGCCGATCCTGGTGGACTCGCGGGTCATCGCCACACCGCACGTGATCGTCGGGTCCGGCGTACGGCACAGCAAGATAGCGCTGCCGGGGCCGGCGTTGGGCGCGCTGCCGGGAGCCCAGGTGGTCGAAGGGCTGGCCAGGCCGGCCTGACCAGGCATCGGCATCGATGTTGTTGCACGTGAAACATCGTGATCATCGATGCCGGACGCCCGACCCCCGGTGACTCAGTGTGAGTGCGCTGCGGACTCCCGCTGCTCGACCTCGGCGAACGCGGCGAGCAACGTCTGCACCTCCTGCGCGCCGGAGACCGCGTACTTCCCGGCCAGCACGAAGGTCGGCACGCTGGTGATGCCCAGTTCCCGGGCGGTGGCCATTGCGGCGGCGACGTCGGCGACGCGCTCGTCGGAGTCGAGGAACCGGCGCGCGTCGGCCGCGTCGAGGCCGATCTCGCCGGCCAGGGCGGCCAGAGCCTCCCGCGAGCCGACGTCGACACCGTTGTTGAAGTGCGCCTGGTAGAGCGCCTCCACCATCTCGGGCGCCCGGCCCTGGTCGGTCGCCCACGAGACGAGGCGGTGCGCGTCGAAGGTGTTGGCGATCACCGCGCGGTCGTAGTCGAGCCGCAGCCCGTCGGCCGCCGCGACCTGGGTCACGTGGTCGACCATCTGCCGGGCGCGCTCCGGGCCGCCGAACTTCCCGGCCAGCGCCTGCACCAGCGGCAGGGGCTGCGGCACCGGCGACGGGTCGAGCTGGAACGGCCGGTAACGGACCGTCACCGCGCCGTCGTAGCTGGCGAGGGCCTCATCCAGGCGGCGCTTGCCGATGTAGCACCACGGGCAGATGACGTCCGCGTAGATCTCGATCTCCATGCTCGGTGGCAACCCCGCGGTCAGCCGAGTTGTTCCCGGATCTGCCGCTTGAGGCGGCCCAGGATCGCGGTGCCGCCACGGACTCGTAGTGGGCTGATCGCCTGGGCCAGCCCCATCCGCTGATAGAGGTCGTCCGGAACGGCCAGCACCTGCTCAGCGCTCGCCCCCGCCAGCCCCTCGGCGAGGATCCCGGCGAACGCCCGGGTGGTGGGCGCTTCCGGAGGGCAGTCGAAGAGCGTCTCCACCGTGCCCTCCGCAGTCACCTTGGCCCGCAGGAAGAACGCCGTCTGACACTCGGGCACCTGCTCCATGCCCTCGCGCTCCGCGGCGCCCTCCGGCAGCGCCGGGATGACGTCCGCGTACTCCAGGAGCATCTCCAGCACCAGGTCGCGCGGCGCGGCGGCGAACTCGTCGACGATCTCGGCCAGTCGGGCCGGCATGTCAGCCATGCGTCGAGGCTACCGCCGTCATGCCGGGGCCCCGCTCACACCGTCGGTGACTGCTCGCTGATCTCGCTGAGCGCGCTGGTGGGGTCGAGCTGCATGGCCAGGTCGCCGAGCGAGACGATCCCCACCAGCTTGCGGTCACTGTCACAGACCAGCACCCGTCGGATGCCCCGATCCCGCATGAGCGCCGCCGCCTCACCCGCCGTGCAGTGCTGCTCGATCATGACGACCTCGCGGGTGACGATCGAGCCGATGGTGGTGGCCGCGGGGGAGCTGTTCTCCGCCACGGCCCGCACCACGATGTCCCGGTCGGTGAGCATGCCGGCGAGGCTGGCGCCGTCGGTGACCACCACATCACCGATGTCGGCCTCCTTCATCACCCTGGCCGCCTCGTCCAGGGTGGTCTCCACCGGCAGGTACACGACCTGCTTGGTCATCACGTCACTGACCCGGTAACCGGTCATGAGAGCCTCCGAAGACGTATCCAGCCGATCCGACTGCTCTACCCCGTGACACCGTCGCTACACCAGGTTCGCACGTTCCTGCCGTACCTCGTCGACGAGTCGATCCAGCAGACCGGCCAGCGGCAGCTCGATGCGCTCGCCGCCGGCCCGCTCGCGCAGCTCGACGTACCCCTCGGCGAGCCGGCGGCCGACCACGACGGCCCGGGGGATGCCGATCAGCTCGGCGTCGGTGAACTTGACCCCGGCCGAGACGTGCGTGCGGTCGTCGACGAGCACCCGCAGGCCGGCGGCGGCGAGACGCCCGCCGAGCTCCACCGCCGCGTCGAGCTGCGGGCCCTTGCCCGCAACCACCAGGTGTACGTCACACGGTGCGATAGCTGCCGGCCAGACCAGTCCCCGGTCGTCGTGGTGCTGCTCGGCGACGGCCGCCACCGCCCGGGAGACCCCGATGCCGTAGCAGCCCATTGTCGGCCGGACCGGCTTGCCGGCCGGCCCGAGCACGTCGACGGCGAAGGCGTCGGTGAAGCGGCGACCGAGCTGGAAGATGTGCCCGATCTCGATGCCCCGCCGGATGGTCAGCTCGCCCGCCTCGCACGCGGGGCAGGGGTCGCCGGCGCGGACGTCGGCCCCCTCGATGGTGCCGTCGGGGGTGAAGTCCCGTCCGCACACCACGTCGGTCGCGTGTCGGCCCGGCTCGTTCGCCCCGGTCAGCCAGGCAGAACCGGTCACCACCCGAGGGTCGACCAGGTAGCGGATGCCCAGCTTGTCGAGCAGTTGCGGTCCGAGGTAGCCGCGAACAAGCTCCGGATGCTCGGCCCACTCCTCGAAGACGGCCACCTGTGCCGGGTGCAGTGCGGCGCCGACCCGCTTCAGGTCGACCTCCCGGTCACCGGGCAGCCCGACGACCAGGAGCTCGGCCCGGTCGGCACCCGGCTGACGAACGGACAACACGACGTTCTTCAGGGTGTCGGCGGCGGTCCAGCCGTCCCGACCGCCCAACCGGCGCGCATTGGCCAACTCCACCAGGCTCGCGATGGTCGGAGTCTCCGGAGTGTCGTGCACCTCGACGGCCGGCTGCGCGCTCGGATCACCGGCGCTCGGCACCCGGGTGGCCACCGCCTCGGTGTTCGCCGCGAAGTCGCAGGAGGTGCAGCCGACGAACGTGTCCTCGCCGACCGGCGTCGCAGCCAGGAACTCCTCCGACGCGGAGCCGCCCATCGCGCCGGACATCGCCCGCACCACCGTGTAGTCCAGCCCCAACCGATCGAAGATCCGCTGGTACGCGGCACGATGCCGCCCGTACGCCTCCCGCAGCCCCGCCTCGTCCAGGTCGAAGGAGTACGCGTCCTTCATCAGGAACTCCCGGCCGCGCAGCAACCCGGCCCGCGGCCGCGCCTCGTCGCGGAACTTCGTCTGCACCTGGAACAGCGTCACCGGGAAGTCCCGGTACGAGTTGAACAGGTCCTTGACCAGCAGCGCCGCCATCTCCTCGTGGGTGGGTGCCAACAGGTGCTCGGCACCGCGCCGGTCGGCGAGGGTGAAGATGTCGTCGCCGTACTCCGTCCACCGGCCGCTGGCGCGGTACGGCTCGGCGGGCAGCAGCGCCGGAAAGTGCACCTCCTGGTCGCCGATCGCGATCAGCTCGGCGCGTACGACGTCGGTGATCCGATCCAGCACCAGCTTGCCCAGCGGCAGCCAGGTGTAGCCGCCCGGTGCGGCACGACGGATGTAGCCGGCGCGCAGCAGCAGCCGATGACTCGGCACCTCCGCGTCGGCCGGATCCTCGCGCAGGGTCCGCAGCAACAGGGTCGACATGCGTAGCAGCATCCGCGCAGCCTACGGCCGGTAAGGCAGGATGAGCGATCCATTTCGATCCGAACCGGACCCGACGCCGGCAACCATCGACGCCGTTGCTGACGTCTGCAAGGACACCAAGCCCTCGTACCTCGACCTGAAGGATTGGCCCGTGTGGACCCTCTGCTGAGTGAGTTCGACTCGTTCGTCCGTGCCCGCACCCCGGCGTTACTGCGCTCGGCCTACCTGCTCACCGGCGACCAGCACCTGGCCGAGGACCTCGTCCAGTCGGCCCTGGCCCGGACCCACCGCTCCTGGAACCGCCTGCACCACAGCGGCAACGCCGAGGCGTACACCCGCAAGACCATGTACCACCTACAGGTGTCCTGGTGGCGACGGCGCCGGGTACCCGAGTCGATGCCGGGCGATATGCCCGAGCCACGCGGAGGCGACTCGGCCCCGGACCACGCCCACCAGACCAGTCTGCGGCTCACCCTGCGGGCGGCACTGGCGAAGCTCTCCCCGAAGCAACGTGCCGTCCTGGTGCTGCGGTTCTTCGAGGACCGCACCGAGGCTGAGGCGGCGGACCTGCTCGGCGTCACGATCGGCACCGTGAAGAGCCAGACGGCCAAATCACTGGCCAGGCTGCGCGCCGTCGCGCCCGAACTCGCCGAGCTGTACGTCCTGGAAGGGAGTACCCAATGAACGACCAGCGCCTTCGGCTCGACCTGACCGCCCTGGCCGACGAGGTCACCTCCGTCGACCTGCGGGACCGGACCCTGCGTACGTCCCGTCGGCTTGGTATCCAACGGGCGGTTGCCACGTCGGCCGCCGCGCTGGTGCTGATCGCCGCAGCGGCCGGCACCGCCTTCGCCATCCGGCCGGACCAGTCCCCACCCCCGCTGCCGGCTGACACCCCGTCGGTCACCGCGTCGCCGTCGCCGACTCCGACGCCCACCCCGACGCCGTCCAGCAGCGCCGGCGACACGCCTGGCGCCCCGCCCAGCGGCGGGTCCAGCACGAACACCCCGTCCGTGCAGTTCGGCAAGCTCTTCTACGGCCCCGCCAGCGTCGCTCAGGTGAAGACCGCGAACCTGCGGTCCTGGCGTCCGGGTGACAGTTCGGTGCGTTTGCTGGCTCTGCCCGACATCGCGTTCATGGGCTTGAGCGTCTCGTCGGACGGCCAGCGGGTGGCTTGGGTGGACGACAACAGTGACCTCGTCGTCGCCGACGTTGACGGCTCGGACAAGCAGAAGATCCGCTCGCGTGTCGATCCGTACTGCGTCGGCGCGGCTTGGTCGCCGGACCGGCGGCAGTTGCTGTTCCGCGAGTTGTTAGAAACGAGCAGACCCGGTCGGTACGGCATGTTGGACATGCGCTCGGCGGTAAAGGCGGTGCGCTGGTGGACCAGTGAATTTGTACCCTGTAACGCCGTCTGGTCGGCGGACGGCAAGACCATCGCCATGAACAACGACTACGGGGTCACGCTCTACGGCGCGGACGGCACGAAGAAGCGGGTTGTCCCCGGCTTCTCCGAAGACGGATGGCAAACCAACAACGTCGTCAGTCTCGCCCCGGATGGCTCGCTGATCGCGCTGCTGCGGCACAAGCCGGATGGGGATGACGGCGACGTGGCTCGTGATCTGCGGGTCAACGTTGTGCTGGACACCCGTACGGGCAAGCAGGTCTCGTTGCCGTTGGGTGGGCGCACGCTGGATCAGGTCTACTTCCAGACCGACGGCTCGATGGTCGTGCGGGTCAAGACCGGCAGCGGACACGCGGTGCTGCTGGTGGACGAGGACGGAAAGAAGATCTCCGAGACCGTCGAGCCGGCGACTCTGAAGGACATGCAGATCCTGGCCGTCGTGGACTGAACGACCAGCGCCAGATGGGCGGGTCACCCTCGGGTGGCCCGCCCTTTCTGCGTCTGGGCACCGCCCGTGAGGCGGTGTTGATCACGGTCGGTGATCTGCGGAAAAGGTTGCCGGTGCGAGCGGATCCGACTGTCCGGTAGTAGCGCGCCGCGACGGCAACTCGCCACGGCCAGCCGCTCGTCTTGGGTGGTGTCAGGCACGGTAAGCCTCCACAAAGGACGACGACGATGAACCTCGGCCCGTTCACCCACACCACCCGCCCCGCCTCGGCCCGCCGATCCGGCGCGCTCGCCGGCACGGCCGCCCTGCTGCTTCTGGCGTTCGGCGCTGCGGCCTGCGGCACCGCCGACCCGAAGACCGCGCCCGCTCCGACCGAAAGCGTCACCGGCACCACTGTTCCCGCGACCGGTGACGCCCCGGCCGCCGGCACGGGCGGCGCCGTGCCGGATGCGGCCCCGGCCGTCGCGCCGGCCCGTCCGGCGGTCGGCTCGACGCAGTGGCCGCAGATGACCTGGTACACCGCCGAGGAGTACGGCCAGAAGCAGAACGACCCGGCCCGGATCTGGCGGCGTACCGCTGCTGGGACGTGGCAGGTGGTGCGTTCGGGTCGTCTCGGGAACAGCATGGACGCCGGCCCGCTCGCCGTCTCGCCGGACGGCCGACGGGTGGCCTGGCTGGAAGGGTCCGCCCGCCGCCTGGTGATCAGCGCGTTCGACGGCACGAAGCGGCACGTCATTCCGACCCAGGGTCAGCAGACCTGCGCGCCGAGCTGGCTCGACTCCGGGCGGGTGCTGTACGGCCTGGGGCGGGAGAAGGAGCTGACGCTCATCGCGGTCAACGCCGACGGGACCGGGCAGAAGGTGCTCGCCACCCACCACCCGAAGTGCCCGACGGTGTCCGGTGGGTGGATCGCCCAGGTCGGCGCGCAGACCGTGGCGATCTCTGACGAGCGAGGCGTCCGACGGGCGGTCAGCCCGCGCCTCCCCGCCGGCCTCGTCATCGGCGGAGTGGCGGCGATCTCCGGTGACAGCCGGACGCTGGTGATCAGCGCCCACACGACCAGCCCCGGCGGATGTGCCTGCAGCGAGCGGTTCCGCAACTACCGGCTCGACGCCGCCAGCGGGGCTCTCACCGAGCTGGCGCCGTTGGACCCGGCGTGGAAGAAGCCGACCGGGCACGGCCAGGCCATCGACGGTGTCGTCCTGGCCGACGGCGGTCTGGTGGTGCAGGTCAACGCGGCGACGCCGGCCGACGGCGCGCCGGCGTACCGGCTGGTCCGGTACGCGGCCAGTGGCCGGGTGCTGGCCACCGCGTCGGTGCCCGCCGGCCAGCCGTGGGGTGGCCTGCTGGGCTGAGCTCCCGGTGCAGCGTCACCGGGTAGGAGGGACCGGCCACTCACGGGGGTGGCCGGTCCCTCCCGTCGTCGTCGGCGCAATGACCTCCGACACGTAGTGGATTCGGGGCGGTGCCGGGCGTTGCCGCGGTGACAGACTGGTCGCCGCAGGCAACGGGTGGCGTAGGGGAGGCGCGGGTGCGCTGGCGCAGTTATGTCGCGGTCGGGGACAGCTTCACCGAGGGTATGGATGACGCGTACCCCGATGGCACCTTCCGGGGTTGGGCGGACCTGGTGGCGACCCGGCTCGCCGCCGACGCGGGGCCCGACTTCCGGTACGCGAACCTGGCCATCCGGGGCCGGCTCTTCCCCGGCGTGGTCGCCGAGCAGGTGCCCTCCGCCGTGGCGATGAAGCCCGATCTGATCAGTTTCGCGGCCGGTGGCAACGACGTGCTGCGGCGCACCTTCGATCCGGACACGCTTGTCGCCCGCTTCGACGAGGTGGTCCGGCAACTGCGCTCGGGTGGCGCGGACGTGCTCCTCTTCCGGTTCGCGGACGTGATGGCCCGACTGCCCGGTCAACGCCTCGTCGCCCCCCGGGTGCAGCTGCTCAATCAGGCGGTCGGTGAGACCGCCGAGCGGCACGGCGCCATCATGGTCGACCTGTACGCCGACGACACGTTCCTCAACCCCATGCTGTGGAGCACCGACCGGCTGCACCTCTCCCCGGCCGGGCATCGCCGGGTCGCCGGGCAGGTGCTGAACGCCCTCGGGGTTGGTTGCGACGAGGAGTGGCTGATGGTTCCGCCGCACCCGGCGCCGTCACCATGGTTGGCCGCCCGCGCCTCCGACCTGCGGTGGGCCGGTCAGTACCTCGCCCCCTGGGTGAAGCGACGGTTGACCGGTCGGTCGTCCGGCGACACTGTGACGGCGAAGCGCCCGCAACTCGGCCCGCTCGTCGACTGATCATGCTCACAGTGCACACGGCAGCCCTGCTGCGCCCTGACCCGGACCGCGACCTGTTGCCCGACCACGCCGTGCTGGTCAGTGGCGACCGGATCGAGGCCGTCGGCCCACTGGCCGAGCTGAGTTCGGCGTACGCCAACGCCCGGGTTCGCCGCTGGCCCGGCTCGCTGGGGCCGGGTCTGCTGCACGACAGTCCGCTGCCACCCGCTCCGACCCCGCGTGAGCGGGTGCACGCGCTGCTGCGTACCGGGGTGACGGCGGCGCTGGCGGAACACCTGACCGACCCCGCCCTGCGCGCCGCTGCCGAGCGCGGCGACCTGCTGGTGCTGGCCACCGCCGTGGCGCCGACGCTGCGTCCGGGCGGGCGGGCCGACCTCGCGGTGCACGGCCTCGACGGCACCTGCCTGGTGACCGTCGTCGCTGGTCGGATAGCCCACCGGCGCGCCTGAGCAGGGCCGTGGCTTCCACTGTGGATTGACCTGGCCGGATCGGGGTCGCCCGATGTCCGCCTTCCTCGATAGCATCCGCTGCCCCCGCTGATCGGAAGGCGGGGACATCGGGGAAAGGTAGATGAGGGATGACCTTCATGCCTGGCACGACGACATCCGCAAGACCGGCCCGGGCCCTGCTGACCGTGGGGCTTTCCGTGGCGGTCGCCGCCGGGATCCTCACGCTCCCGGCCGCGCCGGCCGCAGCGAACGAGCTTCCCATTGGTGCCAACAACCCACCGGGCGCGCCGACCGAGCTGCAAACCTCCGGCGAACCGTGTACGACGGCCGAGCCGTACCAGTTGTGGCAGAACGACGATGTGGCGCTCTCCGCCATCCTGCATGACCAGGACATCAACGAGAGCGGTGGCACCGACAGGTTGACCACCACCTTCGCGCTCTGGCCTGTCGACGAGCCGACCGCTCGGATCGAACGGTTCGGCCAGTACGGTCGGGAAGGTGATCGGGAGAGCGTCCTCGTCGAACGGGAGACGCTCACCCACGACCGGGTGTACGCGTGGCAGGTGCGGGCGGCGGACAGTTGGGCAACCGGGGAGTGGAGCGGCCTCTGCTATCTCCGGACCGACTTCCAAGGCCCGGTGGTCGCCCCGATCGTCACCTCCACCGACTTCCCCGTCGAGGGCTGGACCCCGGCGCTGCCGGGTCGGTTCACCTTCGACGCGGCGGCGACACCGGACGCGGTCGGCTTCCGGTATGAGCTGCTCGGCGGGGACGGCGTCCACGCGGTGTCGGCGGACCACCTCGGCGGCTCGGCAACCGTCACGCTCCACCCCGATGCGGGCCCCAACACCCTCCTGGTGTGGAGCCTGGATGCGGCCGGGAACAGGTCTCCCGAGGCGAGGTACGAGTTCCGGGCCAGCGACGTCGCACCGATCGTCACCGGCAGACTCACTGAGATCGGCGTGCCGACGACGTTCACAGTGCAGCCGCAGATGGCTGGGGTGGTCCGCTACCGGTTCCAACTGGACGGCGACCCCGAGCAGACCGTCGAGGCGGCGGCCGACGGCACCGCAGCGCTCACCGTCACCGCCACCAGGGGCGGCAACCGGACGCTCTCCGTGACCAGCGTGACCGCCGACGGCGTGACCGCCACCACGACGAGCACCTTCGTGCTGTCCACCACCCCGAAGATCACCGCGACGGTCTATCGGCAGGGCGCCACCAGTGGGGCGCCGGGTGTGCCCGGTGTCTTCACCTTCACGCCGCGCCAGGCTGACGTGGTCAGCTACCGCTACAGCTTCAACACGGTGACCAGCACCGTGGCCGCGGCGGCCGACGGCACCGGATCGGTGACCTGGACGCCGGCCAAGGCCGGGCTGACCATGCTCACCGTCTGGAGCATCGACCGGAGCGGCACCGAGTCGGCTTCGGCATCCTTCATCTTCTTCGTCGGCAACCCGCCGCCCAGCAACCCGGCGCAGGCCGGCGACCAGTAGCCAGTGGATCGGCCGACCGGCCCACCACCCCGTGCGGGTGGTGGGCCGGTCCCGTTACAGCGGTCGCTGGCGGCGATCCGGCGTACCTTGGGGATCATGTCTGTGCCGAACGATCCCGATCCCCGCCTCCAGTCGTACGCGGACCCGCAGCGGCTGGTCACCACCGAGTGGCTGGCCGAGCATCTGGGCGATGAGGGCCTCGTCGTCGTCGAGTCCGACGAGGACGTGCTGCTCTACGAATCCGGTCACATTCCCGGTGCGGTCAAGGTCGACTGGCACCTGGAGCTGAACGATCAGGTGACCCGGGACTACCTGGACGCCTCGAGCTTCGCCGAGATGTGCGCCGCGAAGGGCATCGGCCGGGGCGACACCGTCGTCTTCTACGGCGACAACTTCAACTGGTGGGCCGCGTACGCCCTCTGGGTCTTCTCGCTCTTCGGTCACGCCGATGTGCGACTGCTCGACGGCGGCCGGCAGAAGTGGATCGCCGAGGGACGCGAGGTGACCCGCGACAAGCTGGCTCGCCCGCGCGCCGACTATCCGGTGCCGTTGCGTGACGACGCCCCGCTGCGGGCCTTCCGGGAGCAGGTCATGGCGCACGTCGCGTCCGGCCGGCCGCTCGTCGACGTCCGGTCGCCGGGCGAGTACACGGGCGAGATGCTGCACATGCCGGACTACCCCCAGGAGGGTGCGCTGCGCGGTGGGCACATCCCGGGCGCGGTCAGCAAGCCGTGGAAGTCCGCCGCCAACGAGGACGGCACGTTCAAGTCGGCCGACGAGCTGAAGGTGATCTACGCCGACCAACTCGGGCTGAGCCCGGACGACGACGTGATCGCGTACTGCCGGATCGGCGAGCGGTCCAGCCACACCTGGTTCGTGCTGCGGCACCTGTTGGGCTACCCGCAGGTGCGCAACTACGACGGCTCGTGGACCGAGTGGGGCAACCTGGTCCGGGCGCCAGTGGTCAAGGGCGATCAGCCCGGCGGCCTGGCCGTCTGACCGGTTCGTCGTGTGATCGACTCGGGTTCCCGGATGTCGGGCTGTCCCCTTCGCTGGGACACCGCGGTATCCATGAACCCGAGTCGATCACGTCGAGGCGACGCGACCCCTGTCAGCTGGCCAGCACGATCACGCCGCGCAGGTCGCGGACGATTCCGGTGATCTCGCCGGTCTCCGGATGCCAGCGCGCCAGGGCGGCCGGTTCCAGTCGGAGCAGCACCGCGCCCCTGTTGTCCCAGCCCAGCACCTCGCAGCAGCCCTTGCCGCGCTCCCGGCCCAGGTCGAGCAGGTGGAGCACCGCCCCGGTCCGCGCGTCCAGCACGGCGGCACCCTCGGCACCGTCGATCTCGCCGCTGGTGATCCAGGCTGCTCGGGCCAGCCGCTCGCCGTGCAGCCAGCCCCGGCCGTAGAACTCGTTGACCTGGTAGGGCGACGGCAACGCCGAGGCGTTGATCGGCTGTTCGGAGCGGAGCTTGCCCTCCCGGGCGGTTCGGCTGCGCAACTGCAGGCTGGTCCCCTCGCCGTACGTCTCAATGAGCGGGGCCTCGCGGCCGGCGGCCGGGTCAGGCGCGATCAACTCCCAGGTCGACACGTCGATCGTGCTGGCCGCCCCGGTGGCCCGGTCCACCGCGTACGTCCGGTCGTCGCCCCCGACCAGCACCCGGTCGTGCGCCCACACCACCTGCTCCAGGTAGCCGTCGAGCGGTATCCGGCGGACGGCCGCCGTGGTGAGGTCGATCATGATCAGCTCTTTGGTCTGCGCGAACGCGGCCGACCGGCCGTCCGGCGACAGCACCCCCGGCTTGAGGGCCGCTGCCGCGTTGCCGCTCGCGTCCCGGGTGGGTGCCAGCGGCACCACGTCGAGGCTGCGCACCACGCCGTCGTTGCCGAGCACCCGAACCGGGCCGTCCTCGCGACCCTCCTCGTCAAGCGGCTGGAACAGTGCCAGTGCCCGCTGGACCGGCCGCTCGGAGAGCGGCACCGTCGCCGGGGCACCGAGCTTCGCCAACGGATCGGGCGGGTAGGTCAGGTCTGCGGGCGGTCGCTGCACCGGACCAGCGTGGGTGGGATCGGCCGTCGGCGTCACCGTCGGGCCGACCGGTGGGACCGGTGCCGGATCGGCGGGCGGTCGCAGCGCCGCAACGGTGCCACCGCCGACAAGGAGCACGGCCAGGGCGACCACTCCGACGGCCCGCCGGTTACGCCGGGTACGCCGAGCCCGCTCCCATCCGGCGGCGGCCGGCTGGCTGGGCAGCACGTCCTCGACGCTGACTGTCAGCAGTTGGCGCAGTTCCTGCTCGTTCACGGGTTCACCTCCAAGCCGCTGGCCAGATCGGCCGAGCCCTGGCTCGGTCGGGCATCGCGGGCCAGGTCCGGGGCGACCTCGCGGAGTCGGCGCAGCGCCGCGTGGCACTGGCTCTTCACGGTGCCGACGGTCACCCCGAGCGCCTCGGCGGTGGCGACCTCGGTCAGGTCCTCGTAGTAGCGCAACACCAGCACGGCCCGCTGCCGTGGTGGCAGCAGGCCCAGCGCGTCGTGCATCGTCAGCCGTAACGCGCCGTCACGGTCGTGGGCCACCTGGTCCGGCGGTGCGGCGCTGAGCCATTCCCGCCGTCGGCGACGCCACCACGACACCGAGTCGCGATAGAGGATGGCCCGCACGTACGCGGAGGGGTCGCCGTTGCGGACCGAGGGCCAGCGCAGCGCCAGCTTCAGCAGCGCGTCCTGGAGGAGGTCCTCGGCCTGATGCTGGTTGCCGCAGATCAGGTAGGCCGCGCGGAGCAGCCGGTGCTGGTGGTTCTCCACGAAGGCGAGGTAGCCGTCGCGTCCGTCGTCCTTCGGCGGCGCCATCCGCCCCCCTCCCGGCCGTCGCGCTGTGCGCGTCAACTGGCAGACGCACGGGAGGTGGGAAAAGGTTGGGTCAGCCCGGTGGCATTCCGGTCAGATAGCGCTGGAGCGTCGGCGCGATCCAGGAGACCAGGTCGTCCGGCGGGGTGTCCACCATGGGCGGCAGGCGGACGATGTACCGGGTGAAGGCGAGGCCGAGGATCTGACTGGCCACGAGGCCGGCCCGTCGGGCGGTCAGCGCCGGGTCGCCGCCGAACGTGGCCACGGCGGCGGTGAGCTGGTCGGCGAAGATGCCGCGCATGCGTTCGGCCGCGCCGGGGTTGGTGCTGGCGGCCCGCAGCAGCGCCACCAGGGTCTCGTCGCCCTCCCAGCGCGCGAGGAAGTGCCGGACCAGCACCTCACCGAGTCGAGCGGGCGGCACCGAGGTCAGGTCGGGCAGGCGTAGGTCGAACTCGGCCGCCGCCGCGAACAGCCCCTCCTTGCTGCCGTAGTAGCGCATCACCATCGAGGGGTCGATCTGGGCGTCGGCGGCGATGGCCCGGATCGTGGCGCGCTCGTAGCCGTCCGCCGCGAACCGTTCCCGGGCCGCTCGCAGGATCGCCGCCCGGGTGGTGTCGGAGCGTCGGGGCGGGGTCGACTGGGCGGACCGGGTCATGCCAACGACCGTAGGCCAACAAGTGTTGACACGCAATCGGGCGGGTCCTAGCGTTGCCAACAAGCGTTTGCCAACAACTGTTGGCAACGGTTTCCTGGAGGTGGCCATGCTGCCCACGAGCACCGACGTCCTGGTGGTGGGTGCCGGCCCCACCGGTCTCGCCACCGCGTTGACGCTGGCAAGGCGCGGCGTCGAGGTGACAGTGCTGGACCGGCTGGCCGCGCCGCCGACGACCTCCCGCGCCGCCGTCGTGCACGCGTACACCCTGGAGGTGCTGGACCGGATCGACGCCGCGGCGCCGCTGATCGCCCAGGCGGTGCGGACGCCGCGCTTCACGGTGCGCGACCGGGACCGGGTGCTGCTGTCGGTGCCGTTCCACGAGTTGCCGTCCCGCTTCCCCTACGCGTTGCTGGTCTCCCAGTCGGTCACCGAGGCCGTGCTCACCGAGAAGTTGGCTGAACGCGGTGTCCAGGTACGACGGCAGTGCCAGCTCACCGGGCTGAGCCGCGCCGGTGACGGCATGCTCGCGCAGGTCGACGGGGCGGCGCTGCGGGCCCGGTTCGTGGTCGGCGCGGACGGCCTGCACAGCACGGTCCGACAGTTGGCCGGCATCGGCTTCACCGGCAGCAGCGACGAGGAATCCTTCGTGCTCGCCGACGTGCGGGTGCGCAGCGTGCTGCCCCGCGACGAGGCGGCGCTCTTCCTCGCCCGCCCCGGGCCGCTGGTCTGGGCGCCGCTGCCCGGCGGGGTGGTCCGGTTGGTCGCCGCCGTGGCGGACGCCCCGACCGAACCGGACGCGGCCTACCTCCAGGCGCTGCTCGACGAGCGTGGCCCGGCGCGACGACCCGACCGGGTGACCGAGGTGCTCTGGGGCTCCCGGTTCCGGGTGCACCACCGGATCGCCGACACCTTCCGAGTCGGACCGGTGCTGCTGGCCGGCGACGCCGGGCACGTGCACAGCCCGGCCGGCGGGCAGGGCATGAACCTCGGGATCTGCGACGCGGTGGCACTCGGCACCGCAGTGGCGGACGTGCTCGACGGCGGCCCGGAGACGCTGCTCGACGACTACACCGCCCGGCAGCGGCCGATGGCCGAGGACGTGCTGAGCTTCGCCGCCGGGCTGACCAGGATGGCCGGTGTCTCACCGGCTCGTCGGCCCGCCCGGGACGTGCTGCTCCGGCTGCTCGGTGCCGTTCCACCGGCCCGCCGACGCATCGCGCTGCGCCTGTCCGGGCTGTCGCACCGGGAGCGGACGCCGGGCTAACCCGCGCCGCTCGACACGGCGGACACAGCCGGTCGCAGTGTCCGCCACGCGGCGACGGTGACCAGCGCGAACGTCGCCGCCGCAGCGCCCGCCACCGGCGCCGTGCCGTACGACGCGGCGCCCAGCCCGGCGAGCGCTGCCCCGAGCGGTGCGGTGAGCAGACCGACCATCCGCTGGGCCGCACCGACCCGCCCTAGCAGTTCGCTCGGCACCTGCCGCTGCCCGTACGACGCCCACAGGCTGTTCCACACCACGGTGCCGGCGGCGAAGACGGCGAGCGCGATCCCGCCCGACACCGGATGCCGAGCCAGCGCGAAGCCGGTCAACGCCACGGTCTCCACTGCCAGCACCGCACGCAGCGCCGGCACCGTGCCGAGTCGGGCGGCGAGCCGTCCCGCCCCGAGCGCCCCCGCCACACCCCCGACGATGGCGGCGGCGGCGAACAGCCCGTACCCGGCCGGTGGCACCCGGAGCACGTCCAGCGCGTAGAGCACCAGCACCGCCATGATTCCGCTGATCGCCAGGTTGCTCGCGGCGGTGAGCACGGTGACCCGCCACAGGGTCCGGTGCGCCACCAACCACCGCAGCCCCTCGACGATCTCGCCCCACACAGTGTCGCGCCGCCGTGCCGTTTCCGGGGTGCTGGCGGGAGGCGCACTGAGGGCCAGCACGAGCAGGGCTGCCGCCGCGAAGGTGACGGCGTCGACTGCGAACGGAAGTGCCGGGGCGACGGCGAACAGGACACCGGCGGCGGGCGCCCCGAGGAAGCCACCGGCCACCGCCGCCCCCGCCTGGAGCCGACCGTTCGCCCGGGGCAGCGCGTCCGGTGGCACCAGCGCGGGGAGTAGCGCGAACGACGCGGAGTCGAAGAGAGTGCCAAACGTGGCGAGCAGAAACGCCACCACCAGCAGCACCAGCACGCTGACCCGGTCGAGCGCGACCACCACGGCCAGCGCCGCCACCACTGCCGCGCGTACCCCGTCGACCACCGCCATCGTCCGACGGCGGTCCCAGCGGTCCGCGTACACGCCGCCGAGCAGGCCGAAGAGCAGCGGCGGCAACTGCCCGGCCACGGTGACCGCCGCGATGATCCGCGGATCACGGGTCACTGTCGCGGCCAGCAGGGCCAGCGCCGGGGTACGCAGCGCGTCCCCGAACCGGGACGAGACGGCTGCGGACCACAGGAGCTGGATGTCCCGGCCCAGAGCGGAGGAAGTCATGCCGGCGACCGTGCCGGTTCGACCGGGTCGAGGGTCAAGCCGCCGGGCAGAGAGGGGACCGCGCCGGTCGGTGATCATGGGTACGGTGAGCGCCGATATCGGGACGGGGAGACAACAGGCGTGGATCACACTTTCCAGGTCGACCTACGTGGCGTGGTTGACCTGCTCAGTCATCACCTCTACGGCAGCCCGCGGGTCTACGTCCGTGAGCTGCTCCAGAACGCGGTGGACGCGATCACCGCCCGCCGCAGGACCGAACCGGACGCGCCGGCGCTGGTACGCATCGAACCCCCGGACAGCACCGGCGACGGCACTCTGCGGGTGCACGACACCGGCATCGGCCTGACCGAGGCGCAGGTGCACGAGCTGCTGGCCACCATCGGCCGCAGCTCGAAGCGCGACGAGCTCGGCTTCTCCCGGCACGAGTTCCTCGGCCAGTTCGGCATCGGTCTGCTCTCCTGCTTCCTGGTGGCCGACGAGATCCAGGTGCTCACCCGGCACGGCGACGAGCCCACGGTTCGCTGGACCGGGTACGCCGACGGCCGATACGCGGTGACGGTGGCCCCGCCGGAGGCCGCTCGCGCCGAGCCGGGCACCACCGTCACGCTGGTGCCCCGCCGCGACGCGGACCAGTGGTTCACCACCGCGACCGTCACCGACCTGGCCCGGCTCTTCGGCGCGCTGCTGCCGGTCACCGTCCGCGTCGGCGACGTCGTCACCACCGCCGGGGAGCCGCCCTGGCCGACCACGCCGGGAGCGCCGCTGGACCGCGCGGCGCTGATCCGGTACGCCCGGGAGACGCTCGGCGTGGACCCGTTCGACGTCCTGCCGCTGGCCGTGCCGGAGGCCGGGCTGACCGGCGTCGCCGTCATCCTGCCGACGCCGGTGAACCCGGCGGCCCGGGCCGGGCACCGCGTCTACCTCAAGCGGATGCTGCTCACCGAGAACGCCGACGGGCTGCTGCCGGAATGGGCGTTCTTCGCACACTGCGTGGTGGACGCGACCGAGCTGCGCCCGACCGCCAGCCGGGAGGCCCTCTACGAGGACACCCTGCTGACGGCGACCCGGGAGGCACTCGGCGACCAGGTGCGCGGCTGGCTGGTCCGGTTGGCCCGGCACGACCCGCACCGGCTGGCCGAGTTCCTCCAGGTGCACCACCTCGGCGTGAAGGCCCTGGCGCTGCACGACGACGAGATGCTCCGGCTGGTCGACCGGTGGTGGCCCATGGACACCAACGTCGGCACGCTCACCCTCGCCGAGTTCCGGGAGCGCTACGGCGTGGTCCGCTACGCGGCCAGCCTGGACGAGTTCCGTCAACTGGCCGCTGTCGCCGCCGCGCAGGACCTGGCGGTGGTCAACGCCGGCTACACGTACGACACCGAGCTGATCGAGCGGCTGCCGGTGGTGGACCGCTCGGTGCTCATCGAGCGGCTGGAGCCGAGTGACCTCACCACCCGGTTCGACGCGCTCGACCCGCAGGTGGAGTTGGCGTTGCGACAGTTCCTCGCGGCGGCGCAGCGGGCCGTCGAGCGTTCCGGCTGCGAGGTGGTCATCCGGGCGTACGACCCGGTTTCCCTGCCCGCGCTCTACCTGGTCAGCCGGTCGGCGGCGTTCAACGACCAGCTCGCGGCCAGCCGGGACCGGGCCGACGAGCTGTGGGGTGGAGTGCTCGACGCGCTCGCCGCCACCGCCCCGCCGGACCGTCCGCAGTTGGTGCTCAACCACCGCAACCCGCTGGTACGACGGGTGACCGTGCTTAGCGATCCGGAGCTGGTCGGTCTGGCCATCGAGGCGCTGTACGGGCAGGCGCTGCTGCTCGGCCACCATCCGATCCGCGCCGCCGACGCGGCGTTGCTGAACGATTCCTTCCTCGGCCTGCTCGGCCGGGCTGTCCCGGGACGGGAGTGAGCATGAGCGACGAGGATCTGTGGCGGGTGCTTCGCGGCATCGCCGACATGCCGTACGGGGCGGGGCAGATCGCCGCCCTGGAGCAGTTGCTGCGCCGGGTGGACGCCGCCGACGACCGGCACCTCGCATTCGTCACCCGGATGCAGGCCACCACCGGCTACATCTACGGCGGTGAGCCGGCCAAGTCCTTCGTGACCTTCTCCTGGTGCCTGTCCGAGTTCGACAGCGACCCGCAGCCGTACCACCAGGGGCACCTGCACAACCTGCTCTGGCACTTCAAGTACATGATCAACGGCCTGCTGAACTTCCCGGAGGTGCCGCTCGACCGCACGTACGCCGTGCTGGACGACATGGAACGCCGCTACCGGGCCGGCGGGCACAGCCTGCAGGCCGTGCACAAGCACCGTTTCCGCGTCGCCGACCACGTGGGCGACGTCGAGGCCGCGGCGCACTGGTACCGCCTCTGGCAGACCACCCCGCGCGACGCCCTGTCCGACTGCGCCGGTTGTGACCCCACGAGCCAGGTGGGCTACCTCGCCGACACCGGGCGGGACGTCGAGGCGGTGGAGCTGGCCGAGCCGGTGCTCGCCGGCCGGCTCAACTGCAACGAGCAGCCGCAGTCGATCCTCACCGCGCTGCTCCTGCCGTACCTGCGGACCGGGCGGGTCGAAGAGGCGCGGGACGCGCACCGGGAGGCGTACCGCCGGCAGCGCGGCAATCTCGCCAACCTGTGGGACATCGCGGACCACGTCGAGTTCTGCACGCTGACCGGCAACGAGGCGCGAGCCATCGAGCTGGTCGAGCGGCACCTGGACTGGCTGGACCGGCCGCCGTCGCCGGCCGCCGCCATGCACTTCTCGGCGGCGGCCGCCGCGGCCCTGCGTCAGGCCGGCCCGTCGGCCGTGTACCGCCGGGCCGCCGAGGGCCGGCCGGCCGCCGAGGTGTCGGCGGCGTCGTTGGCGGACGAGCTGGCCGAAACCGCTGCCGGTCTGGCCGCCCGCTTCGACGCCCGTAACGGCACGAGCCACCAGTCGGAGTGGATCGCCAGTCGGCTGGCCGTGCGGGCGAGCGGCGAGCATGTGCCGCTGTCCGCGAGCGTCCGCCGCCGTCCGGCCCGACCGGTCGGGGACGAGCCGGCCGGCGCGCCGGGGACAGCGGCGTCGTCCGCGGACCGGGCCCGGCGGGTGCGAACCGGCAGGGCTGAACCACAGGTCGTGACAGTGCCTGAAGACGCCGGCCCGGACGATCTGCTGGACCTCGCGGAGCGGAGCTGGGGCCGGCACGACCGGGGCACCTTCCGGGCGGCGCTGGTTGCCTTCGACGACCGGTTCGGCTCCGCCGAGCTGCCCGTCCGCACGTCCGCGCACCGGCTGGCCCTGCGCGCGTCGGAGCGTGGCGACGAGGACGACATCGAGGGTGCGATCACGCTGAATCGGGCGGCGTTGGAGCTGTACCGGGAGGCGGGCGAAGAGGTGGCGGCCCAGACGGTCGCCGGGCGGCTCGGCGTGCTGTTGACCCGGTCCGACGAGGACACCGAGGAGGGCCTGCTGCTGACCCGGGAGGCGGCCGACGTCCTGGACCGGCTCGGCGACGCCCAGCAGCGGGCGGCCGGACACGACCGGGTGGCGTTGGCGCTGCTGCACCGCGAACGTTGGGCGGACGCGCTCGCCGCGCTCGACCGGGTACCGGCCGACGCGGGCGGCGATCGGCACCTGGCGGCCCGGATCGCACTGCACCGGGGGCACCTGCTGGAGCAGTTGGACCGCGTCGACGAGGCCCGCGCCGCCGTCGACGAGGCACGCCGGATCGGCCGAGAGTTGGGTGTCGGCGAGGTGATCACCGGTGCCTGCCTGGCGTACGCGCGGCTGGTCGACGATCCGGCGGACGCCGTGGCCGCCTGCGACGAGGCGTTGGAGGCGGCACCGGCGGACGCGGAGCTGCCCGTCCGGGTCGCCCGCGCCCGTGCCTTGCTGGCGGCCGGCCAGGCTGCGGACGCGGTCGACGACTTCGTCGAGGCGGTGACGCTGTGCGTGGAGCGGGGCGCCGAGGGGGACGCGTTCCTGCGGTGGGAGCTGGCGAACGCGTACCGGATCGTGGGCCGGCTAGCCGAGGCCGCCGAGGTCGCCGAGGAGGCCGTGCTCGGTCTGGACCGGTTGGGCGCTCAGGCGGAGGCCGACCGCTGCCGGCACCTGCTGGCCGGCGTCTACGCCGGACTTGGTGAGATCGATCCCGCGTTGGCGCTGTTGGAGCAGTTGGCCGGCAATCTGGACGGACCGGACAACCTTCCGCACCGGGCGCAGGTTCTGGAGGAGGCCGGCGGGATCCTCTACGACGCAGACCGGGACGCGGCGGCGGGCGAGCGGTTCGCCGCCGCGGCCGAGGCGTACCGGCTCGGTGACCTGCCGCTCGACGAGCTGCGTGCTCGCCGCCGGGAGACGTACGCCTGGTTCTGGGCCGACGACCGGGACGCGGCGTTGCGCACCGTCGAGGTGATGGACGCGTTGGCGGCGAAGCTGGCCGGGCAGGCCGAACCGCCGGTGCTGTACGAGCTGGCACTGGCGGCCGAGGCCGGAGCGCGGGTGCTCACCGGTGCGGACCGCCCGGACGAGGCCCTGGGCCGGCTCACCGGGGTGCCGGACCGGTTGCGCTCGATCGAGGCGTTCGGCGAGGCCGCCCAGGTGGAGGCCCTGATCGGTGAGCTGCTGCTGCGCCTGGACCGGCCGGCCGAGGCGGAGCCGCTGCTGCGCCGCGTACTCGGCGGGTTGCCGGCCGCCTCGCGGCAGGTCCGCCAGACGGCCTGGCTGCTGGCTCGGGTGTTGGATCTGCTCGATCGGCCCACGGAAGCCGCGGCGCTGCGCGCCGAACACGACCTGGACGAGGACGACTGACCTCGGCGGCCGCCCCTGGCCAGGTCAGGGGCGGCCCGGTCCGGGACGGACGGACGGGACTGACCGGCAACCATCGCGGGCTCCTCGCGGTCTAGGCTTGTCCGGTGACGGTGGAGCAGCAGGCACGGGGTGCGGCGGGCGCGGGCCGGCGCAGGTCCCGCAAGGACGAGATCCTGGAGATCGCGGTAGGTCTGTTCGCGGCGCGTGGCTATCACGGCGTCTCGATGGACGACATCGGCGCGGCCGCCGGGGTCACCGGTCCGGCGCTCTACCACCACTTCGCCGGCAAGGAAGCCATGCTGGCCGCCGCGCTGATTCCCGTCAGTGAGGGGTTGCTGGCCGGTGGGCGGGAACGCGCCGTCGGGCGCTCGGACGACCCGCGCGGCGTCCTGGAGTCGCTGATCGACTTCCACGTCGAGTTCGCGCTGGCCAACCCGGCGGTGATCGCGTTGCACCTGCACGAGCTGGACCGCCTGCCCGAGGAGCCGCGGCGGCGGATCCGTCGCCTGCAACGGCTCTACGTCGAGGAGTGGGTGACAGTGCTCACCGCGCTGCACCCGGGGATGCCCGACGGGGAGGCCCGGGTGCTCGCGCACGCCGCGTTCGGCCTGATGAACTCGACGCCGTTCCTCGGTGGTGAGGTGGACCGGCGACGCCGCGCGGAGCTGCTGCGCGGAGCGACACTGGCCGCGCTGCTCGCCTGAGCCGACTCGTCAGAACCGTGCCGGTCATGATTCCCTGACATCGTCCCACCATCCGGACGCCGGGAGGAAACATGATCGAGTCACTGCTGGTCGCCAATCGGGGCGAGATCGCCCGCCGGATCATCCGGACCGCCAAGCGGCTCGGCATCCGCGTGATCGCGGTGCACTCGGAGGCCGACGCCGACCTGCCGTTCGTCGCGGAGGCGGACGAGGCGGTCCTCATCGGCCCACCGAACCCGGCGCTGAGCTACCGCAACACCGAGGCGATCCTCGCCGCCGCCAAGTCGACGGGCGCGCAGGCGATCCACCCCGGGTACGGCTTCCTGTCGGAGAACGCCGAGTTCGCCCGTACCGTCGAGGCGAGCGGCCTGATCTGGGTCGGACCCGACGCGGACGCGATCACCGCGATGGGCGACAAGATCAACGCCCGGAACCTGATGGCGGCGGCCGGTGTTCCGGTCGCGCCGGGCACCACCGACCCGGCCGCCGACCTGGACGCTGCGGTGACGGCCGCGGCCGAGATCGGCTACCCGGTGATGGTCAAGGCCGCCGCCGGCGGCGGCGGCATGGGCATGGGCGTGGCGGTCGACGAGGCCGCGCTACGCACCGAGTACGACAAGGTGCGCGCGTTCGCCGAGCGGATGTTCGGCGACGGCTCGGTGCTGATCGAGCGGTACTTTCCCCGGGTTCGGCACGTCGAGGTGCAGATCCTCGGCCTGGCCGACGGCCGGGTGGTGGCGCTCGGCGAGCGGGAGTGCTCGGTGCAGCGGCGCAACCAGAAGTTGGTCGAGGAGTCCCCGTCGCCGGCTGTCTCGCCGGAGCTGCGATCCCGGCTCCTGGCGGCGGCGGTGCGGGCCGGCGAGGCGGTCGGCTACCGCAACGCGGGCACCGTGGAGTGCCTGTTGGTCCCGCGTGAGCGGGACTCCGAGGGCGACGCTCCCGGCTCCGAAGACTTCTTCTTTCTGGAGATGAACACGCGGTTGCAGGTGGAGCACCCGGTGACCGAGTACGTGTACGGCATCGACCTGGTCGAGGAGCAGTTGCGGGTGGCCTCCGGGTTGGCGCCGACGTTCGACCCGGACGCGTTGACCCCGAGTGGGCACGCCATCGAGATGCGGATCAACGCGGAGGACCCGAAGCGCTTCCTGCCCGGCCCGGGTGTGATCAGGACGTGGGTGGAGCCGACGGGTGAGGGTGTCCGGGTGGACTCCGGCTACACCGAGGGCAACACGGTCACCCCGTTCTACGACAGCCTGCTGGCCAAGCTGATCGTCAGCGGCGCGACCCGTGACGAGGTGCTCGATCGCGCCAAGGCAGCCGTCGCGGCGTTCCAGATCGAGGGTCCGAAGAACAACGTCCCCTTCTTCGCCGAGTTGCTGGAGAACGAGGAGTTCCGCTCCGGCGCCTACGACACGGGCATCGTCTCCCGCATGCGCTGAACGGGTAGGCCGCTGGGGCGGTGCGGTCTGGCCGTGCCGCCTGGCGGCCGGGCAAGACTGGTTTGTGGGCCCTTTGCTCTGCTTACCTATATGCGCCAGCCGCTGCCCGATGACGGACAGTAGCCGGCGCACATAGGGCGGCAGAGCAAAGCGGCCGACGTGCTGTCCCGATCCGACGTCACAGCGAGGTGACCGATGAGCCAGTTGCCAGATTCCGTCTCGATCCGTGAGGTCGGGCCGCGCGACGGGTTGCAGAACGAGGACCCGATCCCGACCGACGCCAAGGTGCGGCTGCTCGACGCCCTCTCCGGCACCGGCGTACGCCGAATCGAGGCGGTGTCGTTCGTGCACCCGAGGGCGATCCCGCAGATGGCCGACGCCGACGAGGTGTGGCAGCGGGCGGTGAAGGCCGACGGGGTGCGGTACTCCGCGCTGGTGCCGAACACCCGGGGCGCCCAGCGGGCCCTCGCCGCCGGGTTCACCGAGATCGAGGTGGTGGTCTCGGCCAGTGACACGCACAACCGGCGCAACGTCAACCGGTCCACTGACGAGTCGCTGGACGACATCGCCGAGCTGATCGACCTGCTGCACGGCGCGTCGGCGCGGGTCGAGGTGATCGTGGCGACCAGCTTCGGCTGCCCGTACGAGGGGGACATCGATCCGCAGCGGGTGGCCGGGATCGTGGACCGGGTGGTCCGCGACGGCGCCGACCGGGTCGCGTTCGGCGACACCACCGGCATGGGCACCCCACGTCGGGTCCGCGAGCTGCTGACCGCGGTACGCGACCGCAACGCGCACGTGCCGGTCCTGCTGCACTTCCACAACACCCGGGGTACGGCGCTGGCCAACCTGCTGACCGCGCTGGAGCTGGGGGTGACCGAGTTCGACGCGAGCGTCGGTGGCCTCGGTGGCTGCCCGTACGCGCCGGGGGCGAGCGGCAACCTGGCCACCGAGGAGGCCGTGCACATGCTGCACGACATGGGCATCGACACCGGCATCGACCTGCCGGCGCTCATCGAGGTGGCGGAGTTGGCCGAGGAGTTGCTCGGCAAGAAGCTGCCGTCGGGTGTGTTGCGGGCCGGTCCGCGTACCCGGCTGACGCCGCTGCCGAGCTGAGGACGCGACGAAGGGGCCGGCGCACGCGCCGGCCCCGTCGTTTTTGGGCGGGTTCGGTCAGTTCACCGTGGTGAGCGCGCTCGGCCAGCTGTCGCGGAAGATGTCCGCGCTGCGGTCGGTGGCGCTGAACGTGCCGGCGAAGAGGTTGCTGACCCGGTTCGCCTCGGCGGTGCTCGGGTAGGCGTTGGTGCAGCTGGTGCCGGCGCTGCCGCCGGACATCAGCAGCGAGCAGTTCCCGTTGTAGTTGTCCGGCAGGCCGAGGATGTGCCCGATCTCGTGGGTCATGATCCGCAGCACGCTGTACTGGGCGGCCTGCTGGGTGTCGATGTAGACCCGGCCGTTGCCGAGGCTGGTCCGCTGGGCGTACGAGCCGCCGCCGGTGATCCGGTAGATGCGCAGGTTGGAGCCGCAGTTGGCGGAGAGTGTCAGGTTGACTGTGGCGTTGTTCCAGATCGAGGCGGCCTGGTTGGCGACGCTGGCGTAGCTGCCCGCCTGGCTGGTGTTGTAGCAGATGGTCATGGCGGCGGACGCGGGCGACGGGTTGGCGACCGTGATGCCGAGGGTGGCGAGTGTCGTCGCGAGCATCGCGACGGCGAGCCGGTTGAGTCGTGAGGTCATCGCTGACTCCGATCTGAAAGAAGGGGTGTCAGGAGCCTAGCGATATGTATTCACGTTTTTCAATGTCTTGCTCTCGGCTCAACTGTCTGGTTCGCTCGTAGGTCGCCGACAACCGCACCGATGCGCTAGCCTAACGATCGTTCAGGTCAGTATGGCGGAGGAGTCGGCGTGACGCTCGACGGTGAGGCACTGGAGCAGCTGCGCAAGCGGGCCCGGTCCGGCGGCGCGGACAAGTACCACGCGGCCAACGCGGCCAAGGGCAAGCTCTTCGCCCGTGAACGGGTCGCGCTCCTGGTCGACGAGGGCTCGTTCGTCGAGGACGGCCTCTACGCCAACACGATGGCCGAAGGGCTGCCCGCCGACGGCGTGGTGACCGGCACCGCCACCATCGACGGCCGACAGGTCTGCCTGATGGCCAACGACTCCACGGTCAAGGCCGGCAGCTGGGGCGCCCGCACCGTCGAAAAGATCATCAGGATCATCGAGCGGGCGTACGGCGCCGGCGTGCCGATGGTCTACCTGGTCGACTCGGCCGGCGCCCGGATCACCGACCAGGTCGATCTCTTCCCCGGTCGGCGTGGCGCCGGCAAGATCTTCTGGAACCAGGTCCGTGCCTCCGGCTCGATCCCACAGGTCTGCGCGCTGTTCGGCCCGAGCGCCGCCGGTGGTGCGTACATCCCGGCGTTCTGCGACGTGGTGGCGCTGGTCGACGGCAACGCCAGCATGTACCTCGGCTCCGACCGGATGGTCGAGATGGTCACCGGCGAGAAGACCACCCTGGAGGCGATGGGCGGGGCGAAGGTGCACACCGCCGAATCCGGCGTGGGGCACTTCCTCTGCAAGACCGAGGCCGACGCGCTCGACGTCGTGAAGACCTACCTGTCGTACCTGCCGGCGAACTGGACGCAGGCGCCGCCGACCGCACCGGCGGTCGCCGCGCCCGCGAAGGCCGACCTGGCCGCCTTGGTGCCGGCCAGTGAGCGGCAGGCGTTCGACATGCGGCGGTACGTCAAAGGCCTGCTCGACGAGGGGTCGTTCTTCGAGATCCAGGCGCTGTGGGCCAAGGAGCTGACCATCGGCTTCGGCCGCCTCGACGGCCAGGTCGTCGGTGTGGTCGGCAACAACTCGATGTTCAAGGGCGGCGTGCTCTTCGTCGACTCGGCCGACAAGGCCACCCGGTTCGTGCAGCTCTGCGACGCGTTCAACGTGCCGCTGCTGTTCCTCAGCGACGTGCCCGGCTTCATGGTCGGCAGCGCGGTGGAAAAGCAGGGCATCATCCGGCACGGCGCCAAGATGATCACCGCGATCTCCGAGGCGACAGTTCCGAAGATCTGCGTGGTGGTCCGCAAGGCGTACGGCGCCGGTCTCTACGCGATGGCCGGGCCCGGGTTCGAGCCGGACGCCACGATCGCGCTGCCGACCGCGAAGATCGCCGTGATGGGCGCCGAGGCCGCCGTGAACGCGGTCTACGCCAACAAGATCGCCGCCATTGCCGACGAGGACGAGCGGGCGGCCTTCGTCGCCGCCAAGCGGGCCGAGTACGAGCAGGACATCGACGTCGTCCGGTTGGCCAGCGAGCTGGTGGTGGACGCCATCGTCGAGCCGCAGGACCTGCGCACCGAGCTGGTCCGTCGATTCGCGGCGGCGGGTACCAAGGATCGGCACTTCTCCCGCCGTCGGCACGGCGTCACCCCGGTCTGACCATCGACTCAGGCCCGCACAGCGACCCGCCCCCGGCGTCACGAGCGCCGGGGCGGACCGTCCTTACAGGAGGATGAGATGGACTTCCGGCTCACCGACGAACAAGAGGCGCTGCGCGAGAGCGTGCGGGAATTCGCCCGCGAGGTGATCGCCCCGGTCATCGCCGAGCACTACGAGCAGCACACCTTCCCGTACGAGGTGATCCGGCAGATGGGCAAGATGGGCCTGTTCGGTCTGCCCTTCGCCGAGGAACACGGCGGCATGGGCGGCGACTACTTCGCGCTCTGCCTGGTCCTGGAGGAGCTGGCCCGGGTCGACTCCAGCGTGGCCATCACCCTGGAGGCGGCGGTCTCGCTGGGCGCGATGCCGATCTACCGCTTCGGCACCGAGGAGCAGAAGACGACCTGGCTGCCCCGACTGCTCAGCGGCGAGGCGCTGGCCGGCTTCGGTCTCACCGAGCCCGGCACCGGCTCGGACGCCGCCGGCACGCAGACCCGGGCCGTGCTGGACGGCGACGAGTGGGTGATCAACGGATCGAAGGCGTTCATCACCAACTCGGGTACCGACATCACCGCCATGGTCACCGTCACCGCGGTAACCGGCACGAACCCGGACGGCTCCAAGGAGCTGTCGACGATCATCGTGCCCACCGGAACGCCCGGGTTCGTCGTCGCTCCCGGCTACTCCAAGGTGGGCTGGACCGCCTCGGACACCCACGAGCTGACCTTCGACGACTGCCGGGTGCCGGCCGCCAACCTGCTCGGCGCCCGGGGTCGGGGTTTCGCGCAGTTCCTGCGGATCCTCGACGAGGGCCGGATCGCGATCGCCGCGCTCGCCGTCGGCCTCGCCCAAGGCTGTGTCGACGAGTCGATCAAGTATGCGAAGGAGCGGCACGCCTTCGGTCAGCCGATCGGCGCCAACCAGGCCATCCAGTTCAAGATCGCCGACATGGAGCTGAAGGCGCACACCGCTCGCCTGGCGTACTACGACGCCGCCGCACGGATGCTGGCCGGCGAGCCGTTCAAGCGGCAGGCCGCCATCGCCAAACTGCACGCCAGCACGATCGCCGTGGACAACGCCCGGGAGGCCACCCAGATCCACGGCGGGTACGGCTTCATGAACGAGTACCCGGTGGCCCGGTTCTGGCGGGACTCCAAGATCCTGGAGATCGGCGAGGGCACCAGCGAGGTGCAGCGGATGATCATCGCTCGGGATCTGGGCCTCTGAGCGGCCAGGCCGAGCTGATCGGCCGGTCGTCCCGGACGGGCTGTCCGTACGGCTGTCGGGTTTCGGCGAGCGGGCGTCAGTAGCCCGACGTTCGACTGCCGACGGTCGTAGTCCATCCGTACTCTTCGAGCCCATGACTCCGGATCATGAATGGTCGCGGAGCCCGGCTGGACGTACCACCCTGCCGGAGCTGCTCCGCGGGCATCGACGCGCCGCCGGCCTCACCCAGGCCGAGCTGGCGTCCCGAGCCGGGGTGGGTGTGCGGACGGTCCGTGACCTGGAGCGTGGCCGATCGAACCGGCCACAGCGCACCACTGTGGAACTGCTCGCCGGGGCACTGGCGCTGACCGGCACCAGTCGGGCGGCGTTCCTGGCCGCTGCCCGCGGCGCCGGTGCCGAACCGGCCTCGCCGGACGCCACTTCGACGCCGCTGGCGGTCGGCGGCAACGCCACGTCGGCCGCCGCCCCCGCCAACAGGGCGGTCGCGCTCCCGCCGCCGGTGGAGTTGATCGGCCGGGAGCGCGACCTCACCGAGTTGGCCGAAATGCTGACCGCGGAGCGGGGACCCCGGTTGGTGAGCCTCGTCGGGTTGGCCGGCGTCGGCAAGACCGCCCTGGCGACGTCGGTGGCGCACCTGGTGGCCGCCGCTCACCCGGCCGGTGTTGCCGGGGTGCTGGTGGGCGAGGGCGCCGACGGTCCGGACGTGCTCGCCGCCTCGATGTCCGTGCTCGGTGTGGCGCGCCTGTCCGAACTCGTGGCGCTGCTCGCCGGGCGGCCGACGCTGCTGGTGATGGACGCTGTGGAGCGCGCGCCGGGCCCGGTGGCCGCGACAGTGCACCGGTTGCTCGGAGCGCTGCCCTCGCTGCGGGTGCTGGTCACCGGGCGGCACCCGGTCGGGTTGCCCGGCGAGCGGGTCTGGCCGGTCGCGCCACTCGACGTGCCACCACCGGAGGCTGAGCACTCCGGGCTCGAATCGTGGCCGGCTGTCGCGTTGTTCACCGCCCGGCTCGCTCAGGTCCGCCGAGAGCCGCCCACCCCCGCTGAGCTGCCGGCGCTCGCCGCGTTGGTGCGCCGGTTGGGCGGGCTGCCGTTGGCCATCGAGCTGATGGCCGCCCGGGGCCGTCTCCTCGACCTCACCGAACTGCTCGACAGGTACGGCGACCGGGTGCTCGACCTGGCCACGCCCGCGGACGCGTCCGCCCACCCGGCCTGGGACGCACCGGAGGCGCTCGGCAGCCGGACGAGCGGACCCGACACCAGTGCGGCGGTCTCGGTCGCCGTCACCCTGCGGGACGCGGTGGCGTTCAGCTATCGCCTGCTGGCGTCTGACGAACAGGCCGCGCTGCGGAAACTGGCCGTCTTCGGTAACCGCTGGTCGGTCGAGTTGGCCGAGGAGATGCTCGTCGACGAGGCCGACCGGGACGGCACCGCGGCGATCGACCCGGTTCCACTGTTGGACCGCTTCGTCGAGTTGGGGCTGCTGAGCGTACGCGGAACCGGGTCGTTCCGGTTCCGGCTGCTCGACGCGGTTCGGGACTACGCCGTCGAGCAGGCGGCCGGCGGAGGTGAGCTGACCTGCATCCGGCGTCGACACGCGGAGGTCATCGCGCGCCTGGTGGCCCGTACCGCCAGTGACCTGATCGGCCCACGGTTACCCGACGCGGTGCACCGGCTGGACGAGATGAGCAGTGACATCAGCTCGTCGTTGGCCCACGCGGCCACCGACGACCCGTTGACAGCGCTGCGGCTGGCGGCCTGCCTGACCCGCTGGTGGCGGTTCCGCGGACGCGACGTCGTCGGGCGGCAGTGGCTGCGGCGGCTGCTGGCGGACCCGCGGACCGCCGACGCCGATCCTCTCCTGCGTGGCTGGGCCGCCCTCGGCGTCGCCCGGCTGGCGGCGGAGCACGGCGCCGGTGCCGAGGAGTTGTCGACGGCCCGTGCGGCGTTGGACACCTTCCGGCAGGCCGGCGACGTCACCGGGGAGTTGGAGGCGCGAAACGTGCTCGGCACCCTGCTGATCTCCGTCCGGCGGCAGGACGAGGCTCGCGAGCAGGCCGAGGCGCTGCTGCGGTTGGCCGCCCGCAACGGGCGGACCCGGGACCTGGCGGTGGCCCAGAACAGCCTCGCCTGGCACGAGATCCGCGCGGGCGATCTGGCTGCGGCCCGCCGCCGACTCGCCGCCGTGGACCGACTCGCCGCCGAGAGTGGGGAGCAGCGGCTGCGGGTGCTGGGCTGGGCCAATCGAGCCGAGGTCGCCCGGCTGGAAGGCTGGTACGCGGACGCCATCGACCGTGGTCGGCGAGCGATCGCTGCCCTGTCCGAGCTGGGTGATCCCGGGCGTCGCCGGCGGGTGCTCGGGACCGTCGGGCTGGCGCTCGCCCAGGACGGGCGGGCCGCGGAGGCGACAGCGGTGCTGACCGAGTTGCGCGCCGGGGGCGGGGAGGCGCTGCCGGCGCGGACCGTGCCGCGACCGCGTTCGGACGACTCGGCGCTGGTCTGGGGTGGCCCGGAGGCCGGGCTCTGTGCGCTGATCGAGGGGAACCTGGCGCTGCACCGAGGGGACCGGGAGTTGGCTGCCGAGTGGTTCGCGGCCGCCGCCGACCATGCGGGGCAGGATCGCCGCGACGTGGTGGAGGCGCTGGTGGGGCTGGCTGCGAGCACTGCGGACCCGTCGGTGCTCGATCGACTGGACCGGGTCTGTGTGGAGAGCGGCATCAGGCTGTTGCCGCAGGAGTCGGGACTGCTCTACGCGCTGATCGCCGCCCGGGGTGGACCGGCTCAGTAGCCCTGCGCTGTCCCGGAGCGGATCGGGCCCTGCGCTGTCTCCGAGCGGATCGCGACGGGAGAGTGGCGCGGGCGAAGAGCCCCCTTTGGTGCTACCCCTCGCTGATCGCCCGCGCCGTCACCCCCCGGTGATCCCCGGTGCTCGAAGCCTGCCACCGGCGGGGTGGCAGAAAGTCGGCTTGGACCGAATTCTCCAGCTTGGCTGGATCAGTTCTGCCGGTCTTTCTGCCGCTGCCGCTGCCGCCGCCCGACGGCGAGTGGTGATCAGTGCCGTCGGGTGGCTTCGTCGGTGGCGGTGGCCTGCTCCGGGCTGACGTCGTCACTGCCGGCGGTGGCGCACGGATGAGCGGCGTCGCGGACGCGGCGCAACCCGTCGAGGAGTGCCACCAGCGCCTCCGGGTCGAGTTGCCCGGTGAACCACTGCTCGATCATCTGAAGGTGCCCGGGCAGCGTCTCGTTGAGGCGTTGCATCCCGGAGGCGGTGACCACCGCGTACGAGCTGCGGCGGTCGTTCGGGCAGGCCCGGCGGGTCAGCAACCCGTCGCGCTCCATCCGGTCCACGACCCGGGTCACTCCGCTTGTCGACAGAGAGGTCTGTGCGGCAAGGTCGGTCATGCGTAGTTGGTTGCCCGGCGAGCGGGCCAGTCGCGTGATGACCTCGAACTCGACCGCGGAGAGGCCGTGCTCCTCGAGTTGGGCGTTGAACCGGGCGGACAGCCCGGCGTGTGCCTCGAAGAGCAGGCCGACGGCGGTGATCCGGGGATCGTCGAAGACGTTGGTCACCCGTTCATCATACCAGTGCTTGACACGGGGAATATTGTTGCGGTTATAGTTGCTCAGGCAGTCGTTGGGCTATTAAACAATCCCCTGGAGGACAGCAGCATGACCAGCAGCATCGAGACGGTTACCCGCGACTGGGACGGCCTCACCATCCCGGCGGCCGGCACCTACGCGCTCGACGTGGCGCACAAGCGGGTCGGCTTCGTTGCCCGGCACATGATGGTGAGCAAGGTTCGCGGTGAGTTCAACGACGCGACCGCCACCATCACCGTCGCCGAGGACCCGCTGCAGTCCTCGGTCGTCGCCACCATTCAGGCCGCCAGCGTCGACACCACCCAGGCCGACCGGGACGCGCACCTGCGCAGCCCCGAGTTCCTGGACGCCGAGAAGTTCCCGACGCTCGAGTTCCGCAGCACCGGGGTCAAGTCCCGTAGCGGCAGCGAGTTCGTGCTCACCGGTGAGCTGACCATCAAGGACGTCACCCGTCCGGTCGAGCTGGAGGTGGAGTTCGAGGGTGTCGGCCGCAGCCCGTTCGGCCAGGACATCTTCGGCTTCTCCGCGAGCACCGAGATCGACCGCGAGGAGTTCGGCCTGACCTGGAACGTCGCCCTGGAGACCGGGGGCGTGCTGGTCAGCCGCAAGATCAAGATCGAGATCGAGGGCGAGGCCGTCCGCCAGGCCTGACCCCCGGGGATCGCCGGAGGGCCAGGGGAATCCTCCCGGCGATCCGGTACGCAGGGCCCGCGCCGCACGTCGGCGCGGGCCCTGCGTCGTTCCCACTGGCGGTGGTAATTGTCACGGGTTGTTCTCACCGCTTTCGGGTCCAGCCGGTCGATGGCGGGGTACAGATGGCGCCACGAGCGCGTCCGCCCCGGTCGACGTCGGATCACCGCCGTCGGCCTCTGGCCCCGGTCAGGTGGGCGCTCTTACCGTGGATGCTTCACAAAGCGCTTCCGGGACGGGATGATCCCGACCGCGCCGGCCGTCGGGAGGACACATGGGCAGGGACGTCTCAGAGGGCGCCTTCACCCGGGATGATCGCGTCCGATATCGGCAGAAGGTACGGCGGTGCCTGGACGTCTTCGCCCTGATGCTGGACGACTTCGGCTTCGACGCCGACCGGCCGATGACCGGTCTGGAGATCGAGCTCAACCTGGTCGACTCGGCCGCCGAGCCGGCGATGCGCAACGAGGAGATCCTCGCCGACATCGCGGACCCCCTCTTCCAGACCGAATTGGGGCAGTTCAACCTGGAACTGAACGCCGAGCCCCGACTCATCGAGGGCAACGGCTTCGCCGACTACGAGCACGACCTGCGCGGCAGCCTCTCCCGGGCCGACGAGCGCGCCGCCAGATCCGACGCGAAGATCGTCCTGGTCGGCATCCTGCCCACCCTCACCGAGGGGCACCTGGTCGAGGACAACCTCTCCACCAACGAGCGTTACCGGGTGCTCAACGACCAGATCGTCGGCGCCCGGGGCGAGGACATCGAGCTTGACATCCGCGGCGTCGAGCAGTTGCGCACGCACACCGACTCGATCGCCCCCGAGGCCGCCTGCACGAGCCTCCAGTTCCACCTCCAGGTCGCCCCGGACAGCTTCGCCGACTACTGGAACGCGTCCCAGGCCATCGCGGGGGTGCAGGTGGCGGTCGGTGCGAACAGCCCCTTCCTGTACGGCCGCCAACTGTGGGCCGAAACGCGGATCGCCCTGTTCCAGCAGGCCACCGACACCCGACCGGACGAGCTGAAGGCCCAGGGCGTACGGCCGCGGGTGTGGTTCGGCGAACGGTGGATCACCTCGATCTTCGACCTGTTCGAGGAGAACGTCCGGTACTTCCCGCCGCTGCTGCCGATCTGCGAGGACGAGGACCCGGTGGAGGTTCTGCACGCCGGCGGTGTGCCACAGCTCGGGGAGTTGCGGTTGCACAACGGCACGGTCTACCGGTGGAACCGTCCCGTCTACGACATCATGAACGGCCGACCCCATCTGCGGGTGGAGAACCGGGTGCTGCCGGCCGGCCCGACTGTGGTGGACATGTTGGCCAACGCTGCCTTCTACTTCGGGCTGGTACGCGGCCTGGCCGAGGCCGACCGCCCGATCTGGAGCCAACTCACCTTCAGCTCCGCCGAGGAGAACTTCCACGCCGCCGCCCGACGTGGCCTCGACGCCGTGCTGCACTGGCCCGGGCTCGGCGACGTGCCGGTCACCAAGCTGGTCCTGGACCAACTACTGCCCACCGCTGCCACCGGCCTGGACGGGTTCGGCGTCGCCCCGGCGCAGCGGGACCGGCTGCTCGACATCATCGAGCAGCGCTGCCGTACCGGCCGCAACGGTGCCGTCTGGCAGACCGAGGCGGTCTGGGCGGCGGAGCGGCGCCACGGCATGGACCGGCCTGCCGCGCTGCACCACATGGTCCAGCGCTACGCCGAACTCCAGCGCACCAACGAACCCGTCCACACCTGGCCAACCACCTAACCCCCTACACCCCTGCACCCCACCCACCCCCCTCGAAGCGCGTTGATCATGAAGTTGTTGCCATGACACGCCGAGCGAGGTGGCAATAACTTCATGATCAACAGGGTGGGGGCGGCCGGGTGGGGGCGGGCGGGGTTAGTCGGTGGTGGGGCGGCGGGCTGCGCGGGTGCGGCGGCTGCTCGGGGCCGTGTCCATCGTCGTGGCTTCGGTGGGAGGGGTCGGATCCGAGCGGTCGGGGTCCGTACGCGGAGCGGGCACCTGCGGTGCAGCGGTGGCTTCGCCCGGCAGCGAGCCTGTCCTGGGCATCTGCGACGGAACGCTGACCCTCCTGCGCCGTCCCGTGGTTCCAGCCGTCGAGGCCGAGGCTCCGGCAGTCGACGCAGTGGGTTCGCCCGTCGCGCCGGAGACCGGCGGCTCGGGCTCGGTCCCGGTCACCGGGGCCGGGTCGGTCACCGTGTCCCGAGGCACAGCACTCGGCCGGGCCGGGTGGCTCTGTTCGGCCGGGCGGTTCCGTTCGCTGCGCTCGCCGAGTCGGGCGGCCAGAACAGAGCCGCCGATACCGGCGATCACCGCGTACGGCGCGATCAGCTGGGTGGACAGTTGCGCGGGGCCCAGCGTCGACCAATGCGGCAGGGTGGTCAGGTACGCGAGCGCGACGAGCACCGGGCCCGCCGCGCCGGAGGCCGCCGCACCCACGCGGTGTCCGCCCGAGCGGGCGGACCGCCGAGCGGCCAGTACGCCGATCAGCAGCGCGGGCACCAGTGCCAGCAGCGCACCGGGCCAGTAGATCTGGCCCCCGATCCAGTACCGGGCGTGGTCCGGGTCGAACTGCCAGGTACCGAGCTGCGCGCCGCTCAGCCCTCGTCCGACGCGTACCCCGTCGATGACGGAGATCACCGCGAGCAGCCAGAGCCAGGCGGCCGTCGCTGTCACGTTGACCGCCGCGGCTCGGGAGCGAAGCGCCCAGATCGCGACGAGTACGCCGATCAGGATGCCCAGCGTCGCCTGTACGGCGGCCGTGCGTTGCGGGGCGCCGGTGTCCGCGCCGGTCGCGACCCGCGCGGGTACCGCGATCAACAGGACGGTGACCAGCCCGCCCAGCCCGGCGCCAAGCGCCACTGCCACCCGGCGCAGCAGGCCGCCCCGGTCGTTGACCGGCGGGTCGGCCGCCGCTGGTGGCGTGCCCGCCACCTCCGGGCGGGCCGTGTCGACGACCGGTGAAGGCCCGTCGACCGGGCTGTCGTGCTCCGGCCGCCGTTCGTCGAGCCGCAGGCCCTCCTGAGGGGCAGCACCGTCTGGCGAGGTTTCCGGAGAGATCACTGTCTTCGCCGGGGCGTTGCGTTGGTGAAGCCGCTGCGCGCAGACCGCGCCGAGGACCGTCGAACTGGCGGCGAGCCAGGTGGCCCAGGCGAGGCCGTCCGCCCAGGCTGTGTCGGTCGCACCGGCATCGGTGGGCGTCCAGGTGATGACGCCGAGCCCGTAGCCGAAGCCCAGTTGTGCGGCACCCGCGCCGGCAGCGACCCCGATCGCCGTCGCGATCGACACTCCCCAGCCCTGTCTGGCCATGCCGGGCAGCGTAACGTCCCGTCGTCGGCGCGGCGAGTCGCAGAGACCCGCCGGTGTGGACCGCCGGTGCGGGCGGGTTGGGCGGCGGGCGGTACGGTCGCCGGTGATGAGGCGGTGGGCGTTATGACGGACACGAACACGGGCCAGCAGAATGCCGCCGGTGGCGGTGCGGGCCGGGCCAGCGTTGTGCTCGGCGGTGGGTTGGCAGCGGTGCTGCTCGCCGCCGTGGGTGCGACCGGCGGCTGGCTGCTGGCCGGCGAGGACGACGCATCCTCCGGTGACCCGCTGGCCGTTGCGACCACGGCTGGCGCGTCGACCACCCGGCCCACCGCACCCCGGCCGAGCAGCGGCCGACCGACACCGTCGGCGGTCCAGACCTCCGCCGCCCCGACCAAGGCAGCCGGCCTGACCGTGCCGCCGGTGATCGGCACCGACTTCGAGCAGGCTCGGGAGGCGCTGCGCAAGCAGCGGCTCGGTTGGCGGCTGGTCTTCGGTGGCGGCGTCGGCCGTACGGTCGAGAGCACCACACCGGACGTGGGCACCGAGGTCGCCCGGGGGACGACTGTGCAACTCCAGGTTGCCGGGCCGGCGCCGGCCGCCGAGGTGCCGGACGTGGTCGGCGAGAGTTGCGCCGACGCCGCCGACGAGTTGGTCGACGAGGGCCTCTACCCGCGCTACCTCAGCGGACGTACTGGAAAGGTCAGCCGGCAGGAGCCCGCCGAGGACGGCCCGGCCCGGTGGAACGACCAGGTCAGCATCTGGTGTGGTTCCGACGGCCAGCCGACCCCGAAACCCACTCCCTGATTCCAGGCCGGCGGGTTCGCGCCTCGCGGCCCGTACCGCGTCCTGTCTCGCCGACAGCCGGCGCGGCTCGGCACGCTGATCCCCACCGATGGCGGTGTGGGCGACTAGGTTGGCGGTCGAGGGCCATGACGCCCGTCCGGGTTCGGGAAAGGACGTGCGATGAGCGACGACCGCCAGGAGCCTCCCGCCGACGAGCACGACGACGACCGGACCCGACCCCTGCCCTCCGCCGCTGATCGGCCGGCCCCGACCGGGCCCGCCGCCGACGGACCGGACGAGACGGCACCGATCGACCGGACCGTCCCGGCTCGTCCCGACCTTTCGTCCGACCAGACAATGCCGATCGACCGGTCCGCCGGCACCCAGCCGGGCCCGCCGGCCGACGAGACAATGCCGATCGACCGGTCTGCCGGCACCCGGCCGGGCCCGCCGGCCGACGAAACGATGCCGATCGACCGGTCTGCCGGCACCCGGCCGGGCCCGCCGGCCGACCGGACGGCGCCGATACCGCCGGCCTGGTCCGGCCGGGCCGAGGTGCGCTCGCCCCGACCGGATGACGCCGGCGGTGAGTGGTACGTCGAGGAGCAGGGTGGTCGGCGGTGGTGGTCGCCGATCCTCTGGGGCGTACTGGCGCTGCTGCTCGCCGGCCTGCTCGGGGGCGCGCTCTGGCTGGTGCTCTCCCAGCAGGACGACGACCGGGACGATCGCGGGCCCACCCCGTCCCCTCCGGCGACCAGTGCACCCAGCGCCCTGCCGACCAGCGCAGCCCCCACGTCGGCGGCGCCCACCAGTGAGTCGCCGAGCAGCTCGCCGACCACGGAAGCGCCGGACGAGCTGCCGGTGCCACCGCTCGCCGGCCTGCCGCAGGCCACCGCCGAAGGGCTGTTGGCTCGGCTCGGCCTTACCTACCGGGTGGTGTACCGCCCGTCGGAGTTGCCACCCGGGACTGTGGTGGGCACCGAGCCGGACGCGGGCACGTCGGTTTCCACCGACGACGAGGTGTTGTTGATCATCTCCCAGGCTCAGCCCTCGACCGGGGCGAGCCCGACCACACCGAGCCCCACTGTGACGAGCACGTCGTGACCGCTGGTCACCACATCCGGCGGCGGGTGCCGACGAGGCCGATGCCGGCCAGCGAGATGGCGAGGCCGAAGATGCCGGACCAGAAGAGGGAATGGCGGATGTCCGTGGCGCTGTGCCCAGCCGGAGCGGCCTCGGTGAGTTCCTGACGGCCGTCGGACTGGCCGCCGGCACCCAGCCCGGACACCGGCCCGGTCCGGTCGGTACCACCAGCCTGGTCGGCCGGGGTGTCGGTGTCGGTGTCGGTGTCGGTCCAGCCGGGTTTCTCGTAGACCGACTGACCGTCGCCCGTCGGCGGGTCGGAGTCGAGCACGGTGATCTCCGGCGCGGGCACCGGTGCGGTCAGCCGGGTGGACGACATCGCCGGGTCGCGGGCGAGGACCAGGAGTGTCGCCATCGCCCCGAGGAGGGCGAGGAGTCCGAAGGCATAGGCGATAAGAGAGCGGTGGTGCCGCCGCAGGGCGGGCTGATTGACCATGACCATCCCAGGGTCAGGGTCCTGGACGAGCGGGTGGAACGTGCCGGGGTGGGCGTACCGATTCTATGGCGATGGCACGCCCACCGGCGGCGGTTCGGGTCGGTCAGCCCACCCGGAGCGGGGTACGCGCGACCGGGCGGCGGGCCCGCACGGTGTGCGGACGGGGTTCGGGGGCGGCCTGCAGTTGCTGCAGCCCTTCCCGCTGGACGAAGATCGACCGTCGGGTGACAGCGTCACCCGCGGTGTTCAACTCGTAGCCGTCGAGCCACAGCCAGCCGTCATAGGTCGGCCAGTCGAGGACCCGGATCACCCGGAACTTGATCGGCCTGAGGAACTGGACACTCGCCGCGCGTGTCACATGCAGTACGTCACCGGTGCGGGGAAGCACATGGGCTCCTGGGGAGGATCGGCCGGCGATTGCGCCGGCGGTGCCTGAACGGGGGACGTCTCGGCCGGTGACGGGGTCGTGCCTCGTGAACCGGTGGTGCGGATGGCAGTGGTCGGGCCGTACCCCGCTGGTGACGTGCCGTCACCCGACCACCACCCGGTTGCTTCCGGGAACGCGCCCGCCGCCGCAGCTTGCCGGCTTGCAGCGGCGGGGTCCTTACCCCGGAGCAGGTCGCGTTGTCGTCGGCCGGGCCCGCGTCGTGCCCGGCTTCCCCGAAGCGGTGGGGTCACCACTCCGAGGGACCGAACGGAGACGCTGAGTGATCCGTGCCATACGGACAGAGTGCATCAGGGACGTGCTTCATGCAAGTTGCACGTCGACTTTTGCCGATACGTGAGCGTGTCGCGCGAAAGGCCTATTGAAGCCATCCACGTCCGGACGGCAGACTGGGGATCGGTTTCGCCCGTCGCGGCCGGCCGAGGACCGGCACCACCCCCTTCGTCGCGAACGCTCGCCGGTCGACGGTCGCGCCCCCGGCGGGTGTCACCCAGTGGCGCGTTACCGGAGGTAGCCCGAGTGGGGTCGAGCAGCCAGCGGCGGAGACCAGTGACTCACGGGGTTGCGCGATGAGCGAGCGGCGCAGTCCCACCATCAGACGGCGGCGGCTCGGGGCCGAGCTGCGTCGCCAGCGGGAGTCCGCCGGAATCACCATCGAGGTGGTCGCCGAACAGTTGGAATGCTCGGCGTCCAAGGTCTCCCGGATCGAGACCGGGCACACCACGGCCACCCCACGCGACGTGCGAGACATGCTGCGCATCTACGGCGTCGTGGGCGCCGAGAGCGACGAGCTCGTGCAGATCGCCCGGGAGGCCCGCCAGAAGGGCTGGTGGCACCCCTACAGCACCGTGCTCGTCGGCGCGTACGTCGGGCTGGAGGCGGCGGCCAGTTCGATCCGGGCGTACGAACAGCAGGTCGTTCCGGGTCTTCTGGAGACCGAGGAGTACGCCGGGGCCATGATCCGTGCCGCTCGGCCGGACTTCACCGCCGATCAGGTGCATCAAAGGGTGCGTGTCCGTTTGGGCCGTCAGTCGTTATTGACCCAGGACGATCCGGTCGATCTGTGGGTGGTGCTCGATGAGGCGGTGGTAAGTCGGCCGGTGGGCGGGGACGAGGTGATGCGCGGTCAACTCAAACGGTTGGTCGAGGTGGCCGAGTTGCCGAACGTGACGCTGCAGATCCTGCCCTTCGAGGTGGGTGCGCATGCCGGCATGGACGGCACGTTCACGATCCTCAGCTTCCCTGAGCCCGGTGATCCGGATGTTGTGTACGCGGAGAACGCCACGGGTGGGCTCTTCCTCGAGAAGAGCGACGAACTGCAGAAGTACAGCTTCATCTTCGATCACATCCGCGCTGCGGCCATACGTCCGGAGGAGTCCGTCGCACACATCGCAAAACTGGCAGAGGAGCCGTTGTGGAAATGGCGACCAAAGGGTTCCCCGTGGACCTGACGCAGGCAGCATGGTTCAAGAGCTCGAAGAGCGGGCCGAACTGTGACAACTGCGTGGAGGTGGCGTACGTGACGGGGGCGGTCGGAGTGCGGGACTCGAAGGACAAGGCGGGCCCCGCCCTGGTCTTCGCACCGGGTGACTGGCACTCCTTCGTTGCCGGCACCAGGGGTGGTGTGTTCGGCGCGGTCTGACCGACTGGTCAGTGGAGTCCCCGTCCGGTTCGCCGGACGGGGACTCCGCCGTGTCCGCGGTAGGCGCGACTGACTGCCGCGTAGCGGCAGGAGTCGGCCAGGTTCCGTCGGGATTCCCGTCGCCAGAGCGTCCCCGTCTCGTTGAACCGGTCGGTACGGCGCTGGTCGACGACCCGCCGCACCGACCCGCAACCGAGCGATTAGGCGAGACGGATGACGACGATCGGTTCAGACAACCTCACCACCGGTCCGGCCAAGCCGGAGCGGTTCGGTGGCAAGTACCGCGGAGCTCGTCGGGACACGGTTCTGACCGAGGTGGTCTCGACCGACCAGGAGTTGAGCGGGCGGGAGGGTGATTCCGAGACGACGGATCCTCCGCTGTCGCTGCCCTCACTGGACCCGAACCCGCTGATCGAGCCGTCGTTCCCGCCGGCGGGCTGGCCGATGGAGCCGCCCGAGTCCCTGGCGGACCACCCGTTGCTGCGTGGTCTGCTGATGGAGTTGCCGCCGAAGGGCACAGTGCCCTCGCAGGACTGGCTGGACCGCTGGTTCGAGGCGACCAGGTCGATCCTGGAACTGCTATACGTGCAGAGCGCCAGCCGCCCGCGTTGACCCTGCGACGGCGGGCTGGGCCCGCTCCGCGAGGCGGTTGTGGCGTAGCGCGTGCCGGACCCCGATGGCGATCACCGCAAGCGCGCCCACGGTGATGGCCGGCCCGGTGACGCCGGGGTCGGCCCCGAGGTCGGCGCCAGCGGCGGCGATCAACGCCGGCACCGTGGCCAGGGCGGTGACCTGTAGCGGCAGCCCGACGAGCGGGTGGGCCGCGGCGGCGCGCAGCCCGTGCGGCGCGGGGGTGGCGGGGGCACTGGCGAACGCGCCCGCGCCGGCCCACAGCCGGCGGATCCGTCGTACCGAGCAGACCGTCGCCACGAGCGCCGGGCCGGCGGCCAGTGTGAGCCCGGCGGCGGCCCGGTCGATCGGAGCGGTGCCGGCGCTGAACAGCCCGCCGCCGAGCACGGCGGCGGTGAGCGCCAGGCCGGTGAGGGCCAGCACCAGCAACCATCCGGTACGCCGACGCAGCATGCGGGTGTTGCGCAGCCGGGGAAGGCCGTCGGCAACGACGCCGGCGGCCAGCCAGACGGTGGCGACCGGGAGCAGGATGCTGAGCTGACTCTCCATGTTCGAGAGTCTTTCCCGAATCCGGGCGGAGCGAATCCGGGCGTGCCCCCGTTCGCCCCGGACGCCAGGCCCGTAGGGGGTCATCACTCGAAGGTATGGCCGTTTCGACATGTTCAACTGCCCGACGGCTGACCTACCCTCAGCTAGATCGGCAAGTGTCGATTGATGTTGGGACCGGTGGTCACGTTCCACCGCCGGTCAGAGGGAGGTAGGAAATGGGTCTTCCACGAAGGTCCGTACTGATCGGGGTGGCCGCGGCGACCGTGCTGGCCGTCGGTACCCCAGCCCTGGCCGCCGAACCCGTGGGTGTGGTTCGGGCCGCCGGCGGAGCCACCGCCGTGCCGGACAGCTACATCGTCGTACTCAAGGACAGCGCCGTGGCCCGGGACCGGGTCGGCGACACCGCGAAGCGGCTCTCCGGCCGCCACGGCGGCACGGTGGCCCGTACCTACGGCGCGGCGTTGCGCGGCTTCGAGGTCAAGGTGAGCGCCAGCGCGGCGGCCCGGATCGCGGCCGACCCGGCTGTGGCATACGTCGAGCAGAACCACACCGTCTCGATCTCCGGCACGCAGGCCAACCCGCCCTCCTGGGGCCTCGACCGGATCGACCAGCGCAACCTGCCGTTGGACAGCTCCTACACCTACCCGAACACGGCGAGCAACGTGCACGCCTACATCATCGACACCGGCATCAAGTTCTCGCACAACGACTTCGGTGGCCGGGCCACCTCCGGCTACGACGCGGTGGACGGCGGGTCGGCCGACGACTGCAACGGGCACGGCACGCACGTGGCCGGCACCGTCGGCGGGTCCGCGTACGGGGTGGCCAAGGGCGTCCAGCTCGTCGGCGTACGGGTGCTGAACTGCTCCGGCAGTGGCACCAACGCCGGTGTGATCGGCGGCGTCGACTGGGTCACCGCGAACGCGATCAAGCCGGCGGTGGCGAACATGAGCCTCGGCGGCGGCGCGAACACCTCGCTGGACAACGCCGTCCGCAACTCGATCGCCTCGGGCGTCACGTATGGTCTCGCGGCCGGCAACGACAGCGGCGCGAACGCCTGCAACACCTCACCGGCGCGCACCACGGAAGCCATCACTGTAGGCTCGACGACCAGCACGGACGCCCGCTCGTCGTTCTCCAACATCGGCACCTGCCTGGACATCTTCGCGCCCGGGTCGTCGATCACCTCGGCCTGGTACACCAGCAACACCGCCACCAACACGATCAGCGGCACCTCGATGGCCACCCCGCACGTGGTCGGAGCGGCGGCCCTGGTGGCCAGCGCCAACCCGAGCTGGACCCCGGCCCAGGTCCGCAACCAACTGGTGGCCAACGCCACCCCCAACGTGGTGGGTAACCCCGGCTCGGGCTCGCCGAACCTGCTGCTCTACGTCGGCACGGGCGGCACCACCCCGCCGCCGCCCACCGGCTGCACCGGCACCAACGGCACCGACGTGTCGATCCCGGACGCCGGCTCGGCGGTGACCAGCTCGATCACCATCTCCGGCTGCGGTCGCAACGCCTCCTCGGCCTCCACCGTGGCGGTGAACATCGTGCACACCTACCGCGGTGACCTGGTCATCGACCTGCTCGCCCCGGACGGCAGCTCGTACCGGCTGAAGAACAGCAGCACCTCGGACAGCGCCGACAACGTGAACGCCACGTACACGGTCAACGTGTCCGGTGAGGCCGCCGACGGCATCTGGCGACTCCAGGTGCGGGACACCTACTCGGCCGACACCGGCTACATCAACACCTGGACCCTGACCGTCTGATCGGGTTCCGACGACCGAGGCCCTGACGATCGAGGCCCCACCCGGCACGCCGGGTGGGGCCTCGCGTCGTACGGATCGGGCTCAGACCGAGAAGGTGGCCGGCCGCTCGGTGGCCGGGGCCGGCGGGCGGGCCTTCCACAGGCCGGTCTTCTGCGCGGCGAGCCGGCTCAGGTAGGCCGGGTTGAGGATGACGTAGCGGCGCCAGAGCCGCTTCGGCTCCAGACCGAGGCGCCAGAACCACTCAAGGCCGACGCGCTGCATCCACGGCGGGGGCTGGCGCAGCAGCCCGGCGTGGTAGTCGAAGGCCGCGCCGACCGCCATCAGCGGCATGTCGAGCAGCGGCCGCATGGCGTACGTGAAGACCTCCTGGCGCGGGCAGCCGAGCCCGACCAGCACCAATCGGGCGCCACTGGACCGGATCCGGTCGGCGATCTCGGCGTCCTCACCGGGTTGAACGGCTCGGAACTTGGACGGCTCCACCCCGGCGATCTTCAGCGCCGGGAACATCTGCTCCAGGGCCGGGATCAACCGGGCGAGGGTCTCCTCGGTCGAGCCGTACAGGTAGACCGGTAGCCCCTCGTCGGCGAAGCGCGACAGCACGTGCAGGGTCAGGGTCGGCCCGTACACCCGGTCGCTGAGCCCCGCGTGGTGCAGCAGGTTGAGCGCCCACCGCACGGGCTGCCCGTCCGGCGTCACCACGTCGAAGGAGTTGAGCCGCGCGTTGTGCGCCGGGTCGAGCACCCCGGTCATCACACCGTGCACTGCCAACGCGGTCAGCGCGAGGGGACGCCGTTCGTGTGCCGCGGTCACCACCGCGTCGGTCGCCGTGGCGTAGTCGGTGGCGTCGACCAGGACGCCGAGCACGTTGCGCTTCGTCCGGGCGCTCACGGCTGGGCCACCCACTTGTCCACGTTGGCCTCGTAGATCTCCCGCAGGATCATCGGCACGTCGTAGGTGATCTTCCAGTCCGGATACTGCGCCTCGAACCGGGCCATGCTGCTCACGTACCACTGGTGGTCACCGGTGCGGTTCTGCTCGACGTAGTTGATCTGCGCCTCACGGCCGGTGATCTCCTCCGCGATCCGGAACGCCTCGATGTGCGAGGTGTTGGAGTGCCGGCCGCCACCGAGGTTGTAGACCTCCGCGGATCGCGGGGCCCGGAAGAACGCCTCGAACGCGGTCAGCACGTCGTGCGAGTGGATCGCGTCCCGGACCATCTTGCCCTTGTAGCCGAAGAGGTTGTACGTCCGGCCCTCCATGACGCAGCGCATCAGATAGGCCAGGAACCCGTGCAGCTCGGCGGCGGAGTGCGCCGGGCCGGTCAGCGTGCCGCCCCGGAAGCAGGCGGTCTTCATGTCGAAGTAGCGCCCGTACTCCTGGACCATCACGTCCGCGGCGACCTTGGAGGCGCCGAAGACCGAGTGCAGCGAGTGGTCGATCGACATCTCTTCGGTGATGCCCTGGTACCAGCGGTGGTCCTCGGGCAGCTCGTACCGGGTCTCCAACTCGATGAGCGGCAGGCTGTTGGGCCGGTCGCCGTACACCTTGTTCGTCGAGCAGTGGATGAACGGCGCGTCGATCGCGTGCCGGCGGGTGTTCTCCAGGATGTTGAGCGTGCCGCCGGCGTTCACGTCGAAGTCCGTGTACGGCTCCTTGGCTGCCCAGTCATGGCTCGGCTGGGCAGCGCTGTGGATCACCACTGCGATGTCCGAGCCGTACTTCTTGAACACCTGCTCCAGGCCGTCCCGGTCCCGGATGTCCACCGCGAAGTGGGTGTACGCGTTACCCAGGTCACGGCCGAGCCGTTCCAGGCTCCACGAGGTGGAGCCGTCCTCGCCGAAGAAGTACCGGCGCATGTCGTTGTCGATGCCGACGACGTCCAGACCGAGGCCGGCGAAATGCCGGACCGCTTCGGAGCCGATCAGACCACCCGACCCTGTCACCAACGCGACACTCACACGCCACTCCTGGTCCATCGGAGGCAGAATCCATCGGAGCATAGCGTGACGTCCAGCACGCCCCGATATGACGGAAGGGCCCCGCATAAAGCGGAGCCCTCGTCGGTGGTGGGGATGGGGGGAGTTGAACCCCCACGCCCTTTCGGGCACACGGACCTGAACCGTGCGCGTCTGCCATTCCGCCACATCCCCGTGGCACAACCCGGAACACTCTAGCTGCCCGGCCCCGCTGTCTCCAACGGGCCTCGGGAATACTACGCTGTCCCTGACGCTCGCCACGAGCGATTACCGTTCGTGGCGGACGAAAGATTAGCACGACAATCCCGGCCCTTCCGAACGGGTCGAGAGCAGCCGGCCGAGCGGCGTGTGAGCTGCGCGCGCGCCGGCCGGATACCATCATGTCCTCGGGACCCGAGGAGGAGCCGGTGAGCGTGCTGCAACGCTTCGAGAAGCGTCTGGAAGGCCTGGTAGAAGGGGCCTTCGCCAAGGTCTTCAAAGGGGTGGTCCACCCCGTGGAGATCCTCAACGCCATGCAGCGGGAGGCCGAGGCGCACAAGGCGATCCTGGCCGGTGGGCGCACGTTGGTGCCCAACCGCTACGTGATCGATCTCTCGCCGTTCGACCACAGTCGGCTGGCGCCGTACGCCGCCGCGCTGGCCCAGGAGTTGGCCCAGTCGCAGGCGGAGTTCATCGGCGAGCAGGCGTGGACGGTCTACGGCGACGTGATCGTCGAGATCGAGCGAGGCGAGGGCCTGGACACGGGCATGTTCCGTGTCACGGCCGAGGTCTACACCGGCGGCGAGGTCGCCCCGGTGTCGGCGCCCGGCTACGACGCCGGCCCGCCCGCCTACCCCGCGTACGACCAGGGCGGTGGCTACGGCCCGCCGCCCGGGCACGGTGGCGGTCGCAACGTGCGGCTGGTCTCCGGCGACGGTCGCACCTACCCCCTTCAGATGGGGTCGACGGTGATCGGTCGCGGCGACCAGGCCAACCTGCGTCTGCCCGACGTCGGCATCTCCCGGCGACACGCCCGGCTGGATTTCGACGGTGGCCAGGTCGTGCTGACCGACCTGGGTTCGACCAACGGCACCATGGTGAACGGGCAGCGGGTCTCCGCCGTCGCGCTCAACCCCGGTGACATGGTCCAGCTCGGGACGACGACGCTGACCTTCCGCGTGGACGGCTGACCCGCCTTGCCGGAACTGGTCATCACCGTTGCCCGGTTCGGGTTCCTGATCCTGCTGTGGATCTTCGTGTTCACGGTGGTCGGGGTGATCCGCAGGGACCTCTTCGCGGGCGCCCGGTCCGGTCGTCTGGTGGCCGCGCCACGCGCGGTGGGCGCCTCGACGGGGCAGGGGGCCAAGCCAGCGAAGGTGAAACGGGGCAGAGCGGCGCACCAACTGGTGGTGACGGCCGGTCAGCTGGCCGGCACCAAAATCACTCTCGGGGAAGCGCAGATCACCATCGGTCGGGCTGAGGACTCCACCCTGGTCATCACCGACGACTACGCCTCCGCGCGACACGCCCGGCTCATGCCGCGTGAGGGGCAGTGGTACGTCGAGGACCTCGGCTCGACTAACGGCACGTACCTCGATCGCGCTAAGGTCTCCGGACCAACCCCCGTCCCCCTCGGCGTGCCGATCCGGATCGGCCGCACTTCCCTCGAATTACGGCCATGACTCTGACCCTGCGCTATGCGGCCCACAGCGACCGCGGTCTGATCCGAGACGGCAATCAAGACTCCGTCTACGCCGGGCCGCGGTTACTCGCCGTTGCCGACGGCATGGGCGGTATGGCCGCCGGTGACGTCGCCAGCAACATCGTCATCGGTGCCATGGCGCCGCTCGACGAGGACGTCCCAGGGGACGCTCTCGTCGACGCGTTGCGTTCGGCAGTGGGCACCGCCAACCAACAACTCCGCGACACAGTGGACGCCAACCCGCAGTTGGAGGGGATGGGCACCACGCTGACGGCGACCCTCTTCACCGGCAGCAAGCTGGGGATGGTCCACATTGGCGACTCGCGGGCCTACCTGCTGCGCAATGGCGAGTTCGCGCAGATCACCAAGGACGACACCTACGTCCAGATGCTGGTCGACGAAGGCCGCATCAGCGCCGAGGAGGCGAGCAGTCACCCGCAGCGGTCGCTGCTCACCCGCGCCCTCGACGGTCGGGACATCGACCCGGAATACTCGGTCCGCCAGGTCATGCCCGGCGACCGGTACCTGATCTGCAGCGACGGCCTCTCGGGTGTGGTCAGCGCCGAAACCATCGGCGAGACCCTGCGGGAGTACACCGACCCGCAGCAGTGCGTCGAGCGGCTGGTGCAGCTCGCGCTGCGCGGCGGTGGGCCGGACAACATCACGGTGATCATCGCCGACGCCACCGACCAGGACATCGTCGAGGCGACCCCGATCGTGGGCGGCGCCGCCGCCCGGGACCGTGGCATGGCGACCTCCGCCGACAACTCGACTCCGGCCGCCCGAGCGTCGGCGCTCTCCGCGCCGCGTCCGGCCGCGCCCGAGGAGCCGGCGGCCTCCGACGATGACGCCGACCGGCCGAAGCGACGCCCGGTCCGGACCGCCGCCATGGCGCTGGCCCTGCTGGTGATCGTCGGCGGTGCGTCGTTCGGCGGTTGGACGTACACCCAGCGGCAGTACTACGTGGGAGCCACCGAAGAGGGCCAGGTTGCCGTCTTCCGCGGTGTGCAGGGTCAGATCGCCGGGATGGACCTGTCCAGCGTGCACCAACGCAGCGGCACCCGCCTGGACGACCTCACCGTCGCCGCACAGGACACCGTCAAGGTCGGCATCCGGGCGAAGAGTGAGCCGGACGCCGAGCGTCAGCTCGCCGAGCTGACCAGCGACACGCCGAGCAACCCCAACCTCAAGCCGCTCTGCCCGCTCGACCCGACCGCCGTCGGGGTCACCACGCCGACGCCGACGCCACTCGGTTCGACGCCCACCCCGAACGGCAGCCCGAGCGCCAACGCGTCGCCGACCCCCAACGGGGTTGTCAGCGCAAGCCCGACCGCAGGTGCCACCACCGCTCTCGGTGCTGCCGGCGCGACCACCACACCCGACGTCACGCCCTCCGACTCGGCCCCGCCGGCGCTCGACACGGCCGGCTGCCGGTCTCCTGAGTGAGCGTCGGCTGAGATCCTGAGGACTCCACCCGTGACCGTAGCGGCCACACCGGCACCCTCGCCCGCCACTGCGGGCGAGCAATCCGGCGTACGCCTGGCGCGGTCGCGCCGCAACGCCGAGCTGTACCTGCTGTTGCTGGCGATGGTGCTGGTGGCCGCGTACGGGGCGACCGTCGAGGCGAACCTGCTGGACACGGTCACCTCGGACTTCTGGATGCCGGCCGCCGCGCTCGGCGCGGTCTTCCTCGGCCTGCACCTGGTCATCCGGTTCCTGGCCCCGTTCGCCGACCCGGCGCTGCTGCCGGCGGTGGCCCTGCTCAACGGGCTCGGGGTGGGCTTCCTGCGCCGGATCGACCTGGGCGACGCCCCGGTGGCCGAGCGGGAGAGCCTGGCCGTCTTCGCGGGGCAGGGCGGGCGTCAGCTCGCCTGGACGCTCGGTGCGGTGATCCTCGCCGCCGCTCTGCTGGCGATCATGCGCGACCACCGGTCGATCTCGCGGTACGCGTACACCCTGGGGTTGGCCGGCATCGTGCTGGTGATGATCCCGGCGGTGCTGCCGTCGAGCATCTCCGAGATCAACGGCGCGAAGCTGTGGATCCGGGTCGGCAGCTTCTCCATCCAGCCGGGTGAGTTCGCCAAGCTGGCGCTGCTGGTCTTCTTCGCCTACTACCTGGTGCGCAAGCGTGAGGTGCTTTCGCTGGCCAGTCGGCGCTTCCTCGGCATCGACTTTCCGCGTGGCCGCGACCTCGGGCCGGTGGTCGGCGTCTGGCTGATCAGCGTCCTGGTGCTGGTCTTCGAGAAGGACCTGGGCACCTCGCTGCTCTACTTCGGCATGTTCGTGGTGACGCTCTACATCGCCACCGAACGGGTCAGCTGGCTGCTGATCGGCCTTGTCCTCTTCTTCGGCGGCGCGTACCTCGCCTACGTCCTCGGTTCGACGGTCGGCGGGCCGTTCGCCAACTTCTACGTGCGGGCGGAGATCTGGCTCGACCCGTTCGCCGACCCGACCAACAAGGGCTACCAACTCGTGCAGGGCCTGCTGGCCCTGGGCACGGGCGGGCTCTTCGGTGCCGGGCCGGGCGGCGGTCAGCCGGAGATCCTGCCCGAGGTGCAGAACGACTTCATCTTCGCCGGCATCGGTGAGGAGATCGGCCTCTTCGGCCTCTCCGCGCTGCTGGTCGTCTACCTGCTCATCGTGGAGCGCGGGCTGCGCGCCGCGCTGGCGGTACGGGACTCGTTCGGCAAGCTGCTGGCCGGCGGTCTCGCGTTCACCCTCGGCCTCCAGGTCTTCGTGATCGTCGGCGGGATCAGCAAGCTCATCCCGCTGACCGGTCAGACGACCCCGTTCCTGTCCGCCGGCGGGTCGTCGTTGATGGCCAACTGGCTGCTCATCGCGGTGCTGCTGCGGGTCTCCGACGGCGCCCGCCGACCGGTGACCGCAGGAGGCGGCGGCAAGGCGGCTCGTCCCAGCGGCGGCCCGCCCGAGCAGCTGCACGGTGCTCCCACGGAGGTGATCAAGCCGTGAACGCACCCCTGCGCCGTGTTGGCGTCGTCGTCATGGTCCTGTTCGGTCTGCTCTTCGCCAACCTCAACTGGATCCAGGCCTACAAGGCCGACGAATACCGGACCAGCGACTACAACGGTCGGGTCCAGGTCGCCGAGTACGACCGCAAGCGCGGCAACATCGAGGCTGGCGGCACGGCCCTGGCCACCAGCAAGGAGACCACCGGCAACCTGAAGTTCCGGCGCATGTATCCCAGCGGCGCCAAGTACGCCCACGTGCTCGGTTACAAGCCGGTCAACCTGGCCGACCAGGGCATCGAGCGGGTGGAGAACGACTTCCTGGCCGGCACCAGCGACCAGCTGATCGGCGACCGGTTGAAGGACATGTTCACCGGCGACGACACCGGCGGCGGCAACGTGCTGCTCTCGCTCTCCAAGCGGGCCCAGGACGTGGCGTACGACCAGCTGCGCAACAACGAGGTGGGTGCGAAGCGGGGCGCGGCGATCGCCATCGACCCGCGTACCGGTGCCGTCCAGGCGCTGGTCTCCATGCCGAGCTTCGATCCGAACCCGCTGGCCAGCCACGACACCAACGAGGCGACGGTGGCGTACAAGAAGCTGGAGCAGGACCCGGAGGGGCCGCTGAAGAACCGCGCGCTCTCCGAGACGCTGCCGCCGGGCTCCACGTTTAAGATCGTGGTAGCCGCGGCGGCCCTGGAGAACGGCATCGGCAAGACCACCCAGATCCCCGCCGGTTCCAGCTGGACCCCGCCCACCTCGGGCACCCCGATCCGTAACGCCGCCGCCTCGATCTGCCCGGAGCCGAAGGTCACCCTGCTGGAGGCGGTCACCGAGTCGTGCAACACCGGCTTCGCGCAGCTCGGCGTGCGACTCGGAGCTGAAACCCTCAAGGAGAAGGCCCGGCAGTTCGGCTTCGAGCAGGACGATCTCACCGTCGGCCAGCTCGGCGAGGGTGGTCTGCCCACGGCCGCCAGTCGGACCGGGGACATCCAGAACCCGGACGGCAGCACCGACCAGGCCGCACTGGCCCAGTCCTCGATCGGCCAGAACAACGTCCGGATGACCCCGCTCGAAGGGGCCATGATCGCTGGCGCGATCGCGAACAACGGCAGCCAGATGCGGCCCTACCTGGTGCGGCAACTGCTCGCGCCGGACCGGACCACCAGCTACTACAGCGCGAAGGCGCGGGAGCTGCGCCAGCCCGTCGAGCCGCAGGTCGCCGCCGACCTGCGCGAGATGATGGTCAGCGTGGTCCAGAACGGCACCGGCAAGAAGGCCGCGATCAGCGGCTACACGGTCGGCGGCAAGACCGGAACCGCCCAGTCCGCCCCGGACCGGCCCGACCACGGCTGGTTCATCGGCTTCGCCCTGGACAAGAACGGCAACCCGGTCTCCGCTGTCTGCGTCATGCTGGAGCAGGCCGGCCCCGGTGGCAGCGCCGAGGCGGCGCGGATCGCCGGCCAGATCATGAAGGCCGCCATCGCCGACCCAGGGGGTCGCTGACATGCTCAGCCCCGGCGTGCAGCTCGGCAACCGGTACCGTCTCGACGAGCGGATCGCCAGCGGCGGCATGGGCGACGTCTGGCGCGGCACCGACCAGGTGCTCGGCCGGACGGTCGCGGTGAAGAGCCTGCTCCCCGCCCTGCTCGACGACCCGGACTTTGGCGAGCGGTTCCGCGGCGAAGCCCGCACCATGGCCACCATCAACCATCCCGGCGTGGTGGACGTCTACGACTTCGGCAACGACCAGCAGATCGCCTTCCTGGTCATGGAGTACGTCGAGGGTGACGCCCTGTCGTCCACGTTGAGCCGGGTCGGCCGGCTCACCCCGGCGCGGACGATGGCCCTCGTCGCGCAGGCCGCCGACGCGCTGCACGCCGCCCACGAAAAGGGCATCGTGCACCGCGACGTGAAGCCGGGCAACCTGCTGGTCCGGCCGAACGGCACACTGGTGCTGACCGACTTCGGCATCGCCCGCTCCGACATGGTCGGCCAGCTCACCGCCGCCGGTTCGGTGCTCGGCACCGCCTCGTACATCTCACCGGAGCAGGCCACCGGTGGCGTGGCCACCCCGGCATCCGACGTCTACGCCCTGGGCGTTGTCGCCTACCAGTGCCTGGCCGGTCGGCGGCCGTTCGAGGGCGACAACCCCCTCGACATCGCGATGCGGCACGTCCGGGAGACACCCCGGCCACTGCCGGCCGACATCCCTCCGCAGGTGCGCGCTCTGGTCGAACGGGCGTTGGCGAAGGATCCGGCCGCCCGCTGGCCGAGCGCCGCCGCACTCGCCGGGGTCGCCCGTCAGCTCAAGGCCGCGCTCTCCCAGCAGGCTCGGGCCGGCGCGAACTCCGGGCCGGTGTCCGCGGCGCCCGCCTCGCCGGCCGCGCCGGGCCGGGCCCAGGTGCCGCAGGCGCACCAGATGCGTCCGCCGGCCGCCCGCCCGCCGGTGGCCGGAGCGAGGCCGACCGCTGTCGCACCCGCCCAACAGCCACGCCCCACCGCCGTCGCGCCGGCCGTCCAGCCCGTCCGCCCGCAGGGGGCCCCGAACGGCTACCCACGCGGTGCGGCAGCGGTGCCGTCCGGGCCGCCCCGGCAGGAACACCCGCCGGCGTACGTCCGGCAGGCCGGCCCGGCGACGCCGTCGCCCCAGCCCCAGCGGTCCCGGCCTGGAATGGTGCTTCTCGCCATCCTGCTGGCCGTGCTGGTCCTGCTCTGCTCTGGCGTGATTTCCTACAACCTGCGGAAGCAGTCGCAGGACGGCGCATCCGCCGGGCTTGCGCCGCGCACCGTGACGTCCGGCGCGCTACGACTCGACGGGCGCGACGATCCGACCCGGACGTCGTACCGTCGAGAGGTACGACTCCAGCCGGGCGACGGCGGGACGACGACGAGCGAAGGACGACAGACGCGATGACAGCGCAGGCCCGCCTGCTCGGTGGCAGGTACCAGGTCGGCGAGCTGCTCGGCTATGGCGGCATGGCCGAGGTGCACCGTGGTCGCGATCTCCGGCTCGGTCGGGACGTCGCGATCAAGATGCTCCGCACCGACCTCGCCCGGGACGCGACGTTCCAGATGCGGTTCCGTCGGGAGGCGCAGAACGCCGCCTCGCTCAACCACCCGGCCATCGTTGCGGTCTACGACACCGGCGAGGAGACCGCGCCGACCGGTGAGACGCTGCCGTTCATCGTCATGGAGTTCGTCAACGGGCGGACCTTGAAGGAGGTCCTCGGCGCCGAGGGGCGACTGCAACCGCGCCGTGCGCTGGAGATCTGCGCCGACATGTGCGCCGCCCTGGAGTTCAGCCACCGGCACGGGATCATCCACCGGGACATCAAGCCCGGCAACGTGATGCTCACCCAGACCGGCCAGGTCAAGGTGATGGACTTCGGCATCGCCCGGGCGCTGGCCAGCGGTGCGACCACCATGACCCAGACCAGCGCGGTCATCGGTACGGCGCAGTACCTCTCCCCGGAGCAGGCGCGCGGCGAGGCCGTCGACGCCCGCTCCGACGTGTACGCGGCCGGCTGTGTGCTCTTCGAGTTGGTCTGCGGGCACCCGCCGTTCGTCGGGGACAGCCCGGTCAGCGTCGCCTACCAGCACGTACGGGAGACGCCGCCGACGCCGAGCGACATCAACCCGGACGTCACGCCGGCGGTCGACGCGATCGTGCTCAAGGCGCTGTCGAAGAACCCGCTCAACCGTTACCAGAGTGCTGGCGAGATGCGGGCCGACCTGCTCCGCGCCGCCGCCGGCCGGCCCGTGCTGGCCACCCCGGTGCTGCGCGAGGCGGAGACGGTGGCGATGGCCCCGGCCGGCGGTGGGGGCGGCTATCCGGCTGCCGGCCGTGGGCCGCAGACCGGGCAGATCCCGGCCCGGGTGGGCGATCCCCGTCAGCGCAAGGCGTCCTCGTTCCTGATCGCGTTGTTCAGCGCGGTCGGCGTGCTGGCCGTGATCGCCCTGGTCGCCGCCCTGCTCTGGGACCAGCAGAAGGGCAACGAGCTGAAGTCGGTGCCCACCCTCACCGGCAAGGCCCGGGACGTGGCGATCGCCGAGATCCAGAAGGCCGGTCTGTCACCACAGGTGGGTGACCCGGTGCTGGCAAGTGACTGCACCGAGGGCACTGTCGTTCAGCAGAACCCGCTGCCGACCACCCAGGTGAGGCAGAACGGCACTGTCACCATTCAGATCTGTGGCGGTAAGCCCGAGGTGCGCGTTCCCGCCGGGCTCAAGGGCAGCAAGCGGGAGAGCGCCATCGCCCGGCTCACCGAGGCGAAGCTCAAGTACGACATCAAGACGGTGGACGACGAGGCGAGCCAGGACGAGGTTCTCAAAGTCGATCCGCCCGAGGGCGAGAGCGTCCCCGAGAGCACGAAGATCACGCTCACGGTCTCGAACGGCAAGGTTCGTGAGGTGCCGGACGTCGTCGGGTTGAGCCAGGAGGAGGCCACCCGCGTCCTCCGCAACGACGGCTTCACTGTCGTCGTGCAAAAAGGGCCGGAGGTGCCTGCCGACCAGGCGGGGAAGGTCACCGACCAGAGCCCGAACGGCAACGAGAAGAAGCCCACCGGCACGAGGGTGACCATCAAGGTGAGTCAGCCCGAGCCGGAGACCGACCCGACGCCGACGACCACGCCGACGACCACACCGACGGGCACACCGACCACTCCCGGCGGCGGGGGCGGCATCGGTCTGCCGATTCCACCTCCGCCGGGCCGGCCCCAGGACTAGGGCATCTGCATGACCGAGGCGGCGGCGTCCCCGGTCGGGGCGGTACGGCGGTGGCCTCGCCGCCTCCGCCGGCTGGCCGTCGCAGGTCTCGTCGTACTGGTGCTCGCCAGTTCCCCGTGGCTGTGGACGACGTTCGCCGCACGCGGGCACGTGTACGCCGCCGCCGACGCGCCGGCTGCCGATGTGGTGATCGTGCTCGGCACCGAGGTGGCGGCCGATCGGCAGCGACCGGGTGACCGCCTCGCCGGCCGCCTGGACACCGCCGCCGAGCTGGTGACCAGCGGGCGGGCCACAGTCGTCCTCGTGTCGGGCGACGGCGGCGGGGCGTCCGGCGACGAGCCGGCGGTGATGACGACGTACCTCGCCGAGCGCGGCGTCGACAGGCGTCGGGTGGTGGCCGACCCGTTCGGCCTGGACACCTACGACAGCTGCGCGAGAGCGCGCGAGGTGTACGGCGTCGAGCGGGCCCTGATCGTCACCCAGTCGTACCACCTGTCCCGGGCGGTGACGCTGTGCCGGCAGCTCGGCGTCGACGTCGACGGGGTGACCGCCCGCTGTGACGGTTGCGGCGCTGCCCTGCTGGCCGAGAAGTCGGTCCGGGACTACTTCGCCAGTGGCAAGGCGGCGTGGGACGCGGTGCGCGGCCGACCGCCGGCGGTGCGTTCGCCAGCTAATTCCGCGGTCCAGGACGCGCTGCGAGGCTGACCCGGCAGGCGCGAGGTCCGGTGACCGGGCCCTGACGTCCGGCCCTCAGGCGGTGGCGAAGGCTGCCAGACGACGGGCGTCCACCTCGGCGGCCAGCGCGGGTGCCCGCTCCAGCGCCTCGGGGTGACCGCAACTGGCCAGCCAGTTCGCCAGCATCAGGTGGCCGCCCTCGGTGAGCACCGACTCCGGGTGGAACTGGACGCCCTCGATGGGCAGCGTCCGATGCCGCATCGCCATGACCACGCCGGAGCCGGTCCAGCCGGTGACTTCCAGCTCGTCGGGGAGCGTCTCGGGCAGCACGGCGAGTGAGTGGTACCGGGTGGCGGTGAACGGGTCGGGCAGACCGGCGAGTACGCCGACCGAGTTGTGGCGTACCTCGGAGGTCTTTCCGTGCAGCAGTTCGGGGGCGCGCGTCACTGTCGCCCCGAACGCTTCGCCGATCGCCTGATGGCCGAGGCAGACGCCGAAGATCGGCAGCTTGCCCGCGTACTTCCGGATGACGTCCAGGCAGATGCCGGCCCGGTCCGGGCTGCCCGGCCCTGGCGACAGCAGGATGCCGTCGGCGCCAACCGTGCCGACCTCGGCGACGTCGATCTCGTCGTTGCGGCGGACCTCGCAGTCCACGCCGAGCTGGCCCAGGTACTGCACCAGGTTGAACACGAAGGAGTCGTAGTTGTCGATCACCAGGACGCGCATGGTCACCTGCTCGGGGAGGGGGGCGCTGGGTTGTTCTGGTCGGTGTCGTACGGCAGTTCGTGCTCGTCACCGGCCGGGGTCTCCCCGGTCACCGGGTCGCCGCCGCCACCCGTCTCGGCAGGTACGCCGGACTCGACCTGCACGTCGTCGAAGGGCAGCAGGGGCTCGGCCCACGGGAAGGCGACGTACCACAGCAGGGCCACCGTGGCGGCCACCAGGAGCACCGAGCCGGTCAGCTTCCCGACCACGCCGAACGGCAACTTGCGCCAGATGAAGGCGTACATCGGGTCAGCCTTCCAGCTCCGCCGGGCGGCCCGCGGACTTGGGTTGGGTGCGGTCCAGTTCGGCGTGGATGATCAGGCGCTGGTAGTTGTCGAACTTCGGGTTGCACGTGGTGAGGGTGAGCATCCGCTTGGTTGCCTTCTTGTCCGGTTGGCCGGGCACCGGCGCCACCACCTCGACCTGGGTCGGCCGGACGATCCGGGACTGCGACACCCGGTAGACGTACCAGTCGGTCTTGCTCTCGACCACGATCGGGTCGCCCTCATTCAGCTCGTCCAGCCGCCAGAAGGTGGCCCGGTTGCGGTGGCCGGCGACGGAGAAGTTGCCGACCTGGCCGGGGAGCGCGCTGGTCGGGTAGTGGCCGGGGGCGAAGCGGATGTCCTCCTGCGTGACGCCCTCGACGACCACCCAGTTCTTGTCGAGCTTGGGGATGTAGAGGCCCGCGAGCGGCTTTCCGCGTACCGGTGGGGATGGTTTGACGCTCGGGCCGACCGACGGGGCCACCGTCGGGTCGTCGGTCGGACCCCACGCCTGGGTCAACTCGTTGTTGAGCTCGTTCTGGTGGGCGTCGACGATCGCCGACTTGCCCCAGACCTCGTAGCCGGCGAAGAGCAGGACGACCAGGCCGAAGGTGATCAGGACTTCGCCGGTGACACGGATGCCGGTGCGCAGTCGCGAGCCGAACGACGGGCGGGTCAGCTCGGAGTAGACGCTCTTGTAGCCCTCGCCGGTCTGGTGCGGCCGGAGTTGCACCACCCGCTCGCCGCGTCGGGGCTGGGGAGGGTCGGCAGGGCTGGCAGCGGTCGGCTCATCCGGGACCGCGATGCGGGGGACGGCACCCATCAACGCTGTCGAGTCCATGGTCGGCGGTCTGGTGGCAGGAGCGGCGGGCACGGCCGGAATCATCGCGGTGACGGCCGGGTCCGCGCCGCGATCCACGCCAGCGCTCGGCGGCACCCGGCCCGGCCCGCCCGGCGGGACCCGGCTGGGCCCGGTCGGCGGGAAGCCTTCCGGCCCGGCCGCTGCGACGCGGTCGGGGGCGGGCGGGGAGACCGGGGAGTCGGTGGGTCGGGCTGGCCGAGCGGTGACCTGCGGGATGTGCGCGGTCGGTGAGTCGGCCAGCGGCGGCGTCGAAGGGCCGGAGGAGACCGGCCGGCTCGGCGCGCCAGGGGTCGCCGGACGGGTTGGCATCGGCACCCCGCCGGGGGTGGCCGGAGGGGTCGGTGCGGCACCTGGTGGGTTGCCGGCACCCGGCGGGCGGGTCGGTGCGGCGCTGGGCGCGGGGGGTCGGGTCGGGGCGTTGCCGGGGGCAGCGGGCCGAACCGGGCCCTGGTTGCCGACGGACGGCCGGCCGGGGGTGGTCGCGGGGGGAACCCCGGCCCCGCCGCGCGAGCCCGGCCCGGCAGTTGCGCTGCCCGGCCAGGGCGGCGGCGCTTCGGCACCCGGGCGGCCCGGGGGCCCGGTCGGCGCGGGTCGAGTGGCGCTCGGTGGCGGCTGCTGGGTTCGTGGCGGCTGCTCAGGTCGCGGCGGCTGTTCGGCTCGTGGCGACTGCAGCACCGGCTCGGGCCAGTTGCTGGCCGGGGTCGGTCGGCCCGGTGCCGACTCGGGTCGGTCGACCTTGGGCAGAAAGGCGGTCGGCTCGTCGGTGTGGTCCCGGTGTCGCCCGTCGCGTCGCTCGTCCGGCCCGCTCACTTGGGCACCGTAGCCGAGCGCAGGGCTGTGGAATCCTCGAATGCGGGAACTCGCACCGTGGAGGCAGTCTCCTTGTAGCCAAGCTGGTAGTCGTCGACCGCGTCCTTGAACAACCGGACTCCCTGGGAGCTGGCGAGGGCCTGCTGGAGGGCAGCGGGATCGCCGATCGCTACGATCTTGAACGGTGGGGAGTACACCCGGCCGTGAAGGAGCAGGGTGTTACCGACGCAGCGTACCGCGCTGGTGGTGAGCACGCGGACATTCATGATTGACATGGCCTCGGCCCCGCCGGCCCAGAGCGCGTTGACCACCGCCTGTACGTCTCCCTGATGCACCACCAGGTCGTCGTTGCTGGCGTCCGACTGCGTCTGGTCGAGCTGGGGCGCGTCGTTCAGCTCGACGGTGACCCCGGGCCCGGCCAGGGCGGTGAACCCGGCGTTCTGGAGGCTGCCCTGGGCGCGATTCTGCTGAGCCTTGATCGGGGCGTCCGAGCCGGCCAGCGTGTTGGTCCGTTGCTCGACCTCGCCGCGCAGCTCGGCGGCGCGGCGCTCGCTGGCGGCGACCTGTTCGCGGCGGTCCTCGATGAGCTGGTTGAGCTGGGGGCGTCGGTCCTCCCGGAGAGAGGTGCCGCCTGCGGTGGTCGCGGTGGTGGTGAAGAGCAACCCGGCCGCCGCGGCGATCAGGGGCACCCCGATCGACCAGCCCGGACGCCGTTGGCGCGGTCGCCGGGGCAGCAGCCCGGCGGCGGCCCGTCGGAGGACCTTCTGCCAGGAGGTTGCGCCGGATGTGTACTCCACCGAGCGTTCCTTCCGCGTGTCGGGGATCGGTCCGTGCCGGCTGGGCCGGTGCGAACAGTCCCGCCTCTTTCGGTCACTCCGTGCACCGGCCTGACCCCATTCGTGGTCCGGGCGGCCAATCGGGACTACGCTAGCTCTCGAACATTATTGGCCATGGACCGTCGCCCCCGCGCCCGGTTGTCAGGCCGGACGAGGTCGTCACCCCTCTGGAGAGCGCCGTGCCCAAGTCTCAGGTCCGTAAGAAGAAGGTGTACACCCCGCCGACGGACGTGCGTCCGACGACGACGTCGTCGTCGCGCAAGCCTAGCCCGGTGTGGTTGCCGATCACCGCGGTCGCCTTGATCGTCGTCGGCATCGGCTGGCTGGTGCTCTACTACCTGTCCGAGCAGGAGTACCCGGTCATGGCGTGGGGTTACTGGAACCTCGCCGTCGGCTTCGGTGCGATGGTCGCGTCGCTGGCGTTGCTCTCTCGCTGGCGCTGATCCGCCGACCGTCGCGTCGGCGGTCCCACGTCACCCCGTCGAGCCCCTGCCCAGCAGGATCGGGTGGGGCCCCCTATGGTGTGCGCAGGCAGCGCGGCCTACTGCGAGATGACTCACGTTACCGCTGGGTAACCTTCGCGTAGGCTGCACTGCATGACCGAGCAGAGCGAGGTCATCAGGCAGCAGACCGGGGAGGCCAACTCGATGGGCAGCGTCCAGATCGTCACCACGATCCTCGCAGCCGCCATCACCGCCGTGGCGGTGTGGCTTGCGGTGCGTGCGGTCCTGAAGATGGTGGCAGTCATCCGGCTCGGGCAACCCGCGCCGGAGCGGTTCTCCGACAAGGTCGCCCGCGCCAGGACGATGCTGGTGGAGACGGCCGGCCACACCCGGATGCTCAAGTGGGGCGTGGTGGGTGCCGCGCACTGGTTCGTGATGGTCGGCTTCGTCGTGCTGTCGCTGCTGGTGCTCGAGGCGTACTTCGAGGTGGTCACCACCGACGGTGGTCTGCCGATCATCGGGCACTGGACGATCTTCGGTCTGGTCACCGAGATCATCGGGGTGCTGGGTCTGGTCGGCATCCTGGTGCTGATGGCGATCCGGCTGCGCAACCGGCCGACCCGCCCGGGAGGGCGGTCCCGGTTCACCGGCTCGACCATGTGGCAGGGCTACTTCGTCGAGTGGATCGTGCTGCTGGTCCTGATCTTCGGCTTCGTGATCCGGGGCTTCAAGGTCGCCACCGACCACTTCGAGTTCCCGTTCTGGGCCACTCCGGTCAGCCACGCGGTCGGCGCGGTGCTGCCCGACTGGGCGGACGGCGTCAGCGTCGCCGCGGCTATCAAGATCATTATTTCGATGACGTGGCTGATCGTCATCTCCCTGAACGTCACGATGGGCGTCGCCTGGCACCGCTTCCTGGCGTTCCCCAACATCTTCTTCAAGCGGGAGCCCGCCAAGCCGGCCGGCTCCGGTCTCGGCGCGCTGCGCCCGATGACGAGCCAGGGCAAGCCGCTCGACTTCGAGGAGGCGGACCCGGAGAAGGACCAGTTCGGCGTCGCCCACGTCGAGCAGTTCAGCTGGAAGGGCCTCCTGGACTTCAGCACCTGCACCGAGTGCGGTCGCTGCCAGTCGCAGTGCCCGGCCTGGAACACCGGCAAGCCACTGTCGCCGAAGCTGCTGGTGCTGAGCCTGCGCGACCACGCGTACGCGAAGGCGCCCTACCTGCTGGCCGGCGGCGGCAAGGACCTGACCGGCGAGGAGAAGGCCACCCAGGCGCAGCTCGCCCACCTGGACGTGCTGGCCCTCGCCGAGGCCGACAAGCCGTTGATCGGCACCGCCGAGGAGGGCGGTGTCATCGATCCGGACGTGCTCTGGTCCTGCACCACCTGCGGTGCCTGCGTCGAGCAGTGCCCGGTGGACATCGAACACGTCGACCACATCGTCGACATGCGCCGCTACCAGGTCCTGATCGAGTCGAGCTTCCCCTCCGAGGCCGGGGTGATGCTGCGGAACCTGGAGAACAAGGGCAACCCGTGGGGCGCCCCGCAGAACACCCGCGAGGACTGGACCAAGGGTCTGGACTTCGAGGTGCCCCGGGTCGGCGAGGTGGACGACTTCGAGTACCTGTTCTGGGTCGGCTGCGCCGGCGCGTTCGAGGACCGGGCCAAGAAGACCACCCGCGCGGTGGCCACGCTGCTCAACGAGGCGGGCGTGAAGTTCGCGATCCTGGGCGAGGGCGAGACCTGCTCCGGCGACCCGGCGCGACGGATCGGCAACGAGTTCGTCTTCCAGATGCTCGCCCAGCAGAACGTGGAGACGTTGAACGAGGCGTTCGAGGGTCGGGAGAAGGCCAAGCGCAAGATCGTGGCGACCTGCCCGCACTGCTTCAACACCCTGGGCAACGAGTACGGGCAGCTCGGCGGGGAGTTCGAGGTGGTCCACCACACGCAACTGCTCGCGCACCTGGTCGCCACCGGCAAGCTCACGCCGGTGCAGCCGGTCGACGGCGGTGTCACCTACCACGACCCCTGCTACCTGGGTCGGCACAACCGCGTCTTCGCTGCCCCCCGCGAGGTCCTCGGTGACGCCATCGCGGGCGACCTGACCGAGATGCCGCGTAACAGTGAGCGGTCCTTCTGCTGCGGTGCCGGCGGCGCCCGGATGTGGATGGAAGAGAAGATCGGCAAGCGGATCAACGTGGACCGCGTCGAGGAGGCCATGGCCACCGGGGCGAAGACGGTAGCGGTCGGCTGCCCGTTCTGCTCGACGATGCTCAGCGACGGGGTCAACGGCAAGGGCGCCGGCGAACAGGTCGAGGTGATCGACGTGGCCAGCGTGCTGCTCCGCTCGGTCAAGCCCGAGCAGCCGCAGGGCGGCAAGGAGACCGCGCCGATCGGCGGCTGAGACGCGTACCTCCGGGATCTGTTCATCGACGGCGGCGGCCCCTGAGGGCCGCCGCCGTCGTGCAAGAATCTCGCCGAGGTGAGGCGACATCGACGGCCTACTCTTGATGACGCTGTTGCCCCTGGTCGGCTTCGCAGCCCTGACCGCGGGCAACGCGTTCTTCGTCGCGGCCGAGTTCGCCCTGGTCACTGTCGACCGGGCGGAGATCGACCGGCGGGCCGCCGCGGGCGACCAGGCCGCCCTGACGGTACGCACAGCGCTGCGCGAACTCTCCTTCCAGCTCTCCGGGGCGCAGCTCGGCATCACCATCACCGCGCTGCTCACCGGCTACCTGGCCGAGCCGGCCCTGGCTCGGCTCTTCACCCCGCTGTTGCGCCCGCTGGCCGGGGACAGCACGGAGCGGCTCACCCCGTTCCTCGCGTTGGCCCTGGCCACGCTGATCTCCATGCTCTTCGGCGAGTTGGTGCCGAAGAACGCGGCGCTGGCCCGGCCCATGCCGGCGGCGCTGGCCACGGCCGGTCCGATGCACACCTTCTCCCGGACGTTCGGCTGGGTGATCCGGGGATTGAACGGCTCGGCGAACCGACTGGTCCGGGCGTTCGGCGTGGAGCCGCAGGAGGAGTTGGCCAGCGCCCGCTCGCCGGAGGAGCTGGGCCTGCTGGCGGGCATCTCGGCACGGGCTGGCGCGCTGCCCACGGACACCGCGATGCTGCTGCGTCGCACCATCCGCTTCGGTGACAAGCGGGCAGCGGAGGCGATGACCCCCAGAGTGGACGTGGTCGCGCTGCGCGCCACCGCCACCGTGGCGGAGCTGCTGGAGGAGTCGCGACGGACCGGGCGGACCCGGTTTCCGGTGTACGAGGAGACCCTGGACCTGGTGACCGGCGTGGCCGCGGTGCCCGACGCGCTGGGCGTGCCGCTGGCCGACCGCGCGTCGACCCGGGTCGGTTCGGTGGCCCGCGAGCCGGTGTACGTGCCGGAGAGCCTGAACCTGGACGGTGTCCTGGCGGCGTTGAAGGCGGCCGGGGCCGACCTGGCCATCGTGGTCGACGAGTACGGCGGCACGGACGGCGTGGTGACCGTCGAGGACCTCGTCGAGGAGTTGGTCGGGGAGATCGCCGACGAGTTCGACCCGGCGAGCGTGGACGACAACGGGTCGGACGAGCTGACAGTGCCGGGCGGTGAGCGCACAGTGCTGGTCGACGGTGTGCTCCGCTCCGACGAGTTGGCCGAGCAGACCGGCTTCCGGCTACCCGAGGGGCCGTACGAGACCCTGGCCGGGTTCCTGATGGCCCAGCTCGGGCACATCCCGCTCGCCGGCGAGACGGTCGAGGCGGCCGGCTGGGAGTTCACAGTGGTCGAAGTTGAGCGGCACCGGATCGAGCAGGTCCGGGTGTTGCGCCCGGCGGACCCGGACGACGATGACTGAGCTGCTGGTGACAGTGCTGTTGCTGCTCGGCAACGGGTTCTTCGTGGGCAGCGAGTTCGCGCTCATCGCGTCCCGTCGGACGGTGATCGAGCCGCTGGCCGCCGGGTCGAAACGCGCCCGCTGGGCGTTGTCGGCGATGAACCAGATTCCGCTGATGATCGCTGGCGCGCAGCTCGGCATCACTGTCTGCTCGTTGGGTCTGGGCGCGATCGCCGAACCGGCACTCGCTCACCTGCTGGAGCCGCCGTTCCACGCGGCGGGCCTGCCGGAGCGGGCGGTACACCCGGTGGCCTTCGTGCTGGCGCTGGGCGTGGTGGTTTTTCTGCACACGGTCGTCGGTGAAATGGTGCCGAAGAACATCACGCTGGCCGGTCCGGAGGTCTCCGCGCTCTGGCTCGGCCCGGCGATGCTGGCATTCTGTGTGGCCACCAAACCGTTGTTGCTCGCGATGAAATGGGCGGCCCGGAGAGTGCTCGGGTTCTGGCGGATCGAGGCGTCCGAGTCGGTGAAGACGGTGTTCACCGCCGAGGAGTTGGCTGGGTTGGTCTCGCAGGCGCGGACCGAGGGGCTGCTCGACGCGGAGCAGCACGCGCGGATCACCGGCGCGCTGGCCCTGCACGCCCGGACGGCGGCGGACGCGCTGCAACCGTGGTCGACAGTGGTGACGGTGGCCGAGGACGTCTCGCCGGCGTCGCTGGAGGTGCTGGCGACCCGGACCGGCCGGTCCCGGTTCCCTGTGGTGCAGCGGTCGACCCGTCGGGTGCTCGGCTTCGTGCACGTCAAGGACGTGCTCGGGTACGCCGGGCAGGGCCGCCGGTCCCCGGTGCCGGCCGACGTCTACCGGCCGCTGGCGGTGGTGCCGCCGGACCGTACGCTGGCCGACCTGCTGCTGTCCATGCGTCGCGAACGGCGGCACATGGTGCTGGTCAGCGACGGGCGACGGCCGATCGGTGTGGTCACTCTTGACGATGTATTGACCGCAATCGTTGGGTGATGGACCAATACCCTTGGTGTGCAAGCGGTTGCACGACAGTGATGGTTACCGCCCTCGCCTTGATTACCGCCGCGAGCTTCCCTAATGTGAGGCACCGACCGCTGTGGGTCGTCTGCCTCGGCCCTTTCCTCACGCGAGGCGCCCGGCGGTCGGTTGCAAAGGAGTCGGTGCCGGTGGCAACCATGCCCCCTCATCGTCACGACCTGTCTGCGTCTGCTCGCTATGGTGGCCTGCGTCGCGTCGCGCACCGGGTGCTGATCCTGGTCGCCGCGGCGGCGGTCGGCGCCGGTCTGCTGACCGCGCCGGCACATGCCGCGCCCACGGTCGACGAGATCGAGGCGCAGATCGACAAGAAGTGGGAGCAGTTGGAGCCCACCATCGAGCAGTACAACAAGGTCCGGGCGCAGCTGAAGGTCAACCGGCAGAAGTCGGCGAACCTGCAGAAGAAGATCGAGCCGCTGGCGCTGCAGAGCGAGCTGGCGCTCAACCGGGTCGGCGACCTCGCCTCCCGCTACTACATCTCCGGCCCGTCACACGACATCGGTGCGCTGCTGGTCAGCGCCAAGCCGGACACGCTCACCGAGCAGCTCACCATCCTCGACCGGCTCGCTTCGCAGGAGCGCAAGGAGGTCGAGGGCGTGCTGGCCGTGCGGGCCAAGTACGACGGCGAGAAGCAGAAGCTGGACGCGCTGATCGTCACCCAGACCAAGCAGCAGAACGATCTGGCGGCCAAGAAGAAGCAGATCGACGCCGAGATCAAGCAGCTCGAGGCGTCGATGCCCAAGACCACCGTCAAGACGGCGGCCTGCCCGACCATCAACGGCGTGTTCAGTGCGGCGGCCCGCACCGCGATCAAGACCGCCTGCGGCAAGGTCGGCAAGCCGTACGTCTGGGGTGCCACCGGGCCGAACTCGTTCGACTGCTCGGGGCTGACCCAGTACGCCTACAAGGCGGCCGGGATCTACCTGACGCACCACACCGGTGACCAGTGGAACGAGGGCAAGGCCATCTCGCGCGCCGACGCCCGTCCCGGTGACCTGGTGTTCTTCTTCTCCGGCCTGAGTCATGTCGGGCTGTACCTGGGTAACAACCAGATGGTGCACGCGCCACGCGCCGGCAAACCGGTGCAGGTGTCCAGCATCACCACCATGCCCATCGCCGGGTTCCGCAGACCTGGCTGATCCACCTCGCGCGACACGACGGCCCCCGGTCACCGACCGGGGGCCGTCGTGGTTCTCAGCGGGGTGCCCCCACCGGGGAGGGCAACAGCTGCACGTCGGCGAGGTCGACGTACATGATCCGGTGGCCGAACTGGATCTGCGCGTACCGGTTCTTGCCGCGAATGACGGTCCAGTCGCCGGGTGAGGAGCCGTCGAACGTGCTGGCCCGGTAGTACTCGCCGGCCAGCACCGCGCCGACGGCGTACCGCTGCCCGGCGGCCAGCGTGTACTGCAGCGGCGTGATCGCCTGGTAGGGCACCCCGTCCGGGTACGCGGACTGCTCCGGGTACGCCCGTCCGTACACCGGAACGGTGGCCCTTCCGGGCTTCGGCGTCGCCACGACTCCGACGGTCCAACTGGCGGTCGGCGCGGACGTCGGGTTGTGGAACCAGGCCCGCTGCCCGAGGTACCAGATCGCCGTCCAGTCGCCCTGCCGGCCGGCCAACGCGTACGTCTGCCCGGCGGACGCCCGGGCCCCGTGGTCCGACACCGCCATCGTGTTCGGGCTGCCGTCCGGGCGGAGCGCGATGTCGTTGACCAGCGGCGCGTCAGCGGACGGTGCGCTACGCAGCACCACCGCCGAGGAGCCGCGCGGCGCGCAGGGCACTCCCACCGTGACGCAGTCGGTGAACGCCGGCTGGTTGGTGGTGTGGTCCGGGTCGATCCGGACCAGCCCGGTGGCCGGGGTGCCGGTGTCCAGTCGAGGGGCGTGCAGCAGGTCGAAGTAGTGCGTCCAGTCCCAGTAGGGGCCCGGATCCCAGTGCATTCCCCGCACTGTCGAGGGGATGGTGCCGGGCACGTTGTCGTGGCCGATGATGTGCTGGCGGTCCAGTGGGATGCCCAGCCGCAGCGCCAGGTGGCGGACCAGCTTCGCCGAGGTCCGGTACATCGCCTCGGTGTACCAGGTGCCCTGCGCCGCGAAGCCCTCGTGTTCCAACCCGATCGACTTCGCGTTGACGTACCAGTTGCCGGCGTGCCAGCCGACGTCCTTCGTCTTGACGTGCTGGGCGATGTGCCCGTCGACCGAGCGCAGCGAGTAGTGCCAGCTCACGTAGGTCGGGTCCTGGACGAGTTGCAGGGTGGTGGCCCAACTCGCCTCGGTGTCGTGGATGACGATGTACTCGATCTTCTGCCGCGCGGGCCGGTCGGAGAGGTCGTGGTTGCCGTAGTCCCCGTCGCCGAACGCCTCGTAGGGCGCCGGGATCCACTCGCAGGAGATGGTGCGGGGGCATTCCACCCCGTCCGGGCGGGCCAGCCGGCGCAGGCCCAGCCGGTCCAGCCAGGAACGTTCGGGCCGCACCGCGCGGGCCGGCAGGGTGATCCGTTGGCCGTCGTCGGTCACCCGGGCTTCGCCCGCGCCGATGGTGGTGAAGACCTCGTCGGCGAAGGCCGCCGCGGCGTCGGCGCTGTCCGCGCCCGAGTACCGGGCCACCGCGCCGTACCAGGCCGCCGGGTCGGTGTCCGCGCCGACCGGCGCGCCCAGATCCCTCTGGTACGCGCTCAGCAGCGCCGCCCCACCCCGGATGTTGAGGCCCGCGTCGGTACGCAGTGCCTCGGGGGCGGCACCGGTCAGCGCCGCGGCGGCGTCGACGGTCTGCAACGCGGCGGTGGACGGGGCGGGCGCCTCGACCGGTCGGGGCGCGGGCACCCGGGCGGGACGGGAGTCGTCGCCGCGTGGGTCCTCGGCACCGGCGTCGTGGTGGCCGCGCCCGGGTAGGGCGGCCACATGCCGGGCGTCGGTCAGGTGCATCGGGCCGTAGCCGCCACTGGTGCTCGGTGTGCCGGCGTTGGTGTCCCAACGGGACTCCAGGTAGGAGACGCCGAGCAGCACGACGGCCGGTACGCCGTACTCGGTGGCCGCGTCGGCGTACTGCTGTTGGCGGTCGGTGGTGGGCGCGGCAGCGGCCGGGCCGACGGAAAGTGGCACCGTGGTCGCGGCGGCGACCACGGTGGCGGCGAGCAGCGCGCGCCAGCCGGTCGACAGGGTTGGATGGTGCATCGAACCCCCTAGATTCTCGCGGAGTTAGGTCAAATCACCATCGCGCCGTCCGGGAGCTCGCGTCAATACCTTTCCATCTATCGAAGCTTGGGGAAAGAATTCTTCACACACGGTCGGTGACCTCATCCAATCCGTACGGAGTGTCACGGCCGCACGGGTTGCGGATCGGTAACGGGCGTCTCTACTCTGGTCATTTGTCGGCCCGACAGCAGCTCCGCCCACCCCGGGCGGTAACGGACCGACACCGCCGAGTCGTTTCCGAGCGAACCGGGGACCCAGGTCCCTCGGGGTGAATCCGCAGCCACTGCGGTAGGGCGCCGACTTCCCGCCCGAACCCGTCAGCTAACCCGGTAGGCGGTCAGGAAGAAGGAGTACGGAACCCCGGTGGCACTCCATGCCCCGCGGCCGTCGTCCGAGCGGTCGGCATCAGCCGGCCCGGCGTCGATAGTGCCGCGCCCACGCTGGTCCCGCTTCACCACCGCACTCGCCGCGCTGGCCGGCGTCGCCGTCGTTCTGACCGGCAGTGCCACGGCGGCCCACGCCGACCCCTCCGTCGCCGAGATCGAGCGCCAGATCGACGCCGACTGGAACAAGCTCGAACCGATCATCGAACGGCACAACGCCACCCGCATCGACCTCGCCGCGAAGCGCAAGCAGGCAGACGCGCTGGCCGCCCGGATCACTCCGCTCGAGCGCCAGGTCGACGCCGCGATGGACAAGGTCAGCGCCCTTGCCGTACGCGCCTACATGGGTGAGAACGTCTCGACCGTCAACGCGATGCTGGGCAGCCGGTCGCCCAGCGAGGTGGTCGGCCAGCTCGAAATGCTGGACCGCTTCGCGCACAACCAGCAGAAGGACGTCCGCGAGGTGGCCGACCTGCGCGACCAACTGGCCGCGCAGAAGGCGCCACTGGACGAGATGGTGGCCCAGCTGACCCGCACGGAAGCCCAGCTGGCGGCGAAGAAGAAGCAGATCAACGACGAGATCGACCGCCTGCAGAAGCTGCGCCTGAAGGTGTACGGCAGCGGTGGCGGCGGTCCGCTGCGCCCGGCGCCCTGCCCGGGTAGCTACCCCGGCGGCGCCGCGGGTACCGCGGTCAAGTTCGCCTGCGCGCAGATCGGCAAGCCCTACGTCTGGGGTGCCGAGGGCCCGAACTCGTACGACTGCTCCGGGCTGATGCTGGCCGCCTGGGCGAAGGCCGGCGTGTCGCTGCCGCACAACGCCGCCGCGCAGAGCCGGGTCACCAAGAACGTCAGCAAGGGTGACCTGCGCCCCGGCGACCTGGTCTTCTACTACAGCGACATCCACCACGTCGGCATGTACGTCGGCGGCGGCTGGGTGGTGCACGCCTCGCAGGCCGGTCAACCGGTCAAGATGAAGAAGGTCGACGACGGCCCGATCCACAGCTACGGCCGTCCAGGCTGACCCAGTGTGACCGTAGGGCCCGTCGCGATCGCGTCGCGGCGGGCCCTCGTCGTTCTGGTCCTAGCGGGTGGGCCAGGTGCGCCAGTGCTGCCAGGCGCGGCTGGGTGTCGGCCCCCGCTGGCCCTGGTAGCGCGAGCCGTAGACCACCGAGCCGTACGGGTGCTCGGCCGGCGAGGAGAGCCGGAAGATGCAGAGCTGCCCGATCTTCATGCCCGGCCACAGGGTGATCGGCAGGTTCGCCACGTTCGAGAGTTCCAGCGTCACGTGACCGGAGAAGCCTGGGTCGATGAAACCGGCGGTGGAGTGCGTGAGCAGCCCGAGCCGGCCCAGAGAGCTCTTGCCCTCCAGCCGGCCGGCGAGCTGGTCACCCAGCGAGATGACCTCCAGCGTCGAGGCGAGCACGAACTCCCCCGGGTGCAGCACGAACGGCTCGCCGTCGGGGACCTCGACCGCCGAGGTGAGGTCGTCCTGCTGCATGGCCGGATCGATGTGGGTGTAGAGGTGGTTGTTGAAGACCCGGAACAGCCGGTCGAGTCGGACGTCGATGCTGGAGGGTTGGACCAGGGTGGGCTCGAACGGCTCCAAGCCCAGCGTGCCGGCCTTGATCTCGGAGACCAGGTCACGGTCGGAGAGCAGCATCGGACCACCATAGCCGCGTTGCCGGAAGTGGCCGGATTCGGTGCCGGACCAGCGCGTCGAGGTCGCTGCTCGTACATTTGTTCGATAGAATGCCCACATGGCTTCCTGGTCCGAATTCGCCGCCGACGAGCCCCGACTCGCCGACGGGATCCGCGTTCTCCTTCAGCAGTACGGGCCGGGCTTCGGCTATCTGGCCACGGTCCGTGCCGACGGCGGGCCCCGCGTCCATCCGGTCTCCCCGGTCATCACCGCCGAGGGGCTGTTCTGCTTCATCATCGACTCGCCCAAGCGCCGCGACCTCGAACGTGACGGCCGTTACGCGCTGCACTCGTTCCCTGCGGAGGAGAGCGACGACGAGGCGTACGTGGCGGGTCACGCCCGCCCGGTGACCGATCCGATCCTGGTGGCGCAGCTGGCGCAGAGCGCCCGCGCCGAGCCGCAGGTCGACTGGCGGCTCTTCGAGTTCACCGTCGACGTGGCCATGCTCACCCGCCGCGAGCAGCACATCGCGGGCATTCCGGGTCTCGGGCCGAGTCGGCCGGCCGTTCGGGTCTGGCTCGACCCAAACGCCCAGTCGGCGGTGGCAGCGCCCCTCGCCGTCCCGCAGACGCGCCCGACCCTCCTCAGCCGTGACGTGCAGTGCACGGCCGCCTGACCACACGACCGGAAGATCATCGGTGCTGGCTCCGTCGTGACGGAGCCGGCACCGATGCGTACGCCCGCCACGCCTGCCACTCCCGCATGATCCACTCGACTTCAACGAACTTGCGGTATCCCGGCGCTCCGGACGCCCCGACTTCCAGGAAACCGAGTGGATCATCCCTGCCGACCCGGGCGGCACGGTCCGCAGACACCTGCGGTCACCGGGGGTGCCTGGGTGCATGGGCCCGACGACTCGGGTACAGTGGTGCCGCTTGCGGGTGTAGTTCAATGGCAGAACATCAGCTTCCCAAGCTGACAGTGCGGGTTCGATTCCCGTCACCCGCTCCACGATCAAAGCCCTGGTCAGGACAACAGTCCCAGCCAGGGCTTTTGATGTTGCGCTGGTCAGGGCTTCACGTAGTGCTGGCGGGGGAACAAGCGCATGAGGCGCGGCAGGCGTTGTTCGATCTCGGCGAGGCTGTCGCTGTCCCAGGGTTCATCGATTGGGGCTGGATCGAAGTACGGGCGGTGGCCCCGGGCGTCCAGCGCTTCATAGAGGCTGTCTTCACGCCCGGTGATGTGGTCGTAGGCGCTGGACGCCACGTAAGCGAGTTCTTCCCAGTGCGGCCACTCCGCGTCGGCCCGTTCCCAGAGACTGCGGCCGGCGAGCGCACGCACAGCGGGCAGGTCGGCGAGGTTGTCGGGGTTTTGGGCGACGTGCTGCCACCAGCGCTGCCCCTGGCCGATGAGCCATGGTTGGAAGTACCAGAACGAGTCGCTGCTACACAGGCCGTCCGTCTCCTCGGCTGACGGCTCCAGGAACTTCCAGAATTCCGCCGAGTTCACGTCAAGGACGGTAACGGTCCAGCCGGCGCAGGTGGTGTGGTGCCTAGCGGGAACTCGCAGACGGTGCGCCAGGGGCTGATGTCCGGTGTTCCGGCGATGAGCCTGACTCTGTCGATGGCCGCGTTGATCGGCAGGTGCGTGGAGATGGTTTCTGCGGCGTGGCTCAGCGTGGGCTTGGCGGCGTCGTGACCGATGGTCAGGTGCGGCACCACATCGCTGTGCGCCCCGGCGTAGGGGGGCGCCTCGGGAAACTGCTGCCACACGGCCGAAGTGAGTTCCCGGAACGGGCGAGCTGGCTGTGGAGCAAGCCAGACGACCGTGTCACCGAACCAGCCGACGTCCGTCAGTGCGACGTCGAACCGCGGTATCCCGGCAATGGTCTCGCGCAGTACGGCCAAGACCTGCTCATCGATCTGCTGCGGGGGCAGGAACGGGTAGAGGACGGTCACGTGCGCTGGCACCCCCCACCCGGCGGCCGGGTCGAGCGATGCCCGGAAGGGGCCCACCGCATCCTCGGCCTCGGGTATCGGCACGATGAGCGCGGTCTGTGTCGGTTCCATCCCCACAGCTTTCCGCCACGGTCGGTGCCGGTCCACTGGATTCACCGCCCGCCAGGCGGCCCGCACCCACCAGAGATCAGGCAGCAGGAGGCGTGGTGTGTGAGCGCCCGATCTCAGTCTCGGGACCGCATCCGGGCAGCGAGAAAGGACGGCCGCTCGGTGAGGCGGGCGTAGGCGTCCTCGTTGACCTCGCGAAGTTCGACGCGCGGCCGTGGCTCGATGAGCTTCTCCAGGAGGAAGCCGGCGTCCAGGAGTTCGCCGAGGAATGCTTCCAGCGTCATCCGCTGGAAGTGGAGGGCACCCGGCCCGTGCGGCAGATCGACCCAGGAGTCGTCGTAGTAGGAGCCGCCGAAGTGTCGCCAGTCAGCCGTCGGATGGGTGGTCGAGATGACGAGCCAGCCGGCGGGACGGAGCACCCGACGCATCTCGGCCAGCAACTGCCGCCGGTTCGTCAGATGGTGTATGACCAGCGCGCAGACGACCCCGTCGAACGACGCGTCGGCGGCAAAGTCCAACGGCCGCTCCAGGTCGTGCAGGCGTAACTGTGCCTGAGCGGCACGGGAGTGCGCATGGCGGAGCACGGTGGCGCTTGCGTCGATGCCGGTCACCCGGGCGCCCCGCGCCAACAGTTCGGCCGCATAGTGACCGGCACCGCAGCCGACATCGAGGATGTCCGTACCGGCGAGGTCACCGGCGAGTGCCAACATCGCAGGTCGATCGGTATACGCGTTGTAGGGGCTGACGTCGGCGTTCTGTGCGAAGAACTCGCCGAGTTCGTCGTGGTAACCGGTCTCGGTGCGCATCCGAGCACGATCCCGACCGCTGAGGGGATCCGCAAGCGTATTCGCGCGACGGCACCTCTACCGGTAGTCGGCGAAGATCCGACGTTGCACGCCATCGACGGTTACCGGGCCACCATGCGGAAGAATCCATTGTGGCCTGGTGTGGCCGAACGGCACGCCGACGCAGACGACCGCCTCGGGGTTGTAACGGGTCACCACGTCGACGACAGTGTCGCGCTGCTGCTCGCGAAGTCGCGCCCGATCTGCGGCCGGGGGTCGACGGGTGTGGTCGGAGACCGGCGGACGGGCGAGCAGGACCGCGTCGACGGCGCTGAGGAGACCGCGTTCACCCAGTGACCGGACGATCCAGCCGACCTCGCGGGCGGGGAGCAGCTCCTCCGACGTTTCGATGATCAGCACCCCGCCGTGCAGGACCTCCGGGGGGAACGGGAAGCGTCCCGCCGTCAGGATCCACTGGATGACCTCCAGGCAGCCACCCCAGGTGCGGCCGGTGACCGCTCGGGCCGGCCCGTGCCAGCTCCACGGCTCCGTCGGTTCGCGCTCTCCGAACGACTTCAGCGCCTGCGGATCTGCCCAGTCGACGCCGATGTCCTCGGACTCACCCGGGTCGGTGATCTCCAGCCGTTCCCCGGTGAGCAACGCCGCTCGCAGCGACCGGACGTGGACGTCGTCGACGGCAGGCCCGGGGCCGAGGTGCACCTGGGAGGATCCGCCGTAGAAGCTGGCGATGCCGAGTCCCCAGAGCCAGTGGTGCAGGTTGGTGTTGTCGCTGGTGCCGAGGAACGGCTTCGGGTCGGCACGGGCCAGGTCGGCGTCCAGGTGGGGGATGACGGTGATCTGGTCCTCGCCGCCGATGACGGCGAGAATGCCGCGTACCCGGGGGTCCGCGAAGGCGGCGTTGATGTCCGCCGCACGCGCTGCCGCAGTCGCACCCACCTGGCGGGTGGTGGGGTATTCGACAGGTACGAGGCCGGTCAGGTCGGCAAGCCGTCGCATGGCCTGCTCGTGGATCACCGGATAGGCGCCGGCTGCGGCGAAGGACGGTGAGAGGACCGCGAGGTGGTCCCCGGGGCGTGCCTTTCGGGGACGAACAAGCTCATGCTCCATGTCGAGATCCAACAGGTGTGCCGGTCCGTACGCGACTCATTTCGGCGGCTGCGTACGCGCACGCCTGAGTCGTTTCAGCACCAGCGCGTGGATGCCTAGGCCGTTCTCTCGGCAGCGAAGTAGGGCTCGGCCGCCTCCAGTCGGGGCACCTCCACGCCCAGCCTGCGCGCCTCCGCCAGGGTGTCGCGGCAGACCGAGCGCAGCTCCTCGGGGTTGGCGTGGGCCTCCATCACCAGGCGCATCGGCGGGAAGTGCCTGAACAGCCAGGCCATCACCGGTGCTGCCAGCCAGACGGGCGCGGTGAAAGGAAGTAGCTCGCTGCGGTGCCGCCGCAGATCAACGCCGCGAGCCTCGACGAGCCGCAGGAGTTCGCGGGTGGCGAGGATCGCTTCACGTGCGTTGCCGGGCGTCAGCTTGGACAACGAGCCCTGTTTCAGACTCTGGGTGTGCAGGCCCGCGTTCTGAACGAAGTGGATCGACAGCCAGCCACGGAAGTCGGAGCTCTCCTGGAGCCTGAACCCCGCCTCGCGAAACACCTGGCGCACGGCCCGCTCGCGCTCGGTCGGCGGCCGGTCGATAGTGCCGAAGAAGACCACGGGCAGCAGAGCCCCACGCAGTACACCGTCGTCGCCGAAGCCGCCGCCAGCCCCGGGAAAGCCCCAGGCCACCTGATCAGCGGGAAGGTGTTCGGTCGCGGTCATCGGCTCGACCCAGAGGTTGTTGAAGACGAGCACAGTGGCTCTGCCCACGCGCGGTCCCAGGAAGGCCGCGGCCTCGGCGAAGCCGTAGTGCTGCACGCTCAGCACGATCAGATCGAAGTCATGGTCCGGCTCCAGCGACTCGCGGTAGCGCACTGGCCACCTCTCGGCGACGCGCTTCCCCCACGGCCGTCGCCGGGCGTCGAGCAGGTCGAGATCAATCGCATCGCCGTACGCTGCTGCCCGCCCCGGCCGGACGTAGAACTCGACGTGGTGCCCGGCCCGTTCCAGGGCCCACCCGTACGTCGCGCCGATGACGCCCCGGCCGAACATCAAGATCTTCACGCGGCACCTCGTACCCTATAATCGGAGACTGTCTCCGGTTCTAAAAATATGGAGACAGTCTCCACTTGTCAACATGGAGCCCTACGTGACCGATGCCAAGCCACTGCGCGCCGACGCCCGCCGCAACCGGGACGCCCTGATCGCGAAGGCCCGCGAGCTCTTCGCCAGCGGCTGCTTCAACCTGCGCTTCGACGACTTCGCCAAACTCGCTGGCGTGGGCACCGGCACGCTCTACCGCCACTTCCCCACCCGGGAAGCCCTGGCCGAGGCGGTCTACCGCGAAGAACTCACCGCGATGTGCGACCGCGCCCGCGAGCTGCAGGCCACCCTCCCCGCCGACGAGGCGCTGGAATCCTTCCTGCGCGGCTTCGTGGACCACCTGCACCGCCACGAGGGCCTCGCCCGCACACTCGCCACGCTCATGGCCACCCAATCGGGCACGCTGGCAGAGGGTGCCCAAGCCCTGGGCCAGGTCATCGACGACCTCCTGGCCGCCGCCGTCAGGACCGGAACCATCCGCGACGACGTGGGAGCCGGCGCCGTCATGATGACCCTCCACGGCATCTGTGCGGCCTACGACCACCCGACCTACCGAACCGACGCGGACGGCGTCATCACCCTCGTCCTCGCCGGCCTCCGCCGCGCGGCGCCGTGAGCGGACCTGGCTCCTGTGGCACTCCAGCCACTGCGCTCAGCTGGAGGCCCGGAACTCCTGATGGCGTCGCAGGAGTTCCCGCAGTGCGCTGATCTCGGCCGCCAGCGCGGCCTGCCCCTGGTCGGTGATCCTGATCCAGGTCTTGGGTCGCCGTCCGTGGTAGCCCCGTTCGATCTGGATCAGGTCGGCCTCCTCCAGCACGGCGAGGTGGCGGGAGAGGTTGCCGGCGGTGAGTTCGAGGGCGTCGCGCAGGTAGGCGACCTCCACCCGCTCGGCCTCCGCCGCGATGGTGAGGATGCCGAGCCGGTTGCGTTGGTGGACGGTGTCGCTGAGCCCGTTCGTCGGATGCCCGCCGTTGCCGGTGCCGGCGGCCTCGTCAGCACTGCTCACGCGGACCTCTTGATCGAGTTGAGGAGGGCGACGCCACCGCCGGCCAGCAGGATCGGCGCGGGCAGCAGGGCAGCCAGCAGGAAGCTGTAGCGGTTCAGGTCCCCCGGCTGGAAGTTGGCGGCCTGGAAGTAGATGTTCACGAGGACGACCGCCGCGGTGTAGGCCGTCGCCACGACCGTCAGGCCACGGCTGCGTTCCAGCCGAGCCAGGACCAGTAGCCCCACCGCGATGACCAGGTGCGGGATCATGCCGCGGTTGGAGATGCCCAGCAGCGGTACGGTCAGCCAGCTGGTCCCGTTCGAGATCACCGTCGTCATGTTGAGCAACAGGTACCGCAGCACGATCGGCAGCACGAGCCCGACGAGGGTGCCCACGATGCCGGCGATGACGTACGGCCGAGCCGGTGTCTGGACGCCCACCCGCACACCATGCCACCGATACCACCAGAGGCTGAGCAGGTAGCCGCCGATGAGCGCCGCCAGCCAGTACCAGCCGAGGGCTGCCGAGCGTTCGAGGAATTCCCCACCGAGGCCGGTCAGTGCGGGGTTGTCCTCCCCGACGCGTAGGGCGGACGGTTCGACCGATTCGACGTATAGGGGTGCTGCCATCGCCGTCAGGAGACCGAACAGCAGCAGCGGCAGCCAGTAGGCGTTGCGGGCGGCCCGGGTGCGTCGCTGAAGGGCGGTCACCGACGCCAGCAGCTCGCTGGGTGTGTTGCCGCTGTTCGGCGCGGTGCTCGATCGGTCCGACACGGTGGCCTCCTGGCTGCTGCGCAGATGCTGCACTGCCAATAGGTTTGCATCGCAAATCATTCTGCGCAAGAGTTTGAGCGAGTTGGTGACTTCTGCTGGGATCGACAGTGGTAGTTCCTGCTGGACCCGGCACCGGCTAGGGTCCGGCTCGGAGGTGGTCCGTGTTCACCGAAGCGTTTCCGATCGTGACGACACCTGACCTGCCACGACTGATCGCGTTCTACCGGGACGTGGTCGGCTTCGAGCTGACCTACCGGTTCCCGGACGAGGGCGCCCCGGAGTTCGTCGCCCTCCGACTGGGCAGCAGCGAGCTCGGCCTGGCCGCCAACCCGGAGGCTGGCGGACCGGCCGACTCACACCGCTGGGAGCTGTGCGTCTACGCCGACGACTGCGACGCGGCAGTGGGCGCGCTGCGCACGGGTGGGGCGACGGTCACCGAGGAGCCGGTCGACCAGCCCTGGGGTGAGCGGTCCGCGCGGGTCACCGACCCCGACGGCAACCGCCTGCTGGTGCTGGCGCGGCTGTAGACGACACTGCCGAAAATGGCGCGGTCATCGTCTCCAGAACAGGAGGTGGGTGACTCCGCTGGGGCTGGGCACCGACTCGAGGTGGAAGCGGTCGAGCAGTTCGTCAGGGCTGTCCCACAACCGCTCGCCCCGGTCGAGGTCGACGGGTGCGACGGCGATGTGCATCGTGTCGACCAGATCGGCCTCGAGGAACTCGCGGATGGTGGCGACCCCACCACCGAGGCGTACGTCCCGACCGTCGGCCGCCTGCTTCGCCTCGGCCAGTGCCTCGGCCGGGCTGACATCGCGGAAGTGGAACGTGGTGTCGGACAGGCTGAACGACGGGCGTACGTGGTGGGTGAGCACGAAGACCGGCGTGTGGAACGGTGGGTTGTCCCCCCACCAACCCTGCCAGTCAAGGTTCTCCCAGGGGCCACGCTGGGGGCCGAACTTGTTGCGACCCATGATCTCCGCGCCGATGTTGCACTCGGCGTCGCGGGTCAGGTAGTCGTCCAGGCCACGGCTGCCGCCCGGCTCGGTGCGATACACGAAGCTGGCGGTGGCGGAACGCCAGGAGAACAGCGGGGTGGGGTCCGCGTGACCGAAGGGCCTTTCCAGGCTCTGCCCCTCTCCGGTCCCGAACCCGTCGCGCGAGACGTTGAAGCACTGCACCCGCAACAGTTGCGGCATGGTTTCTCCTCCTTCCTTCGAGAGGCCGTGGTTCAGTTCGCGGTCACCGTCGGGCCGCCTCCGCTGCCCCGGTCGTCGAGCACGAGCGGGGCGCGACCGCGCACCGCGTACCGGATGTGGGTCACCTGTGGGGTGGCAAGGACGCGGGTCGGCGTCAGCTCGACCCCTTCCCGGTCGCCCAGGTCGAGGTCCGCGTCGAAGAGGCGCAGGCCGGTGCCGAGCACGACAGGTACGACGTGCAGCTCCAACTCGTCGAGCAGGCCGGCCTTGAGCACCTGCCGCACCAGGCCGCCGCCCCCGGCCACCGCGACATCCTTGCCACCGGCCACGGCGCGCGCCTGCTCGACGGCGCTGACCACGCCATCGGTGACGTAGGTGAAGCTGGTGCCGCCTCCCCGCAGCAGCCGCTCGCGAGGGCGGTGCGTGACGACGAAGACCGGCGCGCGAAACGGCGGCTCCTCACCCCAGGGGATCTCACCCCCGTCGGCCATCCGGCGCCCCATCACGTACGCGCCGGCCGCGCCGAACGACTCGGCGATCACCTCGGAGTTGGTGTCCTGCTCCCCGCCGGCGAAGCCCTGCCGTTCGCGCCAGGCCGCCGCCTCGGTCGCCCACCGGGTCACCCGGAAGAATTTCGCGCTCTCCTCCGAGTCCATCCAGTTGCCGTTCCCGTCGAACTGCGGCCCGGCGTAGAAGCCGTCCACCGACACCGACAGTTGCGCGGTCACCTTCGTCATCGCGTTCTGGTCCTCTCCTCGGGCGACGCCCCGCCTGGGTGCCGCTCCCCGAGGGGTCGGAGCCGAACGGGATGTCCCTACCGGGAAGAAGTGTGACCTGCGCCACTCGTCGGCTCGGTCAGGTGCCACTCCCCGGCGTGTTCCGGGTCGCGTGACCAGCGCATCCGGGCCTTCTCCTCCGGGCGGGGGCTCCAGTCCCGGTAGGGCGCGAGGGCCACCCGCCAGGCGATCACGGTAAAGACGTAGATGCCCGGGCCGACCAGCCAGAGCAGGGCGTCGCGTCGCCGATAGGAGGCGTACGGCGCGAGCCACGCGGTCGCCGCCATCGGCACCGCGACCGCGCTGAGGTCGGCGAGCGGCCCGCGGCCGAACCGGGACTCGACCAACTCCCGAAGGATGAGGGAGGGAACGACCACCCCGGCCAGCAACGCCACCGTGCGGATCATGCGGAACCGGCGAGCCGGGGGTACGCGGGCGGCAGTTGCTTCGGCGGGCACCACCGGAGGGTACGGGCTGGCCGCGATGGTGGATCTAGTACTGCCGGTCGGCGATCGCCGCTTCGATCCGCAGACCGATGCCAAAGTCGGGCGACGATGGTGCCCCGGACGCCGGCCCTAACCGACTGCCCGCCTGCCCCACGAGGTGCCGGACGGTTCGTAGCCGTGGCGGCGGTAGAAGCGCACCGCGCTCGCGTTCCGGTGGTGGATACCCGCCGACAGGTAGGAGAGCCCGTGCTCGACCGCCCACCGGCCTGCCGCGTCGAGCAGCGCGGAGCCGACCCCACGGCCCCGGGCCTCGTCGAGCACCACAGTGTGGATCTGCGCCGAAGGCTCCGGGCGAAGGATCTGGTGTGCGGGCGGTTCGGGCAGGCGCAGCACCTCGACCATCCCGACCACCTGCCCGCCCTGTTCCGCGACAAGAACCGCGTTCCGGGCGGTCGCGTCGCTGAGGACGGCGGTGAAGTGCTCGATGACCGCCTCGCGCTGCGGCAGGCGGTAGGTGTCAGGGTCGAGCGCCAGGTGCGCTTCGGCGTTCGCCATGCGTAACTCGACGAGCGCCGGCACGTCAGAAAGGCTCGCCGTTCGTACGGCTGCCCCGATCCCCTGCATGAGCGTGATGCTAGGGCGCGGGTGGTCGGCCCGACTAGGGTGGCGATCATGCGGATTGGCATCGTGATCCTTCCGGACCAGCGGTGGGCGGAGTCGCAGCGTCGCTGGCGGCAGGTCGACGAGTGGGGCTTCGACCACGCCTGGACGTACGACCACCTGGGTTGGCGTGACCTGGTCGACGGCCCGTGGTTCGACTCGATGGCCACGCTGACCGCCGCTGCCACGGTGACCTCGCGGATTCGACTGGGCACCCTCGTGGCGTCGCCGAACTTCCGGCACCCGGCCGCGTTCGCCAGGCAGATCACCACTGTGGACGACGTCTCCGCCGGCCGCCTGCTGCTCGGTCTGGGAGCGGGTGGCATCGGCTTCGACTCGGCGGTGCTCGGTGGTGAGACGTTGCCGCCTCGTCAGCGGGTCGACCGGTTCGCCGAGTTCACCGAGTTGTTGGACCTGATCCTGCGGGAGGACGGCACCACCTGGCGTGGGGACTGGTTCGCCGCTGTGGATGCCCGCAACAACCCCGGCTGCGTGCAGCAGCCTCGGGTGCCGTTCGTGGTGGCCGCCAACGGGCCACGGTCGATGCGGTTGGTGGCCCGCTTCGGGCAGGGGTGGGTGACCACCGGCACCGGTGACGACAACGACCTGGCGGGTTGGTGGGCCAGTGTGTCGGCGCTGTCGGCGCGGATGGACCGGACCCTGGACGAGGCCGGCCGTGACCCGGCCAGCCTGGACCGCTACCTCTCGTTGGATGCCGCGCCGGTCTTCTCGCTCAGCAGCGCACAGTTCTTCGCCGACCAGGTCGGCCGCGCCGCCGAGCTGGGCTTCACCGACGTGGTGACGCACTGGCCACGCGCCAGCAGTTGGTACGCCGGTGACGAGGCCGTCCTGGTGGACGTGGCGACGCGGCTGCTGCCACAACTACGCGCCTGAGCCCGCCAGGCCGACACGTCGGCCCGGTGGGCAGCCAGCACCGATCCGGTTGGGAGCGCCGCGTCAGGTACCGAGGTCGCCGCTGGCCACACCGCCCTCGCCGCCGGAAACCAGGCGGAAGCGCAGGCAGACGATCGGGGTGTCGCCGTCGACCGGCGTACCGAGCCGCGCCCAGTAGGTCGAGTGCCCGGCCCGCCACTCCTCGATCGAGCGGTCACCCTCGCCCTCGGCGTGGGCGAAGTCCCAAGGAACGTCGGCGAAGCGGACCACCTCGACTCCGGTGATCTCCACGACGCCGGCCAGCGCGTTGTCGTCGTCGACCAGGGCCAGGCGTTCGCCGACGTGCTCCAACTCCTCGCCTTCTTCCGCGTACTCGGCGAGTCGGCCGGCCGTCGCGGTCTTCACACCGGCCAGCACCAGGGTGTTGAGGGTCGACCGCAACTCGCCGGGGGTGCCGAGGGCGAGGGCGCGCAGTTCACCGATCCGAGGCCACATCCTGCCGAGGCTAGGCCAGGGCGACCCCGGTCGCCGCCGCAATACCCGTCGCCCCGCTCAGATCAGTTGGCCGGCGTAGCCGGGTGCGGTGAGGAGCCGCTCGTCGGCACTGGTCGCGTACGCGTCGAGGATCGCGTCGGCGAGCTTGACCACGTGCTCGTCGCCGTGGCGGGCCGCGCGGGCGAAGACCTCCGACGGCGTCGCGGGGGTGACGGTCGGTGGCGCGATGCCGGTGGCCGGGGCGTACACGGAGGTCATGGCCGCCGTCGCGGCCCAGGCCGCAGCGAAGCTCGGCGCCCACAGAGCCGAGTCAAGTGCCGGCAGGGTACGCAGCACGGCGGTCGGCGCGGTGACCGCGTGTACCAGCATGACCGGGTTGGTGTGCCCGAAACGCAGGTAGTCCAGGCCGGCCCGGTGCACCAGCGCGGTGAGCCCCCGCTGCGCTTCGGCCGGGCTCCGCGCGGGGCGCAGCGCAGCGAGCGCAGGCTCCCACCGGGGTACGGCCGGCAGCCGGCCCAGCCGGTCCCGGACCCCTCCGGTCTGGTCCTCGATCCGGGGCAGCCCGGCCAGCGCGCCCGCCACGTCGATGTCGTCGGTACCCGGCTCGTCGGGATCGTCGGTGAACAGCCGGTCGGTGCCGGGGATCGGCTGCCAGCGTGCCGCCCAGTAGCCGAGGGCCTGGCCCAACTCGGTGAGCCGCCGTGGGTTCTCCTCGTCCGCTTCGAGCGCGCGTACGGCGTGCCCGACCCGGATCACACCGTGGGTGGCGCCGGCGGCGATGCCTGGCAGCAGCCGGGGCCACCAGGTGCCGAGCACGTCGCGCCACGGGTGCTCGCGCAGTTGCCGGTCGAAGTAGGCCAGCCAGTCACCGGCGCGCTTCGGGTCGCCGAGCGCGTCCCGCCAGTCGTCGATCGGGTGCAGCCCTCGGGGCAGCTCGTCGAGTCGGCCGAGGTAGTCGTCGAGCCAGCGGTGCACCCGTTGCTGGTGCCCGTGCCGGACCAGCGCCTCGACGGCCATCGGCCCGTGGTTGGACAGCCAGCCCTCGAACTCCGGGCCGGTGCGGTGCAGTCGTTCGTATGCCTCGTCCAGCGTTCCCTCGCTCATCCACCGATCGTCGTTCTTCAACCTCGCTTGAGGTCAAGCCGGCAGATTCGCGGCGTCGATCAGGCCGGTGATCCGTAGGTCGGCCGCGACCCCGGGCGGGCAGTCCACGGCCACCACTGCGGTGCCCAGCACCTCGGCGCCCCGGGCTGCGCAGATGTCGTAGAGGGCGTGCAGCTGGGCGCCGGTACGCACCCAGTCGTCCACCACCAGCACCCGGTCGTCGGGGCCGAGGTGCCGGTCCCGTACGGCGAGGTCCACCCGTCGGCCCCGGTAGTCCGGTGGGCTCTGTGCCCAGGTGAGTGGCCCGGCCGGCAGGCGTCCGTCGCCGGGCTTGTGTGCGGCCACGAAGCCGACCCCGAGGGCGGTGGCGGCCAACGGCCCGAGCAGCAGCCCGGTGACGGCCGGCGCGAGCACCACCGTCGGCCGGGCGGCGCGGTACGGAGCCACCAGGGCCGGCCCCAACTCGGCCAGCACCGCCGGGTCCCGCCACCAACCGGAGATGTCGCTGACCAGGTGACTGGTGCCCGGGCCGGGGTCGATCCATCGGAACAGGGCGGCCAGGCGTTCGGTCAGATCGGCGGGCATCCGCTCATCCTGCGGCACGGGCGGCGGGCGCGACGGCACCCGGGCCACCCGGCCCACCCCGGGTCGGATGATCGGCTACACGTACCTGTGCAAATACGGGCATACCACCATGATCACGTTGACTTCGGAAGTGCTTCTCTCGTTACGGTCCGATCCGGTTTGTTCAGACGACGAAAGGACCGGGCCGGTGGCAGGCAAGCACTCTCGTACCCGCATCTTCTCCTCCCCGGCGGGCATCGTGGCCACCGCGGCGGTCGGCGTCGCCCTCGCCGTCGGCGGCACGGTAGGTGCCGTGCAGTTGGTCTCCGGCCCCGACCAGTCCGGGCAGGCGGCTCTCGACCTCACCCCGACCACCGCCGCGAGCAGCCTCACCCCCAGCTCCCCGGCCGCCACCCCGAGCGTCAGCGCCTCGCCCAGCGTGACCGCCAGCCCGTCGGCGACCCGGTCGCAGCAGGCCGCCTCCCGGGGCAGGGAACGCACCACGTCGCCGAAGCCGAAGCCGAAGCCGACCGTCAAGAAGACCACGGCCGCGGCGAAGGTGCTGGAGAGCGGTTCGTGCGGCGCCTCGTTCTACTCCGACGGGCAGCTCACCGCCAACGGCGAGTCGTTCAACCCCGACGCGCTGACCGCCGCGCACAAGACGCTGCCGTTCAACACCAAGGTCCGGGTGACCAACCCGGCCAACGGCAAGTCGGTGACGGTGCGGATCAACGACCGTGGCCCGTTCATCGACGGCCGCTGCCTGGACCTCTCCCGGGCCGCCTTCGCCAGCATCGCCTCGGTCGACGTGGGCGCGCTCACCGTCCGCTACGAGGTCCTCGGCTGAGCGGGAGCGGCGACGCCGATTCGGTCGGCCGACTGGGCCGGCCGGACAGAACCTCCTCAGACGACGGGTCAGGTTCATTCACCGGTTCACGTGGATCAGGCAAACTGTCTCTCGTACCCACGCGACTCCTCCAGTCGGGCCGTCGCCCGCTGAGCCCCGGATCCCGCGCCGGCCTCGGCGCGGCCCTCGTTCTGCTCGCGATCGTCTCGGCGGTGGAGGCGGCGGACGGCCGTAAGGTGCACTACGTCGCGCTCCTGGCGGCCGCGCCGGTTGTCGCCGCCGCCCTGGCGTCCTGGCTGGTGGTCCTGGGGGTGGGCGTCGCGGCGACACTGATCGGCGCCGGCTTCGCGCTGGTCGCGCCGAACGTTTCGTTGGCCACCTCGGTCAACGTTGTCGCGGTCGCTCTCGTCACCGGAATGGCAGTGGCGGTGGCCTGGGTTCGCCAGCGGCAGGCCGAGCGGATCGTGGAGCTGACCAAGCTCGCCTCGGTGGCCCAGCAGGCTGTGTTGCGCCCGCTCGGGCCGCAGGTCGGCACGCTCTCGGTCGCGGGACGCTACATCTCCTCCACAGCGACGGCCGAGATCGGCGGCGACCTGTACGAGGCGATCGACACGCCCTACGGCGTCCGCATGATCATCGGTGACGTGCGGGGCAAGGGCCTGGACGCGGTCCGGCTGGCCAGCATCGTCCTCGGTTCCTACCGGCATGTGGCGTACGAGCGGGCCGACCTGCGGGCCGTCGTCGCCGACCTGGACCGCGCGGTCGCCCGCAACGTCGGCGACGAGGACTTCGTCACGGCGGCACTGGTCGAGGAGCGTGGCGGCACCCTCACGATCGTCAACTGCGGCCATCCGCCACCGCTGCTGCTACGTCGAGGTGCGGTGATCCCGCTGGAACCGCCGGCCCCGGCGCCTCCACTCGGGTTCATGCCGGTGGTCCGCCCCCGGGTCGAACGCCTGGAACCCGGGGACCGGCTGCTGCTGTTCACCGACGGTCTCGGCGAGGCACGGCGGGACGGCGAGTTCTTCCCGACCGCCGACCGGGCCTGGCGACTGCTCGGCCATGGCACGGTCGCCGACGGGCTGGCATCGCTGGAGACCGCCCTGGTCGAGTGGGTGCACGGTCGGCTCGACGACGACATCGCGCTGGTTCTGATGGAGTACGTGGGTGCCCGTGCCGGCGCTGCCGTCGCCGTCCCGAGCTGGGAGGTTGGCGCCGCCGAGAGCTGACCCGGCCGACCGCGCCCGCAGGTGTGTAATGGCCGTCACTTGGGTGATCCGCTTGTCGCTGCCTACCCGTGAGTAATACAGTCGGGGTTACTGATCGGTAACACCTGTCCGGAAGCGGGGCCAGCGAGCATGACCCACTACAAGAGCAACCTGCGGGACCTTGAGTTCAACCTGTTCGAGGTCTTCGGGGCGGACCAGGCGTTCGGCCAGGAACCGTACTCCGAACTCGACGCCGACACCGCCCGCAGTTTCCTCTCCGAGCTTGATCGCCTCGCTCGCGAGGACCTGGCCGCCAGCTACACGGACAGCGACCGCAACCCGCCGGTGTTCGACCCGGCCACGCACACTGCGCCGCTCCCGGAGTCGTTCAAGAAGTCCTACCAGGCATTCATGGACTCCGAGTTCTGGCGCCTGGACCTGCCGCCGCACCTGGGCGGCACCAACGCCCCCCGCGCCCTCTGGTGGGCCCTCGCCGAGTTGGTGCTCGGCTCGAACGCCCCGATCTGGATGTACGCCTCCGGCCCGTCCTTCGCGCACGTGCTGGAGGTCGAGGGCAACGAGCAGCAGAAGCGGTGGGCCAAGCTCTTCATCGACAAGCAGTGGGGCTCCACCATGGTGCTCACCGAGCCGGACGCCGGCTCGGATGTCGGCGCCGGCCGTGCCCGTGCCATCCAGCAGCCGGACGGCTCCTGGCACATCGAGGGCGTGAAGCGCTTCATCACCTCGGGTGAGCACGACCTCAGCGACAACATCGTGCACTACGTGCTGGCCCGCCCGGTGGGTGTGGAAGGCGTCGGTGGCCCCGGCACCAAGGGCCTTTCGCTCTTCGTCGTGCCGAAGTTCCACTTCGACGAGACCACCGGCGAGCTGGGCGAGCGCAACGGCGTCTACACCACCAACGTCGAGCACAAGATGGGCCTGAAGGTCTCCAACACCTGCGAGCTGACCTTCGGCGAGCACGGCGTACCGGCCAAGGGCTGGCTGCTGGGCGACAAGCACGACGGCATCCGCCAGATGTTCATGATCATCGAGTACGCGCGGATGCTGGTCGGCACCAAGGCCATCGCCACCCTCTCCACCGGCTACCTCAACGCCCTGGAGTACGCGAAGAACCGGGTGCAGGGCGCCGACCTGGTCCAGCAGGCGGACAAGACCGCGCCGCGGGTCACCATCACCCACCACCCGGACGTGCGCCGCTCGCTGCTGCTGCAGAAGTCGTACGCCGAGGGCCTGCGTGCCCTGGTTCTCTACACCGCCACCTGGCAGGACAAGGTCGCCATCGCTGAGGCGGCCGGCGACGAGAAGGCCACCAAGCTGGCCAAGCGGGTGAACGACCTGCTGCTGCCGCTGGTCAAGGGCGTCGGTTCGGAGCGGGCGTACGAGATGCTCGGGCACGAGTCCCTGCAGACCTTCGGCGGCTCCGGGTTCCTCCAGGACTACCCGCTGGAGCAGTACGTCCGGGACGCCAAGATCGACACCCTGTACGAGGGCACCACCGCCATCCAGAGCCTGGACCTGATCTTCCGCAAGATCGTTCGGGACAACGGCAAGGCCCTCATGGCGGTCGCCGGCGAGATCCAGGAGTTCATCTCCACCGAGGCGGGCAACGGCCAGCTCAAGGAGGAGCGGCAGGCGCTCGGCAAGGCGCTCGGCGAGGTGCAGAACATCCTCGGTGTGATGACCGGCTGGCTGGGCGAGGCGCAGGGCGGCGAGACCCGCGCCCTCTACAAGGTCGGGCTGAGCAGCCGGCGCTTCCTGCTGGCGATCGGTGACCTGGTGGTCGGCTGGCTGCTGCAGCGGCAGGCCGAGGTGGCGCTCAAGGCGCTGACCGGCGAGGTCTCCGCCAGCGACAAGGCGTTCTACACCGGCAAGGTGGCAGCTGCCCGTTTCTTCGCCCGTGAAGTGCTGCCCCGCATCGGCGCCGACCGGCGGATCATCGAGGGTGCCGACCTCGACATCATGGACCTCCCGGAGGAGGCCTTCTAGGTCCTGTGCCGGGTCGCACCACTCGGCACCGACGGCCGGCGGGGCATGACGCCCCGTCGGCCGCCGCCGTTTCGACCCGACGGTGGGCACGTATTGACCGCGCCCGGTCGGGTATGCCGCTGCCGTGGCGGGTAACCGTCGCGTGACCTCGAAAGGGAACGCCCAGAGCCACCGCACGGGGGAGTGCAGCGCACATGGGTGTAGGAAGCGGCATTTTTCTCATCGCGATCGGCGCGATCCTGACCTTCGCGCTGAGAGCCAACGTCTGGTGGATCGACGTACGCGCGGTCGGCTGGGTGTTCATCCTGGCCGGGCTGGCCGTACTGCTGACCACTGTCTGGTTCTGGCAGGACCGGCGCAAGCGGGCTCGAACCCTCATCGTGGAGGAGAACCGGCTGTCTCATCCGACGGCGATGATGCCGCCACCGCCGGACCCGCCGCCACCAACCGCGCCGCCGTCCTGATCCCCGCACGACGCGTACCCCTGAGCCACCCGCCGGATCGGCGGGTGGCTCAGTCGCGTGCGGTGTGCCGAGCCGTGAGCGGCGCTCCCGCCCTGCTCCACTCCCCCCAGCCCAGCGAGCAGCGGTGCACCGCCAGCTCGGCGGTGCGCAGACCCTCGTCGTTAACTCCCTCGGGGTCGAGGAGCGCGGAGAGCAGCGAGATGCCCGGATTGTGGGCAATGAGTAAGGCTGAGCGGGCCGCCGGGTCCACAGTGCGCACCAGCGACAACAACTCCTCGGGGTGCGCGTCGTACGCACCCGGCTCATAACGGACGGTCGGGCGAGGACCGGTCGGGCCACCCTCCGGCGGCGAACCGGTCATCCCCATCGCCACCCCGTGCCAGGTCTGGCGGGTGCGTCGGGCCGTCGAGCAGATCACCACGTCGGGCAGCAGCCCCTGGTGCGCCAACCAGGCCCCAGCCGCAGCCGCGTCGGCGTTCCCGCGTGCGCTCAATGGCCGCTCCGCGTCGTCCGCCGCGTCGTTACCCTGCTCGGCCTTCGCATGCCGCAGCAACACCAGTGTCCGTGTGTCGGGGTCGGCGTCCGTCATGCCCCCAGCTTGCCCGATTGGCGATCTCCGTGCCTGGGTAAGTCGATGGATGCCGCACCCCTACCGACGGCCGCGGCGCGACGTACGCCAGGTTAGAGCCGAGGAGCGAGACATGGGCATTGGTGGCAGCATCTTCTTGATCGCGTTGGGCGCGATCTTCGCGTTCGCAGTGGAAGCCGACCTGGGTTGGCTGGACCTGGCCGTTGTCGGCTGGGTGCTGATGCTCGCCGGCGTCGCCGGCCTGCTCGCCACCCTCTACTTCTGGAACAGCCGCCGCCGCCCGGTAGTGGCCGCGCCGGTTCGCGAGGAGCGCGTGGTCGCCGACCGGGTCGTGCCGGTTCAGGACGACCAGGTCGTGCAGGAGTACCGCGAGGTGCGTCGGCCGGGCCGACCGGTCTGATCCTCGCCCACACACTCCGGGGTCCCGCAGCGTCGCGGGGCCCCGGCTCGCGTCTGCGCGCCCCGGCTCGCGTCTGCGCGCCCCGGCTCGCGTCTGCGCGCCCCGGCTCGTGTGCGCGCCTCGGTTCGTGTGCGCGCCTCGGTTCGTGTGCGCGCCTCGGTTCGTGTGCGCGCCTCGGTTCGTGTGCGCGCCTCGGCTCGCGTGTGTGCCCCGGGGACCGCCAGCACCCCGCTACCCCTGAGGTGCGGACCCGATCCCTCAAGCGGCGATCGGCCGAAGATCGTGCTCGATCCAGACAGGGCTCTCGGGTGCGCGCGCCGATCTTGCACTTTCGGTCGCCGAAAAGTGCGGAATGCTCCTTAAGTCAGGACAGTAAGTGCAAGATCGCGGCACGGGCACAGCCCGGCCTCGTCGATCATGGGGTTGTGGTGCCTGGTTTGGTGCTGTGCGGGCCGCTTTGTAACCCACCACAACTCCATGATCGACGAGGCGGTGCGGGGTTGGAGGGACCAGCCGCGCTCGGGGTCCTGGCGGTTGGGTCAGGCGAACAGCGCGAAGTAGATCGCGATGTGGTGGCAGAGCGCCGCCAGCAGGGTGCAGGCGTGGAAGAACTCGTGGTGGCCGAAGACGGTCGGCCACGGGTTGGGCCGGCGCAACGCGTAGAAGACTGCGCCGACGCTGTAGATCGCGCCGCCGACGATCAGCAGCACCAGCGCCGCGACGCCGCCCCCGTGCAGGATCTCCGGGAGCATTGCCACCGCCACCCAGCCCAGCGCCAGGTAGAGCGGCGCGGACACCCAGCGTGGCGCGTGCGGCCAGACCACTTTGACCGCAACGCCGGCCAGCGCGCCACCCCAGACCAGGGCCAGCATCACGGTGGCTGGCCGGGGCGCGAGCAGCATCGCGCAGAGCGGTGTGTACGTGCCGGCGATGAACACGAAGATCATCGAGTGGTCCATCCGGCGCATCACCTGGTAGCCACGCTCCGACCACACCCGGCGGTGGTACAGCGCGCTCGTGCCGAAGAGCCCGCAGACCGTCAGGCTGTAGATGAGGCAGCTCACCAGGGGTGCCCACCCCGGCCGGGTGGCGGCGATCGAGCAGAGCACGATGCCGCAGACCAGGGCGACGAAGAAGGCGTACGTGTGCAGCCAGCCGCGCATCCGGGGCTTACCGATGTCGACCGGCTTCAGGCGAAGCGGGGCGGAGGTGGTCACCTGATCAGGTTACGGCACCGTAGGTTACTTGTAAGTAGTGGCGTTGGTGACACCCGGCACCGTCACCGTGAACACCGGATCGGCACGGCATCGGCGAGGATGAGCGGATGCGGATCCGACAGGTCGGGGCGCACGCCCTGCTACTCGACTGCACCGCCCCCGCCGACACCCCCGAAGCCGTGGCCGACATCCCGGAGGCCGCCCTTGTCGAAGCGTGGCGGGCCGAGCTGTGGCGGCGTCGGGAGCGGGGCGACCTGATCGCCGTGGAGATCGTGCCGGCGGCCCGGACCGTGCTACTCGACGGCCTGCCCGACCCGGCCACCACGACCGAGCAGCTGACCCGTTGGGCACCCGCCGTCGCCGCCGCGATCACCCGCCCACACCAAGCCAATCCCGGGACCAATCCCAAAGTCGCCGCCCAAGCCCACGCCGCCCAAGCCCACGCCGCCCAAGCCCACGCCGCCCAAGCCCACGCCGCCCAAGCCCACGCCGCCCAAGCCCACGCCGCCCAAGCCCACGCCGC